>NZ_JBSHGY010000004.1:0-292641 GCF_053618035.1 Microbacterium sp. NPDC055665 | reverse complement strand
ACATTCCGAACCCGGAAGCTAAGCCTCACAGCGCCGATGGTACTGCAGGGGGGACCCTGTGGGAGAGTAGGACACCGCCGGACTCCTTTTAGACAAAATGGCCACCCATCGATGGGTGGCCATTTTGCGTTTACACGAAAAGAACAGGGAGCATCATGCCAGAAGAGGAAGAGCGCCGTCCGCGTCGCAACGACGACAGCGGATCGCGCGGCAATCGCGCTTCTGGCGGACGCCCTGGGAACAGCCGTGACGGCTCGGCCCCGCGCCGTGAAGGTGGCGGGTACAGCCGTGATGGTGGTGCTCCGCGTCGTGAGGGTGGCGGCTACAACCGTGACGGCGCAGCTCCGCGTCGCGAGGGTGGCGGCTACAACCGTGACGGCGCAGCTCCGCGTCGCGAGGGTGGCGGCTACAACCGTGATGGTGGTGCTCCGCGTCGCGAGGGTGGTTACAACCGTGACGGTGGAGCCCCGCGCCGTGAGGGTGGTTACAACCGTGACGGTGGAGCCCCGCGTCGTGAAGGCGGCTACAACCGTGACGGTGGAGCCCCGCGTCGTGAAGGCGGCTACAACCGTGACGGTGGAGCCCCGCGTCGTGAAGGTGGTTACAACCGTGATGGTGGCGCTCCGCGCCGCGAGGGTGGCGCTCCGCGTCGCGAGGGTGGTTACAACCGCGACGGTGCCGCCCCGCGCCGTGAAAGCGGCGGGTACAACCGTGATGGTGGTGCCCCGCGTCGTGAAGGCGGCTACAACCGTGATGGTGGAGCTCCGCGCCGTGAGGGTGGCGGCTACAACCGTGATGGTGGTGCTCCGCGTCGTGAAGGCGGCTACAACCGTGATGGTGCCGCTCCGCGTCGTGAAGGCGGCTACAACCGTGATGGTGGTGCTCCGCGTCGCGAAGGCGGTGGCTACAACCGTGATGGCGGTGCCCCGCGTCGCGAGGGTGGCGGGTACAACCGTGATGGTGGTGCCCCGCGTCGCGAGGGTGGCGGGTACAACCGTGACGGTGCAGCCCCGCGTCGCGAAGGCGGTGGCTACAACCGTGACGGTGCAGCCCCGCGTCGCGAAGGCGGTGGCTACAACCGCGACGGTGCGGCTCCGCGCCGCGACTCTGCACCCCGTCGCGACGGCGGCGACCGCGATCGATCGCGTTCCTTCCCGCAGCGCGGAGGCGCGAACCGGGAGCGTCCGGCTCAGGCCGCCAACGAGCGTCCGCGGTTCGACGAGCCGCAGATCCCCGACGAGATCACGGCACGCGACCTCAACGGGGCGGCTCGCAACGAGCTCAAGACCCTGAGCAAGGAGAACGCGGAGCATGTCGCGCGTCACCTGGCTATGGCTTCGAAACTCATCGACGAGGACCCCGCGCTTGCCCACGAGCATGCACTCGCTGCTTCTCGCCGTGCCGGTCGTATCGCGATCGTCCGTGAGACCCTCGGCATCACTGCTTACGCGACGGGCGACTTCGCCCTCGCGCTCCGCGAACTCCGCACCTATCGACGCATCTCGGGCAAGGACGATCAGATCGCACTGATGGTCGACAGCGAGCGTGGCATCGGTCGCTCCGATCGGGCGCTGGAGACCGGCCGCGCAGTCGACCGCTCAGCCCTCGAGACTCCGGTACGCGTCGCTCTGGCGATCGCGATGTCGGGTGCTCGTCTGGACCAGGGAGATCTGGAGCTGGCACTCGGCGAGCTCGAGATCCCGGAGCTCGACCCGGATCGGGCATTCGAGTGGAGCCCGTCGCTGTTCGCCGCTCGTGCCGCTGTTCTCGAGGATCTCGGGCGCACGGAGGAGGCCGCGTTCTGGGCGCACCGCGCCGAGGTCGCCGCCCAGGCACTCGGCATCGACGAGGCCGGCGACGAGGAGATCTTCATCGAAGACAGCATGATCGAGGGCGAGTTCCTCGAGGAGGCTGAAGAGCAGGCTGAAGCTGAAGCTGAAGTTGAAGCCGATGACTTCCACGAGTCAGACGCCGATGAGTCAGACGCCGATGAGTCAGACGCCGACGGATCAGACTCCGACGGATCAGACTCCGACGGATCAGACACCGACGGATCAGACACCGACGAGTCGGCCGCGGCCGAGCCCTCGGTCGAGGATGAGGTCCGGGAGCTCCTGGGTGAGGACGAGGCCGACGACACAGACCCGGAGGCGTAGTGGCGCTGTTCTCACGCAAGCGTGCTCCGCGCACGCCTCTCGATGGGGTCGACACGATCCTCGCTGATCTCGATGGCGTGGTCTACGCGGGCCCGGGCGCGCTGCCGTACGCGATCGACAGCCTCAATGAGGCCGCGAAGTCGGCGCGACTCGGTTACATCACCAACAATGCGGCTCGCACCGATGCATCCGTCGCGGAGCACCTCAGCAGCCTGGGGCTCCGCGTCGATGCGGCCGACGTGGTCACGAGCCCGCAGGCCGCCATGCGGCTGATGGCGAAGATCGTGCCCGCGCCGGCGACGATCCTGGTCGTCGGCGGCGATGGGCTCGTCGACGAGGTGCAGAAGGCCGGTTACACCGTCACGCGCAGCGCCGAGGATTCGCCGAGCGCCGTCGTCCAGGGGTTCGCCCCGGAGGTGGCGTGGACCGACCTCGCCGAGGCGGCATTCGCCCTCAAGGTCCCTGAAGACGAGGGCGGGATCCCGTGGATCGCCACGAACACGGACTGGACGATCCCGCGTGAGCGCGGTGTCGCACCGGGGAACGGCACTCTCGTCTCCGCGGTGCACACGGCCATCGGTCGTTTGGCGACCGTCGCAGGCAAGCCCGAGGCGCCCATCTTCGAAGAGGCACTCGCCCGATTCGGCGCGCAGAAGGCGCTGTTCATCGGCGACCGGCTCGACACCGACATCATGGGTGCGAGCCGGGTCGGGATCGACTCCGTGCTCGTCCTCACCGGAATCGACCGCCCCAAGCATGTGCTGGCCGCTCCCGAGGGCTCGCGTCCGACCTACATCCTCGGCGACCTGCGTGAGCTTCACGCGCCGTATCCGGAGGTCACGGAACGGGACGGTGTGTTCGATGTGAACGGCGCTGCCGTGCGGGTCGTGGGGGCGGACGTCGAGATCGTGGCGGAGTCCGGATCGCAGATCGACCTGCTGCGCGCCGGCGCAGCCGCGATCTGGGCATCGGGGACACCCGTGTTCGTGCTGCGCGTTCCCGAGCGCCTCTACGACGACCCCTTCCATCGCCCCTGAGGCCACTCGCGTCGCTCCGGCCGCCGTCGGAGGCGCCGCGTACAGTGGAACCGTGAGCGAAGAGACGACGAGTGCGCCGACCGACGGCCTGTGGAGCCGCCTCCGTCTGATCGAGGGGCAGCCTCTTCCGGCGCGAGCCGATGCGTACGCGAGCCTGCACGACGAGCTCTCCCGACGCCTCGAAAGCGGCGCGAAGCTCGACCAACGGGAGACCCCGGGATCCCGATGACGCGACTCGACGCTACCCTCGCCGCCCGAGGACTCGCCCGCTCGCGCAGCCATGCGGCCACACTCATCGCCGATGGGCTCGTGAGCATCGACGGCCGCCCGGTGGTGAAAGCCTCGACCGCCGTCGACGATGAGGCGCAGATCACGATCGCGGGCGCCGATCACTATGTCGGCCGCGCGGCTCACAAGCTCATCGCCGGGCTCGACGGATTCGCCATCCCGGTCGAGGGGCTCCTCGCGCTCGACATGGGGGCGTCCACCGGAGGATTCACGCAGGTGCTCCGGGAGCGCGGCGCGCGCAAGGTGCTCGCCGTCGACGTCGGACACGGTCAGCTCGCCGCGTCGATCGCAGCCGACCCCGGCGTCGTCGCCGTCGAGGGCTACAACGTGCGCCACATGACGCGGGAGAACCTCACCGACGCGACCGGCGAGAGCGACGCCCCCGACCTCGTGGTCGGGGACCTCTCTTTCATCTCTCTCGAGCTCGTGCTGCCGGCGGTGGCGGTCATCGCCGAGCCGGGATCCGACATCCTGCTGCTCGTGAAGCCGCAGTTCGAGGTCGGGCGCACCGCGGTGCGCGGCGGTCTGGTCACCGACCCCGCGACGCGCGCGGACGCCGTCGCCCGCACCGTATGGACCGCCTGGGATCTCGGTTTCGGAATGCTCGGCATCCTGCCCTCCCCGATCCTCGGAACGCACGGCAATGCCGAGTATCTGGTGCACCTCGCGCCGGGTCGGGGCAGCAATCCGACAGAATGGTTGGACAGCATCAACCGACTGGCAGGAGGACGATGAACGAGCGCAGCATCCTGGTCGTCGCCCACGCCGGCCGAGTCGACACGGTCGACGCCGCCCGCCGGGTGATCGGGGCCCTTCGGGAAGCCGGAGCCCGACCGGTGCTGGCCGCCGACGACCATGAGGCTCTCGTGGCCGTGGACGAGTTCTTCGCCGATGCCGACGTGCTCGGAGTGTCCGTCGATCCTGCCGACCTCGAACTGGCGATCGTGCTGGGCGGCGACGGGACCATCCTCCGTGCCGCCGAGCTCGTCCGCGACAGCGGCGCACCCGTGCTGGGCATCAACATGGGCCACGTCGGCTTCCTCGCCGAGATCGACCGCGACGACATGGACAAGGCCGTCCGCCGCGTGATCGACCGAGACTACGAGGTCGAGGAACGACTCGCGCTCTCCGTGCGGGTGAAGGATGCCGCGGGCGTGGTCGTCTACGAGACCTGGGCCCTCAACGAAGCCACGGTCGAGAAGGCCAGCCGGGAGCGGATGATCGAGGTCGTGCTCGAGATCGACGGTCGCCCGCTGTCGAGCTTCGGCTGCGACGGCATGGTCATCTCCACACCGACCGGCTCGACCGCGTACAACTTCTCCGCCGGGGGACCGGTCATCTGGCCCAGCGTCGAGGCGATCGCCGTGGTGCCGCTGTCGGCGCACGCGCTCTTCGCCAAGCCTCTGGTCGTCAGCCCCGACGCCTCGGTCGCCATCGAGATGCTCGAGCGCACCGACGGCTCGGGCATCCTGTGGTGCGACGGTCGACGCTCGCACGACCTCCCGCCCGGTGCGCGCGTCGTGGTCCGCCGCTCTTCGCGTCCGGTGCGACTCGCACGTCTGCACCCCACGGCGTTCACCGACCGGCTCGTGCGCAAATTCCAACTGCCCGTCGAAGGATGGCGCGGACAGGCGCAGGGGGCGCAGTCATGATCGAGGAGATGCGGATGCAGGGCCTCGGCGTGATCGCCGACGCCGTGCTGCCCCTCGGTCCGGGGTTCACGGCGATCACCGGCGAGACCGGTGCCGGAAAGACAATGGTGGTCACGGGGCTCGGGCTGCTGCTGGGTCAGCGCGCGGATTCCGGTGCGGTGCGCGCCGGTGCCGCCCAGGCCTCGGTCGCCGGTGTCTGGATCGTCCCCGAGAAGGGCGACGTCGCCGAGATCGTCGCCGACGCCGGGGGAGAGCTGGAGCCCGCAGGAGCCGGCAACGCCGAACTGTACGTCTCACGCACGCTGAGCGCCGAGGGCCGCAGCCGGGCGAGCGTCGGTGGCCGCGCCGCACCGGCAGGAGTGCTCTCGGCTCTCGCGGAAGAACTCGTCGTGGTCCACGGGCAGTCCGAGCAGCTGCGTCTGCGCTCCGCGGCTGCCCAGCGCGACGCCCTCGACCGCTTCGGTGGTGCGCCGATCGCGAAGGCGCTCGAGGCCTACGCCGCGTCCTTCGCCCGCTGGCGGACACTCGATGCCGAGATCTCTGAGATCACTGAGAACCGCGACCGCCGCGCGGAAGAGGCAGCGCGACTGCGCGAAGCCCTCGCACTGATCGAGGCGACCGCACCGGAGCCGGGGGAGGACCAGGAGCTCGCCGAGCGCGCGGAGCGACTCGCGAACGCGGAAGAGCTGCGCCTCGCGGCCTCCCTCGCCCATGGAGCACTCTCGAGCGAAGACGGCGAGCCCGATGCGTCGGCCCTCGTCGCGGAGGCGCGTCGGCTGCTCGAGCGCACCGCCGATGCGAAGCTCACCGAGATCGGCGAGAGCATCGCCGACATCGGCTACCGGATCGCCGACACCGCCGGACTCCTGTCGGCGTACCTGGCCGACCTCGACGAGACGGGCCCCCACGAGCTCGCCGCCGTCGAAGAACGTCGCGCGGCGCTCGGGACCCTGATCCGTGCGCACGGCTCTCTCGACGAGGCTTTGGCGCTCTGGCAGACCGGCTCGGCCCGCCTGGCCGAGCTCGACGACGACGGCGATCGCATCGAACGTCTCATCGCCGAGCGCGATGCGGCGCGAGCCGAACTCGATGCGCATGCCGCCGCGCTCACCGCGACCCGCACCGAGGCGGCTGCACGTCTCGGCGATGAGGTCACCGCCGAGCTGCACGCCCTCGCGATGCCGGATGCGCGCCTCGAGGTCGCCGTCTCAGAAGGTGCCGAGAGCACCCACGGTCGAGATGACGTCGCCATCCTCCTCGCCCCGCATCCGGGCGCGGAGCCCCGCTCCGTCTCCAAGGGCGCCTCGGGCGGCGAGCTGTCGCGCGTGATGCTCGCGATCGAGGTCGTGATCGCCGCGACCGACCCGGTCCCGACGTTCGTCTTCGATGAGGTCGACGCCGGTATCGGAGGTGCGGCCGCCATCGAAGTGGGGCGGCGACTCGCCCGGCTCGCAGAGAAGTCGCAAGTCATCGCGGTGACGCATCTCGCGCAGGTCGCCGCGTTCGCGAACAATCACCTGTCGGTCGTGAAGGCCAATGATGGCGCGGTCACGGCCTCGAGCGTACGGCGTCTCGAGGGTGAGGACCGAGAGGCCGAGATGGCCCGTCTGCTGTCCGGACTCACCGATTCCGATGCCGCACTGACCCACGCGCGTGAACTTCTCAGCCTCCGCGTCCCCACCGCCTGATAGGATCGAAGCCCGTGATGAACTCTTCTTCCGCGGCACCCAAGAACGACACGACCAAGCACATCTTCGTGACTGGTGGTGTCGTTTCGTCTTTGGGCAAGGGACTGACGGCGGCCAGCCTCGGCAACCTCCTCACGGCCCGCGGTCTGCGCGTCGTGATGCAGAAGCTCGACCCTTATCTGAACGTCGATCCCGGCACGATGAACCCGTTCCAGCACGGTGAGGTCTTCGTCACGGACGACGGCGCCGAGACCGACCTCGACATCGGACACTACGAGCGGTTCCTCGACATCAACCTGTCCGAGGCCGCCAACGTCACCACCGGCCAGATCTACTCGCAGGTGATCGCGCGCGAGCGCCGTGGCGAGTACCTCGGCGACACGGTGCAGGTCATCCCGCACATCACCGACGAGATCAAGCGTCGGATGCGGCTGCAGGCCAGCGAAGACCCGCGCCCCGACGTGATCATCACCGAGGTCGGCGGCACGGTCGGCGACATCGAGTCGCAGCCGTTCCTCGAGTCCGCCCGCCAGCTCCGTCACGAGCTCGGCCGCGACAGCGTGTTCTTCGTTCACGTCTCGCTCGTCCCGTTCATGGGGGCGTCGGGGGAGCAGAAGACCAAGCCGACGCAGCACTCCGTCGCGGCGCTCCGTCAGGTGGGTATCCAGCCCGACGCGCTCGTGCTCCGCAGCGACCGTCCCGTCAGCGCGAGCAACCGCAACAAGATCGCCCTCATGTGCGACGTCGACGTCGAGGGCGTCATCAACACCGTCGACCTGCCGAGCATCTACGACATCCCGTCGACGCTCAACGACCAGGGTCTCGACTCCTACATCGTGCGCCGCCTCGGCCTCGACCAGAAGGCCGCGGAAGAGGTCGACTGGACGCGCTGGAGCAAGGTGCTGCACGCCGTGCACAACCCCAAGCACGAAGTCACGATCGGCCTGGTCGGCAAGTACATCGACCTGCCCGACGCCTACCTCTCGGTGACCGAGGCGCTCAAGGCCGGCGGTTTCGCGCAGGAGACCAAGGTCAACATCCGCTGGATCCCCTCGGATCTCTGCGAGACGCCGGAAGGCGCCCAGGAGCAGCTGGCCGAGCTCGACGGCATCTGCGTGCCCGGCGGCTTCGGCATCCGCGGCATCGAGGGCAAGCTCGGCGCCCTGAAGTTCGCGCGGGAGCAGGGCATCCCGACGCTCGGTCTGTGCCTCGGCCTGCAGTGCATGGTCATCGAGTACGCGCGCGATGTGGCCGGCATCGTCGGCGCCTCGTCGAGCGAGTTCGACCCGGAGACCTCCGAGCCCGTCATCGCCACGATGGCGGAGCAGGTCGACATCCTCGACGGCGGCGACCTCGGCGGCACGATGCGTCTCGGCCTGTACCAGGCGGCCCTCGCCGAAGGATCGCTCGCTCGTGAGCTGTACGGTGCGCCGGAGGCCTCCGAGCGGCACCGTCACCGCTACGAGGTCAACAACGCCTACCGCGACCGTCTGACGGAAGCCGGCCTGGTCTTCTCCGGACTCAACCCCGAGCTCGACCTGGTGGAGTACGTCGAGCTGCCGCGCGACGTACACCCGTACTACATCGCCACGCAGGCACACCCGGAACTGCGCTCGCGTCCCACCGCGCCGCACCCGCTGTTCCGCGGGCTCGTCGGCGCCGCGATCGAGCGTCACCGTGCGAGCGAGCTGTTCGACGTGAGCGATGACGTCACGGCCGATGCCTGAGTCGATCGAGCCCCTCCGGGACGAGCCGTTCGAGCCGGAGGTGCTTCAGAGCGAGCTCGTCTACGAAGGCAGGGTCTGGGACGTGCGCTCCGACCGCGTGCGCTACGGCGATGGCGAGATCGTGCGGCAGTACGTCGACCACACGGGTGCGGTGGCGATCCTCGCGCTCGATGACGACGGGCGGGTCCTGCTGATCCAGCAGTACCGGCATCCGATCCGTCATCGGGACTGGGAGCTGCCCGCCGGCCTGCTCGATGTCGAGGGCGAGGAGCCGCTCGCGGCCGCCCAGCGCGAGCTCGCGGAGGAGGCGGACCTCGTGGCCGCCCACTGGGAGCCGCTGGTCTCGTCGTGGACCACGCCCGGCGGCAACGACGAGGTCATCCACCTCTTCCTCGCGACGGGCATCTCGTCGGCGGAGAACCCGCACGATCGCGAGGATGAGGAAGCAGACATCCGCGTCGAGTGGGTGCCGCTGGCCGACGCGGTGGATGCCGTTCTCGAGGGCCGCATGCACAACGGCATCCTCACGATCGGCGTGCTGGCCGCGGCGCAGAGGCTGCGCGATCGGGGCTGAGGGATGCTGCTCGAGCGCGCCCTCGACGCGTACCTGCGTCACGTCACGATCGAGCGCGGTCTGAGCGAGCACACGATCGCCGCCTATCGGCGCGATCTCGAGGGCTACTGCGAGTGGCTCGCGGCAGAAGGCGTCACCGACACGTCGGAGGTCACCCCGGCGGTGATCGACCGCTTCATCGCCGCGCGCGCGTCCGCCGAGCCGGCCCCGGCGTCGTCGAGCCTGGCGCGGCTGCAATCCTCCGTGCGGAGCTGGCATCGATTCCTCGCCCGTGAAGGCGTGGAGGTCGACGACCCGAGCGGGCGATTGCGCCCGCCCAAGGCACCGCGTCGCCTTCCGAAGGCGCTGACCATCGATCAGGTCGAGCGGCTGCTCGCCGCTCCGTCCCCGGAAGATCCGATCGGCGTGCGCGACCGCGCCCTGCTGGAGCTCCTCTACGCCACCGGCGCCCGGGTGTCGGAGGCGATCGGACTCGATGTCGACGACCTGGCGCACGGCGACGTGCTGCGGCTGCGGGGCAAGGGCTCGAAGGAGCGCATCGTGCCCATCGGGTCGTTCGCGCGCGCGGCCGTCGATGCCTACCTCACCCGCGTCCGCCCGGCACTCGCGGCGAAGGGGCGCGCGTCGGCCCGGCTGTTCCTCGGCGCCCGTGGAGCACCGCTCTCGCGTCAGAGTGCCTGGCTCGTGATCCGCGCGGCTGCCGAGAAGGCGCAGATCACCTCCGAGGTGTCGCCGCACACGCTGCGGCACTCCTTCGCGACGCATCTGCTCCAGGGCGGTGCCGACGTGCGTGTCGTGCAGGAGCTCCTCGGGCACTCGTCGGTCGCGACGACGCAGATCTACACGCACGTCTCGGTGGACACCCTGCGGGACATCTACGCCACCTCCCACCCTCGCGCGCGTTGAGCTCCGCCGATGCGGGAGAGGCGCCGTGCCGCGTGCCGAGGCGGCTGAGGAACGGCCCGACCGGTACAATCGACCAAGCACGAAGGAGCAGGAGAATCGGTGGCTGAGAAAGTGGCGAAGTCCAGGGCGAAGGCGCAGAAGGCCGACGAGACCCCCATGGGACCCACCGGCCGTCCGTATCACGGGTTCGCGATCCCGGAACCGTTGAAGTCCCACGGTCCTGCACGCATCATCGCGCTGTGCAACCAGAAGGGCGGCGTCGGCAAGACGACGACCTCCATCAACCTGGCCGCAGCTCTCGCCGAGTACGGCCGGAAGGTGCTCGCCGTCGACTTCGACCCGCAGGGCGCACTGTCCGCCGGTCTCGGCATCCCGACGCACGACGTGCCGACGATCTACGACCTCCTGCTCGACACGAAGCGCGACGCCCACGACGCGATCGTGCACTCCAGCGTCGAGGGTCTCGACGTGATGCCCGCGAACATCGACCTGTCGGCCGCCGAGGTGCACCTCGTCAACGAGGTCGCCCGTGAGACGATCCTCGCCCGAGTCCTGCGCCAGGTCGCGGGGGAGTACGACGTCATCCTCATCGACTGCCAGCCCTCGCTCGGCATCCTCACGGTCAACGCCCTCACCGCCGCACACGGCGTGATCATCCCGCTCGAGTGCGAGTTCTTCGCGCTGCGCGGTGTGGCGCTGCTCATTGAGACGATCGACAAGGTGCGCGACCGGCTGAACCCCTCCATCACGATGGACGGTCTGCTGGCGACCATGTACGACCCGCGCACGCTGCACTCCCGCGAGGTCCTCGAGCGCGTGGTCGAGGCCTTCGGCGACGACGTGCTGGAGACCGTGATCGGCCGCACCGTGAAGTTCCCCGACGCCTCGGTGTCGGGTGTGCCCATCACCGAGTTCGCCCCCGAGCACGCGGCCGCTCAGGCATACCTGCGGCTGGCGCGGGAGCTGGTCGCCCGTGGCGCTGTCGCCTAGCGAGGAGTCCGTCGACGCGACGCTCGTGGAGAGCGCGGGCGATACGGTTGCGACCGATCCGGGCTTCCGGGTCTCGCTGTCCAACTTCGACGGCCCGTTCGACCTGCTCCTGAACCTCATCTCGAAGCATGAGATGGACATCACCGAGGTCTCACTGAGCGCGGTCACGAACGAGTTCATCGCGTACCTCGGTCAGCTCGAGAACGATGAGGAGCTGGACCAGGCATCCGAGTTCCTCGTGGTCGCAGCCACACTCCTCGACATGAAGGTGGCCGGACTCCTCCCGCAGGGCGAACTGGTGGATGCCGAAGCCGTCGCGCTGCTCGAGGCGCGCGACCTGTTGTTCGCACGCCTGCTGCAGTACCGAGCCTTCAAGGAGGTCTCGGCGTGGTTCGGCCGCTGTCTGCAGCGCGAAGACCGTCGGCACGTCCGTGCGGCACGACTCGACGAGAAGCACCGCAAGCAGACACCCGAGCTCGTGTGGTCGCTCACTGCCGACGACTTCGCCGCGCTCGCGCTCCTGGCCTTCGCGCCCAAGGAGATCCCGCACGTCGGACTCGACCACCTCCACGCGCCGCTGGTCAGCATCCGGGAGCAGGCCGCGATCGTCGTCACACTGCTCCGCGGCACGGAGTCGTTGAGCTTCCGCGAGCTCGTCTCGGGGGTGAGCGAGCCCGGCATCGTCGTCGCACGCTTCATCTCGGTGCTGGAGCTCTACCGCCACGCGGCGCTGTCCTTCGAACAACTGGAACCGCTCGGCGAGCTCACGCTGCGCTGGGCAGCCGACTCCTGGTCGGACGAGACTCTTGCGACCCTGGGGGCCGACTATGACCGATGACCTGACCGAGACCGTCGACGAGGTGGCGGAGCCGGCCTCCGACGAGGCGACCTCGGACGAGGCGACAGACGCTACCGAGATCCCGCTGTCCGAGCGCATCGAGGCCATCCTCCTCATCGTCGACGAGCCGCTCGGACTCGTGGCGCTGGCCGCCGCGGTGGGCTCCCCGGTGCCCGCCGTGCGGCAGACGCTCGAGACGCTGGTCGACGACTACGACGGGAAGGGCAAGGGCCCTCGCCGTGGCTTCGAGCTCCGCGAGGTCGGCGGTGGCTGGCGTCTGTACGTGCGCGAGGATCTCGATTCGCTGGTCGCGGAGTTCGTGGGCGGGCAGGCTCCGGCGCGGCTCTCGCAGGCGGCGCTCGAGACGCTGGCGGTCATCGCCTACAAGCAGCCGGTGACCCGAAGTCAGGTCGCCTCCATCCGTGCGGTGAACGTCGATTCCGTCGTGCGCACCCTCCTCGCCCGCGGTCTGATCACGGAGCTGTTCGCCGACTCCGAGACCGGCGCGATCAACTACGGCACGACCGACGCTCTCCTGCAGCACCTGGGCATCAACTCGCTCGACGAGCTGCCCCCGATCTCCCCTCTGCTCGACGACGGTGCAGACGGTTTCGACGAAGGGACCATCCGATGACCGGCTTCGACGCCTCCACCGACTCCGAGGGCGCGCCCGAGGGCATCCGTCTGCAGAAGGTGCTCGCCGGCGCCGGGGTGGCTTCGCGCCGCGTCGTCGAGCAGTACATCACCGAGGGGCGTATCCGCGTCAACGGCATCGTCGTCTCCGAGCTCGGCCGGCGCATCGACCCGGAGCACGACCTCGTCGACGTCGACGGCACCGCCGTGCAGCTGGACGTCTCCAAGCGCTACGTCATGCTCAACAAGCCCACCGGCGTCGTCAGCAGCATGAAGGACGAGAGCGGTCGCCCCGACCTCCGTCGCTTCACCGACGACTACGAGGAGCGCCTCTACAACGTCGGCCGCCTCGACGCGGAGACCAGCGGTCTGCTGATCCTCACCAACGACGGCGCGCTCGCGCACGTGCTCGCGCACCCGTCGTTCGGCGTGACCAAGGTCTACATCGCCAAGGTCGAGGGCACGGTGCTGCCGCAGACGATCTCGAAGCTCACGAAGGGCATCGAGCTCGAAGACGGTCCGATCGCCGCCGACAAGGCGCGTCTGCTGGACACCTCGCGCGGGTCGAGCCTGGTCGAGTTGACGCTGCACTCCGGACGCAACCGCATCGTGCGCCGGATGCTCGCCGCCGTCGGGCATCCGGTCACCGAACTGGTGCGTCGGCAGTTCGGACCGCTCCACCTGGGAACCCTCCCGGCGGGGAAGACGCGGGAACTGACTAAAATCGAACTCGGCGCGCTTCTCACTCTGTCGCGCCGTGATTCCGGTGTCGCCGAGGCGCCAGGCGAGCAGGAGAACGAATGACCGATACGACGAGTGCGCCCACGGCGCGGAGGGCAGGCGTTGTCGCGCCGCGCCTCTCCGGCACCGTTCGCGTCGTCGGTGCCGGTCTGCTCGGCGCGAGCGTCGGGCATGCGCTCCGGTCGAAGGGCATCGACGTCGTCCTGACGGATGCCTCGCCCGCCCAGCTGCGTCTCGCGGTCGACTACGGCGCCGGTCGCCTCGCCGCCGACGATGACACGCCCGCCCTGATCGTGGTGGCCGTGCCGCCCGACGTCACCGCCGACGTGATCCAGGCCGAGCTCGAGAGGTTCCCGGAGGCCGTCGTCACAGACGTCGCCAGCGTGAAGCTCGAGCCGTTCCGCACGCTGCAGGCGCGTGGCGTCGACCTCACCCGCTACATCGGCTCCCACCCGCTCGCCGGTCGCGAGCGCGGCGGAGCGATCTCGGCACGCGCCGACCTCTTCGTCGGTCGTCCCTGGGTCGTGTGCCGCGACGAAGACACGAAGGCCGCCGACCTCGCGCTGGTCGAAGCCCTCGCGCTCGACGTGGGCGCGATGCCGCTCGAGATGACCCCGGAGGAGCACGACCGCTCTGTCGCGCTCACCTCGCACGTGCCGCAGGTGGTCGCGAGCCTGCTCGCCGGCCGTCTCGCCGACGCCGAGGAGGGCGCGCTTCGTCTGGCAGGACAGGGCGTGCGCGACACCACGCGCATCGCCGCCTCGGCCCCCGAGCTCTGGGTTCAGATCCTCGGTGCCAACGCCGGTCCCGTCGTCGAGATCCTCGATGCCCTCGCGGGCGATCTCGCCGAGGTCGCGTCCGCGCTGCGTGAGCCGAGCGCTCCGGGCGCACGACGCATCGTCGCCGAGACGATCCGTCAGGGCAACGACGGCGTTGACCGACTTCCCGGGAAGCACGGGCAGAACCAGCGCTTCGAGTCGCTCATCGTCATGGTCGATGACACCGCCGGCCAACTGGGACGCCTGTTCGGCGAGCTCGGGGAACTCGGCGTGAACGTCGAGGACCTCCGACTCGAGCATTCGCCCGGGGCGCAGTTCGGCCTGGCGGAGATCAGCGTCGACCCCGCCGCACTGCACGGGGCGATCACCGGACTCCAGGAACGCGGCTGGCGGATCGCGGGGAACACCAATGACTGATACCACCACCCCGTCCTCGGCACCGGCACACGGCACCGACGCGACGAAGTTCATCGCCATCGACGGGCCGGCCGGCTCCGGCAAGTCGAGCGTGTCGAAGGCCGTGGCCCGCACGCTCGGTCTCGGCTACCTCGACACGGGTTCCGCATACCGCGCGCTCGCCTGGCACGTGCTGGACCGTGGAGCCGACACCTCCGATGCTGACGCGGTCCTCGCCGCCGCATCCGATTTCCCGGTGCAGCTGGGGCTAGACCCCGATGACCGCACCGTGCGCGTCGGCGATGCCGATGTCACCGAGGCCATCCGGGACCCGCGGGTCTCCGGTGCCGTGAGCGGCGTGGCGCGCGTGCCCGCGGTGCGTGCCCAGGTGAACGAGCTGTTCCGCACGCTCGTCGCCGATTCGTCGTACCCGGCCGTCGTGGTCGAAGGTCGCGACATCACCACCGTCGTCGCACCGGACGCCCCCGTGCGGATCCTCCTCACCGCGGCCCCCGAAGTACGGGCCGCCCGACGCGCCGGTGAACTCGCCGGTGAGAACGCGGCAGCTGTCGCCGCGGCGCTGCACAAGCGCGACGCCTCAGACAGCGCCGTCGTCGACTTCCTGAACGCCGCAGAAGGCGTCGAGGTCGTCGATTCGACGGAACTCGATTTCCCCCAGACCATCGACGCCGTCCTCACGGTGATCGAACGAATCCAAGGAGCACACCGTGGCTGACGACGAATACGAAGGCGGCCCCGACCAGCTCGCCGAGAAGATGGAGAACATCGACGAGCATCTGGCCGAGCAGCGCGCGGAGACCCTGCGCGCCGGTCTCGCCGACTACGAGCTGGACGATGAGGACGCAGAGCTTCTCGCGGGCATCACGCTCGGCGAGGACGGCATCCACTACAGCCCGGCGCTTCCGGTGGTGGCGATCGTGGGGCGGCCGAACGTGGGCAAGTCCGCACTCGTCAACCGCATCCTCGGCCGCCGCGAGGCCGTCGTGGAGGACACTCCCGGTGTGACCCGCGACCGCGTGACGTACAAGGCCGAGTGGGCCGACCGGCGGTTCTCCCTCGTCGACACCGGTGGCTGGGAGCCCGACGCCCGCGGCATCGACCGTTCGGTCGCGATGCAGGCCGAGGTCGCGATCGACCTCGCCGACATGGTGCTGTTCGTGGTCGACGCGATGGTCGGCGCCACCTCGACCGACGAGCACGTCGTGAAGCTGCTGCGCAAGAGCGGCAAGCCGGTGTTCCTCGTCGCCAACAAGATCGATGACGCCCGCCAGGAGCCGGAGACGGCGGGCCTGTGGAGCCTGGGCCTGGGCGAGCCCTGGCCGGTGTCGGCCATCCACGGACGCGGCGTCGCCGACCTGCTGGACGCGGTGCTGAAGAAGCTTCCCGAGGTCTCTGCCGTCGCGAAGCAGGAGATCGGTGGACCGCGTCGTGTCGCCATCCTCGGTCGCCCGAACGTGGGCAAGTCGTCGCTGCTGAACAAGGCGGCCGGCGAGGAGCGCGTGGTCGTGAACGACCTGGCCGGCACCACCCGCGACCCGGTGGACGAGGTCGTCGAGCTCGGCGGCAAGATGTGGCGTCTGGTCGACACGGCCGGCATCCGTCGTCGCGTGCACATGGCGCAGGGTGCGGACTTCTACGCCTCGCTCCGGACCTCTGCGGCGCTGGAGAAGGCCGAAGTCGCCGTCGTCGTGCTCGACGTCTCCGAGACGATCAGCGAGCAGGACGTGCGCATCATCGACCTCGTGCTGGAGTCGGGTCGCGCGCTCGTGCTCGCGTTCAACAAGTGGGACCGTCTGAACGACGACGACCTGGAGAACGCCGACCGTCGTCGCTACCTCGAGCGTGAGATCGAGCAGGACCTGGCGCACGTCGCCTGGGCTCCGCGCGTGAACATCTCGGCCAAGACCGGTCGTCACCTCGACAAGCTGGTTCCCGCGCTGGAGACGGCGCTGGAGAACTGGGACCGTCGTATCCCGACCGGCAAGTTCAACGCGTTCCTCGCGGAGCTCGTCGCCGAGCACCCGCACCCGCTGCGCGGTGGCAAGCAGCCGCGCATCCTGTTCGGCACGCAGGCGTCGACGCGTCCGCCGACGTTCGTGCTGTTCACGACCGGATTCCTCGATCCCGGATACCGACGGTTCATCCAGCGGCGTCTGCGCGAGCTCTACTCGTTCGAGGGCACGCCGATCGTGATCAACATGCGCGTGCGCGAGAAGCGCCAGCGCTGATCTGTTCCGGCGCATGTCGCGCCGTGGTGCCGATGCCCCGATGCTGTGAAAGGCTGAGGGGGTGACTGTCGTACCTCCTGCCGCTGGTGAACCGCGTCGCCCCGAGGGGCCGCGGGATCCGGGTGATGCGTGGGTCGTGGCCGAGTCCGGGGAGAAGTACTGGGGGCGCTTCGGTGCTGCCGGTCTGCTGGCGTACGATCCCGCTCGTGGCATCCTGCTGCAGCATCGTGTGGCGTGGAGCCACTTCGGTGGCACCTGGGGTCTCCCCGGCGGGGCGCTGCATGAGGGCGAGCGTGCGATCGTCGGTGCGATCCGAGAGGCGCAGGAGGAAGCGGGTGTGCCGGACGGCGCGGTGCGGCCGCGGTTCACGAGCGTCCTCGATCTGGGCATCTGGTCGTACACGACCGTGATCGCCGACGTGCAGGTGCCGTTCGACCCGGTGATCAGCGACCCCGAGAGCGTGGCGCTCGAGTGGGTGCCGGTCGACCAGGTCGATGCGCGGCCGCTGCATCCGGGCTTCGGCGCGTCGTGGCCGGCACTGCGCGCGCTGCTCGAGGTGCGGCCGGTGGTCGTCGTCGACGCGGCGAACGTCGTCGGATCGGTGCCGGACGGGTGGTGGAAGGACCGCGCGGGGGCGGCCCGGCGGCTGCGCGGACGGCTGGAGGGTTTGACCGTGCCTGCCGCCGACCTGGAACTCGAGGGCTCCGCGTGGTTCCCGGAGGTGTCGATGGTGGTCGAGGGACAGGCGCGCGGTGTCGACTCCGATGCAAGTGATGTGTCCGTCATCCGCGCCGATGCCGCGGGCGATGACGCGATCGTCACCGAAGTCGAGCGTCTGGTGGCCGCGAAGCGCACCGTGGTCGCGGTGACCAGCGACCGAGGACTGCGAGAGCGGGTCGAGCACGCGGGTGCCGAGCATGTGCGATCGGCCGGATGGTTGCGCGATCTGATCGATCACTGATCTCGGCGTCTCACCGCGGGCCAAGGCTCGTCCGCCGAACCGGCGTCAGACGAACATGACCCGTCGGGGTGGGGGATCGGAGTAGGCGCGGCCGAGCGGGCTGTGCCAGGTGATGCTGCCGTCTCGTTCCTGCTGCGCCGCCCACCGATGCGGGTCGGGGATGTCGGGATGCTTGAGAGTGTGGTGTGTCCGGCAGAGGTGGCCGAGGTTGTCGAGGCGCGTCTTCCCGCCCTTGGCATGATCGTGCTGGTGGTCGATCTCGCAGCGGTGCACGGGCATGCGGCAACCGGGAAAGCGGCAGTGCTGGTCACGAGCACGGAGGAACCGCCGCATACCCTCGGTCGGCGTGTACGTATCCGTTTCGACGAGCATCCCGGCGGCGTCGAGGAACAGTCGGGTCCATCCGTTGTTCCCTCCCGCGAGAGCGCGGGCGACGTCGGGGTCCAACGGGCCGTGCCCGTCGAGCTCGGCCGGCTGATCGTCGATGCCGGCGAGCGTGGTCGCGGCGACCGTCACCTGGACGCGTCCTTGGATGCGTCCGAGGCCGTCGCCGTGCGCGCGGCTCGGGTCGCCGGCGAGGAGGAGGTCGGTGAAGAGGTCGGCCTGGATCTGCGCCCACGTGCGCGCATCGGCAGGGATGTGCTCGATCTCGGGATCGGTCGCGAACGTTTCTCCGTCGGCGCTGAAGATCCTCCCGTCGGCGTGAGCGTCAGCGTCAGCAGGGTCGGCGTTGGCCGCGGGGGCGTAGGCGTCGAAGGCCGGGTCGTCGAGCGCGAAGTCTTCGGGATGCAGGGCATCGATGTCTTCGTCCGACCACCAGGGCAGGAACTCGGGTACCGAATCCTGGCGCGCGCGCACGAGTTCCCGGGTCATCCGGCTCAGCCTGTCGGAGATGGCGGTCGCGATCCATTCCGGAAGCACTGCCGTGAGCAGGGCGAGGCCGTCGTCGAGCGACTTCACGGTCACGCAGCGTTCCTTGGCCGCTCGCCGATGCCGTTCCCCGATGCTTTCGCCGATGAGTGCGCTGGCGACCTGCCTGGCGTGCGCGCGGGTGCGGGCAGCCGTGTCTTGCTCGGCGACGACGAGGACCGCCGTCTCGAACAGCGCCATGACGCCGGCCTCGACCTTCTTGTTGCGGATGGCTTCGGCGACGAGCGCGCTCACGCGGGCGATCTCGCGGACGTGGCCAGCGCTCAGGGAACCCGCGGCGAATGCGGCACGGACTGCGGGGAGGTGGTCGTGAAGCGCCTGTGCGTCGGCGAACGCGAAGTCCATCGACCCGCGGGACACGTGACCCGCGGCGGAGAACTCCGCGATCATGGAGCGGTGGATCGCGTCGCGGTGGAACGGGCTCGCGGACACCTCGGCGTCGTGGAGGACGATCTGCTCGACCAACAGGTCGGCGGCCTCGGCTTCGAGCGCGGCGATGCGCCGTCGTTTCTCGACCCAGGCCTCGAGTACGCGGCGTCGCTCCGCGAGTTCGAGGTCGCTGTCGGTCCGAGTTGCCATACCCCTATTCTAGAACAAAGCTTCGAAAGAATGCGGGGAGGATGACGGAATATCAATCCTCTGGGTCGTGGTTCCGCCCGCGGAGCTTGTCGATGTCGCGGCGCTCGCGCTTGGTCGGACGTCCGGCTCCACGATCACGGAGACCCAACGCGGCCTGCGGTTCCCGCGCCGGCGTCTTGTCCTCGTAGGCGAGCGCCGCCACCGGGGCGCCGACTCGCTTGACGAGGAGCTGCCGCACGATCAGGATCCGGTCGAATCCGGCGATCCGGATGCGCAGCTCGTCGCCCACCCGCACCTGCTGCGCGGCCTTCACCTTGTCGCCGTTCACGCGTACATGCCCGGCGCGGCATGCGGTGGTCGCCGCCGACCGGGTCTTGTAGACGCGGATCGCCCAGAGCCAGCTGTCGACGCGTGCCGCATCCATCAGGCAGTCCGCTTTCGCAGGGTGACCAGCGCGCCCGCGATGATGAGACCTTGGCCGAGCGTGTACGTGAGCATCACAGCCGGGCTGCTCCACGCCGGAAGACCGTCGGGAAGGAAGAGTCGAAACGCCAGCAGCGTGTCGCTGGCGAGGAAGAACGCGCCGCCGATCGCGACCAGCGGGTGGCATCGTGCAGAGAACGCCGCCGTGCCGCCGAGCACGACGCCGTAGACCGCCACCGCGACCAGCAGGCCACCGGTGTGCGGCCCGAGGAGGGCGATCATCGTCGCCCACCAGAGCGCGTAGATCAGCGCCCACCACGGCATCCGCCGCACTCTCAGATGGCGGGCGAAAAGCAGGATGTATGCCACATGGGCGATGCCGAAGAACAGCAGCATCAGGGGGAGCTCCGGCGCCGCGGGGAAGAACGCGCCGGCGCCGTCGCCGAGCCATGAGAAGAGCAGTGCTGCGAGGAGCAGGATGAGGGTCATCGGGGGCTTGAGCCACCGCGCGGCGGCGAGGACGGGGATGGCAAGCAGCGGCATCAACAGAAGCTTCGTCGGTCCGGCGAGCGGGCTTCCGACGGCGAGCAGCACGACGTGGAGAACGGAGACCGCGACGTAGGGGAGGAAGGCCCAGGCCAGGAGCGAGGACGAGGCGCGGCGCTGCATCTCCCCATCGTAGGGTCGGCCGATCGCCGGCGCTGTCGGGTGAGGCATACGCGGGGTCAGGATTCGACGGTGACCTGCTGGACGGCGTCGTCGATGCCCAGGTGCACGGCCGGCCAGTACCCCTCGGGGAAGTGCTCGCCGCAGGTGTCGGTCAGGTGCAGGACGACGGTGCCGTCGGGGGTCACCTCGATCGCTTCGAGGGCGAGATCGGAGGCGGCGTCGTCGAGGTCCTGCCGCTCGGGTTCGCCGGTGTTGAAGTTCGCGACGACGGCGTCGGTCGCGATCCGCCGCAGCATGTGCAACCGCTTGACGACGTCGCGCATGCGGGGGAGCAGCGGCGCCACGTCGTCGGGAGTCTGGCCCTCGAGCATGAGCTCGATCTCCGCTCCCTCGACCGAGACCGTGCCGACGAACCAGTCGTGCGTGAGCACCGAGCCGTCGGTGAGCTCGGATGTGGCGCGGGTGAAGGTGCCGAGTTCGGGATCGTCGATGGTCGGGCTCGCGTCGCTCATGCCTTCACGCTAGCGGCTCGGGGGCGTGGCCCGATCATGGGGCCAGTTCGAGGGCGACGAGGGTGCGCCCCGGCTTGAGCTCGGTCTTCTCGATGAAGCCGGCTGCGAGGAACGTGCCGAGCGTGCCATGGAACAGATCGTTGGATCGCTGCTTCTCGCCGCGGGTATCGACCGGGTACCCCTCGATCAGTCGCGCTCCGGATTCGCGGGCGTAGTCGACGGCGGCTTCCAGGAGGGCCCGGTTCAGCCCGGCACCGCGGTGCTCGCGCCGCACGACGAAGCACGTGACCGCCCAGACCGACTCGTCATCGAACGGCTCGGTGGTCGCCGCGGCGATGATGCGCGTTCGCGGGATGCGCGCCTGGCGGGTGCGCGGCCCGATCCGGATCCAGCCGGCGGCATCGCCGTCGACGTAGGCGATGATCCCGGGCGGTGGCCCTTCGTCGATCTCGGCGCGGAACATCTCGGTGCGCTGCGGAGTCGTGGTCGTGTTCCAGTCCTTGTTGCTCAGCACTGGCCAGATGCATTGGCAGCTCGCGCCGTCGCCACCTCCGGTGAGAGCATGCTGCACATCGTCCCAACGAGCCGTCGTCGCCACCTCGGTCGTGATCGTCACCATGCACGGGAGGCTACGCGCGGCATCCGACAACCCGCAACGGCTCGGTTCGCGGAGGGGGTCGAGATGCGGCTAAGATAGGGGAGTTGCCTGCGCGAGAGTGCAGAACAACGGGCTGTGGCGCAGCTTGGTAGCGCACTTGACTGGGGGTCAAGGGGTCGCAGGTTCAAATCCTGTCAGCCCGACCAGAAAGTCCCGGAAACTCAAGGGTTTCCGGGACTTTTGACGTTAACACGCTTGGACCACACACCGCTTCCACTTGCGATGTCGCACGTTGTCCGCGCTTCTGCGGACCTGCTGATGGGCGGCGATGCTCCTCCCCACCGTTAGCGGGAACGGCTCCGCCGGGACGGCGCACACGGACGAGTACCGAGCAGCGGCATCGGAGCTGAGTGTGCGTCGTCTATGCGGTGTCGAGCGCCGATAGCTCGTCGTGGGTGAGCTCGATGGATGCTCCTTTCACGGCCTGCTCGAGCTGTTCGACGCTGCTGACGCCGACGATCGGCGTCAACGCCGGGCGTCCGGAGGTCAACCATGCGAGCACGACCTGGCCCGGTCGGATTCCACGTGCATCGGCGACTCGTGCGAGCGCTGCGAGCCGGCGCTCGGTGCCGGGGTGCTGGTACTCGATCTCGAACGGGCGGTCTCTGCGGTCATACCGGCCCTGGAGCGTGGCCGTGTAGACCCACCCGTCGAACGAAGGGTTGCGTTGCAGGAAGTCGAGGCCGTCCGGCGACAGCATCCCCAGCGGGATCGGCTGGCCAGCCACATCCATGCCCCCCGCGGGCTGGATGTACGAGTAGCGCTCCTGGTAGGCGCTCGGTTGCGGGAGGCCGGCTTGTTCTGCGGTGGCGCGGATCCGTTCGAGTAGCCAGGACGGGTGGTTGGAAACGCCCCAGCGCGAGGTCAGGCCCTCGCTGACCAGGCCGGCGAACGTGCCGACCAGCGTCTGCAGGGGCACACTCGGGTCCTCGACGTGCGCCCAATACAGATCCACGCCGTCCACACCCAGGCGGTCCAGGCTTTTCGCCAAGGCTTCTCTCACGGCGTCCTCGTGCAGCCCTTCGACATGGTCGGGAAAGCCGCCGAGTCGGGTGGGCTGCGCTCCGACTTTGGTGCTGAGGCGAACGCCGACTCCGGGGTTCGACGCGAGCCATCGGCCGAGCAGCGCCTCGCTCTGGCCACCGAAGCCGGTCTCGGAGGTCCAGAAGCTGTAGTTGTCGGAGGTGTCGACGAACGATCCGCCCAGTTCGGCGTACCGATCGAGGATCGAGAACGCCGCTCGTTCATCCACCGTGGTGCCGAAGTACATCGTCCCTAGTGCCATCCTTGGTGTCGTCATGACATCAGTCTCGTTCCTGGAGTGCGCTCCAGGTCAAGTCGCCATGCTGCGACGGCGAGAAGGCTGGGCCGTTGGCGTTCTCTCTTCTGGGCCCCGAGCGCTGTCAGCCGGTCAGGTGGCGCTGGGGGTCGCCGCGCCGTTGAGGCCTGGCGGCGTCGCGTCTGCCTTCATCCTCCCCGCAATCACGCCCCGCCCGGTCTCACACCCACCGCCCCGTCGCCCGTCCCCAGCCGGAAGACGGGTACGAAGTCGGGGTCGACGATCGCCGGACGTCGCAGACTGAACGCGGAGATGTCGTGTTCCGTGCGGCCGACGGTCAGCAGGTCGGCGAGGATCCGCCCCATCAGGCTCGCGAACTTGCCAGCGTGGCCGGCGCCGTTGAACACCGCGACGTGGGGATGGCCGGGCACGGTGTCGAGTACGAAGTCCCGGTCGGCCGGCATGTCGTACACGCAGGTCTTGCTCATCAGCAGCGGACCGGCGGCGGCCGGAAGGTGCGCCCGGAGGAAGTCGTGGAGCAGCAGCGGCTCCGTGTCGTCGGGGACGAACGTCCGCTCGGCGGACGAGATGAAGCGACCGCGCATGTCCCGGGCGATCTTGACCGCCGCTTCACCGTAGACCGGGAACCCGTAGTGCACCTCGTCGGCGTGATGGATCCAGATGGGGAACCTGTCAGGGGTGAAGTCCGCCAGGTTCGCGGAGGAGAAGTAGCCGACCTGCTCCTGACTCAGGGTGAGATCGAAGGAGAGGCCGAGGTCGGGCATGAGGTCGCCCAGCCACGAGCCGGCGGCGACGACGAGGTGGCCGCCGTCGAACGAACCCTCCGACGTCGTGACCGTGACTCCGTCCGGGGTGACCCGCACACCGGTCACGACCACGCCCGAGCGGAACTCGACCCCGGCGGCTCGGGCGAGCGACACATGGGCGGACACCGACCGGCGGATGTCGAGGATGCCGCCGTCCGCCTGATGGACCCCGATCGTGTCATCCGTCACGTTCCACTGCGGGTACTGCGTGCGGATGTCGTCGATCGTCAGCTCGTCGTAGCGGATGCCCGCGGCATCCATCGCCCGTCGGTACCCGTCGATCTCCTCCGCACCGGCGCTACCCTCGGCGGCGAGGTCGATCCCGCCGGTCTTCGTGTAGATCTGCAGGCCGGAACGCTCCTCGACGTGAGCCCAGGCGGCGAACATCGCGTCGGTGAGTCGCGTGTACTCCTCGCGGTGGTACGCCCGACGGATGATCCGGGAGTGGTCACCGGACGAGCCGAAGGAATGGCCGAGCTCGAACTGCTCGAGCACGAGGACGCGTTCTGCCCCGGCCTGTGTCAACCAGTAGGCGGCCGCGGATCCGATGGCTCCGGCGCCGATGACGATGTGAGAGTAGCCCTGGGTCATGCTGTCGACTCCTTCGTGAACGATGCGATGAAACGGTCCGCGGCGGCATCCACCTCCGCGGAGGGGCTGAGCAGTCGCTGCAGCAGCAGTCCGCGCATACCCGCGACCGCGACGAGGCTCGACTGCGCGGCATCCGGTGCTGTGAGTCCATCGCGACGGGCAGCCGCTTCGAGGAGGTGCGTCAGGTCGTCGAGGTCGGCGACGAACTCGGCATAGGCGCCGCGTTCGTACACGGCCAGTCCGATCAGGTGGAAGAACGCACGGGTCCGCTCCTCCTGCGCCGGGCTCGAATAGAAGCCCCAGATCGCCCGGAACAGCTCGACGAACCCGAGGCCCTCGCTCGTCGCCGCGATCATGAGATTGTCGCGGCGGCGCGCCTCGGAGAGCACCGAGCTGAGCAGCCCCGGCCGCGAACCGAAGTGGTAGGTCAGCAGCGTGTGGTGCACGCCGAGACGCTCGGCCACCTGTCGCATGGACAGGTTCGGGCTGGGCCCGTTCTCGCCGAACTCGTCGAACAGCGCCTGCAGGAGCCGCGCTTTTCCTTCGCCCACCGGTGCTCGCATGTTGCCTCCGTTGACATCTTCACCACTGTTGAGTACGTTAGCGCACAACCAATTCACCACTGTTGAGGACGCAGTCGTTCTCGGAAGAGGCGTCATGACCGAGATCTGGTTCGCCGGCGGGATCGTCGCCGATGGGTCCGGTGCCGAGCCTTCGCCCGCGGCCGTGTGCGTCGCGGACGGAGTGATCACCCGGATCGGAACCGCCCCGGCGGGAGCGGCCACCGTCGACCTCGACGGCATGTTGCTGACGCCCGGCCTGATCGACGCACACGTGCATTTCGGACTCTCGAGCCCGATCCGCGCGCAGTTCGGGTTCCAGCTTTCCGCCGCCGAGATCGCCGCCGACATCTTCCTCACGGCGAGCCGCACCCTCGACGCGGGTTTCACCACGGTGCGCGATACCGGTGGCATCGACCGGGGAGTGGTCGAGGTCATCGCGAACGGCAAGGTGCGTGGCCCGCGGGTGCTGTCGTGCGGCCCCGTGCAGTGCCAGACCGGCGGACACGGCTACTACGGCGCCGCGTGGGAGCCCACCGAGCTGTGGGAGACGCACCACATCCCCGGCCTCGCCGCCCTCTCCCTCATGTCGGGCAACGCCGATGAACTGCGACGCAACGTCCGGGAGTCGTTCCGCCGCGGTGCAACCTTCCTGAAACTGTGCGTCACGGGAGGTGTCGTCGGGGGCCACGACCGCCTCGACGACACGCAGTTCACGTCGGCCGAGATCGCGGTCGCGGTGGAGGAGGCCGCCGCGCGCGGCACCTACGTGACCGTGCACGCGCACAACAACGCCGGCATCCGCAACGCCGTCCTGGCGGGTGTGCGCTGTGTGGAGCACGGCACCGACATCGACGAGCCGACCGCGCAGCTGATGCGGGAGCACGATGTGGCGCTCGTCCCGACGTTCGCCGTGGTCGAGCAGATCATGGACCCGGGGAGCCTCGACGTGGACCCGTCGACCCGCGATCGGTTGGCCGGCGCCCGTCGCCGCATGGCGAACGCGCTCGAGATCTCCCGCGCAGCGGGCGTGCGGATCGGGCTCGGCTCCGACCTCCTCGGCCCCGAGCAGTACCGCCGAGGCGAGGAGCTGCGACTGCGTGCCGAGCTGGAGTCGCCCATGCAGGCGCTCGTCTCCGCCACCAGCGTTAACGCCGGCATCCTCGGCATCGGCGACACCGTCGGGATGCTCCGCGTGGGGATGGCGGCCGACATGGTCGCCTGGCAGCGGAACCCGCTCGACGACGCCCGCGTCTTCGCGGATCCGGACATGGCCGCCTTCGTCGTGAAGGCCGGCCGCATCATGAAGGGAGACACCCAGTGAGCGCGATGCTGAACGGCTGCTTGGCCGACACGGAGTACCTGGAGGTCACGGCACGGTCGGGACACCGCTACGCCGTGTGGGTGACCACGCCCCCGGGCTATGCGGAGTCCACCGACTCCCTGCCCCTGATCTATGTCGTGGACGGCAACTGGTCCGTCGGGCTGACCGCGCCGCTCATCGTGACCCAGGCCGACCCGTACCTCTCAATCGCCCCCTACATCCAGGTCAGCGTCGGCTACGCCGGTGAAGAGGCCGCGCAGTGGGCACAGCTCCGCAACCGCGATCTCGTACCGCCGGGAGAACCCGTGGGCGACGAGATGCGGAGGACGCTCGCGGCCGCCCGCGATTCCGGGGCGATGACGCCGGAACACGTGGACGCCTATCTCGCCCAGCTGGCCGACACCCATGCCGACGTCTTCCTCGAGTTCCTGACGGAGGAGCTTCACCCCCTCCTGCAGTCGAAGGTCCGCGTCAGCGAGACCGGCCACGGCCTCTTCGGCTATTCCTACGGCGGCCTCTTCGCCCTGTACGCCTGGCTGCGTGAGACGCCTCCGTTCGCGACGTTCGGCGCCGGCAGCCCGGGCGTCGCGGCCACGGACAGCCAGGTGTTCCCCCTGATCGCCGCGCTTCCGCAGCGCGACCCCGTCTCTTCCCTGCAGCAGCTGCACGTCACACTCAACGAAGCCGAGCTGCTCGGAGCGATCCCGATCTATCGGGAGATCGGACGCAATCTGCTCACGGTCATCGAAGAGCTGCATGCCCAAGGGCGCTCCGAAGGGATCTCGAAGGCCATGCTGCACGAGACCCATCTCACGGGGCTGCAGGCATCGTTCCTGAGCTATCTGAAGACCTGCCACACGCGCTCGGCATCCGCTGCCGGCGACGACGACCGTGAGTGAGTCCGCGCTCCTCGCCGATCTCGCCGCGCTCCTGCCCGCCGACCGTCTCACGACGGACCCGGATGTGCTGGAGGGCTACGCGCACGATGACGCCGAGTGGGCGGAGTGGTTGCTGCCGGCCTGCCTCGTGCGGCCGCGCACCCCCGAAGAGGTGCAGGCGGTGGTGCGCGCGTGTCTGCGCCATGAAACGGCGGTCGTCGCCCGCGGGGCGGGCACCGGGCTCTCCGGCGGCGCCAACGCGCTCGCCGGCAGCGTCGTGATCTCTCTGGAGCGGATGAACGCTGTGCTCGAAGTGGACGAACTCGAGCGACTCGCCGTCGTGCAGCCCGGGGTGGTCAACGACGACCTCCGGGCACGCGTCGCCGAGAACGGCCTCTGGTATCCGCCCGATCCGGCCAGCTCGCCGTGGTCGACCATCGGCGGCAACGTCGCGACCAACGCGGGTGGGGTGTGCTGCGTGAAGTACGGCGTCACCCGGGACTACGTGCTCGGGATGCAGGTCGTGACCGGCGCCGGAGAGCTCGTCCGGCTGGGCCGCCGCACCGCGAAGGGCGTCGCAGGGTACGACCTCACCGGACTTCTCGTCGGTTCCGAGGGGACACTCGGCATCGTCACCGAGATCACGGTGCGACTGCGGCCGGCGCGCCCGCCCGAGCAGACCATCGCCGGGTTCTTCGACTCGCTCACCGCCGCGGGGGAGGCCGTGCGCGAGGTCGCGGCGGCCGGACTCACGCCGTCGGCGCTGGAGCTGATCGACCGCAACTGTCTGCGCGCGGTCGACGACTGGAAGAACATGGGGCTCTCCGCCGATGCCGCGGTCGTCCTGCTCGGGCGCGTGGACACCCCGGGCGCCGCCGGCGAAGAGGAGGCGGCAGCACTGCTGGCGGCGTTCGAGCGCGGTGGTGCCACCTGGGCCGACCGGAGCACGGACGAGGCCGAGGGGGAGGCTCTCTTCGCCGCCCGACGCCTGGCCTATCCGGCCTTGGAACGCCTCGGACCCGTGCTGACGGAGGACGTGTGCGTCCCGAAAGGCGCGGTCCCGGAGATGCTCGGCCGCATCGAGGCCATCGGGCTCGCGAACGACGTGCTCATCGCCAACATCGCTCATGCGGGCGACGGGAACCTGCATCCGCTCCTGGTCGTCCCCGCCGGCGACGACGCGGCTCGCGCTCGCGCGGAGCAGGCATTCAGCGAGATCATCGACGCCGCGCTCGCGCTCGGGGGCACGGTCACGGGCGAGCACGGCGTGGGCCTGCTCAAACGCAAGGGCCTCGTGTCCGAGCTCGCTCCCGCCGTCCTCGACATGCATCGAGCGATCAAGGCCGCCCTCGACCCCGCCGGCATCCTCAACCCGGGCAAGGTCATCGGCTGACCCGATCTCTCGGCGAACTCAGCGTGCACAGACCTCGACGAAGGCCATCGCCCGGTCACGCAGAGCGCTCAGGTCTCCGCCGGAAAAGGCATCGCCGAGAAGTGGACCGCCCACACTCACCGCCGCAGCGCCGGCCTGCAGCCAGGCTGAGGCACCTGCGAGATCAACCCCGCCCGACGGGACCGCGACGAGATCGGGGAAGGGGCCCCGCAGGTCCTTGAGGTAGCCGGGACCGACCTGCCCCGCGGGGAAGATCTTCACGGCCGAGGCGCCCGCCGACCACGACGCGAACAGCTCGGTCGGGGTCAGGCCGCCCGGAACGATCGGCACTCCGGCATCCGTCGCCTGGGTGACGAAATCGGCCGAGGTGATCGGGGTCACGAGATACGTCGCGCCCACCTCGACCGCCCGGGAGAGGTCGAGGGCGTTCGTCACGGTGCCGACACCGAGGTCGATCGCGTCGCCGAACCGTGCGCGCAGCTGCGGGAAGTGCTCGAACGTCCCCGGCGTGGTCAGCGTCAGCTCGACGCTGCGGATACCCGCGTCCACCAGCACATCGAGCACGGCGTCGTAGTCCTCGGCCCGCTTAGCGCGGGCGACGACGACCAGGCGCGAGTCGACCGTGCGCTGCGGGAGGGCGACCCGGCGGACCTCACCAGTCATGGCCTCACCAGTCAGAGCCTCACCAGTCATGGACGGTCCCGTCGAGCAGACGGTTCACCGGCAGGTAGGCCTTGGTGTACTCGTGGCCGGCGGCGGCGTCCTCGTCGAGGTCGACGCCCAGACCGGGCTTGTCGCCGGGGTGCAGGAAGCCCTTGTCGAAGGTGAAGGAGGTCTGGAACACCTCGAGCGTCTGCGCGTTGTGGGGCATGTACTCCTGGATGCCGAAGTTGTGGATCGCGAGGTCGAGGTGCAGAGCTGCCGCCATGCCGACGGGGGAGATGTCGGTCGGGCCGTGGATGCCGGAGCGGATGCCGTAGATCGCCGCGAAGTCGAGCAGCTTCTTCATCGCGGTGATGCCTCCGGTGTGGGTGACGGCCGAGCGCACGTAGTCGATCAGGCGCTCGGTGATGAGGGTCTGGTAGTCGTAGACCGAGTTGAAGACCTCGCCGATCGCGAGCGGTGTCGTCGAGTGCTGGCGCACGAGGCGCAGCGCGCTCTGGTCCTCACCCGGGGTGCAGTCCTCGAGCCAGAACAGGTCGTAGGGCTCGATGTCCTTCGCGAAGCGTGCGGCCTCGATCGGCGACATCCGGTGGTGTCCGTCGTGGAGGATGCGCAGGTCGGTCCCGAAGTCCTCGCGGATCTGCGAGAAGATCCCGGGCATGTGGTTCAGGTAGTTGCGGGTGTCCCACGTCTCTTCGCTGGGGCGGTCACCCGAGCGCTTGGCGGGCTCGTAGTCGTAGCGCACACCGGGGCCGGTAGCCGAGACGCCGTAGATCTGGCCGAGGCCGGGCACTCCGGTCTGCACGCGCACGGCGGTGTAGCCGAGCTCCTCGTATCCGGTGATCGCGTTCTTGAGGGCGGCGTAGTCGGTGCCGGAGGCGTGCGCGTAGACGCGGACGCCATCGCGGCTCGCGCCGCCGAGCAGCTGGTACAGCGGCATCCCGGCCTTCTTGGCCTTGATGTCCCAGAGGGCCATGTCGACCGCGGCGATCGCCGCCATGGTCACCGGTCCGCGGCGCCAGTACGGGCCGCGGTAGAGGTACTGCCAGGTGTCTTCGATGCGGTCCTCATCGCGGCCGACGAGCATCGAGGCGACGTGATCGGAGAGGTACGACGCCACGGCGAGCTCACGTCCGTTGAGGGTGGCGTCGCCCAGGCCGACGATGCCGTCGGAGGTCGTGATCTTGAGCGTGACGAAGTTGCGTCCGGGGCTGGTGATGTTGACGTCGACGATCTCGATGGTCATGTCGTTCTCCTGAAGATGCGGGGCGAGGTGCGGGGTGCGGACGTTCGGGCGTCCGCACCCCTGGTCGTTACGGGCAGGGCGATCAGATCGCGTCGCGCGGATCCGTGAGGTCGCGACCGGCGACCTCCGGCATCCAGATCGAGGCGATGAGGGCGCACAGCGTGAAGATGAAGAGCATGATGATGATCGGGATGAACGAGCCGGTGACGGCCGACACCCATGCCGCGGCGATGACGGGGCCCGCGCCGGTCGCGACGATGGCGGCGATCTCGCGTGCCATGGCGGTGAACGTGTAGCGGTTGCGCGATCCGAAGAGCTCCGGGAGCGTGAGGTTCTCGAGCGACGCGAAGCTCATCACGGCGAGGTTGTGCAGCACGACGTAGCCGACGAAGACCTGCACGGTGTCCTTGCTGCTGATCATCAGCATCGTCGGGACGATGATGATGAGCGCGATGATCGCCCAGACCATGTACATGCGCTTGCGGCCGAAGCGGTCGCCGAGCCAGCCGGAGAGCGGCACCGTGATGAAGGCGACGAGCGACGAGACGATCACGGCGTTCACGCCGATCGAGCGGTCCAGCAGCAGCACGACGGTGATGTAGCTGATCAGGTAGGTCTGGATCATTCCGGAGTTGCCGGCCTGGCCGAAGCGCAGCAGGAGCGCGATCGAGAACGCCTTCCAGGGCTTGCGCTGCATCGCCTCGAGGGTGCGGATGTCGCCGGTCTCGGTGGCGAGCTGGATCGCCTCGTCGCGGGACAGGGCCTTGCCGTCGACGACATCGTCGCGCTCCTCGAAGACCGGGGTCTCCTTGAGGTTGAAGCGCACCCAGATCGCGAAGAGCATGATCACGGCGCTCGCGATGAAGGGGATGCGCCAGGCCCAGGCGATGACCTCGTCTTCGCTGTACGCGACGAGCAGGATGGCCCAGATGCCCGAGGCGAGCAGCGTGCCGCAGTTCGTGCCGAGCGCGACGAGCGAGGCGATGATGCCGCGACGCTTGGCCGGCGCGTACTCGGCGAGCATGACGCCGGCACCCGAGATCTCGGCTCCGGCACCGAAGCCCTGCGCGATGCGAAGCAGCACGAGGAGGATCGGCGCGAGCACGCCCACCTGCGAGTACGTCGGCAGGAAGCCGATGAGGGTGGTCGCGAGACCCATCAGGAGGATCGTGTAGAACAGCACCTTCGTGCGACCGGTCTTGTCACCGAGTCGTGCGAAGAAGAACGCACCCACCGGGCGGGCGACGTAGCCGACGCCGTAGGTGGCCATCGCGGCGACGACGGCGACGGCCGGGTTCTCGGAGGAGAAGAACAGGTCGGCGAAGACGAGCGCGGCGGCCAGCGAGTAGAGCTGGTAGTCCATGAACTCGAGGGCGGTGCCGAGCCACCCCGAGATGGCGGCGCGCACGAGGTCGCGTACCGACCTCTTCGCGGCGGGGTCGGCGACCGTGGCGGTCGTCTGCGGTTCGGACATGGGAGGTACTCCTTCGGACCAGGAACAGGGTGGGTGTATCGGTGCGGCGGGGCCGCCGGGTGGGGGTGATTCGCTAGAGGGCCAGGAGGACCTTGGCCGAGGCGGACGAGTCGCGGGCGAGCTCGAACGCCTGGACGGCATCGGATGCCGGGAGCACGTGGGAGATGACGGAGTCGAGGGCGTCGGACTCGGCCAGCAGGGCGACCGCGTCGTCGATCTCGGTGGAGAAGCGGAAGGCGCCGCGGATGGTCAGCTCTTTGGCGAGCATCGGGGCGAGGTTCACTCCGATCTCGGCGTTCGGGAGCATCCCGACCTGAACGATCGTTCCGACGCGGCGGGCTGCGCGCACCGCCTGAGTGAGTGCGACGCCGACGCCGGAGCACTCGAGGACGATGTCATACGACTCGTTCTCGATCGTGTCGCGGCCGACGAGCGAGACCTCGGATGCGCCGAGTGCCTGAGCGCGGCTGAGGGGCTCTTCGCGCACATCGCTGGCGCCCACGACCGCGGCGCCGGCATTGAGCGCAGCGGCGACCACGAGCAGGCCGATGGGGCCGGCGCCGATCACGAGCACCCGCTTGCCGGCGATGTCTCCGGCGAGGCTCACGGCGTGGATCGCGACGGCCAGCGGTTCGGCGAGGGCCGCCCGCTCGAGCGGCAGGGAGGCCGGGAGCACGCGGACCATGTGGTCTTCGACGATCAGCAGCTCGGATGCTCCGCCCTGACGGTGCGGATCCGCGGCCGCGCTGCCGAAGTAGTCGCCGCCGGGGCGCAGGTGCGGGTGATCCTCGAGGCCGGGGGCCTCGGCTCCGTAACGGGCGGGGTGCACGGTGACGGGAGTGCCGGGCGCCAGCCGGCCCGACGGGTCGAGGTCGACGACGCCCGAGAGCTCGTGACCGGGGGTGAGAGGCTCTCGGATCGTGTACTCGCCGTTGGCGCCGTGGAAGTAGTAGTGCAGGTCGGACCCGCAGATGCCCACGTAGCTGACGCGGAGTCGGACCTCTCCGTCGCCGGGGGGCGGAACCTCGCGGTCTTCCCAGCGGATGTCTTCCTTGCCGTGGATGGCGAGAGCCTTCATGGCTGCATCTCCTCTGCGCTGATGAACGATGATGTCGCGGTCTGGGATGCCGAGAGGGCGTCGGCGATCGCGGCATCGACTCCCCGACGCCGGATGACGTCGACGAGCTCGCCGACGCGCGCGATGAACGCATCCTGCGATCCGAGTCCATCACCGAACAGGTGCAGCTCGCCGATCACGCGCTGCGCGAGTTCGCGTCCGTTGCGGGCGGTCGCCGCGAATCCGGCGAGACGCTCGCGGGCGCCGTCGGTCATGGCGGCGGCGTGCAGGCCGGGATCGAATCCGGGCAGCGGAGCGATGCACGACAGGTAGCCGGCGACGGTCAAGGCGATCAGGTGCGGCATCCCTCCGTCGCGCAGAACGCGCAGTGCGGGTTCCGGGATGCGCTGGCGCAGCTTGACCGAGCCGTCGGTGCCGACCTGGCTCGTGCGGTGGCCGAGCGCGCTGTTGGCCCAGCGCTCGAACAACTCGCTCTCGTAGGCGCGGATGTCGACGCCGGAGGGAACCTCGATCGACGGCTCGTACTCGTCGCGCAGCACGGCGCGCGCGGCGCTCTCGATGCCGTCGAGCCCGATGGCCTCCGGGATCGTTCCGACGCCGCTGAGGGCGCCGAGGTAGGCGATGAGGGAGTGCGTGCCGTTGAGCAGCCGCACCTTCATCTGCTCGTAGCGCCCGACCTCGTCCGTGAACACGGCTCCGCCCGCCTCCCAGGCGGGCCGACCGCCGGCGAACCGGTCTTCGATCGCCCACATCGTGAAGGGCTCGGCAGGCACGGGGATGTCGTCGCGAGCGCCGAGCAGGGTGCTGACTCGAGTGCGCAGCTCTGTGGTGGTCGCCGGGACGATGCGGTCGACCATGCTGGAGGGGAACGTCACCGCACGGTCGAGGAACGCGAGGGCGTCCGCACTCTCGGAGCCCGGAAGCTCCTGCAGGAACTCGCGCACGAGCTTCTCGGTGTGGGCGCCGTTGGCGGAGAGGTTGTCGCAGCTGAGGATGGAGATCGGCGCTCCTCCGGCGGCGGCGCGGGCCTGGAGTCCGCGGGCGAGCTGGCCGATCGTCGAGCGGGCCGCCCCGCCTCGGAGGTCGGCGCGAACGGTGTCGTCATCGAGGTCGAGGTGCTGCGTCGCGGGGGAGTAGCTGTAGCCGTTCTCGGTGACCGTGAGGGTCACGATGCGGATGCCGGGGTCGGCGATGTGGGCGATCACGCGCTCGGGCTGCTCGGCGCCGACGAACGCGTCGGTGTGCACTCCCGGGATCGTGAGCGAGGTGCTGCCGGGCGCGATGGTCGCGACCGAGTAGAGGAAGTCCTGGGCGTGCAGGGCATCGACGATCGAGCGGGAACGCGACGCGACGCCGATGATGCCCCAGTCGCCGCCCGTGGCCTGGAGTGCGGCGGCGGTGTAGACCGCCTGGTGTGCGCGGTGGAAGCTGCCGAGGCCGAGGTGGAGCATGCCGGCGCCGCTGGGGGAGACCATCGGAACGGTGGCCGTGGAGGCAGCTCGGCTCAGGATCCGGAGATCGGCGTTGATCGTCATGTAAAGCAGTGTGAATGGTTTGTACAAACTTGTCAAGTCGTTACATGGTCGGGGGTGATGATCTAGGATTGCTGACGAACGGGAGGGCGACGTGGCAGCGACACTGACGGACGTGGCAAGGCGCGCCGGCGTCTCCATCGCCACGGCATCCCGCGCATTCGGTGAGCCCGACAGGCTCGCGCCGACGACGCGCGAGCGCGTGCTCGAGGCCGCCGTCGAACTGGGCTACGCCAACACGCAGACGGGGACCGCCACCCGCACGTTCGGCGTCGTCGTCCCCGATGTCGCCAACCCCGTGTACGGCATGCTGCTCAAAGCCATCCAGGGGCAGGCGTGGCATGGACGCCACCGCATCGTGCTCTTCGATGCCGACGAAGACCGACGTCGGGAACACGAGCAGATCGAGCAGGCCCGCAAACTCGACGGGATGCTGCTGTGCTCCCCGCGACTGCCCGACGCCGACGTGCTCGACCTGGTCGGCGACGCTCCCGTGGTGGTCGTCAACCGCCAGATCGACGGCATCGCCTGCGTGCTCATGGACACCGAGCACGGGCCCGCCCAGGCGATCGAACACCTCGTCGCGCTCGGGCACGAGCACATCGCGTACGCCTCGGGGCCGCGCGGCTCGTGGGCCGACGCGCGCCGTTTCGAGACGATCGCTGCGGCCTGTGAACGCCATGGGACCCGGCTGACCCGTCTGAGCCATCAAGCGGCTTCGATCCAGGGCGGCCGGGCCGCTGCCGCTCTCGCCGCCGCCAGCGGTGCCACGGCGGTGATCGCCTACAACGACCTCGTCGCCCTCGGCGTCGAAGCGGGGATGTCCGAACTGGGACGGCACTGTCCGTCGGACATCAGCATCGTCGGTATCGACGACATCGATCTCGCCGGAGCGGTCACCCCCGGGCTGACCACCGTGCGCATGCCCATCGAACGCTGCGGCGCGCTGGCGGTCGACCTTCTCCTGAAGACGCTCTCGGGCACGGTTCTCGGAGACATCCCACCTCTCTCCTCCGAATTGATCGTCCGCGCCTCCACCGCGGCCCCCCGCCGCTGAGGCGAGTGGCGCCGCTCAGCTCCGTTGGCGCAACGCCCGGATGCGCCAGCTGTAGACCGCGACGGCGAAAGCCGTCATCACATAGAGAAAGCTCGCCTGGAGCGCGTATTCGGGATAGTGGATCAGCCACGGCGACTGGGTCGGGTCGTTGATGTGCGCGGGGTTATCGCTCACGTAGGGGACGATCGCGCCGATCACGTAACCGACCGCCTGTCCTGCCGCGTAGACGGCGATGCCGACCGCGAGCGCACCGACGGCACCACGCGTGGATCGACGCCAGACGGTTCGGGCCGAACGAAGTGCGGTCCGAGGCTCCCAGATCGGCTTGATCGGGCTGAACCACGACGACATCACCGGGGCGAGCGCGAAGGCGCTCACGAGCAGGAGCAACAGCAATGTCGTGCCCGCGAGCAGGAGTCGCTCGTCGCCGGCCCGGCTGCGCATGAGTTGCGGAACGAGGAACAGGGCGAGGAGCGGCAGACAACCGATCAGACAGCCGAACCAGGTGTAGAGAAGAGACTTGGTGTTCACGACTCCACTCTGGTGAACTCGCGAGACGGCGTCTTCAGGGAAACCCCTCGAACCGGAGGAGGGAAAACCCTCCTGCCCCTGCGACACGGCTGCGATTCGTGCCGCCGCGATGACACGGCACGGAAGCGGTCGGTAGCGGTGACACAATTGATGGTGTTCCGGCCCGCCCGACGGCGTGGGCCTACCAGCGGCTCGATGTTCGGGCCTCGTGCGTCCGCAGGGCAGATCACGGCAGGAGAAGGCGATCGACGTACCGGACCGGGTAACCAGGCACCCCGAACGATGGGTGCCTGAGGTCGTGTCCGACGTATCCCCGCCACTGACCGTCGCGGTCGTCGGCCCCGGCGCGATCGGCACCGTCGTGGCAGCGGCATTGCACGAGCGCGGCCTCGTACCGCAGCTCTGCGGCCGCACCGCCAAGGAGGACCTCGCGCTGATCGCGGACGGCGACCGCATCATCGTGCCCGGGCCGGTCCTGACGGACCCCGAGCTCGTCACGGATCGAGTCGACCTCGTCTTCCTCGCGGTGAAGGCGACGCAGATCGCGGACGCCGCGCCGTGGTTGGCGGCCCTGTGCGGGCCGGGCACGATCGTGTGCGTGCTGCAGAACGGCGTCGAACAGGTGTCGAGCGTCGCCCCGTTCGCGAACGGGGCACAGGTGCTGCCGGCGGTGGTGTGGTTCCCCGCCCAGGCACAGCCGGATGGCGCGGTCTGGTTGCGTGCACCCGCGCGCCTGACCGTGCCCGACGTGGATGCGGCGCGGCGCGTGGCCGACGCGTTGCGCGGAACCCGGTGCTCGGTCGACCTGTCCCCGGAATTCGCCTCCGTCGCCTGGCGCAAGCTGATGCAGAACGCCGCGGCCGGACTCATGGCAGTCACCGGTCGGCGCTCCGGCATCTTTCGCCGCCCCGATGTCGCTCGGCTGACTGTCGCGTACCTTCGAGAGTGCCTCGCTGTCGCTCGTGCGGAGGGGGCGCTCCTCGGCGACGAGGTGCCGGAAGAGATCCTCGCGAAGTTCCAGTCGGCTCCGGAAGACCTGGGAACCTCGATCCTCGCGGATCGCGAAGGCGGCCGTCCGCTGGAATGGGACATCCGCAACGGTGTCATCTCGCGGCTCGCCCGAGCGCACGACATCCCGACGCCGATCAGCGACATGGTGGGCGTGCTTCTCGCCGCGGCGAGCGACGGCCCCGGCTGACGGCCTGAGACGACGCTGGCGCCCCCGCACGGGATCGAGGAAGATGTCGATCATCGCACCGACACCTCGAAAGGGCGCACACCAGGATGACGAACCTCACGATCGGGACTGCACTCGGCGACCCGGAAGCCCACGTCCACCTCGACGCGCGGCGCTTCAACCGCCACACCTTCTGGGTCGGTCAGAGCGGGAGCGGCAAGACCTACGCGCTGGGCGTGGTGCTGGAGCAGCTGCTGCTGGAGACCGAGCTGCCGATGCTCATCCTCGACCCGAACGGTGACTTCACCCGGATGCGCGAGACCAGGGTCACGGCCAAGGATGCGGAGGCGTCGCGGCTCGCCGAAGCCGACATCCGGGTGTTCCGTTCCGGCTCGGGGGCGGGCGACGGGGATCGGCTGCACGTGCGCTACGTCGATCTGGTGCCCGCATCGAAGGCGGCCGTGCTGCGGATGGATCCCATCGCCGACGCCGAGGAGTACAACGCCCTGATCCATGTCGAGCAGGAGGCCGAGAGCTTCGATGCGCGCGACATGCTCCCCGACCTGCGTGCGTCGATGGACCCCGCGCGGGTGGGGCTCGCGAACCGGATGGAGAACCTGCAGGTGCTCGAGTGGGAGCTGTGGTCGCGCGGTTCGGCATCCGTCGTGGACGTCATCGATGAGCGGCCCCGCGTGACGGTCCTCGACCTCGGCGGCTTCGAGCATCCGGCGGAGCCGAAGGTCGCCGCTCTCGCGGTGCTCGAACATCTCTGGGCGCGACGCGAAGAGCGGCGTCCCGTGCTGATCGTCATCGATGAGGCGCACAACCTCTGCCCGCCGAATCCGGAGACCGCGGTCGAACGGGCTCTCACGGAGCAGCTGGTGCAGATCGCCGCCGAGGGACGCAAGTTCGGTCTCTGGCTGCTGCTGTCGACTCAGCGGCCGACGAAGATCCACCCCAACGTCCTCTCCCAGTGCGACAACCTGGCGTTGATGCGGGTGAACGCCCCGCGGGATCTCGCCGAGCTCGCCGATGTGTTCGGCTTCGCCTCGGAGGAGGCGATCCGGCGATCCGCGCAGTTCGTGCAGGGACAGGCGCTGTTCGCCGGCGGGTTCGTCGCCGAGCCGACGTTCGTGCAGATGGGTGCGCGGATCACCGAGGAGGCGGGTGGCGACGTGAAGGTTCCGCTGCGCGTCGGGAGATGATGGGAGCTCGATGTAGCGCTGGCACGACCGAACAGGAGCCGTAGCGGGTATGAATGGGCAGCGAGCGGCGGCGGACGACGGGATCCTGCGCGTGCACCGGGCCTTGCGTTCGGGGTTCGGAACCGAGGCCGCCGTCTACGGCACGATCCTGGTCAGCGGTTTGGTGGCCGTGTCCTCGGCGCACGGGGAGACCTCGCTGGCGGTGCTCTTCACGGTCGCCGTCACCGTGCTGGTTTTCTGGGGCGCGCATGTCTATGCCGGCACTGTGGCGCGGGTCAGCGATCGCGATGAACGGGAACAGGGTGAGCGCGTGGGCGTCCGTGCGGCGTTCGCGGCATCGGTGAAGCACTCCCTGGGCATGCTCAGCTCGGCGACGGTGCCTGCGGTGTTCCTGCTGGCGGGCACGACCCGCATCATGCCGGACGGCCTCGCGAACGATCTCGCTCTCTGGTCGGGCGTCGTCATCCTCGCCTTCCTCGGGTACGTCGCCTTCCTCCGGCGGGGGAGCTCGCTTCTCGTGCGTATTCTCGGAGCCCTGGGGACGGCGTCCTTCGGGCTCGTGTTCGTGGTGCTCAAGGCGCTCGTGCACTGAGCGTGCGTCGTCGCCGCGGGCGCATGGGCCGCTGAAGCTCATCCGAAGCCCCGCTGAGTCTGCGCAGGTCCGGAGTCGTTGCACCGACTGCGGCAAGACCTGCTCATTTCACCGCAGGATGACCAGCTCGCGTGTCGTCCTGGTCATGGCGACATAGCGGTCGACCGCGCCCGTCACGTCGTCGCCGAACTGCTCCGGCTGCATGAGGGCGACGAGGTCGAACTCGAGCCCCTTCGCACCCTCGGGGGTCAACGACCGCACCCTTTCGGTCGGTGCGAAGTCGGGGTCGCCGATCACACAGGCCACGCCGTCGGGATGCGCGTCGAGCCAGGCGCCGAGCACGTCCGGAAGCGTTGCGGCCTCGCCGAAGCGGACGGGGATCCCGCTCTCGCGCACCGACGTCGGCACGTTCGCGTCCGGGATCGCCGCGAGGACGAGGGGCGCCGCCGTCGCCATCACCTCCGCGGGTGTCCGATAGTTCACGCCGAGGTGGGTGATCCGCACGTCGCGCAGACCGATGCGCGTGAGCCTCTCCTCCCAGGTCTCGGTGAATCCGTGCCGAGCCTGTGCGCGGTCGCCGACGACGGTGAAGCTGCGCGAGGGACAGCGGGCGACGAGCATCCGCCATTCCGCATCCGTCAGTTCCTGTGCTTCGTCGACGACGATGTGCCCGAAGGGGCCGGCCAGCTCGTCGGGCGTGACCGCCGGGGGAGCATCGACGCCGACCAGCACGTTCCGCGCGTCCTGACCGCGCAGGATCGACATCACCTTCATCTCGCTGTCGTCGTCTTCGATCAGGTGGTCGATGACGTGGGAGATCTGTTCCTGCGCGGAGGCGATCACCGCCTGGCGACGGTGTTCCTCGCGCACGGACTCCGGGTCGCCGATGCGGCGCCTGGCGGCATCCAGGAACGGAAGGTCCGCCGTGGTCCACGGCGCCGATTCGTCCCTTTTCAGCAGCGCGATGTCGTCCGCGGAGAGCTGAGGAGCGCACCTCCGCAGCAGATCGGGCGAGCTCCACATCCGCCCCACGACGGTGGTCGGGGACAGCAGCGGCCAGGCGCGCACGAACGTCCCGGTGAGGTCGTCGTCCTGACGCAGCCAACGCCGGATCGCGTGCGGCGGCACCTCGTGATCGTCCACCTGTTCGACGAGGAGTTCCACGATCTCCTCCCAGACCTCGTCGCGAGCCTCGTTGTGCGACGCCGCGGGGTCGGCGCCGGTGAACACCTCGGCCCACTCCTCGCGGCTCAGCCAGAGATCGGCCCAGGGCGATTCCAGACGCATGGCGTGCTGCGGAGGGCGCTCGAAGGTCCGGGCTACGGCGTCCAGCATCGCGTCAGGAGAAAGCGAGGCTTTCACCGCGGCGACTCGTGGATCCGGCTCCTCGACGGCGGTCGCGCCTTCGGGCACGAGGTCGCGCAGGGTGCACAGCCGCACCGTGTCCTCGCCGAGACTCGGCAGCACGTCTTCGACGTAGGCGAGATAGTGCGCGTTCGGCCCGACGAGCAGCATGCCCCCGGCGCTCTGGGTCAGTCGCGGCTCCGCATACAGGAGGTGCGCGGCCCGGTGCAGCGCGACGACCGTCTTTCCGGTGCCGGGGCCACCGTCGACGACGAGAGTGCCGGGGGAGGGAGTGCGGATGATCGCATCCTGGTCGGCCTGGATCGTCGCGAGCACGTCGCGCATCCGTGACGTGCGGTGCGTGCCGAGGCTGGCGATGAAGGCGGACTGGTCATCGAGGGAGGCCGCGCCATCGAACCCCGCCGGGGTGAGCGCCTCGTCCCAGTAGTCGCGGATACGAGCGTCCGTCCACCGGTACCGTCGACGCGAGACGATGCCGCGAGGGTCCTCCATGGTCGCGGCGAAGTACGGTTCCGCCGCCGGAGTCCGCCAGTCGACGAGCAGCCGGGTGCCGTCCGCCGCAGCCAGACCCGTGCGGCCGATGTAGATCGGGTCGCCCTCGGTCGGCGTCATCCTGCCCAGGCAGATGTCGATGCCGAAGCGCTCCAGGATCCGGAGCCTCCCGCTCAGCCTGCGGATCTCCAGGTCGCGGTCCACGGCGGTGTCCCCGAAGCCGGCACGCTGGCGGCGCACCTCGGTGAGGCGGCGAGTGACCTCGGCGCGCTGCTCCTCCAGGGTGTCGGCGATCCGTCGGAGATGCGCGCGGTCGGCGTCGAGGAGGGCAGGGGTGGCTTTCGCGTGCAGATTCTCGGGCAGGTCGAAGGGGTCGAAAGGCATGGGTCTCCTTCACACGCGAGGGCCGGATCGCGCGAGCGAGGGTCGATTCTGCCGCATGGAGGGGGCCTTGCGGCAAGCCCCCATCCCGGAGATATCCTGGAAATGGAAGGACGCGGGGATCACGCTGACGCATCCGACCGGACGCCCTCCCTGCGGAGCACACCATGACGCATCGCATCGGCTATGTCATCGGAAGCCTCGCGCACGACTCGATCAACCGTGTCCTCGCGAAAGCGCTCGTGGGGCTGGCGCCGCACAGCCTCGAACTTGTCGAGATCCCGATCCGCGATCTCCCGCTCTACAACCGCGACGACGAGCTCGATCCGGTCGCCGCGGTGACCGAGTTCAAGCGTGCCATCGAGGGATCCGAGGGGCTGCTGCTGGTGTCGCCCGAGTACAACCGCTCCATCCCCGGAGCGTTGAAGAACGCGATCGACTGGGGATCCCGTCCCTGGGGCCACAACTCCTTCGCCCGTAAGCCCACCGGCATCATCGGCGCTTCCACCGGAGCCATCGGCACCGCCGTCATGCAGTCGTCGATGCGCAGCGTGCTGAGCTTCCTCAACGCTCCGCAGCTCAATGCCCCGGAGGCGTACATCACGTTCGATCCCGAGGTCTTCGGCGCGGACGGCGAGGTGAAGGATGCCGGCACGCGGGATTTCCTCCAGCACTACATGAACGAGTACGCCGCGTTCGTCGAGCGGGTGCTCTCCCTCACCGCGCCGGGGCACGTGGGGGATCAGAGCTAGCTCGGACCGACGGAGCCGCCCGGCAGCCTCGATTCGATCGCGCAGGTCAAGGCCCTTGGCTCGGGCACCTACGCGTCGCATGCTGGACGGATCTCTGGAGAAGAAGGGCATCGTATGTCTCTGAATCATGATCCGATCGACGCGGTGAAGCCGGACGCCAACCTGCACGAGCAATCCCGCCCCGAGGTCGAGGAGCCGGAAGACCCGGAAGTCGCGGTGGCCGCGCCGGGTCCTGGTCCGCTGGACGTCGATCTGGCCGACGCCGATTCAGCGGACGCCGTGGACCAACGGACCGAGGTGCCTCTCGACGAAGAGCGTCGCGAGGAGTGACCCCCGCTCCGGCGACGGGGAATAGCCGACGGTGGGCTCGGGGTTGACGCCATCGGAGGCGCTCGTCGGCCGCACCACGACACGGCCGATCCGCGATCTTGCGAGTCGCGCCTCGACGGGACTCAGGAGGAGTGGGCAGATGACGATGTGGAACGCCGACGAGTTGGCCGCGATCGCCGCGCCGGAGATGTTCGATCTCTCCGCGCAGCTCGACGACGGGACGATGCCGAAGACCGTGGGGATCTGGGCGGTCGCCGTGGACGGTCGCCTGTTCGTGCGCTCCTACACGGGACTGGAAGGCAAGTGGTACGCCCCGGCACTCGCCAGTCTGCGCGGTCGGGTGTCGGCCGGTGGTGTCACGAAGGACGTCCGCTTCGAGCGCGTGACCGATGAGGCGACGAACGCGGCCATCGATGCCGAGTACCTCGCCAAGTACACCCTGAGCCCCTACGCCCCCGAGATGGGACAGGAGCCGGTGCGGTCGAACACCCTCGAGGTGATCCCGCTCGACTGAGCGTGCGCCGGATCGGCGGCTCGACGGGGGTATGCCCTCCCGAACGATCCGCCCCAGACGGTACCGTCGAGAGGGCTGACCGTCCTTCCCGGACGGTTGGGGAGGCGGCGAAGATCTCGCTGCGCTCTCGGCTGATCTCCCCAGATCTCAGCCTGTAGCCCCCGCTACGTGAGCAGAGTACCGCTTAATCGCCTTGTCCGCCATTTGGGGGACAAAGAAATTTACGAGTGTTGCGCATTCCGGTCTCCTGTTGTCTTCCTGTCGGCGATGTTTAGGGTGGACTCATGGACAGACTGCTCGTTCTCACCGCTCAGGTCGCCATCGCCCACGGCCACCGGCTCGAGGTGACCGAGCAGGTCGATCCGCTCACCGATGAACCCGTGGTCCTCGCTCTCGTCGACCTCGACACCGGCGTCCGGTACCGCCGCGCAGAGGAGCCGAGCGGTGACGTCTCGCGCTGGATCGGCCGGGTGCTGGAGTGCACGGTGACCATCGGAGGACCCCGAGCGCACACCACCCTGCTGGTCGACCCCATCGGGCCCGGAGCGACGGGCGCCAAACGTGCCCTCCGCGGGGCCGACGCGGCCGCCGACGCCGCGAAGGCGAAAGCCGACCGATGGAGTGGCGCCGATCGGCCCCCGGTGGAGGAGCCCGAGCGCTTCTGGTGAGTCGGGGGCGGCGAGCCGAGAAGTGCCGCCGTCAGCGGAAGTCCCTGGACCGGTGCGTGAGCCCGGTGCGCAGATCCTCGAAACCGTCGGCGAGCACATTGACCACTCCCTCGGCCGACCGCTCCAGGATGCCGCGGATGATGAGCGCCGGTGATTCCCGGGCGACGCGGCGGTAACGGTTCCAGACTCCGGCCGAGCAGACGATGTTCACCAGTCCGCTCTCGTCCTCGAGGTTCACGAAGGTGATCCCTGACGCGGTCGCCGGCCGCTGGCGATGGGTCACGAGGCCGGCGACCTCGATACGGCGACCGGCCTCGTGGCCCTGCAGATCGGCGGCGGTGAGCACCCCGCGGGTGCGCAGCGCCTCCCGGAAGTGCGCCATCGGATGATCATCGGTCGACACCCCGGTCGCCCAGAGATCCGCCGAGAGCCGCTCGTAGCTGGTCTGATCGGCGAACAGGGGCGGTTGCACGGCGACGGTGGTCCCCGGAAGGAAGCGGGAGCGGTCGTCCGCCGCGGCGCCGGCGAGCCAGATGGCCTCTCGGCGCTCCAGCCCCAGGCAGTCGAAGGCACCGGCGGTGGCGAGTGCCTCCAGCTGTGCGGCGGTGGCATCCGTCCGACGCACCAGATCGTGCAGGTCACGGTACCGCCCGTGCGCCTCGCGCTCGGCGACGATCCTCTCCGCCATCGGCACCCCGATCCCGCGGATGCCGCTGAGGCCCAGTCGCACCGCGGATCCGCCGTCCCGCCGATGTGCCGCGGACTCGTCTGGAGCTTCCCTGTCGAAGCGGAGGGTGGGCGGTTGCGGATCGTCGAGGCAGTCCTCCCGGCCGGTCGGCCCGTGCGCGGACGCGCCTTGGTCGAGAGGCTCCAGCATCTCCGTCGCCCCCGAGACGTGCAGATCGGGGCGGCGGACCTCCACCCCGTGCCGTCGGGCATCCGCGGTGAGGGTCGCCGCGGAGTAGAAGCCCATCGGCTGCGAGCGCAGCAGGCCGGCGAGGAACGCTGCGGGGTAGTGCAGCTTCAGCCAGGAGCTGGCGTAGACGAGCAGGGCGAACGACAGGGAGTGCGACTCCGCGAAGCCGAAGTTCGAGAATGCCTGGATCTGGGCGTAGATGCGATCGGCCGCCTCGTCGGTGAGCCCGCGCCTGGCCATGCCGGCGTAGAGCTTGTCCCTGACCTTCTCGATCTTCTCCAGACCGCGTTTCGACCCCATCGCCCGGCGCAGCAGGTCGGCCTCATCGGCCGTGCAGTCGCCGATGGCCGTCGCCATCTGGATGAGCTGCTCCTGGAAGATCGGGATGCCCAGCGTGCGCTTGAGGATGTCCTCCAGATCGCTGTGCGGGTAGGGGATCGTGAAGTCCACGGGCTCCTCGCCCCGGGCCAGGCGCTTCCGGTTCTCCTCGTCGACACGATCCTTCGCCATCTTGCGTCGCACGAAGGGGTGCACGGCCCCTCCCTGGATGGGGCCGGGACGGATGAGCGCGATCTGGATGGCGAGGTCGTAGAAGCAGCGGGGCTGCAGGCGGGGGAGCAGGCCGATCTGCGCGCGGGACTCCACCTGGAAGACCCCGATCGAATCCGCTCGGCAGAGCATGTCGTACACCCCCGGCTCCTCCTTGGGGATGCGCTCCAGCGTCCACTCCTCGCCGGTGTTCTCCCGGATCAGGTCGAAGCAGTGCTGCAGGGCGGCGAGCATCCCGAGGCCCAGCAGGTCGAACTTCACCAGGCCCATGAAGGCGGAGTCGTCCTTGTCCCACTGGATGACGGTGCGGTTCTCCATGCGGGCATGCTCCACCGGCACGACTTCGCCGACCGGGCGCGCGGTGAGCACCATGCCGCCGGAGTGGATGCCGAGGTGGCGGGGTGCCTTCAGCAGCTCACCTGCGTAGGCGAGCACGTTCTCCGGGATGTCGTGACCCTCGACGGGCTCGAGCCCCACGCCCCAGCCGTCGACCTGGCGGGACCAGGCATCCTGCTGTCCGGGGGAATGACCGAGCGCCCTCGCCATGTCGCGCACCGCGTTCTTCGGCCGGTACTGGATGACGTTCGCCACCTGGGCCGCGCGCTCCCTCCCGTACTCCCGGTACACCCACTGGATGATCTCCTCACGGCGGTCGGAGTCGAAGTCCACGTCGATGTCCGGCTCCTCCGTCCGTGTCGTCGCCAGGAACCTCTCGAAGGGGAGGCGGTAGAGGATCGGGTCGACCGCGGTGATCCCGAGCAGGTAGCAGACCGCGCTCGCCGCGGCCGATCCCCGACCCTGGCAGAGGATGCCGCGTCTGCGCGCCTCGGCGACGATGCCGTGCACGATCAGGAAGTACCCCGGGAAGTCCTTCTCCTCGATCACATCCAGCTCGCGTTCGATCCGACGGTGGCCGGCGTCGTCCAGCCGGGGGTACTTCGACGGCACGGCCTCCCAGACCAGGTGACGCAGCCAGCTCATCGGCGTGTGCCCCTCCGGGACCTCCTGCTGGGGGAGCGCCGGTCGGGCGAGGCGCAGCGGGAAGGCGGATGCCGCCGCCAGTTCGAGCCCGTAGGAGATCGCTCCGGGATAGCGCTGGAAGCGCGCGGACATCTCGGCTCCGCTGCGCAGATGCGCGCCGCCGTGTGCAGGTAGCCAGCCGTCGAGCTCATCCATGCTGCGCACCGCGCGGACCGCGGCCACGGCTTCGGCGAGCGGTGCCTGTGCGGGGGTGGCGTAGTGCACGTTGTTGGTCGCGACCACCGGCAGCCGCATCCGACGGGCGTGGTCGGCGAGGGCGTCGTTGCGGCGGGTGTCCAGCGGGTCTCCGTGGTCGAAGAGCTCGACGGCGACGTGGTCGGCTCCGAACAGGTCGACGAGGGAGCGCAGCGGAGTGGCCGCGTCTCCGGCCTCGAGCCCGCGGCGCACCGCACCCTTGCGGCATCCGGTCAGGATCGTCCAGTGCCCGCCCGCGCGTGCGGCGAGGTCGTCGAGGTCGTATACCGGGCGCCCTTTCTCTCCGCCACGAAGCTGCGCCGCGGAGATCGCGCCCGAGAGCCGGTGGTAGCCCTCCATCCCGCGGGCGAGAACGAGCAGGTGCTCACCGGCAGGATCGGCGGAACCCCGTTGCGGTGCGGGCAGGTCGAGTGACAGCTCGGCGCCGAACACGGTCTGCAGCGGGCTCTCCATGAGGTCTGCCACCTCGGCGAACCGTGCGGCGCCGTAGAAGCCGTCGTGGTCGGTGAGAGCGAGCGCGGTCAGGCCGAGGCGGTCGGCCTCGGCGAGGAGATCCTCGGGGGAGGAGGCGCCGTCGAGGAACGAGTACGAGGAGTGGGCGTGCAGCTCGGCATAGGGGACCGCGTCCTCGGGGCGCGCGGTGGCGGTGGGAGGAGTGCGCTTGCGGCGCCGACTCACCGGTCCTGGGTCCGTCCGCTGGCCGCGCGGTTCGGCGCCGAGAGGTGCCGGGGGCGACTCCTCGCCGCTGAGGGTGCGCTCCAGGTCGTTCCAGGAGAGGGGCGGATTGTGCCAGCCCATCAGCGATACCTCCCCTCGACCCACCAGCGCTCGCCGGTGTGGAAGACCAGCCAGGCACGGTCGTGATCGTCGACGATCTGCAGCCGGTGCCCACGTTTGCCGCCGCCGGATGCCCAGCGGCGCTCGTGGACGGGCCAGGGACCGGCCCACGCCTGCACGGTCGCCCCGTCGATGCGGGCGGGATCGCTCGAGAGCGCCCCGCGCTCGTCGATGGTGATGGTGGTCTCGTCCGCCGCCAGCACCCCGATCGGACGCGGGGGGCGGAACACCTCTGCCGGGAGCGGATCGGGCAGGCTCCCCGGCCAGGGCGATTCCGGGTCGCGAGGGGCGACCGTGCGCTCACCCCAGGGCGTCAGCACCTGGCGATCGGCGAGCCACCGGCCGCCGGATATCGCGGCCGTGAGCACGCCCTGATGCCCCAGCATGGTCTGCACGCGGGAGACCGCGTGGTGCAGGCGCTCGTCGGTGCCGGATCCGAAGAGGCCCGGCTGGTGATGGGCGGCGTCGTCCACGGCGGTGGGGACGATGCGCACCGCCATGATGCCGCCGAACGCCCGTGCCTCATCGACCGGTTCCTTCGCCGACTGCGCGGCCAGGGCCTCCAGCTGCCAGCGCACCCGATCCACGAGGTCGGAGGCATCGAAGCAGGTCGGATGCAACCAGGACCGGGAGAAGACCACGCCGTTGTCGTCGGTCAGATCGATGCGCACCTCCGTGCACACGACCGAGGCGTCACCGAGCGCGAGCATGACCGCATCCGCCGTCTGCCGCACCGCGAAGGCGACCTGATCCGCTCCACCCAACGGCGAGTCGAACTCGATGTTCCGAACGAGTTCCGGGTCGGGGGGACGCGGTGTCAGCGGGCGGGAGTCGGCGCCGGCGGCGAGCGCGTGCAGGCGCGCACCGTGTTCGCCGAAGCGGTCGCGCACATCGAGCGGGGCGAGCGCGGTGAACTCGCCGAGGGTGCGCACTCCGAGGCGGACGAGGAGACCGGCGATCTGCTCGTCGCGCAGCACCTGCACGGGGAAGGGAGCGAGGAACTCGCGGGATCCGCCGGGCGGCACGACCGTGCAGGGTGTGGGCCCCCGCGCGGCGATCTCGGCGGTGAACGGGCCGTCCGCGACGCCGATGCGCACCTCGGGGAAGCCGGCCTCCGTGAGGACGGCGGTGAGCGCCTCGGCTGCTTCCGCCTCTCCGCCGTGGTAGCGGGAGATGCCCCGGGCGCGGACGATCGCGAGTCCGGGCCGCAGCAGGGTGACCCCTGGCGCCTGCTTCTCGATGAGGTGCAGCACGGGGAGGAAGGCGCGCTCGTCGCGGTCGGGGTCGTGGGGGAGCACACGCAGCGAGGAGAGGTGGCCCTGGGCGACGCGGCGGCGCTGACCGGTGCGCACGCCGTGCTCCCGGGCGGAGGCGGTGCAGGCGACGATCGTGTTCGCCTGCACCAGAGCGGTGGGCGGGTGCGGAGGCGGGCTGCCGAGCGCGGCCCGCAGGGGCCAGTCGGGAAACCACAGCACGAGCACGCGGAGCGGACTGTTCATCCGGCTTCCGCCCATCGCAGGAGCTCCGGGGGTGCGGCCTCTCCCTGCCCGGCGATGTCAGGGGAGAGGGAGGGCAGCGCGGTGAGCTCGGTCGCGACCGTCTCGACGGCGCCGTGGCCTCCCGGCAGTCGCACGTGGACGCTCGACGGGCGAGAGGTGTGCCGGGTCTGCGCGGTCACGGTCACGGTGCAGTCGGAGAGCAGCCCCCATCCGGCGCCGAGACCGTGCCAGTGCGGGTCGTGAAGGCGTATCGTCCCCTCGCTCTGCGGCCAGCGTCCGGTGCCGGGTGTCTCGGTGACCAGGAGTGTGCACCCGCGATCGCGCAGGCGGGCGCTCAAGCGGGAGACGTCGGCATCCCGTGCCCGCGTGGCGGGGTTCACGACGATCAGGGGCACGACCTCGGCCAGCGCGGAGGTCGCCGCGAGCCAGCGCTCTCCCGGGTCGGGGACGAGGATCAGCCGGGCGAGATCGATGCCGAATGCGGCTGCCGCTTCGACGCCGAGGGTCGGCATGCCGACGACGGCGCACCAGTGCCCCTTCTGGGACGCGGCACTGAGCAGTGCGAGCACCAGGCTCGGCGAGGGGGAGACGGTGTAAGAGGTTCCGGTCTGCAGCCCTTCCTCGGGAAGGAGTGCGGAGAAGGCGGGGTCGAGGGGGATCAGCGTATGCTCGCTGCGCCGGCGCTGCATCCGGCTGATCTCACGGCGCAGTCGCAGCACTTCTCCCGCGCGGGAGTCGCTCGCCGGTGAGAGCGAGGCCAGTGCATCGAGACCGATCACCCTGCATCCTTTCTCGAAGATATATTCTAATATACCAAGTCGTGTGGATGACGATAGTTCGTACATCGGACATCGGCAGGAGTTCTCCACAGGCCACCGGCGTCTGGACCGCGGATCTCCTAACCTGCGCCTATGGACCCGCGACTCGCACTCATCTCACTCGTGCACGTCATGCTGGCGGGCGTCGGCGCATGGCTGATCGTGATCGACGCGCGCACCCACCGCCTCCCGAATCGCATCGTGCTGCCGACGCTCGCCGTGCTGATCCTGCTCGCAGCCCTCGACGCGCTGGTCACGGGGCAGGGCACCGCGTTCCTCCGCGCCCTCCTCGGCATGGTGATCCTGGGTGGCTTCTACGCCGTGCTGCGCGGGATCAGCCGTGCCGGGATGGGCGGCGGCGACGTGAAGCTCGCCGCGGTCATCGGGTTCGCGCTGGGCTGGCACGGCTGGCAGTCGCTCGCGATCGGCGCCGCCTCGGCCTTCGTGCTCGGGGCGCTGTACGCACTCGTGCTCATCCTCCTGCGCCGAGCGCACGGTGCCACCCGCATCGCCTTCGGCCCGTGGATGATCGCGGGTGCTCTCCTCGGTGTCGTCCTGGGCTGAATCCGCCGGGTCTCGCACGGATAGTCCGATGTCGGGGCTACCCTGAAGCACATGGCACTTGCACGGCTTCACGGCGGCCCGCTCGACGGGCAGATCATCCCCCTCGGCGACGCGGACGACAAGCTGATCGTCCCCTACAGCGAGACGCAGGTGGTGTACAACCGCCGCAGCGAACCGCAGAACACCGGCCCGACCGATGGGCCGACCGAGGTCGACTACTGGTTCGAAGAGTCTCTCGAGGATCTCACTCTCAACGACGATGACTGAACCGTCCCGCACGGTCGAGGTCGAGCGCAAGTACGACGTCGACGGTGAGACCCCGCTGCCGGTCTGGGAAGCGATTCCCGGGGTCGACGCCGTCACCGCCGGGGAGGCCCGGGCGCTCGACGCGCAGTACTTCGACACCGCCGACGGAGATCTCGCCCGTGCCGGGGTGGCGCTGCGCCGTCGCACCGGCGGTCCGGACGAGGGCTGGCACGTGAAGGGACCGCGACAGGGCGACGGCCGTCTCGAACTCGGCTGGCCGCTCGGTGAGGGCGATGCGCTGCCCGCGGCCGTGGCCGAGACCGTGTCCGCATGGACGACCGCTCCGCTCACCCCGCTCGCCCGCATCCGGAACGACCGCACCGCCTACCTCCTCACGGGCCCAGCCGGGGTCGTGGCCGAGTTCGTCGACGACCGGGTGCAGGCGACGGATCTCCGGGGCGATGTGCAGCGCGAATGGCGGGAGTGGGAGATGGAACTCGGTCCCGCAGCTCCGGCCGACGACGGCGCGCGCGCCGCCTTCTTCGATGCCGTGGAGCGTGCCGTCCTGGCCGCGGGAGGCCGGGAATCGGCATCCGGTTCCAAGCTCGCCCGCGCCCTCGGCTTCTAGTCAGACGCAGGGCCGAACGCAACCCCTTCCCCCGGGGCGACACCGCATGCTTGAGTGACAGCATGAGTCGACCGCCTGTGCTCCGATCGCTGCAGACGATCGTCCCCGACACCGTTCTCGTCCAGGAGCAGGTGCGCGACGTCTTCGCCCAGCAGCCCGACCTCGGGCGTTTGGCACAGCGGATCGTCACGACGTCGTTCAACGTCTCGGGCATCGACCGCCGCCACACCGTGATCGACGAGCTGTCGCTCGAATCCGACGTGGCCGAGCCCGTCTTCTTCGACCGGCGTTCCGGAGAGCTGCTGGCCCCGGGCACCAAGGCACGCAACGACATCTACACCCGCGAGGCTGCGAAGCTCTTCGTCGACGTCGCACGGAAAGCCCTGGATGCCGACCCCGAGATCGGCCCGGAGGATGTGACGCACGTCATCACGGTGTCCTGCACCGGGTTCCACGCTCCCGGCCCGGAGTACGAGATCGTGCGCGCACTCGGGCTGTCCGACGCCGTTCAGCGGTTCCATCTCGGGTTCATGGGCTGTTACGCGTCCATGCCGGCGCTGCGGGCGGCGAGTCAGTTCTGCATCGCCGACGAGAACGCGGTGGTCCTGGTCGTCAGCGTCGAACTCTGCACTCTGCATCTGCGCTCCTCGGAGAACCCCGACACGATCGTCGCCTCCTCCCTGTTCGCCGACGGCGCCGCGGCCGGCATCGTCACGGCCCGGGACCTTGCGTCGGCCTCACCCGCCCTGCGGTTGGACCGCTTCCACACGGCCATCGCGCCGGAGGGCGAGAAGGACATGGCCTGGACGATCGGCGACAGCGGTTTCGAGATGATCCTCTCCACCGCCGTTCCGCAGATCATCGGGGAGACCATCATCGGCGCCCTCCGGCCGCTGTACTCCGCTGATGCGGAGATGGCCGAGGCCTTCGAGGCGGGGCGGGTGGGGGAGAAGGTCGAGCACTGGGCGATCCACCCCGGCGGCCGCAGCATCCTGGACCGAGTGCAGGAGCGGATGCATCTCAGCGATGCGCAGCTGCACCCCGCCCGCGAAGTCCTGCGCGAGAACGGCAACATGTCCAGTGCGACCGTGCTCTTCGTGCTCAAGCGCATCCTGGAGGAGGAAGAGGCTGCAGCGGGGGAACGCGTCGCCGCGATGGCCTTCGGCCCGGGGTTGACGGCCGAGAGCGCGCTGTTCACCGTCGTCGCCCCTTCGACCTCATGAGTCCAGTCCTGGCGGTCAGGGACGTCGACACCCCTGAGCTGATGGACGACCCGCACGCCGATGCACGGATGCTCGCACGGACCTACGGACGTTTCGGCTTCGTGAATGCGCTGGTCTCCCGTCCTGGCACGCTCTATCGTCGCGACATCCGGCCGCGCGCGGAGCGGTCGGGGCGACTGCGCATCCTCGATGTCGGTGCCGGCGGGGGAGACCTCTGCCGCCTGCTCGCCGGGCGGCTGCGTCGCGACGGGCTCGACGCCGAGATCACCGCTCTCGACGCCGACGAGCGCGCGATCCGATGGGCCTCGGCGCACGACCGCGGGGCCGGCATCCACTACCGACGCGCGCTGACCTCCGAGCTGGTCGACGCGGGCGACACCTACGACGTCGTGCTGTCGAACCACGTGCTGCACCACCTGGACGCAGACGAGCTTCAGACGATGCTCAGCGACTCGGTGCGACTCGTCGCGCCGAACGGGCTGGTGTCCCACCACGACATCGCCCGGAGCCGGACCGCTCACGTGCTGTTCGCTGCCGCGACCTGGCCGATCTCGCGCACCCTCCTCGCCGATTCGTTCATCCGCGAGGACGGACTCATCAGCATCCGTCGCTCGTACACGGCCGCCGAGCTGACGGCGATCGCTCCGACCGGGTGGACCGTCCGCGGGGGACTGCCCTCGCGACTGGAGCTGCGGTGGGAGGAAGGCAGTGCCCGATCATGACGTGCTGATCGTGGGAGCAGGCCCCGTTGGTCTGCTCCTGGCGTGTCTGCTGCTGCAGGACGGGTTGCGCGTGGTGGTCTGCGAGCGGCAGACGGATGCCGACGCTCGGACCAGAGCGATCGGCATCCATCGGCCGGGGCTGGATGCTCTCGATGCGGTCGGCATCGGCACGGACGTCCGGTCCGAAGCGCTGCGGCTCGACGGTGGAGAGGTACGCAGCCGCCGACGGACACTCGCGACGCTGACCTTCGCGCCGGACCGTCCCGTCCTGATCCTCCCGCAGCCGCGGACGAGCGCGCTGCTCCGAGCCCGCGTGCAGGCACTCTCGCCGGATGCGTTGATCTCCGGATGCACCGTGCGGACTCTCCGGCAGGACGCGGATGCCGTGCTGGTGGCGGGGGAGACCGCTGGAGGCCCCCGCGAGTACACGGCGTCGATGGTGGTCGTCGCCGATGGCGTGCGGAGCCGTCTCCGCGGGGATCTCGACGTCGGGTGGCGACGTCGTGCCGGGCGTGCCTCGTACTCGATGATCGACATCGACGACCCCGGAGCGGGGGACCGTGCGGTGCTGCACTGCGAACCCGCAGGTCTCGTCGAGTCGTTTCCGCTTCCCGGCGGACGCAGGCGGTGGGTGGTCCGCCACGGCGTGGGAGAGGACCTGCACCACGCCGATGCCTTCCGTAGGACGATCGAGGCGCGCACCGGGCTCGGCATCGAGCTCCCGCCCGACGCGGAGCCGACCTCCTTCGTCGCCGCGCAGCACCGAGCGACACGGCTGACCAGGGGCCGGGTCGTGCTCCTCGGGGATGCCGCGCATGAGATCAGTCCGATCGGCGGGCAGGGGATGAACCTGGGCTGGGTGGACGCCCGACGTCTCGCGTCCGAGCTCGTGCGGTCGCTGCCCCATCGGATGCCGGAGCTGGCGAGATTCGAGTGGCACGTGCTGCGCTCCGCCTCGCGCGCACAGCGTCGCTCGGCGTTCTACATGTCGATGGGTGCTCTGGCGCCGATGCCCGTGGTCCGCGGCAGGGAGCTGCTGATGCGCGCGCTCGGCGCGCCGCCGGTCCGGGGCTGGACGGCCGGGCTCCTCACGATGCGCGGACTCTGACGCACGGCCTCTGACGCACGGCCTCTGACGCTCGTGCCGCTGACGCACGAAGGCCCGGTCCGCATTGCGCGGGACCGGGCCTTCGAGAGGGTGGATCAGAAGTTGATCATGTGGCCTGCGAGGCCGTGGAAGCCCTCCTGCAGCGCCTCCGACAGCGTCGGGTGCGTGTGCACGTTGCGGGCCAGTTCGAGCGCCGTGAGGTCCCACTTCTGGGCCAGCGTGAGCTCCGGCAGCAGCTCGGACACGTCCGGGCCGATCATGTGGGCGCCGATGAGCTCGAGGTGCTCGGCGTCGGCGATCAGCTTGACGAAGCCGACCGGCTCGCCCAGGCCGTGCGCCTTGCCGTTCGCCATGAACGGGAACGTCGCGACCTTGATCTCGCGTCCCTCATCCTTGGCCTGCTGCTCGGTGAGACCGAACGAGGCGACCTGCGGCGAGCAGAACGTCGCGCGCGGCATCATCCGGTAGTCGCCCAGCGTCTGCGTCTCGGCGCCGCCGATGGTCTCGGCCGCGACCACGCCCTGCGCCTCGGCCACGTGGGCGAGCTGCAGCTTGGCGGTCACGTCGCCGATGGCGTAGATGCCTTCGACGTTGGTGCGCATGTGGTCATCGATGTCGATCGCGCCGCGCTCGGTCAGCTTGACACCGGTCGCCTCGAGTCCGAAGCCCTCGATGTTCGGGGCGAAGCCGACCGACATGAGCACCTTGTCGGCCTCGATCGACGACTGCTGCCCGTCCTTGCCGGTGTAGGAGACGGTCACGGACGAGCCGTTGTCGACGACCGACTCGACCTTGGTGGAGGTGAGGATATCGACGCCGTAGTTCTTGTACTGCTTCGTGATCTCCTTCGACACATCGGCGTCTTCGTTGGGGAGCGCGCGGTCGAGGAACTCGATGATGGTGACCTTGACGCCGTAGTTCGTCATCACGTAGGCGAACTCCATGCCGATGGCACCGGCGCCGACGATGACGATGGACTTCGGGAGCTCACGGCTGAGGATCTGCTCCTCGTAGGTCACGACGTTGTCGCTGAGCTGCACTCCGGGGAGCAGGCGGACCTTGGAGCCGGTCGCGATGATCGCGTTGTCGAAGGTGACCTCTTCGGTGGTGCCGTCGGCCTTGGCGACCGAGATCGCCTTCGGACCGGTGAAGGTGCCGCGACCGTCGTACTCGGTCACCTTGTTTTTCTTCATCAGGAAGTGGATGCCCTTGACGCGACCGTCGGCCACGACACGGCTGCGGTCGAACGCCTTGCCGTAGTCGATCGTGAACTCACCCGAGATGCCGAAGAACTCGGCCTTGTGGTTGAGCGTGTGTGCGAGCTCCGCGTTCTTCAGAAGAGCCTTGGAGGGGATGCAGCCGACGTTGAGGCAGACACCGCCCCAGTACTTCTCCTCGATGATGGCGGTGGAGAGACCGAGCTGCGCGCTGCGAACCGCAGCGACGTATCCGCCAGGACCTGCACCAAGGATGACGACGTCGTAGTGTGGCATGCCTTAAGCCTATCGCTCCGTCGGGGCGTCGGAACCGGACGCGGAACCGCCACGGCGACGGCTCAGGACGATCCAGATGACCACGCCGGCGACCACCAGGACAGCGACGATCGCAAGCACCCAGACCCACGGCGATCCGTCCGTGGTGTCGTCGGAATCCGCTGCCGGGGTCGTGGTCGCCTCGGGGGCTGCGGTCTGCTCGGCCGTCGGCGCCGCGGTGGTGGGGGCGGCAGTGGGTTCCTCGGTCGGTGTCGCGTCGTCTCCGACGGTCACGGTGAAGGAGTACTCGCCGGAGGTGGGGTGGCCGTCGCTGGAGACGACCTTCCAGATGACGTGATAGTCGCCGGCGGGACCCGAGCCCCGCAGCGGCTGCGTCACGATCGCGCCGTCGACCGTCGCTGCGCCATCGGAGACAGAGGAGCCGTCGGGGGCGGTGACGACGACCTCGGTCGCGCCCTCGCCGTCGATGAGCTTCGCGCTGAAGGTGAGCGTCAGCTCTTCCGGCACGGTGTCGACCGACTCATCGGCGGCCGGAGACGACGATACGAGCGCGTCGTGCGCGGAGGCGGAGACCGGGGAGAAGAGAACGAGGAACGCAGCGAGCAGTGTCACGGCGAGGGTGATCGGGGCGGCCGGATGGCGCAGAGCTTTGATCTTCACGAGTCCACCCTATGAATCCGCGGTATGTGATGGCTGAGTACGCAAGCTGCCTCCCGCGAGCGCCTCGGCATCCGTTAGTCTGGAAAACCAAGGAGGGCACTGTGACTGACAGCGACAGCCGACCGGCCGGAGAAGCCGCGATCCACCGTTCCGGTGAGCAGAGACACGACGTGACGCAGACGTTCGGGCACGATTCCGACCTGTCTTTCGTGCCGTTCGGAGTGGAACTCACCGACGTGGAGCAGAGTGCGATCAGCGCCCTGCCCGCAGGATCGGCGTTGCTGCTGGTCCGTTCCGGCGCTCTCGCCGGTGCCCGCTACCTCCTCGACACCGACGTGACCACGGTCGGCCGTCACCCCGAGGCCGACATCTTCTTCGACGACGTCACCGTGTCCCGTCGTCACGCGGAGATCACCCGCACCGGGTCGACGTTCGAGATCATCGACCAACGCTCGCTCAACGGAACGTACGTCAACGGGGAGCGCGTCGACCGCAGCCCGCTGGTCGACGGCTCCGAACTGCGGGTCGGCAAGTTCCGCCTGAACTTCTTCGCCTCCCCTCGCGATCGCGCGGCGGCGAACGACTGATGGCGGCTACTCCCGCCCGCGAACGTTCCGCGTCCGCGGGCTTGCTGAGCATCGGCCAGGTCCTCGCTCGGCTCACACCGGAGTTCCCCGACCTCACCTCCAGCAAACTGCGCTTCCTCGAGGTGCAGGGCATCGTCAGCCCCTCTCGTACGGAATCCGGCTACCGCAAGTTCTCCGCGGCGGACATCGAGCGACTGCGTCTCGGACTCACTCTTCAGCGCGACCACTACCTTCCGTTGAGCGTGATCCGCGAGCAGCTCGACGAGGTCGATGCCGGCGGGGAGGCCGCTCCGCTCGCTCCGCCGCCCTCCATCGCGCCGGCGCCACGCCGATATCGACGCGATGAGCTGCTGGCTGCGGCCGGCGCGGGTCCGCAGCTGCTCAACGACGCGATCAGCACCGGCGTCATCGTCGCGCAGGAGAGCTACCCGGAGGCGACGGTCACGCTGCTGCGTGGTCTCGTCGCCCTCGACCGCCACGGCATCGAGCCCCGGCACCTGCGCTCGCTGCGTCAGGGAGCAGACCGCGAGGTCGCGCTCATCGAATCGGCGATGTCCGCACTGCTGCGTCGGACGGATGCGCCGTCGCGGGCCAAGGCCAGTGAATTGGCGCCGGAATTGGCCGCGCGGATCGACGAAGTGCGCTCGCTCTTCGTGAAGGACGCGCTGTCGCGCGTGCTTTCGTAACGAACTGGTTGCGACACACCTTCGCGGTCCCGCGGATGTGATTGCCGGTGCCCAGGCACTGCTCTACCGTGGAAGATAACCGTTCCAGGGAGGATTTCAGATGAATGCGGATGAGCTCGCAGCAGACCCGCGGTTCGTACCCGAACTCCTCTTCACGGACGGTCTTCCGGCCATGGACGACGAGGTCGGCTACCGCGGTGCGGTCGCCGCTCGTGCCGCCGGCATCACCTACCGTCAGCTGGACTACTGGGCGCGCACCGAGCTGGTGGAACCCACCGTTCGCGGAGCGAGCGGTTCCGGTTCGCAGCGCCTGTACGGATTCCGCGACATCCTCGTGCTCAAGCTCGTGAAGAGCCTTCTCGACACGGGCATCTCTCTGCAGCAGATCCGCACCGCCGTGGAAGAGCTGCGACGCGCGGGTATCCGCGATCTCGCCGGCACGACCCTCATGAGCGATGGCGCTTCGGTCTATCTGTGCACCTCGAACGATGAGGTCATCGACCTCGTGAGCCGAGGCCAGGGCGTCTTCGGCATCGCGGTCGGCAAGGTCCTCCGCGAGGTGGAGTCGACGCTCGTCGCGTTCGACGCGACCGCTCCGGATCCGGTCGACGAACTCTCGGCCCGCCGGACCAAGCGCTCCGCCTAGATCGCACGTCCCGTCATACAGAAAACGGCCGTCCTCGATGAGGATGGCCGTTTCGCTGTGCGCGTGGCGGGTGTCAGCTCTGCGGACCGCTCTCGGGAACGGCGATCCGTCCGGTGCGGATGATGCGATCGAGCAGCGAATCGAAGTCGGCGGCGAGCTCCTGTGCGGAATCACCGGGCCAGATGTGCAGCGGCTTGGCGGCACCCTGCGCCTGCTGCAGGGAGGTGCGCTCCGGGAGCTGCGGGGAGAGCACGAGGGGGCCGAACATGTCGCGCAGCTCTTTGATGCGGAACTGGTGCTCGATGGACTGCGGGCGCACGCGGTTCACGACGATGCCGAGCGGCTGCAGCCGGGGAGAGAGGCCGCGACGGATCTCCTCGATCGCGCGAAGCGCACGGTCGGCTGCGGCGACCGAGAAGAGCCCGGGTTCTGTGACGACCATGACGCGATCACTCGCGGCCCAGGCCGTGCGGGTGAGGGCGTTCAGCGACGGCGCGCAGTCGACGAGCACGAGGTCGTAGTCGGCCTCGACGGAGGCGAGCGCTTCCTCGAGCTTCCAGACGTCGCGCACGCTCGGGTGCGGTCCGTCGAAGTTGATAGCGGAGGGGCTTCCGATCAGCACGTCGATGGTGCCGGGGTGGACCTTCGCCCAGCCGCTGGAGGTGATCGCCTGACGGACCACCTTCTCCTTCGGATTCGCCAGGACGTCGGCGATGTTGAGTCGTCCGGCCACCTGGATGTCCATCCCGGTGGAGACGTCGGACTGCGGATCGAGGTCGACGACGAGAGTCCGGACTCCTCGAGCGAAAGCCGCTGAGGCCAGCCCGAGTGTCACGGTCGTCTTGCCGACGCCTCCCTTGAGAGAGCTGACGCTGAGTACGTGCACGGACACCACGTTACCTTCCCCTAGGCTGAGGGAACACTCAGCCCCGCCCCATGCGCATCGAAAACGCTGCGCATCGAGCTTTCAGAGGTGTGCATGTTCCAGAAGATCCTTGTGGCGAATCGCGGCGAGATCGCGATCCGCGCATTCCGTGCGGCAGTCGAAGTGGGGGCGCGCACCGTCGCGGTCTTCCCGCATGAGGACCGCGGCTCGGTGCACCGGCTCAAGGCCGATGAGGCCTACGAGATCGGTGAACGCGGACATCCTGTCCGCGCGTACCTGAACGTCGACGAGATCATCCGTGTCGCTCTCGAGTCGGGTGCGGATGCGATCTACCCCGGGTACGGGTTCCTCTCGGAGAACCCTGAGCTGGCCGAGAAGGCCGCAGCCAACGGCATCGTCTTCATCGGACCTCCGTCCAACGTGTTGGAGATGGCGGGGAACAAGGTCGAGGCCAAGCGTCACGCGATCGAAGCCGGTGTACCCGTCCTCCGCTCCACCGAGGCCTCCGATGACGTCGATGCTCTCGTCGCCCAGGCCGAGGACATCGGATTCCCGCTGTTCGCCAAGGCGGTCGCGGGTGGTGGCGGACGCGGCATGCGCCGAGTCGAATCCTTCGGCGATCTCGCCCCCGCGCTGGCCGAGGCCATGCGCGAGGCGGCCAGCGCCTTCGGCGATGCCCGGATGTTCCTCGAGCAAGCGGTCGTGCGCCCCCGGCACATCGAGGTGCAGATTCTCGCGGACAAGACCGGCGAGACCGTGCACCTGTTCGAGCGCGACTGCTCGGTGCAGCGGCGTCACCAGAAGGTCGTGGAGATCGCTCCGGCGCCGAACCTCGACGACAGCGTCCGCACCGCGCTGCACGGATATGCGGTCGCGTTCGCACGGTCCATCGGCTACGAGAACGCCGGCACGGTGGAGTTCCTGCTCGAGACGGCGGGGGAGCGCACGGGCGAGGTCGTCTTCATCGAGATGAACCCGCGCATCCAGGTGGAGCACACGGTCACCGAGGAGGTCACCGACGTCGACCTCGTGCAGAGCCAGATGCGCATCGCGTCCGGTCAGACCCTCGCGGACCTCGGCCTGCAGCAGGAGAACCTGCATCTGCGGGGCGCGGCGCTGCAGTGCCGGATCACGACCGAGGACCCGACGCAGGGCTTCCGCCCCGACACCGGGAAGATCACGACCTACCGTTCGCCCGGCGGTGCAGGCATCCGTCTCGACGGCGGAACCGTCCACCAGGGCGCGCAGATCAGCCCGCACTTCGACTCCATGCTGGCGAAGCTGACCTGCCGTGGTCGCGACTTCCCCGCAGCCGTCGCCCGAGCACGTCGTGCGCTGGCGGAGTTCCGCATCCGCGGTGTCTCCACCAACATCCCCTTCCTGCAGGCTCTGCTGGAGGATGACGCGTTCATCGCGGGCGATGTGAGCACCTCGTTCATCGATGAGCGTCCCGAGCTTCTGCGCGGTCGGGTCTCGAAGGACCGCGGGACGAAGTACTTGAACTGGCTGGTCGACGTCACCGTCAACAAGCCGCACGGCGCCCACCCGGGTGTGATCGACCCCTCGTCGAAGCTGCCGACGGTCGATCTGACCGCGGAGCCGCCGGCAGGCTCTCGTCAGCGGCTCCTCGAACTCGGGCCGGAGGGCTTCGCCCGGAGCCTCCGCGAGCAGACCGCCCTGGCGATCACCGACACCACTTTCCGCGATGCGCACCAGTCCCTCCTGGCGACCCGGGTCCGCACGAAAGACCTCGTCGCCGCTGCCCCCTACCTGGCGCGGCTGACCCCCGGCCTGCTGTCCGTCGAGGCCTGGGGTGGTGCGACCTACGACGTCGCCCTGCGGTTCCTCGGCGAGGACCCGTGGGAACGCCTCGACAAGCTACGTGCCGCTTTGCCGAACGTGGCGATCCAGATGCTCCTGCGCGGGCGCAACACGGTCGGCTACACGCCGTACCCGACAGCGGTCACCGAGGCGTTCGTCGCGGAGGCGGCCGCCAGTGGCGTCGACATCTTCCGCATCTTCGACGCGCTCAACGACGTCGAGCAGATGCGGCCGGCGATCGAAGCCGTCCGCAAGACCGGCACGGCCGTCGCCGAGGTGACACTGTGCTACACCGGCGATCTGCTCGACCCCGCCGAAGACCTCTACACGCTCGACTACTACCTGAAGCTCGCCGACCAGATCGTCGAGGCGGGCGCGCACATCATCGCGATCAAGGACATGGCGGGTCTGCTGCGCCCGGCGGCCGCCGCGAAGCTCGTCGCGGCGCTGCGGGAGCGGTTCGACCTCCCGGTGCACCTGCACACGCACGACACCCCGGGCGGTCAGCTGGCCACGCTCCTCGCAGCCAGCGCCGTGGGCGTCGATGCGGTGGACGCGGCGTCGGCACCTCTGTCCGGAACCACGAGCCAGCCGTCCCTGTCTTCGCTCGTCGCCGCTCTCGCGCACACCGAGCGGGACAGCGGAATCCCGCTCGATGGAGTGTCCGATCTCGAGCCCTACTGGGAAGCGGTCCGTCGGACGTACGCGCCGTTCGAGTCGGGGCTTCCGGGGCCGACCGGACGCGTCTACCACCACGAGATCCCCGGCGGTCAGCTCTCGAACCTGCGTCAGCAGGCGAAGGCGCTGGGCCTGGCGGACGACTTCGAGCTCATCGAGGACATGTACGCGGCCGCCGACCGGATCCTTGGCCGCGTGCCGAAGGTGACCCCTTCGTCGAAGGTGGTCGGCGACCTGGCGCTCCACCTCGCCGCCGTGAAGGCGGATCCTGCCGATTTCGAGGCGAACCCGGAGAAGTACGACGTGCCGGATTCGGTCGTCGGCTTCATGGCGGGTGAGCTCGGTGATCTTCCCGGCGGGTGGCCGGAGCCCTTCCGTACCAAAGTTCTCGCCGGACGCTCGGTGCGACTCGGCCTCACGGAGATCACGTCGGAGGACGAGGCGGCACTCGCCGGCACCAGCGCCGAGCGACGGACACGATTGAACACCCTGCTGTTCCCCGGACCGAGCGCGGAATTCGCGGAGCGTCGTGAGCTGTTCGGCGATCTCTCGGTGCTCGACACCAGCGACTACCTCTACGGGTTGGTCGCCGGGCAGGAGCACATGATCGAGATCGATCGCGGAGTGCAGCTCTACGTCGGCATCGAAGCCATCGGTGAGGCGGACGACAAGGGCATGCGGACCGTCATGACGACGCTCAACGGCCAGCTTCGCCCCGTGTTCGTGCGAGATCGCGCGATCGCCGTCGATGCGCACGAGGTGGAGAAGGCGGACACCTCTGTCCCCGGGCAGGTCGCGGCTCCGTTCTCGGGCGTCGTCACCCTGAAGGCCGAGGTCGGAGCGACCGTTCGAGCCGGCGAGCCCGTCGCGTCGATCGAGGCGATGAAGATGGAAGCGGCCATCACCGCACCCGTCGACGGCATCATCGAACGCCATGCGATCGCCGAGACGCAGCAGGTGGACGCGGGAGATCTTTTGGTCGTGATCCGCCCCGCGCACTAATCTTGTGCGGGCGAGGCCTGCGCACTGTGTGCGCATCCCGAGGCCCGCGCAGGCTGGGAGCGAGATCGTGACACCGAAGAACACTGCTGACCCCGAGGAGAACCCGCTGGGGATGCTGGATGAGGCCGCATCGCTCGACACGGCCGGCATCGGCATCCTCGGCGGGACCGCGCAGGTGAGTGTGACGTTGCCCAAGGACGAGGACGACGACCTCACCGACGACGGGGTCATCGAGGGCGAGGTCGTCGGCGATCTCGTGATCGACCCACCCGTCGCCGCACAGTCCGAGGCGCACCCCGCATCCACCGTCAAGCCGTTGGCACCGGGGGAGTCCTCCCCGCACAAGACCGCTGCTCCGATGGAGCGCGCGACCGCTGCGAAGAAGCCGAAGAAGGAGAAGGCAGCGGGCGCGATCCCGGCCCCGAAGAAGGCCGCGACCGAAGATCTCGTGCGCTCGGCGCCGGTTGTCGAGGAGCCCGAGCCCGAGGTCGAGGAGCCCGAAGTCGAGGTCGTCGAGCCGTCGGGCGTCCATGCCACCGCGATCGACGACGCCCCGGTGTCTTCCCCTCCGCTCGTCCATCCGCGGTCCGAGAACATCATCGATGCCGTGATCATCGAAGAGCCCGACGCCACCGCGCAGGTCGATACGCCGGACGACGTCGGCGATCGGTCCGAAGAGGCGGCTACCGCCGAGCGCTTCCTCGCCAGAGCGAAGGCCGACATCGCATCGGCGCCTGCTGCATCGGCGCCCGCTGCACCGAAGGTCGCTGCACCGACGCCCGCGCGAGCGTCCGTCCAGAAGGAGAACAGATCCGTGTCCACTCCCGATGACCAGAAGTCCGTCGCGTCTCAGCCCGTGCGCTCCGCGCCGCGAGTCGACGTCACGCTCACATCCAAGCGCCTGGATGATCTGGGCGACTCCTCGAGGGAATCGGCCGACCTCCTGACCGCAGACCGGCTGCTCGACCCCCACCGGGTCTCGAAGCCCGAGCCGGAGGGAGCGTGGAGCCACTTCCTCTACGCCGTCTCGGGGCGGCGCATCAACATCGGCGACGGCCGTCGTGCACGTGAGCGCAAGGCGTTGTCGGCGAGGATCGCCGCTCCGCTCGCCGGCGGCGCGCGGTTCGTCCCCGTGCTTTCGCGCAAGGGCGGCGTCGGCAAGACGACGATCACCGCCCTGCTCGGCATGGCCCTGGCCGACGCCCGTGAGGATCGGGTGATCGCCGTCGACGCCAACCCCGATCGGGGCACGCTGGCGGAGCGCATCGTGCGTCCGCACCACAGCAAGTCCGTGCGCGATCTGGTCCGGATCCACGACGACGTCAAGGGATATCACGACATCTCGGCCATCGTCGCGAGGGATGCGACACGACTCGACGTGCTCGCCTCCGACTCCGACCCGCGCATCGCCGAAGCCTTCAGCGACAGCGACTATCGCGATGTCGCCGACGTCGCCGCGCACTACTACTCCCTGGTCCTGACGGACACCGGGACCGGCATCGTCCACTCGGTGATGTCGGCCACCCTCGATCTCGCCGATCAGATCGTCATCGTCTCGGGACTCAGCGTCGACGAGGCGCGGCTGGCCTCCGAGACCCTCACCTGGCTCGAGACCAACGGCTACGCGGAGCAGGCGCGCGATGCGATCGTGGTCCTCAACCAGTCGACACCGGGAACCCCGCTGGTGCGACTGAATGAACTGCAGGCGCATTTCGCCACCCGCGCGCGAAGCGTCGTCCGCGTTCCCTATGACCCGCAGATCGCCGGCGGAGGGACGATCGTGTTCGCGAACCTGCTCCCGGAGACCCGGATCGCCGCCCGAGAGTTGGCGGCACTGCTGGTCGAGGGCCTGCGGGCGAAGGCCGCCTGATGTCGGTGCGTGAGATCCGTATCTTCGGCGACCCGGTTCTGCGCAGCGTCTGCGCACCCATCGAGGAGATCGACGACGGTGTGCGGGCCCTCGTGGCCGACCTCGTCGACACCGTCGAGCTCCCCGGGCGTGCCGGCGTCGCCGCGCCGCAGATCGGTGTCGCGCTCCGTGCCTTCAGCTACAACATCGACGGCGATATCGGATACGTGCTCAACCCCGTCCTCACCGAGGTGCGCGGCGAGCCGCAGCCGACGGGGGAGGGATGCCTCTCGGTGCCTGGCCTCTGGCACGACGCCCAGCGCTACCCGTGGGCGCGGGTCGAGGGCATCGACCTCGACGGCGAACCGGTGGTGCTCGAGGGGGAGGGTCTGCTCGCCCAGGCGTTGCAGCACGAGACCGATCACCTCGACGGCAAGCTCTTCCTGACGCGCCTCGATCCGGAGACACGCAAGGTCGCCATGCGCGAGGTGCGCGAGAGCGCCTGGTTCTGACCGCCGAACCACCCTCTTGCAAACGAACCGGCCCCCTGCGCACGCGCACAGGGGGCCGGTTCGTACATGAAGGGGTGGTTGGGGGCGAGCGTCAGCCGCCGATCGCCACGTTGGTCGTCGCCACGGGCTCGTCGTAGATCGCGGCGATCTCGTCGGCGAAGTCGTTCATGATGATGTTGCGCTTGATCGAGAGCTTCGGCGTCAGGTGACCGGATGCCTCCGTCCACTCCGAGTCGAGGATCGTGAACTTCCGGATCGACTCGGCGCGCGAGACATGGGCGTTCGCGATGTCCACCGCGCGCTGCACCTCGGTGCGGACAGCGGTGTTCTTCGACGCATCCGCGAGCGACATCTTGGCGTCGAGGCCGTTGTTCGCGAGCCAGGTCGGGAGCATCTCGGGGTCGAGGGTGACGAGCGCCGAGATGAAGGGACGCTGGTCGCCCACGACGACGACCTGTCCGATGATCGGGTTGGCGCGGATCGGGTCCTCGAGCGCTGCGGGAGCGACGTTCTTGCCGCCGGCCGTGACGATGATCTCCTTCTTCCGACCGGTGATCGTCAGGAAGCCCTCGGAGTCGAAGCTGCCGATGTCGCCGGTGTGGAACCAGCCGCCCTCGCTGAAGGCCTCGGCTGTCGCCTCGGGGTTGTTCCAGTACTCCTTGAACACGTTGATGCCGCGGACCTCGATCTCGCCGTCGTCGGCGAGACGGACGCCGACGCCGGGGAGAGCAGGTCCGACGGTCCCGATCTTCGACTTGTCCGCCAGATTCACCGTCGCCGGTGCGGTCGTCTCGGTGAGACCGTATCCCTCGAGGATGACCACGCCGAGGCTGTGGAAGAAGTGTCCGAGGCGGGAGCCCAGGGGAGCGGAGCCCGAGACGGCGTACATCACGTTGCCGCCCATCGCCTCGCGGAGCTTGCTGTAGACGAGCTTGTTGAAGAGGGCGAACTTGAGCTTCATCCCGAAGGGGATCTTCTTGCCTGCCTCGAGCAGCTTCGAGTGCTCGATGGCGACGTCGGCGGCGGCGCGGAAGATCTTGCCCTTGCCTCCGGCCTCGGCCTTCTGCTCGGCCGAGTTGTAGACCTTCTCGAACACGCGGGGCACGGCGAGGAGGAAGGTCGGCTTGAACGACCCGAGAGCCGGCAGGAGCTGACGCGTGTCGGGCTGATGCCCGGTGCGGACGCCGGCGTGGATGTCGAGGATCGAGATGAACCGAGCGAACACGTGCGCCGTGGTGATGAAGAGGAGCGTCGAGGCGCCCGGCGTCTGCACGACGGCGTCGAGCGCTTTGGCGGAGTTGCGGGACAGCTCGACGAAGTTGCTGTGCGTGAGGACGCACCCCTTCGGCCGACCGGTGGAGCCGGAGGTGTAGATGAGTGTCGCGATGTCGGAACCGACGGCGAGGGTGCGGCGTCGTTCGATCTCTGCGTCGCTCACCGACGCGCCCTGAGCGGTCAGGGTGTCGATGGCCCCGAGGTGCAGCTGCCAGACCTCGCGGATCAGCGGCAGGTCTCCGCGGACCTCATCGACGCGGGCGAAGTGCTCCGGGGATTCCACGATCAGAGCGATCGCCCCGGAGTCCTCGAGGATCCACTGGATCTGCGACGGCGAGCTGGTCTCGTAGATCGGCACCATCACCGCGCCGGCATAGAAGAGCGCGAAGTCCACGAGCGTCCACTCGTACGTCGTGCGCGCGAGGAAGCCGATCTTCTCGCCGGGCTGGATGCCGGCCGCGGCGAAACCCTTCGCCAGTGCGACCACGGCGGTCTGGAAGTCGGCGGCCGAGATGTCGCGCCACCCGTCACCGTCTGGCACGGAGAAGAGCGCACGATCCGGAGTGGCTTCGACACGCTTCACCAGCAGGTCGGCGACGTTCGCGTCGGGATCGGCGGGGACGATCGCGGGGACTTCAAACTGGACCACGGCAGCTCCTTCGGTACCGGTCGGGCACGGGTGTCCTTCGAGTGTAGGGCATGGAATCCGGTCGCGCCCGAGGTGAGACTCAGTCGCTTCCAAGGTCGAGAACGCGAGAACTCCGGGGTGCGGCTCGCGGCGGCGCTAGACTTCACCTCGATGTTCTACTGGCTGATGAAGTACGTCGTTATCGGCCCCGTGGTCAAGGGTGTCTTCCGCCCCTGGATCGTGGGGCGGAACAACGTGCCCGCGAACGGTGCGGCGATCCTCGCGAGCAACCACCTCTCCTTTGCCGATTCCATCTTCCTGCCGCTGGTGATCGACCGTCCGATGTCCTTCCTGGCGAAGAGCGACTACTTCACCGGGCGCGGCCTCAAAGGGTGGGCGACGAAGTTCTTCATGAAGGCCACCGGTCAGATCCCGATCGACCGTTCCGGTGGCAAGGCCTCCGAGGCGTCCCTCAACACGGGGCTGCAGGTCCTCGGCGGCGGCGACCTGCTCGGCATCTACCCCGAGGGCACGCGCAGTCCCGACGGCAAGCTGTACCGCGGCCGCACGGGGATCGCACGGATGGCGCTGGAGGCGAAGGTTCCGGTCGTACCGGTGATCATGGTCGACACCGATACGGCGATGCCGATCGGCAGGCGCCTGCCGCGCATCGTCCGCGTCGGCATCGTGATCGGGGAGCCCCTCGACTTCTCCCGGTACGCCGGTATGGAGAACGACCGCTACATCCTCCGATCCGTCACCGACGAGATCATGGTGGCCCTGCAGCGGCTCGGCGAACAGACCTACGAAGACGTCTACGCGTCGACGGTCAAGGACCGCCTCCCGACCCGCGTCACATAGCCCCCCCGCGCGCGTCTGGGCGGTACGCGCGACCACTAGGCTGGAACGCATGCTCCCGCACCACATCGAAGCCCTTGATGCATGGCGCTCGCTTCCCATCAAGCAGCAGCCGCAGTGGCCTGACGCGGACCGCGTCGCCGACGTCTCCCGTCAGATCGCGGGTCTCCCGCCGCTGGTGTTCGCGGGTGAGGTCGACAACCTCCGCGACCGTCTCGCTCGTGCGGCCTCCGGCCAGGCCTTCCTGCTGCAAGGCGGAGACTGCGCCGAGACCTTCGCCGGGGCGACCGCCGAGCAGATCCGCAACCGCATCAAGACGGTGCTGCAGATGGCCGTGGTGCTGACGTACGGCGCCTCGATGCCGATCGTGAAGATGGGTCGCATGGCCGGCCAGTTCGCGAAGCCGCGCTCGAGCGACTCGGAGACCCGAGGAGACGTAACGTTGCCGGCCTACCGCGGTGACATCGTGAACGGCTACGACTTCACCGAGGGCTCTCGCACGGCGGACCCTGGTCGCCTGCTGCAGGGATACCACACGGCCGCGTCCACGCTGAACCTGATCCGCGCGTTCACTCAGGGCGGTTTCGCCGACCTTCGTGAGGTGCACTCGTGGAACAAGGGCTTCGCGCAGAACCCGGCCAACCAGCGCTACGAGCGCATGGCCGCCGAGATCGACCGCGCGATCAAGTTCATGGAGGCGGCAGGCGCCGACTTCGACGAGCTCAAGCGGGTGGAGTTCTTCACCGGGCACGAGGGCCTTCTGATGGACTACGAGCGCCCGATGACGCGCATCGACTCCCGCACGGACACCCCGTACAACACCTCCGCGCACTTCCTCTGGATCGGCGAGCGCACGCGTGAGCTCGATGGCGCGCACGTCGACTACTTCTCCAAGATCCGCAACCCGATCGGCGTGAAGCTCGGTCCGACCACGTCGCCCGAGACCGCTCTGGCGCTGATCGACAAGCTCGACCCCGAGCGCGAGCCGGGTCGACTCACCTTCATCACGCGGATGGGCGCGGGCAAGATCCGCGACGCTCTGCCGCCGCTGCTCGAGGCCGTCCGCGACTCCGGTGCGCAGCCGCTGTGGGTCACCGACCCGATGCACGGCAACGGCATCACCACGCCGACCGGCTACAAGACGCGTCGCTTCGACGACGTGGTCGACGAGGTGCGCGGGTTCTTCGAGGCGCACCGCGCTGTGGGAACCTTCCCCGGCGGCATCCACGTCGAGCTCACCGGTGACGACGTCACGGAGTGCCTCGGCGGATCCGAGCAGATCGACGAGGCAGCCCTCGCGACGCGCTACGAGAGCCTGTGCGACCCCCGCCTGAACCACATGCAGTCGCTGGAGCTGGCGTTCCTCGTGGCCGAGGAGCTCGAGAAGCGCTGACGCTCGATACGAAGAGGGGGCCGGAATCGTCTTCCGGTCCCCTTTTCGTCTATCCGGCCTCAGCCGGAGAAGCTCATCGTGAGCGTGATGGTCGTCCCTTTGCGCTGGGCATCGGTCGGACTGTACGACTCGACCTTCGTGTTCTCGTTGGCGAAGAGATCCCACACCGAGTCCGGGAGCCCCGTGCCGCTCGTGTAGGACCACTTGAAGCCTGCCTCGTTCAGCGCACCCGTCGCCTCGTCGCGGGTCATTCCGGACACATCCGGCACGTCGAACAGCGGGGGACCCTGGGAGATGATGAGCTGCACGGTCTCGCCCGGGCGCCAGGCGCCTTCCGACGGCCGGTCGGCGATCCCGATGACCCGGTCCTTCCCGATGTTGTCGCTGGTCTGGTAGAGGCTCTCCGGATTGACCTTCAGCCCCTTGCCCGTGAGAGCGTCGGTCGCCTGGGCGACGCTCAGGTCGCTGACATCGGGAACAGGGCCTCGGGACACCTGGATCGTCGCGGTGTCGGTCTCGTGGACCGTGCAGCCCTCGGCGCAGCCGAACGCGTCTCCGCCGTCGCGCGGCGTGATGCGGACGTTGATGACCTTGCCGTCGTCGAGGTCGCCGAAGTACTCTTCGTCCTCCGTGAGTTCGAGGTTGGCGGCTTGCAGCGCCGAGCGGACGTCGTCCACTGCCACCCCGGCGACCGCATCGATGTCGTGAGACGCGGGACCGGATGACACGACGACCGTGACGGTGGTGCCCTTGTCGAGGCGTGCGCCTTCTTCGGGATCGGTCTCTATCACCGCTCCGGCCTCGACCTCGACGGACGACGCGTCCTTCTGCGTCGGAACGAACCCCGCGTCGACCAGGAGCGCTGCGGCCTCGTCGTAGGTCTTTCCCGCGACACCCGGCACGGCGATGAGCGAGCCGGGCCCGGACCCGAACCACCAGCCCACGCCGCCGGCGAGCACCGCCAGCAGCAGCACCAGTGTCAGCAGGAACGCCCCGCGGGCTCGCCGTTTCGATGCTCGTCGTCGAAGGAGCGTCGCGTTGTCGATCTCGGCGGGGACAGGAGCGGTCGGGTCTGCGATGACCATCGTCCCCGGCATCACCTTGGTGAGGTCGCCGGAGTCGCCATGGCTGTGCTGCGGAGCGGTCGCTCTCGCCGCTGTCGGGGTGACGCCGAGTTCGCGCTCGATCTCGCGCAGACGTTCGAGCATCTGCTGGGCGTCGTCCGGGCGCTCGTCGGGAGACTTCTCGGTGGCCCAGAGCACGAGTTCGTCGAGCTGTTCCGGCACGGCGGGGTTTCGCACGCTCGGACGCGGCACCGACTCGGTGGCGTGCTGGAACGCGATCTGCATGGGCTGCTCGCCCTTGTACGGCTGCTCGCCGACGAGCATCTCGTAGAGCATGATCCCGAGGGCGTAGATGTCGCTGCGGGCGTCGGCGGTCCCGCGGGTCACGAGCTCCGGGGCGAGGTAGGCGATGGTCCCGAGCAACTGCTGCCCGGTCGCCGTGTTCGCCGTGGTCGCTCTGGCGAGACCGAAGTCGCCGATCTTGATGCGGCCGTCCTCCGCGAGGAGCACGTTCTCCGGCTTGACGTCGCGATGCACGATGCCGGCGCGGTGTGCTGCCGAGAGACCGGCGAGGATCGCGTCCATGATCGTGATCGTCTGCGGGATGGTGAGGCGCTTCTGCTCGCGCAGGAGCTCGCGCAGTGTGATGCCGGGCAGATACTCCATCACGAGGTAGGCGAGTTCGCCGTCCTGCCCCTGATCGAACACGTTGACGACGTGCGGATCCGCCAGGCGGGCGGCGGCTCGGGCCTCCTGGATGAAGCGGCTCTGGAAAGCCGAGTCGTCGCTGAGATGCGCGTGCATGACCTTGAGCGCGATCCGCCGTTCGAGGCGGAGGTCAGTGGCGACGTAGACCGTGGCCATCCCTCCGCGCGCGATCCGGGCGCGCACGCGGTACCGACCGTCGACAAGCCGCCCGATGAGGGGGTCGGCCTGCTGATTGGTCGTCACGTCAGAATTCTATTGAGAACTGCCTGAAAGACAGGGGAGCGGCTCACCTCTCGACCCTGCGGATTTTATGGAAGTGGTCAGCCGTGGAGGGCGAGCCAGCTGTAGGCCTGCGTCTCCCACTGGCCGTACTTGTCCGGATAGGCCGAGATCTGCACGGCCTGCGCGGCGGAGGTGAAAGGCATGCTCTCCCATCCGGCGACGTCGAGCAGGCCGCGCGTGACATGTCCGTTGGGGTCGGTCCGACCGCCGTAGAAGACGCGGGTGCTGCGGTCGGCGTCCATGATCTGCGCCGGCGTTCCCCACCCGGTGCTCGGACGCTGCTGGAAGATGCCGAGGGAATCGCGGTCGCCCCAGTCGAGATTGCGGAGTCCTGATTCCACCATGCCGGTCGCGAGCGCGATGGCGATCGCCCGATCGGAGACCCCGAGTTCGCGGCCGACGCGGATGATGAGGGCCGCGTTCGCTGCCTGCTCGCCGTCGAGGGTCGCCGACCGCTGTCCGCCCGTGGTTGCTGCGGCTGTCGCCGGTGCGGGAGTCGGAGCCGCACGGACGGCGAGCTTCTGACCGGGGTAGATGATCGAGGTCGGCCCCAGTCCGTTCAGGGCGAAGACCGCCTGCGTCGTGGTGCCGTACTTCTGGGCGATGCTGAAGACGGTGTCGCCAGCGACGACGGTGTGGGCCGCGGCGGCTGCAGTCGCAGGAGCGGGAGCGGGCGCGGCGGCCGGCGCGGCGGCGGGCGCAGCGGATCCGGCGACCACCAGGCTCTGGCCGGGGTAGATCACCGATGCGCGTGTGAGCCCGTTCGCGGCCAGAACCGCGTCGACGGTGGTTCCGTACTTCTGTGCGATGGCGTACACGGTGTCACCCGCGACCACCTTGTGTGCGGCGGCGGTCGGCGCGGGAGCAGCGGCAGGGGTGGCCGCGGGCGCCGCAGCGGCCGTCCGCAGCGTGAGGGTCTGACCCGGGTAGATCACCGAGCGCCAGGAGAGATGGTTCCAGGTCAGCACATCGACGGTGCGGAGCCCGAATCTCGACGCGATGGATGAGACCGTGTCGCCCGGGCGCACGACATAGCTCGCCGGCACCGCCTGGGCGGGCACCACCCGTACGGGTGTGCTGCGCTGACGTTCGACCGGGGTGAGATCGGTGGCCGCTGCGGCATCTGCCGGCGCCGCGGAGAGAGTGGCGGCGAGAGCGCCGAGAACGGCGGCAGGCACTCCGAGTTGCAGGTTTCGCGTTCGACGCGTGGCGGTCTTGGTTCTCAAGGCGGGCCCCCTTTTCGAGCACTTCACGCTGACACGGATGTAAACGGAAGTCAACAGAAGTGACGCAAGTGACAGATGTGACTGGAGGGGTGACATGCGACGCCCGTGCAGAGATGAGATAGTTGGCAACGTGTCTGAGAACGTTGCTGGAACCCCTGCCGCCGCTGACGTCGCGTGGCTGACGATGCCCGAGCTCGTCGAGGTGCTCGACGAGCCCCTCGGTCGTGTCCGCCGCCTGATCGACGACCACTATCTGGTCGGATCGCGTCGCAGCGGCGTCTTCGCGGTTCCTGCGGTGTTCATCGTCGATGGGCATCCGCTCAGCTCGCTGCGGGGAACGATCATCGTGCTCCAAGATGCCGGCTTCACCGACGACGAGCTCATCGACTGGCTCCTCGCGGAGGAGGAGACCCTCGGCCGATCGCCGATCGATGCGCTGCTGGCCGGCCACAAGAGCGCGGTCCGGCGACTCGCGCGCACCCTCGCCTGAGGCGAGCCGACGTCAGGCCGAGCGCACGGTGGCGGCTCGCGCGAGCTCGCGCAGATCGCCGACCGCGGCGTTGTCGAGCCGTGCGCCGGATAGAGCCCGGTCTGCTTCGCGAGCGTATTCGGTGATCATCGCCTCCACCTCGTCCAGTGCACCGGAGTCGGCGATGGTGGCCTGCAGGAACGACACCTGCTGCGTCGTCAGGTCCGGGTCGCCGAGCATCTCGTCCAGGAGGTTCCTCGCCGATGCGTCCAGAGTCTGCCGGGTGAGTGCGACGAGAACGGTGCGCTTGCCTTCACGGAGATCATCCCCGGCGGGTTTCCCTGTGACGGCGGCGTCGCCGAAGACGCCGAGCACGTCGTCGCGGAGTTGGAACGCCATGCCGACCGGGTGGCCGAAGCGACGCAGCGCCGCGGTCTGATCCGTGTGGGCGCCGGCGAGGGCGGCGCCCAGGACCAGCGGCTGCTCGATGCTGTAGCGGGCGGATTTGAGCGACGCGACGCGCAACGCCCTCTCGGCGTGGAGCCGACCGTCATTGACGCTCCAGGCCGACTCCTCGGCGATATCGAGGAACTGGCCGGTGGTCACATCCCGTCGCATCCGCGCGTACTCGGAGCGCACCGCCCGAGCGTGGGGCTGCGCGTCCAGCGCGGACTCGAGCAGGTCATCGCTCCACGCGACGAGGAGGTCTCCGAGGAGGATCGCCGAGGCGCGCCCGAAGGCCTCGCCGTCTCCCGACCAGCCGGCGGACCGATGCGCCGCCTCGAGCGCGCGATGGGCGGCAGGCCGCCCGCGGCGTGTATCCGAGTTGTCGATCAGGTCGTCGTGCACGAGGGCGGCCGACTGGAAGATCTCGAGCGCAGTGCAGACGTCCCACAGGGCGTCGGTCTCGTTCGCATCGCGGTCGTCGAAGCGGGCGACGGAACGCCATCCGGCATGGCAGAACCGGGCGCGCAGGCGCTTCCCTCCTTCGAGCGTGCCGGCAGCGGCATCAAGGAAAGAGGCGGCATCCGGTCCGTACTCCGAGGATTCCTCGCGCATCCGGGTGAGGAATCGGTCGAGGCGCGCGGCGACCGCACCGGGGACGGGGGAGGAAGACGGCACGACTCCCAGCATACGTAAAGCATGGGGACATCGAACTGCTAGCCCCGGGAGCCCGGGCGCGCGTAGAATGGAACGCACGATACCCGAGGGGGACGAAATGCCACTCTCCGAACAGGAGCAGCGTCTGCTCGACGAGATGGAACGCCATCTCCTTCACAACGATGCCGACGTCGTCAGCGCGCCGTCCGGCGACCGTGCACTGAGCTACCGAAATCTGGTCTACGGTGCTCTCCTTCTGCTCGCCGGAGTCGGCGGCCTCGTGGCCGGTGTCATCCTCGGCGGAGTGTGGGGCATCGTGGTCGGTGTGATCGGATTCGCGGCGATGCTCGCCGGCGTCATGATCGCCGTCATGCCCGTGCGCCGATCGACTCCCTCAGAGCCTCGTGAACGCACCGCCTCGAAGCGTCAGGATTCCGCCTCGTTCATGGATCGGATGAACGACCGCTGGGATCGGCGCCAGGACGGTCACTGACCCCCCAGATCTTTCATGACAGAAGCCCGGATGCTGAGCATCCGGGCTTCTGTCGTTAACGCGAGCCCTCGCTGATCCTCCACTGGCGCTCCACCTTCCTCCACCGCGGAATTCCGCGGTTCTTTGGCGCGCCCGGAATGTCCTCGCCCCTGATTCTGCGGATTGGTCGTAGGTAAGTGGAGGAAAGTGGAGTAAAGTGGGGCGCACCTCGAGTTGGCCGGACGGAGAGGGGGTGATGGCCGATGTTGCTGGGTACGCACTCACCGAAGCTGGACGACAAAGGACGGGTCATCCTTCCTGCGAAATTCCGCGAGGACCTCGGCGGCGGCATCGTCGTCACGCGTGGCCAGGAGCGTTGCCTCTACGTGTTCAGCACGGCCGAATTCGAGACGATGCACGAGCGGATCCGCCAGGCCCCGCTCGCCAACAAGCAGGCGCGTGACTTCATGCGACTGTTCCTCTCCGGTGCGAGCGCGGAGATGCCCGACAGTCAGAACCGCATCACCATCCCCGCGCATCTGCGTCAGTACGCAGGACTGCAGAAGGAGCTCATCGTCACCGGAGTCGGCGCCCACGCCGAGATCTGGGATGCCGAGAGCTGGAACGCCTACCTCGCCGCCGGCGAGGAGACCTACTCCGACCTCGAGCAGGAGGTGATTCCGGGACTCTTCTGACCACGGCTGTGATGCCCCGCCGCTCCCGCCCCGACACACTTCCCCGGTGCCGGGTCGAGAAGCGGAGGGGGATCAGAGCCGAAGGTCACCCCGAGAAAGATCATGAACCTCCGAGACATTCACACCCCCGTACTGCTCGACCGCTGCGTCGAGCTGCTCGCTCCTGCCCTCCAGGCGGACGGAGCGGTGCTCGTCGATGCCACGCTCGGCATGGGCGGCCACTCGGAGGCGCTGCTCGAGCGCTTCCCGAACATTCGTCTCGTCGGGCTCGACCGCGACACCGACGCCCTGCGCATCGCGGGGGAGCGGCTCGCCCGCTTCAAGGACCGCGTCACGCTCGTGCACACGGTGTACGACGAGATCGGCCTGCACGCCCAGGGCGCGGCGGGCATCCTCTTCGATCTCGGGGTCTCCTCGCTGCAGCTGGATGAAGCCGAGCGCGGGTTCGCGTATTCGAAGGATGCGCCGCTCGACATGCGGATGGATCAGACCAAGGGCGTCACGGCGGCCGACGTGATCGCCACGTACAGCGAGGGCAATCTGCGGCGCATCTTCGAGCGGTACGGCGAGGAGAAGCTCGCCGGTCGTTACGCGCGCTTCATCATCGACGCCCGGCAGAAGCAGCCGATCACCCGCTCCGGCCAGCTGGTCGAGATCCTGATCGCCGCGACGCCGGCTGCTGCTCAGCGCGCCGGGCATCCGGCCAAGCGCGTGTTCCAGGCCCTGCGCATCGAGGTGAACACGGAGCTCAACGTGCTCGCCGACGCGATCCCGTCCGCGATGGACGCGCTCGGTGTCGGCGGACGCATCGTGGTGATGTCGTACCAGTCGCTCGAGGACCGCCTGGTCAAGCAGGCGTTCGCCGCTGCCGCAGCTTCGACGGCTCCGGCAGGGCTCCCTGTCGAGCTTCCCGAGCATGCTCCGAAGTTCCGCATCCTCACCAAGGGGGCGGAACTCGCCTCCGACGAAGAACGCGCGCGCAATCCGCGTGCGATCCCGGTGCGTCTTCGCGCCGCCGAGAAGCTGCGGGAGAGCGCATGAGCCTGAACGCCGTCGTCCGCAAACCGGTCCAGCCGGTCGCCCCGGCACGTGAGCCGCAGCGGAGGCTTCAACCGGTCACCCAGCCTGCCGTCCGACGCAAACCCAAGCTCGCGTACGCACTGGTCGCCCTGGGCGGTGCCCTGGCCATCGGCGCGGTCCAGGTCGCGCTGTCGCTAGCGATCACGCAGGACTCCTTCACGCTCGCCGGCCTCACATCCCAGCAGCGTGAACTGAATCTGCAGACCCACGCGCTCCAGGAGGAGCTCACCGGGCTGAGCTCACCCCAGGTGCTCGCCAACAGCGCGGCGGGGCTCGGGATGGTGGTGGCGGGATCGCCGTCGTACCTGCGCCTCAGCGATGGAACGGTGTTCGGCACCGGCGCAGGCGCGGACTGGACTTCCACCGTCAACCCCGGAGGCGCGGGTGCGGTGAGCAACTCGCTCATCGTCAAGCCCACGCCGACGAAGACGGCGACCGATGCAGGAGCGACGGGCCAGACCACTCAGGACCTGCCGCCGGCGATCACCGACGGACTCCCGAGCCCCACGACACGCTGAACACACACGATCGACGGAGAAAGCCATGACGACACGAGCCACCCGCGGACCGCGGCGACGCACCGTCGTCGCCCTCGCCGTCATCCTGTCCGTGCTGGCGGCCTTCGTGGTGCGCCTCGTCGACATCCAGGTCGTGAGTGCCGACGAGCACGTCGCGCAGTCGCTCACAAAGATCGGCGTGGGGGACACGATCTCCGGTCAGCGCGGCTCGGTCGTCGATGCCGGTGGCACCGTCCTCGCATCGAGCGTCATGGTGTACGACGCGCAACTCAGCCCGCTCGTCATCACACAGTTCGAGGAGAAGGATCCGAAGGTGCCCTGGGCGGAGGCGTCCGAGAAGATCGCGGCCATCACCGGGCAGACGGGCGACGAGGTGCGCGCGCTCGTCGCCGATGCACTCGCGAAGGATTCGCAGAGTCAGTACGCGCCGCTGAAGAAATCCCTCACCACCGAGCAGTACATCGAGCTGCGCGACCTGAAGCTCGCCTACCTCCACATGGAGGCGAGAGAGACCCGCGTCTACCCGAACGGCGCGGTCGCCGGTAACGTCCTCGGCTTCCTCGACGGCTCGGGGACCGCCCAGGCCGGTGTCGAGAAGCTGGGCGAGGAGTGCCTTGCGCCGATCGATGGCGAGGAGTCGTACCGCCGAGGCGCGAACGGCGTGGTGATCCCGGGCAGCGAGCGCACGGTGGAGGCCGTCGACGGCGGTTCAGTGCAGCTCACCATCAACAGCGATCTGCAGTGGTATCTGCAGCAGATGGTCGGCGAAGAGGCACGGAAGCAGGGTGCCAAGGGTGGCACCGTGACCGTCGTCGAGGTGAAGACCGGGAAGATCCGTGCGGCGGCCGAGTGGCCGTCCCTGGACCCCAACGACCTCGACTCCTCGACGCCGGAGACGCGGTACAGCCAGATCTTCCACAGGGACTTCGAGCCGGGGTCGACCTTCAAGGCGATCACCGCCGCCGCCGCCATCGAGGGTGCCGGACTCACGCCCCTGAGCACCGTCACGGCGTCGTCGCGGGAGACATTCCCCAACGGCGCGGTCATCAACGACGCGTTCAACCACCCGGCGTACAACTACACCCTCGCCGGCGGGCTCATCGACTCGTCGAACGTCGCGCTGTCGAAGTTCGGCACCATGGTGAGTCCCGAGGTGCGCTACGACTACCTGGAGCGGTTCGGGGTCGGGCACAAGACGATCGACTTCCCCTCCGAGGTCGGCGGCACGCTGCACCCGGTCAGTGAATGGGACAGCCAGTCGCTCTACACGACGACGTTCGGCCAGTACTACACGGTCACAGCCGCGCAGCTCGCCGGCGCGTACCAGGCGATCGCCAACGGCGGTGAGAAGATCGACCTCTCGCTGGTCGAGTCGTGCACGAAGGCGGACGGCAGCGTCGCCTCGCCCGACAAGCCGAAGCACGAGCAGATCATCGAGAAGCAGACCGCGTCCGAGATCACGCGCATGCTCGAGAACGTCGCCGTTCAGGGTGGTAACGCCGAGCGGATCCAGGTCCCCGGCTACCGTGTGACGAGCAAGACCGGTACCGCTCAGGTCGCAGACCCCGTCAACGGCGGCTACAAGAACGGCGTGTACTACACCAGCATGGTCGGCTTCGCGCCGGTGGACGATCCCCAGTACGTCGTCGTGGTCACCCTCGACGAGCCGACTAAGGTTGTATCGTCCGCGGCCACCGCATCCGCCTTCCAGAAGGCGATGACGCAGGTGATGAAAACGTATCGCGTGATGCCGTCCTCTGTCCCGATGGACGAGCTCCTTCCCAAGTTCGGATAGTCGGCGAGAGCCGCGCATGGAGATGAAATGATCGCCCTGACGCTCGCTGAGATCACCGCCGCAATCGGCGGTGATCTGCGCGTGGCCGGAGAAGATACCGCCGAGACCGTCGTCGACGGCCTCGTCGATACGGACTCGCGGACGATGGTCCCCGGCTCGATCTTCGTGGCCAAGCCCGGCGCGGAGACCGACGGACACCAATTCGTGGGGTCCGCGGTCGCTGCCGGCGCCGTGCTGGCCATCGTGGAGCACCCGGTCGATGTGCCGGTCAGCCAGATCGTCGTCGCCGACGCCGTCGCTGCGCTGGGGGAGCTGGCAAGAGAGGTCGTGGCGCGCGTGCGTGCCGGAGGCTCCCTCCGCATCATCGGCATCACCGGATCCAACGGAAAGACCACGACGAAGAACTTCCTGGCGCGCATCCTCGAGGACGAGGGCGAGACGGTCGCGCCGGTCAAGTCGTTCAACAACGAGGTCGGGGCCCCGGTCACGATGCTCCGCGTCACGGAGAACACGAGGTTCCTGGTGAGCGAGTTCGGGGCAGCGGCACCCGGCAGCATCGCGCACCTCGCCGGTCTCGTCGAGCCGGATGTCGTCGTCGTGCTCATGGTCGGCATGGCTCATGCGGGAGGATTCGGCGGGATCGAAGCCACGGCGAAGGCCAAGGCAGAGCTCGTCGAAGCGGCTCGGGTTCCCGGTACCGCCGTCCTCAACATCGACGACAACAGGGTCGCCGCGATGCGGGAGCTCGCCGAAACGCGTGGTCTGCAGGTCGTCGGCTTCGGGCAGGGGCCCAGTGCCGATGTCCGTGCGCACGACATCGCCGTCTCCGCCTTCGGCACGTCCTGCACCGTCGAGGTCGGCGGAGACCGCCTGGCGCTGCGCCTGCGCGTCCTCGGAGCGCATCACGTGTCCAATGCACTGGCGGCCATCGCCGCAGCCGTCGTCGTCGGCGTCACGCCCGCAGATGCGGTCGCGCGACTCGAGACGGTGGAGATCGCCGAGCGGTGGCGCATGCAGCCGCTGGGCAGCGACCGGGTGCGGATCATCAACGACGCGTACAACGCCAGCCCCGACTCGATGGCCGCGGCCTTGCGGACTCTCGCGCAGATCACCGGCCCCGATGAGCGCACCGTCGCCGTTCTCGGCGCGATGACCGAGCTCGGCGAGAGCGCGGGAGAGGAGCACGACCGGATCGGTCTGCTCGCGGTGCGGCTCAACATCCAACGCATCGTCGTGGTCGGGCCCGAGGCGCGGCGGCTCTACCTCGCCGCCGTCGGCGAGGGTTCCTGGGACAGTGAGGCCATCCACCTGCCTGATCAGGACGCCGCCTTCGAGTATCTCCGCACCGAGCTCCGCGACGGTGATCGAGTCCTCGTGAAGTCATCCAATTCCGTGGGCCTCCGGCATCTCGGCGATCGTCTGGGAGAATTGTTCTCGTGAGGTCACTCATCATGTCGGCGGCGATCTCGCTCGCCTTCACCCTGTTCCTGACTCCCGTCTTCCTCCGGCTCTTCCGGAAGTGGGGCTGGGGGCAGGTCATCCGCACCCCCGAGTCGGTCCACAACCCGAGTCACGAGGCGAAGCGCGGCACCCCCACCATGGGTGGCGTCATCTTCATCGTCGGATCCATCGTCGGATATTTCACCGGCGTCTTGGTCAGCGGAGAGGTCCCGGCGCTCTCTGCGCTGCTGGTGATCTGGCTGATGGTCGGTTTCGGCGCCGTCGGATTCATCGACGACTACATGAAGGTGCGCAGCCAGCGCAGTCTCGGGCTGTCGGGGTGGCGCAAGGTGATCGGCCAGCTGCTGGTCATCATCCCGTTCGGCATCGTCGCTCTGAACTTCCCGAACAGATGGGGGCAGATGCCGGCGAGCCCTGCGATCTCGCTGTTCCGTGACATCACCTGGCTCAACCTCTTCGCCTTCGGCGTCGTGCTCGGCTGGATCCTCTACCTCGTGTGGATCTCGATCATCGGCGTCGCGACCTCGAACAGCGTGAACCTCACCGACGGTCTCGACGGACTCGCGGCCGGAGCCGGCGTCATCGTCGTCGGCGCTTACAGCGTGATCGCATTCTGGCAGTTCAAGCAGCCCTGCATCGGCGGCGATCCCGATGCCCTCGGCGGATGCTATGAGGTGCGCGACCCGTTCAATCTGGCCATCATCGCCGCATCGGTCGCCGCCAGCCTCATCGGATTCCTGTGGTGGAACGCGCCCAAGGCGAAGGTCTTCATGGGCGATGTCGGCTCGATGGCGATCGGCGGCGTCATCACCGCGATGGCGATCCTGACCCGCACCGAGCTCCTCCTGCTGGTGATCGCCGGCGTCTTCGTCCTGTCCTCCGGCTCTGTCATCCTGCAGCGCGCATACTTCAAGATCACGCGAGGAAAGCGCCTGTTCCTGATGAGCCCCTTCCATCACCACCTCGAGATGCGCGGCTGGTCCGAGGTCACGATCGTGGTGCGCATGTGGATCATCGCCGGGCTCCTCGCGGTCTCCGCCGTCGGCCTCTTCTACGTCGAATGGCTCACCCGTGTCGACTGATCGCCTCAGCAGCCTCACCAGCTGGAACGCCGATTGGCGCGATCTCCGCGTCGCCGTCCTCGGGCTGTCGATGACGGGCTTCTCGGTTGCCGACACCCTCGCGGAGCTCGGTGCGCAGGTGCTCGTGCTCAGCGAGTCCGCGGAGGAGGAGTATGCGCGTCTGCTCCCGGTGATCGGTGCCGGCCTCGAACTCGGCTCCCTCGCCGAGGTGCCGGCCGCGCTGGTGGACTTCGCCCCCGAGGTGGTCATCGCCTCGCCCGGGTTCTCGCCGTCGCACCCGGTGATCCGCTGGGCGCAGGAGTCGGGAATCGCGATCTGGGGCGATGTCGAGCTGGCCTGGCGTGTCCGCGACAAGGTGGTCCGCGCCGACGGAACGCCGGCCGATTGGGTACTCATCACCGGGACCAACGGCAAGACGACCACTACCCAGCTCACGGCGTCGCTGCTGGTCGAAGGCGGTCTCCGGGCAGCGCCCTGCGGCAACATCGGCGTGCCCGTCCTCGATGCGGTGCGGGATCCTGCCGGCTTCGACGTGCTCGTCGTCGAGCTCTCCAGCCACCAGCTCTGGTACCTCGGCCAGTCGCGGCCAGAGGGTGAGCTGTTCCCGCACGCGGCCGTGTGCCTCAACCTCGCCGACGACCATCTCGTGTGGCACGGCAGCGCTCAGGCGTATCGGGATGCGAAGGCCGTGGTCTACCGCAACACCCGCGTCGCCTGCGTCTACAACAAGGCCGATGATGCGACCCGGCTCATGGTCGAAGAAGCCGAGGTCGTCGAAGGTGCCCGCGCGATCGGGTTCGATCTGGGCATCCCAGGTCCGAGCGACCTCGGCATCGTGGAGGGACTCGTCGTCGACCGGGCGTTCCTCGACGACCGCGCGCGCAGCGCGCTCGAGCTCACGACCATCGCGGCACTGGACGAGGTCGGACTCGCGGCTCCGCACATCGTGCAGAACATCCTTGCCGCCAGCGCCCTGGCGCGTTCGCTGGGAGTCGAACCCGAGGCCATCCACTCCGCCCTGCAGTCGTTCCGCCTGGACGCGCACCGCATCCAGGTCATCGCGCGGCATGCGGGCATCACCTGGGTCGACGACTCGAAGGCCACCAATCCGCATGCCGCCGCGTCATCGCTGCGTGCCTACCCCGGTGCGGTGTGGGTCGTCGGGGGAGACTTGAAGGGCGTCGACATCGCCGACCTCGTCGCCGATGTCGGTGCGACTGCACGCGCTGCGGTCGTGATCGGGGTCGAGAGGACCTCCGTCGTCGCGGCATTCCGGCGACACGCGCCGTCGGTACCGGTGTTCGAGGTCGATGCTGGCGAGACTGGACAGGTCATGAACCGTGTCGTGGAGATCGCGTCGGGGATCGTCGACGGCGAGGGCACAGTCCTGCTGGCCCCGGCGGCGGCATCGTTCGATCAGTTCTCGAGCTATGCGGATCGAGGGCACCGTTTCGCCGAGGCGGTGCGTGACTGGATAGACCGGGGGAGCGCCGATGACGCAGGTGTCCCGCCCTCCGCGCTCTGAGTCCGGCGGACTCGCCGCCCGGGTGTCGCTCGGCCGCCGGTTCACTCCGGTGTCGACCGAGTTCCTCCTGATCGCGTCGACCGCTCTGCTGCTGACCCTCTTCGGCCTGGTGATGGTGCTCTCCGCGACGAGTGCGACCGCGGTCGCCAGCGGCGCCGATCCGATGGGCGGGGTTCTCCGCCAAGGGGTGTTCGCGCTCCTCGGCGTCCCGCTGATGTTCCTGATCAGCCGTCTGCCCGTCGCATTCCTCAAGAAGATGGCGTGGCCCGCCCTCTTCGGCGCCGTCGCCCTTCAGCTCCTGGTGTTCACGCCGCTCGGGATCGAAGACGGCGGCAACCGGAACTGGATCGACATCGCCGGCTTCACGCTGCAGCCCTCCGAGTTCCTCAAGCTCGCGCTGGCGCTCTGGATCGCCGCGGTGCTGCTGCGCAAGCAGGCGATGCTCGGCACGTGGCACCACGTCTTCATCCCCGTGATCCCGGTCGGCGCGCTCGCGATCGGCACCGTGCTCGCCGGGAAGGACCTCGGCACCGCGATGGTGCTGGTGCTCATCCTGCTCGGCTGCCTCTTCTTCTCGGGCGTCAAGCTCCGGCTCTTCATCATCCCGGTGGTGATCGGCATCGTCGCCGTCCTCGCCTATGCGCTGTCGAGCCAGGACCGGATGCGGCGCATCACGGCGACGTGCGACAACATGGCGCTGTACGAGAGCGACTGCTACCAGTCCATCCACGGCATCTGGGGCATGGCATCGGGTGGGATCTTCGGCCTCGGGCTCGGCAACTCCCAGGAGAAGTACGGCTGGCTGCCCGCTGCCGGCAACGACTTCATCTTCGCGATCGTCGGGGAGGAGCTCGGGCTGATCGGCTGCATCGTGGTCCTGGCCCTGTTCACGTTCTTCACCGTCGGCGCCTTCCACGTGATCCGCAAGACGCCGGATCCGTTCATCCGCGTCGCCGCCGGTGGCATCACCGTGTGGATCGTCGGTCAGGCCGTGCTCAACATCGGCGTCGTGATCGGTGTGTTCCCGGTGATGGGCGTCCCGCTCCCGTTCATGTCCCAGGGGGGTACGGCGCTGCTCGCCGTGCTGATCGCGTGCGGGGTGCTGCTCGCCTTCGCGCGCACCATTCCCGTCGTCGAGAAGCCGGTCGAGAAGCCATCAGCCGGGCGGGGTAGGGTCACCAGGTGACCTCGTACCTCCTTGCCGGCGGTGGCACCGCCGGCCATGTGAATCCCCTGCTCGCCGTCGCCGACGCGCTCCGTGAACGCGACGCCGATGCCACCGTGCTCGTGCTCGGGACCGCCGAGGGGCTGGAGTCCCGGTTGGTGCCCGCGCGAGGCTACGAACTGCTCGTCGTCGACAAGGTCCCGTTCCCGCGTCGTCCGAACCGCCAGGCCGCGGCTTTCCCGGTGCGCTTCCGCCGCGCGATCGCTCAGGTGCGCGCGCATATCCGACGCCACCGCGTCGAGGTCGTCGTCGGGTTCGGCGGTTACGCGTCCGCACCCGCCTACGTGGCTGCGCGGCGCGAGGGTGTGCCGTTCGTGGTGCACGAGGCCAACGCCAAGCCCGGTCTCGCGAACGTGCTCGGGGCTCGTCGCGCCGCCGCCGTGGGCGTCGCCTTCGAGGGCACGCCGCTCCGGGGCAGCGAGACGGTCGGGATGCCGCTGCGGCAGGAGGTCATCGCGCTCGATCGTGAGGCGACGCGTGCGGAGGCAGCGGAGTACTTCGGCCTCGACGCCGATCGTCCGGTCCTGCTCGCGTTCGGCGGATCGCTCGGTGCCCAGCGCCTCAACGAGGCTCTCGCGGATTCCTGGCGCGATATCCTCGCGGCCGGGTGGCAGCTGCTGCACGTGACGGGCGAGCGCAGCGATCTCGCCGATCCTGGCGTGGAGGGGTACGCACTGCGTCGCTATGTCGACCGCATGGACCTGGCCTTCGCGCTGGCGGACCTGATCGTGTCGCGGTCCGGATCGGCGACGGTCAGCGAGATCAGCGCCTTGGGCATCCCCGCGCTCTACGTGCCCTATTCGGTCGGCAACGGCGAGCAGCGCCTGAACGCGGGGTCGGCGGTGGCCGCAGGTGCCGCCGAGCTCCTCGACGACGCGACCTTCGACGGCGATGCGGTACGTCGGATCGTCGTGCCGCTGCTGGGAGACAGGGACAGGCTCGACCGGATGGCCGCAGCCGCCGAGACGGCGGGAACACGCAACGGCACCGAGAACGTGATCAGGCTGATCGACCGCGCACTGGACGCGGTCTGACACGGCCGAGAACAGCGAAGAAAAGTAGACTGAAGCGGACATGATCAGACCCGACCTCTCCCTCCCCATTCCCGAGACGATCACCGCCGCCCACTTCATCGGCATCGGCGGTTCCGGCATGAGCGGCCTCGCGAAGATGTTCCTCGATGCGGGCATCCGCGTCTCCGGCAGCGACCGTGCGGACAGCGACAACCTGCGTGCTCTGGCAGCCGCCGGGGCGACCGTGCACGTCGGCCACGACGCCGCACACCTCGGCGATGCCGACACCGTCGTGCACACCGGGGCGATCTGGCCCGAGAACCCCGAGTTCGTGACGGCCAAGGCTCGCGGTCTCCACGTGATCCACCGGTCGCAGGCGCTGCACTGGCTGATCGGCTCCCGACGGCTGGTCTCGGTCGCGGGGGCGCACGGGAAGACCACCTCGACGGGGATGATCGTCACGGCGCTGCGCGAGCTCGGTGCCGACCCGCACTTCGTCAACGGTGGCGTCATCGAGCAGCTCGGCACCTCGAGCGCCACGGGCACGGGCGACCTGTTCGTGGTCGAGGCCGACGAGTCCGACGGCACGTTCCTGCTCTACGACACCGCGGTGGCGCTCATCACCAATGTCGACCCCGACCACCTCGACCACTACGGCTCGGAGGAGGCGTTCCACGACGCGTTCGTGCGCTTCGCCGACGCCGCCAGCGAAGCCGTCGTCATCTCGAGCGACGATGCCGGAGCGCTCCGCGTCGGCGCCGGGATCAGCCATCCGAACGTGCTGACATTCGGTCAGGCGGAAACCGCCGACGTGCGTGTCAGCGACATCGTCGCGGCCGGACCGGTCGCCGCGACCATCAGCCAAGGGGACGAGCAGGTGCGCATGCAGCTCGCGGTCCCCGGCGTGCACAACGCGATCAACGCGGCGGGGGTCGTCGCGGTGCTCAGGGCACTCGGGTACGCGCTCGTCGACGCCGTGCGCGCCGTCGAGGGCTTCGCCGGCACCGTGCGCCGGCTGGAGCAGCACGGTATCGAGCGGGGCGTCACGGTGTACGACGACTACTCGCACCATCCCACCGAGGTGCGGGCGGCACTCGAGGCCATGCGCAGCATCGCGGGGTCAGGGCGGATCATCGCGATCCAGCAGCCGCACACGTACTCCCGCACGCAGCACATGTATCAGGAGTTCGCCGACGTCCTGGAGGAATTCGCGGACCATACGGTGATGCTCGATGTCTACGGCGCTCGGGAAGACCCGGTGCCCGGCGTCACGGGGGAGCTGGTGAGCACCGCGTTCCGCGACCCGTCCCATGTGCACTACGTCGCCGACTGGCAGCAGGCGGCCGACTACACCGCCACGGTCGCCCGTGACGGCGACTTCGTCGTGACCCTCGGCTGCGGCAACGTCTACCAGATCATCCCGCAGGTACTCGAGTCGTTGCGCCAGACCGACGAGGCATAGCGATGCGCCGTCCCGCACCGCTTCCGTCCGCCCCGGAGAACCCGGCGGAGAAGGGCGTCGCGTCAGAACGGCGGGTGCGCCCCGGTCGTCGGAGCGACGACCTCGTCGGAGCGCGGGCCGAATCGGATGAATCGGTGCCGGAGCCTCGTGCTGACGGCGCCGCCGGGGCTGTCGCCGACGAGCCGGAGCCGACCTCCACGAGAGACGTGTGGCGAGCGGCACGGGCCAGACGCAAGGCGCTCCGCTCCGAGATCCGGCGCTTCACGCAGCGTTCCCGGCGTCGACGGATCATCTGGCTGAGCAGCATCGGCGCGGTGGTCCTGCTGATCGGGGGCAGCGTCGCGGCCGCGTACAGTCCGCTGTTCGCCGTGGAGAAGATCACCGTGGTCGGGGCTGCGAGTCTCGATCCTGCTGCGATCGAGGCTGCTCTGGGCGACCAGGTCGGCACGCCGCTCGCGCTCGTGGACACCAGCGAGGTGAAGGCCGCGCTGCTGGCGTTTCCCCTCATCGAGACGTATGCGCTGGAAGCGCGCCCTCCGCACGACCTGACGGTGCGGATCGTGGAGCGCACGCCTGTCGGCGTCATCCGATCGACCGCCGGATACACCCTCGTCGACGCCGCCGGCGTCGCGCTCTCGACCACGTCCGATCAGCCGGCGGGCCAGCCGGTGATCGACGTCGACGGCGGGGTCGAGTCGCGAGCTTTCCAGAGCGCCGGGCTCGTCGTGCGCGCGCTGCCGGCCGATGTCCGTGCCGCTCTCACGGGTGTGCGTGCGACGACCGCGGACGATGTGACGCTGACGCTCGATTCCGGATTGGTCGTGGTCTGGGGGAGCGCGGAGGAGTCGGCGCTCAAGGCGCTCACACTCTCGGTGACCATGGCTAAGAACCCGGATGCGGCGTCCATCGACGTCACGTCTCCCGAGGTGGCCGTCGTCGGCTGACGGCTTTCGCGGCAACGCCGACGGCTTTCGCGAGGGAATGGGGCGACACGCCCACGTGATCGCGCGCACGAGGGCGGGCGGCGCTTACCTTCGATCAAAGAGAACGCAATACCGGGAAATACTTTACACCTCTAGTTGAGGTTTAAGGTTCACCCTTTTCCAGGCTCGAATAATCGGAGGCCGGCCATGAGCCAGAACCAGAACTACCTCGCCGTGATCAAGGTCGTCGGCGTCGGCGGTGGCGGCGTCAATGCCGTCAATCGCATGATCGATCTCGGTCTCCGCGGAGTCGAGTTCATCGCCGTCAACACCGACGCGCAGGCGCTGCTGATGAGTGACGCCGACGTCAAGCTCGATGTGGGCCGCGAGCTCACCCGAGGCCTCGGTGCCGGTGCGGACCCCGAGGTGGGTCGACGCGCCGCCGAGGACCACGCCGAAGAGATCGAGCAGGCCCTGACCGGTGCCGACATGGTCTTCGTGACCGCCGGCGAAGGCGGCGGAACCGGAACCGGTGGCGCCCCGGTCGTGGCACGCATCGCGAAGTCGATCGGCGCCCTCACCATCGGTGTCGTCACGAAGCCGTTCTCCTTCGAGGGTCGCCGCCGCCAGAGCCAGGCCGAGGCCGGCGTCGCCAAGCTCAAGGAAGAGGTCGACACCCTCATCGTGGTGCCGAACGACCGTCTCCTCGAGATCAGCGACCGCGGCATCTCGATGATCGAGGCCTTCGCCACCGCCGATCAGGTTCTGCTCGCCGGTGTCCAGGGCATCACCGACCTCATCACGACCCCGGGTCTGATCAACCTCGACTTCGCCGACGTCAAGTCGGTCATGCAGGGTGCAGGATCGGCCCTCATGGGAATCGGTTCCGCCCGCGGCGCCGATCGTGCGATCAAGGCCGCGGAGCTGGCCGTGGAGTCGCCGCTGCTCGAAGCATCCATCGAGGGTGCGCACGGCGTACTGCTCTCGATCCAGGGTGGATCGAACCTCGGCATCTTCGAGATCCACGACGCCGCCGATCTCGTCAAGGAGGCCGCGCACCCCGAGGCGAACATCATCTTCGGTACGGTCATCGACGACACCCTCGGCGACGAGGTCCGCGTGACCGTGATCGCCGCCGGTTTCGACGGCGGGGAGCCCTCCCTCCGTCTGGACCCGATGGTCGTCTCGCGTCCGTCGGCCGCGACGCTCCCCGAGGTCGCCCTCCCGGACGAGTCCGAGACCAAGAGCGAGACGGCGAAGCCCGAGCCCGTGCAGCAGCGCGTGCCGACCACGAGCATCGAGCCGGCCTTCGCTGACGACGACATCGACATCCCCGAATTCCTGAAGTGACCTCGGCGGTCGACGGCCAGGACCATCTGGGCCTGGCCGAGCGGTTGACGGCGATCGATGAACGCATCGCCGTCGCCGCGCGCGCCGCAGGGCGGGGGCGGGAGGAGATCACCCGTATCGTGGTGACGAAGTTCCACCCTGCCTCCCTCGTGCGCGACCTGCGTGCGCTCGGTGTGCGCGAGGTCGGGGAGAACCGTCAGCAGGAGCTGTCGGCGAAACAGACCGAGTTGGCGGCTCTCGATCTGACTTGGCACTTCATCGGTCAGGGCCAGACCAACAAGGCCGCCGCCATCCGTCGCAGCGCCGACGTCGTGCACTCGGTCGACCGCGACCGCTTCGCCGATGCCCTGCACAGGGCGGCCGAGAGCGACGACGTGCTCGACGTGCTCGTCCAGATCAACCTGACGGACGATCCAGGCCGAGGCGGCGTCGCTCCCACGGATGCGGTGGCTCTTGCCGAGCACGTGCTCTCCCTCCCGTCGCTGCGCCTGCGCGGCGTGATGGCGGTGGCGCCCCTCGATGAGGAACCGGCTGCCGCGTTCGCTCGGCTGCGCGACATCGCCGATGCCGTCCGCGTCGCCGAGCCCGCCGCGTCCTGGATCTCAGCCGGGATGACCGGAGACTTCGCCGAGGCGATCGCCGCCGGTGCGACACACCTGCGGATCGGCTCCGCAATCACCGGCCCCCGGCCCGACCGGGGTTAACCTGTGAAAAGACCAGCCCCAAACGTTCGAACCGGAGGACACGATGGGTAACCCGCTGAAGAAGACCATGGTGTATCTCGGCCTCGCCGACGAGGAAGAGGTCTACGAGGAGGAGGCGCAGGCACCTGCCCGCGCTCACCGCGAACGCGACCGTGACCGCGAGGAGCCCGCACCGGCTCCCGTCACGCCGCTGCGTCGCCCCGTCGCCGTCCGCCAGCCGTCTGCAGGAGCCGTGAACGAGATCCTCACCGTCCACCCGAAGCAGTACCGCGATGCGCAGCTGATCGCCGAGAGCTTCCGCGAGGGCGTCCCCGTCATCATCAACCTCTCCCAGATGAGCGATGCCGATGCGCGTCGCCTCATCGACTTCGCGAGCGGGCTCTCCCTCGGTCTGTACGGCCGTATCGAGCGCGTCACCTCGAAGGTGTTCCTGCTCTCGCCGGAGAACATCGCGGTTTCGGGCCACGGGGGCATCGCACACGCAGACGCTGAGTCTGCGGGCTTCGACCAGTCGTAACTCGTGGAGCTGGTCTCCGTCGCGGCGAGCATCGTCCATCTGGTGCTGCTGCTGTACATCTTCGTGCTCTTCGCGCGCCTCATCCTGGACTACATCCCGATGTTCAATCGGGAATGGCGTCCGAAGGGTTTCGGTCTGGTCGCCGCTGAGGCCGTCTACACGGTCACCGATCCACCCATCCGGTTCTTCCGGCGGCTCATCCCGCCCCTGCGGATCGGGTCGCTGTCCCTCGACTTCGGGTTCACGCTCACCCTGCTGGTGGTACTGATCCTGATGAACATCGTGCGGCTTTTCATTTGACGAACACCGCCTGATTCTCCCGTCGGGCACGCCCCGAGTTCCCGCAGTCTGGGTGTCGCGACATCGCGGCGCTGTGGCGCGGGGGCTATGCTGGCACCCAGGTGCGCGCCCCGGGTTCGCGCCACATCACGACCACGCCATACATCGATACTGGCATTCGAACTCATCGAAAGAGGAGCCACTCATGGCACTTACCCCGGATGACGTCGTCACCAAGCAGTTCCAGCACGTCCGTTTCAAGGACGGCTTCGACCCGGACGAGGTGGACGATTTCCTCGACGAGATCGTCATCGAGTGGCGCAAGGCTCTCGAGGAGAACGTCGAGCTGAAGGCCAAGCTGGCAGCGTACGAATCCGGCGCCGCTCCCGAGGCTGCCGCACCGGCAGCTCCGGCCGCGACCGAAGCCCCCGCGCCCGTCGCCGAGGTGCCTGCAGAGCCTGCTCCGACGGGTTCCGCGACCGCGACGGCCGGCATCATCGAGCTCGCGCAGCGTCTGCATGACGAGCACGTGGCCGAGGGTGAGGCGAAGCGCAACGCGCTCATCGCCGAGGCGGAGACCGAGGTCGCGCGCATCCGCACCGAGGCCGAGGCGAAGCAGCGCGAAGAGTCGGCACGCCTGGAGCGCGAGCGCAACACGCTCGAAGCCCGCATCACCGAACTCCGCAACTTCGAGCGCGACTACCGCTCGCAGCTGCGCGGCTACATCGAGGGCCAGCTTCGAGAGCTCGACGAGAAGTCGGCGTCCACGGACTCCACGCCCGTCTCCGCGATCGGTCTGTAAGGCGCCTCTTGTCAGGACGCCCGCCCCTTCGTCGGTCGGCGGCCGGTGCGATCGTTGCGATTCTCGCAGCGCTCGTGCTGGCCGCCGATCAGTTTGTGAAGTACCTCACCATCGAGAACCTGCCTCTGCATGAGCCGGTTCCGGTTCTCGGCGAGTTCCTTCAGCTGTACTACGTCCGCAACCCCGGCGCGGCATTCTCGCTCGGCTCCGAGGTGACGTGGATCTTCACGATCGCCCTCGCGGTGGTGGCGTCGATCATCATCTGGAAGGCGTTCGGGATCAGATCCCGACTGTGGGCCGTCGTTCTCGGCTGCCTGCTCGGCGGTGTGCTGGGCAACCTCACGGACCGTCTGCTCCGTGAGCCCGGTTTCCCTGTCGGACACGTCGTCGACATGATCTCCATGCCGTGGATGATGCCCGCGATCTTCAACGTGGCAGACATCTTCATCGTGACCGGCATGATCTCGGTCGCACTCCTCGTCGTGTTCGGGCTTCGCTTCGACGGCACGCGCGAGCATGACCATGCCGTGGTCGAGACGGAGGAGGAAGCAGAGGCCGCAGCGGCGGCGGCTGTCGCCGCCACCGAGACCGACGCCGACGTCATGCCGGCGGACGCACCCGCCGGTCGCACAGACGAGGACGATGCACCCTCGGAGGGTGCAGCTCCCGCATCCGAAGGTCGCTGACCGTGGAATCGCGGTCTCTGCCGGTGCCCGACGGCTTGGACGGCACTCGCGTCGACGCAGCCCTGGCGAAGCTCATGGGCTTCTCCCGCACCTTCGCCGCCGACGTCGCCGCAGCAGGCGGTGTGCGGTTGGATGGCGTGACTCTCGACAAGTCCGACCGCCTCCGCGGCGGCGGGTGGCTCGATGTGGAGTGGCAGCCGAAGGAAGCACCGAAGATCGTCCCGATCGCGGTACCCGAACTCGGCATCGTGTACGACGACGACGACATCGTCGTGGTCGACAAGCCCACCGGCGTCGCGGCGCATCCCTCGGTCGGTTGGGAGGGCCCCACGGTCGTCGGCGCTCTCGCGGCCGCAGGATTCCGTGTCGCCACGAGTGGCGCTCCCGAGCGTCAGGGCGTCGTGCATCGGCTCGATGTCGGCACCAGCGGTCTGATGGTCGTCGCCAAGTCCGAGCACGCCTACACGGTTCTGAAGCAGGCGTTCAAGGACCGCACGGTCGAGAAGATCTATCACGCCGTGGTGCAGGGGCATCCGGATCCGCTGGCGGGCACGATCGACGCGCCGATCGGGCGGCACCCGAACCACTCCTGGAAGTTCGCGGTGGTTCCGGACGGCAAGCCCTCGGTCACTCACTACGAGACGCTCGAGGCCTTCCCCGGTGCTTCGCTCCTGGAGATCCATCTCGAGACGGGCCGCACTCACCAGATCCGTGTTCACATGGCGGCGCATCGGCATCCCTGTGTCGGGGACCCGCTCTACGGAGCCGACCCGACGCTGTCCGCTCGGCTCGGGCTCACTCGGCAGTGGTTGCACGCGCACCAGCTGGCGTTCGCCCATCCGACGACGGGGGACTGGGTGCAGTTCGAATCCCCGTATCCGGAGGACTTCCGGCACGCACTGGATGTGCTGCGCGGCGAATAGCCCGTGCGTCGGCGTTGCGATGTCGGCCGTCTCCGGCACACTGATCGCATGGACATCGAGGTTCGACCAGCAACGGAGTTCGACGATGTCGCGGCGCTCGTCGGCCCGAAGAAACCGACGTCGAACGTCTGCTTCTGCCTGAGCTATCGCATCGGCAGCAAGGAGAACGTCGCGCTGCGCGGGGAGCAGCGCGCTGATCGTGTGCGGGAGCTGTGTCATCAGGATCCGCCACCCGGCGTGATCGCGTACCTCGATGATGAGCCGGTGGGCTGGGCGGCGCTGCACCCGCGGCGTGAGACGAGCTTCGCCCGCAATCGGCTGATCCCACAGGTCGACGACCTCGACGTGTGGTCGCTGTGGTGCTTCCGCGTGCGGCCGGGGCACCGCAAACAGGGCATCTCCCACGCGCTTATCGAGGGAGCGGTGGCATACGCGAAAGAACGCGGAGCCCCGGCCATCGAGGGGTACCCCGTCGACAACGCCGGGGAGAAGGTGAATCTCACCATGGCGTACGTCGGCACTCGAGCGCTCTTCGAGAGCGCGGGGTTCGCGAAGGCGGCGGACACGGGTTCCGCGCTCGACGGGTTCCCTCGGGTGTTGATGAGGCTCGATCTGGGCGCGTCACGAAATTCTTCGAAGAAAGCGTGAACCGTTCGATGCCACACGGGCAATACACAGCGTGAGCACAGACAGCGAGATCATCCAGCGATCTCTTCAGCAGCCGGCGGCGTTCGCCGAGCTCTTCGATAGACATGCGCGCTCCGTGAACGCGTTCGCGACCTATCGCATCGGACGGCACGCCGCGGAAGACGTGTTGAGCGAGACGTTCCTCGTCGCCTTCCGCCGCCGCGCAGACTACGACGCCAACGTCGAATCAGCAGTGCCCTGGCTGCTCGGCATCGCCTCGCGCGTGATTCGCAGGCATCGGGCGGTGGAGGCAAAGCACTGGCGGTCGTTCGCAGGATCCGTCGCGGGCGAGGAGCATTTGTCGGACGGTGGGTTCGACGAAGCGATGACGAGGGTCGACGCCGAGCGCCGGGTGCAGTCGATGACGTCCACCAGGGAGCTGGCGCCGATGATCGCGTCGCTCTCAGCTGCTGTCTGCCTGGGGAGATCTCACCTACGAAGAGATCGCGATCGCCCTCGGCGTCGCGGTGGGGCCGTCCGATCGCGCATCAACCGCGTGCGGACGAGACTGGCACCGACCTTCGGTGTCGGGGCTCCGCCGTAGACTCGAAGGCATGGCATCCGACTCCTTCGTCCACCTTCATGTGCACAGCGAGTACTCGATGTTGGACGGTGCGGCGAAGATCAATGCGATGACCCAGGCGGCCGCCGAATACGGCATGCCGGCCATCGCGGTGACCGATCACGGCAACACCTTCGCGGCGTTCGAGTTCTACAACGCGGCGCGCAACGCGGGCATCAAGCCCATCATCGGGCTCGAGGCGTACATGACCCCGGGCACCCACCGCAGCGACAAGACACGCGTGCAGTGGGGCTCGCCCGACCAGAAGAGCGACGACGTCTCCGGTTCAGGCGCCTACACCCACATGACGATGTGGAGCCAGAGCACCGAAGGCATGCACAACCTCTTCCGGATCAGCTCCCGGTCGAGCATGGAGGGCTACTATTTCAAGCCGCGCATGGACCGCGAGCTGCTCCAGACCTATGGCAAGGGGATCATCGCGACGACGGGGTGCCCGTCGGGCGAGGTGCAGACACGACTCCGGCTCGGCCAGTACGACGCGGCACGGGCGGCGGCCGCAGAGTTCCAGGACATCTTCGGCAAGGAGAACTACTTCGCCGAGATCATGGACCACGGTCTCTCCATTGAGCGACGGGTCATGACCGATCTGCTCCGGCTCGCGAAAGACCTCAACATCCCGCTCGTCGCCACCAACGACTCGCACTACACGCACCAGCACGAGGCCGACGCGCACGAGGCGCTCCTGTGCGTCCAGTCGGGCTCCACCATGGACGACCCGAACCGGTTCAAGTTCGACGGCGACGGCTACTACATCAAGACGGCCGCCGAGATGCGGCAGCTGTTCCGCGATCACCCCGAAGCGTGCGACAACACCCTGCTGATCGCCGAACGCTGCGAGGTCGAGTTCGACACCTCGGCGAACTACATGCCGCGGTTCCCGGTGCCGGACGGCGAGACCGAGGACAGCTGGCTCATCAAAGAGGTCGAGACGGGTCTGCACTACCGGTACCCGGGTGGCATCCCCGACAAGGTGCGCAAGCAGGCGGAGTACGAGACCGGCATCATCCTGCAGATGGGCTTCCCCGGCTACTTCCTCGTCGTCGCCGACTTTATCAACTGGGCCAAGGACAACGGCATCCGCGTCGGTCCCGGCCGTGGCTCCGGTGCCGGTTCCATGGTCGCGTATGCGATGAAGATCACCGACCTCGACCCCCTCGAGCACGGTCTGATCTTCGAGCGGTTCCTGAACCCCGACCGCGTCTCGATGCCTGACTTCGACGTCGACTTCGATGACCGGCGTCGTGGCGAGGTCATCGACTACGTCACCGAGAAGTACGGCTCGGAGCGCGTCGCCCAGATCGTCACGTACGGCACCATCAAGTCCAAGCAGGCTCTGAAGGACGCGGGTCGTGTGCTCGGATTCCCGTTCAGCATGGGGGAGCGCCTGACCAAGGCGATGCCGCCGCCCGTCATGGGTAAGGACATGCCGCTCGACGGGATGTTCGACTCTGCGCACCCCCGTTACAAAGAGGCGAGCGAGTTCCGTGCGCTGATCGAGACCGACCCCGAGGCGAAGACGGTCTTCGACCGCGCGCTCGGGCTCGAGGGACTGAAGCGGCAGTGGGGTGTGCACGCCGCCGGCGTCATCATGTCGTCCGACCCGCTGCTCGACATCATCCCGATCATGAAGCGCGAGCAGGACGGCCAGATCGTCACGCAGTTCGACTACCCGTCGTGCGAGTCGCTCGGTCTGATCAAGATGGACTTCCTGGGGCTCCGCAACCTCACGATCATCTCGGACGCGCTGGACAACATCCGGACGAACCGTGGCGAGGAGCTCGACCTCGAGCACCTCGGCCTCGACGACCCGGGCGTGTACGAGCTGCTCGCGCGCGGTGACACTCTGGGTGTCTTCCAGCTCGACAGCCCGCCGCTGCGCTCGCTGATGCGCCTGATGAAGCCCGACAACTTCGGTGACATCTCGGCCCTCATCGCCCTGTACCGTCCCGGGCCCATGGGAGCGAACTCGCACACCAACTACGCGCTGCGCAAGAACGGTCTTCAGGAGATCACCCCGATCCATCCCGAGCTCGAGGAGCCGCTGGCAGACATCCTTCAGGAGTCCTACGGCCTCATCATCTACCAGGAGCAGGTGATGGCGATCGCCCAGGCGGTGGCCGGGTTCAGCCTCGGACAGGCAGACATCCTGCGCCGCGCCATGGGAAAGAAGAAGAAGTCCGAGCTCGACAAGCAGTACGAGGGCTTCGCGGGCGGCATGAAGCAGCGCGGGTTCGGCGAGGCGGCGATCAAGGCGCTCTGGGACATCCTGCTGCCCTTCTCGGACTACGCCTTCAACAAAGCCCACTCTGCCGCGTACGGTCTGGTGTCGTACTGGACCGCCTACCTCAAGGCGCACTATCCCGCCGAGTACATGGCGGCGCTGCTGACCAGCGTCGGCGACTCCAAGGACAAGATGGCGCTGTACCTGAACGAGTGCCGCCGCATGGGTATCAAGGTGCTCCCGCCCGATGTGTCGGACTCGATCAACTACTTCGCGGCCGTCGGCGACGACATCCGCTTCGGTCTCGGCGCTGTGCGCAACGTCGGCAGCAACGTCGTCGACGGCATCGTGCGGGCTCGAAAGGACGAGCGGTTCACCTCGTTCCACCACTTCCTCGACAAGGTGCCGCTGCACGTCTCGAACAAGCGCACCGTCGAGTCGCTGATCAAGGCCGGCGCCTTCGACTCGATGGGAGACACGCGGCGGGCCCTCATGGAGGTGCATGAAGACGCGGTCGAGGCGGCCGTCGACCGCAAGCGCAACGAGGCCCAAGGCGCGATCGGCTTCGACTTCGACAGCCTCTACGACGGCATGGAAGAGGCGGCGCCCGCCAAGGTGCCCACGCGTCCGGAGTGGATCAAGAAAGACAAGCTCGCCTTCGAGCGGGAGATGCTCGGGCTCTACGTCTCCGATCATCCGCTCGCGGGGCTCGAAGTACCACTGGCGAAGCACGCGTCGATCTCGATTCACGACCTCAACAACTCCGAGGACCTCCAGGACGGCGACCAGGTGACGGTCGCGGGGCTCGTCACCAGCGTGCAGCACCGCGTCGCCAAGGCCAGCGGAAACCCCTACGGCATGATCACCGTCGAGGACTTCAACGGTGAGGTGACCGTGATGTTCATGGGGAAGACCTACACCGAGTTCCAGCACACGCTGCAGCAGGATGCGATCCTCGCTGTCCGCGGGCGCGTCTCGCGACGGGATGACGGGCTCAACCTCCATGCCCAATCGGCGTTCGCGCCCGACATCGGATCGTTCGATGCCGCGGGTCCGCTGGCGCTCGTCCTCCCCGAGCAGCGTGCGACGGAACGCGTGATGACGGAGCTCGCCGAGGTTCTTCGCCGGCACAACGGCGACACCGAGGTGCTGCTCCGAGTGCACCGCGGGGGTACCGCGAAGGTGTTCGAAGTGCCGATGCCCGTCAAGGTCTCGGCAGACCTGTTCGGCGACCTCAAGTCGCTGCTCGGACCCACCTGTCTGGGGTGAGCGGGTAGGATCGTGAGCCGTCGACAGCACGGCGAAACTTCCCGTCGAGCACTGTGACGAAAGGACCATCATGAGTACGGACACCTCCGAACCCGACCTTCCCGAGTCCGACCCCGAGGACTCGATCTTCAGTGACGACGACGGCGTTCTGTACGACGATGAGGTCACGCCGGAATTCGGCATCTTCGGGTTCACGCTGCGCGAGCTGCTGATCGTCGGAGTGTGGGCGGTCTCCTTCATCCTGTCCTTCTTCCCGCTGACCGGCGGCCTGTCGCTGTGGGGCGTCGGCATCCAGTGGATCCTTCCGATCGCGCTTCCGACGGTGGCCGTGTTCCTCCTGGTGCTGCGTCGCTTCTCGCCGGACGGCATCCGCCGGGTGGGTTCGTTGGGCATCGATCAGTTCGCCTCGGTGACGTTCTCCGTCGCGGCTGTCGTCTGGGTCGGGAATTTGTGGCTCTCGATCTCGGGGCTCATCGCCACCGGCTACTGGGGGCTCCCGTGGAGCGGCGTGGGGATGGTCATCACCTCTCTTGCGCTGGTCGTGCTCACCGTCTTCGCCCCGATCATTCCGGGCCTGAAAGAGGACTTCCACGGACGTCTCGTCACGCTCGCCCATCGCAATGCCAATCCGGTGCGACCGGTGATCGCACGCCCACGCCCTGAGCCCGCGCCCGTCGCCGAATCGGCCGCGGCCACCAGTGACACTCCGGCCGATGTCACGGTGGACGGATCGGCACTGCCTCCCGTGACCGACCTCGACGACGAGACGACCGGCCGACAGGCGACGGACGAGATCGCGCGATTCGACCTCGCGGAGCAGGTTCCCCTCACGGCGCATGCGTCCGGGGGCGGAGTCGGGACGGATCACGACGCCTCCGACGAGGAGTACACGCCCGCGTACTCACGTCGTTCCCGCGGACAGGAGCCCGAGATCGTCTCGGACACCGGGAGCATCGAGTCGCTGCTCGAGACGGCGGCGACCTATGAGACCGGCGATGTCACAGCCGAGAACGAGCCCCGCATCGTGGAGGGCCTGGCCGATGGCGACCCGGATCTCGATGCGACGAACCCGCGCGAGACGACGCCCGCCGCGCAGCCGTTCTGGATTCTCGCCGCCTCCGAACGGGATGTGCATGACGAGCGGGGAGAGCCGCTGTTCCGCATCGGACCGAGCGCCTGGGCACTCGTGATCGAGGACCGTGGAGGTGCCTATGTCGTCCGACATGACGACGGACGGATCGGCTACCTCCACGACATCTCCGACATCTCGAAGGGCTGAAATGCGCACGATCGACCTGCGGGGGCGCGAGCTCTCGCCCGCTGACATGCTCGCGGCCGTACCCCGCGCCGCACAGGCGCGTGCGGAGGCGCTCGACACCGCCGCACGCATCGTCGAGGACGTGCGCGTCCGTGGTGAAGCGGCGCTCCGGGAGCAGGCCGAGCAGTTCGACCGGGTGACCGGTCACGAGGTGCGCGTTCCTGCGGAGCACATCGCCGAGGCCCTCGCATCCCTCGAACCAGCCGTCCGTGCCGCGCTCGAAGAGGCGATCGTCCGCGTGCGCCGCGGATCCGAAGCCCAGGTGCCGACGGCTCGGACCACCGAGATCGGCCCCGGGGCCCGCATTCTGCAGCGGTGGCAGCCCGTGCACCGCGTGGGCGTTTACATCCCCGGCGGCAAGGCGGTCTACCCGTCGAGCGTGATCATGAACGTGGTTCCCGCACAGGTGGCAGGTGTCGAGCAGATCGCGCTGGCTTCGCCACCGCAGGCCGATCAGGGAGGGCGAATCCACCCGACGATTCTGGCGGCCGCCGCCCTGCTGGGAGTCACCGAGGTCTATGCCATGGGGGGAGCCGGCGCAATCGGCGCGTTCGCGCATGGTGTTCCCTCGCTGCGCCTCGACCCGGTCGATGTGGTGTCGGGTCCCGGCAACAACTATGTCGCGTCTGCGAAGCGCGCCGTAGCCGGCGTCGTCGGCACGGATTCCGAGGCTGGCGCGACAGAGATCCTCGTCGTCGCCGATGCCGAGGCCGACCCGCGACTCATCGCTGCGGACCTCGTCAGCCAGGCGGAGCACGATGAGCAGGCTTCCGCCGTCCTGGTGACGGATGCGGTCGAGCTCGCTGATCAGGTCGCCGTCGAGGTCGCGCGTATGGCGTCGGTCACACGCCACAGCGAGCGTGTCGCCGCGTCTCTGGGCGGTCCGCAATCCGCGATCGTCCTCGTCGACGACCGTGCCATGGCGACGGCTTTCAGTAACGCCTATGCTCCCGAGCACCTCGAATTGCATCTCGTCGACGCCGAGGATGCGGCTGCGGCGTTCACCAGCGCCGGTGCGGTGTTCGTGGGCGACCAGACTCCCGTCAGCCTCGGCGACTACATGGCGGGGAGCAACCATGTGCTCCCGACCGGCGGTCAGGCGCGCTACGCGCCGGGTCTCGGGTCGTACACGTTCCTGCGCCCGCAGCAGGTGATCTCCTACGACCGTGCCGCGCTGGCCGAGGTTCGCGCCGGTGTCGTCGCCCTCGCCGAGACCGAGGTGCTCCCCGCGCACGGTGAGGCGATCGAGGCGCGTTTCAGCGCGTAGGATCGGTCAGATGCACTGCCCCTTCTGTCGTCACCCCGACTCCCGCGTCATCGACTCGCGCACCAGCGACGACGGGCTCTCGATCAGACGGCGCCGTCAGTGCCCCGAGTGCGGGGGCAGGTTCACGACCACCGAGACGGCGAGCCTCAACGTCATCAAGCGCTCCGGCGTCATGGAGCCGTTCAGCCGCGAGAAGGTCATCTCCGGCGTGCGCAAAGCGTGTCAGGGGCGGCCCGTGACCGAGGCCGACCTCGCCATCCTCGCGCAACGGGTGGAGGAGGCCGTCCGCCAGACCGGTGTCTCGCAGCTCGACGCGAACGAGATCGGTCTCGCTATCCTGGGTCCGCTGCGTGAGCTCGACGAGGTCGCGTTCCTGCGCTTCGCCAGTGTCTACCAGGCATTCGACTCCCTCGAGGACTTCGAGGCAGCGATCACCGACCTGCGCGCCGACCACACGAAGCAGGAGCCCGCGGACCGGTAATCTGGCAGGGATGTATCCGCTGCTCTTTCGCGCTGTCCTCTCGCGCTTCGACCCTGAGTTCGCCCATCACGCCGGAATGGCGGTGATCCGCGTTCTGGGCGTGCCCCCCTTCTCCTGGGCGACGCGCGCGATGACGCGCCCGGACCCCTCGCTGCGCGTCGAGGCGCTGGGTCTGACCTTCCCCTCGCCGTTCGGCATCGCGGCCGGGTTCGACAAGAACGCGGTCGGGGTGCGTGGTTTGGCTGCGCTCGGCTTCGGGCACGTGGAGGTCGGGACGATCACGGCGGTTCCGCAGGACGGCAACCCGAAGCCGCGGCTGTTCCGGCTCATCGCCGATCGCGCGGTCATCAATCGGATGGGCTTCAACAACGCCGGCGCGGATGCGGCAGCACGCCGTCTCGCCCGCCTGCGTCGTGGTGCCCCGGACACGGTCGTCGGTGTCAACATCGGCAAGAGCCGGGTGGTGGACGTGGAGCACGCGACCGCCGACTACGTGGCCTCCGCAACCCGCCTCGCCCCGCTCGCCGACTACCTCGCGGTGAATGTGTCGTCTCCCAACACGCCGGGGCTGCGCGGGCTGCAGGCGGTGGAGACTCTCGCCCCACTCCTGCGCGCGGTCAAGCAGGCCGCCGGCGCCACCCCGCTGCTCGTCAAGATCGCCCCCGACCTGCCGGATGAGGAGATCGCGGCGATCGCGCAGCTGGCGGTCGCCGAAGGTCTCGCGGGCATCATCGCGAACAACACGACGATCAGTCGAGACGGCCTGCTCGCGGACGCGGCGAAAGTGGAGGCTGCCGGTGCCGGCGGTCTGTCGGGTGCGCCGCTGAAGCAGCGCTCGCTCGCAGTGCTGCGCGTCGTGCGCGCTGCGGTGCCCGCCGACTTCTGCGTGATCGCGGTCGGCGGTGTCGAGACGCCTGCCGATGTGCAGGAGCGTCTGGAAGCGGGCGCCACTCTCGTGCAGGGTTACACGGCGTTCCTGTACCGCGGTCCGTTCTGGGGCCGCGAGATCAACAGGGGACTGGTCAGTCGGGGTACTGCCCGCGCTTGACCTGCGGCTTCGGCAGGCGCATGAATCGCATCTGCAGGGCCCGCATCGCTGCGTACCAGCCGAGGCCGCGCTCGAGGCGCTCCTTGCCGAATTTCGCCGCGGCCTTGCGCTTGACCCGCATGCTCAGCAGGATCATGCCGCCGATCGCGATCACCAGGTAGCCCATCATCACCGCGTACGCATAGAACGAGATCATCATGTTCGTGGGCAGCAGCGAGGCGAGGATGACCAGCACCATCACGCCCATCACGAACTCGGCCGGGTGCCAGCCCGCGTCGACGTAGTCGCGCACCCAACGACGCTGGGGGCCCTTGTCGCGGACGGGGAGGTACTTCTCCTCGCCGGCGGCCATACCGGCCTGCGCTTTGGCTCGGCGCTCGTTGAGCTCGGCCTTGGCAGCTGCCTTGGCTTCCTTGGTGTTGGCGACCAGGGGGCGGCGACGAGCGGCCTCCTGCTCCGCACGGGTCGGCGTCGCGCGTCCCTTTCCGACGGCTGGCGTCTCGGAGGCGTCGTCGTTCGTCGAAGGGGAGACAGGGGTAGTGGCCACGGAGTTCCTCGGTTCGCTGCGGGGGATCACCTTAAGATTACTCGCATGACCTCTCCTGTTCCTCCCCGTGAGCCCGATGCCGCTGTCCTCGAGGCCGTGGCGACCGGCATCCCCTCCGCGTTGTCGGACCTCGGCCACCTCGTGCGCATTCCCGGGATGGCCTGGCCCGCGTTCGACCAGACCCAGCTGGAGCGCAGCGCGGAAGCCGTGGCAGCGCTGGCCTCGGACACCGGAGTCTTCGACGACGTTCGAGTGCTGCGCGCTGCGATCCCCGGCACCGATGAGCAGGGACAGCCGGCTGTCCTCGCCACGCGCGCGGCCCGCAACGGCAAGCCGACGATCCTGCTCTACGCACACCACGATGTGCAGCCTCCGGGCGATGACGCACTCTGGGAGACCCCGCCGTTCGAGCCGACGGTGCGGGACGGGCGCCTCTACGGGCGCGGTGCCGCAGATGACAAGGCGGGGATCATGGCGCACATCGCCTCGATCCGAGCGGTGCACGAGGTGCTCGGCGATGACCTCGACCTCGGCATCGCGATGTTCATCGAGGGGGAGGAGGAGTACGGGTCCCGTTCGTTCGCCCAGTTCCTCTCCGACAACAAGGATGCACTTCGTGCCGACGCCATCGTGGTCGCCGACTCCGGCAACTGGGATTCCGTCACCCCTGGGCTCACCGTTTCTCTCCGCGGCAACGCCCGCTTCACGCTGCGCGTGCGCACCTTGGACCACGCGTCGCACTCGGGCATGTTCGGGGGTGCGGTGCCCGACGCGATGATGACGACGGTGAAGCTGCTGTCGACGCTGTGGGACGCCGACGGTTCCGTGGCCGTCGCCGGAATGACCGAGCGCGACGCCCCCACCCCCGACTACACCGAGGCGACGCTCCGCGACGAGGCGGGGCTCCTGCCCGGCACGACTCCGATCGGCGACGGCACGATCCTCAGCCGGATCTGGAACAAGCCCGCGGTGACCGTGATCGGGATCGATGCGACGAGCGTGGGTGCGGCATCCAACACGCTGCTTCCCGAGGTCACGGTGGTGATCAGTGCGCGCGTCGCGCCAGGGCAGACGGGACAGGACGCGTACGACGCCCTCGAGAGCCACCTGCGGGCACACGCCCCGTTCGGCGCGGAGCTGGCGTTCTCGGATGTCGACCTGGGCGATGGCTTCCTCGTGGACACCAGCGGATGGGCGGTGCAGCTGACGCGCGATGCGATGCGCGACGGCTACGGTGTCCCGCCCGTCGATCTGGGTGTCGGTGGTTCGATCCCGTTCATCGCCGACCTGGTGCGGGAGTTCCCGTCCGCGCAGATCCTCGTCACCGGCGTCGAAGACCCGCATTCTCGCGCGCACAGCCCGAACGAGTCGCTGCACCTCGACACCTTCCGCCACGCGGTTGCGACAGAGGCGCTGCTGCTCACCCGTATGAATGCGGCGGAACTCTGAGCCTCACAGGATCTGCGGCGTAGAATCATCCGAGAAGCCGTGCACCTGCGGCCCGTCACAAGGAGCGACATGAGCGACACCACACTCTCCCCAGAGACCACCCGCGCACACGGCGTCACCCTGACCGACGCTGCCGCCACGAAGGTGAAGAACCTCCTCGAGCAGGAAGGCCGCGACGATCTCCGTCTGCGCGTCGCCGTGCAGCCCGGCGGATGCTCGGGCCTGATCTACCAGCTGTACTTCGACGAGCGGTACCTCGAGGGCGACGAGACCGTCGACTTCGACGGTGTCGAGGTGATCATCGACAACATGAGCGTCCCGTACCTCGACGGTGCGGCGATCGACTTCAAGGACACGATCTCCGAGCAGGGGTTCACCATCGACAACCCCAACGCAGCGGGCAGCTGCGCGTGCGGCGACAGCTTCCACTGATCTTCCGTCTGCCGGATCGGCCGCCGTCACCACTGGTGACGGCGGCCGTTCCGCTTTCGGAACCTGCGTGGTTGGCATGAATCAGGTGTGAGCTTGCCCTAGACTTGGGTGTGCTCTGTTCGCGATCTGAAAGGTGCATCGTGCCCTCGAAACGCAGCCTTCGTTGGGCCGCACTCCCTGTGGGAGTCGTGGCAGCCGTGGCCCTGGCGGGATGCTCTCCCACCGAGCTGAACGGCTTTCTTCCGGGCTTCGTGGAGGGTGGCCCCGCAGCCACCAATCAGACCGAGCGTGTCTCGTCGCTCTGGGTGAACTCCTGGATCGTGCTTCTCGCCGTCGGCATCATCACCTGGGGCCTGATGGCGTGGGCAGCGATCGCGTACCGCCGCCGCAAGGGCCAGACCGGCCTCCCGGTGCAGATGCGCTACAACATGCCGATCGAGATCTTCTACACGATCGTGCCGCTCATCCTCGTGCTGGGCATGTTCTTCTTCACTGCTCGGGATCAGACCGAGATCGAGGCCAAGTGGGACGACCCCGACGTCGAGATCACCGCGATCGCCAAGCAGTGGGCGTGGGACTTCCAGTACGACGGCGAAGAGGAAGACAACTCCGACGCCGTGTGGACCATGGGCATCCAGGCCCAGCCCGATGCGGAAGGCAACATCGACCAGTCGCAGCTGCCGACCCTGGTGCTGCCGGTCGACAAGAAGGTCACGATCGACCTGCAGTCGCGCGACGTCATCCACTCCTTCTGGATCATCGACTTCCTCTACAAGAAGGACATGTTCATCGGGAAGGACAACTCCTGGTCGTTCATCCCCACCCGTGAGGGCGAGTACGCCGGCAAATGCGCCGAGCTGTGCGGTGAGTATCACTCGATGATGCTCTTCAACGTGAAGGTCGTCTCTCAGGACGACTACGACGCGTACCTCGAGTCGCTCGAGGAGAAGGGCAACACGGGCGACATCACCGACGCGTACGACCGTCTCGCGAACTTCCCGGGAACGACCGCGAAGACCGACACCGAGGAAGGAGGGGAGTAAGTCATGTCGACCACAGAAGCTCCCCGTACCGACGAGACCCCCAGGTCGCGTCCCACCACTCTGCCCGCCCGCCAGGCCGCTCTGATGAGCTCCTCGCGCGTGGAGCAGAAGGGCAACATCGTCGTCAAGTGGATCACCTCCACCGACCACAAGACCATCGGGTACATGTACCTGATCGCATCCGTGCTGTTCTTCCTCCTCGGTGGTGTGATGGCCCTCGTCATCCGCGCCGAGCTCTTCGCGCCGGGCATGCAGATCGTCCCGACGAAGGAGCAGTACAACCAGCTGTTCACGATGCACGGCACGATCATGCTGCTCATGTTCGCGACGCCGTTGTTCGCGGGTTTCGCCAACGCGATCCTGCCGCTGCAGATCGGTGCTCCCGACGTGGCCTTCCCGCGTCTGAACGCCTTCGCGTTCTGGCTTTTCCTCTTCGGCTCGACCATCGCGGTCGCCGGGTTCCTCACCCCGCAGGGAGCGGCCTCCTTCGGTTGGTTCGCGTATCAGCCACTGGCGGGCGCGTCGTTCTCGCCGGGTGCAGGTGGAAACCTCTGGATGGTCGGACTGGGCATCTCCGGTTTCGGAACCATCCTCGGTGCCGTCAACTTCATCACCACGATCATCACGATGCGTGCTCCTGGTATGACCATGTGGCGCATGCCGATCTTCTCGTGGAACACGCTCATCACGAGCCTGCTCATCCTGATGGCGTTCCCCGTGCTGGCAGCAGCCATCTTCGCCGCTGCCGCCGACCGCATCCTCGGCGCGCACATCTATGACCCGGCCAACGGCGGAGTCCTGCTGTGGCAGCACCTCTTCTGGTTCTTCGGGCACCCCGAGGTCTACATCATCGCGCTGCCGTTCTTCGGCATCGTCTCCGAGATCTTCCCGGTCTTCAGCCGTAAGCCGATCTTCGGATACAAGACCCTGGTCTATGCCACGATCGCCATCGCGGCCCTCTCCGTCGCCGTGTGGGCACACCACATGTACGTGACCGGCTCGGTGCTGCTGCCGTTCTTCGCGCTGATGACGATGCTGATCGCCGTGCCGACGGGTGTGAAGATCTTCAACTGGATCGGCACGCTCTGGCGAGGGTCCGTGACCTTCGAGACTCCGATGGTGTTCGCCCTCGGCTTCCTGGTGTCCTTCGTCTTCGGTGGTCTGACCGGTGTCATCCTCGCGGCCCCGCCGCTGGACTTCGCGCTCTCCGACTCGTACTTCGTCGTCGCTCACTTCCACTACGTGGTGTTCGGTACCGTCGTGTTCGCCATGTTCGCCGGCTTCTACTTCTGGTGGCCGAAGTGGACCGGTCGCATGCTGAACGAGCGTCTCGGCTACGTGCACTTCTGGATGCTGTTCATCGGATTCCACATGACGTTCCTCATCCAGCACTGGCTGGGTGTCGACGGCATGGTCCGTCGTTACGCGGACTACTCGGCGGCCGACGGCTGGACCTGGCAGAACCAGGTCTCCACGATCGGAGCGATCATCCTCGGCGCCTCGATGCTGCCGTTCTTCCTGAACGTCTGGATCACGGCCCGCAAGGCTCCGAAGGTCACGGTCAACGACCCGTGGGGCTACGGCGCATCGCTCGAGTGGGCGACGTCGTGCCCGCCGCCGCGTCACAACTTCACGTCGATCCCGCGCATCCGCAGCGAGCGTCCTGCGTTCGATCTGAATCACCCGGAGGCTGCCGAGTTCGCGACCACGGCACCCGGCGAGCGAGAGGCCCACTAAGTCATGCGCGACAACGTCATTCTCTGGTGGGTGCTGACGGCGTTCTTCGCCCTTGTCGGTGTCGTCTACACCGGCTGGCACATCCTGGTCACTCCGTCCGACAACTTCGCGATGCGTATCGAGTGGGTCGGAACTGTCGCCCTGTTCTTCGCAGCCTTCATGGCGGCGATGGTCGCGTTCTACCTCGACCGCACGCACAAGGCGCAGAACGGTGAGCTGCCGGAAGACATCCTCACGGCCGACATCGATGACGGCGACCCCGAGCTCGGCGAGTTCAGCCCGTGGTCCTGGTGGCCCATCGTTCTCGCGGCTTCGGCGGGTGTCTTCGTCGTCGGCCTGGCCGTCGGTCACTTCCTGCTCCCGATCGGACTCGCGATCTTCGTCGTCGCGATCGTCGGCTGGGTGTACGAGTACTACCGCGGCAACTTCGCACGCTGAGACAGCCGCATTGAAGAAGGCCCCCGGATTCGTCCGGGGGCCTTCTTCGTGTCATGAGGGGGCCGCGTTCAGGCGCGAGTACGGACGCGTGCGATACCGGTCAGCGGATCCACGGGGCGGTGATGGACGCCATCGGCGTCCTGCACCGGGTAGCCCTCGCGCACCCAGTACTCGAAGCCTCCGATCATCTCGCGGACCCGATAGCCGAGTCGGGCGAACTCGAGGGCGCCCTTCGCTCCGGCATTGCAGCCCGGGCTCCAGCAGTAAACGACGACGTCCGCTCCTTCCGGCACCTCGGACCGGGCGCGAGACGCGATCTCGCTGTAGTGCATGTGCACGGCGCCGGCCACCCGGCCCTGCGTCCACGCCTCTTCGGAGCGGACATCCACGACGATGACGTCCTCGCCGGCCTTGAGCGCGGCGTGGACATCGCTGGGATCCGTCTCGTAGGCGAGCTTGGCGGCATAGAAGTCGGTGCGATCGATCATGATCTCAGCCTAGGACGAGGCCATCCGCTGATCCGAGCAGATTCCTGTCGCGCAGAGAGCGAATACCGTCAGCGTCGTCCCCTCAGAGAGTCGCCGACATCTGCACGCGAGGGCCGTATCTGAAGAGCCCGAGAGCGGTCTCCGTGTCGATGAGGGAGCGGAGCAGGGGAGAGTCCGGCTCGGTGACGGAGAATCCGGCGGAGGCGTAGAAGGGCGCGTTCCACGGGACGTCGCGGTAGGTGCGCAGTGTGATCTTCCGGTGCCCCCGGCGACGAGCCTCCGAGAGGGCGGCCTGCACGAGTCGACGGCCGATTCCGCGACGCCCGAAGGAGGGGAGAACCGAGAGCTGCTCGAGATGAGCGTGTCCGTCGATCTCCAGGACGTGAACGAAACCGACGGGCTCGGGAGATGGAGCGCCGACATCGTCGGGCTCGGCGACGAGGACGAATCCGGGCATCGACGCCCGGTCCTGTGCGCTGGTCGGCGGAGGCCAGTCGGCAGCGGCGAAAAGATCGACCAGCAAGGCGTCTGCGGCGATTTCGATCTGTTCGATGGTCGGGTCATCCGTCCGCTGTGCAGGACGTACGCGGATCTCCACGTTCACTCTCCAGCGACGGCGGCGATGGCTTCGATCTCGACGAGCTGGTCGTCGTAACCGAGGACGGTGACACCCAAGAGGGTGCTGGGGACGTCGTGGGCGCCGAAAGCGGCGTGGATCACATCCCAAGCCGTGACGAGGTCGGCCTGCGCGGAGGAGGCCACCAGCACCCGCGTGCTGATCACATCGGTGAGCGAGGCACCGGCGACGTGGAGTGCGCTCTTCAGAGTTTCGATGCACCGGGCTGCCTGCGCGGCGTAGTCGCCGGGCGCTGCGGTGGTGCCGTCATCGTTGAGCGGACAAGCACCGGCGAGGAAGATGAGTCGCGCCCCGACGGGAGCGGTCGCTGCATAGGCGTATGGCGCGTCGGCGAGGGTGGTGGAACGGATCAGCTGGACGACGGAAGACATGATTCGATCCTCTCATTCACGGATCAACGATGAAGGCCTCGTCCTGGTGGACGAGGCCTTCATCAGTGGGGGAGTGGCGGCTACTCGCCGTCCTCCGAGTCCTTCTTGCGAGGCTTCTTCACCGGCTCCGTGGAGATCACGGTGCTGGGTGTGTTCGCCGTCTCGTCGACGTGGGTCTCACCGACCGTGAGGGGGGCGTCAGGGAAGCCGGCGCGCTCATGAGCGCCCTGGATCTCCGCAGCCTCGGTCTCGTCGTTCTGAGCCGTCACGTGGTGCTGGTGTGCGTCGGCTGCCTCGACCTCGGCCTGCGTGAGCGGGGCGAGACGGTCTTCGAAGAACCAGCGCGAGATCGAGGAACGGAGGTTCTCCGTCCACGGGATGCGACCCTTGGCGTTGGGGCGAACCACGAGGGGCTCGTAGGAGTCGACATCGATGAGCTTCCAGCGGTCGTACTTGTCGACCGGCTGGTGGACCTCGATGAACTCGCCACCGGGAAGGCGCACGATGCGGCCGGACTCGAAGCCGTGCAGCACGATCTCGCGGTCCTTCTTCTGAAGCGCGATGCAGATGCGCTTCGTGACGAAGTATCCGAGGATCGGGCCCAGGAAGAGCAGCGCCTGCAGCGTGTGGATCACGCCTTCCATCGTGAGCATGAAGTGCGTCGCGATGAGGTCGGACGATGCCGCAGCCCAGAGGACGGCGTAGAAAACGACGCCGGCGACGCCGATGGCCGTGCGCGTCGCCGCGTTGCGGGGACGCTGTGCGATGTGGTGCTCGCGCTTGTCGCCGGTGACCCACGCTTCGATGAACGGGTAGATCGCGACGACCACGATGAACAGGCCGAGCACCAGCACGGGCGCGATGATTCCGAAGGACCACGTGCGGTCGAGGAACACGATGTCCCAGTTCGACGGTGCCAGACGGAGTGCGCCGTCGGCGAAGCCGATGTACCAGTCCGGCTGGGTGCCGGCGGAGACCGGGGACGGGTCGTACGGACCGTAGTTCCAGATCGGGTTGATCTGGAAGAAGGTCGCGATCATCACGATCACGCCGAACACGATGAACAGGTAGCCGCCCATCTTCGACATGTAGACCGGCATCATCGGGTAGCCCACGACGTTGTCGTTCGAGCGGCCGGGGCCGGCGAACTGCGTGTGCTTGTTGATGACCATGAGCATCAGGTGCACGACGATGAGGGCGATCACGATCATCGGCAGCAGCAGGATGTGCAGTGTGTAGAGACGCCCCACGATGTCGGTGCCGGGGAACTCGCCGCCGAAGAGGAGGAACGAGGTCCACGTGCCGATGAGGGGGAGACCCTTGATCATTCCGTCGATGATGCGGAGGCCGTTACCCGAGAGCAGGTCGTCGGGGAGCGAGTAGCCGGTGAAGCCCTCTGCCATCGCGAGGATGAACAGGATGAAGCCGATCACCCAGTTGAGCTCACGCGGCTTGCGGAACGCACCGGTGAAGAACACGCGAAGCATGTGCACGCCGATGCCGGCGATGAACACGAGCGCTGCCCAGTGGTGGATCTGGCGGACCAGGAGGCCACCGCGCAGGTCGAACGAGATGTGCAGCGACGACTCGAGCGCCGCGGACATCTCGATGCCTCGCATCGGGGCGTAGGCGCCGGTGTAGTGGGTCTCGACCATCGATGCCTGGAAGAAGAACGTCAGGAAGGTTCCGGAGAGGAACACGACGACGAAGCTCCACAGCGCGATCTCGCCGAGCATGAACGACCAGTGGTCGGGGAAGATCTTGCGTCCGAGCTCCTTGACGAAGCCCGAGAGGCTGGTGCGCTCATCGATGTAGTTCGACGCGGCACCGACGAAGCGACCGCCGAGGGGTGCTTTGGTGTCCTTGTCGTCTTTGGACAGCGTTGCGGTGCTCAATGGCGCTCCCAGAAGCTCGGGCCGACGGGTTCCTTGAAGTCGCTGCGTGCGACCAGGTAGCCCTCGTCATCGACGGTGATGGGCAGCTGCGGCAGCGGACGAGCCGCCGGGCCGAAGATGACCTTTGCGTGGTCCGTGACGTCGAACTGCGACTGGTGGCACGGGCACAGGAGGTGGTGGGTCTGCTGCTCGTACAGAGCCACAGGGCATCCGACGTGCGTGCAGACCTTGGAGTAGGCGACGATTCCGTCGTAGGACCAGTCCTTGCGGTCCTCGGCCTCGATCAGCTGGTCGGGGCGCAGACGCATCATCAGCACGATGGCCTTGGCCTTCTCCTCGAGGTAGCCGTCGTGGTGGCTCAGCGTGGCGAGCTCCTCCGGGATCACGTGGAACGCGGATCCGAGGGTCACGTCCGCTGCGCGGATCGGGGTGCCGTCCGGGTCGCGGACGAGGCGTGCGCCCTTCTCCCACATCGTGTGCTTGAGCAGCACGACCGGGTCGCCCGCAGTGGGGTCATCCGGGGTCGAGTGCGGTGCCAAGCCACGGAAGAGCGTGACACCGGGGATGATCGAGGCGACCAGGGCGGCGAACAGCGAGTTGCGGATCACGGTGCGGCGTCCGAAGCCGGACTCCTCGTTCGCGTCGGCGAAGGCCTGGACGGCCGCCTCTCGGGTCGCATCCTTGCCCCGGGTGGGGTGGCGGTGCTCGACGAACTCCTTGTCGGACATGAGCGCCTTGGACCAGTGGATCGCACCGATGCCGAGGGCCAGCAGCGCGAGAGCGATGCCGAGGCCGATGAAGAGGTTGTTCTGCCGGATGTCGATGAGCGCGCCGCTCTCGATCGGGAACAGCATGTAGGCGGCGACCGCCCAGATGCTGCCGGCGAGCGAGAGGTAGAACAGCGTGTAGACAGTGCGGACAGCGGCCTTCTCAGCGCGCGGGTCCTTGTCGGTCATCCGCTCGCGGTGCGGCGGAAGCCCGGGGTTCTGCACGGGATCGCTGACTGCGACACCCAGCCCCGGAGAGGGCTGGTAGGCCCTGTCAAGAGCCTGCGAGTCGTCGTCGTGTGCCATGGTGCTCCTCGTACGTTCCTCTTCGATGAATAAGCGTCAGTTGGACTTCGCCGTGATCCACACGGTGATGGCGACGAGCGCGCCGATTCCGAAGATCCACACGAACAGGCCCTCGGAGACCGGTCCGAGCGAACCGAGCGAGAATCCGCCGATCTGCACGGACTGCTGCTGGAAGAGCAGCGCCGAGATGATGTCGCGCTTGTCCTCGTCGGACAGGTTCATGTCGCCGAAGACCGGCATGTTCTGCGGGCCGGTGACCATGGCCGCGTACATGTGCAGCGCGCTGGTCTCCTGGAGTCCAGGAGCGTACTTGCCCTCGGTGAGTGCTCCACCGGCGGCGGCCACGTTGTGGCACATCGCGCAGTTGACGCGGAACAGCTCAGCGCCGTTCGCGACGTCGCCCTCTCCGTCCAGGATGTGGTCGGCAGGGAACGTCGGGCCAGGAGCCTCGGACTGCACGAAGGACGAGATCGCGAGGATCTGGTCCTCGGTGAACTGCGGCGTCTTCTGCGGAGCCTGCGGTCCCTGCATCTGCAGGGGCATGCGACCGGTGGACAGCTGGAACTCGGTGGCCAGCTCACCCACGCCGTACAGGCTGGGGCCGTTGGCGGTGCCCTGCAGGTCGAGGCCGTGGCAGGTGGCGCAGTTCGCCTGGAACAGCTTCTCGCCGTCTTCGACGGTCAGCTGCGTCGACGCGGTCTGCGTGTCGGATGCGGCGAACGCAGCCGATGCACCGGCGTACACGGCGCCGGTGATCATGAGGCCTGCGCCGATGAGCGCGGCCGCCGCCAAAGGGCTGCGACGACCGCTGGAACGGCGCTTCTTCTCTCGTGCCATCTCGGGGATCAGCTCCGCTCTTATTTCAGGAAGTAGATAACGAGGAACAGCACGATCCAGACGACGTCGACGAAGTGCCAGTAGTAGGACACCACGATCGAGGAGGTCGCCTCCTTGTGCCGGAAGTTCTTGACGGCGTATGCGCGTCCGATGACGAGCAGGAACGCGACGAGGCCGCCCGTGACGTGGAGGGCGTGGAAGCCGGTCGTCAGGTAGAAGGCGGAGGCATACGAGTCGGCGTTGATCGGCATGCCTTCAGCGACCAGCTGTGCGTACTCCCACACCTGGCCGGAGACGAAGATCGCGCCGAGGGCGAAGGTGAGGAAGAACCACTCGACCATTCCCCAGCCGAAGAGGCGACGGCGTCCGGCGCCGTTCTTCTGCCCCTTGCCGATCTTGTAGGGCTGCAGGTCTTCTGCCGCGAACACACCCATCTGGCACGTGAACGAGGAGAGGACCAGGATCGCAGTGTTCACTGCGGCGAACGGGACGTTCAGCAGCTCGGTCCGGTCTGCCCACAGCTCCGGGGAGGTGCTGCGGAGGGTGAAGTAGATCGCGAAGAGTCCCGCGAAGAACATCACCTCACTGCCGAGCCACACAATGGTGCCGACAGCTACCGGGTTGGGCCGCTTAATCGTTCTCGCCGCCGGGGCATACGTCGCTGAGGTCGTCACCCCTCCATTATGGCCGATCCTCGGGCGTGATTCTTGCACCCGCGGCCTTCGAATCGCCCTCCGATGACTTAGGGGACCCTAAGAAAACACTGCGAATACCCGGTGAATCCGCGGGAAACAGGGGGTGGGGGCGAATTGCGCATGCGTGCGGAAGCATCTGCATGTTTTCTCCGCGTTTTCTCCGCGCCGATAGGATCGCACACATGCCTGATTCGCTGACCTGGTCCGACGTGCTCACCTCCCTGCTGGAGCGCCGCGATCTCAGTGTCTGGGAGTCCACGTGGGCGATGCGTCAGATTATGCAGGGCGGGGTCAGCGAGGCCCAGCTCGCCGGTTTCCTCGTCGCTCTCCGCGCGAAGGGCGAGACGATCGACGAGATCGTCGGTTTCCGCGATGCGATCCTCGAAGCCGCGGTGCCGCTGCCGGTGTCACCGAACGTGCTCGACATCGTCGGAACGGGTGGGGATCGCGTCGGCACCGTCAACGTGTCGACGACCGCGGCGATCATCATCGGCGCCACGGGAATGCCGGTCGTGAAGCACGGCAACCGTGCGGCCAGCTCCGCCTCCGGGTCTTCCGACGTGCTCGGAGCGCTCGGTCTGGAGCTATCGCTCGACCCCGCGGACGTGGCATCCATCCTCGACCGCACCGGTATCACCTTCGCGTGGGCCGGGGCGTTCCATCCCGGATTCAAGCACGCCGGCGCCGTCCGGGCCGAGCTCGGGGTGCCGACCGTCTTCAACATGCTCGGTCCGCTGTGCAACCCGGCTCGCGCCGAAGCCAATGCCGTCGGGGTGGCGCAGATCGAACGCGTCCCCTTGATCACGGGTGTGTTCCGCACCCGTGGCGCGACAGCGCTCGTCTTCCGCGGCGACGACGGCCTCGACGAGCTGACGACGACCGGACACAGCCGTATCTGGGAGGTCACGCGGGGAGATATCCACGAACACGACCTCGACCCGCGCGACCTCGACATCCCGATCGCCGACCTCGCCGACCTGATCGGCGGCTCGCCGCAGCACAATGCCGAGGTGCTGCGGCGCACGCTCGCGGGGGAGACCGGCGCGGTGCGCGACATCGTGCTCCTCAACGCCGCTGCCGGCATCGTGGCCTTCGAGCTCTCGCAGGACGCGACACAGGTGCAGCGGCCCATCCTCGAGCGGTTGCGCGCGGGGTACGACAAGGCTGCTGCGGCCGTCGACGACGGTCGTGCCCTGGCGAAGCTCGATCAGTGGATCGGCGTCAGTCGCGAACTGGCGGCAGCCCAGGAGTGACCGTGGACCCCGTCGACGCGCTGCTCGAGATCGCCTCCCTTCTGGAGCGCGAGCGCGCGTCGCGGTATCGCGCGAAGGCTTTCCGCCAGGCCGCCGCGACATTGCAGGACCTGCCGGACGATGTGCAGACCGATCCCACGCGGCTTCGTGCAGCCAAGGGGATCGGCGAATCCACGTTCGCCGTCATCCGCCAGGCGCAGTCGGGGCAGGTGCCCGACTATCTGGTCGAGTTGCGCGGCGACGTCGAGCCGGAGCGCGTCTCGGCGTTGCGTGCCAAGCTGCGAGGCGACCTGCACGCGCACACCGATTGGTCCGACGGCACCACTCCGATCCCGGTCATGGCCGCGGCCGCGCGGGCGCTCGGGCACGAATACCAGGCGATCACGGACCACTCTCCGCGACTGCGGGTGGCACGCGGTCTGTCTGCCGAACGTCTTCGGGAGCAGATGCCCCTGGTGCGAGCTGAATCGGGCGAGGGTTTCACCCTGCTCGCAGGCATCGAGGTGGACATCCTGGAGGACGGCACGCTCGATCAGGAAGACGACCTGCTCGCGGAACTCGACATCGTCGTGGCTTCCGTGCATTCCAAGCTGCGCATGGACGCACGGCCGATGACGGCGCGCATGATCGCGGCCGTCTCGCATCCGCGGGTGAACGTGCTCGGGCACTGCACGGGGCGGCTCGTGCAGGGCGACCGGGGAACGCGTCCGCCGTCGGCGTTCGACGCCGCCGCCGTGTTCGCCGCGTGCGCAGAGAACGGTGTGGCGGTGGAGATCAACTCGCGTCCGGAGCGGCAGGACCCTCCGGACGAGCTGATCGCCATCGCGCTCGACGCGGGGTGCCTGTTCTCGATCGATTCGGATGCGCACGCGCCGGGACAGCTGTCGTTGCTCGATCACGGCGCAGAGCGCGCCGAACGGGCGGGGATACCCCCGTCGCGGATCGTGACGACCTGGGGCCTCTCGCGGTTGCTCGCCTGGGCGGGGTGAGTCGGCGCCGCTACTTCGATCAGTCGGCTCGCAGGGCGGCTTTCGATACGGCCGCGACCGCGCGCGTCATCGAACCGCCGAGGTTCCATTTCTCGGCGAGGGCGGTTGCGGCGTCTACTTCGGCGGGGTCGAGAACCCGCAGCGGGACGTCGGGTGCGCTGATCGGCAGCGAGGTCGCCACGGCGACCACGGTCGGTGCGACCTCGAGGTAGTCCGAAGCCGCCAGGATCTTCGCCCGGACGCCCGCGCTCATCCCCTCGCCGGCCTCCGCCGCGGCGCGGATGCCGGTGAGGTCGCTGTGGGTCTGAAGGAGCGTCGCCGCCGTCTTCTCTCCCACGCCCGCGACGCCGGGCAGGCCGTCGGAGGCGTCGCCGCGCATCGTGGCGAAGTCCGCGTACTGCGAAGGAAGTACCCCGTACTTGGCGACCACGGTCGCATCGGTGACGACCTCGAGGTTGCTCATGCCGCGAGCGGTGTAGATGACGCGGACGTCGCGGGCGTCGTCGACCAGCTGGAACAGGTCCCGGTCGCCCGTGACGATGTCGACCGGCATCGTCGCATCGGTCGCGAGTGTGCCGATCACGTCGTCGGCCTCGTGCTCGGCGACGCCGATGATGGGGATGCCGATGGCGGCGAGCGTCTCGCGGATCAGCGGGATCTGCGCCTCGAGCGGGTCGGGTACCTCCTCGACGTCGGGCCCACTGGCCACGACTTCGACGACGCGATGAGTCTTGTAGCTGGGGATGAGGTCGACACGCCACTGCGGGCGCCAATCGTCGTCCCAGCAGGCGATCACGTGCGTCGGCTCATACAGGGTGACGAGTTTGGCGATGATGTCGAGCAGACCGCGGGCGGCGTTGATCGGCGATCCGTCCGGCGCCGTCACCTTGTCGGGGACACCGTAGAAGGCACGGAAATAGAGGCTGGCGGTGTCGAGCAGCATGAGGCGGTCGGGGCGGGTCATGGACTCAGCGTAGAGCGCGGTCGGTCCGCGGTCAGCAACCGGGCGCGCCGGGTTGCTCGGCGCAGGTGCGAGCGACGAGAGCGGTCTCCGCCTCGTAGACACGGATCTGCCGCGCGGGGCCGTCGATGGACAGTTCGCCGTCGATCGGGAACCATCCACCGCCGATGTCGACCTCGGCGGTGTAGTGGACGGTGACGTGCGCCGAGTAGGTGCCGCGCTCGCGATACGAATGGCTCGTCGGGGTCGGCGTGAACTGCGCCTGACCGAGCGCAGCCCAGGACCGCCCGCCGGTGTTCGTCGTCGTCGTCCCGCCGTCGCCGTACGTGAAGCTGAATCGGACCGGGGTGAACCGCACGCTGGTCGGTCTGTCGAACAGCGTCCCTGCGCGGGTGTGCACGGATGCCGCCGCCACGAAGTTCGCGGGCATGCCCGCGATGCCGACATTGCCCGGCTCCCCGACGGTGGTGGCGGGAGCAGGGGCGAACTGCGCCACGTCGGTGATGGTGAGGGGGCGACCTTCGTCGTTCGTCACCCGCTCAGCGGTGATGTTGCAGGAAGCCTGGCGTACGGGATCGGTCGTGCAGGGCGTCGGCTCGTCAGTCGGGCCAACCCGAGGTTGGGCAGGCGCAAGGTCCTCCTCCGGTACCTGGCCGGCTCGTGTCTCGGTAATGGTCAGCCGGTCTCCTTGATTCGTCGCGCATCCGGTCGTCATCGAAATCGCGGCATTGCACCCGCCGCTCGCCGGAACATGCGTGAGCGCTGACGGAATGAGAAGCACAGCGATGAGCGTCAGCGTGCGCACGTGAAGGCCTCGGCTGCCTCAAGCTTCGAGATCGTGATCGACGTCGTGTCGTGGCGCGTCGCGAACGTCACATCCAGCGGCTGACGAGAAGGGCGATCCTCGGAAACGACTGATGCGCCCGAAGCGTCGAGGACTTCGATGTCGCTGACATCGCTGCACACGTTCGCATGCACCTTTCCGCTGTTTAGGTCTGCGGATACGGGTCTGAAGGAGTCAAAACGAGTGGTCCCACTCGACCGAAAATGATCCGCGTGAAACTGGCTAAAAGCTTTCCGTGTCGATTCCGCCGCGGAACCGGATAGTTGCGCGTAGACGTCTTCGAATGTGTCCGTGTCAGCGAAGTCGACCTGGTTCAGGGCATCGGTGTACGCCCGATAGGTCGCCTCGGCGGCGGCGAAGGCGTCTTCTTCCGAGGCGAAGGCGGGCGTCGGCGTGGGAGACGGAGAGGGGTCCGGCGTGCAGCCGACGAGCAGGAGGAGAGCGCTCGTGACGGCAGCAGCGCGCGCGAAGGAGCGGAAGGAAGGCATCGGGGAGATCACCCGGTCACGCTAACTCGGGGGACGGGATGCCCGTTCGAGTTATCCACAGCTCCGGCAGGCCCGAATCCGACTTCCTGCCGCATCCGAAGTTCTGATAGCCTTAACCGTCACTCGTGGCGTGCACGCGCATGCCCTCGTGGCGAGAAAACCAAAATCCAACCGCTGAGAAGCATGCAGTCGGCCGTGCGCGGCCGTTGAGTCTCAGCCCGAGTCTCCATTCAACAAGGACAACCCACTACATGACTACCGCAACGACCGCCCCGGCCACCAAGCAGGTCGCCATCAACGACATCGGATCTGCTGAGGACTTCCTGGCCGCGGTCGAGAAGACCCTGAAGTTCTTCAACGACGGCGACATCATCGAAGGCACGATCGTCAAGATCGACCGCGATGAGGTCCTCCTCGATGTCGGCTACAAGACCGAGGGTGTCATCCCCTCGCGTGAGCTCTCGATCAAGCACGACGTCGACCCCAACGAGGTCGTCGCTGTCGGCGACCTGGTCGAGGCCCTCGTTCTCCAGAAGGAGGACAAGGAAGGCCGTCTGATCCTCTCCAAGAAGCGCGCACAGTACGAGCGTGCCTGGGGAGACGTCGAGAAGATCAAGGAGAACGACGGCGTCGTCACCGGTACGGTCATCGAGGTCGTCAAGGGTGGACTCATCGTCGACATCGGCCTCCGTGGCTTCCTGCCGGCGTCGCTCATCGAGCTGCGTCGCGTCCGCGACCTCACGCCGTACCTCGGCCAGGAGATCGAGGCCAAGATCCTCGAGCTCGACAAGAACCGCAACAACGTCGTCCTCAGCCGCCGTGCGCTGCTCGAGCAGACGCAGTCGGAGTCGCGCACCACGTTCCTGAACAACCTGCACAAGGGTCAGGTCCGCAAGGGTGTCGTGTCGTCGATCGTCAACTTCGGTGCGTTCGTCGACCTGGGCGGCGTGGACGGCCTCGTGCACGTCTCCGAGCTGTCCTGGAAGCACATCGAGCACGCCTCCGAGGTCGTCGAGGTCGGCCAGGAGGTCACCGTCGAGATCCTCGAGGTCGACCTCGACCGCGAGCGTGTCTCCCTGTCGCTGAAGGCGACGCAGGAGGACCCGTGGCAGGTCTTCGCCCGCACCCACGCGATCGGTCAGGTCACGCCGGGTAAGGTCACCAAGCTCGTTCCGTTCGGTGCGTTCGTCCGCGTCGCAGACGGCATCGAGGGCCTCGTCCACATCTCCGAGCTCTCCAGCAAGCACGTCGAGCTGGCCGAGCAGGTCGTGTCGGTCGGCGAAGAGGTCTTCGTCAAGGTCATCGACATCGACCTCGAGCGTCGTCGCATCTCGCTGTCGCTGAAGCAGGCCAACGAGTCGGTCGACCCCAACGGCACCGAGTTCGACCCGGCCCTGTACGGCATGCTCGCCGAGTACGACGAGAACGGCGAGTACAAGTACCCGGAGGGCTTCGACGCCGAGACCGGTGCGTGGAAGGAAGGCTTCGACGCCCAGCGCGAGGCATGGGAGCAGGAGTACGCTGCGGCCCAGGCTCGCTGGGAGGCGCACAAGGCTCAGGTCGTCAAGGCGGCCGAGGCCGAGGCAGCAGCCGGCGAAGACTTCGGCGGCGGCCAGTCCTTCACCAGCGAGGTTGCCGGCGCCGGCACCCTCGCGGACGACGAGGCTCTCGCGGCTCTGCGCGAGAAGCTCTCGGGCGGCAACGCTTAAGCAGCACTCTGAAACGGGTCGCCACCTCGCCTTCGGGCGGGAGTGGCGGCCCGTTTCGCGTTTCCTGGGTGCTGCTTCCGCTGCGTGACGGAACATTACGACGGCATTCGTAACAAACGACCCGCCCCGCCACCATGGGGATATGACTGCTCTTCTGCCTGCGTCGCGCACCGCCGGCGCTTCGTCGCCGGCAGGCACAGCGCAGGCCGTCCGACTCGACGGGATCGAGCGTTCCTTCGCGTTGCCGCGCGGGCGTCGGGATGTGCTCCGCGGCATCGACCTCGAGATCGCCGCAGGGGAGATCCTCGCGGTCGTCGGCCCTTCCGGGTGCGGGAAGTCCACCCTCCTCCGGCTCGTCGGCGGACTCGATGCTCCGACGCGCGGACGCATCCTCCTCGACGACATCGGCGTCGCCGACGTGGACGAGCGGACAGCCATCGCCTTCCAGGAGCCGCGACTGCTCCCATGGCGCACCATCGCCCAGAACGTCGAGCTGGGGCTGCCGCGAGGCACTGCCCGCCGTGTCGGCCGCGAGCGAGTGCACGAACTGCTGCATCTCGTGGGACTCGAGCATGCGGCCGACCAGCGCCCGCGCGAGGTCTCCGGCGGTATGGCCCAGCGCGCCTCCCTTGCCAGGGCTCTCGCGCGAAACCCCGGCGTGCTGCTGCTCGACGAACCGTTCGGCGCGCTCGATGCGCTGACGCGCCTGCGCATGCACGACCTGCTGCTGAAGATCCATTCTGCGGAGCCCACCACGATCCTGCTGGTCACCCACGATGTCGAAGAGGCGCTCTACCTCGCCGACCGCGTGCTGCTCCTGCAGACCCTGGATGACACGGGAACCGACGGCGAACCGTCCGTCGCCCGCACCATCTCCGTGCCGGGCGTCCGCCCCCGCGACCGCGCAGATCGCGGTCTCGCTGACCTGCGCGCCGACCTTCTCGAAGGCCTCGGCGTCGACACCCACCACCGCATCACCGAGGAGTCCCGATGAGCATCACCACCCGCCGAATCATCCCCGCGATCGCGATCGCCGGGACGATGATGCTCGTCGCGACAGGCTGTGTGGCGGGGGAGAACGCCGGGGCGGCCGACACGAAGCCCACCTCCGGTACGACCGATTGGTCATCCGACACCCTGTCGATCGACTTCGCCACCTACAACCCGCTGAGCCTGGTGATCAAGGACCAGGGCATCCTCGAGGAGATCCTCGGTGATGGCGTCGAGGTCGAGTGGGTGCAGTCCGCCGGCTCGAACAAGGCCAACGAACTGCTGCGCTCCGGCTCGGTCGACGTCGGCTCGACGGCAGGATCGGCAGCGCTGCTCGCCCGCGCGAACGGCTCGCCGATCCAGGTGATCGACATCTTCTCGCAGCCCGAGTGGGCAGCCATCGTCGTCGGCCCGGACAGCGACATCACGTCGGTCGAGGAGCTCAAGGGCGCGTCGATCGCAGCCACCAAGGGCACCGACCCGTACTTCTTCCTGCTGCAGGCGCTGGAAGAGGGGGGCCTGTCGCTCTCCGACGTGGAGGTGCAGAACCTGCAGCACGCCGACGGCCGGGCTGCGCTCGACGGTGGCTCGGTGGACGCATGGTCGGGGCTCGACCCCATCATGGCCGCGGCCGAGGTGGAGTCGGGCGACCAGCTCATCTACCGCAACGTCGACTTCAACACCTACGGCTTCCTGAACGCGACCGAGGACTTCATCACCAACCACCCCGACCTGGCGCAGGCCGTCGTCGACGCGTACGAGCAGGCCCGCGAGTGGGCGCTCGAGAACCCCGAGGAGACCGCCGCGCTGCTCGCCGAGGTCGCCGGCATCGACGCCGGCGTCGCCACCACCGTGATCGAGGAGCGCTCGAACCTCGACGTGAGCGGGATCCCCGGTGACGACCAGATCGCGGTGCTCGAGAAGATCGCACCCGTGCTCGTCGAATCCGGTGACGTGCAGGGCGGCAAGGACTCCGTCGACAAGGCGCTGTCGTCGATCGTGAACGACACGTTCGCGAAGAAGGCGGTCGACGGCGAGTGACGATTCCCGACCGACTGATCGTTCCCGAGGAATCCCGGGACGCGCTCGACTTCGCGAAGGGCCGCTACCGGCGTCCCGATGTCGGCGCTCGGCGCTCGTGGGACCGGCCGGGCGTGCGGATCATCGCCGGGCTCCTGCTGCCCGTGATCATCCTGGTGGCCTGGCAGATCGTGACGACCAGCGGGATGGTGCCGCCGTACCGCCTGCCCACACCGGCGTCGGTGTTCCAGGCGGGCGTGGAGCTGGCCGAGACCGGACAGCTCTGGACGCATATCGCGATCTCCGTGCAGCGCGTGCTGCTCGGCTTCGCGATCGGATCCGTCATCGGGCTCGCGGTCGCCGGCGTCGTCGGACTCTCTCGCCTGGGGGATGTGCTCCTCAGCCCGACGCTCACCGCGTTGCGCGCAGTGCCGTCGCTCGCCTGGGTGCCGCTCCTCATCCTCTGGATGCAGATCGGCGAGGAGTCGAAGGTCACGCTGATCGCGATCGGCGCGTTCTTCCCCGTCTACACGACGGTCTCGTCGGCGCTCCGGCATGTGGACCCGCAGCTCGTCGAGGCAGGAAGGTCGTTCAGCCTGCGCGGCTGGTCGCTGTTCCGCATCGTGCAGCTGCCGGCGGTGGTGCCCTCCGTCGTGTCCGGACTCCGGCTGGCGCTCGCACAGGCCTGGCTGTTCCTCGTCGCGGCCGAGCTCATCGCGGCGTCCATGGGACTGGGCTTCCTGCTGACCGAGTCTCAGAGCAGTGGCCGCGTCGACCGCATCCTGCTCTCCATCGTGCTGCTCGCCGTGCTGGGAACGCTCACCAACGCGGTCCTCGTGCTGGTCGAGAAGTACCTGCTGCGCCGGTGGGTGTGAGCGTGACCGAGGCACGACTGCAGGAATCGCGCGTCTACCCGGCTGCCGGATTCACGGACGCGAACGTGACCGCCGAGGCGTACGCGCGGGCCGCTGCCGACCCCGTCGCGTTCTGGGAAGAGGCCGCGCGCCGACTGGACTGGTCCGAGCCGTGGCACACCGCCCACGAGTGGGATCCGCCGGTCGGCGATGCCGTTCCGGCCGCCCGCTGGTTCCTCGGCGGCAGGCTCAACGTGGCCGTCAACTGCGTGGACCGCCATGTGCTCGCCGGACGCGGCGACAAGGTCGCGCTGCACTTCGAGGGTGAGCCGGGCGACCGCCGCTCGGTCACCTACGCCGAGCTGCAGCACCGCGTGTCGCAGGCCGCCAACGCGCTCGTCGCCCTCGGCATCCGTCCCGGCGACCGCGTCGTCATCTACCTCCCTGTGCTGGTCGAGACGATCGTGATCACTCTCGCCTGTGCGCGCGTCGGCGCGGTGCACTCGCTCGTGTTCGGCGGCTTCTCCGCCGAGGCCGTGCGGTTCCGTCTCGCCGACACCGGCGCGAAGTTGCTCGTCACCAGCGACGGTCAGTATCGCCGCGGAACCGCCACCGAGGTGAAGTCGACGGCCGATGCGGCCGCGGCGGATCTCCCCGACCTCGAGCACGTACTCGTGCTGCGCCGCACCGGACAGGACGTCCCGTGGACGGACGGTCGCGACGTCTGGTGGCATGACGTCGTCGACACGGCGTCGCCCGTGCACGAGGCGGAGTCCTTCGACGCCGAGCATCCGCTCTTCATCATCTACACGTCCGGCACCACCGGAAAGCCGAAGGGGCTGGTGCACACGTCCGGCGGGTATCTGACGCAGGCGAGCTGGGCGCACTGGGCCCACTTCGACGCGAAGCCCGACGACGTGCACTGGTGCACCGCAGACCTCGCGTGGGTCACGGCGCACACCTACGAGATCTACGGTCCGCTCTCGAACGGGCTCACGCAGGTCATCTACGAAGGCACGCCCGACGCCCCGCATCGGGAGCGCCACCTCGAGATCATCGAACGCTACGGGGTGACCGTCTACTACACGGCGCCCACGCTGATCCGCACGTTCATGACCTGGTTCGGGGCGGACCTGCCCGCGGGACACGACCTCTCCACGCTGCGGCTGCTCGGCACTGTCGGCGAGGCGATCAACCCCGAAGCCTGGGTGTGGTTCCGGCGCAACTTCGGCCGCGACGAGCTGCCCGTCATCGACACCTGGTGGCAGTCGGAGACCGGCGCGGCGATGATCGCCCCGCTTCCGGGCGTCACCGCTCTCAAGCCCGGATCGGCCTCTGTCCCGCTCCCCGGTATCGATGTGGCCGTGGTGGACGAGCGGGGCGACGAGGTCGCGCCCGGCCGGTCGGGGACTCTCGTTGTGCGCAGACCCTGGCCCGGAATGGCCAGGACCGTCTGGGGTGACCCCGCACGCTATCGCGACGCCTACTGGTCGACGTTCGCGGGTCGGGGTGCGCACGGCGGCTTCTACGTGGCCGGCGACGGAGCGACCAGGGATGCCGACGGGTACATCTGGATCCTCGGCCGACTCGACGACGTCGTGAACGTCTCGGGACACCGACTCTCCACCATCGAGATCGAATCTGCGCTGGTCGCACACGACACCGTGGGGGAGGCGGGGTCTGCCGGCGTGTCCGATCCGGTCACCGGACAGGCCGTCGTCGCCTTCGTGACCCCGTCCGGCCGAGCCGAGATCACGCCCGCCGACCTGCGCGCGCAGGTCGCCCAGGCCATCGGTCCCGTCGCCAAGCCGAAGCACATCGTCATCGTGCCCGATCTGCCGAAGACCCGCTCGGGCAAGATCATGCGCAGACTCCTGGCACAGTTGTGGGAGGCCGAGCAGGATCGCAGAGCCGGCCGCGACGCCGAGCCCCTCGGCGACACCACGTCGCTGCAGAACCCCTGGGCCGTCGCCGACATCGCCGACGTGCTCACCGCCGCCGAACTGAGGACAGCATGACGGAAGAACACCGCTTCGGATTCCGCACCAGAGCCCTGCACGCCGGAGGCACGCCCGACGCGGCGACCGGTGCACGGGCGGTGCCGATCTACCAGACGACATCGTTCGTGTTCGAGGACGCGGCGGATGCCGGCAACCTGTTCGCCCTGCAGAAGTACGGCAACATCTATTCACGGATCGGCAACCCCACGGTCGCCGCGCTGGAGGAGCGTCTGGCTTCGCTCGAAGGCGGCATCGGCGCTGTTGCGACCGCCTCGGGGATGAGTGCGGAGTTCATCACGTTCGCGGCTCTCGTCGGTGCGGGTGACCACGTCGTCGCGGCGGCACAGCTCTACGGCGGGACGGTGACGCAACTTGATGTGACGCTGCGGCGTTTCGGCGTCGAGACGACCTTCGTCGCCTCGACCGACCCGGCGGACTACGCGGCGGCCATCCGACCGGAGACCAAGGTCGTCTACGTCGAGATGATCGGCAACCCTTCGGGGGAGATCGCCGACATCGAGGGGCTGGCCGCCGTCGCCCACGAGGCCGGGGTTCCCCTCGTCGTCGATGCGACGCTCGCCACGCCGTACCTGGCGCGGCCGCTCGAGCACGGTGCCGACATCGTGATCCACTCCGTGACGAAGTTCCTGGGCGGACACGGGACGACCCTCGGCGGCGTCGTCATCGAGAAGGGCACGTTCGACTGGGGCAACGGCAAGTTCCCGCAGATGACCGAACCCGTCGACTCCTACGGCGGCATCAAATGGTGGGACAACTTCGGCGAGTACGGGTTCCTCACCAAGCTGCGCTCGGAGCAGCTGCGCGACATCGGTCCGGCCCTGAGTCCGCAGTCGGCCTTCAACCTTCTCCAGGGGATAGAGACGTTGCCGCAGCGCATCGACGCGCACCTCGCGAACGCGCGCATCGTCGCCGACTGGCTCGCCTCCGACCCGCGGGTCGCCTATGTGACGTGGGCGGGTCTCGAAGGGCATCCGCATCATGAGCGCGCGGCCAAGTACCTCCCGCTCGGCCCCGGCTCGGTCTTCGCGTTCGGCGTCGCGGCGGACGACGGTCGGGCCGCGGGGGAGGCGCTCATCGAGAACCTGCAGCTCGCCTCGCACCTCGCGAACATCGGCGATGCGCGCACGCTCGTGATCCACCCGGCCTCGACGACGCACCGCCAACTCACCGAGGCGCAGCTCGTCGCCGCCGGTGTGCGCCCGGACCTGATCCGCATCTCGGTGGGTCTCGAAGACGCCGAGGACATCATCTGGGATCTCGACCAGGCACTCACAACAGCGACGGGAGCGAACCGATGAGCGAGACGCAGACGACCTCCGCGGATTCCTGCGCCGTTCCGGCGGTGGCGGATGCCGTCGCGTGCGCACTGCCTGGCGTGCCCGCGGCTCACCCCGAGCGGAACTGGGCGGGGCCGAGCCAGCAGGAGCGCTTCGGGCTGCTCCGGAAGGCCACGTCGATCGCGATCGTGGGAGCGTCGAACAATCCGGCACGGGCGTCGTACTTCGTGGCGACCTATCTGCTTTCCAGCACGTCGTACGACGTCTACCTCGTCAACCCGCGCGAGACCGAGATCCTCGGGCAACCGGTCTATGCGTCGCTGAGCGACCTCCCTGTGGTCCCCGACATCGTGGACGTGTTCCGCCGGCACGACGACCTGCCCGGCGTCGCGCAGGAGGCGATCGACGCGGGCGCGCAGACACTGTGGCTGCAGCTGGGCTCGTGGAACGAGGAGGCGGCGGCGATCGCCGAGGCGGCCGGACTGTCGGTCGTGATGGATCGCTGCATCAAGATCGAGCACGCGCGGTTCCACGGCGGTCTGCACCTCGCGGGGTTCGACACCGGCGTGATCAGTTCGCGGCGCCAGCTGCTCGCCCGCTGACCGCTGGCCGCATCGAAACATAGACTGGCGAGATGCCACTCATCGCGCTCACCGGCGGCATCGCGTCGGGGAAATCGACCATCGCCCGGCGACTGGCGGAGCACGGAGCGGTGATCGTCGACGCCGATCAGATCGTCCGCGACGTGCAGGCACCGGGCTCGCCGGTGCTGGAGCGGATAGCGGAGACGTTCGGGGCGTCGGTGATCGACGGTGAGGGGGCGCTCGATCGAGCGGCCCTGGGCGCGAAGGTCTTCGGAGCCCCCGAACTCCTCCGGCAGTTGAACGCGATCGTGCACCCGGCCGTGCGAGAGGAGTCGCAGCGCGGATTCGACGCGGCGTTCGCGGCGGATGAGGATGCCGTGGTCGTGTACGACGTCCCCCTGCTCGTCGAGGCGCGGGTCGATGATCCGTGGGACCTGGTCGTCGTCGCGCACGCTCCCGCGTCGGAACGGCTCCGACGACTGATCGAGCTGCGCGGCATGGAAGAGCAAGCTGCGCGGGAGCGGATCGATGCGCAGGTCTCCGACGAGACGCGACTCGCCATCGCGGACGTCGTGATCGACACGGCAGGCACCCTGGCGCACACGCACGAGCAGGTCGACGCGCTCTGGGAGCGGATCCGGCGCGGCTGACCGTCTCCGGGCGCGCTTCGCGATGCGGGTGGAGCGGTGGCCGGCTTCCCGCTCAGGGGGCCGGGCGTCGCTGGTATTCTGGTTGTGGGCGTGGGGACGCACCAGGGGATGGTCTGCTGGGGGATAGCTTTTCCGCGCGCTCTGGGGAGTGGAGAAGTGACTCACGACAACCGCGGAATCTCGCGTCGGACCCTCGTGGCGGGCGCAGCCTGGTCGGTGCCGGTCATCGCCGCAGCGGTGGCATTACCGCTGGCGGCAGCGAGCGGGAGCAACACCAGCAACTATCTGGCGAACTACTACTGGGACGCCGAAGCCCAGGGCGGCTACACGTCGCTCGTGCCGGCGGCCGGCGAGCTCAGGGCGACCTTCAGCACGCAGATCAGCTATCGGTCCCAGCCCGACTGGGTGAATCCTCCGGCCGGCGCGTCGCTCGTGGTCGTCGTCGAGTTCAGCTCACCCGTGACGCTCGACTCCGGTCCGTCCGTCGGGTCATGGACTCCGGTCCCTGCGGGCGGTTCCTCCGCACGGACGTTCACCTTCACGAAGACGCCGGCGAGCTTCGGCGATTCGCTGACGTTCAACGTGATCGGCTCCGCCGCCGGGACGCTCACCTCGACGGCCACGATGGGACTCTTGGGTGGCGGCACGACCACCTGGTCGTCGGAGCCGTCGGCGAAGACGGCCACCATCGTCGCCTGACGGCCTCGATGTCGGAGGGGCGGCATACGCTGGAGGTATGCAACCCACGCGCAGTGTCCGCCCCTTCGAGGTCATCAGCGAGTACGAGCCTGCCGGCGACCAGCCGCAGGCGATCGCCGACCTGGCGGCGCGCATCAACGCGGGCGAGACCGACGTCGTGCTGCTCGGCGCGACGGGTACCGGTAAGTCGGCGACGACGGCCTGGCTCGTCGAACAGGTACAGCGGCCGACCCTCGTGCTGGCGCACAACAAGACGCTCGCAGCCCAACTGGCCAACGAGTTCCGCGAGCTCATGCCGAACAACGCCGTCGAGTACTTCGTCTCGTATTACGACTACTACCAGCCCGAGGCCTACGTCCCGCAGACCGACACCTTCATCGAGAAGGACTCGTCGATCAACTCCGAGGTCGAGCGGCTGCGGCATTCGACGACCAACTCGCTGCTCAGTCGTCGCGACGTGATCGTGGTCTCTACGGTGTCGTGCATCTACGGACTCGGTGCCCCCGAAGAGTACCTGCGCGCCATGGTGGCTCTGCAGGTGGGCGAGCGGTACGACCGCGACGCGCTGATCCGCCAGTTCATCGCGATGCAGTACAACCGCAACGACGTCGACTTCTCGCGCGGCAACTTCCGGGTGCGCGGCGACACGATCGAGATCATCCCCGTCTACGAAGAGCACGCCATCCGCATCGAGCTGTTCGGCGACGAGATCGAGGCCCTCTACTCACTCCACCCGCTCACGGGCGAGGTCATCGAGAAGCTCGACGCCGTCCCCATCTTCCCGGCGTCCCACTACGTGGCCGGCACCGACGTGATCCAGCGATCCATCGGCACGATCGAGCACGAGCTGGAGGAGCGTCTGGCCGAGTTCGAGCGGCAGGGCAAGCTCCTCGAGGCGCAGCGTCTGCGCATGCGCACCACCTTCGACCTCGAGATGCTGCAGCAGCTGGGCTTCTGCTCGGGAATCGAGAACTACTCGCGTCACATGGACGGGCGCATGCCGGGGGAGCCGCCGCACACGCTCCTCGACTTCTTCCCCGACGACTTCCTCCTGGTGATCGACGAGTCGCACGTCACGGTGCCGCAGATCGGTGCGATGTACGAGGGAGACGCATCCCGCAAGCGCACCCTCGTCGACCACGGCTTCCGGCTTCCGAGCGCGATGGACAACCGTCCGCTCCGATGGGACGAGTTCAAGAACAGGATCGGGCAGACCGTCTACCTGTCGGCCACGCCCGGTAAGTACGAGATGGGCATCGCCGACGGAATCGTCGAGCAGATCATCCGCCCGACCGGCCTCGTCGACCCGCACATCGTGGTCAAACCGTCGAAGGGTCAGATCGACGACCTGCTCGAGGAGATCCGCGTGCGCGTCGAGCGTGACGAGCGCGTTCTCGTCACGACCCTCACGAAGAAGATGGCAGAGGAGCTGACCGACTTCCTCGGCGAGCACGGCGTGCGAGTGCGGTACCTGCATTCCGACGTCGACACGCTCCGTCGTGTCGAACTCCTCAGCGAGCTGCGTGCCGGCGTGTACGACGTGCTGGTCGGCATCAACCTGCTGCGTGAAGGCCTCGATCTTCCCGAGGTCTCCCTTGTGGCGATCCTGGACGCCGACAAAGAGGGCTTCCTGCGATCGGGGACGTCGCTCATCCAGACCATCGGTCGTGCCGCTCGAAACGTCTCGGGCGAGGTGCACATGTACGCCGACAAGATGACGGACTCGATGGCGAAGGCGATCGAGGAGACGGACCGTCGTCGCGAGAAGCAGGTCGCGTACAACAAGGAGCACGGCATCGACCCGCAGCCTCTCCGCAAGCGCATCGCCGACATCACCGAGGTGCTCGCCCGCGAAGGTGCAGACACGGCGGAGATGATGTCGGGGCGCGGCCGCGCGTCGGGGAAGGGCAAGTCCCCGACGCCCAACCTGCGCCGCACCGGCATCGCGGCCGAGGGCGCGCAGCAACTCGAAGCAACGATCCAGGATCTGTCCGACCAGATGCTCGCGGCGGCGGCGGAGCTCAAGTTCGAGCTGGCCGGACGTCTGCGCGACGAGGTGCAGGACTTGAAGAAGGAGCTCCGGGCGATGGAACGCGCGGGGCACGCGTAGGCGGGGCCGCGGGGCGTCGCGCGGGTGGCCGCCGGTTCGACGCCCGGCGCTCTCGGCTCAGACTGGCCTAGGGGCAGTGCATCAGAGGCTTCGGTCCCGATCGGTCGATCTCGTGCTGGGTCATCGGAGCACCGCACAGCGGACACGCGCGTTCGGCGCGCTCTGCCGGGCTCGGCGGAGGAGTCTTCTCGTACGGGCCGACGGAGGCGGGGCCGGCGAACCGGATGAGGTTCGTGTTCACCCAGGAGTAGAGGCCACCGGCCTCGCGGATGCGGGTGCGAAGGGGCGGGCGGTCGGGGTCCTGTGCCATGTTGCTTAGTGTACTAACGATTAGTGCAGATGTATAGTTTTCCGTGTGACGGCTACAGACGACCTGCTCAAGCTGGAGAACCAGCTGTGCTTCGCCCTGGTGACCGCGGCACGAAACGTCGTCGCCCTCTACCGCCCCATCCTCGAGCCCCTGGGCCTCACGCACCCGCAGTACCTCGTGATGCTCGCACTGTGGGAGAAGGCGCCGCGGACGCTGAACGATCTCGCCCTGGATCTCGCCATGGAACCTGCGACCGCGTCGCCCCTGGTGAAGCGGCTCGAAGCAGAAGGACTCGTCGCCCGGCAGCGGAGCAGTGAGGACGAGCGGCGACTGGAGATCACGCTGACAGCGGCAGGCGCGGCACTGCGCGAGCGTGCCGTCGACGTTCCCCATCAGGTCATGGCGGCGGTCGGCATGGGCATCGACGAGATCGCTGCGCTCCGCGACGGCCTCGGTCCGTTCGCCGGGCGGCGCCCGGACCTCGGCTGAGCCCGAAGATCCCGGCCGCTGAGCGCGCCAGGGAACGACTCCCCGGGATCTGCGTCCTATGGTGGAGTCATGTCGCGCCACGAAGCCCCGGTTTCCGGGGACCGGCGCGTCGGCGACTCTCGCGTGGCCCGGGTTCTACTGCCTCTGGTGACGGTCGCGGGTCTCTTCGTCGTCCTGATGTTCATCGCTGCGCAACAGGGCCTTCCGCAGTTCCGCCCGCTGCCGGGCAGCGAGGCGGAGCCGGTGGACGGGGTGACCAGCGAACCCGCACCCGTTGCGACGCCGCCCGTGCCCACGCAGGAGCCCGAGGATTCTCCGCTGCGTGACGTCATCGGCGCGATCATGGCGACCCTCGTCGCGATCGCGGTCCTGACGCTGCTGTTCTTCGGCGCGAGGATCCTGATCCGCCACCTGCGCGGTCTCTGGCGGGATCGACCGTTCGCACAGCGCGAGGGCGCCGATATCGACGCATCGGCCATGGGCGCCACCGAGGTGGAGGCCGAGCCCGACACGGCGACCATCCGACGAGGGATCGATCAAGCGCTGCGGGTGATCGACCTCGACCCGGAACCGGGAGACAGCATCGTCGCGGCCTGGGTCGGCCTGGAAGAATCGGCGGCTGATGCCGGTGCCGGTCGCGCGCCCAACGAGACGCCGTCCGAGTTCACCGTCCGGATCATCGGAAGGCGAGAGGGCATCTCCGCCGACGTCATCATGCTGCTCGGACTGTATGAGCGGGTCCGTTTCGGCGGTCTCGTCGCGGGCGAACACGACCGTGCCACGGCAGCGTCCTGTCTGCGCGGCATCCAGGCAGGGTGGCGATGACGGGGCGGCTCATCCTCGTCGGGGGCGGGGCAGTGGTCGCGGGCGTGGTCCTCGTGCTGCTCGTCGTGCTCGGCGCGCCGGTGATGTTCGCCGTCTCCTGGCTGCTGCTCGTGCTGACGATCGCGCTCGTCGGTCGCCAGGTCTTCTTCGACGAGGGTTCCGGCTGGCCTCCGGAGCGACGACGACGCGCCGAGCGCGGCTCCGAGGTGTCGCGTCTCGCCTGGTCGATCAACTCGCGCACGGGCCTCGCCGGGCATGTGGTCGTTCGTCGAGTGCAGAACGTGCTGCGGCGCCGACTGGCGCTCCGGGGTCTCGACCTCGACGATCCCTCCCACTACGCGATGATCGACGCGCTTCTCGGGCGGGGCGTGCGTGACGCGCTGCACAAGCGCGAGGTTCACGCCGCCGATCTCGAACAGGTCCTCGATGCGGTCGAGCGCATCGCGGACGACTCCGCCGCGAACACAGAGCCGAAGACCGCCGTGAGGCCGGAACAGAGGAGAACCGATGAACACGGATGAGATCACACGGATCGCCGCTCTCGGCCGCCGCGTGCGGGAGAGCGTCGGCACCGCCGTCGTCGGAATGGACGAGCCCCTGACGATCGCCCTGGCCGCGATCTTCGCCGGAGGCCACGTGCTGTTCGAAGATGTCCCGGGGCTCGGCAAGACACTCGCCGCACGGAGCCTGGCCTCCGCGCTGGGCCTGGACTTCCGCCGATTGCAGTGCACGCCGGACATGCTTCCCGGAGATGTCACCGGGTCGTACGTCTATGCTCCGGCGACGGGCGAGTTCCAGTTCCGCCCCGGGCCCATCTTCACCGGGCTGCTGCTGGCGGACGAGATCAACCGCACCACCCCCAAGACGCAGTCGGCGATGCTCGAGGCGATGGCCGAGCATCAGGTCACCGTCGAGGGGAACAGATTCCCGCTGCCCCGGCCGTTCCACGTCATCGCCACGTCGAATCCGATCGAGTACGAGGGAACCTACGCGCTTCCCGAGGCTCAGCTCGACCGCTTCATGGTGCGGCTCTCGATCGGCTACCCCGCGGGTGCCGACGAAACCCGCATCATCCTGGACCGCGTGCGACGGCAGTCGCCGGACGTATCCGTCGAGCCTGTCGTCGATGCCGAAGGCCTGCTGGCGATCCAACGAGCGGTGGAGCGGATCCACGTCGACGAGGACGTCGCCGGCTACTGCGTCGAGCTGGTCCGCGGCACGCGCGAGGCGACGAATGTGTCGGTCGGCGCCTCTCCCCGCGGTTCGCAGTCGCTGGTGCTGCTCGGACGCGCTCTCGCGGCGCTGGAGGGGCGGGCGTATGTGCGACCGGACGACATCAAACGCATCGCGGAGCCCGTGCTGGCGCATCGCCTGACTCTCACTCCGCAGGCCTGGGCACAGGGCGTGGATCCCCGTTCGGTGGTCGCGTCGGTCGTCGCCAAGACCTCGGTGCCGCCGACAGTCTCCGCGGTGCGATGACCGATCCGATCCGCGTCACCGAGCACGCGACGCTCCCGTGGCGGCGGACACCCGTCGTCGCGATCGGCCTGGCCGGAGCCGCGCTGCTCGTCGCCGTCGGTCTCGCGTTCTCGCGGCCGGATGTGGTCGGCATCGGACTTCCACTCGCGCTGACGACGGCGTGGATGCTGATACGCCGGCCCGCCACGGCCGAGCTGCGGGTGGAAGTGCGTGCGCAGCGCGGTGAGGACGGGGAGCGATCGGAGGCTCGCGCCGAGGTCGAGGTCCAGGTCGACGCTGACTGGGTACAGCTCGCGGTCGAACAGGACAGTGGACCGCAGCGACTCGCCGACGTCGTGGCGGGTCCCTCGGTGCTCACCGCGAGGACGCGCCTGCAGCACTCTGGTCCGCTGGACCTGCTGAGCATGACCGCTCGGTGCGTGGCGCAGGACGGCGCATGGATCACCGATGAGGCTCCGCGCGTGGGGATCCGGTGGAAGACGCCGCCCCGGGTTCGTCGTCTCGGTCGGTTGCCGGTCGCACCGCGGCTCTCAGGTCTTCACGGCGCACACGAGGGGGCGCGCCCGGGACAGGGCGGCGACTTCCGCGACATCCATCCGTTCGCGCCTGGCGACGAACTGCGCCGCGTCGACTGGCGTGCCACCGCCCGGGCCGCCCGGCGGCCCGGTGAGCTCCTCGTGCGCCGCAACAACACTCTGAGCGACTCGTCGGTCGTCATCGCCATCGACACCGCAGAGGATCTCGGCTCGGTCGTGGCGGGCTGGGGTGCCGACGACCCCGACCGGTCCGGTGCGACCTCGTTGGATCTCGCCCGCGAAGCGGCGCTGTCGATCGCCGCCTCGGCCCTCGGTGAGGGGGACAGGGTCGCCTACCACGCGCTGTCGAGCGGGGGCCGGAGCATTCCTTCCGGGGGAGGAGCACGACACCTCGCCCGGCTGCGCGATGTCATCGCCGCGACCGGGCCGAGTACCGACGGCTCGGCATATCGCCGTTCGCCCGTCGTCCCCTCGGGGTCCATCGTGTTCGTGCTCTCGACCTTCTTCGACGGGGTGGCCGCTCAGCTGGCCACGCGATGGCGCTCTGCAGGCCACGCGGTCGTCGCGGTGGACGTGCTTCCGACGCCGGACGAGTCGCGGCTCAGGCGGGAGCAGCGCATCGCGTTGCGCACAGTCCTCGCGGAACGGACCGACATCCTGACCGAGCTGCGCCATACGGGCATCGAGGTGGTGCCGTGGGCGGCGCCCGACGTCGACGCCGAGATGCGACTGGCGGCGCTTCGCCAGCAGCGGATGAGGGCCGTGCGCCGATGAGTGCCGCGGTCCGCCGAATCCGGGTACCGGGTGCCGTACCGGGGATGACGATCCGGCTGCTCGTCGTCGGCGTCGTGTGGGTCGGTGCGGTGACGCTGATCCCGTTCCCTCTCTGGCAGGGGATCGCGGTGGTCGCGGCCGTGGTCTCCGCCGTGATCCCTCGCACGCTCGCGGCGTGGGCCGCTGCGGCCTGCCTCCCGTTCGGGGTGATCCTCACGGAGCCGTCTCCCGGCCGGACGGCTCTCGCGCTCCTGCTCGTGCACGCCGTGCACGTCCTCGCCTCGCTCAGCCTGGTCGTGCCGATGAGATCGCGCCTCGCGCTGCGGGTGCTCCGACCGACCCTTCAGCGCTTCGTCGTCGTGCAGCTCCTGTCGCAGCCATTGGTGTTCGCGATGTGGCTGCTCGCTCCGCGCGGTGTCGACGACGGTACAGCGTGGTTCGCTCCGATCGCCGCTGCCGTGCTCGTCGCAGGAGTGCTGCTCGCACTGTGGGCTGCGAGACGGGCGGATGCCGAACCGACGCGAACGGACCCGGAGGGAGCAGAACCGGGAGTCGGAGCCGATGTCCGTGGTCCCTCGTAGACTTGTTCGGTGCCCATCGTCCCCGTTGCTTCCCCAGGAAAACTCAGTGTCCGCGGTGCCCGCGTCCACAATCTCAAGAATGTCGACATCGACATCCCGCGCGACTCACTGGTCGTGTTCACCGGCCTGTCCGGGTCGGGCAAGTCGAGTCTCGCGTTCGACACGATCTTCGCCGAAGGGCAGCGTCGCTACGTCGAATCGCTGAGCGCGTACGCGCGCCAGTTCCTCGGTCAGGTCGACCGGCCCGACGTCGACTTCATCGAGGGGCTCAGCCCGGCCGTCTCCATCGACCAGAAGTCGACCAACCGCAACCCGCGGTCGACCGTCGGCACCATCACCGAGATCTACGACTACATGCGTCTGCTCTGGGCGCGCATCGGCATCCCGCACTGTCCCGAGTGCGGTGAGCGCATCCAGCGTCAGACCGTGCAGCAGATCGCCGATCAGCTCATGGAGCTTCCGGAGCGCACGCGCTACCAGGTGGTCGCGCCCATCGTCTCCCAGAAGAAGGGCGAGTTCGTCGACCTGTTCCGCGAACTCGGCGCGAAGGGCTATTCGCGTGCCATCGTCGACGGCGAGCTCATTCAACTCGCCGAGCCGCCGACGCTCAAGAAGAGCTACAAGCACGACATCGCGGTGGTCGTCGACCGGCTCGTGGCGTCTGATGACATCCTGGGCCGCGTGACCGATTCGGTCGAGACGGCGCTCGGGCTCGCCGGCGGAGTGGTGCAGATCAACTACGTCGACGGCGAGGGCGACGACGCATGGCAGACGTTCTCCGAGAAGCTGGCCTGCCCGAACGGGCATGCGCTCACGCTCACCGAGATCGAACCGCGCACGTTCTCGTTCAACGCGCCGTTCGGTGCATGCCCGGCGTGCTCCGGGCTCGGCACCCGCATGTCGGTCGACGTCGACCTGATGCTGGGCGACGAAGACCTCTCGATCCGCGAGGGCGTCATCATCCCCTGGACCACCCAGGGCAAGGGGCTCTTCCAGTACTACGAGCGTCTGCTCGAGGGACTCTCCCGCGATCTGGACTTCTCGCTGGACACCCCGTGGCGCAAGCTGCACTCCGAGGTGCAGAACGCGATCCTGCGCGGCGAGAACTACAAGGTGACCGTCAAGTGGAAGAACCGCTACGGGCGCGAGATGCGCTACGCGTCGGGGTTCGAGGGCGTGGTCCCCTACATCGAGCGGCAGTACCTGCAGGCCGAGTCCGACAACCAGCGCAGCCGGTGGGGCGAGTACCTCCGCGAGGTGCCGTGCCCGGTCTGCGACGGCAATCGCCTCAAGCCCGAGGTGCTGGCCGTGCAGGTGCACGGCCACTCCATCGCCGAGGTCTCGCACCTCAGCCTCGCCGACGCCCGCGCGTTCATGGAGACGCTCACCCTCACCGATCGTGAAGCCAAGATCGCCGCCCAGGTGCTGCGCGAGATCCGTCTGCGGCTCGACTTCCTGCTGCAGGTCGGGCTCTCCTACCTCAACCTCAGCCGCTCCGCGGGTTCCCTTTCCGGTGGAGAGGCTCAGCGCATCCGCCTGGCCACGCAGATCGGCTCCGGTCTGACCGGCGTCCTCTACGTGCTCGACGAGCCGTCGATCGGACTCCACCAGCGCGACAACCGACGCCTCATCGAGACGCTGCTCACGCTGCGCGACCTCGGCAACACGCTGATCGTCGTCGAGCACGACGAAGAGACCATCGAAGCGGCCGACTGGGTGGTCGACATCGGCCCGGGCGCCGGCGTCAACGGCGGCGAGGTCGTGCATTCGGGGCCGTATTCGGCTCTGCTCGACGACAGCGACTCGATGACGGGGGAGTACCTCTCCGGTCGCCGCGAGATCCCCATGCCGACCAAGCGCCGCAAGATCGACAAGAAGCGGATGCTGAGCGTGGTCGGGGCTCGGGCCAACAACCTCCGCAATGTCACGGCCGACTTCCCCCTGGGCGTGCTCACCGCCGTCACCGGGGTCAGCGGCTCCGGCAAGTCCTCGCTCGTGAACGACATCCTGTACCAGGTGCTCGCGTCGCGGCTGAACGGCGCTCGCACGGTCCCCGGCAAGCACACGCGCGTCACCGGACTCGACAACCTCGACAAGGTCGTGCACGTCGACCAGGCGCCGATCGGCCGCACCCCGCGGTCGAACCCCGCCACGTACACGGGAGTGTTCGATCGCATCCGCACACTCTTCAGCGAGACACCGGAGGCGAAGGTCCGCGGCTATCAGCCCGGTCGCTTCAGCTTCAACGTCAAGGGTGGCCGCTGCGAGGCGTGCTCCGGCGACGGCACGATCAAGATCGAGATGAACTTCCTGCCCGATGTGTACGTCGACTGCGAGGTCTGCCACGGCAAGCGCTACAACCGCGACACCCTCGCCGTGCACTACAAGGGCAAGAACATCGCCGAGGTGCTCGAGATGCCGATCGAGGAGGCCGCGGAGTTCTTCGAGCCGATCCAGGCGATCCACCGCTACATGAAGACGCTCGTCGACGTCGGGCTGGGCTACGTCCGACTCGGACAGTCGGCCACGACGCTCTCGGGCGGAGAGGCGCAGCGCGTCAAGCTCGCCACCGAGCTCCAGCGCCGCAGCAACGGACGCAGCATCTACGTGCTCGACGAGCCGACGACGGGTCTGCACTTCGAAGACGTGCGGAAGCTCCTCGAGGTTCTGAACGGTCTGGTCGACAAGGGCAACACCGTGATCGTCATCGAGCACAACCTCGATGTGATCAAGTCGGCCGACTGGGTGATCGATCTCGGCCCCGAGGGCGGTTCCGGCGGTGGCCAGATCGTCGCCACGGGCACCCCGGAGCAGATCGCACGCGTCGAGGCGAGCCACACCGGGCTGTTCCTCGGCGAGATCCTGGGTGAGGGGCGCTCCGCGCGGAAGGCCAGCTGATGGCCGACGTACTGCCGTACAAGCCGCGGACGGGAGAGATCCCGACCGATCCCGGCGTGTACCGCTTCCGTGATGCGTCCGGCCGGGTGCTCTATGTCGGCAAGGCGAAGAACCTGCGTCAGCGGTTGTCGAACTATTTCGCCCCGCTACGCACGCTCCACGAGCGCACCCGGCGCATGGTCACGACGGCGGCGTCCGTCGAGTGGACGGTCGTCCCGACGGACGTCGACTCGCTGCAGCTGGAGTACATGTGGATCAAGGAGTTCGATCCGCCGTTCAACGTGCGCTACAAGGACGACAAGTCATATCCCTTCATGGCGGTGACGCTCGCCGATGAAGCGCCCAGGGTGATCGTCACGCGCAATCGCAAGATCCCCGGTGCGCGGTACTTCGGCCCGTTCCCGAAGGTGTGGGCGGTGCACGAGACGATCGATCTGATGATCAAGGCGTTCCCGATCCGCACCTGCAGCGACTCCAGCTACAAGCGCGCGATGCAGACCGGAAGGCCCTGTTTCCCCGGGCAGATCGGCAAGTGCGGTGGCCCGTGCTCGATGACGGTGACCATCGAGGAGCACCGGGCCATGGTCGATGACTTCGTGGCGTTCATGGCGGGCGGTGACGAGCGTTTCACCCGGGAACTCACCAAACGGATGCTGGCAGCGTCGGCGGCGATGGACTACGAGGCGGCGGCGAAGTATCGTGACAAGCTCTCGGCGATCGAAGCAGTGCTGGGCAAGAGCGCACTCGTGCTTCCGTCCGACGAGGACGCCGACCTCTTCGGCATCGCCGAGGACGAGCTGGCCGCCGCAGTGCAGCACTTCGTGATCCGCGGTGGCAGGGTCCGCGGTGTGCGTGCGCTCACCATCGAGAAGGAGATCGACATCTCGAGTGGCGATCTCGTCGAACAGGTGCTGCAGCAGGCGTACGGCGAGGCGCAGGACGTCCCTCGCCGCATCCTCGTCCCGACCCTGCCCGACGATGCTGCCGAACTCGAGGTGTGGCTGCGCGAACGTCGCGGAAAAAAGGTCGAGATCGCGGTCGCGCAGCGTGGCCAGCGGGCCGACCTCATGCGCACGGCGACGTTGAATGCGCAGCAGGCGCTGATCCGGTACAAGACCCGGCGCACGAGCGATTATGTCGCCCGCACGCAGGCGCTCACCGATCTGCAGGAAGCCTTGGGGATGTCCGAGGCCCCGCTGCGCATCGAGTGCTTCGACATCTCGCACCTCGGCGGAACGAACGTCGTGGCATCGATGGTGGTGTTCGAAGACGGCCTTCCTCGCAAGGACCAGTACCGCTCCTTCAACATCGCCGAGACGACGGATGACACCGACTCGATGTACCAGGTGCTGCGTCGTCGACTCGCCTACCTGGATCGTCCCGAGGAACCGGAGGTCATCGATCCGACGACCGACGGTGTCGTGGCGGAAGACGTGGGCGAGGTCACAGCGCGACGGAAGCCGCGATTCGCGTACCCGCCGCAGCTTCTGCTCGTCGACGGAGGGCAACCGCAGGTGGAAGCGGCGGCCCGCGCGCTCCGCGACGCCGGTCACACCGAGATCGCGGTGTGCGGTATCGCGAAGCGGTTGGAAGAGGTCTGGCTCCCCGGCGACGACTTCCCGGTGATCCTGCCGCGCACCAGCGAGGCGCTCTATCTGCTGCAGCGTCTTCGAGACGAGGCCCACCGCTTCGCGATCACGCACCAGCGCAAGCGACGCCGCAACGACATCTCCTCCGTACTCGCCGAAGTGCCGGGGCTCGGCGCCTCCCGCATCAAGGTGCTGCTCAAGCACTTCGGCTCGGTGACGGCGCTCCGCGCCGCCGAACCGGGCCAGATCGAAGAGGTGCAGGGAATCGGGCCGGTGCTCGCGCAGAACATTCATTCGCACCTGTCTACTCGCTAGGCTGGAGGCCGAGGGGGAGAGGGAGCACTGAGCAATGTCTGACGAGGAAAAGGGCGAATTCCTCATCGTCACAGGAATGTCCGGCGCGGGCCGGACGACAGTGGCGAATGCGCTCGAGGATCTCGGCTGGTACGTCGTCGACAACCTGCCGCCGCAGATCCTCCGGCCGCTGCTGGAGCTGACCGATATGGGAGGCAATGCCCTCCCGAAGGTCGCTGCCGTGGTAGATGTCCGTGGACGCAACCTCTTCGACGACTTCCCCGGCGTCGCACGTGCTCTCCGCTCTCGCGGGTCCGTCCGCGTGCTGTTCCTCGATGCGTCCGACGACGTGCTCGTGCGGCGCTTCGAGTCCGTGCGTCGCCCGCATCCGCTCCAGGGGGAAGGGACGCTGCTCGACGGCATCCGTATCGAGCGCACCAGGCTCGCGCCCATCCGCGAGGCTGCCGACCTGGTCATCGACACCTCGACGCTCAACATCCATCAGCTGGCGACGCAGGTCTCCGACATCTTCTCCGAGGAGGGCGCGGCACGTCACCGGGTGACGCTCCTCAGCTTCGGTTTCAAGTACGGACTCCCGACGGACGTGGACATCGTCGCCGACATGCGGTTTCTTCCCAACCCGTTCTGGAACGAAGATCTCCGCGGCTTGACCGGCCAGGACGAAACGGTCCGTGAGTACGTTCTCTCGCGCCCGGGGGCGATGGAGTTCCTGGATGCCTACTCGACCGCCCTCGTCCCGGTCCTCGAGGGGTATCAGCGGGAGAACAAGAGCCATTCCACGATCGCGATCGGTTGCACAGGAGGAAAACACCGTTCGGTCGCGATGTCGGAGGAGTTGGCGCGCCGCCTCTCCGCGATTCCGGGCGTCGCGGTCAGCGTCCGTCACCGCGATCTCGGCCGAGAATAGGGGTCCGCTCGGCCGAGTAAGCTGGACGTTTGCGCCGCGACCCGGCGCGTGAACGTGAAGGAGTGTCGTGGCACTAACCACCGACGTCAAGGCCGAGCTGGTCAGCATCCGCAATGCACCCCCGACGGTGCGAGTTGCGGAAGTCACCGCGATCCTCCGGTTCGCCGGTGGTCTGCATTCGATCGCCGGCCGTGTGGCCGTGGAGGCCGAGGTGGATGCCGAGACGCTCGCGCGCCGAGTCGCGCGTGACCTCGCCGAGATCTACGGCGTGCGCCCCGAGATCGCGCAGGTGCAGTCGAGTACCGCGAACGACGGCGCCCGGTGGGCTGTGCGGGTGATCGCCCAGGGTGAGACGCTCGCCCGTCAGACGGGGCTCCTCGACCAGCGGCGGCGCCCCGTGCGCGGGCTGCCGAACCGTCTCACGACCGGCTCCCGGGCCGAGGTCGCCGGTCTGTGGCGAGGTGCGTTCCTCGCTGCCGGCACCCTGAGCGAGCCGGGCCGCTCGGCGATGCTCGAGGTCGTCTGCCCGTCGTCCGAGGCCGCGATGGCGCTCGTCGGTGCGGCGCACCGGCTCGGCGTGGCCGCCAAGGCGCGCGAGGTGCGCGGTATGCCGCGCGTCGTCGTGCGTGAGGGCGAGGCGATCCGCACCATCCTCAACGAGATGGGAGCGCAGAAGACCGCCATCGCGTGGGAAGAGCTCCGTCAGCGCCGCGAGGTCCGAGCAGGGGTCAACCGTCTGGTGAACTTCGACGACGCGAACCTGCGCCGATCGGCGCAGGCAGCGGTCGCCGCGTGCGCTCGCGTGGAGCGCGCACTCGAGATCCTGGCCGACGAGGTGCCGGATCACCTCAAGGTCGCGGGAGAGCTGCGTCTTGCGCACCGGGACGCCAGCCTCGACGAGCTGGGCCACCACGCCGACCCGCCGCTGACGAAGGATGCCGTCGCCGGACGCATTCGCCGCCTGCTGGCGATGGCCGACAAGCGCGCCCAGCAGGAGGGCATCCCGGGGACCGAAGCCGCGGTTCCCGTCGGGCTCGACGTCTGACCCGCATCCTCGACGAAGACCCGCAGCCCGGCCACCGGACGGCGGGTCTTCGTCATATGGCGGAAGGTTCCGGGGCGCACCCGCGTTGTCGTCAGTAGGATGAAAGATGTCCGCTCTACGCCGCACATCGGCGGCGCGGAGGATCGGCAAGCGCCGCGGCGCGGCGCGGATTGGATGAAAGCGATATGGCGACCTACACGCTCCCCGACCTTCCCTACGACTTCGCAGCCCTCGAGCCGCACATCAGCGGCAAGATCATGGAACTGCACCATGACAAGCACCACGCAACCTACGTCGCCGGTGCGAACACCGCGCTCGACCAGCTCGCCGAGGCCCGTGAGAGCGGCAACCTCGCGAACGTCAACAAGCTCGAGAAGGATCTCGCCTTCAACCTCGGCGGTCACGTCAACCACTCGATCTTCTGGACGAACCTGTCGCCGAACGGCGGAGGCCAGCCCGAGGGCGAGCTGAAGGCGGCTATCGACGAGTACTTCGGCTCGTTCGAGAAGTTCCAGGCGCACTTCACGGCAGCGGCGACCGGCATCCAGGGCTCCGGCTGGGCCGTGCTCAGCTGGGACTCGATCGGCTCGCGCCTGATCATCCAGCAGCTGTTCGACCAGCAGTCGAACACGGCGCAGGGCACGATCCCGCTCTTCCAGCTCGACATGTGGGAGCACGCGTTCTACCTCGACTACCTCAACGTCAAGGCCGACTATGTCAAGGCGGCGTGGAACATCGCCAACTGGGAGAACGTCGCCCAGCGCCTCGAGGTCGCCCGCAAGCAGACGAACGGCCTGCTGGTACTGTCGTAATCGGGTCGCGTCCCGACGGGCCCCGGCTCGTCGGGACGCCCTCTCAGCCAAAAAACCCCGCGCTTCACTCATGCTGGAAAGCTGTGTGCAGTGCACGAGAAACAGGGAGACCTGAGTGTCTGTCAAGATCGGTATCAACGGCTTCGGCCGCATCGGACGCAACTACTTCCGCGCGGCTCTCGCGCAGGGAGCGGACCTTGAGATCGTCGCCGTCAACGACCTCACCGACAACAAGACCCTGGCGCACCTGCTGAAGTACGACTCGGTGGGCGGCGTCCTCGACGCCGAGATCAGCTACGACGATGAGAGCATCACCGTCAACGGCAAGAAGATCAAGGCCTTCGCCGAGCGCGACCCCGCAGGTCTCCCGTGGGGCGAGCTGGGCGTCGACATCGTCATCGAGTCCACCGGCTTCTTCACCAAGGCCGAGCTCGCCAAGAAGCACATCGAGGCCGGCGCGAAGAAGGTCCTCATCTCGGCTCCCGGCACCGGTGTCGACGGCACGTTCGTCATGGGCGTGAACGAGGACACGTACAACCCGGAGACGGATCACATCATCTCCAACGCGTCCTGCACCACCAACTGCCTTGCGCCGCTGGCGCAGGTCTTCAACGACGCGTTCGGTATCGACCGCGGCTTCATGATGACGGCTCACGCGTACACCGCCGACCAGAACCTGCAGGACGGCCCGCACAGCGACCTCCGTCGTGCACGCGCTGCCGCGATCAACATCACTCCGGCCTCGACCGGTGCCGCCAAGGCCATCGGCGAGGTGCTCCCGGAGCTCCAGGGCAAGCTGAGCGGCTCGTCGTACCGCGTGCCGGTTCCCACCGGCTCGATCGTCGACCTCACGCTGATCACCGACCGCGAGAACCTCACGGTCGACGAGGTCAACGAGGCGTACAAGAAGGCTGCTGCCGAGGGTCGTCTCGCCGGCTTCCTGCAGTACAACGAGGACCCGATCGTCTCGAGCGACATCGTGCACAACCCGCACTCGTCGATCTTCGACTCGACGCTCACCAACGTGAGCGGCAACCTGATCAAGGTCTCGAGCTGGTACGACAACGAGTGGGGCTACTCCAACCGTCTCGTCGACCTGACCGAGTACGTGGCCGAGCGCCTCTAAGCTCAGACACATGACTCTGCGCACCCTGGACACACTGGGGTCGCTCGAGGGCAAGCGCGTGATCGTCCGTTGTGATCTCAACGTCCCCCTGCGGGATGGGATCATCACGGACGATGGCCGTGTCCGCGCCTCGTTGCCGACCCTCAATGCACTCATCAACGCGGGCGCCCGCGTTGTCGTGTGCTCCCACCTCGGGCGGCCGGATGGCGCGCCCGACCCGCAGTACAGCCTGGAGCCGGTGGCTCAGCGGCTGTCGGAGCTGCTCGGTTCTCCGGTCGCGTTCGCCCGCGACACGGTCGGCCAGTCGGCGAAGGAAGCCGTCGCCTCGCTGGAGGACGGCGGGGTCGTCGTTATCGAGAACCTGCGGTTCAACGCGGGGGAGACCTCGAAGGACGACGCTGCGCGCGCCGCCTTCGCGGCGGAACTCGCGGAACTCGGCGACGTGCTCGTCTCCGACGGTTTCGGGGTCGTGCACCGCAAGCAGGCGAGCGTCTACGAGCTCGCCGAGCTGCTCCCGTCGGCGGCCGGTCTGCTGATCGCGGCCGAGCTCGACGTGCTCGACCGTCTGACCGAGAAGCCTGAGCGCCCCTACGCGGTCGTGCTCGGCGGCTCGAAGGTCAGCGACAAGCTCGGAGTCATCTCTCACCTGCTGCCGCGCGTCGACAAGATTCTCGTCGGCGGTGGAATGCTCTTCACCTTCCTGAAGGCGCAGGGTCATGCCGTGGCCTCCAGCCTGCTGGAAGAGGATCAGCTCGAGACGGTCCGCGGCTACATCGCGGAGGCGGCGGAACGCGGCGTGGAGCTCGTGCTCCCCACAGATGTCGTCGTCGCCGCATCCTTCGGTGCGGACGCCGCGCACGAAGTCGCCGCAGCAGACGCGATCGAGTCGACGCCGTTCGGTGCCTCCGGCATCGGACTCGACATCGGTCCGGAGACGGCAGCGCGCTTCGCCGAGGTCATCCGCGAGTCGAAGACTGTGTTCTGGAACGGTCCGATGGGCGTGTTCGAGTTCCCGGCGTTCGCTGCCGGCACCAAGACCGTCGCGCAGGCACTCACCGAGGTCGACGGCCTCAGCGTCGTCGGTGGCGGCGACTCCGCCGCGGCCGTGCGTCAGCTCGGATTCACTGACGACCAGTTCGGTCACATCTCGACCGGCGGCGGCGCGAGCCTCGAGTTCCTCGAGGGCAAGAAACTACCTGGGCTGGAGGTCCTCGGATGGGCGTGAACTCCCGTACCCCGCTGATCGCGGGAAACTGGAAGATGAATCTCGACCACCTTCAGGCGGTCGCGTTCGTGCAGAAGCTGCACTGGACGTTGAAGGATGCGAAGCACGAGGACGGATCCGTCGAGGTCGCGGTCTTCCCGCCCTTCACCGACATCCGCAGCGTCCAGACGCTCATCGACGCGGACAAGATCCCGTTCGCACTCGGTGCGCAGGACGTCTCGGCTCACGACTCCGGTGCATACACCGGCGAGGTCTCCGGGGCTTTCCTGGCGAAGCTCGACGCGAAGTACGTCATCATCGGCCACTCGGAGCGTCGTGAGTACCACGCCGAGGGCGACGATGTCGTGGCGGCCAAGGTGCAGGCGTCTCTCAAGCACGGCCTCGTGCCGGTGATCTGCGTCGGCGAGACCGCGGGCGACCTGGAGAAGTTCGGTGCCAGCGCCGTTCCGGTGTCGCAGCTCGAGGCCGCGCTCCAGGGCGTGTCGCCGAAGGCGGACATCGTCGTGGCGTACGAGCCCGTGTGGGCGATCGGCTCCGGCCAGGCCGCGACGCCTCAGCAGGCGCAGGACGTCTGCGCCGCTCTGCGCGCGGTCATCGCGAAGGTTCTCGGGGACGAGGCTGCGGCCCGCACCCGCATCCTGTACGGCGGCTCGGTCAAGGCGGCGAACATCGCCAGCTTCATGCGCGAGCCCGACGTGGACGGCGCACTCGTCGGCGGGGCGAGCCTCGTGGTGGACGAGTTCGCAGCGATCATCCGCTTCGAGAAGCACGTCGGCGTGTGAGTGCAGCGGGGCTGCGGCCCCGCTGCACCGTATACTTGACCGTTACGGGGGCGTTCCGGCCCCAGCGAAAGGCTCTTTCTCGTGGCAATTCTCGAGTTCGTCCTGCAGGTCGTGCTGGGCATCACCAGCGTTCTGCTGACCCTCCTCATCCTCCTGCACAAAGGTCGCGGCGGTGGACTGTCCGACATGTTCGGTGGCGGCATGACCTCTGCGGTCGGCTCCTCCGGTCTCGCGGAGCGGAACCTCAACCGCTTCACCGTCGTCCTGGCACTGACATGGTTCGTCGCCATCGTCGCGCTGGGCCTCATCACGAAATTCGAGGTCATCTGATGGCTACCGGTGGAAACGCCATCCGCGGCACCCGCGTGGGCTCCGGCCCGATGGGCGAACAGGATCACGGCTACCACGCCGATCGCATCGCGGTCTCGTACTGGGACGGTCTCGGCAACGAGACCGTGCGCTACTTCGCCGCGGGGCTCCCGGAAGAGGAGATCCCCGAGACGATCGACCACCCGCAGTCGGGTCTCCCGGCCGGGCGCGACAAGGAGAACCCTCCTGCTCTCGCGAAGGCGGAGCCGTACAAGACGCACCTCGCGTATGTGAAGGAGCGTCGCACCGACGAGGAGGCCGTCCAGCTTCTCGACGACGCGCTCACGCAGCTGCGCGAGCGTCGGGGGCAGTGACCTCGACCTGACGTCGAAGAGGCCGCCGTGAGTGATCACGGCGGCCTCTTCTGTCACGCGGTCGCGCTGTGCGCTCAGCGGCAGCCCGCGGCGGCGTCGATGTACTCCTGCGGCGGGTATCCATAGGCCCAGACGCCGTTGGCATCGTCGGTGTAGCCCATGCTGATGGCCCACGCGGTGGCCCACTTCTCGATGCTGTCCTGCGTCGAGGAGTCGTACATGTCCTGGCACTTCACGCTGATCGCGTGACCCACCTCGTGTGCGACGAGCGCCTTGCTCCGCTCTGCCGGCCACTGCTCGGCCACCGAGTCGGAGAGCTCGATGTTCGCGCGTCCGGGGTCGTCCCACCACCAGGTGGTGTACCCGCCCATGCTTCCGTTGTAGCCCGCGCCGTTGACCACGGGGGACCAGTCGAACTCGAGCAGCACGCCCGGTGCGAGGGAACGGGCGAACGCCTCGATCTCCAGCCGCGCGCCCTGCAGCGGCCCCGACTTCTCGGCCAGTTCCTCGGACTCCGTCGCGATGATCTGAGCGCCGGCGTCCTGCAGCGCGACATACGTGGTCGCCGCCTTGGCGTCGATGCGCTTCACGGCCAGTGCATCCGCCGCGGCGTCTCGGAGCGCGATCACGGCGTCGTTGCGCGCGGAGAGGTGTGCCGCCTCGAACCCCGCTGCCGCCTCAGCCGCTGCGGACAGCACGGCCAATCCACTCTCCTGGACGGCGTCCTCGGCCTCGGCCGCATTCTCGGACGCATCTTGGAGGTCCCGCACCAGATCCTCGAGGGAGTTCTCGTCATCGGCCAGCTCCGCGGATTCTCCGATCAGCTCCCAGAACCAGACCGGCTTCTCTCCCGGAGACGGGAATGCGGTGGCGTCGAGCGTCTCCGCGGCAGCTCCTGTCTCCTCGCCCTTGGCGACGGCGGTGGACAGCGCCGATACGGCATCCTCCGGCACGGCGATCCGCGCATCGGTCACGTCCAGGATGACGTGGCCGGCATCCGTCGCCTGTGTGAGCGCGTCACGGGTGTGATCGGTTTCCGCCTTCACCGCCGTCGCGGTGCGGAGGGTGTCGTCGAGTCGGTCAGCGGTGTCGTCGTAACCGAGATTCGCGGACAGCTGCGTGATGCCCAGCGCAGCGATCACCGCTGCGCCCCCGAGGATGCCGACGACGAGGCCTCGGCGCGGGCGTCGGCGCTCCCGGGGGCCCGCGACGGGGCTCGGACTCGAAGAGAAGCGCGCCGGAAGCTCGTGGGCGCCGCGCGTCGGGGGGAGTGCGTGCGTCCCGGGGCCGGGCCGAAGCGGGGCGGTCACGTCGTGCCCATTTCGTTGTCGCCTTCCGGTCGGAGACTGCGTGCGTCGGTGCTGTCAGCGTATGGGACCGACCCCTGAGCATGCGAGAAGGCCCCCATCGTTTCCGATGAGGGCCTTCTGATCCGGAGGGGCTGACGGGAATCGAACCCGCATCATTAGTTTGGAAGACTAAGGCTTTACCACTAAGCTACAGCCCCGGATCCCCGCGGAATCTCGGGGACGGGCCGGATTTTCATCTCCGGACTCATCGATCATACCGGACAGTCGGGAGTGCTCCCGTCCGTTAGACTCGGTGGGGCTGAATCTGCGTGCGGATTCCCCGGGGCGTAGCTCAGCTTGGTAGAGCGCCCGCTTTGGGAGCGGGAGGTCGCAGGTTCAACTCCTGTCGCCCCGACACGGCCCCACGGACCTTACAGCCGCGATACCGCGCGGAAATCACAAGGAGAACACACCAGCATGGCGAACAGCACCGTCGAGAAGCTGACCCCGACCCGGGTCAAGCTCAGCATCACGGTCACCCCGGACGACCTCAAGCCCAGCATCACTCACGCCTACGAGCACATCGCTCAGGACGTGCAGATCCCCGGCTTCCGCAAGGGCAAGGTCCCGGCGCCCATCATCGATCAGCGCATCGGCCGCGGTGCGGTCATCGAGCACGCGGTGAACGAGGGCCTGGACAAGTTCTTCCGTGACGCCACGGTCGAGCACAAGCTGCGGGTCGTCGGTCGCCCGGCCGCCGACATCACGCAGTGGCCGAACGAGAAGGACTTCTCCGGCGACCTGCTCGTCGACATCGAGGTGGACGTGCGCCCCGACATCGACCTGCCCGCCTACGACGACATCACCGTGACGGTCGACGCCATCGAGGCCGACGAGGCCGCACTGGATGCCGAGCTCGACAACATGCGCGCCCGTTTCGGCACGCTCGTCCCGGTCGACCGTCCGGCCGCCAAGGGCGACTTCGTCGAGCTCGACCTGGTCGCCACCATCGACGGCGCCGAGATCGACCGCGCCGAGGGCGTCTCCTACGAGATCGGCTCCGGCGAGCTGCTCGAGGGCATCGACGACGCGATCGAGTCGCTCACCGCCGGTGAGGACACCACGTTCCGCTCGGCCCTCGTGGGCGGCGACCACGCCGGTTCCGAGGCCGAGGTCTCCGTGACCGTCAAGGCCGTCAAGGAGCGCGAGCTTCCCGAGGCTGACGACGACTTCGCGCAGATCGCGAGCGAGTTCGACACCATCGCAGAGCTCCGCGAGAGCCTGGCCGAGCGCGTCGCGCAGCAGGGCGTCTTCACGCAGGGTTCCGCCGCGCGCGACAAGCTCGTCGAGGCGCTGCTCGAGAAGATCGAGATCCCGGTTCCGCCGCAGCTCATCGAGGACGAGGTGCACAACCACCTCGAGGGCGAAGGCCGCCTCGAGGACGACGTGCACCGCGCCGAGGTCACCGAGGCGAGCGAGAAGCAGTTCCGCACGCAGGTGCTGCTCGACACGATCGCCGAGCAGGCCGACGTGCAGGTCTCGCAGGAAGAGCTGAGCCAGTACCTGATCCAGTCGGCCGCGCAGTACGGCATGGCCCCGCAGGAGTTCGTCGAGGCGCTGCAGTCCTCGAACCAGCTCCCCGCGCTCGTCGGTGAGGTCGCCCGCAACAAGGCCCTCGCCATCGCGCTCGGCAAGGTCAAGGTCGTCGACAGCAACGGCAAGGCCGTCGACCTCTCCGACTTCATCGTCACGGACGATGAGGCTGCCGAGGGTGAGGCAGAAGCCGAGGAGAAGCCGGCCAAGAAGGCTCCGGCCAAGAAGGCGCCCGCGAAGAAGGCTCCGGCCAAGAAGGTCGACGCCGACGCTGCCGAGGAGCCCGCCGAGAAGAAGCCGGCTGCCAAGAAGCCTGCCGCCAAGAAGGCTCCGGCCAAGAAGGCGGCCGACAAGGCCGAGTGATCGGACACGATCCAGTGAAGAGGGCGGGTGCTGCGGCATCCGCCCTCTTTTCCATCCGAGGGAGAGCAGTGATGAAGACATGGGATGAGCGCATCGACGAGGTCTGGACGGATGCGTCGGGCGAAGAGGTCGGCGACGACACGATCGCGCGGATCGATGCCCTGGCCGCCGAGCGCGGGGCGGACGATGCACGCGCGGAGTTCGAACGAGCCGGCGCGCGGGACTCGGCGGGGAAGCCGGCCGAGGCCGTGGAGCTGTACCGCCGCGCGCTCGCGCTGGGGCTCGACGAGGAGCACCGCCCGCAGTGCGTGATCCAGCTGGCCAGCTCCCTGCGCAACCTGGGGGAGTACGACGAGGCTCTCGCCGTGATCCGCGCCGAGGAGGAGCTGTCGGCGGACGGGCCCTATCGCGACGCCGTCGCGACGGTCCATGCCCTCATCCTCGCGAGCGCCGGACGACCGGCGCAGGGGCTCTCGGTGGCACTGCTCGCGCTCGTGCCGCACCTCCCGCGGTACCACCGCTCGATGACGGCATACGCCCACGAGATCGCCGGCACCGACACCTGATATGCCGACGGCGAACACGGCCTGAGTGCTGCGTCGTCGCCGGTAGATTCGAATCACTGAAACACGGAATCAGGAGCTGACATGGCTGCAGAACCCCTCCTCGCAACGAGCGTCTTCGACAGGTTGCTGAAGGACCGCATCATCTGGCTCGGCTCGGAGGTGCGAGACGAGAACGCGAACGAGATCTGCGCGAAGATCCTTCTTCTCGCCGCAGAGGACTCCGAGCGAGACATCTACCTCTACGTGAACTCGCCTGGTGGCTCGATCACCGCGGGTATGGCGATCTACGACACGATGCAGTTCGTGCCGAACGACATCGTCACGGTCGGCATCGGCATGGCCGCATCGATGGGCCAGCTGCTGCTGACCGCGGGCACCAAGGGCAAGCGCTACATCACGCCCAACGCCCGGGTGCTGCTGCACCAGCCGCACGGTGGCTTCGGCGGTACGTCGAGCGACATCCAGACCCAGGCGCAGCTCATCATGTCGATGAAGAACCGCCTCGCCGAGATCACTGCGGCGCAGACCGGCAAGTCGGTCGAGCAGATCAACGCCGACGGTGACCGCGACCGCTGGTTCACCGCCGAGGAAGCGCTCGAGTACGGTTTCGTCGACCACATCCGCGAATCGGCCTCCGACGTCATCGGTGGCGGCGGAACCGACCAGGACACCGAGTAACGGAAAGCGAAAGGACGCTCATGTACACACCCACCTTCCGCTCAGCCGGTGACCTTCCTTCCAGCCGCTACGTGCTCCCGCAGTTCGAGGAGCGCACGGCCTACGGTTTCAAGCGCCAGGACCCGTACAACAAGCTGTTCGAGGACCGCGTGATCTTCCTCGGCGTGCAGGTCGACGACGCGTCTGCTGACGACGTCATGGCGCAGCTCCTCGTCCTGGAGAGCCAGGATGCCGAGCGCGACATCACGATGTACATCAACTCGCCCGGTGGCTCGTTCACCGCGATGACGGCGATCTACGACACGATGCAGTACGTCGCACCGCAGATCCAGACCGTCGTGCTCGGCCAGGCGGCATCCGCCGCGGCCGTGCTGCTCGCGGCCGGCGCACCCGGCAAGCGTCTCGCGCTGCCGAACGCCCGAGTGCTCATCCACCAGCCCGCGATGGGGGAGGCCGGTCACGGCCAGGCTTCCGACATCGAGATCCAGGCCGCGGAGATCCTCCGCATGCGGACCTGGCTCGAAGAGACCCTGGCCGGGCACACCAAGCGCACGCCGGAGCAGGTGAACCGCGACATCGATCGCGACAACATCCTCTCCGCCGCGCAGGCGCTCGAATACGGCATCGTCGACCAGGTGCTCACCACGCGCAAGCGCGTCTGAGACCGTTCGATCCAGAAGGGGCGTCCGTCATCACGACGGACGCCCCTTCTTCGTCCCCGGCGGATGTGCACTTGTTCCGCGGGCCATGCTCATATGAGCATTCGGATGCGCGAACGCGGATTTCGGCATACTCTGGACGAGGAAGGAGGATGCCGTGGAAGACGATCTGCTCATGGTTCGCGTCGCCGAGCTCTACTACGACGAGGACAAGACTCAGGACGAGATCGGTGGACTCCTCAAGATCTCCCGCTGGAAGGTCGGCCGACTCCTGGTGCAGGCCAAGGATCGCGGCATCGTGCGCATCGAGATCGTGCACCCGCGCGCCCGCCGGCTCGGTCTGGAGCGGATGCTGGTGGAGCGGTTCGGCCTCACGGATGCCGTCGTCGTGCCCGCGCCGGAAGGCGATGACGGGACGCTCGAACGCGTCGCACAGGCTGCCGCCGACTTCCTGACCGCACTGCGGCCGGTTCCGCGGACACTCGGCGTGAGCTGGGGCCGCACGCTCCGTGCCGTCGCCGAGGCGCTCCCCGACGGATGGGCCAACGGCGTCACCGTCGTGCAGCTCAACGGCGGCGTCAGCCTGAACCGCCGCTCAGGCGGTGCGGCCGGGCTGGCCGTCACGATCGCTCAGCGTGCATCCGGCCAGGTCTCACTGCTCCCGAGTCCCGCGATACTCGAACGCGTGGAGACCAAGCAGGCCATCGAGTCCGATCGCACGGTCGCGGCGGTTCTCGAAGAGGCAGCCGAGGCACAGGCGTTCCTGTTCACCGCGGGACCCTGCGACGCCTCGTCCGCCCATGTCGAGAACGGATACCTCACTGTCGAGGAGGTCGAGGAGCTCGCGCGCCGCGGAGCCGTCGGCGACGTTCTCGGCCGCTACGTCGACGCGGAGGGCAACATCGTCGACTCGCAGCTCGACGCCCGGACGGTCGGCGTATCGCTCGACCGGCTGCGCGGAGCCGCCCACGCGATCTTCGTCACCGCCGGCCCCGCCAAGCACGACATCGCACGCACGGTCGTGACCAGCGGTCTGTGCGGCGTCCTGGTGACCGATGAGACCACAGCACGAGCATTGTTGGAGGAACAGTGACGACCACAGAAATCAGCCGCAGGACGGCGGTGGATGTCCTCGGCGGTGAGCCGGACGACGCCACCCTCCGTCGCTTCCTGCACGGGCTCCCCGGCGTCGACGCCGTCGGACTGGAGCAGCGCGCTGCCGGGCTCGGCACCCGCTCCATCAAGACCACCTCGAAGGCCTGGGCGCTCGACACCATCATCAAGCTGATCGACCTCACGACGCTCGAGGGTGCGGACACCCCCGGCAAGGTGCGCTCGCTCGTCGCCAAGGCGAAGACCCCGGATGCCGCCGACGCGTCGACTCCTCGGGTCGCAGCGGTGTGCGTCTACGGCGACATGGTGGACGACGCGGTCACCGCCCTCGGCAGCCTGCACGGCGACCCCGATGACGGTCTGATCTCGGTCGCCGCTGTGGCCACGGCGTTCCCGAGCGGCCGTGCGTCGCTCGCGATCAAGCTCGCCGACACCGCCGAGGCGGTCGCCGCCGGCGCGGACGAGATCGACATGGTCATCGACCGGGGAGCGTTCCTCTCCGGTCGCTACGGCCTCGTGTTCGACCAGATCGCTCAGGTGAAGGAAGCCTGCCGCCGCGAAGACGGCTCGTACGCCTCCCTCAAGGTGATCCTCGAGACCGGTGAGCTGAACACGTACGACAACATCAAGCGCGCCTCGTGGCTCGGCATCCTGGCCGGAGGGGACTTCATCAAGACCTCGACCGGAAAGGTGCAGCCGGCCGCGACCCTGCCGACCACTCTGCTGATGCTCGAGACGGTGCGCGACTGGCACCGTGGCACGGGCGAGAAGATCGGCGTGAAGCCCGCCGGCGGCATCCGCTCGTCGAAGGACGCGGTGAAGTACCTCGTCACGGTCGCCGAGACCGTGGGGGAGGAGTGGCTCCAGCCGCACCTGTTCCGTTTCGGCGCCTCCAGCCTTCTCAACGATGTGCTCCTGCAGCGTCAGAAGCTCAGCTCCGGCCATTACTCGGGCCCCGACTACGTCACGATCGACTGACGGGAAGACGAACATGTCATTTCTGGAATACGCTCCGGCACCGGAGTCCACCGCGGTTCTGAACCTCAAGAGCAGCTACGGGCTGTTCATCGACGGCGAGTTCGTCGACGGCTCTGGCGCATCGTTCAACACGATCTCCCCGGCGACCGAGAAGCACATCGCCGAGATATCCTCCGCGAGCGACGAAGACGTGGACCGTGCGGTCAAGGCGGCGCGTCGCGCCTACGAGAAGACCTGGTCGCGGATGAGCGGTCGCGACCGCGGCAAGTACCTGTTCCGCATCGCGCGACTCGTGCAGGAGCGGGCCCGCGAGCTCGCCGTCGCGGAGAGCCTCGACAACGGGAAGCCGATCAAGGAGAGCCGCGACGTCGACGTGCCGCTCGTCGCCTCCTGGTTCTTCTACTACGCGGGCTGGGCGGACAAGCTCGATCACGCCGGACTCGGCGCGAACCCCCAGGCTCTCGGCGTTGCCGGACAGATCATCCCGTGGAACTTCCCGCTGCTCATGCTCGCGTGGAAAATCGCTCCCGCCCTCGCCGCCGGCAACACCGTCGTCCTCAAGCCCGCCGAGACCACGCCGCTCACGGCACTGATCTTCGCGGAGATCCTGCAGCAGGCGGATCTTCCGGCCGGTGTCGTGAACATCGTCACCGGAGCCGGTGCCACGGGGTCGACCCTCGTGCGCCACCCCGATGTGGACAAGGTCGCCTTCACGGGCTCGACCGGTGTCGGTCGCGACATCGCACGCGCGGTGGCCGGAACGAAGAAGAAGGTGACCCTCGAGCTCGGCGGCAAGGCTGCGAACATCGTGTTCGATGACGCTCCGATCGACCAGGCCGTCGAGGGCATCGTCAACGGCATCTTCTTCAACCAGGGCCACGTCTGCTGCGCGGGGAGCCGCCTGCTGGTTCAGGAGTCGATCCACGACGAGGTCGTCGACCGGCTCAAGACGCGCCTGTCGACGCTGCGCCTCGGCGACCCGCTCGACAAGAACACCGACATCGGGGCGATCAACTCCGCCGCTCAGCTGGCTCGGATCCGCGAGCTGAGCGACATCGGCGAGGCTGAGGGTGCGGAGCGCTGGACGGCTGACTGCGCGATCCCCGAGCAGGGTTTCTGGTTCGCTCCGACGATCTTCACCGGTGTCGAGGCGTCTCACCGCATCGCCCGCGACGAGGTCTTCGGCCCGGTGCTCTCGGTGCTCACCTTCCGCACGCCGGCCGAGGCCGTCGCGAAGGCGAACAACACGCCTTACGGCCTCTCGGCCGGCATCTGGTCCGACAAGGGGTCGCGCATCCTCGCGGTGGCCGACCGGCTCCGTGCCGGGGTCATCTGGGCCAACACGTTCAACCGATTCGATCCGTCGAGCCCGTTCGGTGGATACAAGGAGTCCGGGTACGGCCGCGAGGGCGGACGTCAGGGTCTCACCGCCTACCTCAAGGGAGCCGCAGCATGAGCAAGCGTCTGACCGTCCCGAAGACGTACAAGCTGGCGATCGGCGGGGCTTTCCCGCGCAGCGAGTCCGGCCGCACGTACGAGGTGCTCACGCCCAAGGGCGCGTTCCTCGCCAACGCGGCGAAGGGCTCGCGCAAGGACGCCCGCGACGCCGTGGTGGCTGCGCGCGCTGCGGTCAAGGGCTGGTCCGGAGCGACCGCCTACAACCGCGGTCAGGTGCTCTACCGTGTGGCCGAGGTGCTCGAGGGGCGGCGTGCGCAGTTCATCGACGAGATCGTCGCGCAGCAGGGGCTCTCGTCCTCCGCCGCGGCCACGCAGGTGGACGACGCCATCGACCTCTGGGTCTGGTACGCCGGGTGGTGCGACAAGTACGCCCAGGTGGCGGGTAACGCGAACCCGGTCTCGGGGCCGTACTTCAACATCTCGGTTCCGGAGCCGACGGGCGTCGTGGCGATCGTCGCGCCCCAGGATTCCGCGCTGCTGGGCTTGGTCTCGGTCGTCGCGCCGGCCCTCGTGGCGGGCAACACGGTCGTGGTGGTCGCCAGCGAGCGGCATCCGCTCTCTGCCATCAGTCTCGCCGAGGTCCTGGCCACCAGCGACGTCCCCGGCGGCGTCGTCAACGTGCTCACCGGTTCGCCCGCGGAGATCGCCCCGTGGCTGGCCTCGCACCAGGACGTGAACGCCCTGGACTTGGCCGGTGCCGGCGACCTCGACTGGGTCGACATGCAGATCGCGGCCGCCGACACTCTCAAGCGCGTGCTCACGCCCGGCGAGGTCGTAGCCTCACCCGAGCGGATCGGCGCCTTCACCGAGGTGAAGACGGTCTGGCACACGAAGAGCATGGTCTGAGCCCTCTGCCGATCTCGTGAGGGGTCGGGAATCGTCGCCTCGGAACCGGGGAACGTGGCGGTTCCCGACCCCTCACGTGTCGCGACCCGACGCCGAGTACGTTCCAATGCGGCCCAGTGTCGTATGCAGCGGTTAGGCTCGAAGAACGATCTCTGATCCCCCATAGGAGGACGCGCATGGCCCGCATCGGTGAAAGCGCTGACCTGTTCAAATGCTCTTTCTGCGGAAAGAGTCAGAAGCAGGTCCAGCAGCTGATCGCCGGACCCGGCGTGTACATCTGCGACGAGTGCGTCGAGCTCTGCAACGAGATCATCGAAGAGCGCATGGCCGAGTCCTCCGGCGACGGTGTCGCGGAGTTCGAGCTGCCCAAGCCGCGCGAGATCTTCTCGTTCCTCGAGGAGTACGTCGTCGGTCAGGAGCCCGCCAAGCGCGCTCTCGCCGTCGCCGTGTACAACCACTACAAGCGCGTCCGTGCCCACGGCACGCTGCAGACCGCCGAGCAGCGGGCTGAAGAGGTCGAGATCGCGAAGAGCAACATCCTGCTCATCGGCCCGACCGGCTGCGGCAAGACCTACCTCGCGCAGACACTCGCCAAGCGTCTCAACGTGCCCTTCGCCGTGGCCGACGCCACCGCCCTCACCGAGGCCGGTTACGTCGGTGAGGATGTCGAGAACATCCTTCTCAAGCTCATCCAGGCCGCCGACTACGACGTCAAGCGCGCCGAGCAGGGCATCATCTACATCGACGAGGTCGACAAGATCGCCCGCAAGGCCGAGAACCCGTCGATCACTCGCGACGTGTCAGGCGAGGGTGTGCAGCAAGCGCTGCTGAAGATCATCGAGGGCACGGTCGCGTCGGTTCCGCCGCAGGGCGGCCGCAAGCACCCGCACCAGGAGTTCCTGCAGATCGACACGTCGAACGTGCTGTTCATCGTCGCGGGAGCGTTCGCCGGACTCGAAGACATCGTGTCCGCACGGGTCGGCAAGCACGGGATCGGCTTCGGTGCTCCGCTGCACGACAAGGGCAAGGATCTCGACCTGTTCAGCGAGGTGCTCCCCGAAGACCTGCACAAGTTCGGCCTGATCCCCGAGTTCATCGGCCGCCTCCCTGTCGTCACCTCGGTCTCGCCGCTCGACCAGGCCGCGCTCATCGACATCCTGACCGGCCCGCGCAATGCGCTGGTGAAGCAGTATCAGCGCATGTTCGAGATCGACGGCGTCCAGCTCGAGTTCGAAGAAGAGGCTCTGCGCTCGATCGCGGACCTCGCTGTCGAACGCAAGACCGGCGCCCGAGGGCTCCGTGCCATCCTCGAAGACGTCCTCGGCCCGATCATGTTCGAGATTCCCTCCGCAGAAGACGTCGCCAAGGTCATCGTCACCCGCGCGGCCGTCGACGAGGGCGCGCCGCCCACCATCGTGATGGAGCGCAAGCGCAAGAGCGCCTGACCTCGATCAGCCCAGCGGCATGATCAGGTCGGTGCGCAACTCTGCCGGCGCCGTGCCGGGGTCGGACACGTAGACCTCGATCCAGATGCCACCGGGGCGTTCCCCCTCCGCGCCAGCGCGTTCGACGAGCCCTGCCCATCCGGCACCGAGCCCGTCGTAGGAGCCGAAGACGGTGGTCGCGACGGCCGGACCGGCGGGCAGAGTCGAGGCGACGATGACGCTTTCGCTCGCCGTCGGCAGCGGCGTCTCCGGCGCCGTCCGCACGGGGAAGCCGAGCTCGAGGTCGAAGACGTCCATCGGGTCGCCGTAGTAGATCGCGAGGGCGGGCCCGGTCGGGGTCAGTACGTCGCCGGCGAACGTGAGCGCGATCGCCGAGTAGCCGGCGTCGAACGCGTCCGGAAGATCGGCGATGCGGATGGCCTTGTGACGGATCACCGCGAGTGGAACAGCGTCGAGGTCGAGGCGGTCAGCGGGGCCGAACGGCGCGTCGGGGAAAGCGTTCATGCGCTCAGGGTCTCACGACGGTGAGACCAGGTCCACGGAATCCGGGGCAGCAGCCTCCACTCGGCGATCACCCGTGCACCTCAGCCGCCGAGGCCTCGACGCTTCAGCAGCGGCTCGATCTCGGCATCCCGACCGCGGAAGTCGCGGTACGCCTCCAGGGGGTCCTTCGAGCCGCCGACCCCGAGCAGACGTGTGCGGAATCGATCGCCGTTGGCGCGCGTGAGCCCGCCGTTCTCCCGGAACCAGTCGACGGTGTCGGCGTCGAGCACCTCGCTCCAGATGTAGGAGTAGTAGCCCGCGCTGTACCCTCCGGAGAAGACGTGCGCGAAGTACGTGGATGAGTAGCGGGTGGGGACAGCCGGGTCGTCGAGGCCGATGTCGGCGAGGGCGGCGGCCTCGAACGCGGCGACGTCGTCGATCTCCGCGTCGACGCCCAGCCGGTGCCAGGCCTGGTCCAGCCAGGCGGCGGCCAGATACTCGCTCGTCGCGTGGCCCTGATCGAAGGTCTCGGTCGCGCGAAGACGCTCGACGATCGCGGGGTCGAGCGGTTCGCCGGTCTCGTGGTGTCTGGCGTAGTTGTCGAGGACCTCGGGCCACAGGATCCACATCTCGTTCACCTGGCTCGGGAACTCGACGAAGTCGCGGAACACGTTCGTGCCGGCGAAGTGCGGGTAGGTCACCGTCGCGAAGAGTCCGTGGAGGGCGTGACCGAACTCGTGGAACAGGGTCGTGACCTCGTCGAGGGTCAGCAGCGTGGGCTCGCCTTCGCCGGGGAGTGGCACGTTGAGATTGTTGACGACGACGGGCGCGGTGCCGCGCAGTCGGGACTGACTCACGATCGCGTTCATCCAGGCCCCACCGCGCTTCGAATCGCGCGTGTAGAGGTCGAGGACGTACAGGCCGACGGGGGTGCCGTCGTCGTTGCGCACCTCGAACACCCGAGCGCCGGGGTGGTAGGCCGCGAGGTCGTGACGTTCGGAGAACGTCACCCCGTACAGCCGCGTCGCGGCGAAGAAGACACCGTCCTGCAGGACGCGCTCCGCCTCGAACCACGGGCGCAGCGCGCTGGTGTCGATGTCGTACCGGGCCGTGCGCACCCGTTCGGTGTAATACGCCCAGTCATGGGCCTCCACCGAGAACGGCGTCGCTTCGGTCTCATCGACGATCGCCTGCAGTGCGGCGTGCTCCGCGCTTGCGTTACGTGCGGAGGGCGTGGCGAGCCGGCGCAGCATCCGCTCGACGGCATCCGGGGTCCCGGCCGTCTCGTCGTCGGTGACGTACGCGGCATGCGACTCATATCCCAGAAGCGCGGCCCGCTCCGCCCGCAACCGCGCGATCTCGAGCAGCACAGGGCGGTTGTCATTCGCGTTGTCGCGGGATCCGCGCGCGAGGGACGCGGCCATGATGCGCCGCCGCGACTCCCGGACGCGCAACTGAGCCAGGGCTGGGTGCCCGGTGAACAGCGGCAGCGTGATGAGGAGCTTGCCCTCGAGCCCCCGGTCCGCCGCCGCACGTGCTGCGGCCGACAGCTCGCCGGCGCTTAGTCCATCGAGTTCGGCGGGGGAGTCGAACACGACGGCGAGGTCGTTCGTGTCGTTCAGCAGGTTGCGCTCGAAGGTGTTGGTCAGCGTCGACAGCTTCTGATTCAGCGCGGTCAGCCGTTCCTTGGCGCTGTCGTCGAGACCGGCACCCGCGTGCGTCATCTCGCGGTGGTGGCGCTCCACGAGATAGCGCTGCTCGGCATCGAGGCCGAGAGCGTCCCGTTGCTCGAACACCTGCTGCACTCGCCAATACAGCTGGGCGTCCAGGGTGATCGCGTCCTGGTGGGCGGCCATGAGGGGTGCGAGCTGCTCGTCGATCTCCTGGATCTCGGGTGTCGCATCCGCGGAACTGACCGTGTAGAAGGCGTGGGCGACGCGGTCGAGCAGTTCGCCCGAGCGTTCGAGCGCCTCGATCGTGTTCTCGAAGGTCGGCATCGATCGCACCATCGTGATCCGGGCGACCTCGCGGAGCTGCTCCTCGAATCCGGCCTGGAACGCCGGGAGATAGTGCTCGGGTCGGATCGCGGAGTAGTCGGGGAGTCCGAAGGGGAGGGTCGACGGCTGCAGCAGCGGATTCGTGGCGTCGGTCATCCTCCGAGCCTATCCACGAGACGGTCTGTGCTCAGCAACCTTCGCCCCGCAGGCGCGTCACCGTCCGATGCGGCCGCAAAGATTTCTTTGCAAACAAACACTTGCAAAGAACCCTTTGCAACGGTATCTTTGCATACATGACGAACGAGACGCAGGTACGGACGCTCGACGCCGGGGCGCTGAAGGCGCTGGCGCACCCGCTGCGGGTGAAGATCTTCGACCTGCTCGCCGCGCATGGCCCGCAGACCGCCAGCTCGCTGGCGGCACTGGTGGGGGAGACTTCCGGATCGACCAGCTACCACCTTCGCGCTCTCGCCGCGCATGATCTCATCGAGGAGGTCGAGGGCCGAGGCACCGCACGCGAGCGGTGGTGGGATCGCCCGAAGGGGCGGATCGATGTGCCCGGCCCCGACGACATGACCTCGCCCGCCAACCGCGCCGCCGCGCAGATCGTCAACTCGGAGTTCTTCCGCCTGCGTCACGAGACTCTGATGGCGTACGTCAACCGCTCTCAGGCGGACGTGCCCGAGGCGTGGCGCGACGCCGGCATCATCATGACCACACACCTCGACCTCACTCCGGAGCAGGCATCAGCGCTGCGCGATGAGCTCGAGGCGATCGTCGAGCGCTCGATCGAGCGCTACCGGGGTCAGACCGGCCCCGACGTCCGCCGCGTGTCGCTGCGGACCGAGCTCTTCGACCTGGGGAACGCGTCGACCCCGACATCCGCACCCGCTGCCGACATGGAGGAGGAATCATGACCAGCGCCACGCTTCAGCTGATGGCTCCGACCCACACCGAAGTTCGCCTGCTCCGGTTGGCCGACACGCTCACCGTGTGGGTGGAGCGCCGCGTCGCCCGCCGTGCCGAGCGGCGCGGGCAGGTTCTCGACAGGTTGCGGCAGCAGCAGACTCCGACACAGGACCCGCGGTCGTTGACCCGCGCGCTCGCGCAACTCGACATCCCGCGGTTCTGAAGGAATGGGAGACCGGACTCGGTGAGACGCAGAGACCCCCGTGTATCCGCGGAAGCGGAGTCACGGGGGTCTCGTCATCGACCGGAGCAGATGACCTGCGCGGGCCGACTCAGTCGGCGAAGGGGCGAGCGACGATCTCGCCCGAGGCGGCCTGGAAGACCTCCCAGCCGGCGTCGAGCTCGGCGATGGCGCGACCCTCGAGCCAGGTGAGGGTCCAGTGGCCGGTGAGACCCTTCGCTTCCACCTCGGCGATCGCCGGGCGCAGGGATGCGGGAACAGAGGCGGGTGCCTCGGATCCCGCGGCCCAACGTGTGCCGAGCTGCATCAGGAACCCTCGACCGGCGCGAGCTCGATCGCGGTGACCGCGAACTCCTCGGCCTCGCTGAACTCGAGCTCGGCGATACGGCCGACGGCGCGGAGGTCGTCGGCGGCGGCGCGGAGCGCCTCGAGCTTCGCAGCCGGAGCGGCGATCGCGGCGCGTGAGACCGGAGTCTTCTGCGACGCCTTCGCCTCGGTCTTCGCACGGCGGATGCCGATCAGCGCCTCACTCGCGGCGGCGAGCACGGCCGGGTCGCCGTCGATGCCGAGCGGCGTGGGCCACTCCGCCGTGTGCACGGACCCTTCCTCGAACCAGGACCAGGACTCTTCGGCCGCGAACGACAGCACGGGGGCGAGAAGGCGGAGGAGTGTCGACAGGGCCAGTCGCAGCGAGAGCGCTGCGGACGCCTGCCCGACATCGGCCTGGTTGTAGGCGCGCTCCTTCACGAGCTCGAGGTAGTCGTCGCAGAAGGTCCAGAAGAACGCCTCGGTCAGCTCCAGCGCGCGCGCCGCGTCGTACCGGTCGAATGCCTTGGTGGCCTCGGTCACCACTCCGTCGAGCGCGGTCAGCATCGATGCGTCCAGGGCATGCGTGACCTGTGCGCCCTCGGGCACGGGGAAGGACAGCACGAACTTGGCCGCATTGAGCACCTTGATCGCGAGGCGTCGACCGATCTTCACCTGCGTCGGGTTCTGCGGGTCGAACGCGGCATCCATACCGAGGCGACTCGAGGCGGCCCAGTAGCGCACCGCGTCGGAGCCGTGGGCCTCGAGCACATCGGCCGGGGTGACCACGTTGCCCTTGGACTTCGACATCTTCTTGCGGTCGGGGTCGACGATGAAGCCGGAGATCGCGGCGTTGCGCCACGGCGTCCGGTCGTCTTCGAGCGTCGAGCGCAGCATGGTCGAGAACAGCCAGGTGCGGATGATGTCCTGGCCCTGCGGGCGCAGGTCGAACGGCGCGGTGAGGTTCCAGAGCTCCTCGTCGCGCTGCCAGCCGCCGGCCAGCTGCGGCGTGAGCGACGACGTCGCCCAGGTGTCGAGGATGTCGGCCTCGGCGTCGAAGCCGCCGGCCACGCCGCGCTGGTCTTCGGTGTATCCGGCGGGAACATCGGTGGTCGGGTCGATCGGGAGCGTCGCCGCGTCGGGGGTGAGCACGCGGTCGTAGTCCCGCTCGCCGTTCTCGTCGAGGGCGTACCAGAGCGGGATCGGCACTCCGAAGAACCGCTGGCGCGACACCAGCCAGTCGCCGGTGAGGCCGCCGACCCAGTTCTCGTAGCGCACGCGCATGAACTCCGGGTGCCAGGCAAGTTCCTGTCCGTGTGCGATGAGCGTGTCGCGCAGCTCGCCGTCGCGGGCGCCGTTGCGGATGTACCACTGGCGGGTCGACACGATCTCGAGCGGGCGGTCACCCTTCTCGAAGAACTTCACCGCGTGATTGAACGGCTTGCCGACCGCCGTCATGTCGCCGGTCTCCTGCAGCTTCTCGACGATGGCCTTGCGCGCGCTGAAGACGGTCTTGCCCGCGAGCTCGTCGGTGTACCAGGAGATCGCATCCGGGTTCTCGACGGACGAGGGCGCCTCGGGGAGGAAGCGTCCGTCGAGGCCGATCGTGGTCATGTTCGGCAGCGGCTCGTTCTCGGTGGTGCGCAGCTCGCGCCACCACACGATGTCGGTGACGTCACCGAAGGTGCAGACCATCGCCGCTCCCGTGCCCTTGTCGGGCTGGGCGAGGTGGTGTCCGTGGATCTCGATCTCGGCGCCGAAGAACGGCGTCTTCACCTTCGTCCCGATGAGGTGCTTGTGCGGCCCCTCGGGGTGCGTGACGAGGGCGATGCACGCCGGCAGCAGCTCGGGACGCGTGGTGTCGATCGCGATCGATCCGGACCCGTCCGCGAAGGGAAATTCGATGGTGTGGTACGCGGCCTGCTGGTCGCGGTCCTCGAGCTCGGCCTGCGCGATGGCGGAGCGGAAGTCGATGTCCCACAGGGTCGGCGCGAGAGCCTGGTAGGCCTCGCCGCGCTCGATGTTGCGCAGGAATGCGAGCTGGCTCTGGCGGATCGTGTCGTCCGAGATCGTGCGGTAGGTCTGGGTCCAGTCCACGCTCAGTCCGAGCTGACGGAACAGCGCCTCGAACTGCTTCTCGTCCTCGATCGTGAGGCGCTCGCACAGCTCGATGAAGTTGCGGCGGCTGATGGGCTGCTGGTCGGCAGCACGGCTGGACTTGTTGTCGCCGCCCTCGAACGGGGGCGTGAAGTCGGCGTCGTAGGGGAGCGAGGGGTCGCACCGCACGCCGTAGTAGTTCTGCACCCGGCGCTCGGTGGGAAGGCCGTTGTCGTCCCAGCCCATCGGGTAGAACACGGTCTTGCCGCGCATGCGCTCGTACCGCGCCTTGACGTCGGTGTGCGTGTACGAGAACACGTGTCCGATGTGCAGGCTGCCGGATGCCGTCGGCGGCGGGGTGTCGATCGAGTACACGCCCTCACGGCCGGCCTGTGCCGCGCGCAGACGGTCGAACAGGTAGGTACCCTGCTCCGCCCAGGCGGCGTCCCACTTCGCTTCGAGACCTTCGAGTGCGGGCTTGTCGGGAATCCCGGTGGGAGTTGATTCGGAAGCAGGCATGGAGGTCTCCTCGAGCGATGTATGCGGCACTGTGTGAGCGTGCCTGAGTGTGGGTGTTCCGCCCAGTCTACCGAGCGATCCGAAGGCCGGCTGGACACGGTGGAGTCGTCCGGCGCGGTGCGGATGTCCGCTGCTCCGCCCCTGGAAGAATCGGAGCATGACACCGCTGTCGACCGCCTCCGCCCGTCCCCGCCTCGCCGACCTCGGTGTCTCGTCGGGGGCGTTCGCGCGCGGTGCGCAGAACGCCATCACCGATGTCGGCGGAGTCCGGGTCGGGCACGCCACGCTGCACGGCGACGGTCTCCACACCGGGGTCACCGCGATCGTGCCCGATGCCCTGACCGGGGAGCGCCGCAGCCTCCCCGCGAACCTCTCGGTCGGCAACGGCTACGGCAAGCTCGTCGGCGCCACGCAGCTCCGTGAGCTCGCCGCCCTGGAGACCCCGATCCTCCTCACATCGACCCTGTCGGTCTTCCGCGTCGCCGATGCGCTGCTCGGACACCTGCTGGCGACCCCGGAGCACGCGCGGACGACGACGCTGAACCCGGTCGTCGGGGAGACGAACGACGGCTTCCTCTCCGACATCCGGCGCCGGGCCGTCGGCGAGGAGCAGGTGGTCCAGGCGTTGGAGGCGGCGGCCGCCGGTCCCGTCGCGGAGGGGTGTGTCGGCGCCGGTGCGGGGACGGTCGCTCTCGGCTACAAGGGCGGCATCGGCACGTCATCCCGGCTCGTCGACGTCACGGGACAGACGCGCACGGTCGGTGCACTGGTGCAGACCAACTTCAGCGGGACGCTACGGATCGCGGGAGTGCCGCTCCCCGCCGAGGAGCTGCTGGCCGAGGCGGCAGCTCAGCCCGTCGGCAACTCGTGCATGATCGTGGTCGCCACGGATGCGCCCGTCGACGGACGCCAGCTCGGTCGCGTGGCAGGCCGCGCCGTGTTCGCGATGCGGGGTGTCGGCGCCGACTACGCGCAGGGCAGCGGCGACTACGCGATCGCGTTCTCGGTGCACGACCCGGCGCTCGGCGGGCCGGTGGCCGACGATGTACTGTCCCCGCTGTTCGCCGCCACTATGGATGCCGTGGAGGAGGCGCTGATCAACTCCGTGCTCGCCGCCGAGACGACCGTCGGCCCCGAGGGGCGGACCGCGCGTGCGGTGCCCATCGACCGGGTCCGGGAGAGACTCGCCCGCGCCGGCGCCGTCTGAGCTGTGAACTCACCCGGCGAGCGCGCTGCGGATGCCCTCGCCGATCCTGCGCATCGCGGCCAGCACCGGCCCCCGCCCGTCTGCGCCGCGGTCCCAGTTCGCCAGCACCGCATAGGCGATCCGGCGATCCGGCGACATCACGATGCCGGTATCGGCGCGCACCCGCGAGATCGTGCCGGTCTTGTTGAGCAGCCAGATGCCGCGGTCGAAGCCCCAGTGTGCGAGGGGGTCGAGGTCGAAGGCGGACGCGACCATCGACAGGTCCATCCCCGCGCCGAGCCAGCGTCGGAGGGTGTCGGCCGATGCCGGGGTGAGGTCGGTCCCGTCGGCGAGACGCGTCATGAATCGCACCAGTTCGGTGGCGCTCGCATGCGACAGCGTCGTCGGCGCGCCGGGCGGGATCGGCCACCGCACGATGTCGTCCAGCGCGGAGGACGTGTAGCCCAGGGCGCGCGTGTGCTCCTGGACCACGGGGATACCGATCACCCGCCCCAGGGTGTTCGTCGCGGCGTTGTCGCTGACCGCGCCGATGAGTGCGGCAACGTCGTAGAGCGACAGCTCCGCCGCCTGCAGCAGGTACCAGAGCCCGGAGTCGTCGATGGACTCCACGGGGCGGCGCGTCACGCGCTCCTCCAGGCTCCGCGTGCCGGCATCGACCTCGGTGAGCAGCCGATGCAGGAGGAAGACCTTGCCGACGCTCGCGGTGTCGAGCACCGTCTCGGGCGCATGCTCGAGCAGCACCTCGCCGGAGTCGATGTCCTTCACCAGCACCGACCACACCGCGCCGTGGTCGGCGGGCAGCTCCGTGTCGATGACGCTCATGCGAGCGCCTCGTCACGCGCGAGTCCGGTGACATGCAGCCGGATCCGTTCTCCGATGTCTCTCATGCAGTCGATGACGGGCGCTCGCAGATCGGTCGGGCTCTGCTTCCAGTTCGCGGCCACCGCGTAGGCGACGGCGGCGACGGGACCGCGGAGCAGGCCGGTGTCGACGCGGGCGAATGCGACGCTGCCGGTCTTGTGCCGCAGGACCATGCCCTGGTACTCGGCGTCGACGTGGGCGAGCGGGTCGAGCAGGAAGGCATCGGCGGCCATGGACGTGTCGGTGTCGGCGGCCAGCCAGTCGAGCACGCGTGCGCTCACGGCGGGGGAGAAGGCTTCGCCGGCACCGAGTCGGCGCATCAGGTCGGCCAGCTCCGCCGCGGTGCCGTACGACGGTGTCCAGGGTAAATCGGGGGTGCGCTCGTTGCGGATGTAGTCGTGCAGCGAGGTCTGCGTGTACCCGAGGGTCGGCGCGACGGCGCGCACGGACTCGAGCCCGCACAGGTGGATGAGGGCGTTCGTGGCGAGGTTGTCGCTCACCGCGCCGACGAGGAGGGCGGCGTCGTGCACGCCGATGCGCTGGCCCCGCATCCGGTAAAGCAGGCCGGAGTCCTCCACCCGGTGCTCCTCCGGGATGGCGACCGGCTGATCCGGATCGAGTGTGCCGTCTTCGAGTCGGCGCGCGACTTCGAGCAGGAGGAAGACCTTGCCGATGCTGGCGGTCTCGCACTGCACGTGCGGTTCGTGCTCGGCGAGGGTGGCGCCGCTCTCGGCGTCGATCACCCGCACCGACCAGGTGACGCGGGGATCGAGCGTCGGCACGGCGATCATCCGGGCACTCCCACCGTGAGTCGCGGTTCGTCCGACATGGCATCGAGGACACCGTCGACGCCGAGGGGGATCGTCAGGGCGTGCGGGTCGTGTCCGAAGCCCTGCTCCCACAGCACGGGCACACCCGCATCCTGGAACTCGTCGCGCATGAGGGAGTGCACGAGCTCGAGGTCGCCGCATTCGTGCCAGGAGCCCAGCACGATGGCGTTCGCCTGCGCGAGCCGCCCCGCCCTCCGCAGCTGCGTCACGAAGCTGTCGAGCCGGTAGGGCTCCTCGGTGATGTCCTCGAGGAACAGGATGCCGGGAGCGGGCACGGCCGCCTCGGGGGCGCCGAGTCCGGCGGCGAGAAGGCTCAGGTTGCCGCCGGTGAAGCGTCCGACCGCACGGCCCGGCATCATCACCTCGGTCTTCGGGCCGATCAGCTCGCGTCCGCGCCAGGGCTCGAACAACCAGCGCTGCACGTCGTGGCGGACCTGTTCGGAGTCGCGGAAGACGTTGTTGCCCGCCATGGGGCAGAACAGCGTCGCCAGGTCCAGGTGCGCCCGCACGGTCTCGTGCAGCGCGGTGATGTCGGAGGAGCCGGTGAGGAGCTTCGGGCGACCGTCGCGCCGCAGTGCTCCGCGGCGCATCTCCGCCCAGTCGATGCCGTCGAGCAGCCGCAGTGCCCCGTACCCGCCCCGGGCGGCCACGACGGCGTCCACGTCCGGGTCCATCCACGCATCGACGAGATCCGAACGGCGCACATCGTCGGGACCGGCGAGGTACGACGCGCGCGGGTGCGGGGTGAGCACGTGATCGCCCACCCGCACCCGCAGCCCCCACGACTCGTAGTAGTCGACGGCGCGCTGCGTGTTCTCCTCGTTGCCGGGCCCCGACGGCGAGACGATCGCCACCGTGTCTCCAGGCTGCAGCGGCGCGGAGTCGAGGTAGGGAGAGGTCGTCACGCCGGCTGCTCCTCGATGCGCGGTGCGGCGGAGAGCAGATGCCGGGTGTACTCGTGCTGCGGATTCAACAGGACCTCCTCGGTCGTGCCCCGTTCGACGATCTCCCCGCGGTACATCACGGCGACGCTGTGGGCGATGTTCCAGGCGAGGCCCAGGTCGTGCGTGATGACGAGCGCGGATAGTCCGAGCCGTCGGCGCAGGTCGAGCAGCAGTCCGAGGATCTCTCCCCGCACCGAGGCGTCGAGCGAAGCGACGGGTTCGTCGGCGATGAGCATCTGCGGTTGCACGGCGAGGGCTCCGGCGATCACCACGCGCTGGCGCTGCCCGCCGCTGAGTTCCTGCGGGATGGCGCTGAAGAACCTCTCCGGCGGCGTCATCTCCGCATCCGTGAGGCTCTGGGCCACGCGCGCGCGTTCGTCGCCCGTGAAGCGCTGCACCCGCAGACCTTCGGCGACCGACTCGTACACGCTGTGTTTCGGGTTGAGCGCGGCCCATGGGTCCTGGAGAACGAGCTGCACCTGGGAGCGGAAGTGCGCGAGGTCGCGGCCTTTCGTCGGCATCTCGGCTCCGTCGAACAGGATCCGGGAGCCGGGGTCGGCGGGCTGCAGACCCATGAGCGCCCGGGCGAGCGTCGACTTGCCCGATCCGGATTGGCCGACCAGGGCGACGATCTCACCTCGACGCACGGTGAGGTCGACGTCGCGCACGGCGTGCACGGGTCGGCTGCCCGAGCGATAGGTGACGTTGACCCCGCGGGCCTCCAGCAGCACCTCGTCGCCATGGGCGATGTCCGGCACCTCTTCGGCACCCTGCCCGTGTCGGGTGACCGGCGCCAGGCGGGAGGCCGGATCGCCGATGGTGGGGAAGGCATCGGCCAGCTGCCGGGTGTAGTCCTGCGTCGGACGTGTGCAGACGGCGTAGCTCTCACCGACCTCGACGAGTTCGCCGTCGCGCATGATGGCGATGCGCTGGCACGCCGTCGCGAGGACCGACAGGTCGTGGCTGATCATCAGCATCGAGATGCCGCGCTCGGAGACGAGCCGCGAGATCATGTCGAGGATCTGCTTCTGCACGATGACATCGAGAGCGGTCGTCGGCTCGTCGGCGATGATGACCTCGGGGTCGCACGCCAGTGCCATCGCGATCATCACCCGCTGCTTCTGGCCGCCGGAGAGTTCGTGCGGGTACGACTCGGACTTCTGCTGCGGGAGGTCGACGACCTCCAGCAGCTCCGCCATGCGCTGCTTGCGGCCCTTCTCGGTCTTCCAGCGATCCGACGCGTGCAGCTCCAGGGCCTCGAGCAGCTGCCAGCCCACGGTCCGCACCGGGTTGAGCGAGTGCATCGCCCCCTGGAACACGATGGAGGTCTGCGCCCAGCGCACCGCGCGCAGCTGGCCGAAGGAGAGCTCGGCGACGTCCTGGTCGCCCAGGAGCACGCGGCCGCTCAGGCGTGCGTTGTGGGGGAGCAGGCGCAGCACGCTCATCGCCAGGGTCGATTTGCCGGAACCCGACTCCCCGGCGATGCCGAGCGTCTGGCCCGTCGGCAGCGTGAGCGAGACGTTGCGGACAGCGGCGACCTCGTCTCGGCCGGCGCGCCCGGCGGTGCGGTAGGTGATCGAGACGTCGTCGAAGATCAGATCGGGCATGTCATCGGCTCCTCAGCGTCGGGTTCGTGATGTTCTCGACGGCGCGGCCCATCAGGGTGAACGACAGCACCACCAGGACGATCGCGATACCGGGCACGAGCACGTACCACCAGTAGCCGCTGGTCGCCGCGGACACGTCCATCGCGTTCTTCAGGATCGAGCCCCAGGACTGCAGCGTGGTGTCGCCGAGCCCGAGGAACGCCAGCGTGGACTCGGAGATGATCGCCGAACCCACCGTGAGTGTGGTGTTGGCGAGCACAAGAGGCAGCACGCCGGGGAGGAGGTGCTTGATGATGATGTGCCAGTGACCGGCGCCGAGGGCACGAGAGCGCTCGATGTAGTCGCGCGATTCGATCGACAGGGTCTGCGCCCGGACCACGCGCGCCGTGCCCGCCCAGGAGGTGAGTCCGATCGCGATGATGATCGTCCAGACACCGCGGCTGAGCACCGAGGAGAGCACGATCGCGAGGATGAGCGAGGGCAGCACGAGGAAGAAGTCGATGATGCGCATCATCAGGCCGCCGAAGAACCCGGTGAAGTGACCGGCGGAGAGCCCGACCAGTGTGCCGATGACCATCGACATGGCGGTGGCCGCGAGTCCGACCAGAAGCGAGACGCGCGCCCCCCACACCATGCGGACCCAGATCTCGCGGCCCTGCTGGTCAGTGCCGAGCGGATGCTGCCACGAGGGTGGGGCGAACCGCTCCGGGTCGACGAGCTTGGTGACGTCGAGCATGCTCGACGGCGCGATCACCGGGGCCAGGATGGCCACCGCCGCGACGATGATCAGGAAGATCAGACCGACCATGCCCGCGCGGTGGTGCGTGAACTGGCGGCAGAAGTCGGCGAATGCCGCACCACGACGGTGCCAGGCGAGCGCGCGGGGCGAGCGGATGGAAGTGGATGCCGTGCTCATGCGCGCCTCACCCTCGGGTCGAGCTGACGGTAGATGAGGTCCGCGACGAGGTTCATCACGATGATGATCGTGGAGAACACCACGAAGGTGCCCTGCAGGAGCGGGAGGTCGGGACCGGAGATGGCCTCGAAGGTGAGCTTGCCCAGACCGGGCCACGAGAACACGGTCTCCACCGTCACCGCCCCGGCGATCAGCCCGCCGATATGCATGAAGACGAGCGTGACGGTCGGGAGCAGGGCGTTGGGGACGGCATGGCGGCGACGCACGAGGTCTTCCCGCAGCCCCTTCGCGCGCGCAGTCGTGAGGTAGTCGGCGCCCATCTCCTCCAGGAGCGAGCTGCGCATCACCATCAGGTACTGCGCATAGACGACGGCGACCATCGTGATCACCGGCAGGACCATGTGCGAGATCACGTCGAGGACGGCGCCGACGGGATCGGTGGGCGGGTTGGGGGAGACCATCCCGCCGGTGGGGAACCAGTGCAGCGTGCCGCCGAAGATCATCAGCAGCAGCAGGGCGAGCCAGAACGTCGGGACCGACCAGAACACCAGCGAGGTGCCGGAGACGATGCGGTCGAAGGTGGAGCCGTGCTTCCACGCGGCCTTCTGGCCGAGCCACAGGCCGAGGGCGATGGCGATGATCGCCGCGGTGCCGGTGAGGAGGATCGTGTTCCAGAAGTACATGCCGATGAGTTCGGAGACCGAGGTGCGGTAGACGTAGCTCGTTCCGAAGTTCAGGGTGAAGACGTTGCCGAGGTAGTCGAAGAACTGCTGCCACAGGGGCTTGTTCAGCCCGAGCTGCTCGCGCAGCTGCGCCACCTGCTCGGCGCTCATGCCGCGCTCGCGCGCGATCGATGCGACCGGGTCGCCCGGCAGGATCTTGAAGGCGAAGAATCCGAGGAGGATGACCATCGCCATGCTGATGGCTGCGCCGCCCAGCTTGACCAGGAAGTAGCGGAGGCCACCGAGGCCTCTCGGCTGCTCCTCGGCGGCGGCGCTGGTGGCGATGGCGGATGTGGAGGGGGGAACCGCGTTCGACATGAAGTCTCCTTACAGCGGACCGGGAGACGCCGCGGGGACGGATGTCCGCCGCCCGCGGCGTCTCGCTGGACTCATTCGACGTCGGCGATGTTGCGACGACGGATCAGGAAGAAGACGAGTCCTCCGATGAGGACCACTCCCACCACGATGCCTCCGATGATGAGTCCGGTGTTCGTGCCGGTGCCGCTGGCGGTCGCGCCCTCGACGGGCTCCACCGTGAGGTAGCCCCAGTAGCCGGCCTGGTTCGCGATGATGCCGCCGTCCTTGGGCTGCAGCGTGAAGCCGGTGAAGCGGTCGGAGCGGTAGGCCTCGAGCGAGTTGGCGTACCAGGTGGCGACCTGTGCCGTGTCGGTGTAGTTCAGCGCCAGCATGTCGTGCACGATCTCCTGGCGCTTCTCCTCGTCGGTCTCCGAGCGCTGCTGGGCGTACAGCTCGTCGAACTCGGGGTTGCAGTAGCCGTCCTGCGTGGTGCCGCCGGTGCCGTCGGTCGCCGTGGGCAGGTTCATGCAGGTGTTGATGCCGAGCTGGTAGTCGGGGTCGGGGTTGACGGACCATCCGCTGAAGTACAGGTCGTAGTCGCCCGACGTGGCCTTCGCGCTGATGGTGTCCGAGTCGGTCGACTCGACGGCGATCTCGATCCCGATGTCCTTCATCCACGGGACGAAGAACTCGGCGATGGACTGCTCGTTCGAGTCGTCGGCGTCCGTCAGCAGGCGCAGGCTCAGACGCTGTCCGTCCTTCTCCCTGATGCCATCGGCAGCGGGCGCCCAGCCTGCGTCGTCGAGCTTCGCCTTCGCCGCCTCCGGGTCGAACCCGACGATCACCTCGTCGTCGTCTGCGAGGTGCCACTTCGGGAAGGACGCGGGGATGAAGCTGGTGGCCTGCACGCCCTCGCCGGAGAGCACCTTGTCGAGCAGCGTCTCCGTGTCGGTGCCGAGGCGGATCGCCTGGCGGACCTCGATATCCTTCAGCGCCGCGTTACCGGTGCCGTAGGGCACGTTCTCGCGGGTCTGCTGGCCCAGGTTGATGCTGATCGAGTGATAGCGGCGGCCGATCCCGGAATGGGTGGTGACGCCCTCGACGCCGTCGAGCGCCTCGAACTGCGTCGGGGTGAGACCCGAGACGAGGTCGACGTCACCCGCCTTCAGTGCCTGCACCTGGGCGTCCGAGTTGGTGTAGTACACGTACTGGATCGCGTCGATCTTGGGGGCGCCACGCCAGAAGTTCTTGTTGGCCTTGAGCACGATCGACTGGTTGGCCGAGTAGCTGTCCAGGACGAAGGGGCCGGAGCCGACCACCTCGGAGTCGTTCGCGAACGTGGTCGGGTCGTCGACCGCCTCCCAGATGTGCTGCGGGACGATCGGGATCTCGGAACCGGGGTTGGGTGCCTGCGGCGTCTTGAGGGAGATCACGACGGTCTTGTCGTCGGGGGTCTCGACCGAGTCGAAGTTGGAGACGAGGTTGCCGTTCGCCGTCGCCAGCGCCGGCACGGTCATCATCTGGTCGTAGGTGTACTTCACGTCGGCCGAGGTGATGGGCTCGCCGTCCGACCACTTCAGGTCGTCCTGCAGGGTGAAGGTCCAGGTCTGACCGCCGTCGGTGGCTTCCCAGGAATCGGCGAGGCCCTTGGTGGGGGAACCGTCCTCGGCGTCGTTCTGCACGAGCGACTCGTACACGTAGCGGATGATGTTCGTCGGCGTCAGGTAGATCGAGATGAACGGGTTGAACGTGTCGACGAAGCCGGACGTCGCGATGCGCAGCGTGGTGTCCGAGGCGGGGGATTCGGTCGCGGCACTCACCGACTGCGCCTGAGCGGCACCGGCGGGAGCAGCGATGAGCAGCGCGGAGGCGATCGCAGCGGCGGTCAGACTTCGTGCTGTTCTGGAGCGGGGGGCAAGACGCATAGAAGAAGTCCCTTCGGGCGCCGCCCGGATCCACGATGAAGCCGGGTCGGTGGAGACCATGCAAGCGGAAGTCTGCCCCGGGGTCAAGGGATTCGTTGCGTATCGTCGAAGATTTTTCGCAAGTCGGCATCTCGGCGCAGGTTGCTCTCCGGGTGTAACAGCGCGGAAACATGCGGATGCAAGGATGCGCCCCACACGAAGGGGGCTCAGCTATGCAGTATTTCCGTCCCGAGATCCGGAACGTATCCCTGGGATCAGCGTGATCAGGGCGCAAACGGGAATCGTATCCTCACTCCGCGGGAAGGGTGAGCACGGCACGCAGGAGTTCGACGCGCTCGCCGAGGGAGGAGCGCAGGAAGTGCTCGTCCTCCGCATGCGCGCCGCCCCCGCGGGGTCCGAATCCGTCGACCGTGGGCAGCCCGAGGGCGCCGAGAAGATTGGTGTCGCCCGCGCCGGCCGCCGGACGTGCCTCGACGTGCTGTCCGATGCCGGCGGCGGACCGTTCGATGGTCGCCACCAGCGCGGCGTCCTGCGCGGAGGCAGCCCAGGCAGGGCGGGCGCTCAGGGTCTCGACGACGATCTCCGCACCGGCGCGGACGGGCGCAAGCGACGTGAGTGCCCGCATCACGCGCTCCTCGGTGACCGGATCGGTGAAGCGGAGACCGATCTCCGCCTGCGCCTGCGCGGGGATGACGTTGGCGCGGGCACCACCGGAGATCGTCCCGACATTGCAGAGCACCGGTCCCGGCAGGGCGGGATCCGCGACGATCTCCCGCACGCGCAGCAACTGATCGACGAGCTCGTCCACAGCGGAGATGCCGTGCTCGGGGTCGAGGGCGGCGTGTGCGGCGCGCCCGGTGACCGCGATCCTGACCCGTGCGCTCCCGCGCCTGCCGACCTTGAGCGCGCCGTCCGGATGCGGCGACTCGAATCCGATGGCGGCGACGGCTCCGCGTGCGCGTTCGGCGAGCAGGGGGCCGGACTCGGGCGAGCCGACCTCTTCGTCGGCAACCAGGACGATGCGCACGGCCCGGCGGCGTTCGCGCGGGAGCGGCTGGAGTCGTCGCAAGGCCTCGAGCATGACCACGATTCCGGCCTTCATGTCGTAGGGGCCGGGCCCGCGCACGACGTCGCCCTGCTCAGACCAGGGCAGCACGCCGTCGAGGGCGCCCGCCGGCCACACGGTGTCGGTGTGACCGATCAGGAGGTACGGATCGCCGGCGCCGGCGACGTCGATGACGAGATCCGTTCCCGCGGCGGTCGTCTCCTGACGGACCTCCCCGCCGACACCCTCGAACCATCCGGTGAGGAGATCGGCGATGGTGCGGCTCGCCTCGACATCTCGGGTGGGCGACTCTCGCGTCACAAGTTCACGCACGAGTGCGATGATGTCGTCTGAAGGGTGGTCCGCTCCGGGAGCTGCCGGGAAAGTGGTCACAGTTACGAACCGTATCTGCCTCTTGATTGACGTGCAACCCGCCGATAACATCGCTCCCAGCCGCATCACTCGTTCGATCTTAGGAAACGTATCGTGCCTCACTCTTCGGTGGCCGCCGACGCGGGCGTCGGTTACGACTGCCGCGAACTGACCCAGTACTCCGAGTTCCGTGAGGCGGCGGCACTCTATGCACGTGTCTTCGCGTACACCGAGCAGGAGTACGCGCTCAACGCCAATCTGCTCACCGCGCTCGCCCGCAACGGAGGATCCGCGGTGGGGGCCTTCGCAGACGACGGCGGGCTCATCGGGTTCGCGTACGGCTTCGCGGGCTGCGATGCGAGCGGGACCCACTTCCACTACTCGCAGGCGGCCGCGGTCGACGCCTCGCAGCAGGGCCGCGGGGTCGGTCAGGCGCTCAAGCTCGCCCAACGCGACGTCGCGCTCCGGTGGGGGCAGCAGTCCATGCGCTGGACCTTCGATCCGCTGTTGGCGCGGAACGCGCACTTCAACCTCAGCTCCCTCGGCGCGGTCGGCATCGCGTTCGAACGCGACTACTACGCCCGACCGGACACCGACCGGCTCGTGGTCTCCTGGAACCTGACCCGGGATGCGCCCCGGGCACCGCGATCGGGTGCTCCTGTGACGCTGACCAGGGAGGACTGGGGACGCGTGGTGCACGCTGACGACGTCGACTGGATCGCGATCCCCGCTCGTGCGGACGAGCTCTCTCCCGGCGAACGCTCGGCGCTGCGGCGGCAGCTGGAGAGTGCGATGACGGAGGTGTTCCGACGCGGCGACGTCCTCGTCGCTGCCTCCCGCGTCGATGAGCACACCGCGGTCTACCGCGCGACATCAGGGGAGGCCATCGCATGAGCGACCAGCAGCATGAGGATCGCGAGCTCGTCTCGCCGCGAGACCGCTTCGGCGAGCGCATCCGGACGAATCTCTCCGCCGAGAGCATCCAGGCGCGCATCATCGAGACCGAGCTGCGCACGCTCGCGCGCACCTTCGAGGAGCTGAGCACCTCGGCCCAGGTGCCGCAGGCCGCGGCGCTGCTGCTGGGCGCGCGACGACGCTATGTCGCGGGTGAGGGAAAGGCGGCGGCCTACGCGCAGCTGCTCAACGCCGACCTGTCCGCGACGCTGTCCAACGTCTTCCTCGTCGACGGGCACGCGCTGCAGCCGCTGACCGTGCTGACGGATGTGCGGGCCTCGGACGTGCTCATCGCCTTCTCCCTCCGGCGCTACCGGGAGGAGACCGTGCGGCTCGGGCAGCTGTTCCGGGAGGCGGGCGGGCAGCTCGTGGTGATCACCGACAGCGAGGACGCCCCGCTGGCCCCGCTCGCGACGTCGCTCATCCGCGTGCGCACGGGGTCGGCGTCCTATGCGGACTCGCCGACGCCGGTCGCGGCCGTCTGCCACCTGCTGAGTGCGCTGACGACGGCGAGCGCGAAGGGAGCCCGCCGCCGCCTGGCCGAGCGCGATCGGCTCGTCGCGCGACTGGGGCTCTACAGCTCGGATCCCTCGCGGCCCGAAGTCGACGAGGAGGCGGAGACGTGAGGATCACCCGCATCCGGCTGTTCGCGCTGCGTCAGGAACTGCGGCACAGCTTCGAGACCAGCTCGCATCGCAAGTCGGGCATCGAGCACATCCTCGTCGAGGCCACCGACGAGGAAGGCCGTCGCGGCTGGGGAGAGATCGCCGCGCCCAGCGACCCGTACTTCGGCGCGGAGACGACCACGACCGCATGGGAGATCGCCACCCGCTACCTCGTGCCGGCCCTGGTCGGCGCAGAGGGCGAGGAGCCTGCCGACCTGGAGACGACGTGGGCGCGGGTGCGCGGCAACGAGTTCGCCAGGGCCGGCTTCTCCGGCGCGGTGTGGGACCTCTTCGCCCGCCGCCGGGGGATCGCCCTCGCGGCGGCGCTGGGCGGCACCCGCGACGAGGTCGTGGCGGGAGTCTCGCTCGGCATCGAACCATCGATCGACGAGCTCCTGGGCCAGGTGGAGCTGCAGCGCGCCGCGGGATATCCGCGCGTGAAGCTCAAGATCGCCCCCGGGTGGGACGTGGAGCCGGTGCGAGCGGTGCGCGACGCACACCCCGACCTCGACCTCCACGTCGACGCGAACGGCGCGTATCCCGACGACGATGACTCCGCTGCCGTGTTCACCCAGCTCGACGCACTGGGGCTGACGATGATCGAGCAGCCGTTCGCCCCGCGGGAGATGGTGGCGCACGCGACGCTCCAGGCGCGCATCGGGACGGCGGTGTGTCTGGACGAGTCCGTCGTCGGGCTCGGCGATCTGCGCACGATGATCAGGCTCTCCGCCGCGCGCATCCTCAACATCAAGGTGTCGCGGATGGGGGGACTCACCGTCGCGAAGGCGGCGCACGACCTCGCCGTCGACGCCGGCATCCCCGTCTGGTGCGGGGGCATGCACGAGTTCGGGATCGGCCGGGCGGCGAATGTCGCGATCTCGGCACTGCCCGGGTTCCTGCTCCCGTCGGATGTCTCCGGCTCCGACAAGTACTACGTCGACGACATCATCGCCCCACCCGTCACCGCGGTCGAGGGCCGGGTGCAGGTTCCTCGCGGAGCGGGCATCGGCCACGACGTCCTCGTGGAGCGGATCGAGCGGGCCGCTTTCCGCACCTGGGATTCCTCCGACTCCGCCGTGCGTGACCCCGCGCTCACGCACGGGTGAGACGGCCGTTCCGGAGAGGACCATCATGCGTGCGCTGCTGCTGTATCGCCTCGACCTGTCGGGCACGTCCGCCGTCGAGGAGAGCATCCACCCGATCGACCCGCGTGAGCCGATCGTCAGGGCGACCGACCTCGGCGTCAATCGCGGCGACGGCGTGTTCGAGACCGCCGTGGTCCGCGGCGGCAGGCCGCAGGCGCTCGAGGCCCATCTGACGCGCCTCGAACGTTCGGCGGCGTTGATGGAGCTGCCCGCGCCCCGACGCGACCTGTGGCGAGCCGCGGTGCTCCGGGCGGCCGCGGAGGTGTCCCTTCCCGGAGCGCTGGAAGAGGGGGAGATCGCCTCCATCAAGTTCGTCATGACCCGGGGCGATGAATTCGACCCGGCAGGGCCGACCGGATGGGTGCTCGGGTTCGCCGGCAGCGACCCCTCCGGCGTCCGTGCCCGCGGCGTCCGCGCCGTCGTGCTGGATCGCGGCTACCGGCACGATGTGATGCAGACCGCCCCCTGGCTGCTGCAGGGAGCGAAGTCGCTCGCCTACGCAGTGAATCAGGCCGCTCTCCGGGAGGCGGCCCGTCGCGGCGCCGATGACGTGATCTTCGTGAGCGGAGACGGCTTCGTGCTCGAAGGACCCCGCTCGACGTTGATCGCCCGGATCGACGGCGAGCTCGTCACACCACCCGCCGAGCTCGGCGTCCTCCCCGGAACGACCCAGGCCGACGCATTCTCGGGAATCACCGGCGTCCCGACGAGGATCGGGGTGCTCATGCGCGACGATCTGGATCGGGCGGATGCGCTGTGGCTGTGCTCCAGCACGCGCGGTGCGGTGCCGGTGGCGCAGCTCGACGGCGTGGAGCGGGTCATCGACCATGACCTGACCGCGCGGATGAACGCAGCGCTGGATGCGCGCGAGGACTGAGAGAGGTGCACGGCGGATGCTCGACAGTGTGATCGACGGACACAACGACCTGGCCTGGGCGAGCAGGACCCTGCTCGGGTACGGGGTGGAGGAACTCGCGGACGGCGTGCCGTCGACGCAGACCGACCTTCCCCGTCTCGCGATCGGCGGGGTGGCCGGACAGTTCTGGTCGGTGTGGGTCGATCCGGTGCTGCAGGGCGCAGAACAGGTCGTTGGAACGCTGGAGCAGATCGACTTCGTGCACCGCCTGGTCGACGCGCATCCCGAGCGCCTCGCCTTCGCGCGGACCGCTGCGGATGTGCGTGAGGCGATGGCGGAGGGGCGGATCGCCTCGCTCATCGGCATCGAAGGCGGCGGCCAGCTCGGCGGGTCGCTCGCGGTGCTGCGCCAGTACGCGCGTCTGGGCGCGAGGTACATGACGCTCACCTGGTCGCGGACGACCGCCTGGGCCGACTCCGCGACCGACGACGCGCATCACGGCGGTCTCAGTGCATGGGGCCGCGAGGTGGTGCGTGAGATGAACCGCATCGGTGTCCTCATCGATCTCTCCCACGTGGCCCCGACCACCATGCGTCATGCCCTCGAGGAGACCACCCGCCCCGTGATGGTGAGCCACTCCGGTGCGCTCGCCCTCTGCGATCACCCGCGCAACGTCCCCGACGACGTGCTCGCCGCGATCGGTGCCCAGGGCGGAGTGGTGATGGTCGCTTTCGTGCCCACGTTCGTCTCGCAGGCCCGCCGCGACTGGTGGGAGGCCGGCGGCGAGGGCGAGGCGCCGGTGGTGGGCGTCGGCGACGTGGCCGATCACCTCGACCACATCCGGCGGGTCGCGGGACCGCACGCCGTCGGCATCGGCGCGGACTACGACGGCACCGACGTGATGCCGGACGGTCTCGCCGACGTCTCCGGCTACCCGGCGCTGTTCGCCGAGCTGCGAGCGCGGGGATGGTCGGAGGCCGACCTCGCCGGCCTCGCGCACGAGAACGTGCTCCGGGTCCTCGAGGCTTCCGATCGCGATCACGAGTCCTTCCTGGCAGGGCGGGCCGCACCTCCCGCGACCGCCGCGCTGGTGCCCGCCGTGGATGTGTCGACGCGGGAGGGAGCGCTGTGAGCCCGCGCGTGCTCGTCGTCGTCAACTCGGCGAGCTCCGGACCACGACGCCTCGGGACCTGGCTCGCCGATCGCGGCATCGCGGTCGCCCCCGTGGTGGGCGCGGAGGAGGAGCTTCCCGTCACTCTCGACGGCTATTCCGGGCTGGTGCTCCTCGGAGGGGGACTGATGCCGGACGAGGACGACCGTGCACCCTGGCTCGTGGCCGAGCGCGCGCTCGCCGCCGAGGCCATCGAGCGCGACCTCCCGACACTCGGCATCTGCCTGGGTGCGCAGGTGCTCGCGCACGTCGCTGGTGGAGAGGTGAAGGCGAAGACCGGTCCCGTCGAGCGCGGGGCGACGCCCATCCATCCGACCCCGTCCGGCCGGGAGGACGCGGTGATCGCGACGCTCGGCGACGGCGCCCCGATGATCGAGAACCACCAGGACATGATCACCCGTCTGCCTCCGCGGGCGGTGCTGCTCGCATCCAGCGACGCGATCGAGATCCAGGCCTTCCGGCTGGGGCGGCACGTGCGCGGCGTGCAGTTCCACCCCGAGGCCTCGGCTGCCGATCTCGCCCGGTGGGACGACGCCGCCCTGCGGGGAGAAGGCCGGTCCTTGGCGCGACTCATCGCCGCCGCCGAGGAGGTCGACGCGCGCAACACCGAGGTCAGCCGTGCTCTCGTCGAGGCGTTCGCGGACGGGATCCTGGTCGGAGGTCGCGGGTGAACGCGGCGGCCGCTCCGCTCGAGACACCGACGATGACCACACCGGCGGTGGATCGTGCCCTCCGGCGCGGGCTGGACGAGCGGGCCCGTCGGACCGCCCCGGCATCGATCGTCGCCCTGTGCGAGCGCGGGGAGGTGCGAGGCGTCCGCACCCACGGACACCCGCGCGCCGACGATGCGACGACGAGTCGGGACACCGTGTTCCGGATCGCCTCGATGTCGAAGAGCTTCCTCGCCGCGACAGCACTCGCGCTGCGCGACAGCGGTGCCCTCGATCTGCATGCCCCGATCACCGAGTATCTCCCCGCCGTGCGCGCCAGGCACCGGGGCTCTGATGCCGTGCTCACCGGAGACCTGCTGCTCTCCAACAGGTCGGGGCTCGGCGAGGACAACGCCTGGGTCGACCGCCACCTGGGGGACTCCCGCGCAGAGATCGCGGCGCTGTTCTCCGAGGGGATGCTGCTCGCCGCCGCGCCCGGAACCACGTACCAGTACTCCAATCTCGGGCAGTCGCTGGTCGGCGCGGCGGTCGAGGCCGTCACCGGACGCGCTGTCGAGGACGTGGTGCGGGAGACCCTGCTGGAGCCGCTGGGACTGACGAGCACCGCCCATTCGGCCGACGGCTACGCGCACGACACCCTCGCCGGCGGCTTCCGCACCTTCGACGACGGCGCGACCTTCCACCCCGAGCCCTACGTGCGCACCGGCGCCCTCGGCTGCATCGGAAGCATGTTCAGCACCGTGGACGACATCGCCACCTGGATGTGGTTCCTCGGTTCGGCCTTCACCGACGACCCACTCGCGCCGCACGTGCTGGCTCCCTCCTCGCGGATCGAGATGCAGCAGCCGCGAACGCCCATCGACGTGCCATCGGGGATGTTCGACGGACGCGACCTCGCCGGCGCCGGCTACGGGTACGGACTCTTCGTGGAGCAGGACCGGCGGTTCGGCCGCATCGTGCAGCACTCAGGGGGCCTTCCCGGCTTCTCCGCCCACATGCGCTGGCATGCGGCGACCGGCATCGGCGCGGTGGCGTTCGGGAACTCGGACGAGTTCGGTGCGCGGCGTGTGGCCGGTGCCGCACTGCAGGACGCGCTCGAGACGGCCGACGTGCCCTCGGCCGTGGTGCGGCCGTGGCCGGAGACCGTGACCGTGGCCCGGGCGATCGATGCCGCCATCCGACAGGGCCGATCCGCCGCCGAGTATCCGGGCCTGGCCGATCACGTCCTCGAGGATGTGCCGCCGGGCATCCGTGATTCCCGCCTTGCGGCGCACATCGCCACGATCGGCGGCATCCGCCCCGTTCAGAAGCCCTTCGCCGAGCGGCTGATCGCAGCCGCCACCGAGGCCGAGCTGCGCTGGCGGATCGCCGGAGAGAGCGCGGACCTGCGGGTGGAAGCGCGCCTGGTGGGTGTGCCCCGGCCTCGCGTGCAGAGCCTGAGTCTCGCCGTCATCGCACACGGCGAGACGCGGACGGAGGACGAGATCGCCGCGCCCTCCGACCGGCATCGCATCGTGTTCGACGGGGAGTGACGACCCCGAGAGCCGCAGGGGCACGCTTTTCGACCCAGTCCAAGAAATCGCCGTAGACTGGAGGCATCCCACCCCGTTCGTCCTGAGGATCGTCATGCCCGCAAACCCCGTGCGTCGTCTCCTGCCCTTCGCCGCGCTCGCCGCCGCCACCGCTCTGGTGCTGAGCGCCTGCGCTGCTCCTGGCTCCGAGGGGGAGAGCGACGGAGAGCTCGTCTGGTCCATCGAAGGCGCCAACCTGTCGGCGGGTCACATGGACCCGCAGATCAGCCAGCTCGACGTCTCGGGCATGGTGCAGCGGGCGGTGCTCGACTCGCTCGTCTTCCAGGAGAACGACGGCACGTTCACGCCCTGGCTCGCGAAGGAGTGGGAGGTGTCGCCCGACAGCACGGAGTACACGTTCACGCTCCGCGACGATGTGACCTTCACCGACGGCGAGAAGTTCGATGCGGCGGCGGTCAAGGCGAACTTCGATCGCATCGTCGACCCGAAGACGGCTTCGAAGCAGGCCGCGAGCATGCTCGGCGCGGCCTTCTACGAGGGGACCGAAGTCGTCGACGACTACACCGTGAAGGTGACGTTCACCCAGCCGTATGCCCCCTTCCTTCAGGCCGCGAGCACGCCGCAGCTCGGCTTCTACTCGCCCGCCGTGCTCGAGGAGTCGGCGGACAAGCTCAAGGCCGGCGGCCCCGACATCAACGTCGGCACCGGTCCGTTCGTGCTCGCCGAGTACACGCCCGACCAGGAGATCGTCTACACGCGAAACGACGACTACGCGTGGGGGCCGCACGACGAGAAGGCGCCGAAGTTCGAGACGCTCCGTGTGGAGATCCAGCCGGAGGCCTCCGTCCGTACCGGCGTCGTGACGAGCGGCGAGGCCGACCTCGCCAGCGACATCCCGCCGAATCTCGCGAAGGACCTCGGCGACGGCATCACCGTCGACTCGATCGAGTACCCGGGCCTGCCGTACTCGCTCTACCTGAACGAGAAGTACGGCGTGTTCGCCGATGAGAAGGTGCGTCAGGCGTTCGCCCGCGGCATCGACATCGACGCCGCGGTCGAGGAGATCTACTTCGGACAGTTCCCGCGTGCGTGGAGCATCCTCGGCTCGACCACCCCGGGTTATGACGCATCGCTCGAGGACAGCTGGCCGTTCGACCAGGATGCCGCGAACACCCTGCTCGATGAGGCCGGATGGACCGAGCGCGATGCCGACGGCATCCGCATGAAGGACGGCAAGCGCCTCTCGGTGCGCTGGATCGCCTGGACGCCCGTTCCCGACGACAACGCCGCCCTCGCCAACGCGATCCAGTCCGACCTCAAGGGGATCGGCTTCGAGGTGAAGCGCGAGGTGCTCGAACCGGGCGCCTACAACGAGCAGTACGAGCCGAAGACGTTCGACCTGACCGACTGGGGATTCTCCGGGGTTGATCCGGATCTGCTGCGCGCCCACCTGCACACCGACGGATTCCAGAACGCGTCTCAGGTGAGCGACCCTGAGATCGACGCGCTTCTGGAGCAGGCCGTCGGCAGCAGCGATCAGGACGAGCGCAACGAGCTGTACACGCAGGTGCAGCAGTGGAATGCCGAATACACCGCGATCGTGCCGCTGTACAGCCCGTCGGCGATCACCGCGGTCGGCGAGCGCATCGAGGGACTGCAGTACGACCTGTACGGTCGGCCGCTGTTCTACGATGTGACCGTCGGCTGATCCGCCGGCTGAGCGGAGGGCACGAGTGGTGAAGGCTGCTCTCGTCCGTATCGCCGGCCTCGCCGCATCCCTCGTCATCGTCCTGTGGGGTGCCGCCACCGTCGCGTTCCTCGCCTTCCGGGTGATCCCGGGCGATCCCGTGTCGGTGATGCTCGGACCCCAGGCGCAGGTCAGCGAGGCGGTCAAAGACGGGATCCGCGCGGACCTCGGGCTGGATCGGCCGCCGTTCGAGCAATACCTCGGCTTCATCGGGCAACTCGCCCGAGGCGACCTGGGGGAGTCGTACCAGCTGCGGATGCCGGTGTCCGAGGTCATCGGCCGACAGCTCGGTGCCACGGTGCAGCTCTCGGCCCTCGCGCTCCTCATCGCCCTGGTGCTGGCGCTCGCGGTCGCGGTGCTGGTGCGCGGTCAGGTGGCTCGTACCGTCGCTGCGGGCATCGAGCTCGTCGTGCTGTCGTCGCCCGTCTTCTGGATCGGGCTCATCCTGCTCAGCGTCTTCGCGTTCGGCCTCGGCTGGTTCCCGGTCTCCGGGGCGCGAAACCCGGCCACCCTCGTGCTCCCGGCGATCACCCTCGCCCTTCCGGTCGCGGCGCTGCTGAGCCAGGTACTGCGCGACGGCCTGATGCAGGCGGAGCGGATGCCGTTCGCGGAGACCGTCCGTGCGCGTGGGGCGAGCCCCTCGTGGTTCACGGTGCGGCACGGGTTGCGCCACGGTGCGGCCTCGGCCATCACGCTCGCCGCGTACCTCACGGGTTCCGTGCTGGGCGGCGCGGTGCTCGTCGAGACGGTCTTCGCCCGGCCGGGACTGGGCCGCGTCACGCTCGCCGCGATCAGCGACCGCGACCTTCCGGTCATCACCGGCATCATCCTCCTGAGCGCACTCGTGTTCGTCGTCGTGAACCTCGTCGTCGAGCTCGTGCATCCCCTGATCGATCCGCGCGTCGGAGCGGCCCGCTCCGGAGGCATCCGATGAAGCGCGCACAGCGTGTGCTGCTGTGGACGGCCGCGGCGGTGCTCGCCGTGATCGTCTTCGCCGCGCTCTTCCCCGGAGTCCTCGCGACCCACGATCCGCTGCAGACCGACGTCCGCTCTGCACTGCTCCCGCCGAGTGCCGACCATCTCTTCGGCACCGACCAGAGCGGTCGCGACGTGTACTCGCGTGTCGTCTACGGCGCAGGACGCTCGCTGGGGATCGGACTGCTCGCCACGGGGATCGCGCTCGCCGTTGGCCTCGTGATCGGTGCACTGGCCGGGGTCGCGCCGAGAGGGGTCGACGCCACGGTGATGCGGGTCAACGACGTGCTGATGGCATTTCCCGAGTTCCTCGTCGCTCTCGTCGTGGTCGCGGTGCTGGGACCCGGGCCGGTGAACATCGCGATCGCGGTGACGCTCGCAGCGGTTCCGGTGTACATCCGGCTCGCCCGTGTGCAGACGCAGACGCTGCGGGTCGCGGAGCACGTCGAAGCCGCACGCATCCTGGGTGTGCCGAGGGGGAAGGCGTTCTCGCGTCACGTCGTCCCCGGTGTGGTCGGGGCGCTCAGCGTGCTCGCCACGATCGGCATCGGCTCGAGCATCCTGGCCGCCGCGGGCCTCAGTTTCCTGGGTCTGGGTCCGTCCGAGCCGACGCCCGAATGGGGGCTGATGCTCGCCGGCGGACGCAATGTGCTCGGACAGGCGTGGTGGATCGCGGTCTTCCCCGGGATCGCGATCACCCTCACCGTCGTCTCGGCGACGGTGATCGGGCGCATCCTGCGGGCACGCGCAGATGGGCGGACGACGTGAGCGCGCTGGAGGTGCGGGGACTGCGGATCGCGTTCGGCGCAGACCCGGTGGTCGACGGCGTCGGATTCGCGGTCGAGCCGGGGGAGTGCGTCGCCATCGTCGGGGAGTCGGGCGCGGGGAAGACCCTCACCGCCCGGGCACTCCTCGGGCTCACGCCGTCGGATGCGACGGTGACGGTCGACACGCTCACCGTCGACGGGCGGAACGCGGCGACCCTCTCCGAGCACGGCTGGCGGAGTCTCCGGGGAGCTGGCATCGGCCTCGTCTCGCAGGACGCCCTCGTCTCGCTCGACCCGCTGCGCCGCATCGGTGCGGAGGTGGCGGAGCCGTTGCGCCTGCACCGCATCGTGCGCGGTCGTGCGGCGCTCGATGCCCGGGTGCGAGAACTGCTGCGACGGGTGTGGATGCCGGATGCCGAGCGTCGCGCCCGACAGTATGCGCACGAGCTCTCCGGGGGACTCCGACAGCGGGCGCTGATCGCCTCGGCGATCGCCGCGTCTCCCGTCGTGCTGGTGGCCGATGAGCCGACGACCGCGCTCGACGCCACCGTGCAGGCCCGGATCCTCGGTCTGCTGCGCGAGATCACGGATGCGGGGACGGCGCTCGTCTTCATCAGTCACGACTTCGCGGCCGTCCGGCGGCTCGCGGACCGGGTGCTGGTCATGAAGGCCGGGCGGGTGGTCGAATCCGGCACGGTGGTCGAGGTGCTGGAGAACCCGCAGCACGAGTACACGCGTCAGCTGATCGCGGCGACGATCCACGAACCCCGCACGGCTGTGCAGACGGAGTCGACGCCGGTGCTGGTCGTGGAGGGCCTCTCGAAGAGCTTCGACGCGGTGCCGGCGGTCACAGACGCCTCGTTCACCGTCTCGGCGGGGCACACGCTCGGCGTCGTGGGCGAGTCCGGATCGGGGAAGACCACGCTGGCACGGATGATCGTCGGCGTCGAGCAGCCCGACACCGGTTCGCTGCGCTGGATCGGCACGCCGCGGGTGCAGCTGGTGCATCAGAATCCGCTCGGTGCCTTCGACCCCCGATGGACGATCGGCCGCTCCCTGCGCGAGGCGCTCGAGGCCGCCGGTGTGCCACGGAGCAGAAGGGCCGAGCGGGTGTCCGAGCTGCTGGTCGAGGTCGGCCTCTCGACCGAGCTCGCGGACCGTCGCCCCCGTGCGCTCTCCGGCGGACAGCGGCAGCGTGCGGCGATCGCCCGGGCGCTCGCGGCTGATCCCGAGGTGCTGGTCCTCGACGAACCTGTTTCGGCGCTGGATCCCTCGGTCCGGGAGCGGGTGCTGCAGCTGCTGGCCCGACTGCAGCGCGAACGGCAGCTGACGATGATCCTCGTCTCGCACGACCTCGACGTGGTCGGAGCCGTCGCCGACGAGGTTCTCGTCATGCAGGATGGCCGGATCGTGGAGCAGGGAGTGACCGTCGACGTGTTCGCAGCGCCGCAGCATCCGTTCACTCAGGAGCTGCTGGAGGCGAGCGGTCCCGTCAGTCCTTGATCTGGATGCCCAGTCCCGCCGCGATCACGGGCGCCAGCTGCTGCACCTGGAATGACGAGAGCGTCGTCCCGCGGAGGCTGTTGGCATCGAGGTAGGTCATCGCGTCGAGGCCGCGCAGATCGACGTCTTTCGCGCGCATGCCCCGCGGGTCGACCTCATCGCTGGTCGTGGCGGTGAACCGGACGCGGGTGAGTTCGGCTTGCGGCATGTCGATCGTGCGGATCGCGCAGCCGGATATCTCGAGGTCGGTCACGTTCGCGGCGCCCAGGTTGAGGTAATCGATCCGCATATCGCGCAGCTCGAGCTCGGAGATGCGCGCCTCGCTGAGGTCGAGCGTGCCGATGCGGCCACCGCTGATCCGCATCCGCCGCACGCCGGCGTCGCGCATACGCAGAGAGGCGATGCGTGCCCCGGACATCTCGACGTCGACCACAGTCGCTCCCGTGAGATCGACGGCCTCCGCATCGGCGGACACGGTGCACTGCTCGAGCGTCGCGTAGGCGAGGTCGACGGCGCCGTGGAGATCGAGGCTCGCGGCGATGATGTCGGCGCTGCGGGCGGGAGTCGCGGGCTCGAACTCGCGGGGGAGATCGGGACCGCTGATGCGGGGCGGTGCGGGGGACTCTGTCGTGCGGGCCATGCCTCGAGGCTATGGCCTGCCGCGGACACCCGTCGCAGGCGGCGCGCGCAGCGCCGCGCCGCGCCGGGCCGGGCCGCGCTGGGCCGGGCAGGACGCGCAGGGCAGGGGACGGGTGCTTCCGCGAGCTGCGGGTTACTGCGGCCTTCTGCACCTCCCGCGGCCGAACTTCCCGAATCTGGCCGCGGGAGACGCAGAAGGCCGCACCAGCTGCGCGCGCACCTCTCGTGCACAGGTGCCGAGCGCGGCTCGTTGTCCACGGGCACGGATCGCGCGGCAGCCACCGGGGCGGAGCGGCCCCCACACTGGACGGGTGCGGCGAACGGCGGAGGTACTTGCGGCGAGAATCACTGACCTCGGCGGTATCGTGCGATCCGCTCGCGTCGCTGATCTCGGGTTCGGCAGGACGGCAGTGGATGCTGCACTCAGAGCCGGCGCCATCATCCGCCCCCGCCGCGGTTGGCTCGCCTCGCCCGCGGCCGATCCCCTCCTCCTGGAGGCAGCCCGGCATGGCGTGATACTCACCTGCCGGACGCAGGCCGGCCGCCTCGGTCTCTGGGTGCATGATGCGTCCGGCCTCCCGCACGTCGCCGTCGGGACGAACGCATCGAGTCGACGGGGACTCCGCGCGAAGGTGCACTGGGGCACGCCGCCCGTCCCGCGTCACCCCGACGCGTTTGTCGATCCGGTCGAGAATGTGCTGGCGCATATCGCGGAGTGTGAGCCGTTCGAACAGGCGCTCGCCACGTGGGAGTCCGCGATGAACCGATCCCTCGTGACGATCGAGGAACTCCGTCGGCTCCCATGGCGGCCAACCGCGCGTCGAATACTCGCCACCGCCGCGCCCTTCTCAGATGCGGGGCTGGAAACATACATCCGCGAGCGGCTCCGCTGGCTCCGGGTGCCGGTGCGAGCTCAGATCTGGATCGCCGGGCATCGCGTCGATGCTCTGATCGGCAGCCGCCTCATACTCCAGATCGACGGTGCTCATCATGTCGGTGCCCAGCGCAGCGAAGACATCCGGCACGACGCGGTGCTGAAGCTCAGGGGTTACCACGTCATCCGGGTCTCGTACTCTCAGATGATGTTCGAGTGGCACATGGTGCAGGACCTGGTGATGCGCGCCGTGGCGCAGGGGCTGCACGAGGCTTGAGCCCCCGGCACTCACGTGTTTCGCCGCAGTCACGTCCCCCGAGTCGCGGTTGCCTCGGCCATACGCTCTTCCGTCGGCCGTTTCCGTCGAGTCCGGCCGCAGCAACCGCGAAAGGCCGCAGCAAGCGCAGGACCGCAGCGACTGCAGTTCCTGTCCGCGGACGCGCAGGCGCAGCGCAGGCGCAGCGCAGGCGCCGCGCAGGCGCAGGACCCGCGTACACTGGAGGGACGAGCATCGATCCGGCATCACCGGGGAGCTCTCGGAAGAACGGTGTGTCCCTCGGGAGGCGCTCAGTAGAACCGAGCGGGGCAGGCCCGTCACAGCCGCAGTGAGAGTGGTCGCGTCGCAAGGCGTGGCACGCGAGGTGGTACCGCGGTCCGCGAGGGTCGTCCTCGCAGGAGCATCCGCCACGACGACCACTGCGAGACACGATGACCTACCCCCGTTCCTCCTTCGGCCCCGCCGCCGACCCTTCGACGAGCTCAGGGACCCACGTCGCGCCCAGCCCCCGCTTCCCGCAGATCGAGGAGGAGGTGCTCGCGTTCTGGAAGGACGACGACACCTTCCGCGCCTCGATCGAGCAGCGCGAAGGCTCTCCGGAGTGGGTGTTCTACGACGGCCCGCCGTTCGCGAACGGCCTGCCGCACTACGGCCACCTGCTCACCGGATACGCCAAGGACGTGTTCCCGCGGTTCCAGACCATGACCGGCCACAAGGTCGACCGCGTCTTCGGTTGGGACACGCACGGCCTCCCCGCGGAGCTCGAGGCGATGAAGCAGCTCGGCATCACCGAGAAGGCCGAGATCGAGCAGATGGGCATCGACGTCTTCAACGAGAAGGCGAAGAGCTCCGTGCTCGCCTACACGCACGAGTGGCAGGACTACGTCACCCGCCAGGCGCGCTGGGTGGACTTCGACCGCGGCTACAAGACGCTCGACCTGGGGTACATGGAGAGCGTGCTCTGGGCGTTCAAGACGCTGTACGACAAGGGGCTCGCCTACGAGGGCTACCGCGTGCTGCCGTACTGCTGGCGCGACGAGACCCCGCTCAGCGCGCACGAGCTGCGCATGGACGACGACGTGTACCAGATGCGTCAGGACCCCTCGGTCACCGTCACCTTCCCGCTGACCGGAGCCAAGGCCGAGTCCCTCGGACTCACGGGGGTGCGCGCCCTCGCCTGGACCACGACGCCCTGGACGCTGCCGACCAACGTCGCGCTCGCCGTGGGGCCTGCGATCGAGTACGTCGTGCTGCCTGCCGGCCCCCTCGGCGCCGCAGACGTGCACCAGACACCCGGAACCACGGATGCCGCGATCGAGTCGTCCGCGCACCGCTACCTGCTCGCCCGCGAGCTCGTCGGCGGCTACGCCAAGGACCTCGGGTACGAGAGCGCGGAGGACGCGCTCGCCGCGGTCGACGCCACGGTCCGCGGCGCCGAGCTGCAGGACGTCACCTACGACCGCCTGTTCGACTACTACGCGGACACCGAGACGTACGGCACCGAGAATGCCTGGCGCATCCTCGTGGACGACTACGTCACCGTCAGCGACGGCACCGGCATCGTCCACCAGGCCCCGGCCTACGGTGAAGACGACCAGCGGGTCGCGGGCGCTGCCGGCATCCCCACGATCCTGTCTCTCGACGACGGCGGGAAGTTCCTCGCGAACGTCACCGATGTGGCGGGCCAGCTGTGGATGGACGCGAACACCCCGCTGGTGCGCCTGATCCGCGAGAACGGCCGCCTGATCCGACTGCAGAGCTACGAGCACTCGTACCCGCACTGCTGGCGCTGCCGGAACCCGCTGATCTACAAGGCCGTATCGAGCTGGTTCATCCGCGTGACGGACATCAAGGACGACATGCTCGCCAACAACGAGCAGATCACCTGGGTGCCGGAGAACGTCAAGCACGGCCAGTTCGGCAAGTGGCTCGAGGGCGCACGCGACTGGTCGATCAGCCGCAACCGCTACTGGGGCTCGCCCATCCCGATCTGGAAGAGCGACGACCCGGAGTACCCGCGCGTCGACGCCTACGGCTCGCTCGAAGACCTGGAGCGCGACTTCGGCACGCTGCCGCGCAACCCCGAGGGTGAGATCGATCTGCACCGCCCGTACATCGACGACCTGACGCGCCCGAACCCCGACGACCCCACCGGCAAGAGCACGATGCGCCGGATCGAAGACGTCTTCGACGTGTGGTTCGACTCGGGTTCGATGCCCTACGCCCAGGTGCACTACCCGTTCGAGAACCAGGAGTGGTTCGACTCGCATGCACCGGCGGACTTCATCGTCGAGTACATCGGCCAGACCCGTGGCTGGTTCTACGTCATGCACGTGCTGTCGACCGCGCTGTTCGACCGCCCGGCGTTCACGGGTGTCAGCTGCCACGGCATCGTGCTGGGCAGTGATGGCTACAAGATGTCGAAGTCCCTGCGTAACTACCCGGACGTCTCGGAGGTGCTCGACCGCGACGGCTCCGACGCCATGCGCTGGTTCCTGATGTCGAGCTCCGTGCTGCGCGGGGGAAACCTCGCGGTGACCGAGGAGGGGATCCGCTCCGGCGTCCGCGAGTTCCTGCTGCCGCTGTGGAACTCCTGGTACTTCTTCGCCACCTATGCGAACGCGTCCGGTGTGGACGGCTACGAGGCCGAATGGCGCACGGATTCCACGGATGTGCTCGACCGCTACATCCTGGCGCGCCTGGGCGACCTCGTACGCGAGGTGCGTGCCGATCTGGAAGGCCTCGACTCGACCACGGCATCGGCGCGGCTGCGCGACTTCGCCGAGGTGCTGACGAACTGGTACATCCGCCGCTCGCGCGACCGCTTCTGGGTCGGCGTGACGGAGGACCCGAAGAGCCGCGAGGCGTTTGACACGCTCTACACGGTGCTCGAGACGCTCACCCGCGTCGCGGCGCCGCTCGTGCCGCTGATCAGCGAGCGCGTGTGGCAGGGCCTCACGGGTGGGCGCAGCGTGCACCTGACGGACTGGCCGGACGACGCGCAGTTCCCCGCCGCCGACGAGATCCGCGACGCGATGGATGCCGTGCGAGAGCTCTCGAGTGTCGGAAACGCGCTGCGCAAGAAGGAGAAGCTGCGCGTGCGACTCCCGCTGGCGCGTCTGACCGTCGTGTCGCCGCTGGCCGGAACGCTGGGGCAGTTCGAGGACATCCTTCGCGAAGAGCTCAACGTGAAGTCGGTCGAGCTCGTGCCGCTGACCGGCACCACCGCGGTGGACTACGGCATCGCGCACCGCCTGAGCGTCAATGCTCGCGCGGCTGGTCCGCGTCTGGGCAAGGACGTGCAGAAGGCGATCCAGGCCGCGCGCTCGGGGGACTGGAGCGAGGTCGACGGTGTCGTGACCGCGGGCGGCATCGTCCTGGAACCAGCCGAGTACGAGCTCGTGCTGGAGACCACCGGGCGTCCGGAGGGCGAAGCTCTCGCGATCGTCCCGACCGGCGGCTTCATGCTTCTCGACACCAGGACGACTCCCGAGCTCGAAGCCGAGGGGCTCGCACGCGACGTGATCCGCGCTGTGCAGGAGACCCGCAAGAACGCCGACTTCGACGTCAGCGACCGCATCCAGCTGGTTCTGCGGTTCCAGGACGATGCGGACACCCAGGCTGTCGTCTCCGCCTTCGACCTCGCGGGCATCGCGGCGGAGACGCTGGCCGAGGAATACTTCGTGATCGATGCGCAGGGCGATTCGATCTTCGGGCACGGAACCGTCCTCGCCGCTGCCGGAGGAGTGACACCCGAATTCTCCGCGGTCATCCCCGCCGGCACATATGCGAACGCCGGCGAATTCACGATCGCCGTCACCAGGATCGGAGCAGGAGCATGAACGACCGCGAGCGGGCGGACGCCGTCTACGAGGCACTGCTGAGTCGTGCGGGAGAGCGCTGGGTGCAGCCGCGCAAGGAGCGCACCGCGCGCATCCTCGCCTTCCTCGACGACCCGCAGCGCACCTACCGCGTCATCCACATCACGGGCACGAACGGCAAGACCTCGACGGCTCGGATGATCGAGAGCCTGCTGCGCGCACACGATCTGCGGACGGGGCTGTTCACCAGTCCGCACCTGGAGCGCTTCACCGAGCGCATCATGATCGACGGCGAGCCGATCTCCGACGAGGCGATCGCCGACGCGTGGGACGAGATCGAGCCGTTCGTCGACATCGTCGACGCGGAGTTCGAGGCCGCAGGAGATGCGCCGCTGACGTTCTTCGAGCTGCTCACGGTCCTCGCCTTCGTCGCCGTGGCGGATGCGCCGGTCGATGTGCTGGTGCTCGAGGTCGGGATGGGCGGGGAGTGGGACTCCACGAACACCGCGAACGGCGACGTCGCGGTGTTCGCGCCGATCGACATCGACCACGCGGATCGGCTCGGCGACACGATCGCCGAGATCGCAGAGGTCAAAGCGGGCATCATCAAGGAGGGTGCCGCGGTGGTGTCCGCCCAGCAGCCTCCCGAGGCGGCCGAGGTGCTGCGGCGCGTGGCGGCGGAGCGCAACGCGACGATCGCCTTCGAGGGCGAGGAGTTCGGCATCACGGAGCAGAAGCTCGCCGTCGGTGGCCAACTGCTCACGATCCGCGGGCTGGCGGGGGAGTACGCCGAGGAGTACCTGCCGCTCTACGGAGCGCACCAGGGGCACAACGCCGCACTCGCGGTGGCCGCCGTCGAGTCGCTCATCGGCGGGGGGACCCAGGCGATCGCGGGCGACATCATCTCCGACGGGCTCCAGGGCACGACTTCTCCTGGGCGCCTGCAGCTGCTCGGCATCGCGCCGACCGTGATCGTCGATGCCGCGCACAATCCGCACGGCGCGGCCGCTCTCGCCCAGGCGCTCGATGACAGCTTCGACTTCGACGAGTGGGGTCTCGTGCTCGGCGTGCTCGCTGACAAGGATGCCGCAGGCATCGTCGGTCGGCTCGCGCCCGGGGTCGCGCACGTCTTCGCGACGGCGCCCGACTCGGATCGCGCGAGCGACGCCGATACGATCGCCGATCTGGTCGAGCAGACCGGTCAGCGTGCGACTGTGCACCATTCGCTCGCCGACGCCTCCGATGCGGCGCGCGAGTGGGCGGCCGCATCCGACCGTCGCGCCGTCGTGATCGCCGGCTCGGTCGTGCTCGCGGGAGAGGCGATCGCCCTCGCCGAGGAAGAGGACTGGAAGTCGGGGTGGCGCGCGTGAGTGCCGATGCTGCGCCCGCGCGCCGACCGCGGCCGCCGCGGACCCTCGTGCAGAAGCTCGCACCCATCGTCCTCGGGTTCGAGGCGATCGTGGTGTTCCTCGTCGGGCTCACGATCTTCGGCCTGCGCCAGCTCCCCGCCGGTGTCGAACCGTGGTGGGGGATCGTCGGCGGCGGAGTCCTCGCGCTCGCCTGCATCGCCATCGCCGGAATGATCACGAAGCCCTGGGCCATCCCGGCCGGGTGGGTCGTCCAGGCGATCGTGGCCCTGTCGGCGTTCTTCGTCCCGGCCATCCTGCTCGTCGTCCTGATTTTCGGCGGGATGTGGGCGTATGCGACCATCGGAGGGGCCCGACTGGACGCACGACGCCCCGCCGAGCCCACGACCGAGACTCAGACAGAGAGTGAATGACATGGCCACCGAAGAAACCCTCGTCCTCGTCAAGCCCGATGGCGTCGCCCGCGGCCTCACCGGCACGATCCTCGCCCGCATCGAGGCGAAGGGGTATGCCCTCGTCGACATCCGCCTCGTCGAGCCCGACCGCGATCTGCTCGCCGAGCACTACGCCGAACACGAGGGAAAGCCGTTCTACGAGCCGCTGCTCGAGTTCATGCTCTCGGGGCCGTCGGTCGCCATCCGTCTGGCAGGTAACCGTGTGATCGAGGGGTTCCGCTCCCTCGCCGGCACGACCGATCCGACCACGGCGGCACCCGGCACGATCCGCGGCGACTTCGGCCGCGACTGGGGCCTCAAGGTGCAGCAGAACCTCGTGCACGGCTCGGACAGCCCCGAGTCGGCCGCGCGCGAGCTCGGCATCTGGTTCGACTGAGACCCGTACGCGAAAAGGCCCGTCCACTGAGAAGTGGGCGGGCCTTGGTCGCCTCTGGACGGGGGCCGAGTCAGACGGAGGTTCATCGTCTTCGGCAGCCTCGCCTGGTCGGATACTCGCGGGTGAGGAAACCGGGTTACGCAACATCCTTCTTGATGACGATGTCGCGAGCGACGACCGTTGCACCGTTCTTCAGCGTGATGCGCCAGTTGATCTGTGTCGCCCCCTTCGGTATCGCGATGTAGCTCGTGGTCTGGAATTTGACCCTCCCGAGTTGCTTACGTAGCGAACCCCCGAGATGCCAGTGAAGCTGTACTCGACGGTGACTCCATAGCCGCCTGCCTTGAGGTCCTTGACCTGGAACCGATTGGCGCTCGTGTCATAGTTGGCGCTTGCGGCCGAGGAGCCGTTGAAGTTGAAAGTCTGGGATGTGTTCGCGGACGCAGCTTCAGCACTGAGTACGCTCGCTGCAACAAGGAACGCTGCGGCAGCGACGGCACCGACTCTTATCTTCTTTTTCATGTCACCCTCCGATCGAATGCAACAAAGCCGAAACGTAACATGTTAGAGGTCTTAATGTCTACGGTGATTCCGTAGGCCCATTCGCAGGTGCGGTTCGCGGGCACGGTTGGAGGCGGAACACGGCCCATGAGGTTTAGCTATCGGGTGACAGCGGGTGGGAAGTATAGAGACATCGAGGAGTCAGTCAGCTGACGCGCCTGGCTCAGAAGAGAATCTTGGCTATCTCGCCGAGGAAATCGAGCCCCTGTAGCTGCGCGAGGAAGATGACCAGCGCGTAGGCGACGATGGTCGCCAGCGGCACCCACGGCATCAACTTGTCCGCACGAGCCTGCACCTTCTCGTTGCTCGTGAACGCGCCGATGCGCGTCAGGTGGATCATCGTCGCGAAGAAGGTGGGGATTGTGACGGCCCAGGTGACCATGCACCACGGGCAGAGCACCAGGAGCTCGTACAGGCTCTGGCCGATCAGCCAGATAACGAAGCCGAACGCGAATGTGATGCCGGCGCCGAACGTAAGCCAGAACCAGCGCGGGAAACGGGCGCCGGCGAGGATCGCGACGCCGACCACCAGCGGAGCCATCCACCCTGTGAGTCCGAGGATCGGGTTCGGAAAGCCGAAAATCGATCCCTGATACGACTGCAGATTGGTGCTGCATTGGAGGAAGGGGCTGAGATCGCAGGAGAGCGCCTCCCCGGGATTCTCCAGCAGCGCGAACTTCTCGACCGTGAGCTGGAAGGCGGCGAACCAGCCGACCACGCTCGCGAAGATCAACCAGACGGCGTAGACGACGGGGCGGGTGCGCTGCTCGCTCATAGGGGGATTATCCCAACGACTGCTATGGATGTGGCGAGAACAGGCCGGACAAAACGCGCTGGTCACGCCGGGATGCCGTGAACGGAGCCACTTGGTGCGATAATGGCCTGTGACACGATGAACGGCCTTGCCGCGACACGTGTCGACGCAGACTTCGGGGCCCCATGCCCCACGCGATCAGAGCCATGAGCCGGTCGCACACCGAGTGAGTTCGCGGAACCCGCGGGTACCGCATGAGATTTCACGGAGCAGCAGTGCTCCGTGCAGGGAGCAAGCCAGAGATGGCCGATGAGAACAATGACAACAACGCACCTACCCTCGACTCCCCGGCTGACGCCGCGGAACCGCTGACGGAGCCCACGGCTCCCGAGGTGCACGATCCGCAGGGATCGACGAACGAGGACGACACCGCGGCGGATGTGGCGGATGCTGCGGCCGACGCCGCTGCCGACGACGTTGCCGCTGGCTACGCCGCCGCGGAGGACGCCGCTGCGGCCGCTGACGATGCTGCGGCCGGTGCCGCCGCAGATGCCGCTGCGGAGGACGAGGCTGCCGCCGTGATCGCGGCTGAGGCCGAGGTCGCAGCAGAGTCCGAGGTCGCCGAAGACGCTTCCGCGGAGAACGGCGAAGCCGACGCTCCCTCGGATGCCGACGTCGAGGCCATGTCCGAGGCGATCGTCGAGGAGAGCGCTGTGCGCGAGGCGCCGGCTGAGGAAGCGCAGGTGGTGGAGGCCTCTACCGAGGAGCCCGCAGACCAGGGCGATGCTGCCACCGAGGCGCCCGCTGAGGAGAAGACCCCGGCTGCCCCCGAGGCTCCGGCCGCAGTGACCGCTGTGTCGCTCGGCCTGCTGCCCGAGGTCTTCGTGTCGCAGGTCTCCACGCAACTGCACTTCTACGCGCCCGAGGTCATCCCGCTGCCCGCGCGACCCGACCGTGGCGAGCGCATCTTCGACCGCATCGCCGAGCGCGAGCCGCAGGACGAGTCATCGGGTCGGGGCCGCGGTCGCGGTCGCCGCCGTGGCGGATCCGACGGAGACGACCAGCGCGAAGAGCCGCGTCAGCGCCAGCGCGTCGTCGAGTACATCACCGAGCCGAAGGCCATCAAGGGCTCCACCCGGCTCGAGGCGAAGAAGCAGCGCCGCCGCGACGGACGCGACGCAGGTCGTCGCCGTCCCGTCGTCACCGAGGCGGAGTTCCTCGCGCGTCGCGAGTCGGTCGACCGCAAGATGGTCGTCCGCTCCAAGAACGGTCGCACGCAGATCGGCGTCCTCGAGGACGGTGTTCTCGTCGAGCACTACGTCGCCCGCAACCAGGACGCATCACTGATCGGCAACGTGTACCTCGGCCGCGTCCAGAACGTGCTGCCGAGCATGGAGGCCGCGTTCGTCGACATCGGCCGCGGCCGCAACGCCGTGCTGTACTCCGGCGAGGTCGACTGGGACGGCGTCGAGACCGGGAACCAGCCGCGACGCATCGAGCTCGCGCTCAAGCCCGGCGACCGCGTGCTCGTGCAGGTCACCAAGGATCCGGTCGGACACAAGGGTGCGCGCCTCACGAGCCAGATCTCCCTTCCCGGCCGCTACCTGGTCTACGTGCCAGGCGGCTCGATGAACGGCATCAGCCGCAAGCTGCCCGACAACGAGCGTGCGCGACTCAAGCGGATCCTCAAGGAGGTCCTCCCCGAGTCCTCCGGCGTGATCGTGCGCACGGCTGCCGAGGGCGCGACCGAGGACCAGCTCACGCGCGATGTGCAGCGTCTCACCGCGCAGTGGGAGCACGTCCAGAAGCAGGTCGAGAGCCAGCAGGCGCCGGCCCTCCTGCACGCGGAGCCCGATCTGCTCGTCAAGATCGTCCGTGACGTCTTCAACGAGGACTTCACCAAGATGCTCATCCAGGGCGAGGATGCCCAGCAGACCATCCGCGCCTACCTCGAGAGCGTGGCACCCGACCTGCTCGAGCGCGTCGAGGCATACGAGGACGAGACCGACCCGTTCGACGCGTTCCGCATCACGGAGCAGATCGAGAAGGCGCTCGACCGCAAGGTCTGGCTCCCCTCGGGTGGTTCGCTCGTGATCGACCGCACCGAGGCGATGACCGTCGTCGACGTCAACACCGGCAAGTTCGTCGGTTCGGGCGGAAACCTCGAAGAGACGGTCACCAAGAACAACCTCGAGGCGGCCGAGGAGATCGTCCGCCAGCTGCGCTTGCGCGACATCGGCGGCATCATCGTCGTCGACTTCATCGACATGGTGCTCGAGTCCAACCGCGATCTCGTGCTCCGCCGTCTGATCGAGTGCCTGAGCCGCGACCGGACGAAGCACCAGGTCGCCGAGGTCACCTCGCTCGGTCTCGTGCAGATGACCCGCAAGAAGCTCGGACTCGGACTTCTCGAGACTTTCAGCGAGGCGTGCGAGGTCTGTGCCGGGCGAGGTGTCATCGTGCATCACGATCCGGTCGTCAAGCACCGCTCCAGCAACAGCGGCAACAACAGCAACGGCAACGGTCAGAGCGGTCGTCGCCAGCGGGGCGGCAACGGCAACAACGGTGGGAACGGGCAGAACCAGAATGCGCCCGCCGCGCCGAACGTCACCCACAGCATCACCGAGGGCGCGAAGTCGGCACTGGCTCAGATCGCCGCCTCCACGATCGTCCCGGCCGCAGAAGGCACTGCAGAGGCGGAGACCGCTCCGGCAGCGACCGAGGCGCCGACGGCTGCCGAGCGACCCAAGAAGGCTCGCAAGAAGCGCGGCGGCGATCGCTCGGCTCCGAAGTCGCCCGCCGAGCAGCTGCTCGACTCGGTGCTCGACGCCCTTCCGGAGCCGAAGGCTCCGGGTCAGGGACGAGGCCGTCGTCGGGTCAGCACGGCCGCCCTCACCGGCACACCCGTCTCGGTGAACAACGAGCCGTCAGCGCCGGTCGCGGCCGCGGACTCGGAGTCCTGAGGCGATCAGTCGGCGCACCAGCTCCTTGCCCCTGACGGGGTGGGCGCCGGCGACGACGAGCCGGGGGATCATCTCCTCCGGCACGTCGTAATGGTCGAGGTCGAACGCGCGCGCCGGCACGTCGTTCGCTCTCGCGAAAGCGTGCAGCTCGTCCAGGCTCTCGTCGCTGACCAGATGCGCCCACAGGCGTCCATGGGCGGGCCAGAGGGGGTCGTCGACGAGTACGGTCACCTCGTCAGCCTACGACCGCTCCGGCGGGGTCGGCCGCGGAGCGACACGCGGGGGTGCGGGAGCGGCTTCGCTTTGCGACACCGACCCGCATCCGGTAAAGTAGTCCCTTGGTGCGTATGCCGCGTCGTCCTCGTCGGCCGAAGCGGAGAGTCTTGCGTTCGCGCCCGCCGTTCTGCGGCGCATGCAAGCAACAGTCTTCCCGTGAGATCTCGGAGCCGCGAGCTCCCCAACGAAACAGGTATGAAGTGGTTTACGCAGTAGTGCGCGCCGGTGGGCGGCAGGAGAAGGTCGAGGTCGGCACGATCGTTCAGCTCGACCGTGTCAAGGCTGCCCAGGGCGAGAAGATCGAGCTGGCCGCAGTGCTGCTCGTCGACGGCGCCACGGTGACCACCGACGCTGACTCGCTGGCGAAGGTCAAGGTCACGGCTGAGGTCATCGGCAACCTCCGCGGCCCGAAGATCATCATCCAGAAGTACAAGAACAAGACCGGTTACAAGAAGCGTCAGGGCCACCGTCAGGAGCTCACGCGCGTCAAGATCACCGGCATCAAGTAAGCCCGAGGGGACTAGGACATGGCACATAAAAAGGGCGCAAGCTCAACCCGTAACGGTCGTGACTCCAACGCTCAGCGCCTCGGCGTGAAGCGCTTCGGCGGTCAGCAGGTCCTCGCCGGCGAGATCATCGTCCGCCAGCGCGGCACGCACTTCCACCCCGGCGTGAACGTCGGCCGTGGTGGCGACGACACGCTGTTCGCTCTGGCCGCCGGTGCGGTCCAGTTCGGCGCGAAGGGCGGCCGCAAGGTCGTCAACATCGTCGCTGCAGCTGAGTGATCTCAGCGCGACACTAATCATCCGGTTCGGGGCGGGCTTCGGCTCGCCCCGTCCGTGTATCTGCACACCGTCATAAAACAGGAACCCAGGGGAACCCGCACATGGTCACGTTCGTCGACACCGTCACACTGCACTTGCGTGCGGGTAAGGGCGGCGGCGGCTGCGTCTCCGTGCACCGCGAGAAGTTCAAGCCCCTCGGCGGCCCCGACGGAGGAAACGGCGGCGACGGCGGCGACATCGTGCTCGTCGCCGACCCGCAGACCGGCACGCTGCTCTCGTACCACCACTCGCCGCACCGCTCCTCGGGCAATGGCGGTCCGGGCATGGGCGACCACCGCTCCGGTTTCCTCGGTGAGACGCTCGAACTGCCGGTTCCCGTGGGCACCGTGGTGAAGAACACCGCGGGCGAGGTCCTGATCGACATGATCATCCCCGGCGAGCGGTTCGTCGTCGCCAAGGGCGGGATGGGCGGGCTCGGCAACGCGGCTCTCGCCACCCCGAAGCGCAAGGCTCCCGGCTTCGCACTGCTGGGCACGCCGGGATACGAGGGCGACGTCGTCCTCGAGCTGAAGACCGTCGCCGACATCGCGCTCGTCGGCTACCCGTCCGCGGGCAAGTCGAGCCTGATCGGTGCGATCTCGGCCGCGCGACCCAAGATCGCCGACTACCCGTTCACCACTCTGCACCCCAACCTGGGTGTCGTGCAGGTGGGAGATTTCCGCTACACGGTGGCCGACGTGCCCGGCCTCATCGAGGGCGCGAGCGAGGGCCGCGGCCTCGGACTCGAGTTCCTCCGCCATGTCGAGCGCTGCTCGGCTCTGCTGCACGTGCTCGACTGCGCCACGCTCGAGCCCGGGCGCGACCCGATCTCCGACCTCGACGTGATCCTCGCAGAGCTCGGCGCCTACGAGGTGCCCGAGGGGCAGACTCCGCTGCTCGAGCGCCCGCAGTTCGTCGCCCTGAACAAGATCGACGTACCAGAGGCGCGCGATCTCGCCGAGCTGGTCCGTCCCGACCTCGAGGCGCGCGGTTTCCGTGTGTTCGAGATCTCCACGGTCTCGCACGAGGGCCTGCGTCCGCTCACGTTCGCGCTCGGCGAGCTCGTCGAGAAGGCTCGCGCCGAAGCAGCGCTGGAGACCCCGCCGGAGCGGGTCGTCATCCGCCCGCGCGGCTCCAAGAAGGGCTTCACCATCCGCGTCGAGGGTGGAACCTACGGCAACGTCTACCGGATCCTGGGCGAGAAGCCGGTGCGCTGGGTTCAGCAGACCGATTTCCAGAACGAGGAAGCCGTGGGCTACCTCGCGGATCGCCTCGAGAAGCTCGGCGTCGAGGATGAGCTCTTCCGCCTCGGTGCGGTGCAGGGATCGACCGTCGTGATCGGCGAGGGCGACAGCATCGTCTTCGACTGGGAGCCCACGATGACCTCGGCGGCGGAGCTCATGAGCGCGCCGCGCGGCACCGACCCCCGTCTCGCACCCAATGCGCGCCGTACGACGTCGGAGCGACGCGAGCAGTACTACGAGCGCATGGACGCCAAGGCCGAAGCACGTGCCGAGGTGGAGACCCAGCGCCTGGCCGCGTACCGCGAGGATGGCGAGTGACCGCACGCACGCGCGCTGATCTGGCGACCGCATCACGCATCGTCGTCAAGGTCGGCTCGTCCTCGATCAGCGGGGAGTCCTCGTGGCGCATCCCCGTGATCGTCGAGGCCCTCGCCGCGGCGCACGCACGCGGGACAGAGGTCGTGTTGGTCTCTTCCGGCGCGATCGCCTCCGGGATCCCGTTCCTGCGTCTGGACTCCCGGCCGAACGACCTCGCCACCCAGCAGGCGGCCGCGGCCGTGGGGCAGAACATCCTCATGTACCGCTATCAGGAGTCGCTTCGCCCGTTCGACATCGTCGCCGGCCAGGTCCTCCTCACCACCGGCGACCTGGAGAACCCCACGTCTCGCTCCAACGCCCGTCGCGCGATGGAGCGGCTCCTGGGCCTGCGGACTCTGCCGATCGTCAACGAGAACGACACGGTCGCGACGCAGGAGATCCGGTTCGGAGACAACGACCGCCTCGGCGCCCTGGTCGCGCAGCTGATCGAGGCTGACGCGCTCATCCTCCTCAGCGACATCGAGTCGCTGTACACGAAGCCGCCGACAGACCCCGGGGCGGAGCCCATCGACATCGTCGCGCACGACGCCGATCTCGCCGGGCTCGAGTTCGGTTCGACCGTGGTCAACAGCGTCGGCACCGGCGGGGCGGCCACCAAGGTCTCGGCGGCGCGACTGGCAGCGGCATCCGGCATCGGCGTGCTCGTCACCAGCGCAGATCTGGTGGACAAGGCGCTCTCCGGTGCCGAAATAGGGAGCTGGTTCGAACCCGCCAGCTCATAAACTGGACGGATGACCGACCAGACCCCGCAGGTGCGCCTCGAACGCGCCAAAGAGGCCTCCCGCGCGACCGCAGCCCTGACCAGCGATGCCAAGGCTCGCGTGCTCGAAGCGATCGCTGTCGCGCTGCTGGCGGACGCGCCGCGCATCATCGAGGCGAACGGTCGCGACATCGCTCGCGGGCAGCAGGAGGGCATCGGCGAGTCCCTGATCGATCGGCTCCGGCTCGACGAGAAGCGGGTGGCGGCTCTGGCCTCCGCCGTCCGCGAGGTCGCCGCGCTCTCCGATCCCGTCGGGCGTGTGGTGGGCGGTCATCGGATGCCCAACGGCGTGGCGCTCGAGCAGGTGCGGGTGCCGTTCGGCGTGGTCGGCGCGATCTACGAGGCTCGGCCCAACGTCACCGTCGACATCGCCGCACTCGCGCTGCGATCGGGCAATGCCGTGGTCCTGCGAGGCGGCAGCGCCGCTCACGACTCCAATGCCGTGCTCGTGGAGATCATGCGTGCGGCGGTCGAGAGCGCGGGCCTCACGGCGGAGGCCATCCAGACCGTCGACGACTTCGGACGCGACGGTGCGAAAGCGCTCATGCACGGTCGCGGTTTCATCGACGTCCTGATCCCGCGGGGGAGTGCGGGCCTCATCGAGACCGTGGTGACGGAGTCGACCGTGCCGGTCATCGAGACCGGGGCCGGCAACGTCCACATCTTCCTCGACGAGACCGCTCCCGACGACTGGGCGCGTGACATCGTCGTGAACGCCAAGGTGCAGCGTCCGAGCGTGTGCAACGCGGTCGAGACGGTCCTCGTGCATCGTCAGGCTGCGCCGCGGCTCGTGCCGCTGGTGGCCAGTGCTCTCCAGAGCGAGGGTGTCGCGATCCACGGCGACGACATGGTCGTCGGGCTCATGTCGAACGTGATCCCCGCCACCGAGGAGGACTGGGAGACCGAATACCTCAGCCTGGACATCGCGATGAAGGTCGTCGACTCGCTCGATGAGGCCCTCGCGCACATCCGGCGCTACAGCACGGGACACACCGAGTCGATCATCACGACGGACACGCGCAGTTCCGAGCGCTTTCTCGCCGAGGTGGACTCCGCCGTCGTCATGGTGAACGCGTCCACGCGATTCACCGACGGAGGTGAGTTCGGCTTCGGTGCAGAGGTCGGCATCTCGACCCAGAAACTGCACGCGCGGGGTCCGATGGGGCTCTCCGAGCTGACCAGCACGAAATGGCTCGCGCGTGGGTCGGGGCAGACGCGCGGCTGAGGGCTAGACTGGGGGACGCTGTAACCCCACAGGATCCCGAACAGCACGCCACGAAACGGAGCCAGGATGAACCTCGTCGCACAGATCGCGATGGCCGCTGCCGAAACCGAGCACCACGGCAACGTCGCGCTCGAGACGCTGATCTTCGGGGTCATCGCCGCGATCGTGTTCGGCGCGCTCGGCCTCGTGACGTTCTCGTACAAGAACGTCGCCAACCGTCACTCGGCGAAGGCTGAGGCCTGGGCCGCGCAGCACGGCAAGGACGGCCACGAGGCGGGACACGGCCACTAGGCCCGCATGAACGACGCTGCGACCACGCGCCCCCCGCGCATCGGCGTGATGGGCGGAACATTCGACCCCATCCATCATGGCCACTTGGTCGCAGCCAGCGAAGTCGCGAACTCCTTCGACCTCGACGAGGTCGTCTTCGTGCCGACCGGACATCCGTGGCAGAAGTCGGGCGTCTCGCCGAGCGAGCATCGCTATCTGATGACCGTCATCGCGACCGCCTCGAACCCGCAGTTCACGGTGAGTCGGGTCGACATCGATCGCGAAGGCCCGACCTACACGATCGACACGCTGCGTGACCTGAAGCGGGATCGACCCGACGCCGAGCTCTTCTTCATCACCGGAGCCGACGCCGTGGCGCAAATTCTCAGTTGGAGGGACCATGATGAGTTGTGGGAGTTGGCCCACTTCGTCGCGGTCTCACGTCCTGGACATGTCCTGAGCACTGACGGCCTCCCGAGCGACAACGTCAGCCAACTCGAGGTGCCGGCACTGTCGATCTCGTCGACGGACTGCCGCGAACGCGTTCGTGACGATCAGCCGGTCTGGTACCTGGTCCCTGATGGGGTCGTTCAGTACATCGCGAAGCATCATCTGTATCGGAGCAAGGCATGAGTACATCGGATCAGCAAGGGCACGGTCCGCTGACGCGCAAGCAGCTGCGGGAGATCCGGTTGACGGGATCGAACCCGGTGATCTCCAGCGAGGAGGCCGCCGCGGCAGCCGAGACGGCACCGCCGGCGCCCCCACTGCCACGTGCCGCCGAACCGGTCCAGATCGAGCCGGCGCCGCTGCCGGATCCCGTGGCCGAAGAGGCGAACGGTGACACACCGCTGACCCGTCGTCAGGTTCGCGAGCAGGAGAGGGCCCGCACCGGTTCCGTCTCCGTGATCGGGGCCGACGAGGCGGAGGCGGCGTCGGCCGTCGAGCAGGTCGAAGAGCCGGCGGTCGCACCCGTCGAGCAGCCCGATGAAGCGCCGAAGCAGGAGGAAGCTCCCGCGAAGGCCGCGTCAGAGGCTCCTGCAGAAGGTTCCGGCGAGATCGTCTCCGGGATCCCGGACTTCCCTCGGACGGTCGACGCCGGTGATGATGATGACGACGATGTGGATGACGAGGTCGCCGTCGCACCCGTCAGTGCATCCGTCGTCGCCGACACGGTCGGCGAGGTCCCGCTCGAAGCGGTCGAGCCCTCCGCTGAAGCGACCGACGGCGAAGAAGACCTCGAGGCTGTCCTGGGCCTTCCCGCCGACGCGGGCGATGCGGCCGTCGACGACGATGTCCTCGCCGACGTGCACGATGCCGAGGAAGACCACGATGACGACGACACCGTTCGTCCGACCGTCAACTCGTCCTTCGGGGAGGGGCTTCTCGCAGACGCCCCCGACGCCCACGCACCCTTCCGTCCGTCCTTCGACGAGTTGATCGGCGTGGGAGATTCGACCGGCTCCCAGCATTCCGCTCCCAACGCGCTGATCTTCACCCCCTCGCCGGGAGAGGGTTCCCTCTCGGGCCCGGTCGCGTCCACCGGAGAGATCCTCGTCACCGGCTCCTATGAGCTGCCGCAGGGGATGGGCTCACAGGGCCACGCGCTCGGGACCACGGATGGCAAGGACGTCGACGCCGTCCTCATCGATGGCGAGCTGCCCCCCGCATCCTCGCCGACGCCGATCGCCGCGAGCTCGGCCGTCAGCACCATCAAACCAGCCGGAGAAGTCATCCGGCCTCCGGCCCCCGAGAAGGGGAACCGACTGATGGTCACGCTCGCCATCATCGCCGGCGGACTCGCCCTCGCGATCGGCGTCGTTCTCGTCATCGCCTTCACCACGAAAATGATCTGATGCAATCACCTGAAACTGCCGAAGAGATGCTGCGTCTCGCAGCCCAAGCCGCCATCGACAAGGGTGGAGAGGATCTCGTCGCGCTCAACGTCTCCGAGCCACTCCCGCTCGTCGACATCTTCCTGCTCGTCACGGGAAACAGCGAGCGCAACGTCGCCGCGATCGCCGACGAGATCGAAGACCGACTGATCGAGTCGGGGCACAAGCGCGTGCGTCGCGAGGGGCGGGCCGAGGCTCGCTGGGTGCTGCTCGACTTCGGCGATCTGATCGTGCACGTCTTCCACCAGGAGGAGCGCGTCTACTACGGACTCGAGCGCCTCTGGAAGGACTGCCCGGTCGTTCCGATCGACGTGGCCGAGCCTGCGGCCGACCCCAGCTGACATGAGCACGCACCTGATCACCGGTGCGGGCTCCGGCATCGGGTCTGTTCTCGCCCGACGGTTGTTGGACCGTGGCGATGCGGTCGTGGCGCTGGCTCGCGATGCGGGTCGCGGCCGGCAGATCGCAGCGGACCTTCCCGGGGCGTCCGTCATCGTCGGTGACCTCGCTCAGCCGGGACGCCTGTCGTGGGCGCTCTCGAAGCAGCAACTGCCCGAGCGCATCGACTCGCTGGTGCATGTCGCCGGTGTCGTCGACCTCGGCGACGTCGCTGATCTGACGGCCGCTCTGTGGGAGCAGCAGCTCGCCGTCAACCTCGTCGCTCCGGCCGAGCTCACGAGGCTCCTCCTTCCTGTGCTGCGCGTGTCTCAGGGGCAGGTCTTGTTCGTGAATTCCGGCGCAGGCTTGCGCGCCAACGCCGGATGGTCGGCGTATGCCGCGTCCAAGCACGGTCTCAGGGCGCTGGCCGATGCGCTGCGCGCCGAGGAGGCCGCGCACGGAGTTCGCGTGACTTCGATCTACCCGGGTCGCACGGCGACACCGATGCAGGAGCGCGTGCACCAGCAGGAGGGGCAGGCGTACGACCCGGACCGCTTCGCCACACCGGAGGCGGTCGTCACGACAATCCTCACGGCGCTCGACCTTCCGCGTGACGCGGAGATCACCGATCTGACGGTGCGTCCAGGACGCTGAGTCGTCCCGGCATCCTCCGCGGGGGATGTCAAGGGGCTTCTTTCGGGAGAGCGGATGGCGCAGGCTCTTCTTGAGAGAGTCCTGGAGGGCCCCCACATGTCTGAACTCCCCGACCCGCGCTTCATGTTGAATCGCATCACCGCGTCGGAATGGGTGATCAACGACCTTCGGTACTCGCCGAACGATCCGCGTCATGTGGTCGCCTGCGTCTACGAGCTCGCCGAGACCGAGGTCGAAGTGACGTGGCTTCGCGATCTGCCCCTCGCCACCCGTTACGGGACCGCATTCGAGGTGCTCGAGGATGTCGAGCGGATGCGTGATTCGAGCCGGGCGACCCGTCCGATCGCCATTCCCCACCGGCCGCCCCTGATGGCCACCTGACCTTCCCGCTGTCACACACCGAAGCGCACCCCTCGATGATCGAGGAGGTGCGCTTTGGCGTTCGCGCTAGGGCGGCCCCCCGAAGCGCAGTCGCCGGTCAGAGCAGCTTCCGCTCAGAGCAGCCGCAGATCGGTGATGCAGGTCCGATCATCCGGCGACGTGGTCGAGAGCGGCACTGACCCCGTGAGACCCTCGCTCTCGACGGTCAGCGTCGCCTCGATGTCCCGAGGCACCCAGATGCCGATGAAGCCGTTGTCCGCAGTGGGCCGGGTCTCGTCGACGAGTTTTGTTCCGTCTTCCGCGGTCACGATGACCCGGACATCGGTGTCGGAGAGCTCACCGAGGCACGTCGTGAGGCTGTGGAAGTGGCACTCGTGCGTCTGTTCGCGGAACGGTGCGATCGAGAGGTACACCGAATCTCGGGGCATCGGCAGTCGGCCTTCCCGGCCGCTCTCTTCGCGGAGCATGAGAGCATCGGGTTGCACCGATGCGATCAGAGCATCCGGTCGGTCCGCGACGGGCATCGTGTCGAGTCGTTCGATGACCTCTTCGACCTCGAGTCGGGCGAGATCATGTGATGCGAGGATCTTCTGCGCCGTCGCGGTTGACGGGTCGGCGTCCGCCGCGGGCGCGGTGCATCCGGCCAGGGCGATGCCGGCGACGGCCAGCGTGGCGAGCACTGAGAGAAGCTTGCGTCGAGGCGATATGAAAAGGGCGGGCGTGTCTTGATTCATGGTGTGGTCCTTCATGCGGAGTGGGGCCGGTACCGGGCGCGATGTGCCGGCACCGGCCCCTGAAAACGTGTCAGAGAGCGGCGAGGAGGTCCGTCATCTCCTGGATCTCCTCCGTCTGCGCGTCGATGATCGCCTGGGCGAGCTCGACCGCCTCCGGGTCGCTTCCCTCGTCGACCTGCGTCTGCGCCATCTCGACGGCCCCCTCGTGGTGCATGATCATCTGCTCGAGGAACAGCCGGGAGGCCTCCGGCCCGTCCGCGTCCCGCAGAGCGACGAGGTCCTCCGCGCTCATCATTCCGTCGCCGTGGTCCATCCCACTCGCGTCGCGGTCATCGGAGCTGACGCCCCATTCGTCCAACCAGTCTTCGAGCTGTTCGATCTCCGGTCCCTGAGCGGCCTTGATCCGCTGGGCGAGCTCGGTCACCGCGGGATCGATCCCGCTCGCGGCGAGCACGACGTCGCTCATCTCGATGGCCTGCTCGTGGTGGACGATCATCATCGACGCGAACATGACGTCGGCATCATCGACGCCGGCGGACGGCGACGAGCCGTGGTCCATGCCGGACATGGATCCGGCATCGGTGCCGGTCGCACAGCCGGACAGCAGCAGGACGGCAGAGAGGGCGAGCGCGGTTGCGGCCGCAGCACGAATCTTCATGGGTGTTCTCCAATACGCAAAGTCGTTGCGCACACGCCGGGCGGCGGCGCGCGAGTGTGAGAAGTGTGGAGCCGGGCGCGAGAGCGCGGGCTCGACAGCTGCTCAGGTGCGACTGATGCAGAGAACGTGAAGCGAGGGTGCGCGGGGGAGGAACCGTGCCGTGAGGATCTCGATGAGGGGCGACTGGAGCAGTATTCCCGACCGGTTGCGGAGCATTCCGGGCGCGATGAGGAGGACGAGCACGAGCAGAAGGGCGAGCACGCACATCATCGCCGCACCGGTGTGATCATCGCTGCTGCAACCGGCGCAGGACATCTCGGCCGCCCCTGTGGGGTTTCCGGAGAGGTGCCCCTGGGCCGTGCCGTGGTGCGCCGAGGCGGACTCGACTGCAGTCATCATCACCGCAGCCGGTGAGTCGGCCGCTGCGGTCCCGTGCAGATTCAGAGTGTGCATGCCCACCAGTCCGACGATGAGCGCGGCGACGAGTAGCACGCCTGACAGCACACCCCGGAAGATGCTCGATGAGCTCCTTCCGGACCGCGTCGCCGCCACCGGTGCCATGCAGCAAGTCTAAGCGGGGTGGTGCGGCCAGATCCGCTCAGACGGCGGTGGCGTCGCCGTCCTCGTCCGCTCCCGCAGCGATGCGATCGGCCTCCGCGCTGTCGACGAGCGCGTCATCGGCGTCCGGATCGAGGACTTGCTCGCCGTCGAGATCTCTGGTGGGTACACCGGCCGCGTCGTCGTCGTGGGGGACCGGAGGCACCGGAGGAATGATGGGGTTCGACATGATCGCATCCTTTCGTCGAGGTGCGTTCACGCTAGAACCCGCAACATGCGGACTGAACCGGCTTGACGCCCGTCAAGTCGCACGCTAGCGATGGTGTCGCTCCGCGCGGCTGCGTGTGATCGTCTCCGTCTCAGAAGGCTCCGGAGACAAGAAAACCCGCGATCTCTCGCGGGTTTCGTTGTGGACCTGAGGGGACTCGAACCCCTGACCCCCTGCATGCCATGCAGGTGCGCTACCAGCTGCGCCACAGGCCCAGATGCCGCTCCGTAGAAGCCGGAGCAACTTGAAAAGAGTACTACACGAATCCGCGCGAGCACCAATCGGCGGCGGCCGCCCGGGAGTGTCGTCCTGCGGCTGGAACAACCGCGAGGAGCGGAGCGTTCTGTTCATCGTGAGCATCCTCGACAGTCTGGTGATCGGCGCAGGGCAGGCCGGTCTCTCGGCATCGTTCCACCTGTCGCGACTGGGCATCTCGCACGTGGTGCTCGATGCCGATGCGCGCCCGGGCGGAGCCTGGCAGCACCGCTGGGACGCCCTGACGATGCGCGACGTGCACGGCGTCGCCGAACTTCCCGACGACACGCCTCCGCCGCGTGACGGCGCCCGCGCCAACATCGCGGTCCCCGAGTACTTCGCCTCCTACGAGCGCAAGCATGCGCTCCCGGTGCTCCGCCCGGTGCACGTCGAACGGGTCGAGGACCGAGACGGACTCCTGGTCGTGCGAGCGCGCGAGGGAGAGTGGACGACCCGCACGCTGGTGAACGCGACCGGGACGTGGTCGCATCCGTTCCTCCCACACTTCCCCGGTATGGAGACCTTCGTCGGGGAGCAGCTGCACACGGTCGACTACCCGGGGCCGGAGCACTTCGTCGGCAGGCGCGTGCTCGTGGTCGGCGGGGGAGCGTCCGCCGTGCAGTTCCTCGGCGCTCTCGCCCCGATCACGGACACCCTCTGGGTCACGCGCCGGGAACCTGTGTGGCGGACCGATGACTTCACACCCGAAGCCGGGGCGGCCGCGGTCGCTCTGGTCGAGCAGCGTGTCGCCGCAGGACTCCCTCCCGAGAGCGTGGTCAGCGTCACCGGACTCATGCTGCGTCCGCAAGAACGCGAGGCCGAGCGGCTGGGCGCCTACGCCGCACGCCGCCCGATGTTCGCGCGCATCGAGCCCGACGGAGTGCGCTGGGCCGACGGCAGCTTCGAGCGCGTGGACGTCATCCTCTGGGCCACCGGGTTCCGTCCGGCCATCAGCCACCTGGCGCCCCTGCACCTGCGCAGCACCGCCGGGGGGATCCAGCTCGACCGGAACGGCCGCGGCACGACCGCGGTCGCCGATCCGCGAGTGCAGCTGGTCGGCTACGGGCCTTCGGCGAGCACGATCGGCGCGAATCGTGCCGGGCGCTCCGCGGCCAAGGGCGTGCAGCGCGCGCTGCGGTCCGCGGGGGCGAGCGTCACCACCGGTTGACGACCTCTTCGGCGAAACCCTCGATGCCGTCCACGCGCACCTGCGCACCCGTGTCGTCGCGCACCCATCCCGACCAGACACCGAACAGCTGATCCGACCGACTGGCGATGACGAGCGCATTCGTGCGCGATCTCTTGTCGTAGAACGGGGAGAAGGTGAGGTCGGCCGCCGCACCGTGCACCCGCCACGGGCGCATGAAACGCTCGGAGTCGTAATCCCACACGAGTTCCTCGCTGATCTTCGACAGGCGGCCGTCGACGAGCAGTGCGTTCTCGGTGGCTCCGGAACCGTCCGTCCATTTGGCACCGAGCTGCAACCCGATCGTGCGGCCGTCGACGATGCCGCTGCCCGCCGCCCAGTTCCAGTGCACGCGGTACGGCCAGCGCCCGCGGCCGTGATCGAGAACCGCCCAACTACCCACCGGAACGTCGTAGGCTCGGCCGTCGATCGCGACGGTGCCGGTCGTCGGCCGCGCCACATCCTTCACCGTGTACTGGAACCGGCGGATATCCTCTCCACGACGCCAGGGCACGACCACGCCGAGCGCCTCATGCTCGGGCGGCCGGGCGGCGAGCATGTCGAACGACACCCGGGGCGCGGTGCCTCGCAGGCGCGTGCCGTCGAACGTCTCGTCGATGTCGAGCGTGATCCGGCGGGTGCGGGCCTGTGTCGAGCCGTCTCCGAGCGATGGCGGGAGGGTCGCGGAGCGTGCTCCGGGGGAGACCACCGTCGAGCCGATGTCCTCCCCGGTCGCGCGGTCGAGCACCCAGACCTCGTGGAGAGCCAGGTAGTCGACGCACGACACGGTGAACGCGATGATGTGGGACGGGGTCATCACGTTCCAGTACTCCCAGCGCTTGTTGCGCCCCCAGCGACCACGTCCGGGGATCCCGGACGTGTCGTGCAGCGGGAGGCGGGACCAGCCGAGCGCATCGCGGTTGAGGGTTCCGTCGGGAGTCGTGAGCGAGACGGGCGCGGTGATCTCGCGCTCGATCAGCGGTGTGGGCATCGTCGTCCTGCTGTCGGGAGGGACGCCGTTCGGGTCGGCATCGTTGCCCTGAGTGTAGAGGACCCCGCCGCGTCGGACGAGGGCCCGGCACGCAGATTCATGCACGGGCGGAGAACGGTGCCTGGCTACGCTGAGCACATGCTCCGCATCGTGCTCCTCGTCGTCTGGCTGTTGCTGTCCGCCTGGCTCGTGATCTGGGTCGGCGAAGGGCTGTTCGGGGTGGATCAGCGCCGGTCGATCCTCCCGTTCGCCGGGGAGGACACCCTCGGCGGACCGATCATCATCGGAGTCGCATGGGGGTTGCTGCTGACCTTCGGCGGGATGCTGTCGGGCATCGCGCGTCGCAGGACTCCTCGCGGTGAGGCGCAGATCGGCGTCGGCACGATCGTCGAGGTCTCCCGCACCGGGATGACGGTGAACGACGTCCCGCAGTACGACCTCTTCATCCGTGTCACCCCGAGCGCCGCCGACGACTTCATCGGCCAACTGCGGATGCTCGTGCAGCCCACCGACCTCGCGACGCTCCAGGTCGGGCTGCCGGTTGCGATGCGCTACAGCCTGACCGACCAGGACACGGTCGAACTCGCTGACCTCAGCGACCCCGCCGTCGGCGACGCGATGCTGCAGTGGCGCATCGACCGGGGGCTGATCGACCCCCGGCTGGTGAAGGCGCGCACCACCGGCATCCAGGTACCGGCGTCGGTGCTCGAGGTGCGACCGACGGGCCGTCGTCGTGAGGGGCAGAGCGAGCTCGCGCTGCGGGTGCTGATGGCGCCGGAAGGCGCGGCGACCTGGGAGGCCGACACGACCGTGTTCGTGTACCCCCAGGCGATCCCGCATCTGCAGGTCGGCGCCCCCGTGTGGGCGTTCTACCGCCGGGAGGATCCGCAGACCGTCGCGGTGACCATCGAGAAGGAGACGGCGCGATGAACCCCATGGACACCCTCATCTGGCTGGTGAACTTCCCGGCCTCGCACGGCTATGCCATGGTCTTCATCGCGGGGTTCTCGATCCTCGGGCTGTTCGCGCTGTCGGCGCGAGGCGCCGTGCCGGGTGGCGCGCTGCGGAGCATCCGGGAACGGGAGGGCCTGCTGCACCCCACGGAACGTCCGCGAGGTCGGGTCTGGGGCAGCGTGTTCCGTATCGGCGCCCGCGTGCTGGCGCTCCTCATGGTCGGATCGCTCGTGATCGGGATCCTCAGCCTCACCGGAGTGCCCGTGACCCGGGCGTACATCTACGACAACGGCCGCCCCACCACCGGGACGCTGGAGGGGGACTGGGTGACCTTCACGACCGCCGAGGGCGTCGAGTACACGCTGGAGAGCAACTTCTTCACGCCCGCCGTGTACCCGGATCGCGATGCGTTCCTGACCAGCGGCGAGCCGGTCGTCGTCCGCTACCTGCCGAGCCATCCTCAGGCGTTCGTGATCGACAGCGATCAGACCCCGCGCTGACGTCGGAGCAGGCGCGTAGGGTGAGGGTATGTCGCGCATCATCGTCTTCGGCGGCCACGGCCGCATCGCCCTTCTGCTCGCGCCACTGCTCGTCGCCCGCGGCGATGAGGTCACCGGCGTCATCCGCAACCCGGAGCACGCCTCCGATGTCGAAGCGACGGGGGCCACGGCTCTCGTCGCCGATGTCGAGAATCTCGGAGTGGAGGAGATCGCCGAGATCATCCGCGGACACGATGCGGTCGTGTGGTCGGCCGGTGCCGGCGGCGGATCCCCGGAGCGCACGTACGCGGTCGATCGGGATGCCGCGCAGCGGTCGATGGACGCGGCCGAGCGCGCAGGCGTCCGCCGCTACGTGATGGTGTCGTGGCTCGGCTCCACGGCCGATCACGGCGTGCCCGAGAACGACTCCTTCTTCCCCTACGCCGACGCGAAGTGGGCCGCCGACGAGCATCTGCGCGGCAGTGCGCTGGACGGCACGATCCTCGCCCCCGGCACGCTCACGTTCGACGAGCCGACCTCTCGGATCCAGATCGACCCCGCGGGCAGCGGAGCCGTCTCGCGGGCCGATGTCGCCGCGGTCATCGCGGCAGCGCTCCACGGACCGTGCACGATCGGACGGACGATCCGCTTCGGCAACGGCGACGCCGCCTCGGCGGTGCCGATCGCCGAGGCGCTCGGCTGCTGACGCGTCCACACCGCACAGGACCCGTCATGTCTCGATACCGTCGCTGGGCCGCAGGAGCGCTGGCGGTCGTCGCGACGGCAGCGATGTGCGCCTCGCCGGCAGCCGTCGCGTCGCCCATCCCGTCGACGGTTGGCTCCCACACCCCGACCGCCGTCTCCTCGGGCGGGGAAACCACCGGCCCGGCCGCGCATGCGACCGCTCTGGTGCAGGGGATGTCCGTGGCAGAGCAGGCTTCCACGGTGGTCATGGGCCACGTGTCGGGCACGGACCCGGCCGCGCTCCGGACCTACATGCAGTCCGGTCTCGGCGGGTTCATCCTGATGGGGGCGAACATCCCCGCGACGGAGACCGAGCTGCAGGCTCTCACCGCCGCGATGACCATCGATCCCGCGTTGCCCCCGTTGATCGCGGTCGACCAGGAGGGCGGCATCGTCTCGCGGCTGCACGGCGACGACTACGCGTCCTCCACCACGCTGAAGGGGCAGCCGGTCGATGACACCTCCGCAGCGTTCACGGCCCGAGGGTCTCTCGTGGCACGGGCGGGGATCACGGTGAACTTCGGCACGGTGGCCGACTTCACGGCTGAGTCGGGAACGTTCATCTACGGCCGCGCGCTCGGCACCGACCCTGCGAGCTCCGCGGATCGGGTGGCGGCCGCCACCACGGCACAGGAGCAGTTCGTCGCGTCGACGCTCAAGCACTTCCCCGGACACGGTGCCGCCCCCGGCGACTCGCACTCCGCGATTCCGAGCACGAGCATGGGACTCGACGAATGGCGCCGCACCGAGGCCGTTCCGTTCGCGGCGGGCATCGATGCCGGAGCGTCTCTGCTCATGTACGGGCATCTCGCCTACACCGCCGTCGACGCCCTGCCTGCTTCCCTCTCTCCGAAGTGGCACGCGATCGCCAGGGAGGAGCTCGGCTTCGACGGGGTGGCGGTGACCGACGACCTCGGCATGCTGTTGTCGTCGGGGAATCCCGCCTACGCGGATCCGGTCGCCAACGGCGTCGCCGCGATCGCCGCCGGCAACGACCTGGTGCTGATGATCGCGGGCTCCGACGGGCAGACGGCGGGGAAGATGGCGGCCGGCATCGCGCACGCGGTCGAGGCGGGCACGCTTCCGAAGGAGCGGCTCGAAGAGGCGGCGACGCGGGTGCTCACGCTGCGCGCGCAGCTGGCAGCGGCATCGGCGCGATGGACGCTCTGCGCCGACTGCGAACCGGTGCAGTGACGCTCAGGCCGCTTCTCGTGCGCCGTCGCCGAGCCACGCGGCCAGCAGGGCAGTGCGCAGAGCGGCACCGCGTTCGGCGAATCCGCGCTGCCGACGCACGTACTCCGCCTTGCCCTCGGGCGTCTCGATGCGCACCGGGGTGACATCCCACGCGGAGAGATCGTAGGGCGCGGCCTCCATGTCGAGCAGCCGGATGTCGCGCGCCAGCTCGAACGAGTCGAGGAGGAGTTCGCCCGGGATGAGCGGTCCGAGCTTCGTCGCCCACTTGTAGAGATCCATCCCCGCATGCAGACACCCTGGTTGCTCGAACAGCGGCTGATCCTCACGGCTCAGGGGCGTGCGGTTGCGGGGAACGGCCTCCGGGGTGAAGAACCGGAATGCGTCGAAGTGCGTGCAGCGCAGGTCATGGTTCTCGACGACCGCATCCGTGCCCGCCTGTCCCAGACGCAGCGGTACCGCGTGGCGATGCTCGTCCGCCTGGTACACCATGGCCCACTCGTGCAGTCCGAAACAGCCGAACTGGCCGGGGCGCGAGGCCGTGCGGCGCAGCATCCGTTCGACGAGGGCGGCGAGGTCGGCCTTCTCCTGTGCGAACGACCGGGGGTCGGGCACGGCGCCGCCCGCGGTGTCACCCGGCGAATACCAGCGCCATGAGAGGCGTTCCGGCGCATCCTGCAGCTCGACGCCCGCTCCCGGATGCCAGCGCCGAAGCTGCGCGGGCTTGTAGGAGTAGTAGGTGTGGAGGAAGTCCCACACGGGGTGCTTCTCGGATCGGGCGGCGCGCTCGCGATGTCCGGCCGTCAGGGTGTCCGCGCGTTCCTGATGCGCCTGCTCACGGGCGAGCCATTCATCGCGGGGGATCGCCTTCTCGACGAGCGTGTCCATGTCTGCCGTGTTCTCGTCAGTGCAGGATGCCGACTTCGCCGAGGCGGTCGCGGAGTCCGGCGCCGTCTTCCGCGCTCACCCACGGTGCCACGTCTTCGGAATGCGGCTCGCGGTCGGCGCGTCCACCGGCGAGCACGGCCTCGGCGGGCAGCAGGCGTCTGATGGCGACGCCGGCGACCGAATCGGGATGCTCGTCCATGAACTGCGAGTAGATCGCTTCGTCGTGCTGACCGTCATCGCCGATCAGCAGCCACTTCACGTCGGGGAACTCCGTCGCCAGTCGACGCAGATTGGTGAGCTTGTGCTCACGCCCGCTGCGGAACCAGCGCTCATGCGTCGGGCCCCAGTCGGTCAGGAGCATCGAGCCCGCCGGGAAGAGATGACGACCGAGGAATCGCCAGAGGGTCGGGGCGACGTTCCACGCGCCGGTGGACAGGTACACCATCGGCGCGCCAGGGTGCTCCCGCAGCAGCTGGTCGAGGAGCACGGCCATCCCGGGGACGGGGAGACGGGCGTGCTCGTCGAGCACGAACGAGTTCCAGAACGCGATGAACGGACGCGGCAGGGCTGTGACCATGACGGTGTCGTCCACGTCGGACACGACGCCGAACGTGGTCCCCTCCGCGACGATGAAGGCGCCCGCCTCGACCGGTTCCTGTCCCTCGACCGAGATCATGAACGTCTGCCAGCCGGGCTCCAGGTCGACGGGGATCTTCGCATCGACCACGCCGCCGCGATCGGCGACCAGTTGATGCGTCGTCTCTCCGAAATGCACGGTCACGGATGCGTACCCGACGGGGATCCCGACGAAGCTGCGCCAGCCGCGCACACTCGCCGGCTCACCGTCGCGGGTGCGCCGCTGCGGGGGCACGATCAGCACTCGGCCGACCACGCGCACCCAGCCGGGGCCGCCGTAACCGGGGAACGGGAGGATCGTGGCGACACGGCCGCGGCGGCGCGCACGACCTTCACGCCAGACATGGAAGCGATGCTCGAGTCGGGCGAACCAGTGGATCCGGGGGGCTGGGGGAGCCGATGCCATTGACTCAGTCTTTCACGTCGGAGTCGGTCGCCGACTCCGGTGCCTCCTGATGGCGGGCTTCGAGCCGCTGCAGCAGCTTCTTGCCGAAGTACGCGAGGAGCAGGAAGAGCGCGATGACGCCGACGAAGATGTAGCCCGCGAAGTGCACGCGATCCACGAGCTCGCGGAAGCTGCCGGCCGCGAGGGAGGTCACACTCACATACGCGGTCGCCCAGAGGATGCATGCCGGGGCGGTCCATGCCAGGAACTTGCGATAGGGGTACTCGCTCATACCGACGGTGAGGGGGACGAGGGAGTGCAGCACCGGGAGGAATCGCGACAGGAAGATCGCGATGCCGCCGCGGCGCTCGAGATAGTTCTCTGCCCTGACCCAGTTGTGTTCGCCGATCTTGCGGCCGAGCCAGGACACGCGGATGTGCGGGCCGAGCCAACGGCCGAGCCAGAATCCGATGCTCTCGCCGATCAGCGCGCCGATCACGACGGCGACGCCCATCGCGATGCCCTCCCAGACGGTGGCGACGCCCATCGACGCGATGATGACGATGGTGTCCCCGGGGACGATGAGCCCGATGAGGATGCTGGTCTCCAGCATGACGGCGAGACCTGCGACCAGAGTGCGCGTGACCGGATCGATCGACTGCACGGTGTCGAGGAGCCAGAGCAGGAGGTCGTCCACGTCATGAGAATACGGGAGCGGCCCGGTCCTAGGCTGGAAAGGTGCCCGAACAGCTGACTGCTCGACGACTTCCCTCCTGGGTGAAGCCGTCGTCCGTGTTCCGGATGCTCGAGGCGCAGGTCGCGGATCTCTTCTGGCTCGACGCGGGAGCGGATGCCACAGAGGGCTGGAGCTTCGTCGGCACGGGGGAGCGCTCGTCCCTGCCGCGGGAGGTGGCACTGGGTGGCGCTCCTGCCGATCGGACCGTTCCGCCGTTCTCCGGAGGATGGGTGGGCTGGCTCGACTACGAGTCCGGAGCCGCGGCCGCCGGTGCCCCGGTGAGCGGGCGCGTCAACGAGACCGGCGGCGTCTGGCTGCGGGCCACGCACGTGGTCGCCTTCGATCACGCCGCGCGGCGCGTCTGGGCGCTCAGCGACGACGGCGACCTCCCGGCCTGGGCGGCTCGAGTCTCCGCTGTCGAGGACGCGCCGGACGAGACTGTCCCGCAGGCGCTACCCGTCGGCGATTCCCGTGTCGCCGAGGGGCGACACGACCCGCAGGAGTACGCCGCGCTCATCGAACGCTGCCGTGATCTGATCCGCGCCGGCATCGCGTACCAGCTGTGCCTGACGACGCGGTTCACCGTGGTCGGCCCGTATGATGCCGTCGACGTCTATCGTCGCCTGCGCGCCGCGACCCCCGCGCACCACGGCGGGTTCCTCCGGATCGGCGACCGCACGCTGCTCAGCGCCAGCCCCGAGCAGTTCCTCCACGTCGACGGCGGCGTCATCCGCACCCGCCCCATCAAGGGCACCCGTCCCCGCAGTGCCGACCCGGTGGAGGATGTCGCTCTGGCCGCAGAGCTCGCACTCGATCGGAAGGAGCGCGCGGAGAACGTGATGATCGTCGATCTGATGCGCAACGACCTCTCCCGCGTGTGCGAACCGGGAAGCATCCGGGTGGACGGGCTGTGGGTGGTCGAGAGCTATCCCGCCGTGCATCAGCTCGTGAGCACGGTGAGCGGTGTCGCTGCGGCCGGGACGACCGTCGGTTCTCTGCTCGACGCCGCCTTCCCCGCCGGCAGCATGACGGGTGCGCCCAAGCTCTCGGCGATGACGAGACTGCACGAGCTGGAAGGCGGGCCGCGCGGCGTCTACGCCGGCTGCTTCGGCTACATCGGGGCGGATGGTGCGCTCGACCTCGCGATGGTCATCCGCAGCATCCTGATCGACGGGGAACGGGCGGTCGTCGGCGCCGGGGGAGGGATCACCTGGGGTTCCGCGCCGGCGGCCGAAGTCGCCGAGGTGGCGACGAAGGCGCGAGCGCCCCTGGCCGCGCTCGGTGCGGAAATGCCTGCGCTCTGGCGTTCCGATATCCTGAACTGATCCCGCTTTTTCCTTCAGATTGGTCGTGCGTTCGTTGTCTGAGAACCTGTCCACCGCTCCCGCCGACGACGAGGCCCCGTCGGCGCACGCCATCCAGACGAAGTGGCAGAAGTACTGGGCGGAGAACGGTACGTTCCTCACCGGCGGCGACGAGGACACCCGGCCGCGGCGATACGTCCTCGCGATGTTCCCCTACCCCTCGGGCGACCTGCACATGGGGCACGCGGAGAACTACCTCTACTCCGACATCGTGGCCCGTTTCTGGCGCCACCGCGGGCACAACGTGCTGAACCCGATCGGTTGGGACTCCTTCGGTCTGCCCGCCGAGAACGCGGCGATCCGCCGTGGCGCCGACCCCCGCGAGTGGACGTACCAGAACATCGCGCAGCAGAAGGAGGGGTTCCAGGCGTACGGAGTCTCGTTCGACTGGACCCGCGTTCTGCACACGTCCGACCCCGAGTACTACCGCTGGAACCAGTGGCTGTTCCTGAAGATGCACGAGCGCGGCCTGGCCTATCGCAAGAAGAGCCCGGTCAACTGGTGCCCCAACGACCAGACGGTGCTCGCCAACGAGCAGGTCGTGGACGGTCGCTGCGAGCGCTGTGGTGCCGAGGTCATCAAGAAGAAGCTCACACAGTGGTACTTCCGCATCACGGACTACGCCGATCGACTGCTCGACGACCTGAACCAGCTCGAGGGCTTCTGGCCGCATAAGGTGCTGCAGATGCAGCGGAACTGGATCGGCCGCTCGATCGGCGCGGACGTCGACTTCGTGATCGAGGGTCGCGAGGAGCCGGTGACGGTCTTCTCGACGCGCCCTGACACGCTGCACGGCGCCACGTTCTTCGTCGTCGCCCCGGACTCCGACCTGGCATCCGAACTCGCGGCCGACGCGCCCGACGAGGTGCGCCAGCGCTTCCAGACGTACCTGGAGCAGGTGCAGAAGGAGACCGACATCGACCGGCAGTCCACGGACCGCCCGAAGACCGGTGTCTTTCTCGAGCGCTACGCGATCAACCCGGTCAACGGCGAGAAGCTGCCCGTGTGGGCGGCCGACTACGTGCTGGCGGACTACGGTCACGGTGCAGTCATGGCCGTCCCGGCGCATGATCAGCGCGACCTGGACTTCGCCCGCGCGTTCGACCTGCCGGTCAAGGTCGTCGTCGACACGACCGCTCCCGTCACCGGCGCGATGCCCGTGATAGAGGTCGACGAGGAGGGCGTGCCGATCGACACCGGCGCCGCGCTCGAGGAGCAGAACCCGGCATCGACCGGCATCGCGTTGACCGGCGATGGTCGCATGATCAACTCCGGTGCGTTGAACGGTCTCTCCAAGCGCAACGCGATCGCCCGCGCGATCGAGCAGCTGGAGTCCACCGGAACCGGCCGTGCCGCGAAGAACTACCGGCTGCGCGACTGGCTGATCTCGCGCCAGCGGTTCTGGGGCACGCCGATCCCGATGCTGCACGCCGAGGACGGCAGCATCATCCCGGTCCCCGAGGACAAGCTCCCCGTGAAGCTGCCGAGCGTCGAGGGACTCGACCTCAAGCCCAAGGGCACGTCGCCGCTGGGCGGTGCCGAGAGCTGGGTGCGCACGACCGATCCGGCGACGGGTGACCCGGTGCTGCGCGATCCCGACACCATGGACACGTTCGTGGACAGCTCGTGGTACTTCCTGCGGTTCCTGTCGCCGAACAGCGACACCGTGGCGTTCGATCCCGCTCAGGCGGCTCGCTGGGCTCCGGTGGACTCCTACATCGGCGGCGTCGAGCACGCGATCCTGCACCTGCTGTACGCGCGCTTCATCACCAAGGTGCTGTTCGACATGGGCCTGATCGACTTCACGGAGCCGTTCTCGAACCTGATCAACCAGGGCATGGTCATCCTCAACGGCACCAAGATGTCGAAGAGCAAGGGCAACCTGGTGCTCTTCCAGGACGAGCTCGATGCCCACGGCGCCGACGCGCTCCGGGTCGGGCTGGCGTTCGCCGGTCCGGTCGAGGACGACAAGGACTGGGCCGACGTCTCCACGACCGGCGCTCAGAAGTTCCTGGCGCGGGCCATGCGCGTCGCCGGCGAGGTCTCGAGCCCCGTGGACGTGGTCTTCGACGGCGGCGATGCGGCACTGCGTCGCGCGACGCACAAGCTGCTCGCGGAGGCTCCCGCTCTGGTCGAGCAGACGAAGTTCAACGTGCTCGTCGCTCGCCTGATGGAACTCGTGAACGTCACCCGTAAGACGATCGACGGCGACGCCGGCGCTGCGGACCCGGCGGTGCGCGAGGCCGCCGAGACGATTGCCGTGATGCTCGACCTGATCGCACCGCACACCGCGGAGGAGATGTGGGAGATGCTCGGTCACGAGCCCTCCGTCGGCCTCGTGACGTGGAGGTCCGCCGATCCCGCGCTGCTGGTCGAGGACACGGTCACCGCCGTCGTGCAGGTGGGCGGCAAGGTCCGTGCACAGCTCGAGGTCTCGGCGCGCATCGGCGAGTCCGAGCTCGAAGCCCTGGCTCGTGCCGACGAGCGGGTGATCCGTTCGATCGGCGATCGCGAGATCGTGAAGGTCGTCGTGCGGGCGCCGAAGATCGTCAGCATCGTCGTGAAGGGCTGATCTCCTCTCGCCGCGGATGACTTTCGGCCCCTGGTGCTCGCTTCGGTGAGCGTCAGGGGCCGTCGCCGTCATCCCTGTCGGCCGTACTGCGGAAATGCCCGGGCCGGCCGCTCTGCACCACCTGCACGGGGGTAGCGGTTGTCCACGACTCGGGTCTTCGGTGCCCGGGGAGTCCGTTTCCCGCGCCTAGCTTGGCCGGATGGCATCCCCGCAGGCACCACCCCCGCCACGGCGTCGACTGCGCCTGAGCATCGGAGCCGGGGTCGTTCTCGCGCTCGTCGTGCTGTCTGCTGCCGTCGGCCTCGGTCTTCTGCGCGGCCAGGCATCCCCGACCGCATCCGTGCCGTTGCCGGATGAGACGTCGACCGCCGGTGGTTCCGGGGAGCTGTACGTGCACGTTCTGGGGGCGGTCGCCCACCCCGGCATCTACGTGCTGGACCTGGACGCACGTCTGGTCGACGCATTGGCGGCGGCGGGTGGCGCGAACGACGATGCCGACTTGGCGGCGGTCAATCTCGCGAGGCTGCTGGAAGACGGCGAGCAGATCGTCGTTCCGACCGCGGGGTCGGCGGCCGCTGCGCCGGGAGCGGGACCGCCGGGAGACGACCGCGTCGACCTCAATACCGCCGATCAGGCCGCTCTGGAGACGTTGCCGCGCATCGGTCCGGCACTGGCCGAACGCATCATCGCCTGGCGCGATGAGAACGGGCGCTTCGGCTCCGTCGACGACCTGCTCGCCGTGCCCGGTATCGGTGAGAAGCTGCTCGCCGGCCTGCGCGATGGGGTACGGGTGTGACGACGCGCTCGCTAGCGAACACGGTCCTTCAGTATTCTTCGAACATCGAAGCGCGATTCGTCCCCTTCTCGGTCGCGCCTTCGGTCGCTGAGCAGCGATGAGGATCCAAGCGAGGAGCGGTATGAGGAAGGCCGTCCGGAATGGTCGTACCGGCTCCACCATGTGAACGTGAGGGGACCGACCATGCGGACGCGTCGATTCACCCCAGATGAAGTGCGTGTTCACGCATCGCACCTCCTTGAGCTTCAGCACGCGGCGTATGCCGTCGAGGCCCAGCTGATCGGTGATGACCGCATTCCGCCGCTCCACGAGACGGAGTCCGACTTGCTGTCGTCCGGCCTGGACTGGCTCGTCATTATCGACGAGTACCATCAGATCGCGGCGGCAGCGGGATACGCGATGGAGAATGACGTCGCCGACCTCGACCGTCTCATGGTCGGCCCCGCCCATCACCGACAGGGCCTCGGCACTGCGTTGGTGATGGAGGTCATGTCGCTTGCGCCCCAGACGGTCGTCGCGACCGGGCGCGACAATGCGACGGCCCGAGCGCTGTACGAGTCCCTCGGCTTCGTGCACCAGTCGGATGCTGAGCCGGTTCCCGGCCTCTGGATCAGTCGATACTTTCGCGTCCGAGCGTGAGGCGAGCGGCGATCTGCACTTCCGCCAGCCTTCGGCATGCCGTCGTCTTGGGACCACGGCATCCTCGCCGCGGCTGACCCTCATGAGTCACCGTTGCGGGCTACAGCGCCGTAGTCTCCGGTTCGGTCGGGCAGGCGCTGGTGTCGAGGAGCTGCTCACCGTGTTGCTCAGCCCAGGCGGCCAGCGTCTGCAGCGGCCCGTCGTGGAAGCTGCGGCCCAGGGGAGTGAGCTCGTAGCGATTGATCGGCGAAGACCCCGCGTCGTGCCGACGTGCGACGAGGTTCGCGGTCATCAGGCGGGAGAGCGCTTCGGTCAGAGGCTTGTCCTTGATCTGCCCGATGGCCGCAAGAAGCTCCACGCGACGACGAGGTCCTGCGCCGAGAGCGGCGAGGACGACGCCGTCCCAGCGGTGGCTGAGGACATCGGTCGCCGCACGCACGCGGCAATCCGCCACGCGCTCATCGACGTCTCCGGTTCTCTCGAACATCCCTCTATTGTCTCCGATCGGTACGCACCGTCCGGTGCGTAGGGGCCTGCGTACGGTCGAGACATGACAGCTACGACCCCCGTTGACTCCTCCTCTCTCCGTATCGCGCTCATCGGCGCAGGCAACGTTGCGCGCGCCCTCGGCTCCAGGTGGGCTGACGCGGGGCACCAGATCATCATCGGCGAACGATCGAGCGGCAGCGCCCGGCGCCTCGCTGATCAGATCGGTCAAGGGGCGACCGTGGTGGCGCCCTCTGACGCGATCCAGGCGGCTGACGTCGTCCTTCTTGCTGTGCCCTGGCGGAGCATCGACGATGTGATCGCGCGCACCGGAGCTGTGCACGGCGCCCTGGCGGGCAAGGTCGTGATCGATCCGACGAACCCGGTCGAGCACGGCGTCGGACGTCACCTCCTCGACCGCGGATCGGCAGCCGAACACATCGCACAGCGTGCTCCGGGAGCTCGCGTCGTGAAGGCGTTCAACGTGCACCCGGCTGATCGGTGGGAAGCAGCAACGGCGCAAGATGTCGTGGCGCTGGCCGGCGACGACGATCTCGCGCTCGATACCGTGGGCCGCCTCGTCCGGTCCGTTGGAGCAACCCCACACACCGTCGGCGGACTGCACCGCGCGCGTCAGATCGAGGAACTGGCCGGCATGGTGATCGCGCTGGCGTTCGCGGGGATCGACCCCCGTTCAGCCGTCCCAGGAGTCGACTGAAGCGGGGTCGGCTCGTCGCCGCCGACACCGTTCCGGGCTACGCGCGGTGTCGCCAGCGGTGGAGGCCGATGCCGACGAGGACGACGGCGGCGCCGAGGAGCAGGAGGGGAGATTCGAAGACGAGTGTGGCTGCGGCGCCGGCGAATGCGGCGAGAAGCAGGCCGTCGATGGACCAGGCCAGTCGCACGGCGGCGCCGAGGTCGCCCATCGGCGACGGGATCGGGGTGAGCAGCGCGGGTGGCAGCGGACCCTTCATCGCGTCGCTGATTCGGGCGACGAGGGTGAGCAGCCCGAGCGCGATCGAACCCGTGATCGGTCCTGCCGCCGCGAGCCCCGCCGCGGCCGCGCACATGACGGACGCCGCGAGCAGCACGATGATCAGCACGGCCAGCGGGAAGAGCGCGTGCCTGGCGAGCAGCTGCTCGTCGCTGATCCCGTAGAGCGGGATATCGGACGCGATGCTCGCGGCGTGCCGGATGCCGTCGGTGAGGGGTCCGAGTCCGGCGAACAGGATCAGTCCGGCCGCTGCACCCAGCGCCCAGCCGGGGGAGGCCGGGGAGAACGCGAGTGCGGTCAGCGCGCCAGCTGCGGCGAGAGCGAGGACACCGACGGCGAGGCGGCCGGGGGTTCGGACCGCTCCGATCGCATCGCGGACCAAGAAGGTCACCTCGTGTCGTCGGAGCGGTCGGACGGCGCGGAAGCGGCGACCGAGCTGAGGTCGCTGCCGGTAGATCGTCGCGGCAGCGCTGAACTCCATGCCCGTCGCGTGTGCGGTCGCGGAGTCCCACCGCGCGGCCTGGACCATCAGCTCGGCGAGGCCGAGCCGGTTCATCAGCATCGGCGTCGAGATCACGAGCATCGCACTCAGCGCGATCAGCGCGATCAACGCGGCGGGTGAGTGCGGCGATCCGATGCCCGGATAGGCGAGTCCGACCCACCCCCAGGGCGTGAACGCCAGCATCGCGGGGACGGAAGCGGTGATCACCCCCAGCGCGAAGACGCCGAGGGCGAGCGCCACCGCAGCATGGGGGAGCACCTGGCCGGCGAGCCAGGCGACGGTGGTGATCACGCCGACGAGTGCGCCGACGGCGACGAAGGCGACCGCGGCGAGGGGAGCCATCGTCCCGCTCGATGCCAGCGCCGCACCGATCAGCGCGGCGATCGCGGCGGTCGCCGCGGACACGAGTGAACCGGCGCGCAGCATCGGGCGCCGGAATGCGTCGGATCCGGCCAGTTCGCTCGTGGCGAGGGCATGAGTCAGGAACGGGGGATACAGGGCAGGACCGCGGTCGCGACCGAGCAGTAGCGCGCCCGCCCACAGCCCCGCGGCGACGAGGACGGTGATCTCCCTCGAGGTGGGCGAGGAGAGGAGCGAGATGCCCTCCGTACTCGCCACCGTCAGCCAGGCGGCTCGTACGACCGGCGCCACAGCTACCAGTGCGACCATCAGGAACAGGTAGACCGCATAGCCCCGGTCGCCGCTCGTGCGGGTGTTCCTGGCATGCCAGATCCGGATGGCCGCGGACGCACGACGTGTCATGCCGCGGTATCCAACCAGAGCGCACGGTCGGCGAGTCCGTCGGCGAGGAGCGGGCTGTGGGTGGCGGCGATGACTGCCGCGCCCTCGTCGCGTCGCGCGCGCAGCGCCCGGATCACCGATTCGACATGCTCCGGGTCCAGCCGCTGCTCCGGCTCATCGAGGATCAGCACGTCGAACGGCCGAGCAAGCACCAGGGCGATGCCGAACAGCTGGATCTGGCCCGACGACAGCTCGTGCGGGAACCGCTGCCCGAAGGCGGTCAAGTCCAGCTCTGCGAGGACACGACGGGCGAGCGCGGTCGCCGCATCCGGATCGTCCAGCCAGGTCGTCGCGACCAGCAGGACGTGATCGGACACCGTGAGGTCCGGAGCCATCGGGGGCAGTCCGATCATGGTGGCGACGCGGCGCCGGAAAGCCCGGTCGCGCGGAGCCACCGCTTCTCCGGCGATCCGCACCATCCCACTCGACGGCTTCTGGGTGCCGGCGAGCACCCGGAGCAGGGTGGACTTGCCGGTGCCGTTCCTGCCGCGGATCACCACGGCTTCACCCCGCGTGGCCGTCATCGTCACGGGACGCAGAAGCGTCACCTCGCCAGCGGACACCGTGACCTCATCCACCTCGATCATGCGAATCATCCTCGCAGGTCGCTACGGAAGAGGATGTGAGCCGACCCGTAGGACGCGCCGAAGTTGCACGAGAGTCGCTCGTCGGGTGCGCTCACCAAGGCGTACGACCACGGTCGGAACGAACCCGAGCCCGGAGAACTTCTGCGCGGAGACGTTCGCCGAGTCTAGGAGGGCGGCGGCAGCGTGCAGCCCGCTGTCGGCGACGCCCTCGGAGCAGGTGAGGAGTTCGACGAAGCCGTATAGCCACGGCCGGCACTGATCTTCGTGTGGAGTGTTCAGAGTTTCCCGGCGCTCGAACGGCCGACGGAGAGGCAGATGAAGGTCGCAACGATCGGAACGATTGTGATACCCACCATGAACATCGCCGCAGAGGTGCTGGCGAACTCGAGCGCCTCCGTGCGCACGTCGCCGAGGCTGGCGACAGCCACGGCCGCGAGTACTCCCCCTGCGGCAGGGATGTAGACCGTGATCGTGGACTCGACCAGAGTCATCACCAGCGACCCTCGGTGTGAGAGTCCGAGTTGTTGGTAGACGGCGAAGTCATGGCGCCGGCTCCAGACGGACGATCCGACAGCGAACACGATGGTGCCGATGGCGCAGAGGATCACCCAGAGTTGAGGGCTGGAGGAGAGGTGCTCTTGGCTTGTCGCTCCAGCAGGTTTCCCCGGCACCAGCGGGATGGTGCGGGCACCCTCTGTGGCCGGGAACCATGCTGCGGCTACCGAGGTGATCCCTGCTTCGGCCCCTGGAGTCGCCTCGACGTAACATTCGGTGGCCACGCTTTGGGTCGATGACGGGATCATCACCTTCGCATGGAGGCTGGAGATGCGTCCTGCCGAGATGGCGGTGCCCCCGGCTGTGAGTTGACGCTCGGTGCCGTCGATCATCGCCGGGGTGGGGACGCCGCTTGCAAGAGCGTTCTCGGTCGAAGGCACGACGACGGTTCCTGGGGCGAGGTCTGGGAGTTTCGGCCATTGCAGAGCCGGCAACCCGGGAGTGACCAGCACAGCGGAGATCGGTCTTCCGCCGGTGGATCTCAACTCCACCGGTCGCAGGATGGCACCGGCGGTGGTGACTCCCACAACCGAACGGAGCAGGTCGCAGCGCTCCGTGGAGATTCGTCCTCCACTGCTGCCGACCACGATGATCGATCGCCCCTCGGCGATGTCCTGCTCAAGCATCGCGTGCGCCTGCGAGACAGTCGCCCACGGGAGGATGAATGCCGCGAATGCCAGCGCTGCCGAGAGCACGGCGATCAGCGCTGTCTGAAGGGGTCGGGCGAAGGCGTTGCTGATCGCTTCGGAGACGCAGTCGACGATCTTCATCAGGTAGTTCTCTGCCCGATGTCGAACACCGTGTCGGCGAAGGCCGCCACGTCCTTGTCGTGCGTCGCCATGATGACCAGGGCACCGCCGTCGGCTGCACTGCGGAGGGCGGTAGCCACCCGCAATTTCGCCTCCGCGTCGAGAGAGGATGTGGGCTCATCGGCGAGAATCAGTCGCGCCTGGGATGCGAGGGCGCGAGCGACAGTGACTCTCTGCCGCTCGCCACCGGAGAGCTTCTTGGCGCGGACGTTCGCTAGATGTTCGATGCCCAGACGAGCCATCTCCTGCCCCGCCCGAGCCAGCGACTCGGACTGTGGAACGCGCTGAAAGAGAGGGCCGAGCGCCACGTTCTTCAGCGCCGTCCGGCTGACGAGAAGGGGACTGTTCTGCACGATCCATCCCGCGGACGAAGGCACTCCCGTCTCATCGGCTTCGGCGATGCAGTCGCCGACCGTCGCGGAGATGGATCCGGAGATGACACCGAGAAGAGTTGTCTTGCCGGAACCGGAGGGGCCGGTGACGCTGACGAAGGCGGGCGACTCCCACGCAAATTCCAGGCCCTGAAACAGCCATCGAGAACCGAATCTCATGGCGAGGTCTCGCGCGACTATGCGCATGTTGCACCGGTAGCTGAGGGGTTGACGAGCACGCTCTCGCCGGACTTCACCTTCGCCGCTATCAGCGAGGTGCCGTCGACCGATTCGATCGTCTCAGCGGCAACCACTCGACGCTCTTCTCCGTCACGGACGATGACACAGGTGCCATCTGTGCCGGTGAGAACTGCGGCGGCGGGCACGACGATCGCCGCGGGCTGAGGGGTGACGACGCGTGCAGATGAGGTGAGAGCTCCTTGTGTGACCCCAGCAGCTATCTCGGGGAGCGCTGCGGGATCGATTGCGGTCCGAGCCTCGTCGACTGCGAGTTCCTTCTGGCCGAACAGTACGACGGCACCTTCGGGAACAGCGACAGTTGAAGAGGCAATCGCGTCTGGGCTGATCGGGTTGTCCTCCGTGACCTCAGCGATGGCCTCGGGCGTGACGATGGGCGCCGACACGAGTTGGTCCATGGCTGTGACAACGGGTTCGCCGCTGGCGGGAGCCGGTCGACCCGCCTTCACATGCACTTCGCTGACGGTGAGTTCGGCTGCCGGGATGAAGACCAGCCACCCTGGATCGAAGGACGCCAATCCCTGTGTGGTGTCGACGCCGATGGACTTCGCGAACGCGGAGACCTGCAGCCATGCGTCCCAGCCGAGTCGGTCGCTGTCCGGGACGTCGATGCCCCGGGTGCTGAGGAACTCGAGCAGCGCTTTAACGTCCTCCCCGGTGGATCCGGGAACGAGGGCGCGGTAGAGAGGTACATTCATGAAGGCCGCGATGCGCTTCACGCCATCGACATCGACGACCGCGTCTCCGCTCTTGAGCACGCCACCAGGTTGAACGTTGACGCGAACGACCGTCCCCGACCATGCAGGCGCGGGGATCTCGGCACCGTCGCTCCACTCGAGTGCGAGGCCGACTGCCTGGGCGCGCGTTTCTTCGGCGCTGAGCGCCGGCGCCCAGACTTCTTGAGTCGCGACGACGGTCTTCGTGGAGAGGTATTGATAGAGCATCCCCACGCCGATGACTGGCGCCAGAATCCAGCAGACCGCGACGACCCAGAAGGCTGCGTCACGGCGTCGGCGCGGGGATTGCTCAGCGGTCTTGTTCAATACGCCACTCCGACGTACGGCAACTCCGGGAAGAGGCGCAGCGCCTCGTCACTAATGCATGTCGCGGCTGCTTCGCGCTGTGCGCCCTCGTCGGCCGTCGGATCACCGCTGAAAGCGCGAATGTCTCGTGCATCGTCCGGGATCTCGTAGTCCAGTTCGGCCATGCATTCTTGTGCGGCGATGCGAAGCGACTCGTCCATCCGCTGTACGCCCGTGTTCAGATAGGCCGCCTCGATGACATTCAGGTCAGGGTCCTTGCACGAGAGGTCGTCCTCCCCGAAGGCATCCGGCTCACGCGTGCCCATGTCGATGTCGTAGATGTGCGTCATCGAGTTCGTCGGGTTCACCATGGGCGCGGGAACTTCGTATCCGAGTCCGCGCATGCACGAGGCATAGCGCTCCGACGCGGCTGCGTAGTCGGCAGCGTCGACTTCACCGTCCTCCAGCAAGCCTGCCAGCCACTCGTTGCCCTCCTCACGGAACTTGTCTGCGGTGCTCTTGATCTGCTCCGCTGACAAGGGCCCGCCACTCTGACCCGGCGTCTGTACGGAGCATGCGGTCAGCAACAGCATGCTCGCGGCACCCGCGATGACGAGGGTCCTGAGCAGCGGGCCCCGAGAGAATCGGCTCAACTCGCGACCTTGCCGCCCCAGCGGAGCCATCCACCGACGTAGCCGTTCGATGCGATCGCTGACGCCGATGTGTACTCCACACCGGTCGTGCCGTTCCACAGAGTGCTGCTGTTCGGCAGGCGCAGACCGGCCTGGACAGGGACGATCACGAGGCAGATGTTGCCGGACTCAGCCGTGCTTGCGCGTGCGGTTGAACCGCTCTTCCAGCTGCTGCCCTTGGCGCTCCCCGTGCACCCGGCAGGCGCCCCAACCGTGACGTTTCCCCACGCCATCGCAGGTGCGGCGATGCCGCCGACGAGACCCATCGAAGCGATCACTGCAGCTACTGCGATACCGAGGGGACGACTACCGCGGCGGCGCGGCGCCGCTGAACGTGTACGACTCATGGATTCCTCACTTCTCTCAGAGGTCGGAGTTGACCTGCTTCGAGCGTGGAACACGCGCGCGGAGGATGATATGTACCGATGGATACATATCTTGCGTTCTTTGCAGATTTGTCCTGCGCCGCTGCAACACTTCGGCGATGATCGGACATGAGCGGTAGTGAACGGATCATCGGAGAAAACTCATGGACGACACACAGCTCAACCGACTGCTCACCCCGCACGACAAGTGGTCGGAGTCACCGGAGGTTCTTGACGCAATGCTCGAACGCGTCGCCAGGAATGCCGCAGAGCAGCACGCACGGCCCTCGCTTCGCCCGCGTGGCGTCCGCATCGCAGCGGCCGTCGCTGCACTCTTGAGCGTCGGGGCCATAGCGACAGCGGCAGCCGTCTACATCGCTCCGAACTTCACGCCTGATGCCGTCATCCCGATCTCCTACGTCACCGACGAGGGTACAACAGTGGAGTGCACGTACTCGCTCGCCGTCAGGTCGTGGGATGGCACGGACGTCACGGAGGCGAAGGAGTGGATCGCCTCGCATGACTGGACCGGCATCGGCCAACGCGGTTACGACCTCGGCGAGCAGAACCCAGTCTCCGTCGGGGACGGTGACGTCGATCCCGAGCTCACCCAGGAGGACGTCGACCAGATCACAGTGTTCAGAGGCATCGAAAACGCCATTGGGAATGAAATCCCGTTCGAATTGATCAACGAACCCGGTATCGGCACCTCCGGCACTTCGACGTGCACATGGGTGCGGCACTGATGCCCGGCCGTTCCGAGGAGCCCCTCGAGGCGCTGGTGTCGATGTGGAGCGACGACAGGCTCGACCTTCCTGGCTTGATCGATGAAAGCAAGCGGGCACTGTTCGCGTACTTCGTTCGACGGGTCGTCTCCACTGACGATGCCGCGGACCTCACCGGTGAGGTGCTGCTGACCATGTGGCGCAAGGTCGAGGCCATGCCGTCCGACCGCATCGAGGCACGGATGTGGACGTTCGGGATCGCCCGGAAGGTGCTTGCCAACCACAGACGCGCGCTCTCGCGCAGGCGGAAGCTCAACGACAGGCTCAAGGGAGAAGCGCTCATCAGCGGCGACTCCCGCCCTGTGCGCGACGATGTGTGGGAGGCACTCGAGGCACTTCCCACGGGCGATCGCGAGGTCATCCAGCTCGTCCACTGGGACGGGTTCTCCCTCGCGGAGGCGGCGAAGATACTCGGCAGGAAGCCGGCGACCGTCCGCAGCAGGTATGCGCGGGCGCGGGCGAAGCTTCGGGCTGATCTCACCCTCCAGAGCGACGCCTGAGAACGTTCTGCCAGTCGTCGAAACGACGCCTTGCCGAGTACCAGACCCCAGGTGAGCGTGTGTCTGGCATCGGAGTGGTTGACCGATGCCGTGGAGCACGCTCTCCTCGCAGATGGCCACCGGGTGCAGCGTATGGCTGATCCGGAGGTGGACTTGTTGCGCCCGCAAGACCTGCTGGTCAGCGATCCGACAATGCTTCCACCGCGAGAAGCCCGTCGCACAAGGCGTGTGCGCACGATCCTGTTGCACGAGTCCGGGGTGCCATCGACGCATGAGTATCCCGCCTGTGTCTGCCACATCTCGGCAGGAGGCGCCATCCGCGCACTGCTCACGGAAGTGCGAATCAGCATGACGCGCGGGGCATCACAGGCTCTGCTCACACCGCGGCAGTGGCAGGTCCTCACTCACGCAGCACAAGGGGCGACGAACCAGGACATCGCTGAAGCGCTCGTCATCTCCGTGGGAACTGTCAAGCGGCATCTCCACGACGCCTACGCGACGTTGCAGGTCAGCACTCGACTCGAAGCCGTTCGCGCCTGCGGCCTGTTGACCCCGCCGCCTCATCACTCTCGCGTGACACGTCCACGGGTATCTGTGGGGCGAGAGATGCGAACGACCGAAGAGATGCGAGGGGTCGTCCACCGATAACCGAACGGGGCGCAACTCGCCCGTCGGCGTCGGCGTCGGCGTCGGCGTCCGCGATAGCCATGTCTGCCATTCCGGTGCCTTCTCGCGACGTCAGCGGCCGTAGCGAGGTTCTGTCTCTGCACCAGTGGTGATTGGCTGCGGTTGTCCGCAGCTCGCGGGCTCGCGGTGATGTCTGGTCGTTGCGCTCTCGTAGCGTGACGGGATGTCGCAGCCAGGAACCCGCGCGGAGCAGCCGAGACCGAGCCTGAAACGGCGCGATCTGCGGTTGCTGCCGTTGCTCGCGGTGGTGTGGGTGGCGGCCCTGCTGTGCGTCTTCGTGCCGAGGTCCTCGTGGTGGATGGTGGGCGGCTGCGCCATGGGCGCGGTGCTCATGGTGCTCGCGATGTATCGGAGACGGGCACTGCGGCTTCACGGCGGCGGAGGTCTGGCCGTGGTGCTTCTCGCGGCGATGGCAGCCACCGGCCTTGCTGTCGCACTCGCCCTTCCCGCGCGTGCGCAGGCCGCCGACTGGTCCGGGCGAGTGGCGGAGGTGAGTGCGGAGGTGACTTCGTCGGCGTCGATCGGTCGGGACGGACGACTGTGGTTCGATGCGCAGACGATGACCATCGGCACCCGAGATCGACCAGCCGCGCTCACTGCGCCGGTGCGCATAGGAGTCGAGCCGGGCGACGGCTTCGATCTCGGTGCCCGGGTTCGAGTGGTCGGACAGGTGCGGACGACCGATGCGGGTGAGCGCTCGGCCCTCGTCGTCTTCGCGAACGAGACCGAGGTCGTCGAGCCCGCCTCCGGAGTGTTCGCCGTCGCGGCGAGCCTCAAGCGCGCTTTCGTGGAGCGGTCCCTGCGACTCCCCGAGCCCGGCGCAGGCCTTCTGCCGGGCCTCGCGGTCGGCGACACCCGTGCTGTGAGCGCGGAGTTGAACGACGACATGCGCACGAGCGGTCTCAGCCACCTGACCGCGGTGAGCGGAGCGAACTGCGCGATCGTCGTCGGCGGTATCTTCTGGTTCGCCGCCCTGTGCGGAGCCGGGCGGGCACTGCGGGGGGTCCTTTCCGTGCTGGGTCTGGCGGGATTCGTCGTCCTCGTCACGCCGGAACCGAGCGTGATCCGTGCAGCGGTCATGGCGGCGGTCGGCATGCTGACCGTGCTGCTCGGCCGCCCGAGTGCCGGCGCGGGCATGCTCTCGCTGTGCGCTGCCGGGATTCTCGTCGCCGACCCGTGGCTGGCGGCGACTCCGGGGTTCGCGCTGTCGGTCGCCGCGTCCGGTGCTCTGGTCATGCTCGCGCGACCACTCGCCGGCGGGCTGGCGCGGATCATGCCCGGACCGGTGGCGCTGGCTCTCGCGGTCCCGCTCGCTGCGCAGTTGGCGTGCGGCCCGATCATCGCTCTCTTCGCCGAGCAGCAGTCGCTCATCGGCATCGCCGCGAATCTCATCGCCGCACCCGCGGCGCCGATCGCCACCGTGGTCGGCCTGCTGGCCTGCCTGGCGGCTCCGCTGCCGACTCTCGCGGATCTGCTGGCGTCGTCCGCCTGGCTACCGTCAGCGTGGATCGCCACCACGGCGACCACCGCCGCACGGCTGCCCGGAGCACAACTGCTGCTGCCCGCGGGAATCGGCAGTGCACTGCTCGTGGCTCTCGTGAGCGTGTGCATCGTGGTCGTCGTCATCAGATTCGGTCGACAGAGCAGGGAAGCGGCGACCGGGCGTGGGGGACTCATCGTGCAGCGGGCCGCGGCCGCGGTCCTGATCGTCGTGCTCTCGCTCGCCGGCGCCCGGGTGCTCCTCGACGGACCGCTCGCCACGGCGATGGCGCCCGACGGATGGTCAATCGCCGCGTGCGACGTCGGGCAAGGCGACGCGTTGCTCGTGCGCTCGGCGACGCGGGCGGCGCTGATCGACACGGGGCCGGCTCCGGAGCCTCTGGCGGCGTGCCTGAGGTCCCTCGGCATCGGGCACATCGATCTCCTCGTCCTCACCCACTTCGACCTCGATCACGCCGGCGGGGTCGCCGCCATCCGAGGGCGGGTCGACGCAGTGCTGCACGGTCCGGTCGCAGAGGGAGGCGATCGACGTCTCCTCGAGGAGCTCAGCGGGGGAGGCGCACGCGTCGAGGAGGCGTGGATGGGACAGCGCGGCATGCTGGGGAAGGCCGCCTGGCGGGTGCTGTGGCCGGTGCGGGGTTCGGCTGCCTTCCCCGACGGCAACGACGCGAGTGTGGTGATGGAGTTCGACGGGGGAGAGGTGCCCCGATCCCTCTACCTCGGCGACCTGTCGGCAGCTCCCCAGCGGATGCTGCTGCGCACGGCTCGGCTCGGACGCTACGACGTCGTCAAGGTCGCCCACCACGGCAGCGCGGACCAGGATGCGGGTCTCTATGAGGGCGTGCAGGCGCGCGTGGCGCTGTTCAGCGTCGGAGCGGACAACGACTACGGCCATCCCCGCGGCGAGACCCTCGACCTCGTCTCGGCGGGCGGAGGGCAGGCGCTGCGCACGGATCAGCACGGACGCATCCTTCTCGGCGTCGGAGACGGCGAGCTGCAGGTGTGGACGGACAAGCCACTGCCCTGAGCGCGCGGGCAGCGGTGTCGGCGACCGCCGGTAGTCTGGATCCATGGCAGCCTCGCGTCCCCCTTCCCGTGGCGGTGCGAAACCCACGAAGATTCCTCAGGTCTCCTGGCGAGAGCCTCATCCGGCTCCGATCGTGCTCGTCTCCGGGCCGGAAGAGGTCTGCGCCGAGCGCGCGATCGCCGGCGTCCGCGACTACCTCCGTGCCGAAGACCCCGCCCTCGAAGTCAGCGACGTGCGGGCCGACGACTACGCGCCGGGAACCCTGCTGTCCCTCACGTCTCCATCCCTCTTCGGCGAACCGCGGCTCGTGCGCGTCTCCGGCGTGGAGAAATGCTCCGATGCTTTCATCCAGGAGGCGGTGTCGTACCTCGACAATCCTCAGGAGGGGGCGACGGTCATACTGCGGCACACGGGGGCGAGCGTGCGGGGCAAGAAGCTGCTCGATGCCGTCCGCGCCGGAACCGGCGGAGGGATCGAGATCGCCTGCCCGGCGATCAAGCGCGATGGCGACCGCGTCGACTTCGCCGCGGGCGAGTTCCGCACGGCCAAGAAGCGCATCGCGCCGGCGGCCCTTCGCGCGCTGGTCTCCGCGTTCGCCGATGACCTCACCGAGCTGGCTGCGGCCTGCCAGCAGCTCATCGGAGACGTCGAGGGTGACATCTCCGAAGAGGTCGTCACCAAGTACTACGGCGGCCGGGTTGAGGTGTCGGCGTTCGTCGTGGCCGACACGGCGATCGCCGGCCGCTACGGCGAGGCACTCGTCGCACTCCGCCATGCGCTGTCGTCCGGAGCTGATCCGGTGCCGATGGTCGCGGCCTTCGCGATGAAGCTCCGCACCATGGCTCGGGTCGCCGGAAACCGGGAACCGAGCAGGCAGCTCGCCCAGCGCCTGGGCATGAAGGACTGGCAGGTCGATCGTGCCCGCCGCGACCTCGCCGGCTGGAACGAGCGTTCGCTCGGGATGGCGATCCAGGCCACGGCGCGCGCCGACGGTGAGGTCAAGGGTGCGGCCCGCGATCCGATCTTCGCGCTCGAGCGCATGGTCACGGTGATCGCCACTCGTCGTCCGTTCGGCGAGGAGTAGCCGCGCGTCCTCACTCTGCGGATCGCCCGGCGCTCCGGAGACACGAAGAAGGCCCGCCCCGATAACGGGACGGGCCTTTCTCAGAAGCTTCCGCTCAGAGAGAAGCGACCTGCTTGGCGAGAGCCGACTTGCGGTTCGACGCCTGGTTCTTGTGCAGGACACCCTTGCTGACGGCCTTGTCGAGCTTGACGGCGGCCTTCTTCAGCGCGGCCTCGGCTGCTGCCTTGTCGCCGGCGGAGACTGCCGTGCGAGTCGTGCGGATGACCGTCTTGAGCTCGCTCTTGACGGCCTTGTTGCGCTCGCGCGCCTTCTCGTTGGTCTTGTTGCGCTTGATCTGCGACTTGATGTTTGCCACGTGTGGACGCTTTCTGTACAGGAGTGTTCGGAATGCCGGCAGCAGAAGAGGGCTGCTGCACAGCGGTCGTGAGGGAAGAACCCACACGCAAGCCAAGAGTCGAGTCTACCAGCAGAGGGGGTGATCACGCGAAACGGCAGACGGATCACGATACTCCGTCGCGGATCTCCTGGAACCGGGTGCAGAATCATCACTATCCCGACACCGCTGTCAAGGAGCCACATGACCCCCGAACACGTTCCTCCGTCCGTGCCCGCAGGCCTCCGCTGGTCCGCAGCGACGTCCGCCTTCCAGATCGAGGGTTCGCGCCCGACGGGGGCCGTCGGTCGCTCCATCTGGGACGACTTCCTCGAGAGACCGGGCGCGATCATCGACGGGTCGACCGCGGATCCCGCGTGCGACAGTTATCGGCATCCCGAGGCCGATGTGGCTCTCGCCGCGGGGTTGGGGCTGGACCGCTACCGGTTCTCCATTCCGTGGGCGCGCGTGCAGCCGGACGGCCGGGGTGCGGGGGACGCGGGCGCGCTCGACCACTACTCGCGGCTCGTGGACCTCCTGCTGGAGGCGGGCGTCGCACCGTTCCCGACCCTCTTCCACTGGGAGATGCCGAGTGCGATCGAGGCCGACGGCGGCTGGCTCGAGCGCGACACCGCCGAGCGCTTCGCCGAGTACGCGAACATCGTGGCCGACCGTCTCGGCGATCGCGTGAGGCAGTGGTACACGATCAACGAGCCGGCGATGACGACGCTGCAGGGGTACGCGGTCGGTACGCTCGCCCCGGGACGACAGCTGCTCTTCGACGCGCTGCCGACCGCCCACCACCAGCTGCTCGCCCATGCCCGCGCCGCCTCGGTGCTGCGGGAACGAGGTGCCTCCACCGTCGGTCTCGCGAACAACCACACGTGGGTTCTGCCGCTGCACGATACGGCCGAGGACCGCGAAGCCGCCGCCGTCTACGATCTGCTCCACAACCGGGTCTTCAGCGCACCGCTCCTCGACGGCGCGTACCCGGACCTCGAGTCGCTCGGGCTTCCCCCGATGCCGGTGCGCGACGGGGATCTCGAGGAGATCGGGCGGTCGATCGACTTCTACGGCATCAACTTCTACAACCCCACGACCGTGACGACTGCCGCTGCCGGGAGCCCCGTGCCGTTCGACATCGTGCCCACTCCTGGCGTTCCGGTCACCGGCTTCGGGCCGGAATGGCCGATCATGCCCGCAGCCCTCCGCGATCTCCTGATCGACCTGCACGCACGGCATCCGCATCTTCCCCCGGTCGTCATCGCCGAGAACGGAGCGGCTTTCCCCGAACCCGCTCGCGCGGGCCGCATCGACGACACGGACAGGATCGAGTATCTGGCCGGTCACCTCGCGGCTGTCGGGGAGGCGGTGGACGCCGGAGTGTCTGTGGAGGAGTACACGGTGTGGTCGCTGCTCGACAACTGGGAATGGGCAGACGGCTACACCCAGCGGTTCGGGCTCGTGCACGTCGACTTCGAGACGGGCGAACGCACGCCCAAGGCCTCCTACGACTGGTATCGGGACGTGATCGCGAGTTCGCGCGCAGCGGCCGCGACGGCGGTGGCGAGTTGAGCGAGACCACGGGCACCCGCACGGTTCGAGCGGGAACACGATGGATGTCGCTGTTCACGCTGGCGTGGCTCGCGATCTGGACCGTGCAGCTCACACCCGTGCAGCTGCTCCTTCCCCTGCAGCTGGACACCCCGGAAGACGACTGGATCCGCGGTGTCGTCTCTTCCGGGCTGGTGCTCGGAATCGGCGGGCTCGCCGGCATCATCGCCGGTCCTGCCGCCGGGGCGCTCTCCGATCGCGCGGCCGCGGGGCGCCACCGCCGCCGCCCGTGGGCGCTCGGCGGAGTTCTGTTCACCGCGGTCTGCCTCGTCCTGACCGGATACGCCGAGGGTCCGTGGGCAGTCGGCGCCGGGTGGGTAGGGGTGTCGATCGGCGTGGCCGTCTCGTCCGCAGCCTTCACCGCCCTCATCGCCGACCAGCTGCCGTCGACGCAGCGCGGTGCGGCCTCCGCAGCAGTCGGTTCCAGCCAGGCGGTGGGGATCGTGCTGGGAGTCGGGCTGGTCGTCCTCCTCGGTCTCGGCATCCGCGACGGCTACCTGCTGCTCGCCGGAGTGATCGCGGTCGTCGGATCGGCGGCCGCGCTGCTCCTGCCCGACCCTCCGAGCGTCGAGGCCATGCGACCGAAGCCGGTGGGTCGTCGTCGGCTGGCATCCCTGCGCGACCGGGACTTCGCCTGGATGCTCTCCGGTCGCCTGGTGACGAACATCGGCAACGCGCTCGGGACGGCGCTCTTCCTGTTCTTCCTGCTGCACGGCCTCGGCCAGCCGAGTGCCGTCGCGCAGGACAATCTCCTGCTGCTCATCGTCGTTTACACCGTGTTCGTGGTGATCGCCTCCGTGGTCACTGGCATCGTCTCCGATCGCACGGGAAACCGGCGCACGCTCGCGGTCGCCGCCACCGTGGTGCAGGCAGCATCGGGCGTCGCGATCGCGCTGGTGCCGACGTTCGAGATGACGATGGTGGCCGCGGCCCTGATGGGCCTCGGTTATGGAGCCTTCTCGACGGTGGGACTCGCTTTCGCTGCCGACCTGTTGCCCGACGAACAGGACCATGCGCGCGACCTCGGGATCGTGAACGTCACGGCCGCCCTCGGCCAGCTGATCGGACCGGTCCTGGGGGCAGCGCTGGTCGCTCTGGTCGGCGGGTTCTGGCTGGTCTTCATCGCCGCGGCGGTGCTGTCCCTGGTCGGCGGGCTGCTCACCGCGTTCGCCCGGGAGCCGAAGCGCTCATGACCGAGCCGGCTCCTGCTCCACCGTCGCGATCGCCACCTGCACCACCGCGTTGAAGATCCGCGGACGCATGGCCGTCACCAGATGGGTCGTGCGCGGAACGACGATCAGCTCGGCATGCGGGGCGAGGCGACGGAAGAGCGTCTCGTTCAGTCGCAGCTGGTCGTACTGACCGTTGACGAACCAGAGGGGGATCGTGATCCGGGGGACGGCGGTGGCGATGTCGAGGGTCGCGAGGCTGCGGAGCGCGGCATCCTGCGTGTCGAGCGCATAGCCGCCCGCGGCGAAGTCCGACCGCGTCTCGGCGGGGATGGTGGCCTCGAGCATGCGCGCCGTGAGCCACATTCCGCGGTCCGGCAGCGAGTCGACGGCCCTGGCGAACAGTCGGTAGGCCCGGAGTCCTGCGCCGCGGGGGAGCGAGGTGCACGCTGCGGCGACCAGAGCGGCGACCGGCGGCTTGTCCGCTCCGCCGACATAGGCGAGGCAGAGCAGGCCTCCCATCGAGTGACCGACGAGCACGACGGGCCCCTTCTCAGCCGCTGCTCGAACCGCCGCATCGATCGTGTGCAGCGCCTCATGGAGCGTGAAATCCTCGCCCATCCGGGTGCCGTGCCCCGGCAGGTCGACGGCCGTGGCGGCGTAACCGTGAGCATCGAGATAGGCGAGCTGCGCGCGCCACATCGTGGCGGACGTGCGGATGCCGTGCACGAGGACGATCTGTGCGCTCACGCGTTCAGCATAGGATCTCGGCGCCTGCTCCGAGACTCCTCGTCAGAGAAGCAGTCCTGCGGTCGTCACCCCGAGGGCCAGGGCCAGGACGATCGCGAGGAGCGGTCGCCACGCGATGCTCACGGTTCGCGAGTCCGAACCTGTCGGTGCACGCCCGACGTCGTCGCGCGCCCGGTCGATGGCTTCGACGACCCCGACGAAGGCGCGGGAGCGGTTCGGCGCCGACACGTCGGCATCCCGGTCCCGGCGCGGCTGGACGGTGGGTGAACCCCAGGCGCGGATCGTGGTGCCGTCCGTCAACTCGACGACGAGCTGGTATCGCACTTGAAGCGCGGCCACCTCGCGCCAGGGGATGGTGTGCGTGCGGAAGACGTTGACCACGCTGAGCGTGGAGGGCGCGACGATCAGGCAGGGCCGGATCAGCAGCATCCAGCACACCAGCAGGACGAAGCCCATCCATGGCAGGGAGAGGAGCACGATCGCCCACTCCGCGCGGATCGCCGCATCGATGAGGAGGTACGCGAACAGCGCCGCCAGCACACCGCTGATCCACCAGCCCGATGCGCCGCGGACGACGATGCGCTCCGTGCCGCGCCCGCTGACGCCACGACGACCGATCACGCGGTCTGCAGGATGTCCTGCTCCGCCCAGTGGCAGGAGACGTCGCGTCCCTCCACGGGCCGCAGCTCCGGCGACCTGGTCTCGCACTCGGCCTGCTGCTCCGGAGGGAGGATCGCGTAGAGCGGGCACCGCGTGCGGAACGCGCAACCCGTGATCGTCTCGGTCGGCGACGGCAGGTCTCCGGAGAGGAGGATGCGCTCCCTTGTGCGCTCGATCTGCGGGTCGGGGACCGGCACGGCCGACAGCAGCGCGCGCGTGTACGGGTGGCGCGGGTTGCTGAAGATCTCATCGACGTCGCCGTACTCGATGATGCGCCCGAGGTACATCACCGCCACGTCGTCGGCGATGTGACGCACCACGGCGAGGTCATGGGCGACGAACAGGTACGAGAGCCCGAGCTGCTGCTTCAGGTCTTCGAGCAGGTTGATCACGCCGGCCTGCACCGAGACATCGAGCGCCGAGACCGGCTCGTCGAGGACGAGGATCTTCGGCTCGACCACGAGGGCGCGGGCGATGCCGATGCGCTGGCGCTGCCCCCCGGAGAACTCGTGCGGGTAACGACGGGCATAGCTCGGCTCGAGGCCGACGAGCTCGAGCATCCGGCGCACGCGGCGCGAGATCTCCTTCGCCGGGACGTCGTGCACCGTGAGCGGTTCGCCGATGAGTTCCTCGACGGTCATGCGCGGATCGAGTGAGGCCGCCGGGTCCTGGAACACGATCTGGATGTCGGTCCGGAGCGCGCGACGCTGGGCCGGGGAGAGTGAAGCCGTGTCGATGCCGTTGACGGCGACCCGCCCCGACTGCGGCTTGGCGAGCTCCATCACCTCCATGACGGTGGTCGATTTGCCGCAGCCGGACTCGCCGACCAGGCCGAGGGTCTTGCCGCCCTCCAGCTCGAAGCTGACGCCGTCGACCGCACGGACGGTGCCGATACGACGGCGGAAGACGGTGCCCTTGGTGAGCGGGAAGTGCCGCTTGAGGTCTTCGACCTTGAGCACGGTGCCGCGGGTCTCGACCTCGCGCACGACCTCTTCCGCAGGCGCCGGCGGGGAGAAGACCTCGTCGCGGGGGAGGCGGCCGTCGACGATCTCGGTCGCGCGGATGCACGCCGCGGCCTGCATCGGGGCAACCGGAACCAGGTCCGGTTCGATGTCGTGGCACGCCGAGATCACCGCGGGGCAGCGATCGGCGAACGGGCAGCCGGTGGGGATCTCGGTGAGCAGCGGCGGACGGCCCTCGAGCGGTACCAGCCGCGCCGACCGCTGGTCGACCATGTTCGGCATCGACCGCAGGAGACCGATCGTGTACGGCATGGCCGGGCGGGCGAACAGGTCGTCCACGGGGGCGGTCTCGACGATCCTGCCCGCGTACATGACGGCCACGCGGTCCGCGTTGCCGGCCACGACGCCGAGATCGTGTGTGATGAGCACCACGGCGGCGCCGGTGATCTCCTTGGCGGTCTGGAGCACGTCGAGGATCTGCGCCTGGATGGTGACGTCGAGCGCGGTCGTCGGCTCATCGGCGATGATCAGCTTCGGGTCGTTGGCGATCGCGATGGCGATCATCGCACGCTGGCGCATGCCGCCCGAGAACTCGTGCGGGAACGACTTCACGCGTCGGCGGGGCTCCGGGATGCCCACGATGTCGAGCAGCTCGACCGCGCGGGCCTCCAGCGCCTGGGTGCTGAGTCCCGGCTGGTGCAGCTTGAGGCCCTCGATGATCTGCTGGCCGATCGTGTAGACCGGCGTCAGCGCCGAGAGCGGGTCCTGGAAGATCATCGCGATGTCGGAGCCGCGCATCTTCGACAGCTGCCGGTCGGTGGAGCCCAGGAGCTCGGTGCCGTCATACGTGATCGAGCCGGATACCTGGGCGGTACTCGGGAGAAGGCCCATGACCGCCATCGACGACACGGACTTGCCCGAACCGGACTCGCCGACGATCGCCAGGAACTCTCCCCGGTTGACCTCGTAGTTGACGCCGCGCACCGCGTGGACGGTGCGGGCCTTCGTCTCGAAGGTGACGTTGAGGTCGCGGACGCGAAGCAGGGGTTCAGGCACGGTTGTTCTCCGAGGTCGGGTCGACGGCGTCACGCAGGGCATCTCCGAGCAGACTCGACGCGAGCACGGTGGCGACGAGGATGATCGCCGGCGGGATGAAGAGCCAGGGACGGGTGGTCGCCGCGGCGCTTCCCGCAGCGAGCAGCGTGCCGAGCGACACGTCGGGCGGCTGGATGCCGAAGCCGAAGTAGCTCAGCGTGGTCTCGGCGAGGATCGCGGCGCCGACACCCAGCGTCGCGTCGATGATCAGGAGCGAAGCCACGTTGGGGATGATGTGCCGGCGGATGATCGTGAAACCGCCGACGCCCATGAAGCGCGCCGCCTTGACGTAGTCGCGCTCGCGCAGCGACATGGTCTGACCGCGGATGACCCTCGCGAGCACCATCCAGCCGAAGAGGGGGAGGAACACGACGAGCGCGACCCAGGCCAGGTCTTTGAACAGGGGGCTCAGCAGGACCAGGATGTAGAAGCTCGGCAGCACGAGGAGCAGGTCGATGATCCAGACGATCACCCGGTCCCATGCCCCGCCGACATACCCGGCGATCGCGCCGACGAGCCCGGCGATGATGGCCGTGACCGGTCCGACGATGAGGCCGATGAGCAGGGACTTCTGCAGGCCGGCCATCGACTGGGCGAAGATGTCCTGGCCGATCGTGTCGGTGCCGAACCAGTGGTCGAGGCTCGGACCCTTGTTGAACGACAGGTAGTCCTGATCGGTCGCGGACCACGGGTAGAGCAGCGGGCCGACGTAGGCGAGCAGGAACATCAGCACGAGCACGCCGGCGCCGATCCAGGCGCGCTTGGTCGAGAAAGTGCGGACCAGGATCAGCCGCCACCGGGGGATCGACGGAGACTCCTCGTTCTCCGGCTCGAGCGGCGGAGCGTCGAGCTGTGTGGGATCGAGCGTCATGTCACATCCTCACTCGGGGGTCGAGGGCCGCGTAGAGGACGTCGGCCAGCGTGCCCGCGATGAGCACCAGGATCGCGGCGAACAGGATCGAGCCTGTCGCGGCGTTGATGTCGTTGTTCGACACGGAGTCGATGAGATATTCGCCCATGCCGTGCCAGCTGAAGATCTTCTCCGTCACGGCCGCGCCCGCCAGGATGGTGCCGAACGAATAGGCGAAGAAGGTCGACATGGGGATCAGCGCGACGCGCACGCCGTGACGCATGATGGCGGATCCGCGGGTCCGCCCCTTCGCGCGTGCCGTACGGATGAAGTCCGAGGAGAGCACGTCGAGCATGGCGCTGCGCTGGTACCGGGAGTAGGAGGCCGCCGCGGTCACGGTGAGCGCGATCGTGGGCAGCAGCAGATGCGCTATTCGATCGCCTATGACGGGCCAGAACCCGGTGACCCCGACGCTGTACTCGCCGGTGAAGTTGATGAGCTGCTGACCGGACGCGTTGTTGACCCAGGTCGCGCCGATCATGAGGAGCACCGCGATCACGAAGATCGGGGTCGCGAGCACCGTGAACGACGCGTAGGTGATGATCTGATCGCTCGCGCGGTACTGCCGGATGGCCCCCCACACGCCGAGCAGAATTCCGAAGACCGCTCCGAGAATGGTGCCGATGATGAGAAGTCGGAGGCTCGTGCCGGCACGTTCGATGATGTCGGCCGTCACCTCGGTGCTGCGAGTGGAGATCCCCAGGGAGCCGGTGGTGACGAACTGCACGAGCCAGTCCCACATGCGCTGCAGCAGGGAGACGTCGGGGTTGACGCCCATCTTGTCGAGCGCCGCGTCGATGCTGGACTGCGGGACGGGGGGATTCTTGCCGAGGAACCGTGCCGCCGGCTGAAGAGTGGTGGAGACGAGTGCGTAGCCGGCCAGGGTGGCGATGACGGTGAGGATGAGATAGTTCACCAAACGCTTGGCGATGAATCCGATCATGGAGCTCCTTCGGCGCGGGATCGCCGCGCAGCCGACATCTGTTGCGGCCTCGCTACTCTAGGCACCCGAGACCGTCTTTCCAAAACGCCGGCATATCCCCTTCGATCGCCGGCAGGCTCCCCATGTTGCCATGTTCACGGCGGTCGGGCCGACGCGACGCGATGTCAGCCACGGCGCGACCCCGTTTCACCCCGCACGACGATGCGGTTTGAACGACAACTAGGTAACGATCCGGACAACACGGGCCTGACATGCCGGTGTACGGGGCGATCATCGATGATGTTGCTCCATAGCCGGTCGCTGTCTTCGGTCTCCGGTTCGGACGAGTCCTGTGCAGTCTGCACGAAACGATAGAAGGGGGAGATCGATGAAGTCGAACTCCAAGAAATGGGCGGCCCTCGCCGGAATCGCCGGCGTCGCGCTGGCGCTCTCTGCGTGCGCGCCCGCTACGAACGGCGGAGGAGACGGCGACGGCGGTTCCTCGCCGGAGGCGCTTCCCGCGACCGGCTGGGTCGCCGCTGACCGCGACGCCATCAAGGACGGCGGCACGCTGAACCTGCCGCTCGACGAGACGCCGGCCAACTGGAACCTCTACAACCTCGATGCCGGCACCGTCGACGACAACACGATCTCGAGCCTGTTCACCCCCGGCTTCGTGGTCATCAAGGAGGACGGCAGCTGGGAAGCCGACCCGAACTTCGCCACGTCGGTCGAGCTGAAGAGCGAGGACCCCCAGGTCGTCGAGGTCAAGGTCAACCCTGACGCCGTCTGGTCCGATGGCACCCCCATCGGTGTTCAGGACTTCCAGGGCCAGTTCAACGCCCTCAACGGCAAGAACGAGGCGTTCGCCCCGACCTCCACCAACGTCTGGTCGGACGTCGCCTCGATCGAGGCCGGCGAGAACGACCAGGATGTGCTGATCACGTTCGCGAACAAGAACGCCGACTGGCCTTCCATCCTCGGCACCGGCACGATCTACCCCCGCTGGCTCACGGCGACCCCGGAGAGCTTCAACACGGCATGGGCGAACGGTCCGTTCGCTGCCGACGGCTCGACCTACGTCTCCGGCGGTCCGTTCATCGTGAGCAAGTTCGACGCGACCGGCAAGACGATCACGTTCGAGCCGAACCCCACGTGGTGGGGCGACAAGCCGAAGCTCGACACGATCAACTACAAGGCCACGGACCGCTCGACGGTCGGCCAGGCGTTCGCCAACAAGGAGTTCGACGCGATCCCGATCAACTCCAGCGTCGACACGCTCGAGTCCGCGAAGGCACGCTCCGACTCCGAGATCCTGAACTCGAAGGGCGTCACGTACAGCCACGTCACGCTCAACGGCACCGCCGGCGTGTTCGAGGACGTCGCCGTCCGTCAGGCCTTCGCGAAGTCGCTCGACCGTCAGATCATGGCTCAGGCCGTCATCGAGCCGCTGGGCGTCGAGCCCGAGGTCCTCAACAACCTCATCTTCCTCAACGGTCAGAACGGCTACGAAGACGACAGCGCGGACATCGCGTTCGACGTCGACGCCGCCAAGAAGCAGCTGGAAGACGCGGGCTGGGTCGAGGGTGACAAGGGCATCCGCGAGAAGGACGGCACCAAGCTGACCGTTCGCCTCGTGATCCCCTCGGAGACCCCGAACTCGGCGATCCTCTCGCAGCAGATCCAGCCGATGGCCGCCAAGGCGGGCTTCGACGTCAAGATCGACACCGTCCCGTCGGCAGACTTCTTCACGAAGTACATCACGACCGAGACGCGTGACTTCGAGGCGACGATCTTCGCGTGGCAGGGTACGCCGTTCCCGATCTCCTCGACGGAGTCGATCTTCAGCCCGGCCGACTCGGGTCAGAACTTCCCCGGCGTCGCGGATGAGCGTCTGGATGGTCTCTGGACGGAAGCCAACGCTGAGCTCGACCCCGAGGCACGTCTCGAGATCGCCAAGGAGATCGACAAGATCATCATGAGCGAAGCCGTGACGATCCCGCTGGCGGCACGTCCGAACCAGTACGCGATCGCCGACGGTCTCGTGAACTACGGTCCTTCGCAGTTCGAGTCGACCACCGGCACGAACTTCTGGCAGAACGTGGGCTGGGCCAAGTAAGCCCCGTTCGCACCACACACTGGGCGGTCCCCTCGGGGGCCGCCCAGTGTGCTTTCCCGGCGGAGCATCACGCGAATCGGGGTTTGCCGCCGCCTGACCGTAGAATCGAGGGGACATGTCCCCACGCGCTCTCACACCTCTTCAGCCTGCCTCGACGCCGGCTGCGCAGATCCGCAATTTCTGCATCATCGCCCACATCGACCACGGCAAGTCCACCCTCGCCGACCGGATGCTCCAGATCACCGGTGTCGTCTCGGATCGTGACATGCGGGCGCAGTACCTGGACCGGATGGACATCGAGCGCGAGCGCGGCATCACCATCAAGAGCCAGGCCGTGCGGATGCCGTGGGAACTCGACGGCCAGACCGTCGCCCTGAACATGATCGACACCCCTGGCCACGTCGACTTCACCTATGAGGTCTCGCGCTCGCTCGCGGCCTGCGAAGGCGCGATCCTGCTCGTGGATGCGGCGCAGGGCATCGAGGCCCAGACGCTGGCGAACCTCTACCTGGCGCTGGAGAACGACCTCCACATCATCCCGGTGCTGAACAAGATCGACCTCCCGGCCGCCGACCCCGAGAAGTACGCGAAGGAACTCGCCTCCCTCATCGGCGGCAAGCCGGAAGACGTCCTCCGCGTCTCGGGAAAGACCGGGGTCGGTGTCGAGGAGCTGCTCGACCGGCTCGTGCAGGAGATCCCCGCCCCGAAGGGCGATGCGGATGCGCCGGCGCGCGCGATGATCTTCGACTCGGTCTACGACGCCTACCGCGGTGTGGTCACCTATGTGCGCATGGTGGACGGCAGCCTCTCGCCCCGCGAGCGCATCCAGATGATGTCGACCGGAGCGAATCACGAAGCGCTCGAGGTCGGTGTGTCGAGCCCGGAGCCGACCCCGACCAAGGGACTCGGCGTGGGCGAGGTCGGCTACCTGATCACGGGCGTGAAGGACGTGCGCCAGTCGAAGGTCGGCGACACGATCACCACATCACGCAAGCCCGCCTCCGATGCCCTGCCCGGCTACACCGACCCGAAGCCGATGGTGTTCTCGGGTCTGTACCCGATCGACGGCAGCGACTACGCGGAGCTGCGTGAGGCACTCGACAAACTGAAGCTCTCGGACGCGTCGCTCGTGTACGAACCCGAGACGTCGGTGGCGCTCGGGTTCGGCTTCCGCTGCGGCTTCCTCGGGCTCCTGCACCTCGAGATCATCACCGAGCGGCTCGCGCGTGAGTTCGATCTCGACCTCATCACGACCGCGCCCAGCGTGATCTACGAGGTCCTCACGAGTGACACCGGCGAGACCGTCACCGTGACCAACCCGAGCGAGTATCCGGACGGACGCATCGGCTCGGTCTCGGAGCCGATGGTGAAGGCGGCGATCCTGCTTCCCAAGGACTACGTCGGCACCGTCATGGAGCTGTGCCAGTCCCGCCGCGGAACGCTGCTCGGCATGGAGTACTTCTCGGAGGAGCGCGTCGAGCTGCGCTACAACATGCCGCTCGGCGAAATCGTGTTCGACTTCTTTGACCAGCTGAAGTCGAAGACGCAGGGGTATGCCTCGCTCGACTACGAGCCCTCCGGACAGCAGGAGGCCGACCTGGTGAAGGTCGACATCCTGCTCCAGGGCGAGAAGGTCGACGCGTTCAGCTCGATCGTCCACCGTGACAAGGCATACGCCTACGGCACGATGATGGCCGAGCGGCTGCGCAAGCTCATCCCTCGCCAGCAGTTCGAGGTTCCGATCCAGGCCGCGATCGGTGCGCGCATCATCGCCCGTGAGACGATCCGCGCGATCCGCAAGGACGTGCTCGCCAAGTGCTACGGCGGTGACATCACCCGCAAGCGCAAGCTCCTCGAGAAGCAGAAGGAGGGCAAGAAGCGCATGAAGATGGTCGGTCGCGTCGAGGTCCCCCAGGAGGCGTTCATCGCCGCGCTGTCGGGTGACGTCGAGGGCAAGGACAAGAAGTAGCGCGTGCCGCTGCCGGTGTACGAGCGCGGGATGACACGTCATCCAATCGCGACTGCGCCTGATGGGATGCGGATCTCCGAGCACTCGACCGTGGTCGACCCGGCGGCACGCGATGCCGTCGCCGCGCTGGTGAGTTCGTGGGAGTTCAAGCGCCGCGCTGGGTTCGAGGTGCCTGACACTGCACCCGCGCCTGGGCTCGAGGGCACGCTCGCGAAGCGTCTCTTCGGCGTGCGCTTCGTCGAGCCGGTGAGGATCGTCTGGGCGGATGAGAGCGGGTTCGGGTACGAGACGCGTCCTGGGCATCCGATCTACGGAGAGGAGTCGTTTCGGATCGATGAGAACGGCGTGTTCACTGCGCGATCCATCTCGTCTCCGTCGACCTGGTTCTGGAGTCTGCTCGGCCCGGCGCTGCGCATGGTGCAGCGGGCGACCCACGCGCGCTACGTGCAGATCGTCCGGGATGCAGCCGCCGCTTCCCCCTCCCTGGGGCGCTGAGCTTCTCCCTCCCTGGGTCGCTGAGCTTCCCCCTGCCTGGTTTGCTGAGCTTCCCCCTGCCTGGTTCGCTGAGCTTCCCCCTCCTGGTTCGCTGAGCTTCCCCCTCCTGGTTCGCTGAGCTTCCCCCTGCCTGGTTCGCTGAGCTTCCCCCTGGCTGGGTCGCTGAGCTTCCCCCTGCCTGGGTCGCTGAACTTCCCCCTGCCTGGGTCGCTGAACTTCCCCCTGCCTGGGTCGCTGAGCTTGTCGAAGCGTCAGGTCGCGTCCCTGGGGTGCTGAGTCTCCGTCTCCCCGTGCCGCTGAGCGTGTCGAAGAGTCCCGACTCCGGTTGACCTCGACAGGGCTGGTAAGTCATGCCCACGGTTCTCGATGAGGGCCAGCTTCTTGCGGCGACTCCATCCCTGGAGTTGTTTCTCCCGGAAGAACGCCGCATCGACCGTCTCGAAATGCTCTGCGTACACGAGCACGACAGGTCGCCTTCGTCGCGTGAACTCTGCGGCGAACTGATCGTCGTTGTTGTGCTCCCAGACGCGCGCTTCCAGATCGCCGTTGGTGCTTCCCGTATAGAAGCTGTCGTCAGTGCACCTGAGGATGTATGTCCACGCCATGATCCATGGTCGCGCGCACCGAGATCGCCCACGACCGGGTGTGGATAACCGTGGCCCTTCGACAGGCTCAGGGACCCAGGGTGACAGGCTCAGGGGCCCAGGGGCGGCCCTTCGACAGGCTCAGGGACCCAGGGTGACAGGCTCAGGGGCCCAGGGGCGGCCCTTCGACAGGCTCAGGGACCCAGGGGTGACAGGCTCAGGGGCCCTAGGGCGGCCCTTCGACAGGCTCAGGGACCCAGGGGTGACAGGCTCAGGGACCCAGGGGCGACAGGCTCAGGGACCCAGGGGTGACGGGCTCAGGGACCCAGGGGCGACGGGCTCGGTACCCGGGATGTGTCGCCGTGCGGCGCGTGGGGGTGTTCGCCCAGGTAACGGGAAGTAGGCTGGAACTCATGCGGCGCGGGACTTTCCGAGACGACACGGTGGACTATGCGGCCGTGGGTGCGACCCACGCGCCCGATCTGATGCAGTACCCGCCGGAGCGCAGCATCCCGGCGGAGGAATCCTGGCGGATCGGCAGCGGCCTCGAGCGCTTCCAGACCGCCGGTGACGCGCTCCTGTCCTGGACGGCTCAGCGCGCGGCCGGACTCTCCGTCGAAGACGTGCGGCCAGCGCCGGGTCCCGCCTATGCGGGGGTGAGCTTCGACGCCGAGGGCAACCCGATCGCGCCGAGCAAGCGCGACGTCGAGCCTCGCTACGACGCGGAGGGAATGCCGTACGTGGGCGCGGGGATGACGCTTCATCTGCGTGGGCGCGTCGGAAGCATGCGTGCAGACGCGGAGCTTCGCGTGATCTCCGTGACCGAGGAGACCCGCCGCATCGGCTTCGTCCTCGGCACGGTCGGCGGATCGGTCGTCCGCGGCGAAGAGTCGTTCGACGTCGACTGGCGGGAAGACAACGACGAGGTCTGGTTCACCGTCCGCGCGTTCGACGCTCCCCATGCGCTCGCGTACCGGCTGGTGCCTGCGCTCGTCAAACGCCGCCGTCGTGAGCTCTTCGCGCGCTACCTCCGCGCGATCTCGCCGCTGTACGCGACCCCCCTGTGATGGCGGGACCGCTTCCTCTGGGAGACCCTGCGCCGGCGGACGGGCATCTGCCCGACGACCTTCCCGTCGACACGAGCGTGCCGTTCTCGGCCTACCTGCACATCCCGTTCTGCACGGTGCGCTGCGGCTACTGCGACTTCAACACGTACACCTCGACCGAGCTCCGCGGCGCCAAGCAGGAGGACTACGCATCGACGCTGGTCTCCGAGATCGACCTCGCCCGCCGGGTGCTGGCCGACGCGGGAGCGCTACGGCCGATGGACACCGTCTTCTTCGGCGGAGGGACGCCCACGCTGCTGCCGGCCGGCGACCTCGCTCGGATGCTGGAGGCTGCGACCTCAGCCTTCGGATTGGCGGAGGGCGCGGAGGTCACCGTCGAGGCGAATCCCGATACGGTGACGCCCGCGGTCGCGCGCACGCTGGCCGCCGCCGGTGTCACGCGGATGTCGGTCGGCATGCAGTCGGCCGTGCCGCACGTGCTCGCCTCCCTCGACCGCACACATCGGCCTGAGAACGTGACCACCGCGGTCGCTGCGGCGAAGGACGCCGGTCTCGCCGTCAGCGTCGATCTGATCTATGGGGCGCCGGGGGAGTCGCTCGCGGATTGGGAGGCCTCGCTCGACGCGGCTCTCGCGCTCGAATCCGACCACATCTCCGCGTACGCCCTGATCATCGAGGACGGGACGAAGCTCGCCCGCCAGATCCGCCGCGGAGAGGTTCCGACCCCCGATGACGATCTGCAGGCCGACATGTACGAGCTCGCCGATGCGCGTCTCGCGGCGGGTGGCTTCGACTGGTACGAGGTCAGCAACTGGGCGCGTACGCCCGAGCAGCGCTCGCGACACAATCTCGCATACTGGCGGGGGAGCGACTGGTGGGGCTTCGGCCCCGGTGCGCACAGCCACGTCGCCGGGCTGCGCTGGTGGAACGTGAAGCACCCCGCGGCGTACGCACAGCGGCTCGCGGCATCCGAGTCGCCCGCAGCAGGAACGGAACGGCCGGACGCCGAGTCGCGGACGCTGGAGCGCATCCTGCTGCTGAGCCGCATCCGTGAGGGGATCGCGGTTGACGAGGTGCCCGCCGCGAACCGGAGTCGCGTCGCCGGGCTGATCGCCGACGGGCTCGTGGACCCGTCCGCCGCCATCCGGGGCCGTGTCCAGCTCACGCTGCGCGGTCGACTTCTCGCGGATGCCGTGGTGCGGGAGCTCACCGACTGACCCCCTGATCGGGGGCGGTTCAGCCCGGGAGCAGATCCATCCCCGTCGTTCGGCGCTGTGGCAGCGTCGCACTCGTGGCATCGAAGATCCGCGTCTGTCGGCCGGAGCCGTACACCGGCCAGCCCGGGTCGCCGTTCGTGACGAATCCGATCCAGGCCGCGTTCATCTCGTCCGCGAGCGCCTGCGGCGCGCCGGGGCCCGCCAACCGCACCGTCTCGTCGTCCGTGAGGCGATCGAACACGAACCCGAGCTCCAGTGCGTGCGCGGCGCGCAGATCGCGAACCGGGCTCGGCCACGCGAACTCGTACACGTGGGTGAGATCCGGCCGTGCGGCTGCCAGGCGGCTCAACGGCGCCCGCAGCAGTATGTCCGTGACGAGCTGCCCGAACACCTCGCCCGTGCTCGCTCCGGGGAAGGCCGCACGGTACGCGCGCACCGCACGTCGTGGGATGCGGGAGAGGATCCGCGCGGCCTGCAGCTTCAGCTCGCCGATCCCGGCCAGTGCTTCGGGTGGGAACCACAGGCGGTACTCGTCGGTGTTGCTGCCGATCAGGATCGGTGTGTCGATCTCGCCGAGCACCTCGTGCGGAGAGCGGGGCAGGCTCTCCGGGTCGATGGCGAACTGGAAGCCGGGAGCTCCACCCAGCGGAGAGGATCCGGCGGACTGCGCCTTCCTGGCAGCGAGCAGCTGTTCGGGCGAGACCTCGGCGAACGCGGCGCGGTCGGCGCGGACCCCGAGTCTCTTCGCGAGCTGCGCGGTCACCCGGCCCGCCTTCTTCACCGGTTGCGCAGCGAGCGGCCCGGATTCGATGATGGCGCGATGGATCGGCGCGCGGGAATCCTCTCGCGCGAGAAGCCCGGCGACGATCGCCCCGCCGGCGGATTCTCCCATCGCGGTGATCTGCGCCGGATCGCCGCCGAAGGCGGAGATCTCGCGATGCACCCACGCCAACCCCGCGGCGGCATCGCGCAGGCCCAGGTTCCTCGGCGCATCCTCGAGCACCGAGAATCCCTCCGATCCCAGACGGTAGTTGATCGAGACGAAGACGATCCCCGCCTTCGCGAACACCGTGCCGTCGTAGAGGGGCAGAGCGGCGGTGCCGCGCTCCAGCGCGCCGCCGTGGATCCACAGAAGCACCGGTGCCGCCGAAGCCCCGATCGGCGCCCAGACGTTGGCCGTGAGGATGTCGTCGCCGTCGATGCGCACCGAGCCGAGGAGCTCGCCGATCGCGCCGGCATACGGGAGCTGTGGCGCAGTGGGGCCGAACTGCGTCGCCTCCCGGATGCCCTCCCACGCGCGTGCCGGCTGTGGCGCTCGGAACCTGTTCTCCCCGAACGGCGGTGCGGCATAGGGGATGCCGAGGAAACGGGCGACCCCCTCCTCTTCGGAACCGCGCACGGCGCCGGTCGACAGCGTGGTCTGAGGCGAGGAGGTCATGAGCGTCATCCTAGGGTCGGGTGTCCGCGGTACGGAGAATCCGGAGCTGCACGGGGTAGGATTGGCACTCTGAACGTCCGAGTGCCAGCGGAAGGGAAGGGCGATGGTCACAGAGCGAGGACTCCAGGTTCTCCGCGCGATCGTGCAGGACTACGTCGAGACCCACGAGCCCGTCGGCAGCCGCTCCATCGTCGACCGGCACTCCTTCGGCGTCTCGGCGGCGACGATCCGCAACGACATGGCGCTGCTCGAGGATGAGGAGCTCATCACGGCTCCGCACACCTCGTCCGGTCGGGTGCCGACCGACAAGGGCTACCGCGTCTTCGTGAATCACCTGGCGCAGTTGCGGCCGCTCTCGTCGGCCCAGCGCTCGGCGATCGAATCGTTCCTCGGTGAGCCCGCCGACCTCGACGATCTGATGGTGCGCACCGTGCGGGTGCTGACGCAGCTCACCGGTCAGGTCGCGCTCGCGCAGTACCCGTCGTTCGCACGGGCTCATGTCACGCACGTCGAGCTGGTCGCACTGGCGCCCAATCGACTCCTCATCGTGCTGGTGACGGACGCCGGCGGTGTGTCGCAACGCGTGGCGCTTTTGCCGGAGGCCATCGACGAGGCCGAGATGGCGGTGCTGCGTGCGCGCATGGCCGCCTTGATCACCGGCCACGGCATCGGCGAGGCCTCCGACCGGCTCCAGACCCTGCTGGCCGCGGAAGACGCTCCGAAAGACCTCGTGCTGCGCGCGATCGCGAGCGTCGTCATGGATGAGCTCGGCGGGTTCCGACAGGAGCGTCTGGTGATGGCGGGAGCGGCCACGCTGGCCCGCCGTGAGCAGGACTTCCGCGGCAGCATCCATCCGCTCCTCGAGGCCATCGAGGAGCAGGTGACGCTGCTGCGGCTGATGAGCGAGATGGTGACCGACGAGCACGGGCTCGCCGCCAGCATCGGCACCGAGAATGCGCCGTTCGGTCTGGGCGAGGCATCTATCGTCGCCAGCAACTACGCCGCACCCAGCGGCACCGCGCGCGTCGGCGTGATGGGGCCGACGCGGATGGACTACCCGAGCAACCTCGCTGCGGCGCGGGCCGTCGCCCGCTACCTGTCGCGGATGCTCGACGAAGACGAGGCCGGCCGCTGACGCGGTCGCGCCGGAAGACACACGCAGAAAGGCGATTGTGGCGGACCACTATGAGGTTCTCGGGGTGTCCCGAGACGCTTCCACCGACGAGATCAAGAAGGCGTATCGACGCCTCGCGCGACAGCTGCACCCGGACGTGAATCCCGGTGAGGATGCGGCGGAGAAGTTCAAGCTCGTCACGCACGCGTACGACGTGCTGAGCGACGACGAGTCACGGCGCCGCTATGACATGGGCGGGGGAGACGGCGCTGCCGGCAACTTCGGCGGATTCGGCGGTTTCGGCGACATCTTCGAGACGTTCTTCGGCGCGTCCCAGGGCGGCGGTCGCGGGGCGCGACCCCGCTCGCGCAGGGAGCGCGGCCAGGACGCGCTCGTCCGTGTCACGCTCGACCTCGGCGACGTCGTGTTCGGTGCGCACCGCGACATCGACGTCGACACCGCGGTGCTTTGCGAGACGTGCAACGGCTCCTGCTGCCAGGAGGGGACCTCCCCGGTCACCTGCGACATCTGCGGCGGCTCCGGCCATGTGCAGCGCCAGGTGCGCAGCCTGCTCGGCAACGTCGTCACCTCCCAGCCCTGCGGCACCTGCGAGGGCTACGGCACCACCATCCCGTTCCCGTGCGGCACCTGCGGCGGCCAGGGTCGCGTGCGTTCGCGTCGCACGGTCTCGCTCGACATCCCTGCCGGCGTCGAGACCGGTCTGCGCCTCCAGCTGCCCGGCTCGGGAGAGGTCGGCAAGGCGGGCGGCCCCAACGGCGACCTGTACGTCGAGGTCACGGTCAACGCCCACCCCGCCTTCAGTCGGGAGGGCGACGACCTGCTGGCCACGCTCGAGGTGTCGATGACCGACGCGATCCTCGGCACCGAGACCACGATCCAGGGACTCGACGGCGAGGTCGATCTCGAGATCCGTTCCGGCGTGCAGTCCGGGGACGTCCTGACCATCAAGGGGAGGGGCATCACCCCGCTCCGCGGCACCCAGCGCGGGGACCTCCGCGTGGGCGTGCAGGTGCTGACACCGACCAAGCTCGACTCCGCGCAGCGCGCGCTGATCGAGGACTTCGCGAAGAAGGCCAAGGCACCGGATCCGCAGCTCGCGCAGTTCCAGCCAGGACTCTTCTCGAAGCTCCGCGACCGTTTCCGCAGCCACTGATCATGGCACTGCACTTCCTCGTGGAGTCCTCGGCGGGTGCCGGAGTCGGCGATCTCGTGTCGCTGACGGGCGCGGAGGCGAAGCATGCGGCCGTCGTGCGGCGGCTGCGCGTCGGCGAGGCGGTCACGGTCGGCGACGGCGCGGGTGTGTGGCTGACCGGTGCGGCCGAAGAGGTGTCTCCGAGCCGCGTCGAGGTGCGTATCTCCGACCGCGTCGAGCATCCGGCTCCGAGCCCGCGGGTCGTCCTGGTCCAGGCGCTCGCGAAGGGCGACCGCGATGAGCTGGCCGTGCAGGCGGCGTGCGAGCTCGGGGTCGACGAGATCGTGCCGTGGCAGGCGAGTCGCAGCGTGTCGCGGTGGGAGGGTCCGAAGGCGGTGAAGGGGCGCGAGCGCTGGGCGACCATCGTGCGCGAGGCCGCGAAGCAGGCCCATCGGGCCTGGGTGCCCGAGGTCACCGCCCCCGTCTCGACGAAGCAGCTCGCCGAACGGGCGGCTTCGCAGCGGATGCTGCTGCTCGATCCGACGGCCTCCGTGCGTCTCTCCGAGATCGAGGCTGACGGTCGTGATCTCGTTCTGGTCGTGGGGCCGGAAGGCGGGATCGCCGAGGAGGAGCTCGACTGGCTGACGGCGGCGGGGGCAGAACGCGTGCTCCTGGGCGACACGGTGCTGCGGACGTCCACGGCGGGCCCGGCGGCGATCGCCGTGCTGTCGGTGGCGCTCGGCCGCTGGTGATCCCGGTTCCGGCCGTCGAGGCCCCAGGGCGCCACGGGCGCGGTGATCAGTAGACTTGAGGGCATGACGGAACCCTCGATCTTCACGCGCATTCTGAACGGGGAGATCCCGGCCGAGATCCTCGGCGAGACCGATCGCCTGTTCGCGCTGCGGGACATCGCCCCGCAGGCGCCGGTGCATCTCCTCGTGGTCCCGAAGACCGCGGAGTACCGCGACGTCACAGAACTCGCCGCGGGGGATCCGTCGCTGCTGGCCGAGATGGTGGCGTTCGCCGGGAAGCTGGCCGCCGAGCACACGGAAGACGGCGACTTCCGTCTCGTCTTCAACACCGGCGCGAACGCCGGACAGACCGTTTTCCACGTCCACGCGCATGTGCTGGCCGGGGGATTGACCGAGAAGAGTGTCGGTGCCTGACAACAACGAACCGCAGGAGCGCAGTCTGGGCGGTCGACCGCCCGAGGCGGTCGAGAAGATCTACGCCGACGGCGTCGCCATGGTGCAGCTGCTCGGACCGCAGGACCGGCTGCTGCGGATGCTCGAGAAGGAGCACCGCGATGTGCAGGTGCTCGTGCGCGGCAACGAGATCACCCTCGGCGGCGACGCGGATGCGGTCGCGAAGGCGAAGGCCCTCGTCGAAGAACTGCTCGCCATGACGAGAGCCGGCCATGATCTGGCTCCGAGCGACGTCTCCAGCTCTGCCCGCATGCTGCGCCAGGAGGGCGGTCCGCGGCCGAGCGAGGTCCTGGGCGAGGCGATCCTGACCACGCGCGGCAAGGTGATCCGTCCGAAGACCCTCGGGCAGAAGGAGTACGTCGACGCGATCGAGGAGAACACGATCGTCTTCGGTATCGGCCCCGCTGGTACCGGCAAGACCTACCTGGCGATGGCGAAGGCCGTGCAGGCACTGCAGCGCAAGGAGGTCACGCGCATCATCCTCACCCGTCCGGCCGTCGAGGCGGGCGAGCGGCTCGGATTCCTTCCCGGGACGCTGACCGACAAGATCGATCCGTATCTCCGACCGCTGTACGACGCGCTCAACGAGATGATGGACCCCGAGATCGTGCCGCGCCTCATGGCGACGGGGACCATCGAGGTCGCGCCCCTCGCTTACATGCGCGGGCGCACGCTCAACGACTCGTTCGTGGTGCTCGACGAGGCGCAGAACACCACGCCCGAGCAGATGAAGATGTTCCTCACACGCCTCGGCTTCGGCACGCGCATGGTCGTGACGGGTGACATCACCCAGGTCGACCTCCCGCAGGGCTCCTCCGGACTCCGTCTGGTCACGCGCGTGCTCGACGGCATCGACGACATCCACTTCTCCCGTCTGACCAGCGACGACGTCGTCCGCCACTCGCTGGTCGGACGCATCGTCGACGCATACAGCGAGTACGACGAGAAGCGAACAGCACAGCGATTCGAGCGCGAGCAGGCGGCGGAGTTCGCCAACCGCGCCGACCGCAGGGGAGCGCAGCGCCCCGGACCACGCGACCGCATGCCGAAACGAGGACTCTCATGATCGAGATCAACAACGAGTCGGCCATCGACGTCGACGAGACCGTGCTGCAGCGGCTCACGGACTATAACCTGGCGCAGCTGCACGTCAGCCCGGATGCCGAGGTCGCGATCGTCCTCGTCGACGAGGGCGCCATGGAAGCCCTCCACGTGCAGTGGATGGACGAGCCCGGACCCACCGACGTGCTCAGCTTCCCCATGGACGAGTTGCGTCCGGGTACGGAGGACCGCCCCACCGCTCCCGGACTCCTGGGCGACATCGTGCTGTGCCCGCAGGTGGCCGAGGCGCAGGCTCAGGCCGCGCGTCACACCCTGATGGATGAGCTGATCCTGCTCACCACCCATGGTCTGCTCCACCTTCTCGGATTCGATCACGCCGAGCCCGACGAGGAGCGTGAGATGTTCGGACTGCAGAAGGAACTGATCCAGGGCTTCGCCGCGGCTGAACGTCGCCGATGACGGCCGCCCTCCTTCTCGTCGCCGCCGTCCTGTTGGTGGCGTTCGGCGGTCTCATGGCCGCGATCGATGCTGCCTACGGCGTCGCTTCCCGCGCGAATCTCGCGGACATGGCGACGGAGGGGCGCCGGGCCAAGGCGCTGGGGCGCATCGCCGCCGACCTGGACGCGCATGTCAACGCGGTCGCGTTCATCCGCGTGCTCGCCGAGGTGACCGCTGCGGTGCTGGTGACCGTCGCTTTCACGATGCTCATCGACAACAACTGGTGGGCGATGCTCGCCGCCGCGCTGCTGATGACGGCGATCACGTTCGTGCTCGTCGGCGCGAGCCCTCGGTCTTTCGGTCGTCAGCACGCGGAGGGCATGATCCGCGGCACCGCCTCTATCGTCCGCGGACTCCGCATCTTCCTCGGACCGCTCGCCCAGGCGCTCGTCGTGCTGGGCAACAGGGTCACGCCCGGCACGGGCCGCAGCTCCTTCGCCAGCGAGGACCAGCTGCTCAGCATGGTCGATGAGGCGGCATCGAACGACCTCATCGAGGAGGACGACCGAGACCTCATCCACTCGGTGTTCGACTTCACCGACCAGTTCGTCCGCGCCGTCATGGTGCCGCGCACCGAGATGGTGACCGTCGATGCCACCGCGACCACGGACGAGGCGATGTCGCTGTTCCTGAACCGCGGCGTCTCCCGGATGCCCGTCGTGGACGATGACGCCGATGACGTCGTCGGCGTGCTCTACCTCAAGGACCTCGTGCAGTTCGCGTATCGCGACGACAGTGCCTGGCGCGCCGCGTCCATCCGGCCGATCGCGCGACCGGCGACCTTCGTGCCGGAGTCGATGCGGGCCGAGACGCTGCTGCAGCAGATGAAGCGCGACGCCGTGCACGTATGCCTGGTGATCGACGAGCACGGCGGCATCTCGGGCCTCGTGACGCTCGAGGATCTGATCGAGGAGCTCGTCGGCGAGATCTCCGACGAGTACGATCAGGTATCCGCAGAGTTCGTCGATCTCGGTCACGGACGTTACCGCGTGAGTGCCCGTCTCTCCCTGGAGGACGTGGGCGACCTCTTCGGCCTCGAGCTCGAGGACGAGGACGTCGACTCGATCGGCGGTCTGCTCGGCAAAGCGCTGGGACAGGTTCCGCAACCCGGGGCGACGGCGACGGTGGAGGGCCTGGTCCTCACCGGAGGAGCCTCTCGCGGCCGTGGTCGCGGGATCGCGACGGTGTTCGTGGAACGTGCGGCAGGAGACCCTGACGCTTCGCAGGATGAAGGAGATCGACACGATGACTGACGACACCCGAAGCGGATTCGTGACCTTCGTCGGACGCCCCAACGTCGGAAAGTCGACGCTGACGAACGCGCTCGTCGGCGAGAAGATCGCCATCACCAGTGAGAAGCCGCAGACCACCCGTCGCGCCATCCGCGGCATCGTGAATCGCCCCGAGGGGCAGCTCGTCATCGTCGACACGCCGGGCATCCACAAGCCGAGGACACTGCTCGGCGAGCGGCTGAACGACCTGGTGGAGCAGGTGCTCGGCGACGTCGACGTGATCGGGTTCTGCGTACCGGCGAACGAGAAGGTCGGACCGGGCGATCGCCGTATCGCCGCGTCGCTCGACGGCTATCCGCGCGCCAAGAAGATCGCGATCGTGACGAAGACCGATGTCGCGGCCCGCGACGAGATCACCGAGCGTCTGCTGGAGGTCGATGCGCTGCGCGAGGACTGGTCCGCGGTGATCCCGCTGTCCGCACTGACGCGGGATCAGCTCGACGTCCTGTCCGACGAGATCCTGCTGCTGATGCCGAAGGGCCCCGCCCTGTATCCGGAGGGGATCACGACCGACGAGTCGCAGGAGGACCGCATCGCCGAGATGATCCGCGAGGCGGCTCTCGAAGGGGTCCGCGACGAGCTCCCGCACTCGATCGCGGTCGTGATCGACGACATCGCGCCGCGTGAGGGCACCGATCTCACCGACGTGCACGCGTCGATCGTCGTCGAGCGCGACAGCCAGAAGGCGATCATCATTGGGCACAAGGGCAAGCGGCTCAGCGAGGTCGGCGCGCGTGCCCGCGTCGGCATCGAGGCGCTGCTCGGCACCCGTGTGTTCCTCGGGCTGCATGTCAAGGTCGCGAAGGAATGGCAGCGCGACCCGAAGCAGCTCGGCCGGCTCGGCTTCTGAGATGAGGCCCGGTCACACGTCGATGGCGGCGGGAAGGCCGCCGACCCCGCAGACATGAGCTTCCGCAGCGATGACCCGAATCCGCTGCGGAACGAGGTCTTCACACGAGTCTTCGACGCTCACTGGGCGGCGGTCCGGCACCACGTCGAGGGCGTCGTCGGCGACGAGGAGGAAGTCACCGAGATCGTCTCCGAGGTGTTCCTGCACGCCTGGTCGCGATTGCGACCGGCGCGACCACCCGGTCGCGTCTGGCTGCTCCGCGCCGCTGATCGACGTCTGCGCTCTCGCTCGCGTCGTTCTTCGACGCCGAACTGCGCCGTCGACGCCGTTCACGGTGGAGTGACCGACGCCGACGAACAGCCGGGACCGGCAGGTCGCTCGGAGGTCGTTCGTGCTTTGGGTGTCCTCACTCCGGTCCAACGGCGTATCATCATGCTCACGTACTGGGATGGACTCGCGGTGGGGGAGATCGCGGAGTTGTTGCGCGCTTCTGAGTTCCGGGTACGCAAGACGCTGGGCATCGCGCAGAACCGTCTGCGCGATGAGCTGGGCCTGGAGGGGCTGATAACGGGTGATGACTGACAACGCCGTGCTCGAGCGGATGCTGATCGAAGCCGACCCTGCGCCGACCTCCCGTGATGCGCCACCCGATGCCCGTGCTCTCGCGACCCGCGACCGCATCCTCCGAAACGACGTGGCACCGAAGCGCCGGCGGGCGCAGACACTCGGCTGGGCCGGCGGGCTCACGGCCGTCGCCGCCTCCACCGCTTTGGTGATCGGGGTGCTCTCTCCGCAGGGCGCCGCCGTCGCGGGCACCCCCGCACCGCTCGAATTCAGTGGATCGAGCACTGTCGCTCAGATTGTCGACGACGCGGAGACAGCTCTCGCCGAGACCCCGGGGCCGACGGCGCCGATGCGAACCGTCAGGACTGCCTCCTGGGGCTTCCAGGTCGATGTCGACGCGAAGACCACGACAGTCGTGCCGCAGCTCTCGACCCTCGTGTGGGAACCGGACGGCTCCGGGCGAATGACCATCGTCGCGGGAGTGCCGTATGACCCTTCCGACGCGGTCGCCAGCAATGCCGCCGAGGTCTCGAGCAGCGGCGAGGTCGTCACCGATCTGGTGATGGAGCCGGGGGATTTCGACACTCCTTGGACGACGGTGCCCGGCGAGACACGTGACGACATGGTGGCGATGCTCGAGGCGTTCGGGATGCCGGCGGATCCCACCGCGTACGACGTCGGACTGGCGCTCACGTCGGTCCTCGATCAGTGGACCCTGACCGACGCCCAGCACCAAGAGCTGCTTCTCCTGCTCGAGGAGGCCGGGGGCGGTGAGGCTCTCGGGAACACGACCGACCGACTGGGGCGTGCGGTGACCGGTGTCCGGGCCCAGTCCCCGGACGGCGCCGTGAGCGACCTCGTCCTGGTGTCGCGCGATACCGGGCGGATCGTGGGCGTCGAGCGCACGGTGTTGAAGGACGATGACGTGTTCCCCGCAGGCGCGATCATCTCGTATCAGATGTGGGATCTCGATGAGGAGACCGTGCGATGAGACGCAGCTCGCTGCTGGCGGTCGCCGTGCTCGGGATGGTCATGACGCTCGGGGCAGTCCCCGCCACGGCCGCCGTTGAGGACGAGCGCGAGGTCGATCCCCTGGTCGCGGCGGTACTCGATGAGGTGCCGGGCGGGATCCTCATCGACGGGCGGCACGCGGTATGGCCCAAGCTTGGCATGGAACTCACCGTCCCCGCCTCGTCGGGGATGGCAGCGTGGTCGGTGGGCAGCTGCACCACCGGCAGGATCTGCGCCTACAACAGCACGTCGCTCGGTGGAGCGGCTCTCACGTTCGGCACCTGCGCCGTGCACACGATCCCGTCGAGTTTCTCGGTCAAGTCCGCTGCCAACGCGCGCAGCATCGGATACGTGCAGGTGCGCAATGGCTCGACCGTCCTGAAGACCGTGCCCGCCGGGAGCTGGAGCAACGTCTCCGGCACGGTCACCAACCTGCGCTGCCTCCTCTGAGCGGTGTCGCCGTCGATGTCGTCGGGAGAACTGCCGCTGGCGAAGCACTGGGTGGCGACCGCGCCGGGCCCGCCGGATTCGTGGGAGTTCGTCGAGGAGCGCCTGTCGGCACCCGGGCGCGGTGAGGTCACGATCCGGGTGTACGCGGCCGGCGTGAATCCTGCGGACGCGAAGCATGTCGCGTCCCGCCGCCCCGGCCTCGAGTTCCCTGTGCCGATCGGGTACGAGGTGTCCGGTGTGCTCAGCGCGGTCGGCCCGGACACCCGGATCGGCTCCGGTTCCGCGGCGATCGGAGGCGAAGTCGTCGCGTTCCGGGTGCGCGGTGGCTACGCGACAGAGGTCACGGTCCCGGCGGAGAAGGTCTTCGCGAAGCCGTCCACGCTCACGCACCCGGAGGCGGCGAACCTGCTTCTCGTCGGCACCACTGCGGCCGAGATGCTGGCGGTCACCGGGGCAGCGCCGGGGGAGACCGTCATCCTCCACGGCGCCTCGGGGGCGGTCGGCGTGAGCGTGCTGCAACAGGCCAGGCTCCGCGGCATCCGAGTGATCGGCACCGCGAGCAGCGACCGGTTCGACGAGGTACGGCGGTTCGGGGGAGAGCCCGTCCGCTACGGTCCGGGGCTCGCCGACCGGGTCCGGGAGGTCGCGGACGGACCGGTCGTCGCGGCGCTCGATGCCGTCGGCACCGACGAGGCCGTCGACGTGTCCCTCGACCTCGTCGCCGATCGCCGTCGCATCGTCACGATCGCCGCGCTGGGGCGCGCAGAGGCCGAGGGGATCCTTGCGATCGCCGGGTCGATGCCCGCCAGTGCCCGGTTCCGCGACGAGGTGCGCAGCGAGCTGATCGCGCTCGCGCAGAACGGCGACCTCGTGGTGCCGGTCGCCCGGACGTTCCCCCTCACCGATGCACGCGACGCCCATCGACTGCTGGCGTCCGGCCACCCCGGCGGCAAGCTCGCCCTGATCCCGTAGGTCAGTCGATCTCGCGCAGGGTCGACTCCACGACCACCACACCGTCGCCGTACTCGGCATCCATCGCATCCTGGATCGTGCCGTCGTCCCAGATGACCTGCAGCCAGACGTATCCACGCTCGCTCCAGACGGTGAGTGCATCCGCCCCGAGGCGGGCGGAGATGTCGTCCTGGACCCTGGTCAGCTCGTCCTCCGGCGTCGAGCCTTCGACGCCGCCCGTCGGATCCTCGGGAGCGACCGTGTCGTACAGCGCGAGCATGATCGGCGGGTCGGTCCGGGTGAGCCGCTCGCCGTCGTACGTGGCGTAGACGGCGTATTCGCCCCACGTCGTGTCACCGCTGGTCTCGCTGCCATCCACACCGTCCCAGGTCCACTCGTCCAGCGGCACGCCGGAGCACTGCGGTGGGTAGGACTCCATGACCGCCCCCGTGCACAGCGCGACGTCGCCCGCGTCATCCAGCACGGTGCCCACCCCGATGACGCGCCCCTCCGGCGGCTCGGGAAGCGCGTCCTCGAGGCGCTGGTCCGACGGGACGGTCGTGCTCGTCGGGGCCGCCGAGCTGCCGGGTCCCGCCGTGCAGGCACTCAACGTGAGGAGTCCGACGGCGGATGCCACGGCGAGGATCAGGCGACGCTGCGATGTGCTCATACGGGGGAGTGTCTCCGAGCGCCCGATCGTCTCAGACACGTCGAAACCGTCCGCACATGCCTGCTAGCATGACCACATGCCTTTCGGCGGTCTGCTTCTTCTTAGCTGCCGCGACGAGTCCTAAAGCTAGGGCCTTCCTCGTCGCGGCGCTTGTGTTGGCCCGTTCATCTTGACGAAGAGAAGAAGCCCCATCATGCAGAACACTCAGCGCCCGTCCGCGATGCCGATCCACAAGTACCGGCCGTTCCACGAGCAGATCTCCGTCCACCTGCCTGACCGCACCTGGCCCGACGCCCGCATCACCGAGGCGCCGCGGTGGTGCGCCGTCGACCTCCGCGACGGCAACCAGGCTCTCATCGACCCCATGTCGCCCGAGCGCAAGCGGGTCATGTTCGAGCTGCTCGTCAGCATGGGCTACAAGGAGATCGAGGTCGGCTTCCCATCGGCGAGCCAGACGGACTTCGACTTCGTGCGCCAGCTCATCGAAGAGAACCTGATTCCCGACGATGTCACCATCCAGGTGCTGACCCAGGCGCGCGAGCACCTGATCGAGCGCACCTATGAGTCGATCGCCGGCGCCAAGCAGGCCATCGTCCATCTCTACAACTCCACGAGCGTGCTGCAGCGCGAGGTCGTGTTCCGCACCGACAAGCAGGGCATCATCGACATCGCACTCGAGGGTGCGCGCCTGTGCCGCAAGTTCGAGAAGACGATCCCGGACACGAAGGTCTACTACGAGTACTCGCCCGAGAGCTACACCGGCACCGAGCTCGAGTTCGCCGTCGACATCTGCAACCAGGTGATCGAGGTCTTCGAGCCGACCCCTGACCGCAAGGTGATCATCAACCTGCCGGCCACGGTCGAGATGGCTTCGCCGAACGTCTACGCCGACTCGATCGAGTGGATGAGCCGTCACCTGAACCATCGCGAGAACATCATCCTCTCGCTGCACCCGCACAACGACCGCGGCACCGCCATCGCCGCCGCCGAGCTCGGCTACATGGCGGGCGCCGACCGCATCGAGGGCTGCCTATTCGGCAACGGCGAGCGCACGGGCAACGTCGACATCGTCGCGCTCGGCATCAACCTGTTCACCCAGGGCATCGATCCGCAGATCGACTTCAGTGACATCGACCAGGTCAAGCGCACGGTCGAGTACTGCAACCAGCTGCCCGTGCCCGAGCGCAGCCCGTGGGCCGGCGACCTCGTCTTCACCGCGTTCAGCGGATCGCACCAGGATGCGATCAAGAAGGGCTTCGAGGCGATGGAGGCCCGGGCGAGCGCCGAGGGCGTCACGGTCGACGAGATCGAGTGGGCGGTCCCGTACCTGCCCGTCGACCCGAAGGATCTGGGTCGCTCGTACGAGGCGGTCATCCGCGTCAATTCGCAGTCCGGCAAGGGCGGCGTCGCGTACCTGCTGAAGTCGGATCACGCGATCGATCTTCCGCGCAAGCTGCAGATCGAGTTCTCCGGTGTCGTGCAGGCCAAGACGGATGCCGAGGGCGGCGAGGTGACGTCCGACCAGATCTGGTCGATCTTCAACGACGAGTACCTGCCCGCCGACGACTCTGCGGCCAAGTGGGGGCGGTTCGAGCTGCTCGCGACCCAGACCCGCAGCGACATGTCCGGTGACGTGGTGCTCGACGTGGTGCTGCGCGACGACGACCAGCAGGTCTCGGTGTCGGGCAACGGCAACGGCCCGGTGGCGGCGTTCGTCGAGGTGCTGCGCGGTCAGGGCTTCGACATCACGGTGTACGACTACGTCGAGCACGCTCTCAGCGCCGGCGGAGACGCGCAGGCGGCCGCGTACGTCGAGCTGCAGGTCGGCGACCAGCGGCTGTGGGGCGTCGGCATCGACGGTGACATCTCGACGGCATCCCTCAAGGCGATCGTCTCGGGCGTCAACCGCTCGATCCGCACGCGTCAGCCGGAGCTCGCGGCAGTCTGACGGCCCTCACACGAACGCCCCCTCGGTGACGACCGAGGGGGCGTTCGTCGTCACCTGCTCAGACCCACTGGACGAGCTGCCAGACGAGGCCGTTCGGGTCGGCGAACTGGCAGTAGCGCTCACCCCATGGCTCGGTCTCCGGCGGAGTGATGACGCGTGCGCTCGTCGCGATGCGGGCGAACTCCGCATCGATGTCCGCGACGACGAACACGAGCAGTGTGCCCTGCCCTGCCGAGCCGGCGATCTCCTGAGGCCGGAACGTCTGCAGCCCGGTCTGCAGGAAGATGAGGTTGGGCGCGTCAGGATGCTGCAGGGAGACGAAGCCCTCGGCGGACATGGCCTCCTCGAATCCGAAGTGGGTCTTCGCGAAAGACGCCGAGGCGGCGACGTCGGGGACGTTGAGCGAGATGGCGGTCTGGGTGATGTTCACGGTGTCTCCTGTCTAAACTACGTACAACGTACATGGTTAAGTCGCCGCGTGAGAGGATTATTCCGATATGGCCAAGAATCTGGTGGATCTCCTCTGGCGGGATGACTCGGCTGCCGCCGGCGGGCGGCGCGGACCCCGGGCGCGGCATTCGACGGCGGAGGTCGTCTCGCGCGCGATCGAGCTCGCCGATCGCGGAGGCCTGGCCACCGTGACGATCCGCGCCCTCGCGCAGTCGCTCGAGCTCCCGCCTATGTCGATCTACACGCATGTCAACAGCCGCGATGACCTGCTGGTGCTGATGGTCGATCAGATGAACGCACGGATGATCGTGCGGTCGGTCGCGGGAGCCGGATGGTCCGATCACGTGCGCGCCGTGGCCGAGGACAACCTCGACCTGTTGCGCGGGCACACCTGGTTGGTCGACATCGCAGACCAGCGTGCCGCGCTCGGACCCGGCACGATCGCGAAGTACGACCGCGAGCTGCACGCGTTCGATGAGACCGGGCTGGGGGACGTGCAACGCGACGCCGCCCTGTCGTTCGTCCTGGACTTCGTGCGGGCCGCGGCGAGCCGGATGCGGGAGAACTCCGAGAAGGAGCAGCTCGGCGCTTTCTGGGCGGAGGCGGGACCGCGTCTGTCGACCCACCTCGGGGAGGAGCACCCGCTCGCGCAGTCCGTCGGTCGGGCCGCGGGCGAATCCCTGGGCGCCGCCTACGACGCCGATGCCGCGTGGGAGTTCGGCCTGGCCCGGGTGCTCGACGGCCTCCGCATCCTCATCGAGGAGCGGGCCGGGTCCTGATCCCGAGGCTCAGCTGTCGGCGCGGGGCTTGACGATCGCGATGGCGCCCGTCTCGGCGGCGACCTTGCGTCGATAGATGCGGCGCTGCTCCGGGAGGGAGACGTCGAACGTGACGGCGAGGATGCGGATCACGGTCGTCACGGCGATGCCGACGACCGCGGCGATCGTGATGGGCATGCCCAGCGCCACGGCGATGACGATGAACGTGCACCCGGCACCGGCCGCGACGGCATAGAGGGAGCCGACGTGCATGATCGCGGTCGGCAGCCCCATCAGCATGTCGCGGAGAACGCTGCCGCCGACGGCCGCGCAGACCCCGATGAACACCGCGGGCACCTCGGGGATGCCGAAGGCCAGGGCCTTGCTGGTGCCGAACGCACCGAACATCCCGATGACCACCGCATCGAGGACGACGATCGCGGTGTTCAGGCGGGTGAACAGACCCGCGAGGAGCATGCCGAGGAGTGCCGCCCCCGCCGCCGTGACGAGATACCACTGGTTCTGCAGGGTGGCCGGCGTCTGCCCGAGCAGGATGTCGCGGATGAGACCGCCGCCCATCCCGATCATGATGCCGATGATCGCGACGCCGAGCCAGTCGAGGCGTCGCTGACCTTGAAACCCCGATGCGAACATCGCGCCCTGGACCCCGCCCAGGCCGACGCCGAGCAGGTCCGCCCACAGCGGAATGGTGAAGAGCGGTTCGGTCACCCGACCATTCTCCCGTACGGAGGATAATCGAGGGGTGCCCACCTACCGAGACGAAGCGGTGATCCTGCGCACTCACAAGCTCGGTGAGGCGGATCGCATCGTCACCATGCTCTCGCGGCGCCACGGCAAGGTCCGCGCTGTCGCGAAGGGGGTGCGCCGCACGTCGTCGAAGTTCGGCGCCAGGCTCGAGCCGTTCATGGTCGCCGACGTGCAGCTGTATCAGGGGCGCTCGCTCGACATCGTGCAGCAGGCGGAATCGCTCGGCTCCTACGGCACGGACATCGCGGCGCACTACGACCGGTTCACCGCGGCGAACGCGATGGTGGAGACGGCCGACCGGCTGAGCGACGCCGAGGCCACCCCCGATCAGTACCTGCTCCTCGTGGGCGGGCTGAGGGCTCTGTCGCGCGGAGAGCACGTCGCGCGCAGCATCCTGGACTCCTATCTCCTGCGGGTCATGTCCCTCTCCGGATGGGCGCCCTCCCTCGATGAATGCGCGCGCTGTGGCACGCCGGGCCCGCACTCCCGGTTCGTCGCGCAGCTGGGCGGACTGGTGTGCACGAACTGCGCCCCGGCCGGCAGCCCGCGCGTCGCCGAGCAGACGTTGACCCTGCTCCGCGCCTTGATCTCGGGTGAGTGGGACGTCATCGACGCGTCCCCGCACGCCGACACCGCAGCCGCGTCCGGACTCGTCTCCGCCTACGCCCAATGGCACCTGGAGCGCGGCATCCGCTCGCTCGCCCATGTGTCGGACATCTCGTCGGAAGGACCACGATGAGCCCGAAGCCCTACACGCACAAGGATGCGGTGCCATACCGCCCACTGGATTGGACGGGCGTGCACCCGCCGGCGTTCCGGGCCGTGCCCGAGCACGTCGCGATCGTGATGGACGGCAACGGGCGCTGGGCCAACCGTCGGGGGCTCAACCGGATCGAAGGGCACAAAGCGGGCGAGGAGGTGCTGCTCGACGTCGTCGCCGGTGCCATCCAGGCCGGTGTGAAGCATCTCTCCGTGTACGCCTTCTCGACCGAGAACTGGGCGCGCTCTCCCGAGGAGGTGCGCTTCCTCATGGGTTACAACCGCGATGTGCTGCACCGCCGCCGCGACCAGCTCAACGAATGGGGGGTGCGCATCCGCTGGGCCGGCCGCAAGCCCCGTCTCTGGGGCAGCGTCATCAAAGAGCTGCAGCACGCGGAGCAGCTCACCCGCGGCAACGACGTGCTCACCCTCACGATGTGCGTCAACTACGGCGGCAGGGTCGAGCTCGTCGACGCGATGCGGGCCATCGCCGAGGACGTCGCCGCCGGTCGGGTGAAGCCGAAGGCCATCACCGAGAAGATGATCCGCCGGAACCTGTACGTGCCGGACATGCCCGACGTCGACCTGTTCCTACGAAGCTCGGGGGAGCAGCGCACCTCGAACTTCCTGCTGTGGGAGTCGGCGTACGCCGAGATGGTCTTCCTCGACACCCTGTGGCCGGACTTCTCGCGCGAGGAGCTCTGGCGCGCGATCGACATCTACCTGTCTCGGGACCGTCGCTTCGGCGGGGCGATCGACACCCCGGACGCTCCCGCCTGAGCCCGGAGCCACCGCTCGGTCTCGCGGGGATCCCGGAGTCGGACGATCGTGAGGTGCGGGAAGCGCAGGGGCCTCGGAATAGCTCATAGGCGCATGCGGTTGGATGAAAGTGTGACTGAACCCATCTCCATCGACATCTGGTCCGACATCGCCTGCCCCTGGTGCTACATCGGCAAGCGCAACCTCGAGAAGGGTCTCGAAGCGGTCGCCGCCGATGAGGACGCGCCGCAGGTCAACATCACGTTCCACTCGTTCGAGCTGTCGCCCGACACCCCGGTCGACTTCGACGGCGACGAGATCGACTTCCTCGCGGGGCACAAGGGCATGCCGCGGGAGCAGGTCGAGCAGATGCTATCGAACGTGACCGGTGTCGCGGCGAACGCGGGGCTCGAGTACCGCTTCGACATCCTGCAGCACACCAACACCGTGAAGGCGCACGAGCTGCTGCACTTCGCGAAGGCCGAGGGGCTGCAGCACGAGATGGAGGAGCGGCTCATGTCCGCCTACTTCACCGAGGGCAAGCACGTCGGGCGCATCGATGACCTCGTCGCCCTCGCGACTGAGGTGGGCCTCGACGCCGACCGCGCCCGTGCGGCGCTCGAGAGCGAGCAGTACCTCCCGGCCGTGCGTCAGGATCAGGCGCAGGCGCGGGCCTACGGCATCCAGGGCGTGCCGTTCTTCGTGGTCGACGGCCAGTACGGCATCAGCGGTGCGCAGCCGCCGGAGGCATTCGAGAACGTGATCCGCGACCTCTGGGCCAAGCGGGACGAACCCGTCGAGGCCTGAGATCGACGGCAACGCGCATACGGAGACGGGGGGAACCCGAACGGGTTCCCGCCGTCTTCCTGTCTGAGCGTCAGATCCGCTGCTGGCGCGGGCCCAGCGGCAGCGGCTGCATCGGCTGGTCGTTCGCGGTGAGATCGATGCCGAGCTCGCGCGCGTACACGACGCGCGTCGCGATCGTCACCTCGTCACCGGCTTCCTTGAGCTCGAAGACCCGTCCGCCGCGCATGCGGTTGCGCTCGGCGCCGTCGAGACCGTACGCGCCGAAGCCGGTTCCTGGGGCGTAGCCGAGCATGACGCCGTAGTAGTCGCCCACGTAGTCGTTGATGTGGTCGTGGCCGACGAACACGCCCTTCACGTCGCCGCGCTCGAGGATCGCGTTGAACATCCCCGAGTTGAACGGGCCGGGGCATTCGTCCTCGTTGCGCTCTCCGACGATTCCGTGTCGTGCCCTGCCGCGTGCGGCATCGGCCTCGGTGCGGGTGTCGACGCCGCCCCACCACATGAAGCGGTGCTCCCAGAGGGCGATGTGCAGGAACATCAGCCCCGGCACCTTGCGCCCGCGACGCCGCTCGAGCTGCTGCGACTGCTCGCGGTACCAGGCCACCTGGTCCATCCGCAGCCAGTCCCAGGTCGGGTATCCGGCGAAGTCCTGGCCGTCGATGGTGCCGGGGGCGTAGCGCCCCGAGTCCATCAGCCACAGGGCGAACGCCTCGCGGTTCTTCCGGGCAGCCGAGCCGATCGAGACGATCGTGTTGCTGGTGCCGGTCACGCCCCGCGTGCTCTCGGCGTTCACGTTGTACTCGTACGAGCGATAGATCTTCAGCATCCCCGCCTCGTCGACGCCCGACTGCGGGAGCGAGTCCTCGTCGTGGTTGCCGTAGGTGACCGCCCAGGGGATCCGCCGGGACTCCATCGGCGTGACGACGTTGTTGATCGCCTGCTTGACGGCGAGCCGGGTCTCGCATCCGCCGGTGATCACGTCGCCGTTGATCACCACGAAGTCGGGCTTCTCCTGGTCGAGCACCTTCTCCATCAGCTCGACCGTGCGGCGGTCGGTGAGCTCATCGTCCTGGGTGTCGTTGAACTGGACGAGCTTGAATGTGCCGTCGGCGCGGAACCGCAGGCCTCGGCCGGATCCGGCGCCCGCCGGGGCGATGTCGGAGGCCGCGGCGGCCTGGGCGGTGCCGAGGGGCAGGGCGGTACCGAGAGCGCCGAGCGCTCCGGCGGTGAGGACGGTGCGTCGGCTGATCGGCAGGCGGTCGGTGATGCGTGGTCTCCTTCGTCTTCGGCGATGTTCGCCGCGGTGAGACTAGGGATGCCAGATGGCGTCGGGCTGACGATGGGGTGAACGAGACCCGCGTTCACGGGCGGATCAGCGCACGACGCGGATGACGCGGAGGTGAACGGCTGCGGACACCGTGCGGGATGCGCTGTGGTCTAGCGGGTCAGCGCTGCTTCGATCGCGCTGACGATCTCGGGGGCGTCCGGCTTCTGCTTCGGACGGAACCGCAGCACGTCACCGTCGGGCAGCACGAGGAACTTCTCGAAGTTCCACTCGACACGGCCGGCCTTGCCACCCGAGTCCGGGGTCTCCTTGAGCGCCTTGTACAGGTCCGAGGCGTTCTTGCCGTTCACCTTGACCTTGTCGTTGACGGGGAAGGAGACGCCGTAGGTCGTCGAGCAGAACTCGAGGATCTCGTCCACGGAGCCCGGCTCCTGACCGAAGAACTGGTTGCAGGGGAAGCCGACGACGGTGAAGCCGCGGTCGCCGTAGAGGCGCTGCAGTTCCTCGAGCTGCTCGTACTGCGGGGTGAGGCCGCACTTGGACGCCACGTTGACCACCAGCACCACGTCGGCGCCGAGATCGTCGAGCGTCTTCTCCTCGCCCTTCGCATCGGTGAACGGGATCGAACGGAGCGCGGAATCGGTCATATTCACAGCTTAGGTCGCAGCATCCCTCCTGGCTCCGCGTCTGGGAGAATGGACAGGACATGACTCTCGCCACCGCCCCCGCCCGCCCCCTTCGCATCGGCCCGATCGACCTCGACGTGCCGGTCGTCCTCGCACCCATGGCGGGTATCACCAACACCGCCTTCCGGCGCCTGTGCCGCGAGTACGGCGCCGGGCTCTACGTGAGCGAGATGATCACCTCGCGCGCCCTGGTCGAGCGCAACGAGACGACCATGCGGCTGATCCGACACCACGAGTCGGAGACCCCGCGGTCCATCCAGCTCTACGGCGTCGATCCGAAGACGATCGCCGAAGCCGTGCGCATCATCGTCGCGGAAGACCACGCCGACCACATCGACCTCAACTTCGGGTGCCCCGTGCCGAAGGTCACCCGCCGCGGCGGGGGAGCAGCGCTGCCGTGGAAGTCCAAGCTGTTCGCCGACATCGTCGACCAGGCGGTCAAGGCCGCGGGTGACGTGCCGCTGACGGTCAAGATGCGCAAGGGAATCGACAAGGATCACCTGACCTTCCTCGACGCCGGGCGTGCGGCGGAAGATGCCGGTGCAGCTGCTGTGGCCCTGCACGCGCGTACCGCGGGCGAGTTCTACTCCGGTCACGCCGACTGGAACGCGATCGGCGAGCTGAAGCAGGCCGTCACGAGCATCCCCGTGCTGGGCAACGGCGACATCTGGTCCGCCGACGATGCCGTGCGCATGATGGCGCAGACCGACTGCGACGGCGTCGTGGTCGGACGGGGCTGCCTCGGGCGGCCGTGGCTGTTCGGCGAGCTCGCCACCGCATTCGGCGGCGAGGGCAAGACGGTCGATGCCACCCTCGGGTTCGTCGCGGATGCCTTCCGTCGGCATGCCGAGTTGTTGGTGGAGTTCTTCGAGGACGAGGATCGCGGGTGCCGCGACATCCGCAAGCACGTCTCCTGGTATTTCAAGGGATACCCGGTCGGCGGAGACATCCGCACCGGGCTCGCCACCGCATCCAGCCTCGCCGAGATCGATGACTTCCTCGGACGCCTCGATCACACCGCCCCGTATCCCGGTGCGGATGCCGAGGGGCAGCGCGGACGCTCCGGTCACCCGAAGCGCACGGCACTGCCGGACAAGTGGCTGGAGTCGCGAGAGCTCGCCTCGTCGGCCTCGGAGATGATGCGCGGAGCGGAGATCGAGAACAGTGGCGGTTGATCCTCAGGTCGGCCTGCGTGCCGACGGCTACGACGCACGCGACGCCGAGCGCTTCTTCGCCGAGACCCATCGATCCGAGCGCAACGACTTCGCCCGTGACCGCGCCCGCGTGCTGCACTCCGCCGCCCTGCGTCGTCTCGCCGCGAAGACGCAGGTGCTGAGCCCCGCCAGCACAGCCGACTTCGCCCGCAACCGACTCACGCATTCGCTCGAGGTCGCGCAGGTCGGGCGGGAACTCGCTGTCGCTCTCGGCGTCTCGGCCGATGTGGTCGACACCGCCTGCCTGAGCCATGACCTGGGCCACCCGCCGTTCGGACACAACGGCGAGCGCGCGCTCAACGAGTGGGCGGCTCCGATCGGCGGGTTCGAGGGCAACGCCCAGTCGCTGCGCATCCTCTCCCGGCTCGAGGCCAAGGTGCTCGACGACGATGACCGCTCGGTCGGACTGAACCTGACCCGCGCCAGCCTGGACGCGACGTGCAAGTACCCGTGGACGGTCGACAGCCCGGTGCCCGACCCCGGCGGGCGGCTCAAGTTCGGCGTGTATCCCGAGGACGAGGCCGTCTTCCGCTGGATGCGCGAGGGTGCCCCCGGACGCCTGCGCTGCATCGAGGCCGAGATCATGGATCTCTCCGACGACATCGCGTACTCGGTGCACGACTTCGAGGACGCGATCGTCAACGGATACGTCGACGTGGCGCAGCTCGCCGATCCGAGCGCTCATGACGCGCTCCTCGGCCGCATCCAGCAGTGGGTGGGATACGACTTCACTCGCGACGAGCTGGCGGATGCGCTTTACCGCCTGTCGTCCCAGCCGATGTGGCTGGCGTCCTTCGACCGCTCGCGGCAGGCGCTCGCCCGGCTCAAGAACCTCACGAGCGACTTGATCGGCCGATTCGCCAAGGCCGCTGTCGCCGCCACCAAGGAGGCCTACGGGACCACGGCCCTGGTGCGCTACAACGCCCACGTGATCGTGCCCCGGGTGATCGAGGTCGAGATCGCCGTGCTCAAGGGCATCATGGGTCAGGCCATCGTCACGATCGAGGCCCGCAAGGGCGTGTACAAGGAGCAGCGGCGTGTTCTGACGCGGCTCGCCGAGGCGCTCTGGTCGACCGACGCTCTGTGGTCCGCCGGATCCGACGTGCTCGAGCCTGCGTTCGCCGCCGACTTCATCGCGGCGGAGAACGATGCCGAGCGTGCCAGGGTGGTCGTCGATCAGATCGCGAGCCTCACCGACCAGAGCGCGATCGACTGGCACAACCGGCTCGTGGGAGAGATCGATCCTGCCGAGGTCGGTATCTGGACTCCTCGTCATGCCCGACCCGGGGCTCGGGCGCACGCCGAGAGGCGGCCCGTCGCCGAAGGGGCACACTGATGCCACGCATCCGGCAGGCCGATGTCGACGAGGTCAAGGCGCGCACGAACATCGCCGACATCGTCGGTGAGCGCGTCGCGCTGAAGTCGGCGGGCGTGGGTTCGCTCAAGGGGCTGTGCCCGTTCCACGACGAGAAGAGCCCGAGTTTCCACGTGCGCCAGCAGGTGGGGTACTACCACTGCTTCGGCTGCGGCGAGTCGGGTGACGTGTACTCGTTCCTGCGGGAGATGGACCATGTCAGCTTCACGGAGGCGGTCGAGCGTCTCGCTGGCCGCATCGGGTACACGCTGCACTACGAAGACGGGGGAGCGGCACCCGAGACCAGTGGGCGCAGTCGTCTCTATGCCGCGAACACCGCGGCCGCGGAGTTCTTCCGCGCGCAGCTGCTGACCCCGGATGCCGAGGCCGGCCGCCGGTTTCTCGGGGAGCGCGGCTTCGATGCCGGAGCCGCCGCGCATTTCGGTGTCGGCTTCGCGCCGCGCGGCTGGGACGGCATGCTCAAGGCGCTCACCGCGCAAGGCTTCACACGCGAAGAGCTGAGCAACGCCGGACTGGTCTCCACCGGACAGCGCGGCGTCTACGACCGGTTCCGCGGACGCCTGGTATGGCCGATCCGCGATGTGTCGGGGCAGACGATCGGCTTCGGCGCGCGCAAGCTCTTCGACGACGACAACGGCCCGAAGTACCTGAACACCCCTGAGACCCCGATCTACAAGAAGGCTCAGGTGCTCTACGGGCTCGACCTCGCCAAGCGCGACATCGCACGCGGCGACCCCCGGCGAGTCGTCGTGGTCGAGGGGTACACCGATGTGATGGCCTGTCACCTCGCCGGCCTCACCACCGCCATCGCGACGTGTGGCACGGCCTTCGGCACCGACCACATCAAGGTGCTGCGGCGTGTGATGGGTGATGACAACGCGTCGGGCGAAGTCGTCTTCACCTTCGACGGCGACGAGGCCGGCCAGAAGGCCGCGCTGCGAGCGTTTACGGAAGACGATCGGTTCAACGCGCAGACGTTCGTGGCGGTGGCGCCCGACGGGCTCGACCCGTGCGATCTGCGCCTCCAGCGCGGCGATGCGGCCGTGCGGGGTCTGATGGACACCAAGCAGCCGATGTTCGAGTTCGCGATCGATCGCAAGCTGGGCGGTTTCGACCTCGCAACCGTCGAGGGGCGCGTCGGTGCGCTGAGGGCTGCGGCGCCGATCGTGGCCGAGATCCGCGATCAGCTTCTTCGTCCGGGTTACGAGCGTGTCCTGGCACGGCGACTCGGGATGGATCCGACGGAGGTGCGCAGCGAGGTCGAGCGGGCGGCACGCGGCGGTTCCACGCCGCAGCATCCGCGTCGCGAAGTTCCGCAGGTCGATCCCGCCACCGGTGCGTCGGTCGTGGCACCGGTCACCCTCGCGAGCCTTCCACGCACCCCCGATGTCGCGGTCGAGCGTGACGCGCTGATGGGCGCTCTGCAGTACGGGCATCAGGTCGATCAGGCACTCCTGAGCCGAGCGCTGGGCATGCCGTTCCGCACCCCCGGTCTCGACGCCGTGCGCGAAGCCGTGGCGTCAGCACCCGACCGCACCAGGGCCGGCTGGGTGACGGAGGCTGTCAACAGCGTCCGCGAGCCTTACCGTTCGCTGGCGGGTGAGCTGCTGATGACGCCTTTCCCCGCTCGCGACGAGGAGCGCGCCGTCGCCACTGTCGCCGACCTCGCCCGACGACTCGTCCTGCGTCAGCTCGAGCGTGACAAGCAGGAGCTCCTCGGCGCCGTGCAGCGGGTGCCGGCCGATTCCGACGGTGGCCGTGCGTTGCGGATGCGCCTGCGCGACATCGATGCCGAGCGTCAGAGGTTCGCCGAGTCGTAACGCCGACCGGCACCGCGAAGAAGGCAGGATGGACATATGTCCCGCAGGCCAGAATCCACGAACGCGATCGATTGCTCGGATCTGGTGATCGACCGTATCGGCCACGGGATGCCGAACCGCGCCGTCGACGGCGTCACCTTCGCTCTCGCTCCCGGGGGACTGATCTGCGTCGCCGGTCCCACGGGATCCGGGAAGTCGACGCTGGTCGCGGCTCTCGCAGGTTCCACCGACCCCTCGGTGAAGGTCGTCGGTGGAAGCGCGCAGGTGTGCGGCGTCGATGTGCGCCGGCCGGGACGCAAACACCGCATCCTGACCTACCGCACCGGCTTCGTGCCGCAGGGGGCGGGGGCCGACCTGCCGCCGCGCTTGACCGTGAACGAGGTCATCGCCGAGCCGATCCTCGTCCGCGAGCGCAAGGTCAACACCAAGGCGCTCTCGATCCGTGTGGCGACGCTCCTGGACGAGCTGCACCTTCCGCTCGGCACCGCGGCCAAGTTCCCGTACGAGCTCAGCGCCGGAATGCGTCAGCGGGTCGCGATCGCGCGTTCGTTCGTCCTGGAGCCGAAGGTGCTGATCGCCGACGAGATCCTCGCGAACCTCGATCTCGAAGTGCGGCCGGTGGTCTTCGACGCCATCACCCGACGCCGGAAGGAGCAGGGGATGGCAGCGCTGCTCGTCACCAACGATGCGGACTTCATTCGCGAGCTCAACGCCGAGACGCTCATGCTGCGCGCCGGTCACGTGGTCGCCCGCGGCGTCGGACGCGACCTGCTGTGGGTGCCGAATGCGGAGTCGGATTCCCGCCGCTGAGAACGACACGCCCGGCATCCGCGAAGGGTGCCCCGGTGTCATGAAGTCGGTCCGGAGTTTGCTAAGCTTGTCGAGTTGCCCGCTGAGCGGGCACATTCCTCGGTAGCTCAATTGGCAGAGCAGCCGGCTGTTAACCGGCAGGTTCTTGGTTCGAGTCCAAGCCGGGGAGCCAACGAGAAAACCCCCTCCACGGAGGGGGTTTTCTCGTTCCCGGCGGGGTCGAGCGGCCGATGCGACGAGAAGAGCCCCTTCGATCGAAGGGGCTCTTCTCGTCAGCGGAGAGGCGGGGTCAGCCCACGCCCTCCATCGCACTCGTCTCGGTGTTGCCGATCCGGGCGATCACGTCGGGCCGACGTCGCGCCAGGTAGAGGTACCGGGTCAGCGCGAGGGCGACGGTCGCGAGGAAGATGTACGGGATCACGTTGTACGGGAACGCCGGGACGGGCCAGACGTTGGCGAAGAACACGTACGCCATGGTGACGACCGCGATGGTCGCGCACACCTTGACGAGTCCGTTGCGCATCTTCGCCCGCTGCGTGTAGACGACGCAGGCGATCGCGACGAGGGCATAGGCGACCATGTAGCCGTATGTTCCCCAGGTGTTGACCCAGACGAGGATGTCGCCGGTGGCCGCGCCGGAGAGCAGCAGCACGATGTCCACGGTGATCGCGGCCGCGCCGGCGATGATCAACACGCGGTGCGGGGTCAGGTGCTGCTCATGGGTGCGGCCGAATCGCTCGGCGACCACGCCCTCCTTGCCCATCACGTACACGATGCGCCCGATGACGTTGAGTGGAGCGACGACGACCGCGAAGAACGAGGCCGAGACGCCGATCGTGAGGGCGGCGGCGAACCAGCCCGGCATGCCGATGAGAGCCGACATGCTCTCCAGCGGGCTGGCCGAGGTGGCGAGGTCGTCGCCGAGGACCGTGATCTGCGTATACGCGGCGAACACGTACAGGACGCCGACGCCGAGCGCGCTCCACATGATCGCGCGGGGGATCGCCTTGTACGGCTCCTTGGCCTCGCGACCGAGTGCGTCAGCGGAGGAGAACCCGACGAAACCGAGGATGCCGAGCACCATGCCCGATGCCACTCCCTGGAACGACGAGCCGGTGGCGAGCACCTGCGCGGGATCCCACGCGGCCGGTCCTGCCCAGATGAGCGCCGCGACCAACAGCACGAGGATGATGCCGACCGAGACGAGCTCGAGCACGAGCGAGACCCGAGCCGACAGACGGATGCCGCGGATGGTGAACAGCGTCGCCAGCCCGCCGAGGATCACGGCGAGGCCGATGTCCCATCCGAGTCCCTGGGCCGGAAGGCCGAGCATGCGGAGGAACTGCGCCATGTAGCTGACGGAACCGCTGAGGGAGGCGGCGGCGATGCCGAAGCATCCGATCAGCAGGGTGACGCCGGCGAGGAAGGCACCGAACGGTCCGAGCCCCTTCGAGACATAGGTGTACAGCGATCCGGCCGAGGCGTGCTTACGAGCGAACACGACGACGCAGTAGCCGACGCACAGGATGACGATGGTCGCCAGAGCGAAGGCGTAGATGGTGCCGTTTCCTGCACCGAGGAAGATCGCCGCCGCGGTGAAGGCGATGACGGCGCTGGGGGCGATGTTGGCGATGGCCTGCGCCGCGAGTTCGGGGCCGCTCATGACGCCGGTGCGAAGACCGGCATCCTTGGGCGCGCTGGGTGGGGCGACGACGGTGTCAGACATGGGTTCTCCTGGATTCGGGTTTCAGGGGTGAGGGGCCGCGGTGCGCGGTCAGGGGATGAGGAGGGTGCGGAGCGCCGACCCGGTCTCGAGGTCGTCGAGCGCGGCCGCGGCCTCGGACAGAGGGCGCCGTCCTGAGATCAGGGGGTCGATCTTGAGCTGACCGTCCATGTACCGGTCGACCAGAGCGGGAACGTCGATCGAGGGCCGCACGGATCCGTAGTTCGATCCGAGGATGCGCTGATCGGCCTCGGCGAGCACGAGGGGCTCGAACGAGGCGCGGGCGCCCGTCGGGGGGAGTCCCACGATCACGGCGGCGCCGCCGAGTCCGAGCATCTGGATCGACTGTTCCGTCGTGCTGGTGCGTCCGATGGCATCGAACGCATAGTCGACCCCGTCGGAGATCAGTTCACGGAGCTGCGCGACGGCGTCACCCTGCGAGGCGTCGATGCGATCGGTCGCGCCGAACTGCAGCGCCAGCTGGGTCTTCTCGGGTCGCACGTCGATCGCGACGATGCGTTCCGCGCCGGCGAGTCGCGCCCCCTGGACGACGTTGAGGCCCACGCCGCCGCACCCGATCACCGCGACGGTGGAGCCGGGTTCGACTGCGGCGGTGTTGAGCACGGCGCCCACTCCCGTGGCCACGGCGCACCCGACGACGGCGACGACGTCGAGCGGTGCGTCGTCGCGGACCTTCACGGCACCCGACGCGGGTACGACGACCTCCTCGGCGAACGAGGAGACGCCGAGATAGTGGTGCAGCGTCTCGCCGTCGAGGCTGAGACGCGAAGTTCCATCGAACAGGACCCCGAGCGGTGCGACCACCGTCGCGACCTTCTGGCACCGGGCCTCGTGGCCGGCTCGGCAGTAGCGGCACTCGCCGCACGGCGGCACCCAGCTCAGAACCACGTGATCGCCGACGGCGAGCGTGGTCACGCCTTCGCCGAGTTCGGTGACGACACCGGATCCCTCGTGCCCCATGACCAGGGGAGCAGCGGCATCCCATTCGCCGCGCTTGACGTGCAGGTCCGAGTGGCACACGCCGGCGGCCGCGATTCGCACACGGACCTCGCCAGCGCGCGGCGGCGCGAGGTCGACGTCGACGAATTCGATCGGTGACTGCGGATCGCGGAAGACAACAGCTTTCATGACATCCTTCGGGTGGAGAGGGGATGCGCACGATGCTAGGAGAGCGCACGCGCTCAGGGCATCCGACAAATGTGTGAAGCGCCTCGCCTGCTCTCGACATTTCGTATGATCGAGACATGGTTCGTGATGTCGTCTCCGTGGCGCGGTACCTGGATGGCGAGCTCCTGCACGGGGAGGTCCCCAGCGCACGACACGTGAACTCGGTCGTCGCGATCGACGCGTTCGGCGTCCCGACCGACCGGCTCTTCACGACGCTCGTCACGACGGACGAGCGGGCGGTCCTCGCGCTCGTCGACGATCCGGAACGCATAACGCTCCTGCGCGGCATCGTGCTCGTCACGAGCGCAGACACACCTTCTCTCCGCCAGGTGCTCTCCACGGCGCGGATCACCGCGATCGTGGGTGCGCGGACGCCGCAGGAGCTGCTCATGCCTCGGCTCGTGGCACTTCTCGCCGTCGACCAGGCTGCGGAGGCGCGGGCGATCACCTCCGCGATGCGGGTCCTCACCCTCGCGGCGCGACGCAGCGGCATCACGGGTGTCATCGCCGAACTCGCACACCGGATCGACGGATGGGCCGTGCTGCTCGACCGGCACGGCGAAGTGATCACGACTGCTGGCGCGGGGAGCCTCCACATCGACGACGCAATAGCGGTCGCGATCGGTCGGCCTGTCCGGGTTCGTCATCGAGCGCTGCAGGTTCATCCCGTGGGCCCCGGACAGGACATCACCGCACAGCTCGTCACCGCCCCGCGCAACGACAGCTCCGGCCGGGGCCGGGAACTCAGCTCGCAGGCCGCTGCGCTGCTAGATCTGCTCATGAGGACGCGCGACAGCAGCCATCTCGAACGACTCGGCCGATCGATGATGCTCGAGACGGTGCTCGAGGGGGGCGACGGCGCCGCGCGCCTGCTGCGCCGCTGGGGCGTGCACGAACGGAGTCTGGTCGGATTCGCTCTGGCATCGCGCACGAGCGGCGTCGACGTCGAACATCTGCTCGCTGTCTGGCTGGACGAACTGGGTGCCGAGCATGTCTTCACCTCCCAGCGAGGGCTCTTCCAGGGCCTGCTGAGAGAAGAACACGCCGAGGAGATCGCGCATCGCGTCGAGGCGTTCGCATCGACGCTGTACCTCGGTCTGGGGCGCCCGGCCGCAACGGAGTCACTCGCCCGGAGCGTCGACGAGGCCCGTCAAGCGTGTGAGACGGCACGCACGGGCGGCGACCGTGTCGCTCGCTACACCGCGATACCGACCGTGTCCTTCGTGCTCGGTCAGCTCGATCGGGAGCAGGTGGGCAGAGTCGGGCGATTGCTCGATCCGCTCCGTGCGGGGGATCAGGGGACCGAGCTCATCGAGACGCTGCGGGTCTTCCTCGCCACGAACAGCGCGTGGGGGGAGAGTGCCAGCCGACTGCGGATCCACCGGCAGACCCTGACGGCACGCATCCGACGGATCGAGGATCTGATCGGGCTGTCGCTGGCGGACCCGGACGATCGTGTCGCCGCGTGGCTCGCGCTGCGCGCATCGGACGGCTGAGTGTCACCGACGACGGTGTTGGCTCAGCGCGCGGCGCCCTCCAGCGTTCCCTCGATCTGTCCGGCAGGGTCGAACAGCACGCAGGAGAGGACGCGCCCCTCGGGTCCGTCCCACGTCTCCTCCGTCGGGGGAATCTGATACACGCCGAGCGTGGACTCCTCCCTGGCCACGCCGACGAATGCCGTGAACGCATCGCCGACGCACTCGGCGGAGGAGGCTTCGACGGCCTCCTGCGAGTAGGCGCCCTCGGGCAGCTCGACGTCGTGGAAGACCTCTTCGTCGTGCGGTTCCGCGCAGGGGACGACCTCTGCGTCTTCGGGAAGGCCGCTGGAGGCTTCGAGTCGACAGTCACCGACAGCCACAGCGGGAGCCTCGCTCTTCGTGACACCGCCGCCATCGTCGGTCGGAGTGCGTTCCGCCGCGGGCTCAGCGGTCCCGCAGCCGGCCAGGGCGACCGCGAGCGTCAGGGCGCCCGCGGCGAACAGCAGAGAGGGTCGTCGGTACAGCTTCATCGTGATCTTCCTTCGTGCCTTCGGGGACACGATCTCCAGTCGGGGTTCGGCTCAGCCTTCGAGGTCGTCCACGCCGGGCATCCAGCTCGCCCCAGGACGGCCCCATCCGCGCTTGCGCGCGATCTTCTGCACGGTCTTCCAGTCGCCGTCGGAGAGCCGGTCCACGTAGAGGATGCCGTCGAGGTGATCGAACTCATGCTGCATGATCCGTGCGCGCCATCCGTCCACGTCGATCGTGACCGGCCGACCCTCCAGGTCGGTCGCGGTCACGTGGACCCGCTCCGAGCGACGCAGCGGGAATCGTTCGCCGGGGAACGAGAGGCAGCCCTCTGACTCGAGGTCGGGATCGGGATCACCCGGTTCGAGCGGCACCATCCAGAGCACGGGGTTGATGAGCACCCCGCGCCACGGCTGATCGTCGTCGTCCACATAGGCGTAGGTGTAGATGCGCAGGGGGACGCCCACCTGCGGGGCGGCCAGCCCGACTCCCGGGGCGGTGTCCATGGTCTCGAACATGTCGGAGACGAGCGTGCGGATGTCGTCGGTGATCTCGTCGACGGGGGACGCGGGGGAGTGCAGGACGGGGTCGCCCATGATGCGAATCGGAAGTACAGCCACGTCACAACCCTAGTCGGCGGTGCTCGCCCGGTAGGCTCGTACCGTGACTGCTGGGGTATGGATGAACGAGGCCGAACAGGTCGGCGATCAGCTCGTCGGAGCCTTCCAGGATCCCGGCATCCTGCTCGGGATCCCGCTCGCTCTCGCCGGCGCGGTTTTCATGTCGCTCGGCGCGCAGTACCAGCACCGCGGCGTCGAGAAGGTCGAGCGTCTCAGCGGCGCAGATGGCGCGTCGGGACTGAGCTTCGACCAGCTGAAACGGCTGCTCACCCGGCCCTCCTGGCTCGTCGGCACGCTCATGCTCGGGCTGGCGGTGGTCTGTCAGCTCGCCGCGCTCGTCAAGGCCCCGCTGATCGTCGTCCAGCCCCTCGGAGCGATCGCCCTCGTCATCACGACCCTCCTGAACGCCAGAGTGTCGGGTCATGCCCCGACGAGACAATCGCTCACGGCTATCGCCTGCTGCGTCGGCGGCATCTTCCTCTTCGTCTTCTTCGCCGCGATCTACGCCACGGAGCAGGAGGTGACCGAACGCGAGCTCTTCGTGATCCTCGCCCTCCTGCTGGTGGTCATCATCGTGCTCGGGGCCTGCTGGCTGATACTCCGTCACCGCATGCGGGCGCTGTTCTACGTGGTCGGCGCCGGTGTGCTGTACGGCTTCGTCGCCACCCTCGCCAAGGTCATCATCAAGCGCATCGAGGCTGGTCAGTTCGAGTGGATCACCGCGATCTGCGTCGTCGCGCTCCTCGCGGCAGCCGCGGTCGGCGGGTACTTCGTGCAGACCGCGTACAGTTCGGGACCTCCCGACCTGGTGATCGCCGGCCTCACGGTCGTCGATCCGCTCGTCGCGGTTCTGATCGGCATGATCGTGCTCGGCGAGGCCGCAGCCGCGCCGCCGTGGGTCATGGTCATCTTCGCCATCGCCGGCGCCATCGCCGTGTGGGGGGTGGTGGGCCTCGCCCGCTACCACCCGCAGGTGCTCAGTGACAGCCAGGAGCTGGGAATCGAGCGTGGGAGCACCCCGACCGCGCAGGACCAGGGATCTTCGGCAGAACCCTCCTCGCAGACGACGACCGTCGATGCTCCTGAACGTCCGGAGAACCCGGACGACGGGGACGCACCGCCGCGGCGCTCCGATCCCACACAGCAGCCGTAGCGGCTCGCACGGGTTCAGAGCGATGCGACGGGTCAGTACGCCTGATCGATGAGGTCGGGTGAGACCTCGGAGGCGGCGGCCTCATCCACGAAGAACACGGTGCGCTTGCGGCCCTTGGCGCCGGCCGCGGGAACGCTCGTGTAGCTCGCACCGGCGAGGGCGAGTCCGAGGGCCGAGGCCTTGTCGGCGCCGGTGAGCACGAGCCACACCCGCTTCGACGAGTTGAGCACCGGGCGCGTGAGCGTGACGCGCTCGGGCGGGGGCTTCGGAGAATCGCGCACGGCGAGCACAGCCGCATCCGTGACGGTGACCTCGTCGCGGTCCGGGAAGAGCGAGGCGATGTGTCCGTCCGGGCCGACGCCCAGGAAGCAGACGGCGAAAGACGGCCACGGGTGCTCGTCGGTGCCGAACCGAGCGAGTTCGGCGGCATATGCCGATGCCGACTCGTCGAGGGTGAGCCCGGTCTCGGGTCCCGCCACCTCGTGCACGTTCTCCGCGGGCACAGGGATGTGATCGAGAAGCGCCTGGCGCGACTGCAGCGAGTTCCTGTCCGCGTCGTCGCGTGGAACGTACCGTTCATCACCCCACCAGAAGTGCACCAGCGACCAGTCGATCGCGGCCGACCGCGGATCGTCGGCAGCGGCGCGGAGCACGGCACCACCCATCGAGCCGCCGGTGAGGGCGATATGGGCGAGACGACCGTTCCGTGTGCGCGCGCGAACACGCGTGAGGAAACGATCTGCTACTCGGGCGGCGAGGGCGGCAGGTGTGGGTTCCACCACGACCCGCTTCTCTGCGGACGATACCGGCATCGACGTCACTCTCCAGTCTCGGGCGGACCCAGCTTCTCCCAGCCCTCGGTGATGACTCGACCGTACAGGACATCGGGGTCGAGCCTGCGCAGCTCCTCTGCGAGGCATTCGCGGAGGGTGCGGCGCGGCAGGTGGAGATCATGGTTCGGCTGATCCGGCTGCGTGAGAATGGCGATGCCGGGCGACGGCCGCTCGAGGAGGATGTCGCCGGAGGCGCGGGTCAGACGGACCGACTTGATGCCCTCCTGCCAGTGCTCCGGGTTCTCGTACGACCAGCGGACGCGCACGTCGAGGGCCATCTGCAGCCAGGCGGCGAGCAGCGCCGTCGAGGGCGAGGCGGAGCCGCCACGAACTTCGACGGCCGTGATGGGCTCGTACGGCGGCTGATCGAGCACGGCGGCGAGCTGCTCGCGCCAGTGCGTCAGGCGCGTCCAGGCGAGGTCGGTGTCGCCGGGCGCGTGGGTACGGCCGAGCAGAGCCAGCCGGTCGCGCACATCGGGGGAGGTCGCGGCGTCGGTGATGCGGCGCTGGGCGATGCGGCCGAGCGGAGACGTCGCCGGCGAGGTGGGAGCCTCCTCCGGCCACCAGGCGACCACGGGTGCGTCGGGAAGGAGAAGGCCGGTGATCAGGCTCTCCTCGTTGCTCGCGGCGTCTCCGTAGGCGCGCAGCACGACGACCTCGCTCGCGCCGGCGTCGCCGCCCACGCGGATCTGGGCGTCGAGACGGGACTCGCCGTCGCCCGTGGTGATGACGATCACGCGCATCGGGTGTTCACGCGATGCGTCGTTCGCCGCATCGATGGCCGCTTCGGCGACACCGTTGCGTGCGGCGATTACCAGGGTGAGCACACGGCCGAGGGCGACGGCGCCGCCCTCTTCGCGCACCTTGACGAGCTGCTTGGCGACCTGACTGACGGTCGTGTCGGGAAGGTCGATGATCACGGGCGTCTCCAGACTCGTCCGTCGCGGGCCAGCAGGTCGTCGGCGGATGCCGGACCCCACGAGCCCGGAGCGTACTGCTCCACCGGGCCGCCGACGGCCGCCCAGTACTTCTCCACGGGGTCGAGGATCTTCCAGGAGAGCTCGACCTCCTCGTGCCGCGGGAACAGCGGCGGGTCGCCCAGGAGGACGTCGAGGATCAGACGCTCGTAGGCTTCGGGGCTCGCCTCGGTGAAGGCATGACCGTAACCGAAGTCCATCGTGACGTCGCGCACGTTGGTGCCGCTCCCGGGCACCTTGGATCCGAAGCGGATCGTCACACCCTCATCCGGCTGCACGCGGATGACGAGCGCGTTCTGCCCGAGCTCGGAGGCGTTGCCACGTCCGAACAGGTGCTGGGGGGCGCGCTTGAACACCACGGCGATCTCGGTCACGCGGCGTCCGAGGCGCTTGCCGGTCCGCAGGTAGAACGGCACGCCGGCCCAGCGGCGGGTGTCGATCTCGAGCTTGATGGCCGCATACGTCTCGGTCGTGGAGTCGGGGTTCATGCCCTCCTCGTCCAGGAAACCGGTGACCTTGTCGCCGCCCTGCCATCCGCCAGCGTACTGGCCGCGAGCCGTGGCGAGGGAGAGGTCGTCCGGCACGTGCACCGCGGCGAGCACCTTCTCCTTCTCGGCGCGCAGGTGCTCCGCCGAGAGGCTGATGGGCTCCTCCATGGCGGTGAGCGCGAGCAGCTGCAGCAGGTGGTTCTGGATCACGTCGCGCGCTGCGCCGATGCCGTCGTAGTATCCCGCACGGCCACCCACGCCGATGTCCTCGGCCATGGTGATCTGCACGTGGTCGACGTAGTTGCGGTTCCAGATCGGCTCGTACAGCTCGTTCGCGAAGCGCAGCGCCAGGATGTTCTGGACCGTCTCCTTGCCGAGGTAGTGGTCGATGCGGAAGATCGAGTCCGCAGGGAACGCGACCTCGAGCGCCGCGTTGAGCGCGCGGGCGGACTCGAGGTCGTGCCCGAACGGCTTCTCGATCACGACGCGACGCCAGCGCTCGTCATCGTCGCTGTTCTCGCCGACGAGACCGGAGTCCTTCAGCTGCTTCGCGACGAGCGGGAAGTCCTTCGGCGGGATCGACAGGTAGAACGCATGGTTGCCCATCGTGCCGCGTTCCACGTCGAGCTTCTCGATGGTCTCGCGGAGCTTGCGGAACGAGTCGGGGTTGTCGAACTCGCCCGAGACGAACCGGATGCCCTGGAGCAGTTGCGTCCAGGTCTCCTCCCGGAACGGGGTCCGGGCGTGCTCCTTGACCGCGTCGTAGACGACCTGGGCGAAGTCCTGGTCCTCCCAGTCGCGGCGGGCGAACCCGACGAGGGCGAACCCCGGCGGGAGCAGACCGCGGTTGGCGAGGTCGTAGACCGCGGGCATCAGCTTCTTGCGTGACAGGTCTCCGGTGACGCCGAAGATCACGAGGGCGCTGGGCCCCGCGATCCGGTTGAGTCGGCGGTCATCGGGGTCACGCAGCGGGTTGTGCCCGCGCGAGATGGGAACAGACATGGGTGGGGGATTCTCCTGCTGTTACTTCTGTGCGGCTTCGAAGAGGGCGAGCACGTCGTCCGAGGACTCGGTGATCGTCAGCGTGACGACCGGGCGGCCGTGCTCTGCGAGAACGGCGGCATCGCCGGCGGCCTGCGCCTGGATGAGCTGCCCGAACGTGAACGGGCGATCCGGGATCTCGAGATCGACGTCGGTGCGCTCCAGGATCTGAAGGAACACACCCTGCGCCGGTCCGCCCTTGTGATACTGGCCGGTCGAGTGCAGGAACCGCGGACCCCATCCGAACGTCGTCGGCCGACCGGAATCGGCGGCGACGAGTTCACGCAGGCCCTGGAGCTGAGGGACCTCGAGGCGGTTGACGTATGCCTGGATGGAGACGTAGCCGTCCGCGGGGAGCTGCGCCCAGAGAGCGTCCAGCACTCCTTCGACGGTACCGGAGGCGGCGAGCGACGCGTCGGACACGCGAACCTCGACACCGTTCTCGACGAATGCCGGAGCGGTGGGCTCCGGGCGGGCGTCGAGGAGGCCGCGGGCGGCGATCTTCGCCGACTCGACGTCGGGCTGATCGAACGGATTGATCCGGAGCAGATGTCCGGCGATCGCGGTCGCGTACTCCCAGACGATGAGCTGCGCACCCAGGGTGCCGCTCACGAGGATCTCGCCCTCGTGGCGCTCGTGCAGGTGGAACTCGTTGGCGTCGTCGACCAGGCGGACGATCTGCAGGTCGGCGGGCACCGGGTCGAGCTCGGGAGAGACCGGGAGCAGCACCACCGGGAGGATGCCGGTGCCGTCCTTGCCGGTGGATTCGGCGATGAGCTGCTCGATCCAGTCCGGCAGACCCTTGATGTGCGTGCCGTCGGTGATCAGACCGAGCTTGTCGCGTCGCGGGGTCGTCGCGGCGATCGCTGCGCCGAGGCGGAGCGCGGGGTTCTCGGCGGAGTCGACGGCGACCTCGAGGGACGAGGCCTCGGCCTCGTTCAGCAGCTCTTCGATGTCGACGCCCGCGAGGCCCGAAGGGACCAGTCCGAACGCGGTGAGCGCCGAGTAGCGGCCGCCGACGTTCGGGTCGGCGTTGAAGACGCGGTATCCCGCCTCACGTGCCGAGACATCGAGCGGGGAGCCGGGGTCGGTGACGACGACGATGCGTTCCACCGGATCGATCCCGAGGTCACGGAACGCGGCCTCGAAGGTCCGGCGCTGCGAGTCGGTCTCGACGGTGGAGCCCGACTTCGACGACACGACCAGCACGGTGTCCGTGAGGCCCTCGTCGAGCGCGGCGAGCACCTGGCCGGGAGCCGTGGAGTCGAGGATCGTCAGCGGCACACCGGCCGTCTGCGCGATGACCTCGGGCGCGAGCGAGGAGCCGCCCATGCCGGCGAGGACCACGCGGGTGACACCCTTGGCGTTCAGCTCGGCGCGCAGTGCGACGATCTCCGCGACGAGCGGGCGGGAGACCGAGACGGCCTCGACCCAACCGAGACGGACGGCGGCCTCGGCCTCGGCGGCCGCGCCCCAGAGGGTGGCGTCGCCGCCGGTGATGCGCGACGCGACGAGGTCGTGGACCAGGCTGGGCACGGTCTCATCGATGGCGGCCCGCGCCGCGCCGGACGTGTGGATCGAGAAGGTCATCGCTGGGACTCCAGAGCCTCGGCCACCTGACCCAGCAGGTCGTGCCACGAGTCGATGAACTTCGAGACGCCCTCGTCCTCCAGCACCTGGGTGACATCGGTGAGGTCGATGCCGACGGCGGCGAGGTCGTCGAACACCTGGTGCGCCTCGGCGTACCCGCCCGTGATCGTGTCACCGGTGATCACGCCGTGATCGAAGGTGGCCTCGAGGGTCTTCTCGGGCATCGTGTTCACGACACCGTCGGCGACGAGCTCGGTCACGTACAGGGTGTCGGGAAGTGCGGGGTCCTTGACACCGGTCGAGGCCCACAGCGGACGCTGCAGGTTCGCTCCGAGCTTGATCAGGTCCTGTGCGCGCTTCTCCGCGAACTTCTGCTCGAAGAGCTCGTAGGCGAGGCGCGCATTGGCGAGCCCGGCCTTGCTCTTGAGCGCCTCGGCCTCCGGGGTGCCGATCGCCGACAGTCGCTTGTCGGTCTCGGTGTCGACGCGCGACACGAAGAACGAGGCGACGGAGTGGATGCTCGACAGATCGAAGTCGGCGCTGTGCGCGCGCTCCAGACCGGTCAGGTAGGCGTCGATGACCTCGGCGTAGCGCTCCAGGCTGAAGATCAGCGTGACGTTGACGCTGATGCCGGTCGCGATCGCCTCGGTGATGGCCGGAAGCCCCGCCTTGGTGGCCGGGATCTTGACGAGGAGGTTGGGGCGGTCGATCTTCGCCCACAGCTCCTTGGCCTGCGCAACGGTGCCCGCGGTGTCGTGGGCGAGGTCGGGGGAGACCTCGATCGAGACGCGTCCGTCGACGTGCCCCGAGGCCTCCCACACGGGCCGGAACACGTCGAGTGCCGCGCCCACGTCCTGGGTCGTGGCAGCGAAGACGGCCTCCTCGGCGCTCGCGCCGGAGGCGGCGAGCTCGGTGACCTGCGCATCGTACGACGTGTTGCTCTTGTCGGTGATCGCGTTCGCGAAGATGGTCGGGTTCGTCGTGACGCCGACGACGTTGCGCGACGAGATCAGCTCGGCGAGGTTGCCGGAGTCGATGCGGGTGCGGGAGAGGTCGTCGAGCCAGATGCTGACACCTGCGGCGGCGAGCTGTGCGGTGGGGGTGCTCATGCGTTCTCCTTGGTGCTGTTTGCGGCGATGGTCTCGCGTGCGGCCGCGATGACGGCCTCGGTCGTGATGCCGAACTTCTCGAACAGGGTCTTGTAATCGGCGGAGGCGCCGAAGTGGTCGATGCCGACCGAGCGGCCGCGGTCGCCCACGATTCCCCGCCAGGAGAGCACGGAGCCCGCCTCGACGGAGACACGAGCCGTGACGGAGGCGGGAAGCACGCTCTCGCGGTACTCCTCGTCCTGCTCGTCGAACCACTCCAGCGACGGAGCGGAGACCACGCGGACGTTGACGCCCTCGGCAGCCAGCGCCTCGCGGGCGTTCACGGCGAGCTGCACTTCCGAGCCCGTCGCGATGATGATGACGTCGGGCGTGCCGTTCGGCGCTTCGGCGAGGACGTAGGCGCCCTTCGCCGCGTTGTCCGCCGAAGCGAACGTGTCGCCGGAGGCTGCACCCTCGCTGCGCTCGAACACCGGGATGTTCTGGCGGGTCAGGGCGATGCCGGCCGGTCCCTCGTGGCGGCGGAGGATCTCGAGCCAGGTGGCCGAGGTCTCGTTGGCATCGGCGGGGCGGACGACCGTGAAGTTCGGGATCGCACGGAGCGTCGCGAGCTGCTCGATCGGCTGGTGCGTCGGGCCGTCCTCACCGAGGGCCACGGAGTCGTGGGTCCAGACGAAGATGCTCGGGATGTTCATGAGCGCCGCGAGACGGACCGAGGGACGCATGTAGTCGCTGAAGATGAGGAAGGTGCCGCCGAACGCGCGTGTCTTGCCGTGCAGGACGATGCCGTTGACGATCGCGCCCATGGCGTGCTCGCGGATGCCGAAGTGCAGCACCCGTCCGTACGGGTTGCCCGACCACTCGTGGGTCGACCACTCGGCAGGGATGAACGACGGCGCGCCCTTGATCGTGGTGAGGTTCGATTCGGCGAGGTCGGCCGAACCGCCCCAGAGCTCGGGAAGCTCGGCGGCGAGGGCGTTGATGACCTGGCCGGATGCGGCGCGGGTCGACACCTCCTTGCCGGATTCGAACACGGGGAGCGCGGTCGTGATGTCGGCGGGAAGCTCCTGCGCCTCGAGCCGGTCGAGGAGCGCCTTCTTCTCGGGGTTCGCGGCGGCCCAGGCGTCGAACGACTCCTGCCAGGCGGCGCGAGCCTCGGCGGCACGAGCCGCGAGACCGCGGGTGTGTGCGAGCACGTCGTCGGCGACCACGAAGCTCTGCTCGGGGTCGAAGCCGAGGACCTTCTTCGTGGCGGCGAGCTCGTCGGCGCCGAGAGCGGAGCCGTGGATCTTGCCGGAGTTCTGCTTGCCAGGCGACGGCCAGCCGATGATCGTCTTGAGGATGATCAGCGAGGGCTTCGAGGTCTCGCCCTTGGCCGCCTCGATCGCGGCGAACAGTTCGGCGACGTCTTCGACGTACTCGCCGGTCTTCTTCCAGTCGACGGTCTGCACCTGCCAGCCGTAGGCCTCGTAGCGCTTCGCGACGTCTTCCGTGAAGGCGACGTTCGTGTCGTCCTCGATGGAGATCTGGTTGGAGTCGTAGATCGCGATCAGGTTGCCGAGCTGCTGGTGACCCGCGAGCGAGGATGCCTCGCTGGTCACGCCCTCCTGCAGGTCGCCGTCGCCGGCGACCACGTAGACGAAGTGGTCGAACGGGCTGGTGCCCGGTGCGGCCTCGGGGTCGAACAGGCCGCGCTCGTAGCGGGCGGCGTAGGCGAAGCCGACGGCGGAGGCGAGGCCCTGGCCGAGCGGGCCGGTGGTGATCTCGACGCCCTTGGTGTGGCCGTACTCCGGGTGACCCGGGGTGAGGGAGCCCCACGTGCGCAGCGCCTTGAGGTCGTCGAGCTCGAGTCCGAAGCCGCCGAGGTAGAGCTCCACGTACTGCGTGAGCGAGGAGTGTCCTGCGGAGAGGATGAAGCGGTCGCGGCCCAGCCAGTCGACGTCGGTCGGGTCGTGGCGCAGCACGCGCTGGTAGAGGAGGTACGCGGCCGGAGCAAGGCTCATGGCCGTGCCGGGGTGACCGTTGCCGACCTTCTCGACGGCATCGGCCGCCAGGATTCGGGCGGTGTCCACCGCGCGTCGATCGATCTCATCCCACTGCAATTCCGACACGTTCATGCCCTTTCCGACAGTTTCGAGGGCGCCCTTATTCCCTGGCGCATCCGCAACTTCCCTGGCGCATCCTGCACCGTCGCGGAGACGCGTGGAGGGGTGTGCGCAGCGCCGGGCGCGCGAGTGCTCTCAGCATAGCGAAGACGACTGTCGTGCCACGCGAGACGGCGGCGCGGACGACGTCATCCGGTGTCATAGACTGGAGAGGTTGTCCGGTCACATGTGCGGAGGAGGCGATCGAAATCTCGACGATGTCTGATCAGACCGTGAGGAAGTCGTCCATCGGTCGCACGGTGAAGGCCTACGTCACGCTCACCAAGCCGCGTGTCCTGGAGCTTCTGCTCGTCTCGACCGTTCCGGTGATGTTCCTGGCGCAGGGCGGCCTGCCGAACCTGTGGCTGGTGCTGGCGACCGTCATCGGCGGCTCGCTGAGCGCCGGTTCCGCCGCCGCGTTCAACATGTACCTCGATCGAGACATCGATGCGCACATGCATCGCACCGAGAATCGGCCGCTGGTCACGGGCGAGGTCAGCCCGCGCGGTGCGCTGATCTTCTCCTGGACGCTCGCGATCGTCTCGACGGTCTGGCTGCTGGCCACGACCAACTGGCTGACCGCCGCGCTGTCGGCGACGGCGATCTTCTTCTACGTCGTGATCTACACGATGATCCTCAAGCGGCGCACCGAGCAGAACATCATCTGGGGCGGCATCGCCGGGTGCTTCCCCGTTCTCATCGGCTGGGCCGCCGTGACCGGCTCCCTCGACTGGCCGGCGTTCATCCTCTTCCTCCTGATCTTCCTCTGGACGCCGCCGCACTACTGGCCGCTGTCGATGAAGTACAAGGACGACTACGAAGACGTCGACGTGCCGATGCTGGGTGTCACCCGCAACGCCTCGCAGGTCGGCCTTCAGGTCATCCTGTACGCGTGGGCGACCGTGGCGTGCTCGCTGCTCCTCGTCCCGATCGCGAACATGGGCCTGGTCTACACCGTCTCCGCGGCGGTCTTCGGCGGATGGTTCATCTACGAGTCGCACCGGCTCTACAACCGCGCCGTCCACGGCACCGAGCCGCGGCCCATGCGCGTGTTCCACGCCTCGATCACCTACCTGACGCTGATCTTCGTCGCGGTCGCGATCGACCCGCTGCTGCCTTTCTGACAAGACGCTTCTGAAACGACGGAGCGGCGCCGATTCCTCGGCGC
>NZ_JBSHGY010000003.1:339960-469573 GCF_053618035.1 Microbacterium sp. NPDC055665 | reverse complement strand
CAGCACCGCGGCGCTCAGCACAGCACCGCTGAGTGTGACAAGGCTCGCACCAGTAACGGCGGCCAACCAACGGCGCGGTCGTCGACGGGGCATACGCATCCTCAGGATCATGTCACTTCCATGATGTCAGGCGAGCGCTGAACGACCCCTGTGGCGGCTCGGCATGAGCGGGGGGACTCCTCCCCGCTCATCCTCCCGGGCTCAAGATGCCGCGTGCTCGAAGGAAGCGCGTCGACACATCTCTAGATCCGGAGTGCTCCGCCAGAGCTCGCGGGCGAGCGAGTGAGGCGACCCTGCACCTCATCTGCCATGACGAACGACAGCCTCATCGCCTTCAGCATGAATGACCAGACCGACGGTGCTCACCGTCGCATCCATTGCATCGACGGCAAGCACTACGGTGCTGGGCGCAACAATCGAGCCGGCCACCAGCACGAGTGACGCTCCCATAGATCCCATTCGTGTCCTGATACGTGTAAACATCATGTCTCCGCTTCTTGATCGGCAACGTCTGACCACAATGGAGCCCGAATCTCAGCGACTTCTATCAGCCCGAACAGAACCTCCTGTGATGGTGTGATCAGCGCTCATGCTCTCGGTACCTTGCGGCGAACACGCCCGAACAAGCGACAACGATGCCAATTTCGCGTTGGATGCGCAGTGTGGCCACGCGCCTGAACCTTGTGAGAGCTGCCGGAGTATCCATGTGCGAGTCGGACATACATTCGAAAAGTAGCGCCCGACTGCTCCGGAACGTTAGTCGCCCTGGCGGTGGACCCAAGCGGCGAGCTGCGTCCGGGAAGTAAACCCCAGCTTCACGAGGATCCTGTTCACGTGCCCTTCGGCTGTGCGCCTGGAAATGACAAGATGATCGGCGATCTCCCGGGCGCTGAGTCCTTGCCCGACAAGAAGCGCGACTTGTTGTTCGCGCGGTGTTAGCTGGCTCTGCGCGTGGCCGCCCGGAACATGAGCTGGCCGAGAAGGCCGCCGGACCCCGAGCACGTACTCCACCCCCTCGTCGAGCGAGAGCTGTGCGCCAGTCTTATAGGCCGCATCGAAAGCGCGAGGCCCGAGGGCCTCCCGCGCTACGCGCTCGGCGTCAGAGCGGGACGTGCTGTTGCCCGGGTAAGAAGCTGCGATGGCACCCCGCGGGTCGCCCGTGGGGTGTGAGATCCCCAACAGGGTTGCGGCGCGAACATACTCCCGGGCTGACGTGGACACGCTCGCGAGTACCTCCAGAGCTTTGGTTATCCCCGCGGAATGATGAATTCGACTGTTGAGGCTCAGCGCCTGGTGCAACATCCGAGTAGCGTCCTCCCATTGCTGGGTCCGAACTGCCACGAAGCTAGACTGCATGAGCATTTCCGCTGTTTCGAGCGACTCGCCCATCTGGTCGGCCCTGTCGACCAACGCGCTACGCATGCGTTCGGCAATCTCCACGTTGCCGACAGCGGCGTGCATGCCTGCAAGGCGTTCGGCGGTCGCGTCACGTGCAATGATCTGGTCGGTTCCCCCTTGGAGTGCAAGCGCCTTCGTATATGCAGCGATCGTTAGGTTGCGGTCAAAGCTTGCGTCTCCCCTCCCCGTAAGGGTGAACGATCGCAAGAAATCGTCATCGAGTTCCTCGGCGATCTCGTCAGCACGATCAAGGAGCCGTTGACTTCTTTCGGGATCGCCCAAGAGGCCTTCCCAACTCCCAACGCAGCCCATGAGCTGGCAGAGCTCGGCAGTGGGGTCCGCGTCGATCTCAAGGATGGCATTTGCGCGACGAATGAACTCGTCGGAGTGTCCCTGCATCTGCCACACGATTCTCCACCCTGTGATGAGAAGAGTGGCCGCGCGAGCGGCATCGCCACGGTCGATCGCGTAGTCGAGTGCGGCGCGAATGTTCGGGAGATTCCGTCGTACGAATTCGAGCCATCGCGCCTGATTTGGACCGTACCACTCTGCTTCAAGCGCCTCCAGGCGATCGAGGAAGAAGCGTCCATGGTCCGCGCGTGTTTGATCGAGCTCGTGTTGATCGGCGGCATCGAGACCGTACTGGCGAATAGTGGCCAGCATGTCGAACACGACGACGCCCGCCGAGACCTGTCGAGTTAGCAGTGACTTGTCCAATAAGGACTCAACCAACTGCCACGTCGCTTCGCGAGAGGGCGTGTCGCGGTTCATCCACTCCGCTGCGTCAAGGTCCCATCCGCCGACGAATACGGACATGCGGCGCCACATGGCCTGCTCGTCCTCGCTGCATAACCGATAGCTCCAGTCGATTGTGGCGCGCAGAGTCTGCTGCCGATCGGGGGCATCCCGCTTTCCTCTCACAAGCAGAGCCAGTGGGGCCGAGAGCTGTTCGAGAATCTGATGCGGGGTGAGAATACGAATGCGCAACGCGGCGAGCTCGATCGCCAACGGCATACCTTGAAGCGTGCGGCAGATCTCGCCAATCGAACTAATATCAGCTGTCGAGAGATCCGGCATCATGGGGGAGCACCTGTCGATGAACAGCGTGGCCGCATGGGATATGCCTCCCGGCGTCGCAGCTTCTGTGTCGAGCGGAGCCAAGGGAAATACCATCTCAGCGGTGATCTGCAACGCCTCACGGCTGGTGGCTACGACAGACATCCGCGGGCAGTGTTCCAAGACCTTGGCGATCAGGTTCGCGCATGCTGCGAGCGTTTGCTCGCAGTTGTCGATGACGATCAAGCCATTCTTCTCTGCATATGCACGGCGAAATACTTCAAACCCCTCACCCTGCACATCCGCTAGTTCAAGCACGCGGTTGACTTCATCGACGACCGAACCCGCTTCGCTTATACCGCTGATATCGACGAACGACACCCCATCCGGCCACTGTCTGCGTACGCTGTCGACGAGCGCAACCGCGAATCGGGTTTTGCCGACCCCGCCAGGCCCCGCGATCGTCAACAGCCGCGTCTTTCCCAGGGTCGTGCGCGCCGACGACAAGTCCCTCCGACGTCCGACAAACGACGTATGCTCCGCAGGGAAGTTCCCCTTGCGACCATTAGTCCCAACCACCATGTTGTCCAATTTCCTCACGTGGCAGCATCTTTGGCCGCCAAACAGAGCATCAAGTTCTGGCGTCCGCATCAGGGCAAGACGCCACACCCGCCACCATTATCTTCTTCTGAACCTCGCAGCTCTAGAGTCGGCGATCCAGCGGGAGCGCTCACCAGCGACTCCGTGCGGATGATCGTCCCGGCTCAGCGAGCCGACGGGATCGCGTCCCGTAGACGGGGGCGGAGCCTGCTGGTTGCGCCCACGCTGACCGACTGGCACAGGCCTCTGGGGTGCGGGTGGCTCACGCTTAGCTAGCGGAGCCGCTGAGAGCGGTTGCGGCCGCGGCTGCGATGGCGACTCCAAGAATAAGGCCCCCGGCGATCGCGACTGTGATTCACACCAGTGTGTGCCACTCCGGCTCAGTGTCGGCGTTGGCAGGAATGGTGAAGCTCCTGCGTCGACAGAAAGGGCATGTCCAGACCATACCTTGAGCAGGTCTTCGCCAGCTGAGATCGCGGCATTGAAGTTGGTTGGGTGATGATTGCGCCGCAACGGCGTCTTCCTACCGAGAAGAACTAGGAGGACTGTGGTGGAAGAGCAGTTGTTGTTTGTGGTGGCTGATGGCATCGCCGCGGATGCGTCGTCGCCTGAGCAGGTGGCGCGAGTCGAGGCCGCGGCGAGGCAGGCCGGAACGGACTTCGCCACGGCGTGGCCTGAGATCGGCACTGTAGAAGCCCTTGGGGTTGGGGAGTACGGGGGGCGCGCCGTCGTCTCGGTGCGGGTCGGGTCCGTCAACTACATCGTCGAGGATGCTGGCCATGCTCAGCTCGTGGTGAGCCTCGTTCGGGTGCTGCAACTGGTCATCGCGGCCCGCGGTCGTGCCGCATGGCCGAGCGTCCCCGGCGTCGGGCCGTTGACAGCGACCGTGAGCCGCGGGCGAGCGATTTGGGCGCTCCCGGAGGGCGCCGAGCTCGCCGGGATCGGCCGACTGTTCGACCTCACTCACTCAAACAGCGCCCAATCGGAACGAACCACGCCCTAAGGCGGGGGCGCCTATCGAGCGGGGGAAGATGGTTCCGGCTGTCGGGCGGGGCTGGGAAAGAGTGAAAAGGTGGGTATTTGTCTTCCTCCATTTCTCTTATCGTCTCTCAGGGGCGGGTTGCCGACCGGACCGATGGGGCCCTCGTGGGCGCGCGGCGGGTCGGGGGAGCCCTGTCGGCGCTTCTCGGCGTTGATCCCGTGACCGTCGGCTCGCCTTCAGCGGCGGCGACCGTCGACTGGCCCGTCGATTTGGCTGAGGCTACGGAGACGCTTCACGGTTTGCGCGACGCCGCGGGCACCGCCATCGGTGCGGGCCAAGTGCCACTTCTGGTGACGAATACGTGCGCAGCCAGCCTCGGAACGCTGCCTACAGTCGCCGAACGCCACCCAGATGCCGTCGTGCTGTGGATCGACGCACACGGCGACTTCAATACCCCGACCACCACGGGCTCGGGCTACCTCGGCGGTATGGTCATCGCCGCCGCGTGCGGGTTCTGGGACAGGGGGCACGGTGCCGGTGTCGACCCCACGCAGGTCATTGTCGTCGGTGGGCGCGATATCGATGACGCCGAGAGCGACCTGCTCGCCGGCGCTGGTGTGCGCGTACTGGCTCCGGCGGAGAGCCGTCCGGAGCGCATGCTCGAGCTCGTCGCGGGTCGCCCCTGTCTGGATCCACGTTGATTGGGATGCACTCGAGCCCGGGTACATCCCGGCTGCCTACCGTGTCGGTGCGGGGATGCTCCCGCACCAGATCGCCGCGATCTTCGCAGCGCTTCCCGCTGGCTCCGTGCGGGGGTCGAGCTCGCGGAGTTCGAAGCAGGTGATGCGGAGATTCCCGAAAACCTCAGCGTGGAACTCATCCTCGAGACCTTTCAGTACCTGCTTCACAGCATCTAGCACCTTCCGCAACCGTGCATAGAGTGCATGGCGGCGGAGATCGCGGCAGGGTCCCGCAGTGGGCGGTTCCGGGAGAGGTTTGGCAGCGAGCGGTCAGTCGCTCTGGTGATGTAGCCAAGCGGCGAGCTGCGTTCGGGAGGTGAGACCCAGCTTCACGAGGCTCCTGTTCACGTGGCATCTGTTCACGTAGATTTCTGGTTTTGTGCCGGGGGTGTAGACACCTAACGGAACTTTGGTGCGATTGCGTTCAGGGGTGGGAGGTGCGTTGGAACGCTGAGGACACCATGTGGGCCAGCAGCGCCCCGCTCCATAGCCAGCTAACGAGAAGTATCGTGCGGAACCATGGCGTGCCGAACAAGGCTTGGCCGATCTGCTCGATACTTGCTCCTGACTCGGCGTGCGAGATCGCCGCGAGTAGCACTGAGAGCCCGTTGGTCGCGCAGAAGACGAGGAAGAAGGAGACGTGCGCGATCAGAGCTCCGAATTGAATCCGCGCCAGCCGAATACGGTTGTACCAGAACCACACCAGGACGCCGATTGCGACAGCGATCAACAGGACTGACGGAATCATGGCACGCCATGAGGAAAGTGCAAGCACGGCCTGAACCGCCCCCATCGCCGCCAGGGTCGTCGCGACGAAGGGCAAGAGGACCTTACGAGCCTCCAACCGGGGCCACGGATTCTCCGTAGGCACCGGTGCTTCCGGCGTAGGGATCATTCTGCTCACCTTCTCGTCGACGGGGAGAAATCATGATCACACACCGAGCTGATCGCTCGTTCAGCTACGGAGAACCTCATGAACGGTCGCGGCATGGAGCTCGACGTCGGGCGTGAGCTCCTGGCCGGTGGCGCCGTCTTCGAAGATCGAGACATGTAGAGTGCGCGACATCTGAGAGCACGCGATGCCATAGTTCTGGCGCCCAGGTCGCGCTCGTCGAGTTGGCGGTAGGTATGCGCCATAGTCGGATGATGAGGATAGCTATCACCGGTGGGACCGGATTCGTTGGCAGCGACCTGGCTCGCCGGTTTACGCGGACCGACGTGACGATTGTGTCTCGCCGCGCGGGTACGTCGGTCGACGATGTGGACAAGTTGACGAAAGCGTTCGAGGGTTGTGAGGCAGTCGCGCACTGCGCAGGTATCAACCGGGAGATCGGCGAGCAGACGTTTGACCGCGTTCACGTTCAGGGCACAGCATCGGTGATCGAAGCAGCACGTCGCGCGGGCGTCCGCAAGATCGTCATGCTCAGCTTCTTGAGGGCACGGCCAGGGACGGGCTCGCCGTACCACGAGTCGAAGTGGGCGGCCGAAGAGATGATTCGGGCGTCAGGGATTGACTACACAATCTTGAAGGCGGGGATGGTCTATGGTCGGGGTGACCACTTCATTGATCACCTGACCCGGACCATTCTGACGATTCCGCTGTTTGCCTCCGTTGGACTTCGGGAGCGGACCATCAGCCCTGTTCCTGTAGCTGAACTCGTGGATGTCTTGGTCGCCGCGGTCGGAGAGCGCCTGACGAACCAGACCGTCGCCGTTCGCGGATGCGAAACCTTGCTCTTGAGCGAGGCTACCCGCCGGGTCGCGCGTGTTCTCGACCGACGTGTGTTCGTTTTTCCGGCGCCGGTCGCGTTTCACTACGTTCTCGCCCAGCTCGCGGAATGGACGATGAAGGAGCCGCTGTTGGCGAAGGCCCAAGCACGGATGCTGGCCGAAGGTGTCACGGACGCTGCAATGCCAGCCGGCGAACTTCCAGCCGACCTTCTCCCTCGGCGAACCTTCAGCGACGCCCAGATCCGTGATGCACTACCCGAACTGGAGGGCTTCACCTGGCGAGACTCACGGTAAGAGACCCGCTACGGCCTGCATGAAGGCAAGACCTACGTCGGGACGCTCACGTGGCCGCCGAAGGGACGGGCATCTGCGGCCCACGATGGCGGAGAGGTCGAGCTCTGGCTAAGGGCGGCGGAGTGAATCCGGGGAGCTGAGCAGCACTTCGACCTTTACGAGTGAGCAGAACGCTGAGAGCCAGCGAAAGGCCGCTGGAGGGACGGTCGAAAGAGCCGAGTCCGCCCGCTGCCTCCTCAAGATCTGCTTCGGCGACGCGATCTCCGAAGGGAACGTACGCCTGGGCGGTGTTCTCGCGCGCGCTCATCCACGCCAGGACCTCGAACCCGGCCCCGTGCGAGCCGGCGCTCACCTCTCGACGCTCCAGGCGCGGCGGGCGACGTCGACGAGCTGGTCGCCACCCTCGACGTGGTCTGCAGGTCCGCGGTGCATTTTCGCGAAGCGTCCCGGGGCCTCAAGTCCGTCGCACGGGGGATGCTCGCGAGCATCCTGTTCCATAGCGTGGATCGCATGGATATCGCTTCGATGATCATGGGCGCCTCGATCGTCTCCATTGCATGGATCGCCTTCTGGCCGTGGGCACAGCTGAAACGACTTCGCGAGCTCGAGGCGAATGCCGCACTGGACCTTGATCAGGAGTCGTAGATTCAGGGATCTTGTTGAACCCTTGGTCGCCGAACGTCGTGTGTCTGAGACACTCGCGCGGGTCTCGGTGACGGGTTCAAGCGGCCACGCACGTCGTCGTCTGTGCGCTGCGTCCCACATCGCGTAGGAGATGACCCCGGCAGGGAGTCCGTGACGGGGTTTGATGAGCTCGCTCTCCACCCCGCCGTCGCCGGCGTGAGGTGCAGTCGCGCATTGATCTCCGGATGGGAGAGCCCGGTCAACCCCCTCTGATCCGCGAAGGCGGGAGCGTATGGTCGTCGAACCTGACAGAGGAGAGATGATGAGCGATCCGAAGAACACGCAGGGAACACCGGGCGCGGACGAAGAAGCCGACACGGCATCCGGTGGCGCCCCCGAGAGCACGCAAGAACTCCTGGACGACGAGACCACCGACGAGAACGGCAAGCCGCTGGAGAACCCCTCCGGCGGCTGAATCATCGGCGAACGAGAACCGGCCCTGCCCCTCGACTGAGGGACAGGGCCGGTTCTCTTCGCGAGTCACTTCATGCGGCCGAAGGTGGCGTCGATGTCTGCCATCTCCATCGCGGCGGTCGCTTCGATCAGCGCCCGCAGCTCCTCGTCCGCGCCGGGGGAGAACTCCTCGAAGCGCTCCGGCGAGATGGTCATCGGCGATCCGAGAGGTGCCTGCTCGCTGGCGTCGAGTTCGGTGCCGTCGTTCGAGGGCGAAGCGCCCTGGAAGATCTTGCCGGCTTCGGACTGGGCGGTGAGATCGAACGAGTACTGCTTGCTCTGCAGCCCCAGATCGAGGAGCTTCTTCACCTCCGGGAACTGCTCGGCGTTGGTCTTCGGGATCGGGAGGGAGGTGCGCCAGTTCACGCCGAGCGTCTCGAGGGCCTTGGCATAGGCGTTCTCGTGGGCCTGATCCCGGACGATGAGGTACGAGATCGTGCTTCGGGCCATCTTGTTGTCCGTCATCTCGTACAGACGGCACTTCTGCAGTCGGCCGGTGGATTCCAGCATGAGGTTGTACAGCAGGTCGAGCACGAGGTTTCCGGAGTTGTAGACGTAACTGCCCGACCACGGGTTGCCCACCGCGTCGACCGGAAGAGCTCCCTGGGCCCCGACGAGATAGTGGTGGATGTTGCTGGTGTCGACAGCGATCCGCAGCGGCGTGGCACCCCCGGCGCCGGGCGCGTCCACCGGATCGGTCGGCTTGCCCTGGTACTGAGGGGAGCCGTCGAGCAGTCGCGAGATGGTCGTCCCGATCAGCTCGACGTGGCTGATCTCCTCGGTGCCGATGCCCTGGATGAGATCTTTGTATGGCTTGCCGTCGGGGCCCCGGAAGTTGATGCTCTGGAAGAGGTACTGCATCATCGTCCGCATCTCACCGAACTGCCCGCCGAGCCCTTCCTGCAGGGCGTTCGCGGCTGCGGGATCCGGCTCGTCTTGAGCGATCTCGTTGATGAACTCCTGCACGTGGAAATACATGATGCCTCCGTCGGCTCGGTCTTGGGTGGAGGCCATGCTCCTCTGCGGGGCGACTTTCGCCGCCTCCCTCGACCTGGGCGACGGATGGACGTACCATGCAGCGCCGGCGAGATGTAACGAGTCGGCAATCCGGCTCTGCCAAGATGTGCGATATGACGGAGACTCTGAAGGTCCGCCCTCGGGTGTGGATCGGCCTGGCCATCTTCCTCGGCTACGTGGCGGTGGTGTTCCTGGTGCAGCGGCTGAGCGGCGTGCCCTACGACGAGCTCGGGGAGAGCGGGAGCAACCTCTTCCTCGGAGCCGGGCTCTCGCTCATCGTCGCCGCGATTCTGCTGGCGATCACGACGACGCTCCTCGGCTGGTGGCGGCCCGCCCTGCACGAGCGCAAGCGCAGCGTCCGGTGGCCGATCATCGCGCCGATCATCATGGTCGTCGCATTGGTGATCAGCCTTGCCGCGACCGACTGGGCCTCGTACGACGGGGCGTTCTTCGCGGCATCCGTCGTCCTCATCCTCGTCGGCTTCACCGAAGAGCTCACCACGCGCGGTCTGCTGCTCACGGCGCTGCGAAGCAAGCTCGGCGAAGGATGGGTGTGGTTCGTCTCCACGGCGCTGTTCGCGCTCATGCACCTCATGAACGCCGCGTCCGGTCAGGACCTCCTTCCGACGCTGCAGCAGGTGGCCTTCGCGTTCCTCGGCGGCACCATCTTCTACATCGTGCGCCGGACGACCGGCACGCTGATCTGGTCCATGGTCCTGCACGGCCTGTGGGACTTCTCCACGTTCGCCGTCGGCCACGGCGCCCCGGGCGCCCTCGCCGGTGTCGGACCGATCGTGTACCTGATTGCCGGTGTCCTCGCCCTCATCTTCGTCCCCTTCGTGATCCGGGGCGCGAACGAGCGGATCGATGCTCGTGCATGACCCGTCGCCGATGACGTCCGGACGCCCGCGGAGCATCTGGCTCGCCCTCGCCGCGGTCGTCGTCTACGTTCTCCTGGCCGCCGGGCTCGGCAACGTGTTGAGCGGGCTGGTGAGTGACGACCAGGTGCTCGCCCAGTTCGCCCTGGGGCACTTCATCCCCCTCGCCATCGCGATCGTCGGGCTGCTCGTGCTCCTGCGCTGGGCGGGCTGGGGCCAGGACGTGTGGCGCGAGCCTCCGACGCCGAGCCTGACACCGCGGCGCTGGTGGCTCATCTCGATCCCCGTCTTCGTGGTGCTGTTGCCCATCAGCCAGCTCGGCGACGTCCCCTGGGCGGCGCGTCCGATCGGGTTCATCCTCGTCATCGCGGCGGGCACGCTGATGGTCGGCTTCGGTGAGGAACTGCTCATCCGCGGAGTGCTGCTCACGGCCGTCCGCGCGCGCCACGGCGAACTCGTGGCTCTCCTCGCCACCAGTGCGGTGTTCGCGCTCGCGCACACCCCCGGAAGCGTGATCGCCGGGGCACCGCTCGGGGCGATCGCCTTCCAGGTCTCGTTCCTCGCGGCGTCGGGCGCCGCCTACTACTGGGTGCGGCGCGTGACCGGGCGGCTCTGGGTCGCGATGATCGTGCATGCCCTCACGGACTGGGTCCTCTACCTCGCCTCGGGTGCGGGAACCCCCGCAGCGTCGGTGCCGCAGTCCCATTCCGCGGACAGCCCGAACCCGTTCCAGGTCACCATCCAGGTCCTGCTTCTCATCGCGACCACGATCAGCATCATCAGCGTCATCCGAGAGGACCGGCGCCACAAGCGGGGCTCGGCAGCGCCGCGGGTCGAGCGTCAGTAGTCCCAGTCGAGGAACGGTGCGAGGGGAGGCTCGTCCGCAATCGCCGCGATCCCCGCCCGTTCCACTGTGATGACGATCCTCGATCGCGAGGAGACGAGGACGCTGACGAGCTCATCGCCGTCGGAAAGGTGCACGAACGTCGGCTCCGAGCGTGCAGCCGCCTCGATCTGTGACATGAGGTCGACGAGATCGCGCTCGCCGTTCAGGCGGAAGCGTCGCCCGTCGATCGCGACGTGCGTGATGCTGTCGGCTTCCGTGTTCATGGTGCGACCGTATTCCCGCGTGTGCTGATCCGCATGGGGGGTTGCTTACTGATGTGCCCACGGGTAGCGGTCGTGAGCATGAGGGGGCCGACGGCAGTGCCGGCTAGACGTGCGCGGGAACGTCGACCCGCTCCGCGGATGCGGTCTGCTGCGGCTCGGGAACGAGGTAGAGGCCGCTCGGCGAGTTCGCCGTGAAGGCGAGGGCTTCGATCCAATCGCGATTGATCGCGGGCTGACGGCTTCCGCTGTACTTGAAGACGAGCGAGCTGCCGGCATGGATCCACACCGTCGTCCGGCCGCCGCCCACGCTCTGGTCTTCTCTCCACGTGAAGCCGAACGGCTCTCCGCGCCGGAGCTTCGCGGTCATGACCAGCTGCACATGCGTGAGGGCGCGATCCTCCAGCTCCGTCTTGACTCCGCCTTCGTAGATGAACTTGCCCATGAGGGTGACCTCTTTTCGCCACGGAACCCGTGCCAAGAGGCGCGACCGAGATGGTCGCTGGTGGTGTTCCCACCATCGCACACTTATGAGCGTGGCGGGACCTCAAGCGTCGGCAGGCTGAGGCCTGTGGCGCTCACGCCACGGCGTTCCACCGGAGGCGCGGAGACTCGGCGTCGAGGTCGGTGAGCAGCGCGGTCGGGTCGCCGACGGGGAACATCGTGATGAGCCGGAGGCCCTGCGCGGATGAGTCGAGCGCGTAGGCGAGCGCCGAGGGGTGCGGCTGCCGGTCGGCGATCGCGATGATGGCTTCCCGGTCGCCCAGCGGTTGCCGTCGCACCGATGCGTCGGTGATCAGCCCCGCGGCGGTCTCGGTCACCCGGTCGAGGAGCGTGCGCTCGCCGACCCAGGGGACGAAGGCATCCGGCGCCAGTCCGCACGCGCCGGCCAGGTCGCCGCCGAGCCAGCGGTCGCGCTTGAGGCCGTACGGGGTGGGCGTGGTGGAGAGCAGGTAGCCGTACACGTGCAGCAGCCCGGCGTTGCCGACGGGCCACGCCGCGTCCAGTCCGGCGCGGTCGTGCAGCGCCTCGAACATCGACCGCGACAGCACCGGCGCTCCGACGTTCTCGTCCACGACGGTGGATCGGCCCCAGCGGGCGAAACGGTCGTCCCGAGCATCGGCATCGATCGCCGGACCGAGCCAGTCGAACATCGACAGCACATCTGCGGCATCGTGTGCGGCGGCTGCGGCATCCAATCGATCGATCACGACGATGAGCGTAACGGGCGCGGTCGGCGCCAGCGGAATCGGAGTTCACGCGCTGTTCATACAGCGTGGTCATCCCGTCCATAAACGACTGTCAGCATGGACGCATCGTCCCGATCCCGACCAGGAGAACCGTGCCCCCCACTATCGTCCTCGACTTCGACGGCACCATCGCGCTCGGCGCCGGACCGCTCGAAGCCTTCGCCCGCGCCGTCGCAGCCTCCGCCGACGACCCGACGTTCGCGGATCGCGCGATATCCGCCCTCGCCGCATTCGAACGTGGGGAGACCGACGCCCGCGATGGATACGACGTGATCAGCACGCTCGCCGCAGGGCATGGGGTGACGGCCGAAGCGCTCGAGGCCGCCTACCAGTCGTCCCGGGCGCTGCTGGGCTCCGAGCACGCGGCGATCGCGCCGCCCGCCGGTCTCGCCGACTTCCTGAACCGCATCCATACGCAGGTTCGGGTGGTCCTCGCGACCAACGCGCCGGGTGCCGGCATCCGCCCCGTACTGGATGGGTGGGGCGTCACCCACCTGTTCGACGACCTGCACTTCACGGTCGGCAAGCCGTCGGGGCTCATCCCCATCATCCGGGCGGCGGTCGCCGAAGGGCCCGTCCTCTCGGTCGGCGACATCTTCGAGTTCGACCTCGCTCCCGCCGCCGAGCAGGGCGCAGCGACGGCGCTCGTGGGCGCCACCGCCGAACGCTCCCCGGCCGCCGTGACGATGCGCGGCCGGACCATCGCCGACCTGTACGGCGACATCGAAGCCTGGGCCGCGACCGCGGCTTCCAGTACCCCCCGCAGCACCACCCTCACCGAAAGGCACGATCCGAATGCGTAAGTCCTTGCTCTCCACGGGCATCGCCGCCGTCGCCGTCCTGGCGCTCGCCGGCTGCAGCAGCAGCGCACCCGCCGAGACGGCAGACGAGGCCACCGAATGGCCGTCCTCCATCACCCTTTCGCTGGTGCCGTCGGTCGAGGGCGAAGACCTCGCCCAGGCCCTCGACCCGCTCACCACGTACCTGTCCGAGAACCTCGACATCGAGGTGAAGGGGGTCGTCGCGTCCGACTACGCGGCCACGGTCGAGGCCCTCGGCACCGACCAGGCGCAGGTCATCATCACCGACGCCGGATCGCTGTACAACGCGACCGAGCGATACGACGCCGAGCTCATCCTCCGCGACGTGCGCTTCGGCGCCACCTCGTACGCCTCGGTGGCGTACACGAACAACCCCGACAAGTACTGCGAGGACGAGCCGGTCATGTCGACCTACGCCGCCAGCGGCATCGAGCTCTCCTACTGCAACGGCATCGAGGAAGCCGCCGCGGACGCGACCGGATCCGGTCCCGCCGGCATCGAGGCGCTCGGCGAGATCGCCGACGGCACGAAGGTCGCCCTGCAGGCCGCCACCTCGCCGGCCGGCTACCAGTACCCCGTCGTCGCGATGCGCGAGCAGGGCGTCGACACGGATGCCGGGATCACGCAGGTGCCCGTCGAAGGCAACAACAACGCGGTCCTCGCCGTCTACAACGGCGACGCCGAGGTCTCCTTCGCGTACTGGGACGCCCGCACGACCGTGACCGAGGAGGCCCCGGACATCGCCGAGAAGGTCGTGGCCTTCGCCTACACCGAGATGATCCCCAACGGCGGCGTCGCGGTCACCTCGACTCTTCCCGACGACCTCGTCGCGGAGCTCACCACGCTGCTGGACGACTACGCCGACTCGTCCGAGGAGGCGGCATCCGTGATGTTCGACCTCGTCGGACTCTCCGACTGGACCAGCGAGACCGCCGAAGACGAGATCACCCGCTACGGCGAGATCCTCGCCGAGTTCTCGAACTGACACGCAGAACTGAGAACATGCACACCGATCTGCATCGCGCGGAGGCCGGGGCCCTGCTCCCGGCCTCCGCGTCGTGGTCGATCCGTCTCGACGACGTCTCGGTCACCTATCCCAACGGCACCCGCGCCCTCCGCGGTGTGTCCCTCGACATCGCCGCCGGAGAGATGGTCTCCGTCGTCGGCCTCTCCGGTTCGGGCAAGTCCACGCTGATCCGTACGATCAACGGTCTCGTGCCCGTGACGAGCGGTACTGTCACCGTCGGTCCGCACGCGGTCACCGGCCTGCGCGGACGTCGGCTCCGCGAGACCCGAGGGCACATCGGCATGATCTTCCAGGGGTTCAACCTCGCCGACCGGGCCAGCGTGTACCGCAACGTGCTGGTCGGTCGGTTCGCCCATACCGCGACCTGGCGCACGGTGCTCGGCCTGAGCACGGCGCAGGATCGCGAGCTCGCCCTTCGCGCCCTCGACTCGGTCGGCATGCTCGAGAAGGTCTGGAGTCGTGCAGGGCAGCTCTCGGGAGGCCAGAAGCAGCGCGTCGCGATCGCCCGTGCTCTGACGCAGCAGCCCCGCGTCATGCTCGCCGACGAGCCGGTCGCCAGCCTCGACCCGCCCACTGCGCACGCCGTCATGCACGACCTGCGCCGCGTCAACCTCGACGAGCACCTCACCGTGCTCGTGAACATCCACCTCATGGACCTGGCGCGGCAGTACACGACGCGCATGATCGGTCTGCGGGCCGGAGAGGTCGTGTACGACGGGCCGGCAGCGGATGCCGCAGACCACGACTTCGAGCAGATCTACGGGCGTCCGATCCAGCCGAGGGATGTGCTCGGCGCATGACCACCGAAACCCGACCCCTCGTCGTTCCGCCCAAGCCCTCGTCGAGGCTGCGCACCGGTCTCGTCGTGCTGGCGTTCGCCGCGTTCACGGTCGCCACCTGCATCCCGGCGATCGGCGGCATCGAGCTGGACTTCGGCGCGCTCATCCGCAACTGGGACAACGGATCCGCGCTGCTCGTGCAGTTCCTGCAGCCGGACTTCTCGTTCCTGCCGCGCACGTTCGGGCCCATGCTCGAGACGCTCCAGATGGCGGTGGTCGGCGCGGCGGTGGCTGCGGTGATCTCCGTGCCGCTGACGCTGTGGGCCGCCGCCCCGACCAACCCGAACAGCCCGACCAGCATCGCGGTGCGGACCGTCATCAACGTCATCCGATCCGTCCCCGACCTCGTGTACGCGACCGTGCTGGTCGCGATGGTCGGCGTCGGTGCACTGCCCGGTCTCCTCACCCTGCTCCTCTTCGACATCGGCATCATCGTCAAGCTGGTGTCGGAGGCGATCGACTCCACCGATCTGCCGGTCATCGAGGCCGGACGTGCCACCGGCGGCAGCCAGACGCAGATCAACCGCAGCGTCGTCCTGCCGCAGACCTGGCCACTGTTCGCGAACCAGTGGCTGTACACCCTCGAGCTCAACGTGCGCATCTCCGCGATCCTCGGCATCGTCGGCGCCGGCGGCATCGGCCGACTCCTCGACGAACGGCGGGCGTTCTACGCCTACGACGACGTCGCGGTGATCGTGCTCGAGATCCTCGTCGTCGTCGTGCTCATCGAAGTGTTCTCGAACTTCCTGCGGAGGCGACTGGTATGACGCTCTCGACCACCGCGCGAGGCATCGGACTCGACCTGCCCCGGCATCCGTCCCGGCTCGTCCCGACAGTCGTCGCCGTCATCGTCGGCGTCGTGGTCCTGGCCGCGGCGGCAGGGCTCCCGATCCCGTGGAACGACCTCGGCGCGCTGCCCGCGCAGATCGCGCACTATCTGACGCTCATGTTCGCCGACCCCAACTGGGACAAGCTGCCCCAGGCGCTGTTCGAGACGTGGCGGTCGATCTCGATGGCATGGATCGGCGCGATCGGCTGCGTGATCGTGTCGATCCCGCTCGGCATGCTCGCCGCGAACAACGTCGGACCCGTCTGGGTGCGGCTCCCGCTGCGCGGGGTGTTCGCCGTGATCCGGGCTCTGCCCGAAGTCATCATCGCGCTGCTGCTGCTCACCGTCACCGGCCTCACCCCGTTCACCGGCGCGCTGGCGCTGGCGATCGCCGGAATCGGCACCCAGGCCAAGTGGGTCTACGAGACGGTCGAGTCGGTTCAGGAGGGCGCATCCGAGGCGGTCCGGGCCGCAGGGGGCAACACGGCGCAGGTCACGAGGTGGGCGCTCTGGCCTGCAGCGGCTCCGACCCTGCTGTCGTTCGCGCTCTACCGCTTCGAGATCAACATCCGCACCTCGGCGGTGCTCGGGCTCGTCGGCGCGGGTGGGATCGGCAGCATGCTCGCCAACTACACGAACTTCCGCGAGTGGGATACGGTCGGGATGCTGCTGATCGTGGTGGTTCTCGCGACGATGCTGATGGATACGGTCTCCGGTGCGATCCGCCGCCGGATCATGCGCGGCCCGCGGGTCAAGGCGATCGTGGAACCGAAGAAGGAGCGCGCCGATGTGGCAGGGACCCGCTGAGACACCGCCGACGGCCCGCATCGCGATGCTGGCGCCGTCGATGCAGCCGAGCGAGCGTCGGGTGGCCGAGGCGATCGCCGCGGATGTCGATCTCTCGATCGAGCGCACGGCGCAGGAGATCGCGGATGCCGTCGAGGTGGGCCGCACGACCGTGGTCCGCACCGCCCAGACCCTCGGCTACGACGGCTACCCGCAGCTGCGCGTGGCGCTCGCTCGGGAGCGGGCGAGTTCCGCACCCCCGCAGGACACCACCGCCGATGCCACGATGCTCGGGGCGCTGCGCGGTGCCGTCGACCGCTTCGCATCCCGCCTGGCCCACACGGTGTCCGCCGTCACCGAGGAGACCCTGGCGGCCTTCGTCGCCGAGCTCGACGGGGCGACGCGGCTGCTCGTCGCGGCCAACGGCCTCTCCGCACCGGTCGGAGCCGATCTCTCGATGCGCCTGACCTCCGCCGGGCGCCCTGCAGAGTACGTGGCGGACACCCTCGGTCAGCAGATCACCGCCTCGCAGCTCGGCGCCGGCTCCGCCTGCCTGGTCGTGTCCGGGTCGGGGGTGAACCGCGCATCGATCGACGTGGTGACGGCCGCCCGGGCGAGCGGTGCCCGTGTGCTCGCGATCACGTCGTTCCCGCGCTCGCCGGTCGCGGAGATGGCTGACGTGGCCCTCGTCGTCGCTCCGATCAACGACTCGTTCCGCGATGAGCTGCTGTACACCTCGCGCGCAGCGCTGATGCTCGTCACCGAGTCGGTCGTCGGTCTGCTGGTGAGCAGGCGAGGGGCGAGCGCCACGGCGGCCCAGCTGGCGACCTTCTCCGTGCTCGGCCACTCCCTGTCGGAGTAGTTGAGACGCTGCGGAGGATCCGCGCACGGTATCCCGCGATGCAGCCCTCACGTCATAATCGTTTTCTCCTTCGATGATCTTTTCGTGATCCTCTACAACGAGGGAGGCCCGCGCGAGGCCGCGCGGGCCGTTGCTCGCCAGCTTGTCGCCACTATGGATTCGTCGGATCCTGTCGAGATCCGGCGTGTGGTGAACCGCTACCTCGACCCAGAGGGATCGTGGTCAGGGGTCTTTGCCGAGACGATGATCAGAACGGGGGACTCTGCCACTGAATATCAACTCCGTGTCGACGCCGCGGAAGGCGCCCGATCGTTCCTGGACGAGCTCGAGAGCGCGTAACAATCCGCCGCGGCACGCCGCTCATCCCGACAAGCTCACCCGAGCAGTGTCACACCGAAGCTCGAGACGACGGTGCGCAGTTCGGCGAGGTAGCGCTGCGCCTGCTCGGTGAGCGGGATCGCGGAGTGGCCGATCCAGCCGATCTCGATGCGCTCGTCGACGTCGAGCGGGATGGCGACGATCTCGGGGTCGAGGTCGTCGCTGATGATTCCCGTCGAGATGGTGTACCCGTCGAGTCCGATCATGAGGTTGAAGATGGTCGCGCGGTCGGAGACGCGGATGTCCTGCGGGCTCGAGAGCGTCGAGAGGATCTCCTCGGCGAAGTAGAAGGAGTTGTTCGCGCCCTGATCGAAGGTCAGGCGCGGCACCTCGGCGAGGTCGTCGAGGGTCACGCGATCCCGCGAGGCGAGGGGGTTCTTGCGGGAGATGAAGATGTGCGGTTCGGCGACGAAGAGCGGATGGAACGTGAGTCCGGAGTCGCGGAGCAGCTTGTCGATGACGTTGCGGTTGAAGTCGTTGCGGTAGAGGATCCCCAACTCGCTGCGGAGGGTGCGGACGTCTTCGATGATGTCCCACGTGCGGGTCTCCCGAAGCGAGAACTCGTACTCGGCCGCCGAGGTCGCCTTCACCATCCGGACCAGCGCGTCGACCGCGAACGAGTAGTGCTGCGTCGAGACCCCGAGCAGGCGTCGTGACGGAGGCCGGTCGAGGTAGCGCTGTTCGAGGAGCGCGACCTGCTCGACGACCTGCCTGGCGTACCCCAGGAACTCCACGCCATCCGTGGTGAGGGTCACGCCGCGGGCGGAGCGGAGGAGGAGCATGCGGCCCACTCGGCTCTCGAGGTCTTTCATCGCCGCCGACATCGTGGGCTGCGAGACGTAGAGCAGGTCCGCGGCGGCACTGATCGATCCTTCCGCGGCGACCTCGATGTAGTAGGTGAGCTGCTGCAGTGTGATGCCGCTCGAACGCTTGACCATAGCCTCAGACTATGCCATGGCATAGCCGCCGAGTATTTCCCGATAGGGGTGCTCAGGTCGCACCATGGAGGCATCCCCTTTCGCGAGGCCGAGCCCGGCCGATCAGCGCACCGATTGGCACCCCCTCATGGCTCACGACTTCACGTTCCGCATCACGACGACCCGCTTCGACGAGGACTATTCGCCGTCGGACAACTCCCGCATCACCACGAACTTCGCCAACCTGGCGCGCGGTGAACACCGTCAGCAGAACCTCCGCAACGCTCTGACGATGATCGACCGTCGGTTCAACGATCTCGCGGGCTGGGACAACCCGGAGGGGGACCGCTACACCCTCGAACTCGAGATCGTCTCCGTCGCGGTCCAGTTCGCCGCAGCGGGAGAGGATCAGGAGTTCCCACTGCTCGAGGTCCTCGACATCCAGATCGTCGACCGGCTGACCGGAAAGCGCAGCCACGGGATCGTGGGGAACAACTTCTCGTCCTACGTGCGCGATTTCGACTTCAGCGTGCGGCTCCCGGCGGCGACCGCAGCAGCAGGAGGGTTCACCGTTCCCTCCGACTTCGGCGACCTGCACGGCAAGCTCTTCCAGCACTTCCTCGACTCGGAGGCCTACCGGGAGCGCTTCACGGTGTCGCCCGTGATCTGCATCAGCGTCTCGACCAGCAAGACCTACCGTCGCACCGAGAACCACCACCCGATCCTCGGTGTCGAGTACGAGCAGAAAGACCCTTCGCTGACCGACGAGTACTTCGGGAAGATGGGCCTCTCGGTCCGGTACTTCATGCCGCGCGGCAGCGTCGCGCCGCTGGCGTTCTACTTCCGCGGCGACCTGCTCGGCGACTACACGAACCTGCAGCTCATCGGCACGATCAGCACGATGGAGACGTTCCAGAAGATCTACCGACCGGAGATCTACAACGCCAACTCGGCCGCCGCGAAGGTCTATCGGCCGACGCTCGAGCAGCAGGACTACTCGGTGACGAAGATCGCCTACGATCGCGACGAGCGCAGTCGGCTCGCGGCCGAGCAGGGGAAGTACGCGGAAGAGCACCTCGTGAAGCCGCATGGCGACCTCCTCGAGCAGTGGGCCGCCGGCTACTCCGCCGACTCCCTGGTCTCCGTCGCATGAGCAACGGAGAATCGCCGATCGTGAACACGCTCCTGCCCGCCTCGATCGTCGGCAGCCTGCCCAAGCCCTCCTGGCTCGCGCAGCCGGAGACCCTCTGGTCTCCCTGGAAACTGGAGGGCGAGGCACTGGCCGAGGGCAGGCAGGATGCGCTGCGCATCGCCGTCCAGGAGCAGCGACTCGCGGGCCTCGACATCATCAGCGACGGGGAGCAGACCCGTCAGCACTTCGTCACGACCTTCATCGAGCATCTGTCCGGCGTCGACTTCGACCAGCGGGAGACAGCCCGGATCCGCGACCGCTACGACGCCAGCGTGCCGACGGTCGTCGGTGCCGTGGGCCGGGAGAAGCCCGTGTTCGTGGAGGACGCGAAGTTCCTCCGCCAGCAGACCGATCAGCCGATCAAGTGGGCACTGCCCGGTCCGATGACGATGATCGACACGCTCTACGACCGCCACTACAAGAGCCGCGAGAAGCTGGCCTGGGAGTTCGCGACGATCCTCAACCAGGAGGCGAGGGAACTCGAGGCGGCGGGCGTCGACATCATCCAGTTCGACGAGCCGGCTTTCAACGTGTTCTTCGACGACGTGCGGGACTGGGGAGTCGCGGCACTCGAGAGGGCGGCCGAGGGACTGCGCGCGGAAACCGTGGTGCACATCTGCTACGGCTACGGGATCAAGGCGAACACCGACTGGAAGGCGACGCTCGGGGCGGAGTGGCGGCAGTACGAGACGTCGTTCCCGCTGCTGCAGCGCTCGAGCATCGACACCATCTCGCTGGAGAGCCACCACTCCCACGTTCCCCTCGACCTCGTCGAGCTCATCCGGGGCAAGAAGGTCATGCTCGGAGCCATCGACGTCGCCAGCCAGACGATCGAGACCCCGGAAGAGGTCGCGGACACTCTCCGCAATGCTCTCCGCTTCGTCGATGCCGACAAGCTCGTGCCGAGCACGAACTGCGGTTTGGCGCCGTTGCCGCGTGACGTCGCCCGCGGCAAACTGCGCGCGCTCACCGCGGGCGCTGCTCTTCTTCGCGAAGAGCTCGGTGCCGTCGACAGCTGACTGCCGCTAGCACCCGTCGGATGAGCGGGCAAGGGGCGCGGGGATACGGCCCACGTGGCGTAGAACGGCAGTATGCGAGCGATCCTGTATGGCGGCGAGGTGTTCCTGACCGGCGACGACATCGCGGATGCCCTGCTGGCGTACGGACGTGCGCTGGGGGAGGACGAGCGCGCGGAGATCATCGAGATACCGGTGCGGGAGCAGGACGGCACCGTCGTGTCGGCGAAGTTCCTGATCGGTCCGGCCAGCCAGATCGTGGCGAAGGCGATCAGCAGCAGCGCACCGGAGTTGAAGGATCCCGAACTGGTCCGTCACCTGCAGGCGCTCACCCGCGGCGTCGAGTCTCCGTCGGGGCCGCCCCTGGACCCACCCGAAACCCCGGAGTACGAACTCGGCTGAAGGTGTCACTGCGGCCGTGTAGCGGCCGCTCCATACGCTGTCACCATCCGAGGAGGGCGAGTGCGCCCGTCGCCGCGACGGCGATCAGACTCGTCCACAAGACGATCGCGACGACCTGCCACAGAATCACCCAGCGTCTGCTGACGCCGGATCCCACGAAGAACGCGGCCGTCAGCATCGTGGGAAGGGCAAGCGGAGCCAGGATGCTCGCGCCGGGAACGCCGAAGCGCACCAGCCAGCGTCGAAGCCTGGCCCGTCCTTTGGTCTTCCGTGAGGGCTTCTCCGGATCCCCGTCTCCCGGCGAAGTTCCGCCGGCATCCGTCCCCGAGCCTGCGCCGCCGACGAGCGAGGGCTCGAGACGATGCGCTTCGGTCCGAGCGGCTTTCCGCGCCACGACGCCCTCTCGTACGCGCGAGCCGAGGAAGACCACTCCGATCACGCACAGGATGTTCCCCGCCGCTCCCGCGACGGCGGCGACGATCGGGTCGATGCCCGCGAGGATGCCGAGGCCGGCGGCGCCCTCACCCTCGATGTAGGGGATCGCGCCCGCCAGCATGACGAGAAGCGGCTGCAGGAACTCCGGAAGCTGGTCGATGGCGTTCTGCAGCCATTCGTAGGGGTTGTCCACCATGGCGGTCTCTCTTTCTCTGTTCAGGCGCGGGCTCTTCAGCGCGGGCTCGCGGCCGCGGGGTGCGAGAAGCAGTACAGACCCTGTTCACAGCACAGGGTCAAGCGCCTCGGAAGACCGACTGCGGGGTATTGACCCTGTTGTGAGAACAGGGTCTTGAATGGGGTGGAACGCCGCGGCCGAGGCCCGGCCATGAACGTCGACAGAAGGGATGGGCGATGCCCTGGAGCACGAGTGAACTCGCCGAGCTGGCGGGGACGACCGTGAACACGGTGCGTCACTACCACCGCTCCGGCCTGCTCGAGGAGCCGGAGCGGATGTCGAACGGCTACAAGCAGTACCGCGCCCGACACCTCGTCCGGCTGCTGCAGATCCGCCGGCTCCGCGACCTCGGCGTCCCGTTGGCCCAGATCGAGTCGGTCGGCGCCGGCGGTGACACCCCGAAAGCGGCGCTGCTGGCGATCGATGCCGATCTCGCCGCGAGCATCGAGCGGTTGCAGCGTGCCCGGGCAGAGATCCGCGCCATCGTCGACGGAACGTCCACGACCGACCTGCCCGCGGGCTTCGAGGACGTCGCGGGAAGGCTGTCGACGCCCGAGCGGTCGCTCATGCTCGTGTACGAGCAGCTCTACGATCCGGCGGCGATGGCGGATCTGCGCACGATGGTCGAGACCGAATCCGACGACGGGAGTGCGGAGTTCGAAGCACTCCCGGTCGATGCGGACGAAGAGACCCGTCAACGCATCGCCGAGATGTTCGCGCCGGTGATCGCGCAGCACCTCACCGACTACCCCTGGCTCATTGACCAGAGCGAGCACCTGTCGAAGGGGGCGCACGTCACGGCGCAGGCATTCTTTGAGACCTTCACCGAGCTGTACAACGAGGCGCAACTCGACGTCCTCGGCCGAGCATCCGTGCTCGCGCGGGAGCAGGCGTCGGGGTCGCGCTCCTCACCGAGCGCCGATGCCGCACACGATGCCGCACGCGATGCCGCACACGACGAAAGAGAGTGACCATGACGGACCAGCGCGATGCCCGATCCACGGACGATTCCGCGAGCCCGCACCTCGGTGACCCCCTGTTCGTCGAAGACGTGATGCTCCTGCTCTTCCAACCCGACTCGGGCTCGATCGCGGGGGAGAACATCCTCTTCTATGTGCTCGGCGGCGCCGCTCTGGGCGACCTGGCGCTGCAGGAGCGGATCGAGGTGCGCAAAGAGGGCGCGCTCACGAACCGCATCCACGCGCTCGAATCCCACGCTGCGCCCGACGAGGTGCTCGCGCCCGCGCTCGAGTACATCGAACAGAAGCCGCGGGATGTGCAGACGGTGCTCGCGGCGATCGGCCCGAACCTCCGCGCGCCGGTCCTCGATCGCCTCGTGGAGCGCGGCGACCTCACGAGAGAACAGGGCAGATCGCTCGGCATCTTCCCGACCACGAAGCTCGCCCTGGGAAGCGACCGACGCGCCGCGCTGATCGAGCGGGTGCGCTCCGTCCTCACGGACGGCGAGACACCCGACACCCGGACTGCCGCGAGCATCGCCCTCCTCTCCGCGAGCGGAACACTGCCGCAGTTCAACGGTGAGATCCCGTGGAGCGGAGACGTCTACACCCGCGCCAAGACGATCGAGCGTGGCGACTGGGGTGCGGCCGCAGCCGCGGAGGCCGTGACCCGCACGATGAGCGCCGTCCTCTCGAACGCCCTCATCGCCGCCTTCGCGCTCCCCAGGACGTGAGGCGTCGGCTCACGGCTCACGGCGCACGGCGCTCGGCTGAGCCGTAATGACCTCAGTCGAACTCGTGCAGGTCGGAGGTCATGTCGCCGCCGGCGTCTCCGGTGTTCACTGTGCCCTTTGGCTCGAACAGGATCGCGTGCACCTCGTCCGTCGCCTTCGGGCAGTGCTCGACTCCGCGCGGCACGACGAACACGTCGTTCGGGTTCAGCACGACATCCCGATCACGCAGCTGGATCGTCAGCTGGCCGCTCACGACCATGAACAGCTCGTCGGTGTCGGGGTGGGTGTGCCAGACGAATTCACCCTGCAGCTTGACCACCTTGACGTCGTAGTCGTTGATGCTGGTGAGTCGATGCGGCTGCCAGTGCTCGTCGATGGTGGAGAGGGCTTCGAGCACGTTGCGAACATCGTCTGCCATACGTCTCAGCGTAGTCGCGGCACCTATTGACGGCGTTCCCGATGGCCGCGGCGGCGACGACGTGAGGGGCTGACGACGTCCTGCAGGCGCTGCCGCTCGCGTGCGTCCGTCGCGCGCTGCGCTCGGCGATCAGCCCATGCTCGAACAGTCTCGTCCACGTCACGCGGCATGGTCACCAGTGGCGGGCCATCGGACAGGTCGTATCGGGCGCGGATGACTCGTCGGTTGAATTCCTCGACCTCGCGGCGAACCTCGTTCTCGCCCGAACATAGGTCGAGTCGCGCGTCGAGCGCCGCGTCGTCCTTGCGAAGCTGGATCGATGACGGCAGTACGACGAAGCCCTCTCTCCGCATGAGCCTCTTGAACCACCAATCCGAGTCGTGGCTGTCGGAGAGATCGATCGGGTGGCCGCTGCCGGGGAGGTCGTCGAACTCGCCGCGCTCGATCGCACGACGGATCTGAAGGTCCGCGAGCAGGGCGATGGCGACCTCGGTGTCGATCGGCATCGCATACGGGTTGAAGAAGGCAGCGGGCTGTTGGCGGTACGTCATCGCGTCCTCCCCGTCTTTTGCAGGTCAACTGTATTATGTCATCTGTATTGGAAAGGATGACGGATGCCCAAACAGGTGGACCACGGAGAGCGGCGGCAGCAGATCGCGCACGCTCTCTGGAAGGTCGTCGACGAGCAGGGGTGGGGGCGGGCGACGATGCGGGTGGTGGCGCAGGAGGCCGGAGTCTCGCTCGGGCAGCTCCAGCACTATTTCTCATCGCGCCGCGAGATGCTCACCTTCGCCCGGCAGCTCGCGGCCGAAGGGACGGCCGATCGCGTCGCTCGGGCCTCGAGTTCTCTACCGCGCGCGCCGCATACCCGGGAGGCTCTGGAGATTGCCCTGATCGAGTTACTCCCTCTCCGGGCCGACTCCCGCGCGACGAGTCGCCTGCACGCCGCCTTCGTTCTCGAGGCGCTGCACGACCCGCAGCTGCACGACCAGGCGCGAACCGGCTTGCAGGCCGGACGTGACGGGATCGAACGGATCATCCGGAGCGCGATCGAAGACGGCTCGATCGCGGGCGAGCGCGACGCGGTCGTCGAGACCGATCTGCTGCTCTCGTTGAGCGGCCTCGCGCCCCTGCTTGATCTCGGCGTGATCACTGCGGATGCTGCTCGCACGGCGATCCGCGTCCATCTGGATCGGCTCTTCTCCGCCGGGTGAATGGTTGACGCCCAACTCATCCATCGTGATACTTAGGTGCATGCCTAAGTATCACGATCGGATCGATGCCGTGCTCCGCGCTCTCGCGGACCCCACGCGTCGCGCCATCGTGGAACGGCTGGCGAAATCGCCCGCTGTCGTCTCCGATCTCGCGGCTCCGTTCGACATGGCATTGCCGTCGTTCATGCAGCACCTGAGCGTGCTCGAGGGCGCCGGGGTCGTGACGTCGGAGAAGCTCGGGCGGGTGCGCACCGTGAGCCTGCGACCGGGCGCCCTGGACGTGCTGCACCTGTGGCTCGGCGAGCAGCGCACGCCCGCGGAGCACCAGGCCGACCGCCTCGGCATCCACCTCGCTCGCCCGGCCCCGAAGGAGAACTGACATGACCCGTGTCCGCCTGGACCTGTTCACCTCGCTGGACGGCTACACGCCGTCGGACGCGACCCCCGAGAATCCGATGGGCGAGGACTGGGCGCGCCTCACCGCCGCGTACGCCGCCACCCGCACGTTCCGCCGGAACATCTTCGGCGACGCCAGCGGCGCGGGCACGACCGGCATCGACGACCGCTATGCGGCGGCGTTCTTCGACGGCGTCGGCTCCGAGATCATGGGTGCCGGCATGTTCGGACTCCATTCCTTCCCCGACGATCCGGAATGGAAGGGCTGGTGGGGCGACACGCCCCCGTTCGGCACCGCGGTCTACGTGCTCACTCACAGTGCACCCCGCGCGCCGCTTCCGATGAACGGCGGAACCACCTTCCACTTCCGCGACGCCCCGATTGAAGAGGTGCTCGCCGAGGCGAAGGAGGCCGCCGGCGGCCTCGACGTGCGGGTCGGCGGAGGGTACCGAACAGCGCGGGACTTCCTGCGCGCGGGCCTGGTCGACGACCTGCACCTGATGGTCACCCCGATCTTCCTCGGACGCGGGCATCGGCTGTGGGACGATCTGGTCGGCTTCGAGCACACCCACGAGGTGACGAGCGAGGTCGCCGAGAGCGGTGTGATCCACGTCACCCTGGCTCGATAGGAGGCGGCGATGACGATCGAACGCCGACTCGCGCACTCCGGATTCACCCTGACCCGCGACTACCCCGCGCCCCTCGACCGCGTCTGGGCCGCGTTCGCCGACGAGGACAGCAAGCGGAGCTGGTGGGGCGACGCCGACCGAATCCGCACCCGGGAGTGGGTGTTCGACTTCCGGGTCGGCGGACGCGATATCGACGAGGGCAAGTTCCACGGCGGGCCCGTCTCGCGATACGAGGCGACGTACACCGACATCGTCGAGCACGTCCGCATCGTCACGACATACGACATGTGGCTCGACGGGGCGCACATGTCGACGTCCGTGGCTTCCCTGGAGTTCGAGCCGATCGATGCCGGTACGCGCTTCACGCACACGGAGCATGGCGTCTTCTTCGACCAGTTCTGGGCGGACGGGCAGGGTCGTGAGGCGGGGACGCGCGGTCTCCTCGACGCGCTGGGCCGCCACCTCGCATGATCGCGAGGCGGCGGGACGGGATCAGCGGATGAGCAGTGCCACCACGGCGATGATGGCGGCGATCGCCACGACCAGCGCAGCCCAGCCCGCCCAGCTCTCCCGGGGAGGGCGTCCCAGCGCTGCGGGCGTGCCCAGCCGGACGCGGATGGCGTCCGCTTCGGCTTCGAGCTCCTCCTCGCCGTAGTCCGGGGGGAGTGTGGCGAGCGTCCCGCGCAGTCTCTCCCGCGCGATCACCTCGAGGGCGGCCTGGATCTCGGCCAGCCGGCGCTCCAGCTCCGCCCGCTCCCCCCGCTCCGGGGGAGGGTCCTCGCGGTGCTCTTGGTCGCTCACCGGGTCAGCCGTCGGTCTCAGCGCCCCGCGAGCAGCTGATCCCGCACCTGGCGACGCAGCACCTTGCCGATGAGCGACCGGGGCAGGTCGTCGACGGCGGTGATGCGGCGCGGCACCTTGTAGGGCGTGAGCCGGGTGCGGCAGAAGTCGCGCAGCGCATCCACATCGAGGGCGGCGCCCTCGCGGAGCACGACCGCGGCGGCGACATCCTCTCCACCGTGGGGTCTCGGAAGCCCGACGACGGCCGCGGCGGTGACATCCGGGTGCGCGACGAGCGCGTCCTCCACCTCGCTGGGCGACACGTTGAAGCCGCCCGTGATGATGAGCTCCTTGAGGCGGTCGACGATGCTCACGAACCCGTCGGTCGAGACCTCGGCGATGTCCCCGGTGCGGAGCCAGCCGTCGGCCAGCAGCGCATCCGCCGTCTCACCCGGACGCCCCCAATAGCCCTGGAAGACCTGCGGGCCGCGGATGAGGAGCTCCCCGCGCTCGCCGGCCGGCTTGTCGACGTCCGTGTCCTCCGGGTCGACGACGCGGATCTCCGTGCTCGGGAAGGGCACGCCGACGGTGCCCGGGCGACGGGTCGGCCCCATCGGATTGCCGAGCGCCACCGGCGAGCTCTCGGTCATGCCGTAGCCCTCGACGAGCAGGCCCCCGGTCGCCTCTTCCCACGGCTGCACCGTGGCGATCGGAAGGCTCATCGCGCCGGAGATCGCGAAGCGCACCGTCGAGAGGTCGATGGTGCCACGCGCGGCCGCTCGTGCCAGCGCGTCGTAGATGGGCGGTACGGCAGGGAGGAAGGTGGGCGGGGTCGAGCGCGCCGCCGCCGTGACCAGCCCCAGATCGAACGCGGGGAACAGGACGAGCCGTGCGCCGATGCTCATCGCGAACGTGAGGCACAGCGTCATGCCGTAGGCGTGGAACAACGGCAGCACGCCGTAGAACGTCTCCTGTCCGTCGACGAGGCCTGGCACCCACGCTTGTCCCTGCATCGCATTGGCCCGAAGGTTCGAGTGGGTGAGGATCGCCCCCTTCGGGACGCCCGTCGTGCCGCTCGTGTACTGCAGCAGCGCGGTGTCGTCCAACGCGGGACCGGGCACGCGCCGGGAGAGATGTCGGTGGTCGACCAGGCTCTTCCAGGAGACGAGATGTCGTGCCTTCGGTGTGCCGGTCAGCTTCGCCCTCGCCTCACGCGCCTTGGGCAGCGGCAGGCGGAGCGCCACGCGCTTCGACAGCGGCATCGCTGCGGTGATGTCGACGCTCACGATGTGCTCGACCTTGAGATCGGCGGGAAAACCGGCGACCATGTCGGCGGCCTTGTCCCACACGATGGCGACCCGCGCACCGTGATCCTCGAACTGGTGTCGCAACTCGCGGGGTGTGTAGAGAGGGTTGTGCTCGACCACGATCGCACCGAGGCGGAGGGTCGCGTAGAAGGCCACGACGTGCTGCGGGCAGTTGGGCAGCACCAGCGCGACCCGGTCGCCCTTGCCGACCCCGAGCCGCCGCAGACCCTCCGCTGCGCGCGCGACCTGATCTCCGAGGTCCCGGTACGTCGTGACCGCCCCGAAGAAATCGAGTGCCGGACGCCGGCCGAACGCCTTCACGCTCGCCGACAGCATCTGGGGCAGGGTCTGCGTCGGTTCGTCGATCTCTGCGGGGACGCCCGCCGCGTACGAGTCGAGCCAGGGTCGCGATTCCAGGGGATGGGCGCTCATGAGTCCATCCTGCCCGGGAACGACGTCGTCCGCGGTCCCACTTGCAGGACCGATTCACGGATGTCGGGAGATCCGACGGCGATTCGTCCTGCAACCGTGAAACCGTCCTGCATCTGTACCCGAAGGCGACGAACCACGGGCATTTTCGCAGGCCGCCCGCCAGGTGTCCACCACTATCGGGCCTCCTCGTTCGTTGGAAGACTCGGCGCATGGTGTTCATCGGATTCCACGCCTCGCACGAGCAGATCCCGCCGAGCGCGCTCCTCGACGCCGTGATCGGTGCCGAGGGTGCCGGTTTCGACGGGGCGATGTGCTCCGACCACCTCGCGCCGTGGACTCCGGGCCAAGGCGAGTCCGGGTTCGCGCTGAGCTGGATCGCGGCAGCGCTCGCGCGCACGCGGTTCTCGATCGGCATGGTCAATGCGCCGGGGCAGCGATACCACCCGGTGATGATCGCGCAGGCCTTCGCGACCCTGGAGGAGATGTTCCCCGGACGATTCTGGGCGGCGATGGGGAGCGGCGAAGCCGTCAACGAGCACGTGACCGGAGAAGGATGGCCGCCGAAGCCCGTCCGCAACGAACGCCTGCGGGAGAGCGTCGACGTGATCCGGCGTCTGATGGACGGCGAAGAGGTCGACCACGACGGCCTCGTGCGCGTGCATCGAGCCAGGGTCTGGAGCCGGCCGGCAGAGCCACCGCCGCTGTTCGCGACCGCGGTGAGCGCCGAGACCGCCGCCTGGGCGGCGTCGTGGGCGGATGGCCTCGCGACGGTCATCCAAGATCCGGCGGCCCTGCACCGCGTCGTGCGGAGTTACCGCGACGCGGGCGGCACGGGCCCCTGCATCCTGCAGGTGCATCTCAGCCTGGCTCAGAGTGACGACGCCGCGTTCGCGATCGCCCGCGAGGAGTGGAAGAACGGCCTGCTCTCGCCCCCGGTCACCTGGGATCTCGAGCAGCCGGAGGACTTCGAGGCCGCCGTGGCAGGGCTCGACGAGCAGGGGCTGCGGAAGTCCGTCCTGATCGACCATGACGCGTCGTCGCTGGCCGGCCGCATCGCCGACCTGGCGGGGATCGGCTTCGACCGCGTGTATCTGCACCACGTCGGCACCGACCAGTCGCGGTTCCTCGAGGTCGCGGCATCCGAACTGATCCCCGACCTGAAGGAGCGACTGTGAAGATCACCGACACCAGCGACCTGTGGTGGAAGACCGCCGTGGTCTACTGCCTCGATGTCGAGACCTTCCTCGACTCCGACGGCGACGGCGTCGGCGACCTGCAGGGGCTCGCGCGGCGGATCGACTACCTCTCGCAACTGGGTGTGACCTGCCTCTGGCTGATGCCGTTCTACCCGACGCCGGATCGCGACGATGGCTACGACGTCAGCGACTTCTACGGAGTCGACCCCCGCCTCGGCACCCACGGCGACCTCGTCGAGGTGATCCGCACCGCACGCGACCGCGGGATGCGGGTGATCGTCGACCTGGTGATCAACCACACATCCGACCGGCATCCCTGGTTCCTCGCCGCCAAGCGCAGCGTCGACTCGCCGTACCGCGACTATTACGTGTGGCGCAGCGACCCGCCTCCGAAAGGGCAGAAGAACGCGGTGTTCCCCGGGCAGGCGAACGGCATCTGGGGAAAGGACGAGAAATCCGGCCAGTGGTACCAGCACAGCTTCTACGAACACCAGCCCGACCTCAACATCGCGAACCCGCGCGTGCGCGACGAGATCGCGAAGGTCATCGGATTCTGGCTGCAGCTGGGCATCTCCGGTTTCCGGGTCGATGCGGTGCCGTTCCTGCTGGAGATCCCGGAGGGGGCCGACATCCCCGAGCCGCACGACCTGCTGCGCGACATCCGTCGCTTCCTGCAGCGTCGGTCGAGCGAAGCCATCCTGCTGGGAGAGGTGAACCTGCCGTACGAGGAGCAGCTGAAGTACTTCGGGGGCGATGAGGGTGACGAGCTCACCATGCAGTTCGACTTCGTGGGGATGCAGGCGCTGTACCTGTCGTTCGCCCGCAAGGATCCTGCCCCGCTGATCGCCGCGCTGCGTGCGCGCCCCGCACTCGGATCGGAGGTGCAGTGGGCGAACTTCCTGCGCAACCACGACGAGCTGACCCTCGACAAGCTCGGCGACGCCGAACGGCAGGAGGTGTTCGAGGCCTTCGCCCCGGACGAACGGCAGCGCGTGTTCGGGCGAGGGATCACACGCCGTCTCCCGCCCATGTTCGAAGGCGATCCGCGCCGGATCCGCATGGCGTACAGCCTGCTCTTCACGCTGCCCGGCACTCCCGTGCTGTTCTACGGCGAGGAGATCGGCATGGGCGAGAACATCGAGATCGCCGGCCGTGAATCCGTGCGCACCCCGATGCAGTGGTCCACGGACCGCAACGGAGGATTCTCGGATGCCGCGCCCCGGCGGCTCGTCTCCCCGCCGCCCGCGGACGGCTACGCGCCGGAGCACGTCAACGTGGCCGACCAGCTCGAGGACAGCGGGTCGCTGTTGTCCTTCATCCGTGCCCTCACCTCGCGCTACCGCATCTCGCCGGAGCTGGGGTGGGGCACGCTCGAGGTGATCGATCAGCCTGCCGAGTCTCTCCTGGTGCACTCGCTCGCCGCCGACGTCGGTCGTGTCATCGCGGTGCACAACTTCGCCGAGGTGCCGGTGACGACGACCTTCTCGCTGTCCGACGAGCCCGAGGGCGCGACCCTCCTCGACCTTCTCGAGCCCTCGCATCTGCCGCTCGGCCCCGGTGGCACGGCCGAGCTCGAAGTACCGGCCTACGGGTATCGGTGGCTTCGCGTCTCGCGGCCCGGCGACGGACGAGTGATCTGACGGGCGAGACGAGGCCTACGAGCGGAATGCCTCGGCAGCCGGGCGGGGCTCGCGACCCCGGGGCTGCGACGGTCGTGGTCCGGCACTCGTGGCTTCGGGGATCTCGAGCGTGACGGGGTCGCCGGCCCGGAGGTCCACCCGGTCGTCGAAGTGACCGACGGTCACCGATGGCCCATCCTTCAGCAGGTACGTCGCCGTGTTCGCGGTGACGTCCACGCGGAGGGTCTGTCCGTGGATGCGCACGCCGAAGCTCAGTCGGCTCACGCGCTTCGGCAGTCGCGGGGCGAATCGCAACCCGTCGTCGGAGTCCCGCATGCCCGCGAAGCCGGCGGTGATCGCCGTCCACACTCCCGCCAGCGCCGCGATGTGCGGGCCTTCGCTCGCGTTCTCGTGGAGGTCGTCGAGGTCGAGGGTGGCGGCTTCCGCGAGGTAGTCGTATGCGAGGTCGAGGTGCCCGACTTCGGCGGCGATGATCGCCTGGACGGCGGCGGAGAGCGAGGAGTCGCGCACGGTGATCGCCTCGTAGTAGGCGAAGGCCCGCTCCTTCTCGCGCGTCGTGAAAGCCTCATGCGCGAAGAACAGCGCGAGGACGAGATCGGCCTGCTTCACGACCTGCTTCCGGTACAGGTCGAAGTAGGGGAAGTGCTCTTGCAGCGGGTACTGCTCGGGGGTCGTGTTCTCGAGATCCCACAGGTCCTGGTCCGTGAAGCCGGCGGACTGCGGGTGCACTCCACGAATCTCGTCGAAGGGTATCGACATCGCCGCGGCCGCGCTCAGCCAGTCGTCGAGCTCCGCTTCGTCGACGCCGAGTGTGCGGGCGACCTCCGGATGCCGCCGGGCGGAAGCCGCGGCGCCTCGGAGGTTCAGACGGGCCATGAGGTTCGTGTACACGTTGTCGTCGGCGACCGCGGAGTACTCGTCGGGTCCGGTAACGCCGTCGATGTGGAAGGCGCCGGCCGCGTCCCGACGGCCGAGCGACATCCACAGCCGAGCGGTCTCGACGAGCATCTCGAGGCCCGCCTCGCGTTCGAAGGCGTGGTCGCCCGTCGCGCGCACGTAGTGGAGCACGGCGCCGGCGATGTCGGCGTTGATGTGGAATGCGGCGGTGCTCGCCGGCCAGTACCCCGAACTCTCCCTGCCGTCGATCGTGCGCCAGGGGAACGTCGCGCCGCGGAGGTGCAGCTGCTCCGCCCGCTCGCGCGCATGGGGGAGTGTCGAATGCCGCCACCGGAGCGCCTGTTCGGCTGCATGCGGCGCGGTGGAGGTGAGAACGGGCAGCACGAACGCCTCGAAGTCCCAGAAGGTGTGCCCCTCGTATCCGGAACCGGTCAGGCCCTTGCCGGGAACCGACCGGAGTTCGGCTCGGACGGATGCCTGGAAGACCTGGAAGAGCGCGTACCGCACCGCCTGCTGCAGTCGCGGCTCGCCCTCGACCTCCACATCGGCGCATGCCCAGTACTCGTCCAGGCGCGCGCGCTGCTCGTCCACGAGTCGGTCCCAGCCGGCGCGCCCGGCATCGGCCACGGCCGCCTCGGTGCGATCCCGCAGTGCGGAGGCAGAAGTCGTCGACGACCAGTCGTGGCCGACGAGCTTGATCAGCTCGACATGCTCGCCGGGCGCGAGGACGACGCGGACGGTGGTGCGCGAGAGGTCCGGAGACGCTTCGGTGACCAGGGTCGGCGGGAAGGGACCGGACGCAGTCGCGGAATGGTCCATGCTGACTGCGACCGACAGACCGCTCTCCCTCGTCCGGTGGATGAGGGTCGCGGCAGTGCCGATCACGGCGGCATCGACGCCGACCAGCGGCGCCGTGAGCAGTTCCTGCACGCGCGGGTCGGAGTGGGTGATCGGGAGCGGCTCATTCGGCAGTGCTTCGGACTGGATCGTGATCGCGATCTCGTGGGAGACGGCGTGCACGCGGTAGCGCACGGCGGCGATCGAGCGGCGCGAGAACGAGACGATGCGGGTGGACTCGACCCGGATGTGCCGGTCGGTCGGCGAGATCCACTCGGCTCCGCGGTGCACGGTGCCGTCCCGGAGGTCGAGGTTCCGCCGGTGGTGGAGGAGCTCACCCCGCTGCACGTCGAACGGCTCATCATCGACCAGGAGACGGATGATCTGCCCGTTCGGCACGTTGATCACGGTCTGGCCGGACTGGGGATAGCCGTATCCCTCTTCCGCGTAGGGCATCGGGTGCTCCTCGAACACGCCGTTCAGATAGCTGCCGGCGACCCCGCGTGGATCGCCCTCGTCGAGGTTGCCCCGCCAGCCGACGTGTCCGTTCGACAACCCGAAGACCGACTCGTCATGCGCGAGACGCGCGGGATCCAGCCCCTCCCGTGCGATGCTCCACGGTGCGACCTCGAAGCGCGGACCGGCAGAACTGCGGGATCCGATGTCGTTCATATGAGCCCTTCGACGACGACCATTCGTTACCGACGATATCGGCGGCGGCCGCTTCCCCGGCCCTTCGTGGCCGGTTCCGGAGATCTGATCCCGGGCGTCGCGAGCACGTGCGTGTCAAGCCCGCTTCGTTCCGCGGCCGTCTCGGGCAGAGTCGTCGTCAGCCGCCGCAAGAGCTGCGCGGCGGGAGGGACACCATGTCGGATGATCGAGCGCGCGACCCCGCAGACGTCCCGGTCGACCGTCCCCTGGACTCGTGGCTGGAGGCTCTCGGCCGCCCCACCGGCTCCCCGGGCGGCGGCGCGGCATCCGGAGTGATGCTCGGTATCGCGGCGTCGCTGATGGGCATGGTCGCGGGCTACACCTCAGACAGCGCTGACGCCGAGGAATCCGCGGACAGGCTGGCCCGTCGACGGAGCGAGGCACTGCAGGCCGTCGAGGAGGACGGCATCGTGTCGGCGCGCTTCGGAGCCGCGTTGGCCCTGCCCGCAGACGACCCCGATCGTGATCACCGCGTCGGAGTGGCCGCGATCGAAGCTGCGGAATCGGTCGCGAAGCTCGGCACGATCGGGCTGACGCTCCTCACCGAGGCGCGGCTGCTCGCCGTGATCGGCAACCCTTCCCTCGCCGTGGACCTCGCGGTCGCCGTCGAAGCGCTCGGAGCCGGACTGTCGGGCGCGTCTCTGAATCTTCGCGCGAACCTCAAGCTCGCTCGCGATCATCACGCTCCCGCATCGCGGATGGCCGACCTCGATCCGAACATCGTTCGTCTCTCCGACGCCGGGCGGATCATCGCGCAGCTGGCCGAGGAGCTCTCGTCGCGCCTGGATTGAGAGGCGCGCGGAAGCCCTTCACCCGACGAACAGCAGGATGATCGAGAGCGCGACCGCCGCCGCACCGACGCTGGCGAGGGTGACCCCGAGCACCTGAACGGCATGGAGAAGGGGACGGCGGGGTTCGAAGCGCATCAGTTTCGGATGGTGCTCGCTGACGAACGCGTCGACCTCTTCCCGTCCCTGCCAGTGACCGGATTCGTCCGCCCGGAGCGGGCGCTCCCAGAAGTCTCCGGCGGTGAACCAACGGGCCCGTGATCGACCGTCCTCCTCGAGGATGAAAACCTCTTGTGGCAGCCAGCGCCCATCGTGCACCTTCACCAGCAGGACGATGAGCAGGAGGGGGAGACCGATCCCGAGGCCGATCCACGAGAGGATCTCGGCGATGGTCCCCACCGCATCGGCAGCATTCATGGCCGGCTCCGTTCTCCTGAGAAAACAGTACCGGGGGCTTGCGGCCTCCGATCTCTCCAGTACCCGTGCTGGAGAGGTGCACTCTGCGCCGCTCGGCGATGACCCGGCAGTATAATATGTCTCAAAAGACATTTTCTTGAAGGGTGGCGATATGACCAACGCATCAGTACTCGTGCGTGCCGCCAGAAAGAGCCGCGGCCTCACCCAGCGTGATCTCGCGCAACGAGCCAACGTCGACCAGGGCAGAGTCTCGCGGGTGGAAGGCGGTCGCGAGGCCGAGTTCAGCACCATCGAACGGTTTCTCGGCGGCGCCGGCCACCGGCTGTATTCCGCGCCCACCCGGCGGGATGACGCGGCGACCATCGCCGCGACGATCCGCGGTTATCTTCGGGCCGGCGACAAGTACAGCGCTCTCCGTGAACTCATCCAGCTGAACGACAACCTGGTCGCCGAGCATGGACTCGTTCGTGGCATTCTCGGCCTCGCTGAGCCGGAGCCGACCGGCGACCGTGCCTGGGATGCTGCCCTCGCAGCCCTCGTGGATCTCCGTCTCAGGGAAGAAGGGATTCCCGCGCCCGCATGGGTTGACGCCCCGAAACGACGCCTCGCGGTGCCGCGTACCCTCGATGTCGATCCTGCAGACCCGACCCCGTCACCCGTGGATGTACCAGTTGAGTTCTTCCAACGCGGCGTCCTCGTCTGGCGTGACACGCTCGCGAGCGTCTGATGGGCGACGCGCTGAATCGCGACGACATCCTCTCCGGGCTTCGGGAGCTCGTAGGGGAGCTTCACGCAGCGGGTGAATCTGCCGGCATCCGTCTCGTCGGCGGTGCCGCGCTTGCCATCAGATACTTCAACAGGCGCACCACCGGCGACCTCGACTCTCTTCACATCCAGCCAGGAAGCGATGACGCCGTTCTCGCAGCGGCCTCACGCGTCGGCGATCGACGGGACTGGAGCGATGGCTGGTTCAATTTCGCCGTGGAACATGCGGATTCCGTGCCAACGTTCGGTCGGCCAGTGGAGTGGGAGACGATCTACGACCGAGCAGGTGTCGTCATCCAAGTCGCTTCGAAGGAGGCGCTCCTCGCGATGAAACTCCGGGCCAACCGGCCGGGACGCGATGTGGACGACATCCGTCAGCTTCTCTCCCTCTGCGGGATCGCGGAGGTGGAGGAGGCAGAGGAGCTTTACGGAGACTTCTACCCCGGTGACGGGCTCACCGATCGCGCCATGGCCATGGTCCAGCGGATTCTTGACGGCGGACTGCCGATGCGAGTGCCGTCCGCCGGCGCGATCGTCATCTGACGTCAGGGTGCTGCCGCGTCGCCTCCCGATCGGGTCTCTTCCCACGAGTTGCGGAGGCGGGGATGGTTCCGGCTCGTGTCAAGGCCCGGGCCTCGAGCGCGCCGAGACCGTATCGTGGGCCTTCGCCGCCCGATACCCGACGGGCGTCAGGAGGATTCGACGATGACCGATGACTCGCTTCCTACCGAAGCGCTGCTCGATGGGCGCTATCAGCTGCACGAGTGCGTCGGGCAGGGCGGGATGGCGCGCGTGTATCGCGCGGACGACGTCCTCCTCGGTCGCACGGTGGCGATCAAGATGCTGCGCGATGAGATGGACGATGCGCAGCCCCCCAGCCGTGCGCGCAGCGAGATGACGGTCCTCGCTTCCCTCAACCACCCCGGCCTGGTCACGCTGTACGACGCTCTGCTCGTTCCGGGGCGCGCCGAATACCTGGTGATGGAGTTCGTCGACGGGCCGACGCTGTCCGCCCGCATCGCCCAGGGGCCGATGGCGCCGCCGGAGGTCGCCCGGCTCGCTGCCGACCTGGCCGAGGCGCTGCACGTCGTGCACAGCGCGGGCATCGTGCATCGCGACATCAAGCCGTCGAACGTGTTGATGTCGCGGACTCCGCTCCCCGGCAGTCGGTCCGGGGCGAAGCTCGCGGACTTCGGCATCTCCGTCCTCGTCGATGCGGCACGGCTCACCACCCCCGGACTCGTCATCGGAACCGCGGCGTATCTCGCCCCGGAGCAGCTGCGAGGTGAGCCTCCCGCTCCGCCCGCTGACATCTATTCGCTGGGCCTGGTGCTGCTGGAGGCACTCACCGGCACGCGAGCCTTCCCGGAGGCCGAGGGCATCGGCGCCGCGATGGCCAGACTCATCGAGACCCCGGAGGTGCCGGCAACGCTGGGGGCCGAATGGTCCACCCTCCTGACCCGTATGCTGGCGGCGGACCCCGTCGATCGCCCTCATGCCGCGGAGGTGTTCGCCGCCTCGTCACGACTCGCGACGTCGCCGACCGCGCCTCCTCGACCTGCCGTCCCGCCTCGTCCCCCCGTCCCGGCAGCGGTGGCCGCGGGAGTGGCGTCCGCGGGAGGGGCGGGCGCGGCGATGGCCGCGACGGGCACGGCGTCATCGCCGGCGACCACCCCGACTCTCCTCCTTCCCGCCGGAGCCGTGCGCCCGCGCGGTCAGGCGGAACGCAGAGCCCGGAGGCGTCGCCGGGGGATCATCGGCGGCGCGGTGGCCGCGGCGGTGGTCGGGGCATCCGTGCTGACCGGAGTGTGGCTTTCGGGACTCAACGCCGTCGACCCGGACGTGACCGACACCGTGGATACCGAGCAGACTCCCGCGCCGACGCCGGAACCGTCGACGACACCCGCGAACGCTCCCGAGCAACCCGCCGTGCCCGTCGTGCCGGTCGAGGACACCGAGCCCGATGTCGACGAACCGAACGACGAGCAGTCGGAGGATGAGCAGAAGGCGGCCGAGAAAGCGGCCGAAGAGGCGGCGAAGGCGCAGCAGAAGGCCGAGGAAGAGGCCAGGAAGCAGGCGGAGAAGGCGCAGAAGGAGGCGGAGAAGCGGGGAGACGGATAGATCCTCTGGCCGCAAGACTGTTCCGCGACACGATGGGCCCCGCCTCAGGAGGCGGGGCCCATCGTTGACGAGACGTCAGGGGAGATCGGCGACGTCGATGCCGTCGTCGTCGTCCTCGTCCTCGTCGTCGTCTTCGCTGTCATCGGTGGACGGCATGTCCGGGTCGATGCCCACGGCATCGACGAGCGGAGCGTCATCGGGGTTCTTCTGCGGTTCTGACATGGGAGGCTCCGTTCGGCTGAGGGGTAGGGCGATCAGTCTCGCCCCGTCGGCCGGTGCACGCGTGCCCATTGACAGACCCGTGCACCGGGCCGGACAATCCCGGGCGCCGGCGGCTCGTCCGCCGGCGACCTCAGGCGGTTGCCAGCGGAGGCAGGTGCGGGATCGGGACCGGGCGTGTGGAACGGCTCGGCGAGTGGAACCGCTGCACGTCCTCCAGCACGTCCGCCGCAGACATGTAGTACGTCGCGAGCGGCAGGTCGCGTAGCCAGACGGCCTCGACCTCGACCGTGTCGACCTGATAGATGCAGGCGACGGTGCGGCGCGAGTCATCTGCGGCGTAGCGGTGGTCGAGGATCAGCCATTCGGTATCGGTGATCTTCCGCAGCTCGAATCGGGGATCGGGCATCGTGAACATCTCAACACTCCAATCAGTCGGCCGGCTTCGGCTGGCGAGGAGCGCACCGCATCGGATTCCTGCATCGTGCGGTCGAACGGGCGCCTCTTCAGCCCGCCGGAATTCACGGAAATTATACGTCGCAGCCAATATGTTGCTCAAGTTCCGGTGCCTCTGCTGCCGGTGGTTCGCCGACTGCACGGCCTGCCCGCGAGTGCACGGCCTGACGACGCGGATACCCCGTGCATTCGGCGCGAAGCCGTGCACTCGGGGAGGTGAGAGGGGGGGTGAGGGGCGGGGGAGGTGAGAAGGGGGAGGTGAGGGGGAGGTGAGGGGGGGTGAGAGGGGGGAGAGGCGGGGTGAGAGATGCGGGGGAGGGGTGTGCTCAGCGCCGCACGCGAGCGCGGGTCTTGGCCACGCTCGCGAGAGTCGCCCGTACGGGAGTGCCGAGGTAGAGACCGAGCGACGCACCCGACGCCAGCCCGATGCCGATCACCGCGGCGTCGATGAGCGATCCGCCGGCGACCAGCATCCCCGTGGAGGTTCCGGTGGCGTGCACCATCTCCAACAGTCCCTGGAACACCGCGACACCGGGAACGAGGGGGACGATGGCCGCGGTCGTCACGGCGACGGAGGGCACATGCAGGTTGCGCGCGATCAGCATCCCGAGGAAGCTCGCGAGCAGAGCGCCGACCGCGCTCGCCGCGGCCGGGTGCAGGTTCAGAGCCACCGACGCCGAGTAGCCCGCAAGGGTCACCGCACTGAGCAGGGCGCTCACCAGGATGATGCGGATGCCGGCGCCGTTGAACACCGCCACGGCGACCGCGATGATGATCGCGCCGACGAACTGGTTCAGGACCGGACCGAACGGCGCCGGGTCGTCGGGCAGGTCCATGGTGAACCCCAGGACGCTCCCGAGCTCCAGGCCGACGAGGATGCCGATCACCACGCCGAGCGTCTGCATCGTGAGATCGAGGATGCGCCCGCCGGCGGTGAGCGCGAAGCCGTCGATCGCGTCCTGCGCTGCGCCGACCACGGTGAGCCCGGCCAGCATCAGCACGATGCCCGAGGCCACGATGATGGAAGGGCGGATGCCGACGAACGGCTCGATCCCCGCTGAACCCAGCGCCGACACCACCACCGCCACGACGGTGGTCACGAACCCTCCCGCGATCTGGCTGAAGAACAGCGGCACCCGCAGCCGCGCGAGACCCGCCTGGGTGAGTGCCGCGCACAGGGCGGCCACGAACGTGAGACCGACGATGATCGGGGAGGCGCCGAGCATGATGCTGACACCGACCGCGAGCAGGGCGCGCGCGACGATCACGACCGGCTGCTGGTAGCGGAACGGAACCCGCCGGATCGCCCGGAACGCCGTGCGCGCGGATTCGAGGTCGAGCCCGTCGTCGATGTCGGCGACGAGTGCCTGCACGCGCTGCAGCTTGGCGTGATCGGGGGCCGTGACCCGCACGACGCGCACCAGGGTCTCCGGCCAGACCTCGCCGCTCAGGTGGAACGACACGGTGATCGAGTTGTAGGTGACGTCGACCTGCACGCCCTTCATCCCGTACGCGTCGCACACGCGGGTGATCGCGAGGGTCACCTCATGGGCGGAAGCGCCGACCGCGAACATCGACTCGCCGATGCGCGTCGCGAGGTCGAGCACCCGGGGGACCGTGCGCTCGTCGATGACGGGCAGGACCTCGGTGTGCGCGACCGTGGAGGGGTCGGTGTGCAGCAGGCGGCGCACGGAGGAGAGCAGCGGCCGGCGGGGTGTCGCGGACATATCGTCCATTCTCCCGGACGCGGACCGCCCGCCGCGGCCTCAGTCCTGCGCGAAGATCTCAGGGTGCGCGCCGATGAGCTCGGCCTGCTCCGTCCACGACAGGCCCACGATGCTCAGCACCACGCGGACGACCGTCGAGTCGGCATCGGTCGTGGTGAGCCGCAGCTCGCGCAGGGTCGCCCGCGCCGTCTCCTCGATGAGGAAGGCGAGCAGCTCGGCCGGCATGTCTCCACGGAACGCCCCGGATTCCACTCCGGCCCTCGTCAGGTCGCGGATTCGTCGGCGCAGCGGTGCCAGGGCGAGCACGGTGTCGGTCAGATGCGCATCATCGAGGGCGATGTTGGCCGACGCGCGCACGGCCGAGGCCTCCCGCCACAGTCGCGTCGCCATCCGCGCCAGCGTGACCCGGGGGTCGGATTCGTCGGTGGCCTCGGCGATCGCGTTGAACCGCTGCGCACCGACGGCGATCACCTCGCGCAGCAGGCTGTCGCGGTCGGCGAAGTGGCCGTAGACGGACCGCCGCGTGAGGCCGGCGGCCTGGGCGATCACGTCAAGCGATGCCGTCGGGTTGGTCGCGAGCACAGACTGCGCCGCGCGCAGCAGGGCCTCGCGGTTGGCGAGCGCATCGCGACGACGTCGGGGATTCGGTGCGGTCACTTCGGGGTCCTTTCGCGGAGACACAGGAATCACGACATCAACTTGGTCGACGCGAGCGCGTCGACGAGCTTGCGGTTGTACGTCATCAGAGGGCGCCGGAGCACGAGACCGAGGAGCAGCGCGGGGATGATGAACACTGCGAGCGCGCCCAGCGACCACCAGAAGTCGCCCTGGTAGACGCCGGCGATCGCCGATCTCACCATGTTGACGGCGTAGGTCGCGGGCAGGAACGGGCTGATGCTCTGGAACCAGTCGGGGAGCAGCTGCAGCGGGTACGCGCCGCCCGACCCCGAGATCTGGATCACCAGGAGCAGCACCGAGAGCGCCTTGCCCGCGTTGCCGAACGCGACCACGGCCGTGTAGACGATGAGCGTGAACACGGTCGAGATCGCCCACCCCGCCAGGATCAGCAGGAGCGGATGCGCGGGTTCGACCTGCACGAAGAGGATCAGCCCGAGGGTCAGCAGCGTGCTCTGTGCGAGCCCGACGAGGCCGAAGATGCCGTAGCGGCCGAGGTACTTCTGCGTCGGAGTGAGTTCGGCCCGGTCGGGGAGCGTTTCGGCGTTCACGTCGACGCGGATCGTCACGGTCATCAGCAGGGCACCCACCCAGAGGGCCAGGATCATGTACAGCGGAGCCATGGCCGCGCCGAAACCGGCCACCGGGAACACCGCGGTGCGGTCCACGCGCACGGGCTCGGCGAGGGAGGTGGCGAGCACGCCGGGATCGGCGCCCGTCAGCTCGCTGAGATCGCCTGTGTCGGCGGCCTTCGTCATCGCCTGCTGCACGGCGTCGAACCGGTCGGCCAGCGTGTTCAGCGATGCCGACAGCTGCGTGGTGGCCTCCTGCGCGCGCGACAGGGTCGACTGCACGGAATCGGACGCTCCGGAGAGACCGGTCGTGATGCCGGAGAGGTCGGAGCGGATCGCCGACACGTCGGAGCCGATCTGCGTGAGGGTCGACGCGAGGGAGTTCAGCTGGGCTTTCAGCCCGTTGTCGTACGTGCTCCGTGCGTCCGTGATCGCCTTCTTCGCCGCGGCGATCGCGGCGGTGATCTCCTGGTGCGAGCTCTGCGCCGAATCATTGCCGGCCGCGATCTCGGTCGCCGCGGTCTGGAGGCGCTCCTGCAGTGCCTGCTGCCGCGCGATGGCCTCGTCGAGCCGGCTGATCACGGCGTCGAAGTCGGGCTGCGCGGATTCGGGAAGGTTCGGTCCGACCTCGGTCTCCAGGGTGTTCTTGACCGCGGAGTACTGATCGATCTGCTGCTGCACGCGCTCGGCGAGCGTGGTGATCGCCTGCACCTGACTGCCGCTGAGCGAGTCGGCGCCGGCGTACAGCTCGTCGATGCGCTGGCCGACCGCGTCGTAGCTGCTCGACGTCGCCGCGAGCGCATCCGCCAGGGACTGCGATGCCGTCTGCAGGGTCGACTTCAGCGTGCCCGCCGCGTCCACCCCGCTGCCGAGCGCGCCGGAGGTGTCGGTGAACGCGTCACCGGCCGAGCCGACCAGGCCCGAGGCGCTGTCGAGCAGCGGCCGACTCGCCTCCAGCAGAGCCGTGAAGCTGTCGGCCGTGCGCGCCCCGGACCGCAGCTGATCTCCCACGCTCCCGAGGCGCGCCTCGATGCGGGTGAGTGCGGCCTGCGTGTCCTCATCGGTGAGATAGTCCGACATCGACGAGACGAGGCCGAGAGCCACGTCGCCGAGCGTCTCGGCGAAGGTGCTGCTGATCGCGGACGAGACCCCTTCCGCACCCTGCCCGGTGATCTTCGGCGCCAGGGCGTTCTTCTTCTCGTTCGTGTAGAGCGCGATGTGCGTGCGGTCGCCGCCGTCGGCGTAGAACGTCAGCATGTCGGCGCTGAACGTCTCGGGCAGCACGATGGCGGCGTAGTACTCGCCCGACTTCGTCCCGTCGATCGCGTCGTGCTCATCGGTGATGACCCAGTCGAGCTGGTCGTTCCCGCGGAGCTGGGCGAGGACCTGTTCGCCGACGTTCACGCGGATCGGCACGAGGTCGCTCTCGTACCCGGCGTCGGTGCTCGCGACCGCGATCTTCAGGTCTTTCGTGTTCGCGAACGGATCCCAGCTGGCGATGACGTTGAACCAGGTGAACAGCGACGGGATGACGACGAGTCCGAACAGGACGATGCACGCCATCACGTTCTGGGTCGCGTGCCGCACGTCGCGGGCCGTCAGGTGCAGGATGTCCCTCATGCGCGGTCCTCTCCTTCTGCGGTCCGGTGTTCGTCGTCCGTGCGCTCGTCTTCGTCCGCGAGTGCTTCTCCGGTCTGCTGGGCGGTGGTCGGCGCGGTGTCCGGCTCGGCATCCTGCTCGTCGGCGGTCTGCCCGGCATCCTGCTCGTCGGTGGTCTGCTCGGCGGCATCCGGCTCGGCGTCCGGTCCGATACGGGCCTCCGCCTCCGCCTCCGTCTCCGGGTACGGCTGCGTGTCCGGCTCCGGCTCGAACCACTCGGTGAGCAGGGCATCGGCTTCCGCGCCGGCGACCGGGGCATCCGGGGCATCCGGGGCGTCCGGGGCATCCGCGGCCCCGGCCGTCTCCGTCGCGGTCGTGGCGACCGGTGCGTACCCGACCGTGTCGAGCGACGCGTCCGCCGAGGCGGGCATGACCGCGTCACGGCCGGCGGGCCCGACGAGGGCGAGCTCACGCAACTCGGCGTCGTCGAGAGCCGCGACCTCCGCGCCGTTCTCGAAGCTGTGCTTGATGTACTCGATGGCCACGAGGAATCCGATGACGAGCAGGATCCAGAGCGTCCACAGGCCCAGCAGCAGGGGCTTCGATCCGGGGAGTGCCCAGGTGATGACCCCGAGCACGACGAGCCCGGCGACCCCCGTGAGCACCGTCGCCTTCAGCAGGGTCGGGTAGCGGCGGGTGAACGGCTCGGCGCGTCGAGCGAGGTCTTCGCGGTACTCGCGGCGGTTCGAGAGCGCGCGGATCACGTCGGTGAGCCGGTACCCGCTGCCGACGACCTGCACCTTCTCGCCGATCAGGAGATCGGTCGCGAGCACCTGCCGGTTGAAGAGCAGGGTGAAGTTCGCGAGCCGGCGGCGGAGCACGAGCCCGATGAGGAACGCCAGGGCGACGAACACGGCGAGGGCGCCCAGGTACCGCCAGTAGTGGCCGTCGTAGAACCCTCCGATCGTCTCGCGCATCGCGTCGATGCCGTACGAGAACGGGAGGAGCGGATAGATCGCCCGGAAGAATCCGGGCATCAGCTCGATCGGGTACAGGCCGGATGCTCCGGGGATCTGCATGATCACGAGCAGGATGCACAGGCCACGGCCGACGTGACCGAACGCGACGCAGAGGGCGTAGATGATGCTCACGTACGCGAGGGCGATGAGCACTCCGGTGCCGACGAAGGCGGCAGCGCTGACGGTCTGCACGCCGATGATGAGGTTTCCGGTGCACACGATCAGCGCCTGGCCGACGGCGAGCGTCGCGAAGAGGAAGAAGCGGCCGAAGTAGGCCTCGCGCACGGTGACCCCCTCGACGCCCTCGGTGTCGACCTCGACGCGGAAGATCACCATGAGCACGAAGGCGCCGATCCACAGCGACAGGTTCGTGAAGAGTGCGGCCATCGCCGACCCGTAGGTGTCGACGGGGAACACCAGGTGCTCGTCGACCTCGACAGGGGAGGAGATGAACTGGGCGATCTGCTCGGGCTCCAGGTCGGTCAGCGTGCCCAGCAGACCCCATTCGGATGCGGCGTTGAGGGCGACGACGTCGGTGCGCGAGGTCTGCAGGCCCTGCTCGATGCCGGCGAGGTCGCCGTCGAAGCTCTCTAGTGCCGACGAGGTGGCCACGAGCTGAGAGTCCAACCCGGCCAGCAGCTGATCGGCCTCGGCGAGCACGCCCTTCTGCGCATCCAGTGCCGCCGAGAGCGATCCGACGCTCGACGACAGCTGCGACATGGCGCTGTTCAGCGAGGGGACGGTGCGGGTGAGGATGTCGCGCATCGCCGACGACGCATCCCTGGTGTCCTGCATCGCCTTGTCGACCGCGTCGGCCGTCGCTTGAACGGAGCCCACGGTGTCGGACGCGCTGGCCTTGAGGTCCTTCAGGTCTGCGAGCAGCTGCTGGTCGGTGGCGTTGCGCTGCTGCAGCGAGGCGATGACCTCGGTGAGCTGCTGCTTCGTCTCGTCGCTGAGGTCGGTGCCGTCCACGAGCGTCTGCAGACGCGCGGCGGCCGCTTCGTTCGCCTCGAGTACGTTCGAGACGTCGTCGATCCCGGCGTCGATGCGCACGCCCGCCTGCTCGAGGCTCTGGGTGAGACGGGTGATCGAGACGTTCGCCTTCGACGACGCATCGGCGAGCAGCGTGGTGCCCTGGAGGAACGCGGTGGTGGCGCTGTCGGTGAAGGCGATCACCTCCTTCTGCGTCTCGGCGATGATCGACTGCGTCTGGCCGAGCGACTTCTGCACGTCGCCGAGCGTCTTGTCCACGTCGCCGAGTGTGCTCCGGGCGGAGGCGAGCGTGCCGCGAGAAGAGGTGAGCCCGTCCTGCGTCTCGGCGAGGTTCTCCCGCGCCGATGAGATGGTCTGCGCCGCCTGGTCGAACGCGTTGAGGGTGTTGTCCCTGGCGTTCAGCAGCCGCAGCTCGGTGGAGTCGCCGACGTCTTTGAGGGCGTTCGTCGCGGCGAGAGCCACCTGCTCCTTGAAGGCGGTGGTGACCTGCTTGTCGAGTTCGGATGCGCCGACGTCGGTGATCTTGGGCGCGATCGCCCCGGCCTTCTCATTGACGTAGTACTCCAGCGCCGGCTGGGTGAAGTCGCCGCTGGTGATGCTGAGCAGGTCTTCGCTGAACTGTGCCGGGATGACGATGGCGGCGTAGACGTCGCCCTTCTTCACGGCCTCCTGCGCCTCGTCCTCGCCCATGAAGGTCCAGCCGAGCTGGTCATTGTCTTCGAGCTGAGCGGTCACCTGCTCGCCGATGTCGATGTGACCGGTGAGGTCGGAGGTGGCGCCCTCGTCGAGATCGACCACCGCGACGCGGATGTTCGCGGTGTTGGCGTAGGGGTCCCAGAAGGCGTTGATGTTGAACCACGCGTACAGGGCCGGGGTGATGAGCACCCCGATGATGATGATCCACGCTTTGGGTACGCGGGAGAGTCTCTTGACGTCGCGCTTGTAGACCCGCCAGCTCTGTTTCACAGGACGAGTTTACACAATACGTGCACACGAGCGTGCAAGTTAGCTGAATGCGCCGGACGGGTGTGCGCGTCAGTTCAGGGTCGTGACCGTCAGCTCGTTGGTGGCGGTGTCGCACATGGTGAGCTGCCACACGGGCGAGCCGTCGTCCATCACTCGCGCCATCTCGACGATGAGCGGACTCGGGTACTCCTCGCCCGAGAGCTGGGCCGCGCTGTAGGCGCTGCTGCCGTTCAGCTGCTGCTCCGCCTCGGTGAGCTCCGTCTCGCCGGTCGAGAGAACCTCCAGGGTGCGGACGTCCACCAGCGACTCCCGGCCGAAGCTCGGGTCGTCGACGCGCTCGCCGAATCCGTCTTCACGGGTGTCGGCGCTGCGCAGTCGCCACGCGAAGTCGTCGTCGACCCACTCGAGGCGCAGGCCCACGATGGTGCCGCCGATCGCCTCGGACTCCCCGGGCAGGGATTCGAGGAAGTCGGAGGGCCAGGAGACCTCTGCGGGCAGGCAGGTGCCGGGGAAGTCGTCGCCGACGGCCGCCGGCGGGCTGGGGACGCTCGCCGCGGAGCAGCCGGCGCAGGCCAGGACCCCGGCGAGGACGAGTGCGCTCGCGCGCAGCCTGAGGGGAGTGGGCATCGGTGCCTCCGTGGTCGTCGACGGCTTCTGGGAGCCTAGCCGGGCCGTCGCCTCCGTCCCTCCCGACCGGGCCGTCAGCGCGTCGCGCTCCGCGAGGCGATTCCGATCAGTCCGCGCAGCTCGTCGGCGGTGACGTCGGCTCCGAACGCCGGGTTCCCGGGCTGGAGCACCGCTCCGCCCGCCAGGGTGTCGATGACCACGGCGTCGAAACCGAGCCTGTTGATCACCTCCGCGACGCGGGCGAGGTCGGCGGACTCGTCACCCGCGACCGCGATGGCCTTGCGCCCGGCTGCTCCGGCCGGTCGGGACTCGTCTTCGAGGTCGTGATAGCCCATGTGGTTCAGGGCCTTCACGACCCGCGACTCCGGCAGGAACTCCTGCACGAGCTCGCTGGTCGAGGTGCGCGGATCGCTCAGATCGTCTCGGATCCCGTCGGTCTCCCACCAGTAGTTCATGGCGTCGAGCACCAACGTCCCGCGCAGCTGGTCGACCGGGAGTGTCCGGTACTTGCCGAGCGGGAGAGCCAGGATGACGGCATCCGCGTCGGCTGCCGCCTCTTCGGCCGTCACCGCGGTCGCGCCGGGCGCGAAGACGTCGATGGTGAGCGCGATCCGCTCCGGAGTGCCCGAGCCGGCGATGAGCACGCGGTATCCCGCGGCGAGGGCGAGGCGGGCGATCGTGGTGCCCACCTTGCCCGCGCCGAGGATGCCGATTGTCGTGATGGTGTCGTTCATGTCGTTCTCCTTCACGCGTGGACGGCCTTGCCGTCTTTCGTGATCCGGGCCACACCGGGGTCGCCGAATGCGCCTTCGCCCGGGTCGTCGGCGAGCAGCTCGCGCACGCGCGGGGCGACCTTCTCTCCGAAGAGGCGGATGCTGCGCTCGCGCACGTCCTTCGGCAGGTGCATGATGTCGTACTTCAGGTCGAACCGGGACAGGTGGTTGCTCCGCACGGCGGCCGCGAGCTTGTGCGCGACGGTCTCGGGGGAGCCGACGTACAGCGCGCCGGTGTCGACCTCCTCCTCGTAGCGCTCGAGGGTGGGTGCGTAGAAGCCGCGCTCCTTGCTCATCTGCGTCACGACCGGCTCCCAGTGCTTCCAGTGCACGTTCTTCGCCTCGTCGTCGGTGTCGGCGATGAGGCCGAGCGAGTGCTGCCCGATCGGCAGCTCCGCCCGCCCGAACTGCTCCAGTGCACGCAGGTACAGGCGCGCGTGGCCGGCGAAACGTTCGGGGCGTCCGCCGATGATCGCCATCATCAACGGCAGTCCGTTCTCGGCGGCGCGGATGACGGAGTCGGGGCTGCCGCCGATCCCGATCCACGCCGGGATGCCGCCCTCCGGCATACGCGGCTGCAGTCGCACGTTCTCGAGAGGGCTGCGGTAGGAGCCGCTCCAGGTGACGCGCTCCTCGCGCATCAGGCGGAGGAACAGGTCGAGCTTCTCCTCGAAGATCCGCTCGTACTCGGCGATGTCGTATCCGAAGAGCGGGAACGACTCGATCGCCGACGCCCGTCCGAGGATGAGCTGAGCACGACCGTTCGAGAGTCCGTCGACGGTCGCGAACTCCTGGTACAGCCGCACCGGGTCCTGCGTCGAGAGCACCGTGACCGACGAGCCGAGCCCGATCGTCGACGTGGCCTGTGCCGCGGCAGCCAGCAGAACGGGGGTCGCGGAGTCCATGTGCCCCTCGCGGTAGTGCTCGCCGACGCTGAACACGTCGAGGCCCACCGACTCGGCGAGCTGCGCCTCTTCGACGAGCAGCCGCAGCGTCTCGCCGTCCGACAGGATGCGACCGCCGTCCGTCGCCACCTCGCCGAAGGAGTTCAGCCCGAACTCGAGTTCCGTCATGTCCATCACGACCCTTCTCCACGGCACCGGTCCCTCCGGATTGACGTGTCAACTGCATGCAACCGTATGATTGACGTATCAATTCCCGGAAGGCGCCATGACCGAAGAACGACGTCGCCGCACGCCGACGCCCGAGCAGCTGCGCATCTGGCGGGGCTTCGTCGAGACGAGTGAGATCCTCCGCTCTCGTCTCGCGGCGCAGCTGCAGAGCGAGTCGGCGCTCTCCTCCGGCGACTACCAGGTGCTGCTCGCGCTGAGCGAGGCCGACGGACGCACGGCCCGCTCGTCCGAGCTCGCGGCCCTCATCGACTGGGAGCGCAGTCGGCTGTCACACCACCTCGGGCGGATGGAGAAGCGTGGGCTGGTCCGACGCGTCCCGTGCGCCGACGGCGTTCACGGTGTCGACGTGCTTCTCACCGAGACCGGAGCCGACGCGTTCCGAGCTGCGAACGTGCCGCATCTGCACGCCATCCGCTCCCTGTTCGTCGATGCGCTCTCCCCGGAGCAGCTCGCCCAGGTCGACGGCATCACCTCCGCGCTGCAGCGGCACCTCGGGCTCGACCCCATCGGCAGCGGGGGCGACGGGGCCTCGCGTGATGGCGACCCGAGCTCACCTCACTCGAAGACGGGGCTCAGGAAGCGGCGCTCGTAGCGGCGGATGCACTGCGTCCTGCGCGCGAAGTCGAACGCCTCGACGCACTCCGGGTCGGTCTTCGAGGCGGTCCGGTAGACCTCGTACTCGGCGAGGGAGGGGAACGTGAACAGCGCGAACGCCTCGTCGCTGTCGCCCTCGCTCGGCATGAAGTAGCCGTGGTGGGTGCCGCCGTGCTGGGCCACGAGTCGGATCCAGGTGCGACCGTACTCGGTGAAGTCGTCGAGCTTGTCGGGGTCGATCTCATAGCGCAGGTGAACGGTGATCATGCCCCGATCCTGTCAGAGCACCGAGGCCGCCTGACGCGCCATGCCGACGGCGACATACTCGGCGGGCTCCGGAACCTCGACCGGGAGTCCGAAGACCAGCGGGGCGATCTCGCGCACGGCCTGCGACTGAGCGCCCCCGCCCACGAGCAGCACACGTCCGAGCGGGATGCCGAGTTCTCGCAGCGCGTCGAGCCCGAAGCGGAGCCCGCCGAGCATCCCCTCGACCGCGGCCCTGGCGAGGTTCTCGCGGGTGGTCGAGGCGAGCGTCATGGCGTTCAGGCTCGCAGTGGCGTCGGGCAGGTTGGGGGAGCGCTCACCCTCGAAGTACGGGATGAGCTCGAGTCCGCCCGCGCCCGGTTCCGCGGTCAGCGCCAGCGCGCTCAGCCCGTCGTGATCCACTCCGAGCAGGCGGGCGATCACGTCGAGCACGCGCGCGGCGTTGAGCGTGCAGACCAGCGGCAGGTAGCCGCCGTCGGCATCCGCGAATCCCGCGACGATGCCGGTCGGCTCGGCGACCGGGCGGTCGGTCACGGCGAAGATCGTGCCCGAGGTGCCGATCGAGACGACCACGTCGCCCGTCCGCGCACCGAGGCCCAGTGCGACGGCGGCGTTGTCGCCCGCACCAGGGGCGACGCGTCGTCCCGCAGCATCCGTCACGGATTCGCGGGCCCCGAGCACTCGGGGCAGCGCCGCCTCATGGCCGAGGGCGGCGATGAGCAGCTCGCGGTCGTACTCGCCGGTGGTCGGATTCCAGTAGCCGGTGCCCGAGGCGTCCGACCGGTCGGTCACCAGCTCGTCGAAGTCGGGACGCTCGGGGCCGAACCCGCGCAGCCGCCAGGTCAGCCAGTCGTGCGGCAGGGCGACGGCCGCGACACGAGCCGCGTTCTCGGGCTCGTGGTCGCGTAGCCAGCGCAGCTTCGTGATGGTGAACGAGGCGACCGGCACGAGCCCGGTGCGGTCGGCGAGGGCTGCGGCCCCGAACTCGCCGATCAGGTCTTCCGCCGCCTGCGCGGAACGGGTGTCGTTCCACAGCAGGGCGTCGCGGATGACGCGGCCCTGTGCGTCGAGGGCGACCAGGCCATGCTGCTGCCCGCCGATCGCCCAGGCTGCGACGTCGTCGAGGCCTCCGGCTTCCGCGATCGCTGCCTGAAGCGCGACCCACCACGCCCCGGGATCGACTGAGGTGCCATCCGGATGCGGAGCGCGTCCGGAGCGCACGACGGCACCCGTCTCGGAGTCGACGACGACGACCTTGCAGGACTGGGTCGAGGAGTCGACCCCGAGGACGAGTGCCATCGCCGGACTCAGCGCGCGCCGAGCAGGTGCTCGGTGGCGAGCTGCTGCAGGCGCACGAAGCCGAAGCCCTTGCCGCCGAGGTACGCGTCCGCGTCGAAGTCCTCGTAGGCGGAGCGGTCGGCGAGGAAGTCGTCGTACGACTCGCCCTCGTTCAGCGTCGGGGTGGAGAGCTCGGCGACCTTCGCGGCGGCCAGCGCCTCCTGCACCTCGGGGTCGGCGCGGAAGGCCGCGGCGCGCTCCTTCAGCAGCAGGTACGTGCGCATGTTGGCCGCGGCGGAAGCCCAGACGCCGGCCTCGTCCTCGGTGCGCGAGGGCTTGTAGTCGAAGTGGCGGGGGCCGTCGTAGGCGGGAATCGGGGTGGTCCCTGAGCCTGTCGAAGGGCCGCCGTTCTCCAGCAGGTCGACGAGCGAGAACGCGTTGTGCAGGTCGCCGTGGCCGAACACCAGGTCCTGGTCGTACTTGATGCCGCGCTGACCGTTCAGGTCGATGTGGAAGAGCTTGCCGTGGAACAGCGCCTGGGCGATGCCGGCCGTGAAGTTGAGGCCGGCCATCTGCTCGTGCCCGACCTCGGGGTTCACGCCCACGAGCTCGGGGCGTTCGAGCGAGTCGATGAACGCGATCGCGTGGCCGAGCGTCGGCAGCAGGATGTCGCCGCGGGGCTCGTTGGGCTTCGGCTCGATCGCGAAGCGGATGTCGTAGCCCTTGTCGGTCACGTAGTCGCCGAGCAGGTTCACGGCTTCGCGGTAGCGCTCGAGGGCCGCGCGCACGTCCTTGGCGGAGTCGTACTCGGCGCCCTCACGCCCACCCCACATGACGAAGGTCTTGGCGCCGAGCTCGGCTCCGAGGTCGAGCTGGCGGAACACCTTGCGCAGGGCGAAGCGGCGCACCTGGCGGTCGTTCGAGGTGAAGCCGCCGTCCTTGAAGACGGGCGCGCTGAAGAGGTTGGTGGTGACCATCGGCACGATCAGGCCCGTGTCGGCGAGTGCGCCCTTGAGGCGGTCGATCTGGGTCTGGCGCTCGGCATCCGTCGATCCGAACGCGAAGAGGTCGTCGTCGTGGAAGGTGAGGCCGTAGGCACCGAGCTCGGCGAGCTTCTCGACCGCGTGCACGACGTCGAGCGCCGGACGGGTCGGGCCGCCGAACGGGTCGGTGCCGTTGTAGCCGACGGTCCAGAGCCCGAAGGAGAACTTGTCGTCGCGGGTGGGGTTGGGCATGATCGCTCCTCTGCGAATGCTGCGGGCGCGCGGGATGCACGGACGCAATAAGTTGTGCTTCACAACATAACCGATGACAGCAGGCATCCGCACCCCTAAAGTGGGAACGTGCCCCCTGAATCCGCTGCCCCGCGCTCCCGCGAAGCGAACCTGGCGTGGATCCTCTCGATCGTCCACCACGAAGGTCCCCGCTCTCGCTCGGCCCTGACCGAGGCGACGGGGCTCAACCGCTCGACCATCGCCGCGCTGGTGGCCGAGCTCGTGGGCGCCGGCCTCGTCGATGAGCGGCCGCCGGAATCCTCGGCGCGGGCGGGTCGGCCCTCTCCTGTGGTCGCACCCTCCGCCGACGTCGTCGCGATCAGCGTGCACCCCGAGGTCGACGCGGTCGAGATCGCCGCCGTCGCCCTGGACCGCAGCATCCGCGTGCGCGAGCGCATCGTCAACACCGCGACACCGACCACGGCCGATGTCGCCGCACTCGTCGGCGAGCGTGTCGACAGCTGGCGGGCGGATGCCCTCGCAGACTGCGCCGTCATCGGCATCGGTGTCGCGGTGCCGGGGCTCGTGCGCTCGGCCGACGGCGTGGTGCGCAACGCCCCGCACCTCGGCTGGATCGACGAGCCGCTGGCCGCGATGATCCAGGAGGCGACGGGCATCCGCACCGCCGTCGACAACGACGCGACCCTCGGCGCGCTCGCCGAGCACCTCTTCGGCGCCGGCCGCGGCATCGACGAGCTCGTGTACCTCAACGGCGGCGCCTCCGGCATCGGCGGCGGACTCGTGATCCACGGTCTGGCCGCCACCGGCGCGAGCGGCTACGCGGGAGAGTTCGGGCACAACCGGCCCGGCATCGACGGCGCCGACCGTCGCACCGACGACGGGGTGCTGGAAGACGAGGTGAATCGCCGGCATCTGCTCGACCTCCTCGGGCTCGACGACGCCGACGACGACGAGCTCGCCGCAGCCCTCGCCGCTGCCGAGGCGCCCGAGGTGCAGGCGGAACTCGTGCGGCAGGCGAAGATCCTCGGAAGCGCGCTGGCGAACGCGGTCAACGTGCTCAATCCGGCTCTCGTGATCCTCGGGGGCTTCCTGGCGCTGGTCGACGAGGGGGCACACGACCGGCTGGTCGACGAGGTCTCGCGACTGGCGATGCCCGAGAGCGCCGCGGCTGTCGCGATCCGCGCCGCTGAACTCGGCTCCGATCGGCTGCTCGTCGGTGCGGCCGAGCTGGCGTTCCGTCCGCTGTGGGGGAGCACCCGGACGTTCGACGCGTCCCGCTGAGCGCAGGGTCCACCGGCCGGAATACTCCCGGTCCCCCCGATGCGGCCGGACACTACGCTGAGTCTCGTGACGAACTCGCGCGACATGGTCCACATCCCCGGCGGCACGTTCCTGATGGGGTCCGACGACTTCTATCCCGATGAGCGGCCGGCGCACCAGCGCGAGGTCGCGTCGTTCTTCATCGATCGCTACCAGGTCACCAACGAGCAGTACGCCGAGTTCGTCGACGCGACCGGGTACGTCACGGTGGCCGAGCGCCCGCTCGATCCTGCGGCCTTCGCGGGTGCCGATCCTGCCGATCTCGTCCCGGGAGCGATGGTGTTCACCCCGACTGCCGGTCCGACGAATCTGGGTGACTGGCGAAACTGGTGGCGCTGGCAGCCCGGGGCGTTCTGGCGCAAGCCGTTCGGCCCTGACTCGTCGATCGACGATCGGCTGCAGCATCCGGTCGTCCACATCGCGTTCGAGGATGCCGTCGCCTACGCCGACTGGGTGGGGATGCGGCTGCCCACCGAGGCCGAACACGAGTACGCAGCGCGTGGGGGACTGGACGGCGCGGCATTCGCCTGGGGCGACGAGGCCTACCCCGACGGGGTCGCGCAGGCGAACTCCTGGCTCGGACGCTTCCCCTACGACAATCAGGGTGTCGGCGGCACGGCGCCCGTCGGCTCCTACCCGCCCAACGGCTACGGCCTCTACGACATGATCGCCAACGTCTGGGAGTGGACGACCGACTTCTACACGCCGCGTCACCTGCGGCTCTCGGACACCCCGGTCGATGCGGGCAAGCGGACGAACCTGCTCGCCGCAGCCAGCGCGCAGGACGGCTTCCCCGACATCCCCCGGCGCGTCCTCAAGGGCGGGTCGCACCTCTGCTCCCCGGACTACTGCCTGCGATTCCGGCCTGCCGCGCGCTCGCCGCAGGCCGAGGACACCGGGATGTCGCACATCGGATTCCGCCTCACCCGCTCCGAGTGACCCGCCCCTGGGCCCAGGCCCGGGGGAGTGCTTGGCTACGACCGAGGGCACCCGCCCGTCTCACCGGTTGAAGCAAGGAGTCACCCATGGCTGAGAAGCCCAACATCCTCATCATCTGGGGCGATGACATCGGCATCAGCAACCTCAGCACGTATTCCGACGGTCTCATGGGCTACCGGACGCCGAACATCGACCGGATCGCCGACGAGGGCGTGAAGTTCACCGACTACTACGGCGAGCAGAGCTGCACCGCGGGACGTGCGGCGTTCATCACCGGGCAGAACCCGTATCGCACGGGCTTGACGAAGGTGGGGATGCCGGGGGCCCCGCTGGGGCTACAGCCGGAGGACCCCACGATCGCGGATGCACTCAAGCACCACGGCTACGCGACCGGCCAGTTCGGAAAGAACCACCTCGGCGACCGCGACGAGCACCTGCCGACCGCCCACGGCTTCGACGAGTTCTTCGGCAACCTCTACCACCTCAACGCGGAGGAGGAGCCGGAGCACCCGGACTACCCGACCGACGAGGAGTACCCCGGGTTCAGCGAGAAGTTCCGTCCGCGCGGCGTGCTCCACACGTGGGCGAACGGCGACGGCACTCAGCGCATCGAAGACACCGGTCCGCTGACGAAGAAGCGCATGGAGACGGTCGACGAGGAGTTCCGCGACGCCGCCGCCGACTTCATCCGCACGCAGGCCGCCGACGACACCCCGTTCTTCGTCTGGTTCAACTCCACCCACATGCACTTCCGCACCCACACCAAGGAAGAGAGCAAGGGGCGCGCGGGGCGCTGGCAGTCGAACTACCACGACACGATGCTCGACCACGATGATGTGGTGGGCAGCCTGCTCGACCTGCTCGACGAGCTCGGGCTGGCCGAGAACACGATCGTCATGTACTCCACAGACAACGGCCCGCACATGAACAGCTGGCCGGATGCCGGTATGACCCCGTTCCGCAACGAGAAGAACTCGAACTGGGAGGGCGCGTATCGGGTGCCCGCGATGGTCCGCTGGCCCGGACACATTCCCGCGGGGACGACGCTGAACGGCATGGTGAGCCACAACGACTGGTTCGTCACACTGCTCGCGGCGGTCGGAGACGGTGACATTTCCGATCGCCTCAAGTCGGGCACCGACCTGCACGGCACCGAGTACAAAGTGCACCTCGACGGGCACAACCAGCTCGACTACATCACGGGCGCCGTCGAGCACAGTCCGCGTCGACACTTCTTCTACGTCTCGGACGACGGCGACCTCACGGCGCTGCGCTTCGAGAACTGGAAGCTCGTGTTCCTCGAGCAGCGCGCCGTGGGAACCCTGCTGGTGTGGCAGGAGCCGTACATCGAGCTGCGCTTCCCGAAGCTGTTCAACCTGCGCACCGATCCGTACGAGCGGGCCGACATCACCTCGAACACCTATTGGGACTGGGTGCTCGACCACGTGTTCCTGTTCGTGCCGGCGCAGGCCTACGTCGCCAAGATGCTCGGCACGCTCGCCGAGTTCCCGGCGCGGCAGGAGTCGGCGTCCTTCACGATCAATCAGGTGATGAAGAAGCTGGTCTCGACCGTCGGCAGCTCCTGAGCACCGCACCGTTTTAGACAGAAGATCCGTCGAAACGGGGTACTTGTCCCGCCGCTATTGGCGGCTCGATGAAACTCAGGAGAGTCCGTACCGGGCCCGCACCCGATCCACGAGCTCATCCGAGTCGATGATGCCTGCCATGGACGAGTCGGCGTCAGCGCGCGTTTCGGGCGTGACCCCCAGGCCCTCGATCTCGGCGCTTCGGATCGTGTCTTCAACCCGTCGCGATCGGGTTCGAGCGGTCGTCATGGCCCTGCTCAGCCGCGCGGCGGCCCGGACGACTGCCGGATGATGAGCTCGTGCGCGGTCTCGATCGTCCGCGCCTCATCGCTCGCGGGGCGGAGGATGAGCGAGACGGCGTGCTGCCCCATCTCGAACATCGGGATGCGCGCTGTGGTGAGCGCCGGCGCCACATCCGGGGCGACGGAGATGTCGTCGAAGCCGACGACCGACATCTCCTCCGGCACACGGATGCCGTGCTGTCGCAGCTCGCTGAGGATGCCGATGGCCATGGCGTCGTTGAGGCCGACGATGGCGGTGACGTCGCGGTCGAGCAGCTCGCGCGCCCCCGCGATGCCGCCCTCGCGGGTGAACTCGTGCGAGACGACGACGAGCTCCAGGTCCGGGTCGCTCGTTCCCTCTCGCAGCCCGGCTATGCGGTCGGCGACGGTGTTGAGTTCGAGCGGGCCGGCGACGACGCCGATCCGGCGGTGCCCCAGCTCGGCCAGGTGGCGTCCGACCGAGATGCCCGCCCGATGGTTGTCGGGGAGGACGGCATCGACGGGAAGGTGGTGGCGGCCGATGACCGCCGCGCGGCCTCCGGAGAGCGTGAAGTCGAGCAGCGCTTCGGTCATGCCCTGCTCGCGCCCGGGGTCGGCGTACCCGGAGCCGGCGATGATGATCGAGCCGACGCGCTGGCGCAGCAGCGACTTGACCTGCGCGAGCTCGCTGTCGGGAGTGCGGTCGGCCTGGGCGATCTGCACGGATCGGTGCTCGAGGGTCGCGCTGCGGATCACGCCGCTCGCGATGTCGGAGAAGTAGGGGTCGCCGATCTCGTGCACCACGAGTCCGATGGTCGGAACGAGCCCGCCGGCGAGCCCGCGCGCGTGCATGTTGGGTTCGTAGCCGAGCTGCTTGGCGATGACGCGCACGTGCGCTGCCACTTCCGGAGAGATGCCGGAGCCGCCGCTCATGGCCCGCGATGCGCTCGCCAGGGAGACCCCTGCGGTTTCGGCCACATCGATGAGTCGTGGCGCGCCTTCACGCTTCACGAAACCTCCCCCTGTGGAGCAAGATCAACGCTGATTGCGAGGTAGGTTGCTCTTCGTTCTTCCGTCCCACTATAGTGGCGGAAGCGCTTACGAAAGCGCTTTCGCTACGATGACGTAGGAGACTCGGATGACTGCACCCAGACACGGTCGACGGATCGCGGCAGCGATCGGAACGCTGTCGATCGCCGCGCTCACGGTTTCGGCCTGCTCGGCCCCCGGCGATGAGGCGGAAGGGGGTGGATCCGACGATCCGATCGTCATCGGCATCTCGCTGCCGCTCACCGGCGACTTCTCCGAACCCGGCAAGGGCGTCGAGCGGGGCTATGAGGCCTGGCGCGACATCGTCAACGAGAACGGCGGCCTCCTCGGACGCCAGGTCGAGTTGAAGATCCTCGACGACCAGTCGAACGCCGACCGCGTCGTCTCCGACTACGAGTCGCTGATCGCGCAGGACGGCGTCGACCTCGTGTTCGGCCCGTTCTCGACCCGCCTCGTCGTGCCCTCGGCTCGCGTCGCGCAGGAGTACGGCATGCTCTTCGTCGAGCCGGCCGGTGCGGCGGAAGAGGTCTTCGAGCAGGGCTTCGACAACCTCTTCTACGCGGCCCCCGCGATCGCGAACGACCACTACAACAACCTCGCGGAATACCTGCTCGCGCTTCCCGAAGAAGAGCGCCCCGAGACGGTCGCCGTCGCCGCGATGGACGACCCCTTCGCGCAGGGCACCGCCTACGGCCTCCGCGACAAGCTCGAAGAGGGCGGCGTCGAGGTCGTGGTGGACGAGGTCTACCCGCCGAACACCACCGACTTCTCCACCATCGCGGCCAAGATCGCGCAGTCGGATGCCGACATGGTGATCGGCGGCACGCAGTACCAGGACGCCGTCAACCTGATCATCGCGCTCCAGCAGCTGAACTATCAGCCCGAGCTCGCGGCGTTCTCGACCGCACCGACCAACCCGGAGTTCGCCGCTGCGATCGGCGGTGCGACCGAGGGCATCCTCGCCCCCACCGGCTACTCGCCGAAGTCGCAGTTCCCCAGCAACATCGAGTTCGTCGAGAAGTACACCGAGATGCACGGCAACCCGCCCTCGGAGGACGAGGCCAACGCTTACACGACCGGTCAGGTCGTCGCCGCGGCGGTCGAGGCCGCGGGCTGCGCCGAGCAGGGCGAGTGCCAGCAGGAGCTCATCGACTGGCTGCGCGAGAACGAGGTCGAGACCGTCGTCGGGCCGCTCAGCTGGGACGAGACGGGCAAGCCCACCGGCGCGCACCTCATCCAGCAGTGGATCGACGGCGAGATCCTGATCGTCCTCCCGGACGACGTCAAGGAAGCCGACTTCCTCTTCCCGAAGCCGACGTGGTGATCCGCACATCGTGAGTGGAGCACTGCTGCTGCAAAGCCTGATCCTCGGCATCCTGCTGGGAGGGCTCTACGCCCTCCTGGCGGCCGGGCTCACGCTGTACTTCGGAATCATGCGCGTCGTCATGATCGCGCACTCCGCCTTCCTGATCCTGGCCGCGTACCTCGCGTGGTGGTTCAACCGGGAGACCGGCATCGACCCCCTCGTGTCGCTCGTCGTCACGGTGCCCCTGTTCTTCCTGACGGGTGTCGTGATGCAGCGACTGCTCGTCTCGAGGCTCAAGCCGCTGACCCTGACCATGATGTCGGTGCTGCTCACGTTCGCCGTGGCGCTGATCATCGAGGGGGCGCTCGGGTTCTTCTTCACCGGCACCCAGCGCCGCATCCCCCTTCCGTATGCGAGTGCGAGCCTCGACTTCTTCGGCGCGCAGGTGCCGGTGGTCAAGCTCATCGCCTTCGGGCTGGCGGCGGTGGCCCTCGCACTCCTGTTCGTGCTGCTGAAGTACACGAAGTTCGGGCAGGCGCTGCGGGCGACGATCCAGCACCCCGAGGCCGCGCGACTGGTCGGCATCAACACCGACCGCGTCGCCGGCTACGGGTTCGGTCTCGGCCTCGCCACGGCGGCGATCGGCGGCACCGCGCTCTCGCTCGACGCCACGATCTACCCGTCGCTGCACTGGCACTGGATCGGACCGCTCATGGCGATCATCGTCGTCGGCGGACTCGGCAGCATCCCGGGCGCCGCCATCGCGGCTGTCGTCCTCGGCGTCGCACAGAGCCTGCTCCAGCTCCCGCTGGGGCCGACCTGGGCACAGACGGTGTTCTACGTCGCCCTGTTCGCCACGCTCATGTTCCGTCCGCAAGGATTCTTCGGAGGTCGTCTTGCCCAGCGTTTCTAGCAGAGAGCCGATCGCCACCGAGACGGTCGTGATCGCTCCCCCCGCCCCCGTGCGGCGCTCGTCGTCGAAGTGGGTGCGGATCGTCCTCCTCGTGGTGGGCGCAGCCCTCGTCCTCTCGTTCCCGACCATCGCCCCGAACCCGTACATCCTGTCGGCGGGCGTCGTCATCCTGAACTACGCCGTGCTGTCGACGGGGTGGAACTTCATGGGCGGGTTCACGGGATACATCTCGCTCGGGCACGCCGCCTACTTCGGACTCGGCGCCTACGGCACCGGCCTCCTCATCAAGTACCTGGCGCTGCCCGGCTTCGTCGCCTGGATCCTCGCGGCCGTGCTCGTCTCGATCATCGCGATCCCGATCGGCATCGCCGCCCTCCGGGTGCGCGGCGCCTCGTTCGTGATCGTGTCGATCGCCTTCGTGCTGATCATGCTGCTGGTGTTCCAGAGCTGGCGCGAGGTCACCGGCGGCTCCGAGGGGCTCAACGTCCCGCGTCCGTTCGACGTGCTGCGGCCCGAGCACCACCGCATCTTCTACTACCTGTTCGCGGGCCTCCTGGCCGTAGCTCTGGTGGTCTGGTGGATCATCGACCGGTCCAAGTTCGGCACCGCGCTCAAGTCGGTCCGCGAAGACGAAGACAAGGCGCAGGCCCTCGGCGTGCCCACCACGCGGTACAAGCTGATCGCCTACGTGCTGTCGGCGCTGTTCGTGTCGTTGGGCGGCGGACTCTACGCGCTGTGGTTCGGCGACCTGGATCCCATCTTCCAGTTCTCGATCCTCATCGGCTCCTACATGGTGCTGATGGCCCTGCTCGGGGGAGTGCGGAACCTTTTCGGCCCGCTGCTCGGAGCCGTTGTCGTCGGCATCGCGCTCGAGTACTTCAAGCTCGAGTTCGGCGACACGCAGTTCCACCTCATCGCCACCGGCATCCTGCTCGGCATCGTCGTGCTCTTCATGCCCGACGGCATCATCCCCGCTGTGAAGGGACTGTTCACGCGCTCCTCGAACGCCGCGTCGATCCGCGAGGTCACCGCCGGCGAGCTCCTGGAGCAGAACAAGGCCCGAACAGCGGATGCCTCGAAGAAGGAGACGTCGTCATGAACGCCCCCACGGCACAGCCCACGACGCTCGAGAGCCTGAGCACGGTCGAGATGACCAAGTCCTTCGGTGGCGTCACCGCCGTCGACGGTGCGACGGTCACGTTCCAGGAGGGCAAGGTCAACGGCCTGATCGGGCCCAACGGCTCGGGCAAGACCACCTTCTTCAACTGCGTCACCGGCATGATCAAGCCCGACTCGGGCGAGGTGCGGTACCGGGGGCAGGCGATCACCCGCAAGTCGCCCGACCGCATCGCCCGCGCCGGCATCGGCCGCAGCTTCCAGCTGTGCCGGGTCTTCCCGCGCATGACCGTGATGGAGAACCTGCTCGTGGCGGTGCGCAGCACGAGTATCCGCCAGCAGCTGCGCTCCGCGCACGATCCGGACGAGCTGGAGCGGGCGCGCGGCTGGCTGCGGCGCGTCGGCATCGACCACCTCGAACACGCCGAGGCCCGCAACCTCAGCTACGGCCAGCAGAAGCTGCTGGAGCTTGCGGGCGTGCTCATGGGGGAGCCCGACACGATCATGCTCGACGAGCCCGCTGGTGGGGTGAACCCCGCCCTCATCGGACGAATCGCCACCCTGGTGCGCGAGCTCAACGAAGAGGGCAAGACGTTCATCATCGTCGAGCACAACATGGAGATGGTCATGAGCCTGTGCGACCACGTCGTGGTGTTCGACCGCGGCCGCCAGATCGCCGAGGGAACACCGGAGATCATCCAGCAAGACCCGCGAGTCCTGGAGGCCTACCTTGGAGTCTGAAGCGAAGAACCTGCTCGAGCTGCGCGACATCGAAGCCGGCTACGGCCGGGCGGCGCTCGTGCTCCGCGGCCTCACGGTCGAGGTGCCGCCCAGTTCGGTGGTCTGCCTCGTCGGGCCCAACGGCGCCGGTAAGTCGACCGTGCTCAAGGTGGCCAGCGGCATGCTCAAGCCCCGATCGGGCAGCATCCGCGTCGACGGCCGCGACATCACCGGAGAGGGACCGCAGTCGATGCTGCGGCACGGGCTCGCGCACGTGCTGCAGGGGCACAGTGTGTTCCGCGAGATGACGGTCGGCGAGAACGTGATGCTCGGCGCCTTCACCCTCAAGGATCAGAAGGTCATCCAGGAGCGCGTCGAATTCGTGCAGAACCTCTTCCCGATCGTGGGGGAGCGGTGGAAGCAGCTCGCCGGTCTGCTCTCGGGCGGTCAGCAGAAGCAGGTCGAGTTCGCTCGGTCGCTCATGGTGAGCCCGAAGGTCGTGCTCCTCGACGAACCGTCGATGGGCCTCGACCCCAAGACGACCGAGAAGGTCTTCGAGCAGATCGTGCGCATGCGAGACGCCGGCACCGCGGTGCTGCTCGTCGAGCAGAACGCGCGCCGGGCGCTCGAGACCGCCGACATCGGATGCGTGCTCGACCTCGGTCGGGTGCACATCTCGGGCCCGGCATCCGAGCTCCTTGCGGATCCGACCCTCGCCGCGCTGTATCTCGGCGGCAAGCCCGCCGTCCCCGACGCGGGATGAAACCCGGCGGGAGGAGGCGATCGATGCCTCCTCCCGCCTTTCTCGTCCATTCGGCGAAAGCGCTTGCGAAAGCGTTTACGCCCTGAGCCGCAGTACCGCTGAGCCCTCTCCGCTGCAGTGCCGCCCCGGAGAGGGGCACGACCATCGGCACGACACCCACGACGACGACGTTGAGAGGTTTCTGATGCACGAACGAATCATGCGACCCGCGAGCTCGAGCACCCGATCGGCCGCACCGCCTCCTCGATCCTTCGGCATACGACGAACGGGTGCGGTGGTCGCCGCGGCGGCTGTCGTCGGAGCGCTGCTGACCGCGAGCCCCGCCGCCGCGGCGGAACCGTTCACCGAGCTGGTCGACTTCGAGGCGTATGAGCGCGTCGCGCTGAACGGTCAGGACGGATGGACGTCATCCGCGGCTCCCCGTGTGATCGCCGATCCCCTCAACGGCAACAACCAGGTCGTCGAGTCCGTCGGGGGCACACAGCAGTCGTATCGCGCGATCCCGGCCATCGCCGAGGGCACCACCGGCACGCTGTTCTTCCGCTTCCTGCGCACCGGCAGCGTCGACACCTCCTTCGGGATCACCGATGTGGATGCGCCGAACGACTACGTGAACAGCCGCGCCTACGTGAACAACCAGAACGACGACGTGCTGCGCGTCCGCGACGGCGGCGCGTTCAAGCCGGCCGGCGTGTGGTCGAAGGATGCCTGGCAGTGCGTGTGGATCGTCGCCGACAACGCGGCCGACAAGGTCACCGTGTACAGCCAGGGCGGCGCCTACGAGGAGCAGACCCGCCTCCCCGAGGGCACCGAGCAGCAGTTCGGCTTCCGCCAGGCGGTGAACGGCGCGCTCGACCGGTTCTTCTGGAAGAACGGCGCCACCAGCACGGGACGCCTGCTGCTCGACGACGTCGCCGTCGACAACACGGGCGAGAACCTCGCGATCGCGACGGGCAACCCCGGCGACTGCGCACCGGGCGGCACGGCGAACGAGCCGCTGCTGAACCCGCTGCCCGACCCCGCGCTGGCCGACCTCGGCATCGAGGTGACCGAGCTCGCGCAGCTGCCGAAGTCGCAGACCACCCCGGCCACGCAGGACCAGCGCCTCGTGCGCCACAACCGGATCACGCACCTCGACGAGGTGCCCGATGACTCCGGCCGGCTGATGGTGCCCGACAACAACGACATCCTCTATCTGGTCGACAAGGAGTCGGGCGAGTACGTCCCGTACCTCAACGTCCGGAACGAGTTCATCGACAACTTCCACAACAGCGCAGGGCTCGGAACGGGTCTCGGCTCCGCGGAGTTCCACCCCGACTTCGCCGAGAACGGGCTGTTCTACACCGTCCACACCGAGGGCGGCACCGCGCTGACCGAAGACACCCCGGACTTCCCGGCCTTCGGCACCACCGCGTTCCACAGCGTGATCACCGAGTGGAAGGCCGATGACCCCTCGGCGGCGACCTTCGCCGGCACGCACCGTGAGGTCATGCGCATCCCGTTCGCCGGTCGCGTGCACACCGTGCAGCAGATCGCGTTCAACCCGACGGTGTCGGAGGGCGACGCCGACTACGGCAACCTCTACATCCTGGTCGGAGACGGCGGCAACGGCGTCGGCAACGGCAACCCGCAGGATCTGGCCACTCCGCAGGGCAAGATCCTGCGCGTGAACCCCACGGGCGACGACAGCGAGAACGGCGAGTACGGCGTTCCGGCCGACAACCCGTTCGTCGATGACGCCGATGCGCTGCCGGAGATCTACGCCGTCGGCATGCGCGACCCGCACCGCATCAGCTGGGACACCGAGGGCGACCACACCATGTATCTCGCGCACATCGGCGAGTGGCAGGTCGAGTCGGTCTACGCCGTCGAGCCGGGGGACAACTTCGGCTGGTCGGTGCGCGAGGGCTCGTTCCTGGCCGAGAACCGGCAGATCTTCCCGCTGCCGAAGGACGATGCCGAGAACGGATTCACCTACCCGGTGGCCGCCTACGACCACAACCGCGACCCCGGCCAGACCGGTGATGCGGGAGTGGCCGTGAACGGTGGATTCGTCTACCGCGGCGACATCCCCGAGCTCCAGGGACGCTACCTCTTCACGGACCTGGTGCGCGGTTGGGTGCTGTCCACGGATGCCGAGGAGATGGTGCGCAACGACGGCGACATCGACGACCTCGCGACGATCGAGGAGCTGCGGGTCTTCGCCGAAGGCGAGGAGACCACGTTCCAGGAGCTGGTCGGCGACAAGCGCGTCGACCTGCGGTTCGGCTCAGACGCCGACGGCGAGCTCTACCTCGTCTCCAAGGCGAACGGCAAGATCTGGAAGGTCACGGGGGCGCGTTCGGTCGATGAGCCGACCAACCCGTTCGTCCTTCCCGCACTCGCCCCGAACCTGGTCACGCACCACGACTTCGACCACCCGGATGCGGCGAAGCCGACGGTCGAGGTCGATCAGGGACGCTCCGGCACCGACATCTCGCTCATCAACGGCGGGGTCGAGATGCGGGTCGCCGACCGGGCGTACCCGGGTGCGGGCGAGGCGCTGCAGACGCAGCAGATGAGTCCGCGGACCGCGTCGAACGACGACTGGAAGGCGGGCATCTACGACGCGAACGGCGTCGATTCGCTCGACGCGTTCGCCGGCACGGACAAGGCCTCCGTCATGGGATGGTTCAAGCCGACCGGCGATCACCCGGCCCTGAACTCGGGCACCGCGAATCCTGACGACGTGTACAACGCGATCGGTCTCGCGGGCGTGCTCACCGGCACATCCGACGGTCATGCGGTGCGGGCGCTGCTCGAGGTCATCACGGTCGACGGGGAACTCAAGCTCGTCGCTCTCGGGCGTCGCGTCGACGGCGCAGGCTCCTGGACGTTCGCGGCCGACCTGCCGTGGAACGAGATCCTCAAGAAGGGGCAGTGGGTGCACCTCGCCGCGACCTTCGACTTCGCGGCGGGCGAGATGAAGCTGTTCATGAACGGTGAAGAGCTCGCGGGGAAGTACACCGCGTCCAACCCGTGGGGTGGCGGATCCACGTCCGACACCGCACCGGCCGGCATCAAGATCGGCGGCAGCTTCCCGCAGAACACGCGTGAGGCTAACCCGTTCAACGGTCGGATGGACGACATCATGCTGCTCGACACGGTTCCGACCGCCGAGCAGGTCGCCGCGCAGTACGCGCTGTACGCCGTGCCGCCGGTCGAACCGCCGACGCCGCCCACCTGCACGCCGGACGGCGAGGTCATCACGGATGTGATGGCGGAGGGCGACTGGGCGCCGCGGACCCCGGCCAAGTGGGACTTCCCCGGTGACGAGGTCGTGCTCACCGAGGCGGGCACCAACCCGAACGACGGGATCCGCCGGCCGTTCGAGTACGCCGTGCTCACCGAGGGGCCGGAGCTCGGATCGTTCGACCTCACCGGCCAGGTGCGGCTCGACGAGAAGGCATCGGTGAACAACCGCGACGTCATCATCGTCTTCGGCTGGAAGTCGGACACGGAGTACTACTACGCGCACCTCTCGCAGGACAACTCGATCTACCCGCACAACGGCATCTTCAAGGTGAACAAGGCCGACCGCGAGCGGATCGACGACCAGTGGGACGGTGCGGTCGGTGCTCCTCCGGCGGTCACCGACGAGGAGTGGCACGACGTGCGCGTGGTCCGGTGCGTCGACAGCGGTGACATCGCCGTGTACGTCGACGGACTCGACACCCCGCTGATGACCGCGAACGACAAGACGTTCCCCGAGGGCCGGGTGGGCTTCGGCTCCTTCGACAACTTCGGGCGTCTCCGCGACCTCTCGGTCACGGCGGCGGCGACGGACACCACGGCTCCCGCGGCGACCGTCAAGAGCGGCGCGGAGTTCACGGTCGGTCGCGACGGTGTCTACAGCAAGGTGTCGTTCAAGCTCCACGACGAGGGGAAGATCGATCGGCTGACCCTCAACGGCGTCGAGAAGGATCTGACCGACAACGTCTGGTCCGACCTGAATCACGTGAAGCCGGGAGTGTTCGGTGCCGTCGCCGGGGCGAACACGCTGGTCGTGTACGACGTGGCGGGCAACGCCACCACGGTGAAGTTCACCCTCGACGTCTCGGCCCCCGCCGTGACGGTCAAGGAGGGCAGTCAGTACACCGTGGGCGCGAACGGCTCCTACAGCCTGGTGTCGTACAAGCTCAACGACGGCGGCAAGGTGGACCGGCTGACGGTCAACGGAGTGGCGAAGGATGTGACGGACAACGTCTGGTCCGACCTCAACTTCGTGAAGCCGGGGGCCTTCGGTGCCAAGGCCGGCGCGAACACGCTGGTCGTGTACGACGTGGCGGGCAACGCCACGACCGTGCCGTTCACGCTGGTCGGCGCCGGCGGGTAGCAGCGGGCGAAGTCAGGGCGGCCCCCGGGACGGATTCCGTTCCGGGGCCGCTCTGTGCGTCAGCGTCAGACGACGGCCGAGCTCGCGCGGGCGAAGAGCGTGGGCGTCATCGTGATCGTGCGGTGCGCATGGCCGACGGGATCCGCGATCTCTTCATAGAGCACCTGGGCGGCAGTGCGCCCCATCTCGTGTCCCGGCTGCCCCACGCTGGTGATCGGGATCGAGCTGTCCTGCGCGAAATGGTTGTTGTCGTAGCCGACCACGGCGATGTCCGAGGGGACGTGCATGCCGGCCAGCTGCATGGTCTGGATCGCCCCCGCGGCCAGGGCGTCGGCGGCGGCGAAGAGCCCCTCGGGGCGCTCGCCGATGGGGCGAGAGCTGAGCATCTCGCCGAGCGCGTAGCCGCCGCGGACCGTGATGCTGCGGGTCTCGATCGTCTCGAGCCGGGCATCGGCGACCTCGGCGACCGCCCGCTGCGCCCCGATGTGGCGCTGTGCGATCGCGGAGAGTGAGAACGGGCCGCCGGCGAACGCCAACCGTCGCAGACCCTGGTCGAGCAGGTGACGGGTGGCGAGGTAGCCGCCGAGCTCCTCGTCCACGACCACGCCGCAGGCGTCGTCGTCGCCCGGCCAGTTCACGTGCACGACGGGCATGCCCCGGTGGCGGGCGGCGCGAGCGGCATCGAGCGGTGCGTCGAGCGGGGCGAGGAGGATGCCCGCCACCTTCGCCTCCTCGAACACGCTGATGTAGGAGTCCTGCTTCGCGAGGTTCACGTCGCTGTTGGCGAGCAGGAGACGGATGTTGTGTGTATCGAGCTCCTCCTCCACGCCGCGCGCCATGTCGACGAAGAACGAGTTGCCGACATCGACGACCACGAATCCGACGGTGTCCGCGCGCCCGGTGACGAGCGAGCGGGCTGCGTTGTTGCGCACGAAGCCGAGTTCGTCGATGGCGCTCAGCACCCGCTCGCGCGTCTCCTTCGCGACGATCTGCGGATTGTTCAGCACGTTCGACACGGTGCCGAGCGCCACGCCCGCATGCCGGGCGACGTCGGCCATCACCGGGCGGGGCCGGCCCGCATCGGAGGAAGTGGTCATGATTCGTCGTCCGTTCACTGAAATGGCATTTGCTTCTTGGAGCGCTTCAAGCGTACTATCTGAAGCGCTTCAAGTGTGTGATCAACGCGGCTCGCCCGTTTCAAGGAGGAATCATGAAGCTGACCACAGCACGGCTCTGGAGACGCGGTGCGATCACCGTCATCGCCGGAGCATCTGCCCTCGCACTCACCGCATGCGGTGGCGGCGGGGGATCGACGGCGGGCACGGATTCGCTGTCCCTGTTCGTGAACGTCGAGAACACCGAGGTCCCCGCCATCCTGGAGACGCTCGCCGGTGATGCCTGCTCCGCCGAGGCCGACACCCTTCCGCTCGATGTCGAGACGGTCCCGCAGTCGAACCTCGACCAGCAGCTGCAGCTCAAGGCCGGTCAGGGCGACCTGCCGGTGCTCTTCAGTGCCGGCAACGCCCCTGCACTGACCAAGACCCTCGCCGATTCGGGCAACGTCGCCGACTTCGAGGAGATCCTCACCGACCTCGACGTGATCGACAACATCGAGCCGGCGGCGATCTCGACCATCGAGAACCTCTACGGCGGCTTCCGCGTGCTGCCCTTCGAATACAACGTCGAGGGCATTTGGTACAACAAAGCGATCTTCGCCGATCAGGGCATCGACGAGCCGCAGACGTTCGACGAGCTGGTCGCCGCCGCCGCGAAGCTCGAGGCGGCCGGCATCCAGCCGTTCTCCGCGAGCGGCGAGCAGGGCTGGCCGATCACCCGCCTGATCTCCGGCTACCTCTTCCGCGACCTCGGACCGGACGCGCTTCAGAAGGTCGCCGACGGCGAGGCGAAGCTCACCGATCCCGAGTACGTGGCCGCCGCGCAGGCGATCGCCGACCTCGGCGCCGAGGGCTACTTCGGCCAGGGCGTGGGCTCCATCGACATGGCGACCAGCGAGAACCAGTTCCTCAACGGCTCGGCCGCGATGTTCTACATGGGCTCGTGGTTCCTGAGCCAGGCGAACGACCCCGAGGTCAACCAGATCGGCGCCGAGAACGTCGGCTTCATGCCGTTCCCGGGCGTCGAGGGCGGTGCGGGCGACCGTTCGCAGCTCGCCGCCAACGTGGGTCTGCCCATCACGATGAACGCCAAGGCCGTGAACGACGACACCGAGGCATGGCTGTCCTGCATCACCGAGAACTACGGCTCCGTGGCTCTCGAGCAGGAGAACCGGGTATCCGGCTTCGCGCTCAACACCGAGGTCACCGACGTGCCGCCGCTCACGCAGCTCATCCAGGAGCAGGTCGCCGGCACCGAGACCACCGTCCTCTGGTTCGAGGCGCTGTTCTCTGCCGAGGCCACGACCACGAGCCAGCGCAACGCCGCACCGCTGATCACCGGCAGTGTCTCCGCCGAGGAGTTCATGTCGATGATCCAGGCGGACCTCGACTAGCGAGAAAACGAGAGGGGCGGCGTCCTCGTACGCCGCCCCTCATCCTTCAGGAGAACGTATGCAGAACGTGTTGGGCGACCGCAAGGCGATCGCCATCCTTCTCGGCCCCGCCTTGCTCATCTACTCGGTGGTGATGCTCATCCCCGTGTTCTGGTCGCTGGGCTACACGCTGTTCGAGGGCAACGCCATCGTCGGCTTCGAGTTCGTCGGCCTCGACAACTTCGTCCGGCTGATCGGCGACTCCGAGGTGCACGCCGCGCTGCTGTTCACCCTGAAGTACGCCGCCGTCGTGACCATCGGACAGGTCCTGCTCGGGTACCTGCTCTCGCTGCTCTACGTCTTCGCGCTCAAGCGCGCATCCGGCCTCGTCCGGACCCTGGTCTTCTTCCCCGTCGTGATGCCGACGGTCGCCGTCGCGCTGCTCTTCCAGCAGCTGTTCTCGATCGCGCCGACCGAGGGCGTGGTCAACTCGATCCTGTCGGGCCTGGGCGGTGTGCCGGTGGACTGGTTCGGTGACGGCGCGAGTGCGTTCATCGTCATCGCGATCATGGACATCTGGCGCTCCATGGGCTTCTACGGTGTGCTGCTCTACGCCGGGCTGATCGACATCCCCGAGGATGTGCTGGAATCAGCCCGCCTTGACGGCGCCAGCGGATGGAAGCTCGTCCGCCACGTGGTGCTGCCGCTCTCCGCCCCGGTGCTGATCTCGTCGTTGATCTTCTCGATCAACGGAACCCTGAAGGTCTTCGACAGTGTGCTCGCGCTGACCAACGGCGGCCCTGGCACCTCGACCAGTCCCCTCACGATCTCGATGTTCGACAACGCGTTCACCTACGGCAACTACGGCTACGGCTCGACCATCGCGATGCTGCTCACCATCATCTGCCTCGTCGTGACCGTGTTCATCTTCCGTGCCAATGCCGGCTCGGCGAAGAAGGGAGGCGTGGCATGAGCGCGTCGACACCCGTATCCCGCCGCGCGACCAGGATGCTCCGTCGCGCACCCATCTGGCTGCTCGTCGCCGTGCTCCTGGTCATCGTCGGCTACCCGCTGATCTGGCTGCTGCTGGGCTCGTTCAAGAGCCAGCGGGAGTTCCTGGAGGCACCCACCTGGGCGCTTCCGGAGCAGTGGAACTTCGACAACTACATCGTCGCCTGGGACACGGCCGGTCTCGGCCAGTCCCTCTTCAACAGCGCCATCACGGTGCTGCCGTCGCTCTTCCTCATGCTGCTCCTGGGCACCGCGGCGGCGTTCGCACTCGAGGTGCTCGTCTGGAAGGGACGCAGCGGGGTGCTCATCATCTTCCTCGCCGGCATCATGGTGCCGACGCAGATGATCCTGCTCCCGCTGTTCAGCACCTACTTCCAGCTCGGGCTCACCGGCTCGCTCTGGCCGCTGATCATCACCTACACGGCCACGGGTCTGCCGCTGACCGTCTTCCTGATGGCGACATACTTCCGTGCGATCCCGCGTGAGGTGTTCGAGGCGGCGACGCTCGACGGCGCCAGCATCTACCGGCAGTTCTTCTCCATCGCGCTGCCGATGATGAAGAACGGACTGTTCACGGTCGGCCTCGTGCAGTTCTTCTTCTTCTGGAACGACCTGCTCATCGCGCTGACCTTCGCCAACTCCGGCAACCTGCGCACCCTGCAGGTCGGACTGCTCAACTTCAACGGCCAGTTCGGCACGACCCAATACGGTCCGCTGTTCGCCGCCATCAGCATCAACGTGTTCGCGCTCCTGATCATCTACCTGGTGCTCAACCAGCGCATCCAGAAGGGCCTCACGGCCGGAGCGGTCAAGGGATGAGCGCGCCCACCACTGAAAGGACGTTCGTGAAGGTCTCCGCTCCCCGGTTCGAGCACATCGACGACACGCTCGGGCTGGGGGCCCGCACGCCGCGGCTCTCCTGGAAGACCGAGGCCCCGGAGGGCTGGACCCAGCACGGGTGGCAGCTCGAGTGCGAGCGCGCGGGTGGCACGGTCGTCGCATCCGGCACGAACGCCGATCAGGTGCTCGTCGACTGGCCGTTCGAACCGCTCTCCTCCCGCGAGCAGGTGCGGGTGCGCGTGCGCGTCCGCGGCGAGGATGAGCGCTGGTCGTCCTGGAGCGAGCAGACGACCGCCGAGGCGGGACTGCTGGATGCCGCGGACTGGGTCGCCGCACCGGTCGGCGCGTCGTGGCCCGAGACTCCCGACACCGAACGCCGTCCCGCACTCGTGCGGCGGACCTTCCGTCTCGATCGTCCGGTCGCGAGCGCACGCCTGTACGTCACGGCGCACGGGCTCTACGAGGCGGAGATCAACGGTGCGCGCATCGGCGACCACGAGTTCTCGCCGGGGTGGACGAAGTACGACGAGCGTCTCGTGTACTGGACCTTCGATGTCACCGACCAGCTCGTCGAGGGTGAGAACACCGTCGGCGCCTGGCTGGGCGACGGCTGGTATCGCGGACGGCTCGGCTTCAACGGCGGCTACCGCGACCTGTACGGCACCGACCAGGCCCTCATCGCTCAGCTCGAGGTCACGCACGACGACGGGACGAAGACGGTCATCGCGACGGATGAGAGCTGGTCGACCGCCCCGAGCCCGATCCTGGTGTCCGGCCTGTACGACGGCGAGAAGCACGATGCCCGCGAGGAGCAGCTCGGATGGTCGCGCCCCGGAGGCGCCGGCGACGGGTGGAGCCCCGTGCGCGTCGGCCATCGCGATCCGGCGACGCTGGTCGCCCCGACGCTGCCGCCGGTGCGCTGCACCGAGGAACTCGCCCCCGTCACCGTCACCCGGGTCGACGAGACGACCCACCTCCTCGACTTCGGTCAGAACCTCGTCGGGCGGCTTCGCGTGCGGGTGCACGGGCCGGCGGGGCATGTGATCGCCCTGCGCCACGCCGAGGTGCTGGAGCACGGAGAGCTCGGCATCCGACCGCTGCGCCTGGCCGACGCCCACGACCTCATCACGCTCGACGGCGGGGAGCCGCGGTTCTGGGAGCCCAAATTCACCTTCCACGGCTTCCGCTACGCGACGGTCACCGGCCTCGAGGAGATCGGGGAGGGGGACGTGGTCGCGCGCGTCATCCACAGCGACATGCGCCGCACCGGATGGCTGGAGACGTCGAACCCCGACCTGAACCGCCTGCACGAGAACGTCCGCTGGGGCATGCGCGGCAACTTCCTCAGCATCCCCACCGACTGCCCGCAGCGCGACGAGCGCCTCGGCTGGACCGGCGATGTGCAGGTCTTCGCGCCCACGGCATCCTTCCTCTACGACTCGGCCGGCTTCCTCGAGAACTGGCTCACCGACGTGGCTCTCGAACAGCTCCCCGACGGCACCATCCCGTGGTTCGTGCCGGTCATCCCCGGCGGTCCCACCTGGAACCCGATCCGGACCGGGGCCGTGTGGGGAGACGTCTCGGTGCTGACGCCCTGGACGCTCCACGAGCGGTTCGGTGACCGCGAGGTGCTGCGCCGCCAGTACGACAGCGGCCGCAAGTGGGTCGAGCGCATGATCACGCAGTCCGGATCCGCGCGTCTCTGGCGTGACGGTCACCAGCTGGGTGACTGGCTCGACCCGGCGGCACCGCCGCACGATCCGGCCGATGCGCGTACCGACAGGTATCTGGTCGCCTCTGCGTACTTCGCCTTCTCGACGCGACGGCTGGCCGACACTGCCAGGCTCCTCGGCCTCGCGGCCGATGCCGACCGGTACGCCCGGATCGCCGAGGAGGCGCGCGATGCCTTCCGCGCGGAATACGTGCGACCGGACGGCACACTCACCTCCGACGCGCAGACCGCGTACGCGCTCGCCATCCGCTTCGGACTCCTGAGTGCGACCGAGGAGGCGGCCGCGGGCCGGCGTCTCGCCGCGCTCGTCCGCGAGGCCGGGAACCGCATCGCCACGGGGTTCGCGGGGACTCCGGTCATCAGCGACGCGCTGTCTCAGACCGGACACGTCGACACGGCCTACGACCTGATCCTCGAGACCGAATGCCCGTCGTGGCTCTACACGGTGCGCATGGGCGGGACGACCATCTGGGAGCGCTGGGATTCCATGCTGCCCGACGGATCGATCAACCCCGGCGAGATGACCAGCTTCAACCACTTCGCTCTCGGGAGCGTGGCGGACTGGATGCACCGGGTCATCGGCGGACTCTCGCCGGCGGCCCCCGGGTATCGGAGGATCGAGTGGGCGCCCGAGCCCGGCGGCGGACTGGACCACGCACGCGTTGCGTTCGAGTCGCCGTACGGTCTGATCGAGGGATCCTGGCGGCGATCGGCCGAGGGGATCCGGTACGAGCTCTCCGTTCCGACCGGCGTCGAGGGCACGATCCGCATCGCCGGCCTCGACGAGCAGCGCATCGAGTCGGGTGGGCGGTTCGAGGCGTTCGTCTCGTCGTCGGAGGCCGTCGCCGCATGATCCGCTGAAGCGGGGCCGGTGCGATCACCAGCCCCACTTCAGCATGCCCGGATACCCTCGGGGCATGCGCCGAATCCTCGTCCTCCCGCTCGTGCTCGCCGCCGGCCTCATCCTCGCGGGCTGCTCGCAGGTGACCCAGATGGCGGGCGATGCGCTCGGCGTCGACGTGCAGGCGGCCTGCACCACGATCGACGACGCCTACGGGCAGTACCAGACGCTGCTCGACCAGGGAGAGCTCTCGGCCGAGCAGGCGGATGCCGCGCGCGACGACCTGGTCGCCTCCCTCAACGGACTGGCGGAGAACACCGACGGTCAGCTGGGCGACCTCATCCGCTCGGGTGCGGAGAAGATCGGCGGGATGACCGACCTGCAGGCGCCCGAGACCGTCGAGGCGATCGAGCAGCTCAAGGACTCCGCCTCCGCGTTCTGCGGCTGATCCGCGAGGCTGCTCGCCGTTCGCGGCGGTGTCAAGGGGCGTGCGACCGCACACGCACCGACGTACAGTCGGAACGACACGGACGCCCTCCTGCACACGCGGAGCCTGCGGCGTCCGCCGACGGGAAGGAACGCACATGAGCGGCGGCAACGACGACATCAGCACCGACCGGAACGACATCAGCACCGAACCCGGGCCCGGGACCGAGGGGAACGACAACCTCGGCACCGAAGACGGCAAGGGGAACCCGCCGACGGTGGTGCCGAGCGACGGCGGCGACACGGACGAGGGCGACGTCCTCGCGGAGGACCCGGAAGACGCCTAGCCGCGTTCCTGGCCGACGCCTCAGCTGAGGCGCTCGGTCAGGTGGACGGTGACCTCGTCGCCGTCCGTCCGACTGATCCTCTTGCGGATCGCAGCAGTGACGGGCAGCTTGTGCGTGCCGTCGCCGAGGGCCATGAATGCCCCGCGGAACGGTTCGCCGTCGACGGTCCCCGCGACCTTGACGAGTCCGCGGGTCCCGAAGATGGTCGCCGAGTCGGGGAGTTGGACGCACGTCCAGGTGTCGCCTTCGCGCACCTTTCCGAGGACCGCGGTGAAGGTGATGTCGAGTGGCGTGCTCATGGCTTTCTCCTGTTCCGCGAATTCAGACGAAGAGGCCGACGATGGCCCCGATGATGGTGAGCTTGATCACCCAGTCGAGCAGGTGCACGGCTGCCACGGAAGGTGCGGTGTTCTCGTGCACGACGCCGCCCAGGAGCAGGATCAGCGGCAGCACCGAGAGCGCGAGGCCGAGCAGTGCGCCGGCGGCGGCGCCGTGCCAGCCGGCCGCGGCCATCAGCCCGGCGACGAGGCCGGACGCGAGAAGGCTGCGCATCACGACTGAACCCATCTGCGCGGCGACCGATAGGCCGGGCCGCGGGGTGCTCGTGCGAGTGACCAGGGCCGAGACCGGCGGCAGTGCGTAGAGCAGCGCGCTGGCGATGAACGAGACGACGGTGGCGATGGCGATGCCCCAGACGATCATGGCGACCCCTTCTTTAGTACTGGGTAGTACTTCTGGTGTTCAGCGTAGATCGCGGTTTTAGGACTGTCAAGTACTAAACTCGGATCATGAGCACCGACCTCCCGACCCGCGGGCGTCCATCCGGCCTCACCGGCGCCGATCTCATCGCCGTCGCGCGTGATGTCTTCCTGCAGCACGGCTACCGCGGTGCGTCGATGGACGAGGTCGCCAAGCGTGCCCGCATCTCGAAGGCATCGCTGTACCGAGAGCACGCCTCGAAGAGCGCGCTGTACGCCGCCGTCGTGCACCACTGGACGCTGGCCGGTCGCGATGCGATGCGCCCCGCCCTCGATCGGCTGCGCGCGAGCGAAGACACCCGCGCGGGTCTCGTCGAACTGGCCGAGACCATGCGGGCGGGCATCCTGAGTCCCCCGGTGGTGGCGATGCGCCGGCTCGTCACGGCCGAGGCGCCCGAGCAGGTGGAGGTGGCGGCCACCTACCTGGAGGAGAGCTGGAACACGAACATCCAGAACCTCGCCGATACGCTGAGCGCGCTCGCGGCCGAGGGGCGGCTCCGCCTCGACGATCCGCGAACCGCCGCTGAGCAGTTCACCTGGCTGGTGGTCGGTGCGCCGCTCAACGCCCGCATGCTCGGGGATGAAACGAAGACCGGTCGCGTGGACGGCGCCGTCGACCTCTTCCTCGCCGGCTATGGTTCGGACGGCGGCGGGGATGAGCGTGCCGTACAGCCGTGATGAGGACGAGGGGCCAGCTGAAGCCCCGGCGAAATGCGCCGCTCTGCTACGGTCAACCCCATGACCGTCCCGATCGCAGAGCAGCAGTCGGTCGTCGCTTCGCCCCGACGTCCACGATTCCGGCTGATCATCATCCTCGTGTTCGGAGTCGTCATCGTCCCGTTCGCGGTCTCGGCCGCCTTCAATAGCTACGGCCCGCTCACCGAGGAGAGCGCGATCCGGATGGCCTTCGCCACGGTCGTGGGGCAGGTGATCGCCGTCCTGAGCGGGTTCGCGGTCATCGGACTCGCCGTGAAGCGGCGGTACGACATCCCGAAGATCGTGCTCCTCGTTGTCGTGGCCGTCGTGATCACCGTCAACGCCTTCGCCGTCGCCGGATCGGCCGGTGACCTGCTCCTGTCCCGACTCGACTTGATCGCCGAGACGAATCTGCTCAACCAGTAACCGCCTCTTCCTCGCCGGCTACGGCGCCTCGGACCGTCGCGACGGATCCGAGGCGCCGACCGGCTAGGCCGTGACCTGCGCGGCGGAGGAGTCCGATCGCTTCGCCGCGGTCGGCGTCGCCCGACGCATCGCATAGGCCCAGGTGGCGAGACCCAGAAGCGGACCCCAGAGCCAGAACGGGAACATCAGAAGCACATACAGCGGGTTCTCCACGTTGCCCACTCCCTCCAGCGCGAACTGGATGCCGGCCGCCGTGAACAGGACGCTGACGAGGCTCGCCGGGACGATGGCCAGCCCGGGCGGGACCGACCGCCCGCCGAGTCCCGCGAGGAAGCGGGGGAACCGCTCGCCCCAGGGCAGGATCAGGCCCAGCGTGAGCACGCCTCCGGTGAGCATGGCCGCGCCGAGCGCCAGACCGAGCACGCGGACGGAGGGGTCTGCGGCGAACATCTCGGCGCTTCCGCCGAACAGCGGCCACGGGGTCAGCCAGCTCGCGCGGGCGACCGCGTAGGGAAGAGCGCACGCGGCCGCCACGATCGTGATCGCGCGGCGGTGCCGGAGCACATCGCGCGCGAATCGGTTCCGACGGGACGACGGGTCGGCGATCATCCAGATCAGCAGCCCGGCTGCCGCGCCGACATGCGCGAGCGCGAGACCGGCCTGCGGGAGGATGGTGCCGTAGCTGCCCAGGATCCGGGGGACGAGCGGGCCGGCCCCGAGCCCGATGGCGGCGTAGGCGAGGGCGCCGACGACCAACGTGCCGAGCAGGAGCCCGAGCAGCGGACGGCGCAGCACCGTGAGCACGATGAGGGCCAGGACTCCGACGACGACCATCATCGCGAAGGTGTAGCCCGCCGCGGCGATCACCCCTCCGGGCATCGTGATGGCGAGGAGCACCCCGGCCACGAGACCGAGCGTGTGCAGGAGCCACCGCGGCACCGAGCGGTTCGCGAGGTCACGGGTCGACAGTGCGGAGACGGATACGAGGAGCGCGGCGAGCGCCCCCGTGAGGGAGAGCGCGAGTTCGACGCCGTGACCGAGATTGCCGATCAGGCTCGAGGGCAGTGCGTCGGTGCCGGGGGTGAGCATCCTCACCAGGCTGGTGACGGTCACGGCCAAGGCACCGACAGCGGCGGCGAGGAGGACGAGGAAACGGGTGTGAGTGGACATATCTCCACGCTAGGAACGTGTTTCGCCGCCGACTTCGACCGCAGGGGTCATCCCCCTCACCCGCAGGAGTGAACCTGACGGATGAGCGATCTCCCGCGCGGGAGAGCGGTCAGCGCCCCGGTCGCAGCAGGCCGTTCTCGTACGCCCAGATGACGACGTGCACCCGATCGGGAACGCCGAGCTTCGCGAGGACGGCCTTCACGTGCGTCTTCACCGTGTTCGCCGAGAGGAACAGCTTCCGAGCGATGTCGTCGTTCGAGGCGCCGGTGGCGAGAGCGCGGGCCACCTCCTGCTCCCGAGGGCTGAGGGCGGCGAGCGCCGATGCCGGGTCCGCTCCGGGAGCGCCATCGCGGACGAATCCGATCAGCGCCTCGGTGGCCCGCGACGACATCACCGACTCGCCGGCGGCCACCGCGACCGCGGCATCCGCGAGTTCCGCAGGGCTGGCGTCCTTCGTCAGGAAGCCGCTCGCCCCCTCGCGGATCGCGGCGTACACGTATTCGTCCAGGTCGAACGTGGTCAGGATCAGCACCCGGGTGGCGGGGCGGAGCCGCAGCACCTCGCGGGTGGCGGCGATGCCGTCCATCCCCGGCATCCGGATGTCCATCAGGACCACGTCGACGGCATGCGCCCGCACGTGCGCGATCGCCGCTTCGCCCGAGGATGCGGTGGCAACGTCCGACAGGCGCGAGTCGCGCGACAGCATCAGCGCGATGGCGGTGCGGAACAGCTCCTGGTCGTCGACGATCAGGATGCGCAGGGTCATCCGATGGTCCTCTCGGTCGGGAGATCCACCGTGACGATCCATCCGCGCGGATCCCGTCCGTGTGCGGTGAGCGTGCCGCCGGCGAGCCGCACCCGCTCGGTGATCCCGACCAGGCCCACGCCGCTGCCGAGATCGGTCACGACGGGGCCGGACCCTCCGTCGTCTTCGATCGTTGCCTGCACCGCATCCGTCCGCCAGTCGATCCGCACCCCGATCGCGACCGGAGGCGCATTGTGACGGATGGCGTTGGTGAGCGCCTCGCGCACGGCGTGATGCAGCGCCAGCGTGGCATCGGCGCGAAGCGGAGTCCTGGTGCCCGACTCTGTCAGCCGCACAATGGTCGAGGGGGTGCGTACTCCCTCGACCAGCTCCTCCAGGGAGTCGATCGTGGGCAACGGCTCGCGCGGGGCATCGTCGGAGACGACCGCGCGCATTCCGCGCAGAGCCTCGCGGCCGGTGTCCACGACGATGCCGAGAGCGGCGTCGCTCCGGTCGGGGTCATCGGCGCGCAACGTGCGGGCGACCTCCGCCTGGGCGATCATCACCGTCATCGAGTGGGCGACGAGATCGTGCAGGTCCCGGTTGATCCGTCCGCGTTCGTCCGCGATCGCCTGCGAGACGCGCGCCGCCATCCGCTCCTCGGCCTGGTCGCGCCGCACCCTCAGGACCAGCCCCAGCGCCCAGGCCGCGGCGATCGCGCCGCTGAGTCCGAGGAATGCGCCGAGGCGAAGCTCCGGATCGTCGAGCCGTAGTTCCGTGAAGGCGATGAGGGCCGCCCCGAAGATACCGCCCGCCAGCGCCGCGATCCGCACGGTCGAGCGGGTCTGCGCGGCGACCTGGCCGATGACCAGGAGGTAGGCCGCGGCCGAGGGGAGGAACGCCCCGGAAGCCGCGCGGATGCCGGGGACCAGCACGAGAGCGCACATGACGGCGTTCGCGATCACGATGGCGGCGGTCGGGTGCCGGACGGCGAGCAGCGTCGCGAGGTGCAGCACCACGTACAGGGCGATCATGAGCGCGAGGATCCACGGCTCGGGGCGGGTGGCCGGCTCTGTGAGGATCGCGATGCTCGACGGCAGCAGGATCACGAGGGCGATGAGCGCCACGATGACGTCGACACGCAGCCAGGCGTGCCGACGGAGACTCGTCAAAGAGGCCTCGGACCGCATCGCCCTCATGCTCTCACGCGGGTTCGGGGCAGCGGATCACCCGTCCGGGTGAGTGTGGGGGTGGCCCGGTCGCTGCGGCATCCGTATCGCGTCGGCGACCGCTTCAGCGACGAGGGCGCTGGCGCGGACATCGAGGTGGATGCCGTCCGGATGCCGCGTGACGGACTGGCTGGTGACGTCGAACACGTCGATCAGATCGACCCCCAGAGTGCTCGCGACGGCGCGCACGATCGGGGCCACCTCGTCGGCGATGATCCGCTCGTGGACCCCGCGGCGATTGGGGAACGCGACGGGGGGAGTCAGCAGGAAGACGGTCGCGCCGCGCGTGCGATAGCGCTCGACGAACGCGGCGAGCTGGGACCGGTAGCGCTCCGCATTCCAGTTGTCGCCGCGGGCATCGTTCGAGCCGAGCATGATGAGCACGATGTCCGCTCCCGCCTGCAGGGACGCCGTGGCCTGGAGAGTCGCGTCGTAGGGCCAGTCGCCTTCCTGCTGCAGCGTGCACCGATTCACGCCGTAGTTGAGCACCTGGTATCTGTCGCCGAGGATCCGCTCGAGCTGCGCAGGATACGAGTGGCGATGGCGGCCCCGCAGCAGCGCGCCTGCCCCGTAGGTGTTGCTGTCGCCCACGGCGGCGATGGTCACCTGCTGTTCCCGCCGGCGGGGGACCGGCGGGAACATGATGCGGCGGCATGCGATCGCGCCCACGCCCGCCAGCACGGCGAGCGATGCGGCGAAACCGCGTGCGACGCGCGCCCGAGGTCCGCGCGCCCGGGTCACTTCGCTTCCTCGAGAGCCTCACGCGCGGGGCTTTCGATCCCGACCCCCACCGCGATCAGCCGCGCGCGCAGGTCGTCCGCTCCCGCGAAGAGGTGAGTGTGGATCGACAGGCTCTCCGCTCCGGCGAGCTTCGACGGGGAATCGTCGGTGAAGAGCACCTCGGACGCTTCCACCTCGAGCGCATCGAGCACATGCTGGAACGCGCGTGCATCGGGTTTCGCGAAGCCGATCTCGGCGGAGTTGAAGACGGCGTCGAAGCGGTCGGTGATGCCGTGGGCGGCGAGCTCGTTCGGGATGGTGTCGGTGCCGTTGGTGAGCACCGCCGTGCGGAGCCCCGCGGCACGGACCTCATCGGACAGGGCCAGCACGTCCCCGTCGACCACGGCAGGGTGAACGCCCCACTCCGTGGCCGCCGTCGTGTTGCCGATCCGCTCGCCGATCCGGTGCACCCACTCCGTGCGGGTGATCCTCCCTGTGGTGACCTCGTCGATCAGAGGAGCGGAGAACGCGGTGCCCGCGATCGTTCCCGACTCGAGATCGTGGCGGCGCTCGATCTCGGCCACGTAGGCAGGATCGAAGTGACGGATCACTCCGTCGAGGTCGAACACCACTACTCGGATCATCCGTCCATCCTCTCTCAATCGCCGCCTGAATCGACCGCCGGGTGGAGACTGTCACCGACGCCCTCGCACTGGACAGGACAGGAGAACGATGACGACCGTCTTCCCCCGTTCCGTCTCGGTGGTGATCCCGGTGCGGAACGACGCCGTCCTTCTCGAACAGTGCCTTCGCGCCCTCGATCGGCAGACACGCAGAGCCGACGAGGTCGTCGTCGTCGACAACGGCAGCACCGATGACACCGTTGAGGTCGCCGAGCGGTACGGCGCACGAGTGGTGACCGAGTCGGTCCAGGGCATCCCTCGCGCCTCGGCGGCCGGCTATGACGCGGCGACCGGCGACATCATCGCGCGGTTGGACGCCGACTCGCGACCGAGGCCCGACTGGATCGAGCGGATCGAGCGGACGTTCCGCAGCCACGACGGCCTCGACTTCCTCACCGGCGACCCGAGCTTCTACGGCTCGACGCCGCTCGTGCACTGGATGGGGGAGCACCTCTACATCGGAGGCATGTACACCGTGCTCACCCCTCTGCTCGGGCATGCGCCGCTCTTCGGCTCGAACATGGCGATGCGTGCCGAGACCTGGCGGATGCTGAGCGGCGAGGTGCACCGCGAGGAGCAGAACATTCACGACGACTTCGACCTGTCGTTCCATGTGCGCCCCGAGATGACCGTGCTGCGGGACCGGAGTCTCGTCGTCGAGGTGTCGGCGCGTCCGTTCCGGGACTGGGCATCCCTCCGGCGTCGGCTGAGCTACGTGCTCCCCACGGTCCGGCTGCACCTGCCGCACGAGCCGCTGCACGTGCGGCGACGGGCGCGGCGTGAGGCCGAGACCGGAGCCCTCCGCGGCTGAGTCACCCGACGGCGCGCGCGTAGAGCTCGAGCAGGTCCGCGGTGAGCTGATGCGGAGTGGTCTCGCTGGGGCTGTGGCCAGTGGGGTAGGCGCGGAAGTCGGCATCGATGTCGTGGGCGTACCGTTCGTGGGCGGCCAGCGGCCACAGGTCGTGCGAGCCGGCGACGACCAGCTTGGGGATCGGCAGCGCCCGCACGCGGCCCCGCACGTCCGGGGCGGTCATCATGAGCCCGACGATCTCATCGACGCTGCGTCTGCTCGTGAGCGCGAACCGGGAACGGACGAACTCGAGCCTCCGGGGCAGAACCCGGTTCTTGTTCGTCACGATCCCCCAGATCATGAGTCCGGCACCGCGACGAGGGCTTGCTATCGGGGCGATCGGGCCCAGCCACTTCATGGTCGCGAAGACGTTGCCGACGCCGGGCGGAGTGGTCAGGAGTGTCAGGGAGAGCACGAGCTCGGGGCGTCGGACGGCGACCAGCTGTGCGATCGTGCCGGCGAAGGAATAGCCCAGCAGATGAGCGGGGGTGCCGGCTTCGAGGAAGGCGATGAGGTCGCCGATGAACAGCTCGTACGTGTACGTCGTGTGCGCACCGGCGGCATGCGATTCGTACTGCCCGGCGAGGTCGAACGACTGCACGAAGAACCCGGCATCCGCCAGGAGCGGTAGCATCAGCGCGAAGTCCTCTTTCGAACCCGTCGCGCCGGGGACCAGGACCACGCGCGGATGTGTGGGATCGCCCAGCGACACCACGGCCAGCTCGCCGCTCGGTGCGGAGAATCTTGAAGCCCTCGACCCGAGCGGCGGCACCGTCCAGTCGACGTCGCCGATCGCCGCGTCGAGCTCGGCCGGGGCGATATGCGCCCGCTCACTCCGCGAATCCGTCGACACGCTGAAAAGCTACTCCCCGAGCCGCATCCGCGGGAGCATCACGCGCGGGCATTGTTCGGCTTAGGGGGTCATCGTTCCGGTGAGAGGAGCCCCGGATCCTGCTCCAGCGTCGTGCGAGCCAGTTGGCGTGCCACCTCGAACGGCGCGGCGAAGGTCTCCATGCCGACCGTGACGATGGCGCCCTCGTAGAGCAGCATCAGGGCTTTCGACATCAGGTCGGGGTTCGCGGCGCCGGCCTCCCGGCACAGGTCGGCGAAGAGGTCGAGCAGCCAGGACTTCTGGCGTGCCACCTCGGGGAAGACCGGATGGCCGTCGTGGCCGTCGCCGATCTCGGCGCGCGCGTTGATCGCGCTGCACCCCTTGGGGCTGTTCTCGTCCGACCAGGCGATGGCCGCGTCGAACACGGCGAGCACGCGCGCGATGCCGGGCTCCGGCACGCGGGAGAGGTTTTCGGCGACGTGTTTCCGCCACCGTGCATCGCGGTGCTGCAGGTACGACACGACCAGCGCCTCCTTCGACCCGAACCGGTCATACAGCGTCTTCTTGGTGACGCCTGCCGCCTCGGCGATCGTGTCGACGCCCACCGCGTGGATGCCGCGCTCATAGAACAGCAGCGACGCGGCGTCGAGCACCCGGGACGCGCCGGGCGTGAGGGGAGCGAGCTCGGGAACGGGGGTGGCCATGACAACGAGTATACCAACCTGTATAGTAACAGGAATGGGTATACAGATCGGTATAGTTCGTGTCGGCGTGACGGTCGCGGCATCCGTGGCCTTCGTCGTCACATGGAGTTCCGGATTCCTCGTGCCGGCGCTGGTGCCGATCGAGGTCTCGCCCCTCGCTCTCCTGGTGTGGCGGTTCGTCCCGCTCGCGGTGATCTTGCTCGCCGTCGTCGGATTCACCGGGGCTGGGCGTGGCGTCACGCGCGGCGACGTGGGGCGTCAGGCGGTCATCGGTCTCTTCGCCCAGTTCGGATACTGCACGGCCGTGTACGCGGCCATCGCCTCGGGTGTCGCCACCGGCACCACGGCGCTGATCGACGCCGTGCAGCCGCTCATCATCGCCGTCCTCGTCGGTCCGCTGCTCGGACTGCGCGTGCGCGGGGCGCAGTGGGCCGGGCTCCTGATCGGCGCGGCGGGGGTGCTCCTGGTGGTGCGCTCGCAGCTCGACGACTCGACTGCGCACCCCGTCGCCTACGTCTGGCCCGCCCTGGCGATGGCCAGCCTGATCGTCGGCACGTTCCTCCAGCGCCGTTCGGAACCGCGGACCGGCACGCTCGTCACGCTCACCATCCACGTGACCGTGACCGCCCTGGCGCTCGTGTCGGTCGCCGCAGTCTTCGGGGCGCTCGTGCCGCCGGTATCCGCCTCATTCTGGGTGGCTGTCGGGTTCGCGGCGGTGTTTCCGACGCTCGCGGCCTACGGGCTCTATTGGTGGCTGCTGCGCCGGGTGGGCATCACCGCGCTGAATGCCTTGCTCTTCCTGATCGCCCCGACGACCGCGCTGGCCGGCGCGCTCCTGCTGGGGGAGCCGCTCACGGTCGTGACCCTGCTCGGCTTCGCGTTGTGCGCGGGCGGAGTGGCTGCGGTGCTCGTGAGCGAGGCGCGCGCCTCGCGCTCAACCGCGAGCCGTGTTCGATCGGGGCTTCGATCCGGATCTGCCATGCCCGCCGCGGAGCCCGCGTGCGCAACTCCTCAGGATCGTCGGGGGTAGACGCGATCCGGGGGCCGGGGGTGCCGTTTCGCGCACTTTCTTGAGGAGTTGTGCACGGGGTGCCGGGCGTACCGCCGTCCGATAGTTGCGCTTTCGCAACTATCGGAGTATGGTTGACCTCGATCAACTTTCTACGCAGGAGCGTCAAACCAAGTGACAAACACCCCATCCTCAGCACCCGAAGCCACCCGCTCGGCCCGCGAGGTCTTCACCGCGATCTCCGGTCTCGTCGTCGGCATGTTCGTCGCCGTGCTCTCGGGCACCGTCGTGTCGACCTCGATGCCGGTCATCATCGCCGACCTCGGCGGCACCCAGTCCCAGTACACCTGGGTCATCACCGCGAGCCTTCTGGCCACCGCCGTCTCCACCCCGATCTGGGGCAAGCTCGCCGACCTGGTCGACCGCAAGGTGCTCGTCCAGATCTCCCTCATCCTCTTCACGGTCGGCACCGTGATCGCCGGCTTCTCGACCGACACGAACATGCTCATCGCGGTCCGCGTCATCCAGGGCATCGGCGTCGGCGGCCTGATGTCGCTCGTCATGATCGCCGTGGCCCTCATCATCTCCCCGCGTGAGCGCGGCAAGTACATGGGCGTCGTCGGCGGCATCATGGCCCTCGGCACCATCGGCGGCCCGCTGCTCGGCGGCCTCCTCACCGATGTGTGGGGCTGGCGCTCCAACTTCTTCGTCGGCGTGCCGTTCGCGATCCTCGCCCTCGTGCTGCTGCAGTTCACCCTGCACCTTCCCAAGCCCCAGCGTGACAGCAAGGTCTCGATCGACTACTTCGGCATCGTGCTGCTCGCGGTCGGCGTCTCGACCCTGCTCATCTGGGTCTCGATGGGCGGCAGCCAGTTCGACTGGGACTCCTCGACGAGCATCATGCTCGCCGTGATCGCCGGAGTCGCGATCGCCGCCTTCATCACGGTCGAGTTCTTCGTCAAGGAACCGATCGTGCCGATGTCGCTGTTCCGCAACCGCACCTTCACGCTGTCGGTCATCGCCTCGATCGCCATCGGCGTCTCGATGTTCGCCACCTCGGTGTTCCTCGCGCAGTACTTCCAGCTAGCCCGTGGCGCCACGCCCACCGAGTCCGGCCTCATGACCATCCCGATGATCATCGGCCAGATGGGCGCGTCGATCATCATCGGCCAGCTCGTGAGCCGCTTCGGCAAGTGGAAGGGCTGGATGCTGACCGGCTCGATCCTCGCCACCATCGGCGTCAGCCTGATGGCCACCCTGCGCTACGACACCCCGTTCCCGCTGGTCGCCGTCTACATGTTCATCCTCGGTGCGGGTCTCGGCATGGTCATGCAGAACCTCACGCTCATCGTGCAGAACGACACCGCTCCGCAGCAGCTGGGCGCCGCGTCGTCGAACGTGAACTTCTTCCGCACGATCGCCGGCACCATCGGCGTCACCGTGATGGGCGCGATGCTGTCGACCAGCGTCGCGTCGTACATCACCGACTCGCTCGACGGCTTCACACCGACGACGCCCGCCGAGGTCGAGGCGCTCAAGCACCTCGCCTCGGGTGATGTGCCGAAGGTCGGTCAGCTGCCCGACACGATCCGCACGATCGTCGAGGGCGCGTACGGGCACGGCATCGCCGATTCGTTCATCATCGCCATCCCGCTCGCGGTGATCGCCATCATCGCGATCGCGTTCATCAAGAACAAGCCGCTGTCGACGAAGAATGCCGCCGAGCAGATGCTCGAGCAGGCGGAGGAGTCGATGATCGAGGTCTCCGAGGCCGAGGTCGGCGCGTCGCTCTCCACCGGGGCCATCCGGCTCGGGGGTGCGGAGTCCGCCTCTCCCGCGACCGGTTCGGTGCGCGTTCTCGAACGCGAAGATCGGGACCAGGAGCGCTGAGATGCTCGCCCCCGAAGCGGTCGCGTCAACGGATGTCGACAGCGCGCTCGGCGACCTCCAGGCGCACCTGAACCTCATCTTCGCGAGGACCAGGTCGCTCTGGAAGGAGTCTGCAGCTCGGGTGCACCCCGAGCTGCAGGTGGCCGGGTACAAGCTGCTGACGTTCATCGCCCGGGCGGGCACCGCGAACGCGCACGAGCTGGCCGAGCGGTTCGAGATGGACAAGTCGGTCATCAGTCGCCAGGTGCGGATGCTGGAAGAGGCGGAGCTTCTCGAGTCCCGGCCGGACGAGCGGGACGGGCGGCTGCGGGTGCTGAGCGCGACGCCGTCGGCTTGTGCCGCGCTCGCCGAGGTCCGCCGTGAGTACGGCACCCGCTTGCAGGCAGTGGTCGACGAGCTGACTCCCGACGAGATCCAGGCCGCGTCCAAGGTCTTCCGTCTTCTCGCAGAGGTCTGAGTGAAGCCCCGTTGTCGCCAACGACTGCGGGGCTTCGCCGTACACTGGCGAGCATGAGCGCCTCTCCCGACGCCCCCGCCGACACCCCCGCATCACCCTCTGACGAGGATCTTCTGGGCGGAGCGGACCTCGATCAGGCCGTCACCAGAGTCGAGCAGGAACTCGGTCGTCTCTTCGCGCGGATCCGCATCAGCTGGCGTGAGGCCGCAGCGACCGTGCATCCCGATCTCCAGCCGCTCGGCTACCAGGTGCTCACGTCCATCGCGACGGGCAAGGCGACATCGGCCGGCGCGATCATCGAGCACCTGCAGACCGACAAGTCGGCGGTGAGTCGTCAGGTGCGCCAGCTCGAGCAGCTCGGACTCGTCGAGAGTGTGCACGATCCGGAGGACCGCCGCGCGCGTGTGCTCGTCGCGACCGACCTGGCGCAGGAGCGGATCGCCGTCGCCCGCTCCCGCTACGAGGGGCGCATCGGCGAGCGGTTGCGCAAGTGGACGGCCGCCGACCTCGACCACTTCGCCGAACTTCTGTCCGCACTCGGCGGCAACTGAGTCCCGGGAGTCTCAACCCTCCCGCCGCACACCTTCCCTGAGCACAACTTCTTCCCTGAGCACAACTTCTTCCCTGAGCACAACTTCTTCCCTGAGCACAACTTCTTCCCTGAGCACAACTTCGGAGATCGGGGCGGACACGCCGTCGGCCCGACGGATTGAGCGGCGCGGCGGCCGCGGAATCCGAAGTTGTGCTCAGTAAGGGCGCGGCCGAGCATCGCGGTCGGGCGGCGAGGCGGGGGAATACCCCGGTCAGTCCGCGCCTTACCTCCCACTGTGACTCTTTTCGAACCGGCCGTCTTCGGCGCCCTGCAGCTGTCCAATCGCGTCGTCATGGCGCCGCTCACCCGCACCCGCGCGGACGACGACGGGGTGCCTACCGAGGTGATGGTGGAGTACTACCGGCAGCGTGCGGGTCAGGGCCTCATCATCTCCGAGGGCACGTGGCCGGCGGCCGAAGGCAAGTCGTACGCGGGGCAGCCGGGCATCGTCACGCCCGCGCAGATCGACGGGTGGCGGCCCGTCGCCGACGCGGTCCACGAGGCGGGCGGCACGATCGTCATGCAGCTGATGCACGGTGGGCGAGTAGGGCACCCGGAGATCTCGGGGCAGCCTCGTGTGGTCGCCCCGAGCGCGCTCGCCGCACCCGGTCAGACCCACACGCCCGTGGGCAAGGCCGACCTGCCGGTTGCTCACGCCCTCACCCTCGACGAGATCCCCGAGGTCGTCGAGCAGTTCGCGCAGGCCGCACGCAACGCGATCGCCGCCGGCTTCGACGGTGTCGAGGTGCACGGAGCCAACGGCTACCTGGTGCACGAGTTCCTCTCGCCGGTGTCGAACATCCGCGACGACCGGTACGGCGGGTCGCCCGACAACCGCGCCCGCTTCGCGATCGAGGTCACGGCCGCCGTCGCCGCCGCGGTGGGAGCCGACCGCACCGGCATCAGGCTGTCGCCGCAGCACAACATCCAGGGTGTGCTCGAAGAGGACGACGCAGACGTCCACGCGACCTACGCCGCCATCGCCCGGGGTCTCGCCCCGCTCGGCCTCGCCTTCATCGATGTGCTCAGCGCCGCACCGACGAGCGAGCTCGTGCAGCACATCCGGCGCACGGCGGGCGCACCGCTGATCATCAACACGGGCTTCGGTGTCGTCACCACGCGGGAGGATGCCGAAGCGCTGGTCGCCGACGGGTGGGCGGATGCCGTTGCGGCAGGACGCCCCGTGATCGCCAACCCCGACCTGGTCGAGCGGTGGCGGGAGGGGGCCGAGCTCAACGACCCGCGCCCGCAGCTGTTCTACGGTCGCACGGCAGAGGGGTACACCGACTACCCGTCGCTGGAGGGCGTGCGCGCCGGGGTCTGAGGGCTCACGGGGCCTCGCCCTCCGACGTGCGCGGCTCCGCAGGCGCCGCCGGTGCGACCCGGAGACTGATGGCCGTCCACGAGACGGGCGGCAGCTCGATGACCGCGGCGCCGTCGGAGATGACCAGCGTCTCGTTCGGTCGAAGGGTCACGCGCTCGGGATCCTCGAGGGTGTTCACCGCGTAGACGTCGTCGTCGCTGAGCGTGCGGGCCTGCGCCTTCAGCACAGCGCCGAACTCCGAGACGTCGAAGGAGAGCGTCACCGGGTCGGTCTGCGATCGGTTCACCATGAACACGCTGACGCTGGCCGTGGCGGAGTCGAAAGTCGTCACGGCGTCGATGACCGGAACATTCCCGTACGTGTCGGTCTCATAGCGGTCGCACTCGACATGGGTCGGGACGGAATGCCCGGATGCGAGCTCCGAGGTGACGGCGAAGGGGAAGAACGTCGTCTGCTTCCAGGCGATGCCGCCCGGCTCCGTCATGATCGGAGCGATCACGTTGACCAGTTGAGCGAGTGAGGCGCTGGTCACCCTGTCCGCCCGGCGCAGCAGTGAGATGAGGAGGCTGCCCACCACCACGGCGTCCGCCACCGAGTACGCGTCTTCGAGGAGTCGCGGCGCCGTCGGCCAGTTCTGCGCACCGGTGATCTTGTCCACGGTCTCGAACCGGGCGTTGTACCAGACGTTCCACTCGTCGAACGAGAGGTTCACGACGTGGTCGCTGCGCTTCGCTGCCTTGACGTGATCGACGGTCGCGATCACCGAAGAGATGAACTCGTCCATGTCGACCGACGATGCGAGGAAACTCCCGAGGTCGCCGTCCTTCTCCTCGTAGTAGGCATGGCAGGAGATGTAGTCGATGTCGTCGTACGTGTGCGAGAGGACGACGCGCTCCCAGTCCCCGAAGGTCGGCATCGATCGGCTCGAGGAGCCGCAGACGACCAGCTCGAGCGAGGGATCGAACATCCGCATGGCGCGTGCCGTCTGTGCCGCGAGCTTGCCGTAGTCGTCCGCCGAACGGTGACCGAGCTGCCATGGCCCGTCCATCTCGTTCCCGAGGCACCACATCCGCACGTCGAACGGCTCGGCCCGGCCGTTCGCCGCCCGTTCGTCCGCCCGCGCCGATCCCGAGCTCAGGTTGGTGTATTCCAAGAGGTCGAGTGCCTCCAGAGTTCCGCGCGTGCCCAGGTTGACCGCGAGCATGAGCTCACTGCCGACGGACTCCAGCCACGACGCGAACTCGTGCAGGCCCACTTCGTTCGATTCCGCCGAATGCCAGGCGAGGTCGAGCCGGGCGGGGCGCTGCGACCGCGGGCCCACGCTGTCCTCCCACCGGAATCCGGAGACGAAGTTGCCACCGGGGTAGCGGATCGCGCTCACACCGAGTTCGGCCACCAGCGCCTTCACGTCGGAGCGAAAACCCTCCGCATCGGCGGTCGGGTGTCCGGGTTCGTAGATGCCGTCGTAGACGGATCGACCGAGGTGCTCCACGAAGGAGCCGAAGACTCGGCGGTTCACAGCCCCGACCGGATGCTGGGTGTCGAAGGTCAATCGTGCGGCGGTCATTTCTGCCTTTCGGTCGGATCTTCACGGTCCTGGCGAGCGGGTCGCGGCCGGCGTGCGGATGGTCGGTCTACTTGAGCCCGGTGCTCGCGACGCTCTCGATGAAGCGTCGTTGGACGAAGAGGAACATGATCGCGAGCGGCACCACAGCGATCAGGGAGCCGGCCATCATCACGCCGTAGGGGATGATGCCGCTGGGCCCCGTGAGCAGCGTGAGCCCGGAGGTGATTGTGCCCATCTCCTGCTCCGTGGTGAAGACGAGCGGCCACAGCAGATCGTTCCAGTTGTTGACGAACGTGTAGATGCCCAGCGTGAGAAGCGCGGGGACCGCATTGGGGAGCACGACGCTGCGGAAGATCCGGAACTCCGAAGCCCCGTCGATGCGGGCGGCGTTGTCGAGGTCGCGCGGCAGGGACAGGAAGAACTGGCGGAGGAAGAAGATCCCGAAGGCATCTGCCGCGCGGGGGATGATGAGGCCCCAGAAGGTGTTCACCCAGCCGAAGTCAGACACCAGCTGGTAGATCGGGATGAGCGTCGCCTGGAACGGGATCATCAGGCTCGCCACGATCACGACGAGGAGCACGCGGCTCCCGCGGAAGTCGATGCGGGCGAGCACGTAGGCGGCCAGGGAATCGAAGACGAGTGCACAGATGGTGACGCCGCCCGCGAAGATGAAGCTGTTGACGATCAGGCGGGCGAAGGGCAGGTCCGTGAAGATCCGCTCGAAGTTGTCGAGGGTCCATGCCCCCGGCACGAGCGAGGGCGGGAAGGCGTTGACCTCGGCCACCGGCTTGAAGGCGGTGAAGACGATGATGAGGATCGGCAGCAGGATCAGGAGCGTGACGAACAGCATCGCCAGGAAGTAGAGTCCGCGTCCGACCCGGAGTCGCGTGGGTCGGCGCCGGGAGAGGGCGATGTCGGTCATGCGGCGTCCTTCGCTCGACGGCCCGAGAGGGCGAACTGGACGAGGCTCAGCAGGAGCGTCGCGATGAGCAGCACGTACGACACCGCAGAGGCGAAGCCGAGCTCGAGATCACGGAATCCGGACTGGTAGATCTGCATGACGATCGTCTGCGTGCTGCGGTACGGCCCGCCGCCGGTGAGGACGTAGATCTGGTCGAAGGCCTGGAGTGCGGCGATCGTCGCGATGATGAGCACGAATCCCGTGGTGTTGCCCAGCAGCGGGAGGGTGACGTTGCGGAAGCGCGCGAGGGGGCCGGCGCCGTCCATGTTCGCCGCCTCGTACAGGCTCTTCGGGATCTCCTGGAGCCCGGCGAGGAAGACGATCATGTAGAAGGCGAAGTTCTTCCACACCGCGACCAGGACCACCGTCGGCATCGCGAGCACCGGATCCTGGAGCACGTTGCCGATGCGGATGCCGAAGGCCTGCAGCCAGTAGTTCAGCAGACCGACCTGCGGGTCGAGGAGGTACTGCCAGGCGAACGCGGCGACGGCGAGGGAGACGATGAACGGCAGGAACAGCCACGTGCGAAACATGCCTCGGAAGGGCAGGTTCGGGCTGTTGAGCGCGAGGGCGAGCAGGAGGGCGAGCACGACGGCCAGGGGAGTGAAGAGCACGGTGTAGAGCACCGTGTTGCCCATCGACTGGAGCATCTCGGGGTCGGTGAAGACCTCGATGTAGTTGGCGAACCCCACGTACTCCTCGAGGCCGAACCCGCTCGCATCGGTGAAGGAGAGCCGGAGTGCGGACACCATCGGCCAGAAGACGAACAGGGCGAGGATCGTCAGCGCGGGCACGAGGAAGGCGAGGATCGTGAGGCGGCGCTTCGCGGCGCCGCCGATCGGGCCGCGTCCGCCGAGCTGCGCCGTAGGGCGCCGGCGTCGGGCGGGTGGGGAAGTCGTGGCAGTCATCGTCACTCTCTCTACAACGTTGTAACCCACACAGTAAGGACCTCGGGGCGGCTCGTCAACTCGCGATTCCGGTTCTCGGGCCGCCGCGGGCGAGCGCTGTGCGGATGGCGGACCGAGCGGCTTGACATTTCTCGGAACATCGAGAACCATAACCTCTATAACGTTTACTTACAACGTTGTAAAGCGATGATGAGGACACCCGTCCTCCGCGCCGACAGAGTGGTCGAACAGTGGAGGTTCCCCTGATGAAGAAAGCACTACCCGCAGCGTTCGCGAGCGTCCTTCTGCTCGCCCTGGCCGGCTGCTCGTCGGCCGGCACCCCGTCCGAAGAGGGCGGGGTCATCGAGCTCGATTTCTGGCACGGCTACACCGAGGCGGATGGCGAGGTGCTGAACGATCTCGTCGCCGAGTTCAACGAGTCTCAGGACGAGGTGAAGATCACCCCGGCGGTCAAGCCCTGGGCGACGCTCCTCGACTCGGCGCTCCCGGCACTGACCGCGAAGAAGGGGCCGCAGCTCATGGCGATCCCGCCGGAGAACATCCCGGTCTTCGCGTCGAAGGGCGCTCTCCAGCCGCTCGACGACTGGTACGAGAGCGACAGCGCCGCGGATGTCCTCAACCCCGGCGCCGTCGATACCGGTATCGTCGACGGCGAGCGCTTCGGGGCTCCGCTGAGCTTCACTCCGCTGACGATGTTCTACAACGTCGCGATGTTCGAGGCAGCCGGTGTCTCTGTGCCGACGACCTGGGACGAGTGGGTCGCGGCAGCCACTGCGCTCACCATCGACGCGAACGGGGACGGTGAGCCCGAGCAGTACGGGCTCGCACTCCAGGACAACGCGACCGTTGGCAACGGCGTCTGGCCGTCTCTGTTCAAGAGCGGTGGTGGCGATGTGGTGACCGCCGACGGCGACGTCGTGGTCGATTCGCCCGAGAATGTGGAGACGCTCACGTACTGGTCCGATGCGGTCGCCGCCGGAAAGTTCTCACCGACCGGCCTCACCGGGGCGGATGCCGACGGACTCTTCAGTGCGGGGAAGGTCGCGATGACGCTCGGCGGCCCGTGGCTCGCCACCGTCTCCGAGGAGTCGGGCATCGACTACGGCATCGCACCGCTCCCGGCCGGCCCCGACGGCATCGTCGCCTCGGCCCTCGCTGTCGACATGAGCATCACCGCGCAGGCGTCGGCGGAGGAGAAGGCCGCGGCCGAGAAGTTCTTCACCTGGTTCTACCAGAAGGAGAACATGGTCACGTGGTCGCTCGCTTCCGGCTGGCCCCCGCTCACGTCGGAGGTGTCGGCGGAGGATGTCGCGGAGAACCCCGTCGTGTCGGCCCTCACCGAGCAGTCCGAGTATGGCGCCGCACTCCTGCCCGGTGTCATCCCGTCGACGGATGTGCTCACCGCACTCGACACCGCCACGCAGAAGGCGCTCGCCGGAGGCGATCCTGCTGATCTGCTCCGCGCGGCGCAAGAGGAGATGGAGGCGGCCCTGGCCGGCTGACCCTGCTGCACGACTGCCCGCACCGACGCTCGTGATCGGTGCGGGCCGCCGTGTGTCCGGCGCCCGAGCCCGACGCGCGGCAGAGACATCGAACGGATCCCCGCGATCCGAGAAGGAGAATGACGACGTGAACTGGTTCGAGGACGGACGCCTGCGATTCGCCATGGGAGTGGAAGACACCTTCATCCCGCAGACGCGACCGGGGAAGCGCGCGCTGGATGAGTACGAACTCATGCAGCACTACCGCTTCTGGTCGGAGGATCTCGGCTACTGCGCCGAAGTCGGCAGCGAGATGGTGCGGTGGGGGATCCCCTGGTACCGCGTCAATCCGGAGCCCGGCGTGTGGGACTGGGAGTGGCTCGATGCGGTGATCGATCGCTTCGACGAGCTGGGGATCGAACTCATCGCCGACCTCGTCCACTACGGGACGCCGCTCTGGCTGGAGGATCAGTTCGTCAACCCGGAGTATCCGGAGCGCGTCGCCGAGTACGCGGCCGCCGTCGCCGAGCGGTATCGGGGTCGGATCCGCCACTACACCCCGCTCAACGAGCCGCTGCTCAACATCATGTACTGCGGCGAGTTCGCGCAGTGGCCGCCGTACCGTTCCGGTGACCGCGGGTTCGTCGAGGTCTTGCGCGGGATCTCGCGCGGGATCGTCACGACGCAGCGGGCCATCGCCGCCGTCGATCCGGATGCCGACTTCGTGCACGTGGAGGCATCGTTCCGGTTCGCCGGGGACACCGCCGCGCACAGCGAGACCCATGAGAACCTGCGGCAGCGCGCGTACATCGTGCAGGACCTCGTGATGGGCCGCGTCGGCGACGACCACCCGCTCGCCCCGTACCTGCGGGAGAACGGGTTCACCGACGAGGACTTCGCCTGGGCTCTCGAGAACACGGCGATGCCGGACGTCGTCGGGGTCAACTACTACCCGCAGCACTCCACGGAGGTGTTCGAAGCGGGCGTCGTGCATACGGGTGGCCCCCGCGATCTTCGGCCGCGCCTGGATGCCGGCACCGCAGGGCTGGCCGACGTTATCGAGTCGTTCGCCGCGCGGTACGGCCGGCCCGTCTTCCTGACGGAGACGAGCTACACCGGCACCGTCGATGAGCGGATCGCCTGGATGGATGCGTCGATCGCAGCGATCGAGGAACTCCGCGCGGCCGGCGTCGACGTCATCGGGTACACGTGGTGGTGCATCACGGACATGGTCGAGTGGTCGTATCGCCCGGGCGACGGGAAGCCCATGGACTACCGCCTCCGCATGGGCCTGTGGGCGCTCGAGGAAGACGAGGACGGCGTGCTCCAGCGGCATCGCACGCCGGTGGCCGACGCCTTCCTGCGGCATTCGCGGGCCTGATCGTCGCGACTCTTGACGGATTTACAACGTTGTGCAATTCTCCATTTACAACGATGTAAATCCTGATGGGGATCCCCGCGTCAGGACCTCAGACCTGGAGGACGCAATGAAGCGGTTATCGGTACAGAGATCTCGCGGGAGGCTGGCAGGACTGTCCGCCCTCGCTGCGACGCTGGCACTCGTGGCGACGGGGTTCGTCGCCACGAGTGCGCAGGCGGTGACGACGGGCAACGGATCCCTGGTGTACGCGCCACCGAACGGTTCGTCGTTCAACGACGAGGGCGGAGACGCGACGGGCACGGCCTACGCGAAGATCATCGCCCTCAAGCACAACGGCACCTCCAACGGGACGCTGCTGAACACGTTCGACGACGGACGCCTGATCAAGGACGTGAACCCTAGCTCCAACCCCACGACGGATACACAGGCGTGCCTCGCGAACCCCGCCCTGGCGTGCCACCAGGAATGGCCGATCTTCCGGAGCACGAACGACGGCGCGAGCTGGCAGAAGATCTCGGCGGTCAACCCGGGACTGCAGTTCCCCGGGACCGCCGGTCAGGAGAGCACGACACAGCTCGACCGCCTGGCGCAGCCTTTCCTCTTCGAGGTGCCGCAGACGACCGGGAACCTCGCGGCGGGCACCATCCTGCTCACCGGTCAGATCAGGCCGGCCGACCGCAACGCCGCGTCGTCGGTGACCAAGCTCGTCGTCTACAAGAGCACCGACCGAGGGTCATCCTGGAGCTACGTGAGCACGATCGACACGGGCGGACCGGCGATCTACGACCCCTCGCCGACTTCCACGACCACGACCGTCTGGGAGCCGACTCTGGCGATCGACGGAGGGGGAGGGCTCGTCGCCTACTTCTCGGATGAGCGGCAGAAGGCGAACGGCGTCCTTCAGGCCGTCTCCTACCGGCGCTCGCTCGACGGCGGTCTGACATGGGGCGCCCTCTCGAACGTGTCGGCGCCCACCGACTCCACGCATCGTCCCGGCATGATCACGGTGGACAAGTTGCCCGACGGCTCGTACATCGCGACCTACGAAGTGGTCAACGCTCAGGGATACGCGTTCTCGAACGCCTCGCCGGTGTTCTTCAAGAAGTCGCCCGATGGCCTCAACTGGGGTTCGACGACGAGTCTGGGCACGCCGGTCGAACTCGCCGACGGCCGTGGGATCGGATCCTCGCCGACGGTGAAGTGGGTGCCCACCGGGGGACCGAAGGGAATGATCGTCGTCGCCTCGAAATGGGGGCTTGACGCCGCCGGCAACCTCGACGGCGGCCAGAACTTCTTCGTCAACTACAACCTCGGCGCCGGCCCGTGGGAGCGACTGCCCTTCGCGGTGACGTTCAACGGTCCGAGCTCCATCACCGGCTTCGCGCAGGGGATCGACTACAGCCCCGACGGACGCACGCTGTACCAGGCGGTGAACGTCGACAACTACCGGCCGAACCCGTCGAACCCCAGTCAGACCTATCTCTACAACGACATCCGGGTCGGGACGATCCCGCTCACGGCGACCTCGTACGAGGCGGAGAACGCTGCACGGACGAACACCACCCTCGTGACGCACGGCGACGCCTCGAACGGGAGCAAGGTCGGCAACATCAACTTCGCGGACAGCTCGGTGACCTTCACCGTCGATGCTCCGCAGGCGGGTACCTACGAGCTGAACGTGAGGTACGCCAACGGCATGGGGTCCACGAGCGGTCACGCGGTCTCGGTGAACGGAGGGGCAGCGACGAACATCAGCTATCCCGCCACCGCTGACTGGGGGCGCTACCTCTGGGCGCAGAAGACCGTGACCCTCAACGCTGGTTCGAACACGGTGCGGTTCGCCTACTCGGGAACCTTCGCGGAACTCGATCAGATCCAGCTCCACAAGAGCGGCACGACCCTGCCGGCGACGTTCCAGGTGCAGAACCGCAACAGCGGGAAACTCCTCGAGATCCTGTCGGCACTCACGACCGACGGCGCCGCCGCCGGGCAGTGGGGGCCGACGGCGAACGCCACTCAGGTGTGGAAGGTGCAGCCCGCGACCGGGGGGACGTTCGAGCTCGTGAACAAGAACAGCCGGAAGCTGCTCGAGATCCCGGGCGCCTCCACCGCTGACGGTGTCGGCGCAGTCCAGCGGTCGGCGACCGGCACCGCGACGCAGCGCTGGAACCTGTCGCCCAACAGCGCGGGGTATTGGACCGTCGCCAACGCGAACAGCGCGAAGCTCCTCGAGATCGGCTCCTGCTCGACGACCGACGGTGCGGTCGCGCAGCAGTGGGGCCCGACAGGAGCGGCGTGCCAGGAGTGGCGCCTCGTCAAGGAGGGCATCCAGTGACGCCGGAGTGATGAGGGGCGCGGAGCGGTCGGAGACATCGGCCGCTCCGCGTCTCTGCCCGACGCGGTTCAGTCCGCAGGGACGGCGGATTCGCGGACGACCACCTCGAAGTCGACCAGCACTTCTCGAGGCTCCGCTGGTCGACCGCCGCCGTCGCGGATGCGGGCGAGGAGGAGCTCCACGGCGAGAGCGGCGATCTGCTCCCGGCCGGGATCGATGGTCGACAGGCTCGGGAGCGTGTACTGGGCCTCGTCGATGTCGTCGAAGCCCACCACCGAGACGTCGTCGGGGATGCGGAGACCGGCCTCCTGGAGGGCGCGCATCGCACCCAGCGCGAGGGCGTCGTTGAGCCCGAAGACGGCATCGAACTCGACGCCGTCGTTCAGAAGGTCCCGGATCGCGGCGGCGCCGTTCGATCGATGCCAGAGGGTCGTGTACCGCACCAGCGACGGATCGATCTCGATGCCGGCTGCGGCGAGTGCCTGCTCGTAGCCCTGCGTGCGCAGGGCGGCGGACCCGACATCCTCATCGACGTGCGCGCCGACGAGGGCGATGCGTCGTCGCCCGGCCTTCAGGAGGAGTTCCGTCGCGGCCTGCGCAGCCTCGACGTTGCGCATGGTGACGTGATCGACCGGTCCGCCGAAGATGCGCTCACCGAGCAGCACCACCGGGAAGTCGACCTCGAAGTGATGAGCATCCGCCGGGCCCATGCCGAGCGGGCTGAAGATGAGTCCGTCGGTGAGTTGCATGCGCGGGCTCGTCAGAACGGCGATCTCGCGGTCGCGGTCGGCGCCGGTCTTCTCGATCAAGACCACGAGACCGTGCTTCTCCGCCTCGGCGATGACCGCGTCAGCGAGTTCCCCGAAGTAGCTGAGGCTCAACTCGGGAAGCACCAGCCCGATCACCCCGCTCCGCCCGGAACGCAGCGAGCGTGCCGACAGGTTCGGCTGGTAGTTGAGCTCCTCGATCGCCTCGCGAACGCGGGTTCTCGTCGACTCCTTGACGTGCGGATAGTCGTTGACGACGTTCGAGACCGTCTTTATCGAGACGCCGGCGAGATTCGCCACGTCGTGGAGGGTGGCTGCCATTCGACCTCCCAGACGTCAACACCGTCCTTGATGATACAACGTCGTAAAGCTCTCGACGCTTAGGGATGAGGCTCCTCTTCCCGCGTCGAGAACAGCGTGAAGGAGAGGTCGACGAAGGGCAGAGCGTCGCGCGGAACCACGGCCGTGCACACCACATGCTCGTCGACCCGGAATCCGACGCCGTAGACGAACGGGTCGGTGTCGATCTGTAACGCGGGGTGATCACGTCCGTCGACCTCGACCGAGGTCTCGGATACCGCGGTGGTCGTGGCGGCCCACGCGTCATCGTCGGCGCGCGGATCCCAGGAGAGGCCGAGCTCCTCGCGGAATCGGTTGCGCAGGATGTGGTTGGTGTGGTCGACGAGCTGCTCAGCGAGGCTGGTCCCCTCGCGGGCAGGCGAGGCATTCCAGGTGGTGCGCACCGCCTCCCACAGCATCGGGTACCGGAACACCTTCACCTGCTCGATCAGCCAGGTGGGTCGTCCCCACGGAGGTTCGTCGTCGAGGGAACGCCTCGTCGCCTCGTCCAGCTCGATCTCATTGCGCGGGTCGGCGTGGTCGTCGGGATACCGCCACAGCGTGTAGCTGAACGCCGCGGAGATCTCTTCGCGCCCGGTCGCGCCGCCCATCTCCGTGAAGCCGACGATCGGTATGCGCGTGAGCGCCGGTTGCGGCCTGAGCTCGAAGACGGGGAAGGGAAGGCTGCGTACCCGGGCCTCCGACTCGATGCTCGGGTCCGGCGCATCCATCGGGACCACTCCGCTGAACTCCATCGGTCCAGTGTGCCCCGTCGGGCCGCGTCACAACAGGATGTCGGCCGCAGTGGCCAGACTCCGCCATCCCATCTCGCGGGCTCCCCGTCGCTCCCGCACATCCGCTTCCGGCAGCGGTCCCAAGTCGACACCGGTCAGGGCCGCGATGTCGGCGACCGGCACTTGGAAGGTGCGGAAAGCCCCGAGAGGCGGCACGGCGAGCGCCCCCTCCCGCGTGTCGACGAGCTCGGACTGATCGAGCACGAAGCCGGTGGCGGCGAGCCCCTCGGAACCCTGCCAGGCGGCGATCTTCCAGAACCGCAGCGGGATCCGGATGCCCCGATAGGGCGGATCGGCGTCGGCGAGGATCGGCGCGGTGAAGACCGACACCCGCTGGTCGGTGGCCTCGGCGTAGGCCAGTACATGGTCTTCGAGGCCGAGCCAGAGCTCCTTCGACTGGTTGAAGCCGGCGGCCTGCGGAGCGGCGTTCGGGTAGAAGAAGGTCGCCTCGGTGGCGGCTCGTGCCGCGTCGGCCGACCCCCATCCGGGATCACGGCGGCGCACGAGGTGCCCGCGGTCGAGGTCATTGCGTGCGTATACCTCGGCTCCGGTCTGCTCGGCGGCCGGTACGCGTTCGTCGAGCCGCCAGTCGCCGGTGCGCGGCAGGTCCTGCAGGGACGCGCCGTCGATGTTCACCGCGGTCACTGCGGCGAGCCGCCGCGCGGGATCGAGGAGCACCGTGAAGCGCGGATAGGGAAGCGGGCGCACGGCCTGTGCCGGGCGCGGGAGGGGGACGGGCGCTGCGAGGAATTCCGGGTCGTAACCGTCGGTCATGTCTCCATCGTGCCCGGTGCCACCGACGCGCGCACAGCTCAGGTCAGTCAGTTCAGCCGACGATCACGTCGAGCGCGACGGTGGGGCACGCCACCCGCGGGAGGTCGGCGAGACCGCTGCCGCGCACCGAGTCGCCGGTCGCCCATCGCGGGTCGGTCGACACCACCACCCGCCCGACGCCGTTCGTCAGCGTGACCTCGCTGCCCAGCGCGGCGAACCGGTGGGTCAGGTCCCGCTCGACCGCCGAGACGAGCAGGTCGAGTCCGGCGACGCCGATCCGCTGTCCGTCCACATCGGCGGGCACGGCGATCGTGATCGTGTACTCGTCGCTGCAGAGGTAGTCGACGTACGGGCCGGCGACATGCGGCTCGCCGGTGGTCATCGGCACGCGGTACCACTCGAGCGCGCTGTAATCGATGTTCTCCTTGTTGAGCGACTGCGAGGCGAGCACGAGCTGCCGCCGGTCGTCGCCCTGCCACCACGCCAGGTGGCTGTGGGCGTCGGCGAGCAGATCGATCGCCGCGATGAACCCGGCGCCGTACACGGGAACGCCGCGCAGGTCGAGTGTCTTCAGGGCGTGCGGGCGCACCAGGGCATCGATCTTCGAGCGGGTGAGCGGTCCGGTGGCCCTGGCCCCGGCGGCCTGGGTGGCGAAGGGGCCCACCCAGTCGACCAGGGCCCGCACGGGCGCGGCGAAGTAGTCCTCCACGATCGCGGCCGCGGCCTGGGTGGCGGTGTCGGTTGCTGTGTTCATCGCGTCCTCCTGTGCACGTCGATGCGGGTCTTCGGAACTAGCCGTTCGCGGCCTGGAGCCGGATCAGCGCGTCGATGGTCTCGGCGGCCATGAGCTCGGTCCTCGCCCCGGCGGCGTCGGGGTCTCCGGCCTCCACGGCGTCGATGACGGCGGCGAGGTGCGCGGCCTGCCGTCGAAGGTTCTCGGTCTCGTGCGCGACGAGACGCAGGTACGGCGAGAGCTCGGCCTGCAGCTTCATCTGCTCGCGCGTCAGTCGCGCGGACTGGCTGAGGGCGACGATCTCGATCTGCACGTCGTCGAGCAGCCGGCGCTGCGCCTCGGTGTCGAGCTCGTCGATCCGGTCCATCCGGCGGCGCACCCGCTGCGTCTCGCTGGGGTCGGCGCGCCTCGCGGCCAGGCGGACGCACGCACCGGTGATGGCGGCGTAGTGCGCGCCCAGATCGCGCAGGGCGAGGCGCGAGGTGCGCCGCACCGCTTCCCGCGCGAAGGTCAGGGGATCGGCGTGCGCAGCGACGAAGCTGCCGCCGTTGCGCCCCCGTCGGGTCACGACGAGGCCGCGGCCACGCAGCGCGAGCAACGCCTCGCGCACGGTCACCGGAGCGACCCCGAGGCTCTTGCTGAGGTCGGCCTCGGAGGGGAGGCGCTCGCCGGCACGGAGGTGGCCGCGGGTGATCGCGTCGACCAGGCGACGCTCGACGAGCTCGGCCCTGCCCTCGTCGCCGATGGGCTGGAACAGAGCCCCCTGCAGTCGGTGCGGTTGTTCGTGCTCAGCGTCGGGAGAAGGCGCGGCAGGGGCGTGCGTCGGATGCGTCGTCGTGCTCGATGCCATTCTGCGATTCTCCCTTCCGCGCTCACCATACCCAAGAAACTCGCTGTTGACATATTACCTCTGGGTTTATATGTTTTGGGAATCTTCCGAGTTCGACGATGACCGAGGAGCGCGAGATGATCGCCACGGCACCCGCAGCACCCGCACCCTCAGAGGCCGCCCGCCCCGACGGGACGGTGACCCTGAGCGGCGTTACGAAGTCGTTCGGCGAGTTCACCGCCGTCCGCGACCTCGACCTCGAGGTCGCCTCGGGGGAGTTCCTGTCGATGCTCGGGCCCTCCGGCTCGGGCAAGACGACGGTGCTGCGCATGATCGCCGGCTTCGAAGACACCACGTCCGGCAGCATCCGCCTCTCCGGCGTCGACGTGACCAAGACCCCTCCGCACGCCCGTCCGGTCAACACCGTCTTCCAGGACTACGCGCTCTTCCCGCACCTGACCATCGCCGACAACGTCGGCTACGGACTGCGCGTCCGCGGTGAGGGCAAGAGCGCCAGGGCTGCACGGGTGCAGACCTCGCTGGAGCAAGTGCGCCTCGACCACGTCGCCGACCGCCTGCCGCACCAGCTCTCCGGCGGGCAGCGGCAGCGGATCGCGCTGGCCCGCGCCCTCATCCTGCGCCCCCAGGTGCTGCTGCTCGACGAGCCGCTCGGCGCGCTCGACAAGCAACTCCGCGAGCAGATGCAGATCGAGCTCAAGCAGATCCAGCGCGAGGTCGGCATCACCTTCATCTTCGTCACGCACGACCAGGAGGAGGCCCTCACCCTCAGCGACCGCGTCGCGGTGTTCAACGGCGGCCGGATCGAGCAGGTGGGCACTGCACGCGACGTGTACGAGCGCCCGCAGACCGAGTTCGTCGCACGCTTCCTCGGGCTGTCGAACCTCATCGGCGGAGAGCTGGCCGAGAGCCTGACCGGCGACCGGCGCACCATGAGCGTGCGGCCCGAACGCATGAGGCTGACCGGACCGGATGCCGCGCTCGCCGCGGGCGAGGTGTCTCTCTCCGGCACGATCAGCGAGGTCGTCTACACCGGCCCCACCACCCGCTACCTCGTATCCACCGACGCGGGCCTCGACCTCATCGCCGAGCGCCCGAACGCGCGCCACTCCGCCGACGACGATCTCGGCCGAGGGCACCACGTCCGTGCCGTCTGGTCTCCCGACCACGCGGCTCGGCTTCCCTGAAACACCGAACCCGAAACACCGCAACACACGAACACCCATGCACATACCTGCAGCACCGATCACGAAGGAGCGATCCATGCGTAAGAAGATCCTGGCCACCGCGGCGATGACCGCGGTCGCCGCCCTGGCCCTTTCCGGCTGTTCCACCGGCGGAGAGGAGGCGCCGGCCGAAGGAGGCGGCGGACTCCAGATCGACGTTCCCGACATCGCCATGCAGGAGGAGCTCGGCGACTACGAGGGCGAGGTCAACATCGTCGCCTGGAGTGGCTTCGTCGAGCCCGCCTGGAGCGACGCCTTCACCACCGAGACCGGCTGCGTCGTGAACCGCCGCGTCGCCGGCACCAGCGACGAGATGGTCCAGCTCATGCGCACCGGCGACTACGACCTGGTCTCGGCCTCGGGTGACGCGAGCCTGCGCCTGATCGCGGGCGGCGACGTGCAGCCGCTGAACCTCGAGCTCATCCCGAACTTCGGCGACGACATCGTCGAGGGCATGAAGGGCCAGATCTACGACACCATCAACGGCAAGTCCTACGGCATCCCGATCGGCCGCGGCGCGAACATCCTCCAGTACAACAGCGAGGTCGTCACCGAGGAGCCCACCAGCTGGGACATCGCGTGGGAGAAGGACAGCCCCTACGCGGGCAAGGTCATCGCCTACGACGCCCCGATCTACATCGCCGACGCCGCGGTGTACCTGATGGCGCACGAGCCCGACCTCGGCATCACGAACCCCTACGCGCTCGACCAGGAGCAGCTGGATGCGGCGATCGAGCTGCTCAAGCAGCAGAACGACATCGTCTCCGAGTACTGGTCCGACCCGGCCGCGCAGATCACCTCGTTCGCGGGCGGCACCACGGTGCTCGGCACGTCGTGGGAGGTGCTGCGCAAGCTGACCGAGGACGACAAGTTCAAGAGCGTGCTCCCGGAAGAGGGCTCGACCGGGTGGTCGGACGCCTGGATGATGGCGACCGAGTCGAAGAACCCGAACTGCGCCTACGCGTGGATGGACTACTCGTCCTCGCCGGAGGTGAACGGCGCGATCGCGATGAACTTCGGCATGGCTCCCGCGAACGCCGCCTTCTGCGACACCAGCGACGAGGCGAAGGCGCACTGCGACTACTTCAACGCCACGGACGAGGAGTACTTCAAGGACGTGTGGTTCTGGACGACTCCGATCGAGCAGTGCATCGACGGCCGCACCGAAGTCACCTGCACCAACTTCCAGCAGTGGACGGACGCCTGGCTCTCGGTCAAGGGCTGAGCCGCATCGAGGGGCGGGTCTCCCGGCCCGCCCCTCACCTCCGCAGATCTTCCGCCACCACGAACGGGATCGACATGAAGCGCCGCCTCCGCATCGCCGGGCTCCTCGCTCTTCCGATGACCTGGCTCATCGGGATCTACATCTTCTCGCTGGTCATGCTCCTCGTGACCGCCTTCTGGATCACCGACCCCTTCACCTCGAAAGTGAAGCCCGGATTCACGCTGCGCAACTTCGAGCAGCTCTTCGTCAACCCCGCCTACCTGTCGACGTCTCTACGCACCCTCGGGATCGCGCTGGCCGTGACGGTGCTCGCGGTGCTCATCTCCGTGCCTCTCGGCATCTTCATGGCGAAGGTCGCGTCGCCCTGGCTGCGGGCGCTGCTCGCGGTTTCGATCACTCTGCCGCTGTGGGCCGGATACCTGGTCAAGGTGCTCGCGATGCGGATCACGTTCACGGAGCAGGGCTTCGCGAACTGGCTGCTCGCGCCGTTCGGGCTCTCCGGCCCCGGCTTCAGCATCCTGACCGTCGTGCTGACCCTCACGTACCTGTGGCTGCCGTACATGGCGGTGCCCGTCTACACCGCGATCCGCCAGGTGCCGCCCAACCTCTTCGACGCCTCCGCCGATCTCGGTGCGGGGTCGTGGCGCACGATCATCTCGGTCGTGCTCCCGCTCATCAAACCGGCCCTGATCGCCGGATCGGTCTTCACGTTCTCGCTGAGCCTCGGCGACTACCTCGTCGCCCGGTTCGTCGGCGGCGACACGCAGATGATCGGCAGCGTGATCGCGTCGAACATCAACCTGAACCCGCCGCTGGCGGCCGCGTACTCGCTGGTCCCCATCGCGTTCGTCGTCGTCTACCTGGTGAGCGTTCAGCGCACCGGTGCCCTGGAAAGGATGTGAGTCGCGCATGCTGAGACTGTCCCGCACCTCCAAGATCGTGCTCGGCGTCATCGTCGCGATCGTGCTCGCGTTCATGTACATCCCGCTCGCGCTCGTCGTGCTCAACTCGTTCAACTCCGCCCGCATCGTGAGCTGGCCGGTCGCCGGGTTCTCGCTCGAATGGTGGGGCAAGGCGTTCACGAGCGAACCCGTGCGCGCAGCTCTGCTGAACTCGGTGCTCGTCGCCTCCGGGGCGACGGTGATCGCGGTGATCCTCGGAACGCTCGTGGCCTTCGCGCTCCAGCGGTACTCGTTCTTCGGCCAGCGCGCCGTGAACCTCCTCGTGGTGCTGCCGATCGCCCTGCCGGGCATCGTCACCGGTGTCGCGCTCAACAACACCTACAACCAGCTGCTCGAGCCCATCGGCATCCAGGTCGGCTTCTACGGCATGATCATCGCGCACGGCACCTTCTGCATCGTCATGGTGTTCAACAACGTGCTCGCCCGGCTGCGACGGATGAACCCCGGCATCGAAGAGGCGTCGAAGGATCTCGGGGCGAGCCCGTGGCAGACGTTCGTGTTGGTGACCCTCCCGCAGTTCCGCAGCGCTCTCATCGCCGGCGCCATCCTCGCCTTCGCCCTCAGCTTCGACGAGGTGTACGTCACGATCTTCACCGCTCCTCCCGGCGTCGACACCCTGCCGCTGTGGATCATGAACCAGATGGCGCGGCCCAACGAGGCCAACGTCGTCAACGTCGTCGCGACGGTCGTCATCGTCGCGTCCTTCATCCCGGTGTGGATCTCACAGCGGCTCGGGAAGGAGGTCGACGAGCGCCACTGACGCGGGCGCGGGCGTCGCCGGATGCGGTGCTCGCTCCGATCTGGGGGACTGCAGGGGGCTGCAGTCAGGCACACAGCAGTTTTCGGTCTTCCACGATCAAAGGAGTTCGTTGATGGAAAAGCGTATGAGCGACGTCGTCTTCTCACGGCGTGCATTGCTGGGCGGGATGCTCGGAGCGGGTGCGATCATGCTCGTCGGGTGCGGGCCGGATGAGGCATCGCCCTCGCCATCCGCAGGGAGCGGAGGAGGGTCCTACGACGTCATCGTCATCGGGGCTGGTTCCGCCGGAATGGCGGCCGCGCGGGAGCTGATGGACGCCGGCAAGAAGGTGATCGTGCTCGAGGCGCGCGACCGCGTGGGCGGGCGCATGTGGACCGACCGCACGCTGATGAGCATCCCGCACGAGCGGGGCGCATCGCTGTGTCACGGCGGCCCGGACACCGAGACCTGGGCCTGGGCGCAGAAGCTCGGGATCGAGGGGCGGAAGTTCGAGAACAAGTTCTCCCGCTACAGCCCGAGCACGCCGTGGGTCGGCTGGGACACCCCCGACTTCTACGCCTTCCCCGAGGGCACGCCCGCGCTCGCGGTGCCGCTGCCGGAACCGAGGGAGAAGGAGTCGGCGCTGCAGTACCTGGAGCGTCTCGGTATCGCCCCGACGAACTACCCGCTCGCGCTGCTGGGCATCCAGGTCGACACCGAGCAGTTCGCCGTCTACCCGGCCTACGGGGTGGTCGACACGCTGACCTCCTGTCTGACGGTGTCGAAGACCGGGGTGATCGAGCCCGACGGCTACGCCGGTGATTACAAGCTGCTCGCCCCGTACGTCGACATCCTGAACGCCGTGGGGGAAGGCGTGGAGGTGCGGTTGGAGACGCCGATCGAGACGATCGACTACTCCGGATCCGGAGTGAGCGTGCAGGCGGGATCCGAGACGTTCGAGGCGGATGCCTGCGTCGTCACGGTGCCCATCGGGGTGCTTCAGAAGCGGTCGATCACGTTCTCGCCGCCGCTGGAAGACGACCGGATGGCGGCCATCGACGCCGTGAAGCAGACCGTCGCGTACAAGACCATCCTCGAGTTCGACCACCCGGTGCGCCCGGAGAGCTTCGACATGGTCAACCAGCATGACGAGGGTCCGTGCCAGTTCTGGGACGAGTCCACCGGGATGCCCGGCTACGACGGCCAGCTCATCGTGGCCTGGGACACCGGGGATCGCGCGCGGGAGCTGCTCGCGCTGCCGGAGAAGGAGCGGTTCGATGCGGCGCTCGCCGGAGTGCGCAAGCTCGCCGGCGACCAGGGGGTGAACTACGTGAACGCGTCGAACTACGACTGGCGAAACGACGAGTTCGCCCTCGGTGCGTACGCCACGGGGGAGCGCGACGAGGACACGATCTACCGCCCGTCGAAGGACACGCTGTTCTGGGCGGGTGCGATCAAGAGCTCGGTCGCGAGCGCGCACTCCAGTGGGCTCGAAGCGGCGCAGGCGGTACTGGTCGCGTCGTAGCGGCGAGGGAGGAGAAGCGGGGCCGCCCACGCCGGTCCCGCTTCTCCATCGAACCCACGACTTTGACATAGGTCAAAATCTCGAATAGCGTCGAGCCATGGCTCAGGCACCCGATCGCGACGTCGTCTCCGACCGCATCACCGGTTCCACCGCCGCCGAGATCTCCGAGAGCGTGCGCGATCTCGTGGAGCGCGGCGAGATCGCCCCGGGCGATCATCTTCCCTCGGTGCGAGCGCTCGCGACGCGGCTCGGCGTCAACCGCAACACGGTGCTCGCTGCCTACCGTTCGCTGGTCACGGCGCGCATCGCGATCACGGGCGGTCGCACCGGCACGACGGTGCTCGGTCCCGCGCAGAACCCTGACGAGGGCTTCACCGCGGGGACGGTGCTCCGCGACATCGGCAGCGGCAATCCCGATGCCGCGCACCTTCCTGACCTCGCCGCCGCCTTCGCCGGTGTAGAGCCCGCGCACGTGCTCTACGGGGAATCCGTGATCGACCCCGCCCTGGCCGAATGGGCTACGGAGTGGATCGCCGCAGACCACCCTCGTCCGTTCCGTCTGTCGATCACCGCCGGGGCTGTGGATGCCGTCGAGCGCCTGCTCGCCCAGAGCCTGGTGCAGGGCGACCGCGTCGGCCTCGAAGACCCGTGCTTCCTCTCCAGCATCCACACCGCACGCCTCGCCGGATACGCGCCCGTCGCGATCCCCGTCGACCGCGAGGGCATGACTGTCGAGGGGCTGCGCGCCGCCCTGGCGAGCGGGGCCCGCGCGATCGTCTGCACGCCGCGCGCGCACAACCCGACCGGGGTCGGCATCACGGCGACGCGGGCGATGGCTCTTCGCGAGGTGCTCGCCGACCACCCGCACGTCCTGATCATCGAAGACGACCACTTCTCGCTGCTCTCCACGACGCCGTACTCGGGCATCATCGCGCCGACGCACGAGCGGTGGGCGCTGGTGCGCTCGGTGTCGAAGTTCCTCGGACCCGACATGCGCCTCGCCGTCACGGCATCCGATCCGGTCACCGCGAACCGGCTGGCCCTGCGGCTCAGCCCTGGCACGATGTGGGTGAGCCATGTGATGCAGCGGCTCGCCGCCGGGATGCTGCGCGATGCCGCCACGCAGAGTTCGATCGCGGAAGCCGGCGCACACTACGCGGCACGCAACCTCGCGTTCGTCGCGCTGCTGGCCGCACGAGGAGTGCGCGCGCAGAGCGACGACGGACTCAACGTCTGGGTCGACGTCGAGGGCGATACCGCCGAGGCCGCCCGTCTTCTGGCGGTGCGGGGCTGGCTGGTCCGCTCCGGTGCGGAGTTCGCGCTCGATCCGGAGAGCTCGCCCGGCGGCTCGCGCCTGCGTCTGACCGTGCACGACCTCGACGACGCCGATGCACAGCGTCTCGTCGACGACCTCGCCACCGTCATCGCCGGCGTGCGGGCCGAGGCATGACCGCGGGCAGTACGGCGGGTGCCACGCATCGGATCGGGCGCTCCTCCCGGCTGGAGGGCGTGCTGTACGACCTGCGCGGACCCGTGGCCGCGCGAGCAGCCGAGCTCGAGCGGAGTGGCGAGTCCATCCTCCGGCTCGACATCGGCAACCCGGCCCCCTTCGGGTTCGAGGCTCCGGCAGCGATCGTCGAGGCGCTGCGCTCCGCGCTCCCGCACGCGCACGGGTACTCGGAATCGGCTGGTCTGCCCGAGACGCGCGAGGCCATCGCCGCGCACTACGCCCACCGCCGCGGCTTCCCCGCTCTCTCGATCGACGACATCACGGTCGGCAACGGCGTCTCCGAGCTGGTCGGGCTGACGCTGCAGGCGCTGCTCGAACCGGGCGACGAGGTGCTGATCCCGAGCCCGGACTATCCGCTGTGGACCGCATCGACCGTGCTCTCCGGAGGGCGGGCGGTGCACTATCCCTGCGTCGAGTCCGAGGGCTGGATTCCGGATGTCGCGGCCATGGAGTCGCTGATCGGCCCGAGCACCGCGGCGATCGTCATCATCAACCCGAACAACCCGACCGGAGCGGTGTACGGGCGCGAAGTGCTCGAGCAGATCGCCGAGCTCGCCCGGCGTCACGGACTGCTGCTGCTCTCCGACGAGATCTACGACCGTGTCGTCTATCCGGGCTTCGTGCATCACTCCACTGCGCAGGTCGCGCCGGACGTGCCCTGCGTCACGTTCGCCGGGCTGTCCAAGACCCATCGTGTCGCCGGCTACCGTGCCGCCTGGATGACGACCACGGGGTTCGACGCCGACGACCCGTTCCTCTCGGGCGTCCGACTGCTGGCATCCATGCGGATGTGCGCGTCGGTGCCCGCGCAGCATGCGATCACGGCGGCTCTGACGCAGGATGAGTCGCTCGGCGCACTGGTCGCTCCCGATGGCCGGCTCACGCGGCAACGGGATGCGGCGCTCGATGCGTTCAACGTGATTCCGGGTGTCCGCGCCCAGGCCGCGGGTGGCGGGCTGTATCTCTTCCCGCGCCTCGATCCGGAGCTGCACCGCATCGACGACGACGAGCGACTGGTCCTCGACCTCCTCGATGCGGAGCGCATCCTCCTCGTGCACGGAAGGGCGTTCAACCTGCGCACCCCCGATCACCTCCGGATTGCCTTCCTCCCCGAGACCGACGTGCTCACCGATGCGCTCCGGCGCTTCGGTGCCTTCCTGAGCGGGTATTCGCCGCCGGGGAGCTGAGCGCCTCCGACCCGGTGGAGTGACCGAGTGGCCAGGTCGCGGTCCGCAAGACCGTGCACGCAGGTTCGATTCCTGCCTCCACCTCAGACCGGGCTCGAGAGAGCCGACGCCGACGAAGGGCATCCCTCATGGACGACGCTTTCATCCCCGCAGCCAAACCGCTCATCGGCGACGAGGAGGTGGCGGCCGTCGAGCGAGTTCTGCGCAGCGGGATGCTCGCGCAGGGCCCGGAGGTCGCCGCGTTCGAGGCGGAGTTCGCGGAGCAGTTCCTGCAGGGGCGCACCGCCGTCGCGGTCAACTCGGGCACGAGCGGGCAGCTGCTGGGCCTGATCGCTTCGGGGGTGGGCCCGGGAGACGAGGTGATCGTGCCCTCGTTCACGTTCGCCGCGGTGGCGAACTCCGTCGTCCTCGCGGGTGCGACCCCGGTGTTCGTCGACATCGAGCCGGTGCACTTCACCCTCGATCCGGCGCGGGTGCGCGCGGCGATCACCCCGCGGACGAAGGGCATCATGCCGGTGCACCTGTACGGGCATCCGTTCCTCGTCGACGAGATCGAAGCCGTGGCGGCCGAGCACGGTCTGGCGATCTACGAGGATGCGGCGCAGGCGCACGGCGCGGCCTGGCGCGGTCGTCCGGCCGGCACCATCGGCACGTTCGGGATGTTCAGCCTGTATCCGACCAAGAACATGACGGCCATCGAAGGCGGCATCGTCGCGTGCGCGGACGAGGACATCGCCCGCACCATGCGGCTGCTGCGCAACCAGGGGATGGAGACGCAGTACGCGAACGAGATCGTCGGGTACAACAACCGGATGAGCGAGGTGCATGCGGCCGTGGGGCGCGTGCAGCTGCGCAAGGTGGGGGAGTGGACCCGGCAGCGGCAGCGGAACGCGGCAGTGCTGGATGCGGCGCTCGCCGGCATCGACGGGCTCACGATCCCGCGGGTCGCCGACGGCGTCGAGCACGTGTATCACCAGTACACCGTGCGCATCGCCGACGGTGAGCGCGACCGCGTGCGAGATGCCCTGCGCGACGAGCACGCGGTCGGAGCGGGCGTCTACTACCCGATCCCCAACCACCGGCTGCCCTCGCTGCAGCGGTACGCCCCGGAGGCCGACCTGCCCGAGACCGAGCGGGCCGCGCAGGAGGTGCTCTCGATCCCGGTGCACCCGTCGCTCACGCCCGACGACCTCGGCCGGATCGTCAGCGGCCTCGAGGTTGTGATGTCGGCCGGCGGATGACCGCCGGGCCTCCGCTGCGGGGTCAGGCGGCCAGGGCGAGCCACGCGCGCGGCGAACGGCCGATGCGCTGGGCGAAGACCCGCGAGAACGCCGAGGCGCTGGCGTAGCCGAGCTCGGCGGCGACGGTGCTGACCGACATCCCGGCGCGGAGCTGCTCCTGTGCGACGGTCAGCCGCCAGTCGGTGAGGTGGTCTCCCGGCGATCGCCCGAGGACGTCCTTGAAGCGTGCGGCGAATGCGCTGCGCGACATGTTCGACCGGCGGGCCAGCGACTCCAGGTTCCAGGGGTCGCCGGGTGCCTCGTGCATGGCGACCAGTGCCGGGGCGAGGCGTTCGTCCGCAAGGCCGGGAAGCAGGCCGGGCGGGAGATCGAGTCGACCGCTGTTGTCGAGCATCCACCGCAGCAGCTGGATCAGGACCACCTCGAACATGCGGTCGGCGACGAGCGGGCGTCCGCAGCGGACGTTGTCGACCTCGGAGAACAGCAGATCGAGCGCCGGGGCGAGGGCGGCGACCTCGTCGAGGGGCAGGACGATCGTCGAGGGGAGCGTGCGCACGAGCGGATGAGTGGCACCGCCGTCGAAGTCCAGCGTCGCGCAGGCGAAGTCCGATTCGTCGGTCGGCGCGTTGAGGAAGGTGTGATCGAGCGGGCGGGGGAAGAACAGCAGGCTGGGTCGCGTGATGAGCTCGCGCTCGGTGCTGCCGTCGGGGCGGCGGTGCGTCACCTCCATCTCGCCGCGACGCAGCACGTGCAGGTAGCCATGGCCGCTGCTCGCGGGGAAGACCGTCGTGCCGCACAGGGGGCCGGAGTGAAACAGGCGCGTGCGCACGCGGAACCGCTCGAGCAGCGCAGTGAGGCGGTCGACGGAGGGCATACCTCCAGTATCTGGACGATCCGTCATGAATGCAAGACGTTCTGGTGCGGATCGTCCGACGGTACCCGGAAGACTCGAGGTGAGGCCGATCGGCCTCACTCGGCTAACGAAGGAGCATCGCATGCCCAACGTCTCACTCATCGAACGCGAAGCGGCCACCGGTCCCGTCAAGGAGCAGCTCGACCAGATCCATGGTGCCTTCGGCACCGTGCCGGCGATGTTCCGCGCCGTCGCCAACTCCCCGGCTGCCCTGACGAGCATGTGGAGCGCATTCGGTGCGTACGGGGGCGGCACCCTCGGTGCGGCGCTCGGCGAGCAGATCGCCGTGGCGGTCGCCGACCGCAATTCGTGCGACTACTGCCTCGCCGCGCACACCGCGCTCGGCAAGAAGGCCGGCCTGACGCGCGAGACGCTCGCCGCAGCACAGCTCGGCGAGTCCGACGATCCGCGCACCGCGGCGCTGCTCGCGTTCGCGCTGAAGCTCGTCGACGCCCGCGGTCAGGTGTCTTCGGCCGATGTCGACGCGGTCCGCGCGCAGGGGTGGAACGACGAGCAGATCGTCGAGACCATCGGTCAGGTGGCGCTGAACCTGTTCACGAACTACGTGAACATCGCCCTCGACGTCCCGGTGGACTTCCCGAGCGTGGCACTGCGCCGCGCGAGCTGAAACGCCGCAGAGAAAGGGCCGGGTCCGTGAGGTCCCGGCCCTTCGTCGTGCCGGCCTAGCCCGCGTCGGTGGAGCGTGCCCGGCCTTCGACGTCGTCCAGCCAGGCGCCGATCGCGGTGCGAGCAGCGGCCTCGAGCCGCGGACCGTGGTTCCTGGCCTGCTCGCGTATCGTGCGCGGGTCGATGCCGTGGTGATGCAGTTCGTGCGCGTGTCCGATGAGCCAGTTCCCGATCGTGCGATGGTCGGCCTCGAGGTGGAACTGCAGTGCGAGCACGGCGTCGGTGCAGAACGCCTGGTTCGGGAAGTCCGGAGTGCGAGCCAGATGGCGGGCGCCGTCGGGAATGGTGAAGGCATCGCCGTGCCAGTGCAGGACGGGAAGTCCGTCGAGGGGGCGGAGGGGGGAGTCGTGCCCTTCCGTGGTGAGCTGGAGCGGGGCATAGCCGATCTCCACCGCACCCGTCGGACGCACCTCGGCGCCCATCTCCTCGGCGATCAGCTGTGCACCCAGGCAGATGCCCAGCAGTGCCCGGCCCTGGCGCAGCCGGTGGGCGATCGCCTCCTTCGACGCGTGCAGGAACGGATAGGTCGCGGTGTCGTACCCCCCGATCGGGCCACCCAGCACGATGAGCAGGTCGGCATGGTCGACGCGGTCGATGTCGATCGCCTGCGTGCCGAGGTCGACGTACTCCACGTGATAGCCGCGCTCGATCAGCAGCGGTTCGAGGATGCCCAGATCTTCGAAGTGCACGTGCCGGAATGCGAGGGCGAGGCGTGGCGGCGATGCGGGGGTGGTCATGAATCGGAGTCTCTCGGAGAAAGGGAGGCGAAGGTGTGGGATGGTAATTTTGACCTATGCCAAAATTACCACATGTCACCCGCGCTGGATCGTGGCAGTTCACGGATGCGGGGCTGCTCTTCGACTGCGACGGCGTGCTGGTGGATTCTGCGGCCGCTGCCGCCCCGGCGTGGGCGGAGTGGGCGCGCAGCTACGCGCCGTCCTTCGACTTCCTGCGGGACGCAGAGCACGGCATGCGTCCGAGCGAGGTGGTCGCCGCTCTCGTGGGTCGGCGGGCTGCGGATGCGGCGACGGCGCATCTCGTCGCCCTCGAGATCGAAGCGGCCGTGCACACGACCGAGATCGCCGGTGCCGCGCGGATCGTCGGCTCCCTGCCCTCGGGAGCGTGGGCGGTCGTCACGAGCAGTAACCGCGCTGTCGCGACGGCGCGGCTGCGGAGCGCGAGAGTGCCCGAGCCGACGATCCTCGTCGCCGCGGAAGATGTCGAGCGCGGCAAGCCTGAACCCGACCCCTACCTCCTCGGGGCGCGCCGCCTTGGGCGCAGCCCCGAGGAATGCGTCGTGTTCGAAGACTCGGTGCCCGGCATCCGGTCCGCACGGGCGGCTGGTGCCGGAGTGGTGATCGGCATCGGGGCCGCGTCGGCGGGAGGGAACCCCGATCTGGTGATCGGCGACCTTCGCGATGTGCGGTGGCGTGAGGGGGTCCTGGCCGTGGATGTGGCGGGCTTCCGCGACTGAGGCGCGTCGACCGGTGAGTCTGCGCGCATCCTCGCCGACCTAGGGCCGTGTTACGCTTTGGCCTATGTCAAAAACAGAACGATCGGATGGGGTCGAGGATCGATACCCCACGGCGTTCACCGTCGACGATTTCCACCACAACATCGCGGATGTTCGGGCGCGTATCGACGAGGCGGCGCGCCGAGCCGGGCGGCGCCCGGAAGAGGTCGCGCTGCTTCCCGTGAGCAAGACCGTGCCCACCGAGCGCGTCAGGGTCGCCATCGAGTCGGGCATGCGACTGCTCGGAGAGAACAAGGTCCAGGAGGCGGTGCGCAAGCACGGCGAGACGACCGACCTCGACGTGTCGTGGTCGATCATCGGGCATCTGCAGACCAACAAGGCAAGGGACGTCGCCGCTTTCGCCACGGAGTTCCAGGCCCTCGACCGGCTGCGAGTCGCCGAAGCGCTCGACCGGCGTCTGCAGGCGGCCGGACGCAGTCTCGACGTCTTCGTGCAGGTGAACACCTCAGCCGAGGACTCCAAGTTCGGGATGCCGCCGGAGGAGTTGCCACCGTTCCTCGAGGCGCTGCCCTCGTACCAGAGCCTTCGCGTGCGCGGGTTGATGACCCTCGCCATCCTGACGCCCGACGACCAGCGCGTGCGGGAGTGCTTCTCGCTCCTTCGCACGCTGCGAGACCAGGCCAGAGACGACGCCCCCGACCTCATCGGCGCCGGCGAGCTGTCGATGGGCATGTCCGGCGACTACGAGATCGCCGTCGAGGAGGGGGCGACGTGCGTGCGCGTCGGACAGGCGATCTTCGGCGCCCGCGCCCTGCCGGACAGCTACTACTGGCCCGAGGCCTGAGACCGCGTGCGGCGGTGCGGCCGCGTTCAGTCGTCGGTCCGGAAGCCTGCCGCCTTGTGGGTGCCGTCGCAGAACGGCTTCACCGCCGACAGCCCGCAACGACACAGGGCCATGGTGCGGCGATGCGGCTCGATCGTCTCCCCGTCGGCCGTGTACAGCTCGACGGCACCGCGCACGAGCAGCGGTCCGTCCGGATACGGCGTGATCGACGCCGGCTCGCTGCGGGCGCTCATGACGCCACCCGCGGTCGGAGGGAAGAGGTGCCGGCCGACCAGGACTCCAGGATGTGCTCGCCGCTCCAACCGTCCACGGTCAGGCAGGCCACCGCGCCGAACAGGATGTCCGGCAGCATCTCGGGGTGGTCCTCGGCGAGACTCCCGGCAAGGTCGCGTGCGGCGATCTGCTCGTGCACCGCATCCGCCTCGACGTGCTCTTCGAAGTAGGCCGCCACATCCGGATCGAAGCCCAGCCGGTGCAGGCCGTCCGCATACAGGCGGCAGGGGATCGACGAGGTCATCTCGTAGGCGGCCAGGTGCCCGACGATCGAGCCGACGAGACGGCGATTGAGCCCGAACAGCGACATCATGTTGTGCGATGCGAGGGTGATCGCCGGGACATCATCGACGTACGCGCCGTAGGTCGCGTCGAGCCCGGCGGCCCGCATCGCGCGCGCGAACAACTCGGCGTGCACGCGCTGCGGACGACCTCCGCCGTACTCGTCCGACTGGATCTCGACGAGCGCGGCCTTGGCGCGTCCCTCCAACCGGGGGATGGCCCACGAGTGCGGATCCGCCTCACGCAGCGTGTAGACCGAGCGCAGGATGAGCGTCTCCTCCGCCTGCTCCCTGGTGGCCTTCTTCGCCATGTGCCGCGCGACGCTCGGACCCGTGTCGGCGGCGGCCAGTGCGAACAGAGCGCGCCCGACGGCATCGACGGTCGGCTCGGGGGATTCCGGCATCGGCACCCTCGCGCGCAGCGTGCTCTCGAACGCCTCCTCGAGCACGCGCCGGGTGGCGAGGAGGGCGGGATCCCACTCCAGGTCGGCGTCGAGCTGCGGGAGAGACCCGTAGGCCGAGGCGTAGAGGACGAAGAGCGCGAGCTGGATGTCGTCATCGCGCACGATGTCGGCGCTCGCGGCGACGGCGGCGCTCGCGAGGGCCGTGTGGTCGGAGATGTCGTCGACCGTGAGGCGGGAGATGATGGCGCGGCTCAGCGGTCCGCGGTCGGTGAAGGGGAGGGTGGTGGTGAGGGCCGAGGCAGCGGCGGATGCGGACATGATTCTGACTCCGATCGGTGCGGTCATCAGCATCCTCGCGCGGAAGCGCGGAGCGGATATAGGGACTTGACTCGGGCGCTCGCTCAGGGCATGCGGGGGGTCGGCTGCCGCCGCACTCCGTCATCGCGGTACGGCCTCAGAGAATCCAATACCTGTGCGCAATGGTCCATGGACTGAAGTCCGTGCGGCGCCGATCCTGGATTCATGTTCACCTCCAACGGATACACCCTCGACGAATCTGCCGCGCGGATGGGCTGGATGGAGCCCGTTCCGGACGCGATCCGCGGCGACAAGGACGCGCTGTGGGAGAGACTGCGTCGCGACGGCTACCTGTTCCTGCCGCAGCAGCTCGACCCCACCCTGGTGAAGGAGTTCCGCGAGTACTACTTCACGGCGATGGCCGACACCGGGATCATCGCTGCGGACTCCGATCCCGCCGTCGGTGTCGGCGCTCAGGGCGAGATCGACCGGGCGAAGATCCGCTCCGCTCTGTTCGACGACATCGTTCCCGGCGAGCGCTACGCGGCGCTCACCGGCCACCCCGATGTACGCGGGTGGTTCGAGTGGTTCCTCGGCGAGGACGTGCACCTGCACAAGCGCAAGATCATCCGCCACATCCGTCCGGGGGAGTCCGGGATCGGCACCGCGACGCAGGCTCACTACGACCTCGTGTATCTGCGTGAGGGAAGTGAGCGCGTGCTGTCGATGTGGATCCCGCTCGGCGACTGCCCGGTCGAGCAGGGCGGCCTCGCCTACCTGGAGGGCAGCCACCACTGGGCCCTCGCCGACGAGCGCGAGCGAGGCGACAAGCCCCCGGCCGCATCGATCACGGCCGATCTTCCGGGCCTCGCCGAGAAGCACGACGCCCGGTGGCTCCTGGCGAACTACCGGGCGGGCGACGTGATGGTCCACTCTTCGTACGTCGTGCATGCCAGCACCGACAACGTCGATCCGCTCGACCGCATCCGGCTGTCCACCGACATCCGCTACCAGCGTGCGTCCGAGCCGATCGACTGGCGGTGGCAGGAGCACTGGCACGAGGACGACGGATTGTGAACGACGTGTTCGACCTCGGGAACTCCGCCCCCGACTGGGACGCCGAGAACCGCTCCGCCCGGAGCGCCGTCGACATCGGCGGCTGGCTCTACGACTGGAGCGAGTATGCGACCAGCGCCGAGCCGGTCAAGGGATGGTCGCATCACGGCGTCGTGGTCGGCCCCGGCGGTGAGGGGCTCGTGGTGGCTTCGCCCGATGGTCACGCGCTCGTGCGACTTCGCGGAGGACGAGGGTCGCGCACCGCCGACCTTCCCGTGACGGAGTGCCATGGCATGAGCGTGGACGCGTTCGGTTCGGCGTACGCCATCTGGATCGCGGACAACGGTACGAAGTTCGACCACCGCGAGCGAGGCGAACACCTCGACATCGATCGACCGGGCCAGGTCGTGCGGGTCGATGTCTCGGGCCGGGTGCAGCAGGTCATCGACGACAGGGGGCTCGACGACGGCTCCCGCGGGTGGCGTCCGACGGGTGTGACGAGCGAGTCGGAGAAGGACGGAGGACGCATCTGGGTCGCCGACGGCTACGGCCGCAGCCGCGTGCACTGCTTCTCCCGAGAGGGCGAACCGCTGTGGACGACCGATGGCGGCGACAGCGGTCTGGCTCTCGCCTCGCCGCACGCGATCATCCTCGACACGCGTCGACCCGTGCCCGAGCTGCTGGTGGCGGACCGGAACAACAGGCGGATCGTCGTGCTCGACACGGATGGCCGGTTCCTCCGCGCCTATGGCGAAGGCGAGCTGACGAGCCCTTCGGGGTTCGCGTTCGACGGGGACTGGGTGTGGGTCACCGAGCTGCACGGCGCGATCGTGGCCTTCGGGTCGGATGAGACGGTCGCCGCCAGGTTGGGCGACACCGACGGAGTGGACGCGCCGGGCTGGCCGAACACGATCGTCGGCGAGGAGGTGGAGCGCTCCGCCCTCACCCCGGGGGTCTTCCGGAGCCCGCACGGCATCGCGGTCGACGACGCAGGGACGATCGCGATATCGGAGTGGGTGATCGGCGGGCGCGTCATCGTGCTCACCCCGCGCTGATCCGCCGTCGCCGTCAGCGGCAGGTCTCGAAGACGTGGTCGTCGTCGGACGGGGTGACCAGGTCGCGGTCGCGGAGCACCATCGACGCCGGGGAGTCGTCGTCCGCGCACATCTCGGCGAACGGGCGGGGGAGCTCGTCGGCGTACTCGATGTCGATGACGTGCTCGCCGTAGACGGCCGCGTAGGCGCCGCACTCGACGTAGACCGCGCACTCCTCGGTCACGGCGAAGTCGAAACCGGCCTGCTTATGCAGCACAGCCGCATCTTCGGCGGCATTCTTCTGTCCGGCCGCGAGTCCGGCCGCATGGGCGGCGTCGACGAATGCGGCGGCCAGAGCCAGGTTGTCGTCGAGCGAGAGGGTCCCGTCCGACCGCGAGTACGAGTCGAGGTTGTCGAACTCGACCGCATCGAAACCGTCATCCGCGCATCCCTCGATCCAGGGGGTCACCGTGGCGGCGATCCGGTCACGGCGTTCGGCGCTCGATGTGTCGAGCAGCGCCTCGTCGGGCCAATCCGGGTCGAAGACCACCTCGCCGTCGCGCTGGAGCAGGAGGTCGCGGGGCCAGGAGTCGAGTTCGGCGGGCTGCGTCTGGAAGCCGTTGACGTAGCAGATGGAGTACACGCCTTCGGCCGGTTCCGCGCTCCGATCCCGGCCGACGATCCCGACCTCGGGCGCCGGTTCGTAGGCGCCGCCGAGCTGATAGTCGGGGGTCGCTCCGGCCGGCGGAAGGTCGTAGGACGCGGCGGGTGCGGGCGATTCGCCGGCGCCGGATGGATCGGAGGGCGTCGCGCATCCGCCGAGCCCCGATGCCAGGATCGCGACGGCGAGCAGTGTCCCCGCACGGCGCGTGCGCGTGGTCATGCTCACTGCGGGGCGCCGGAGGCGGCGACGTCGGCCGCTGCCGGCTCGGAAGGGTTGCGGCGGATGCCGATCCACGACACCACTCCGCCCACGACGAGCAACGCGGCGGTCACCCAGGCGGCGCTGTGGAATCCGTCGAGGTCGAGCGTGCCGCCGACGATGGTCGAGAGCATGGCCACGACGAGCAGACCGGCGACGCGGGAGACGGCGTTGTTCACCGCCGAGGCGATGCCGGAGTGGTTCTCGTCGATCGCGCCGAGGATGGCTGCGGTCAGCGGCGCCACGGTGAGCGAGAGGCCGAGGCCCATCACGATCATCGCGGGCAGCACCTGCCACCAGTAGTCGAAGTCGGCCGCGACGAGCAGCAGCATGAGCGCACCGGCCGCCATGATCAGTGGGCCGACCGTCATGAAGATCCGCGGCCCCCACCGGCCGGCCCACTGTCCGGCGCGCGAGGAGAGGAGGATCATCAGGATGGTCATCGGCAGGCTCGCGAGCCCGGCCGCCGTGGCGCTGAGACCTGCGCCCTGCTGCAGGTACACGCCGACCACGAACCCGTTGAGCGACAGGGCGGCGTACACGAAGAGGGTGGCGAGGTTGCCCCAGCCGAAGTCGCGCACCCGGAACAGCCACAGCGGCATGAGCGGCGAGGTCGAGTGCTGCTGGCGCCACAGGAACAGGGCGAACAGGGCAGCGCCGACGACCGCGGGGATCCAGATCGCCGGCGACTGCCACCCCATGTTGGGCTGCTCGATCAGGGCGAACACGACGGCGCCGAGGCCGACCGCGCACAGGGCACCGCTCGACCAGTCGACTTTGATGCCGCGCGGGTGCTCCGGCAGCTTGAGACGGGCGAGGAGCAGCAGGGTGATGCCGATGGGGATCACGTTGATGAGGAAGACGAAGCGCCAGGAGAGGTAGTCGACGAACAGGCCGCCGAGCAGCGGGCCCACCAGTTGCGCCGCGGTGGTGAACGCGGTCCACACGCCGATCGCCCTGGACTGCACGTCGGCGCGCATGGTCGCGGTGATGAGTGCGAGCGAACTCGGCACCAGCAGCGCGCCGGCCGCACCCTGTGCAGCGCGGGCGATGATCAGCATCAGCGGGTCGAAGGCTGCGGCCACGGCGATCGATGCCACGCCGAACGCGATCAGGCCGATGCGCATCACGAGCACGCGCCCGTAGGCGTCGGAGACCGAGCCGGCGAGCAGGATCAGCGCGCTCAGCGTGATCAGGTACGCATCGACCACCCACTGCTGAGTGGTGATGCCGCCGCCGAGTTCACGGCTGATCGCGGGCAGGGCGACGTTCACGACGGTGCCGTCGAGGAACGTCACGAACGATGCGAGCACGGCGATCGAGATGACGAGCCGCTGGAGAGGGGCGAAGGAGGCCACAGGCCGACATTACTCCCGGCGGGGGACAGTGGGGCGACGGCGGTCAGGATGCCGGCGTCGGTGCGGGCTCCTGCCGTTCTTCCTGGGCGTCGGGTCGCGGTGCAGGCGGTGCAGGAATGGGTGCGGGTGCTCCGGCGCGGAGGAGGCGCGCGAGCCCGGCCGTCCCGTCCTGCGCGACGCTGCGGCGCTGCCGGCTCGCCCCGGTGCCGGCGCTGCGCAGCCGAGCGAGACCATCGCGGACCCGCTCCTCGTCGCCGAGTCGACGAAGCGCGGGGGCGATCACGGCCTGCATGCGCTCGGCGACGGTGCGCGCATCGTCGACCTCGCCGGTGGTCGGGTCGATCACGCGGGCATCCATGCCGCGACGAGCGGCGGTCCACAGCGACGCATCGATCACATCCGCACCGATCATGGCCGGAGGCTGGTCATCCGTCAGCACGATCGCGCGACTGAGCAGCGCGGCGAGCACCGATTCCTCCGGAGTCAGCTGCGCATCGAAGACCCGCACCTCGACCGTCGGGTAGCGGTCCGAGATCCGCACCGCCCAGGCGAGCGACGCGGCATCGGCGATGGCATGGAGGTCGATGAGTCGCTGCACCCCCGCGCGGTAGTCGGTGAGATCGCGGAAGTGCGGCGGGCTCCACGATGCGGGCAGCCGACGGATCTGGATGCTGCGCCAGCTGGCGAAACCCGTGTCACGGCCCTCCACGAACGGGCTGTTCCCGGTGAGAGCGAGCAGCACCGGCAGCCAGCCGCGCACCCGGTCGAGTGCGCGCACGCGCTCCTCCTCATCCAGGACCTCGACGTGCACGTGGAGCCCGTTGACCTCATGATCGCGGCTCAGATGGCCGAGCTGCTCGGCGACCACGTCGTAGTGCGGGGAGGGGGAGATCGTCGAAGAGCGCGTCGTCGCGAAGGGCGTCCCGGATGAGGCCGCGATCGCGTGCTGCTCCTGGGCGTGCCACCCGATCAGCTCCCGCAGGTGACGCAGCTGCGCCTCGGCATCCGCTCCGGTCGACACGGGCTCGGTGAGGCATTCGATCTGCGAGGTCAGATACTCCGTCGTGACCTCGCCGCCCGTGCGGAGCCGGGTGATGCGCTCGCGCGTGCCGGCGGCCAGAGCCACGGGCGCCAGCGAGTGCTCGTCGAGGAAGAGGAACTCCTCCTCGACGCCGAAGCGGGTCATCCCCGGCCTCAGTGATTCCTGAGGGCGGAGATCAGCTCGGACTTCCGCTTACCGCTGTAGCCGGTCAGGCCCAGCTCCTTCGCCCGCTTGCGCAGCTCCGGGACGGTCCAGTCGTCGTAGTCTCCGTGCTCTCCGCCCCGGCGCCCGACGGCGCTGCGCCCTTCCTTGGCGGCGGCGTTCGAGATCCGTGCGGCCTTCTCCTTCGAAGCCCCGTCGTCCCTGAGCTCTTCGTACAGCTCGGGGTCCTTCAGCGAATTGTTCCGTCGTCCTGGCATGTGCTCTTTCCTTTCGCGCACTCGGAGGGTGGAAGTCAACCCCCTCTGGGGGATGGCTCGTGGAGGCTAACGTGGGGGCACCGCAGTCGGGCGTTCGCGCCCCGAAAGAAGGGAAAGACCGATGAACATCCTCCTGATCATCGTCATCGTCGTCGCAGTGATCCTCGCGATCACCGGAGGACTGGTGCAGTCGCTCCAGTTCCTCCTGTGGGTCGGACTCGTCCTCCTCGCGATCGCTGTGATCGCCTGGTTGATCCGAGCGATCAGCGGCAGCCGCAAGGTCTGACCGAGGTCTGATCCCGAAGAGGTGGGGCCCGCCCGATGGCGGGCCCCACCTCTTTTCAGTTTCCGGGGACTCTCGTCCTACTTCTTGTCGAACGCGTCGCGCACGCTGTCGCCGGTCTTCTGAGCCGCGTCCTTGACGTTCTCGCCGGCCTGCTTGGTCGACGCCTTCACCTGGTCCGCCTGACCCTCGGTCTCGAGTCGCTCGTTGTCGGTGAGCTTGCCGACGCCTTCCTTGACCTTTCCGGCGGCCTTCTCGGCGGCGTTCTTGATGTCATCTGCAGCACTCATGCTTGCTCCTCTCATGGGGCGGATTCGATTGATCCCGACACTTCCACGCGGGCGCGGAACGGGCCACGGGATTGACAATCAGCGCGGGTCATGTCAGCGTTCCGCCCCATCGACGCGGGCCCGGCGAGGGGCTAGCCTGGCGCCAGGCGGGTGGTCCTGCCCGCGGACCTCGAAGGAAGCGGTGAGCGATGGACTCGATGATGATGGGCGCCATGTCGAAGAACATGGAGTCGATGCCCGACATGGGGATGATGGACATGTCCGTCATGCAGGCGTGCATGGATGCGTGCGCCGCATGCGAGCAGGCCTGCACGGTGTGCTCGACGCAGATGATGGACTGTTCGCCGGCGTGCATGAACTGCGCCGACATGGCAAACACCATGATGCGCTCGATGATGCGGATGCAAGGCATGACCCCGGCCGCGATGATGGCGATGCTCAACGCGTGCATCGCGATGTGCCAGGTCTGTATGGACCAGTGCATGCGGCACGCCGACGACAGCGACGTGTGCCGCATGTGCGCTCAGGCATGCCAGGCGTGCATGGATGCCTGCATGGCCATGAAGGACATGATGATGGCGAGCGCCTGAGCGGCGGTCGCTCTTCGCGGCCCGGCGGTGACGGGTCGGGTCAGACGGTGACGGGTCGGGTCAGACGGAGGCGACGTTGAACTGCGTGCGCCCGACGGCGAGCACGCCGTAGCGGACGTGCAGTGCGACCGGCGTTCCCGGGGCCGCTTCGAGCGCCGCACCCGAGGCGTTCCACAGTGCGTGGACCTCACCGTCCAGGGTGCGCACCACGAGGTCGCCGGTCACGGCATCCGTCGCCACGACCAGGGCGTCGACCCACCCCGCGGGCGTCGCCGAAGCGATGCGCGCCTGGATCAGATGCAGCGCGTGGCCGGGTGCGAACGAGGAGCACCGGTCGCCGTGGCTGCACATGCACGCCGCACGCTCACGCACCGGGAGGGGCGAAAGGCGGTTCAGCGGCGTGGACACGGTGGTCTCCTTCGGGATCGACGTTCCGGAAAGACTAAGACGGCTTCGGTGTCGGAGCCAGGCCGTCCGACACGCAATGAAACAAACGGGTGTAGGCTCTCGGGGTGCTGTCGTCGATGAGCGCCCTTCGGGCGCAGAGCGGAGCTGCAGGCGCCTTCCGCGCCGCAGGCAGAGGCTGAGGACCAGCCGGAGGCGGAACCCCCGTCCCCGGTGCTGCGTCATACCCCGGCATCCGTCCGGGACCCTCACCCGATCGACTCGCCCTTCGTGGCGACCACTCCGAAAGCACTTCTCTCATGCGTCCCATCGACGAGCGCGGCATCCGCGCCTCCTTCCTCAACGCCTCCCGCAAGGAGGTCTCCGACCTGACCCTCCCGCCCGGCTTCGCCGAGATCGACTTCGATCGCCTCGACTTCCTCGGCTGGGTGGACCCGAAGATGCCGCGCCGCGCCTACGTCATCACCTGGATCGACGACGCCCCGGTCGGTGTCTTCCTGCAGCGTGCCGAGCAGCGCGTGATCGCCCGGGCGCAGTGCTCCTGGTGCGAAGACGTCACGCTCCGCAACGACGTGCAGCTGTTCGTGGCACGCAAGGCCGGCGCTGCCGGGCGCAAGGGCGACTCGGTCGGCGTTCTCACGTGCGCCGAGTTCGGCTGCAACCGGAACGTGCGCATCCTCCCGCCGCTCGCCTATCAGGGCTTCGATCGCGAGTTCGCGCGCGACCTGCGCATCCTGCGTCTGCAGGAGCACGTTGCGGGCTTCCTCGCCGAGGTCGCCGGCTGATCCCGACTTCGGTTGCTCCGGTCGCAGTTTCTGCCGCTCGCGAGGCGCGTGGGCGACAGAAACTGCGACCGGAACGGCGGGGGTGGATGACCGAGCTAGGCCATCCGGGCGCGCACGTGCGCCCAGGCGGGTGTTGACAGCTGCGCCGACCGGCGGGCGAACTCGTCGAAGCTGCGGCGTCCCGGCCAGTCGGCCGGCAGCATCGACGGGGGGAGCCCCGGATCGGTGTACGGCAGCACCCGCCAGCGGTCGATGAGGTGCACGTACGCGGCGAACGGCTCGGCGGGCAGGGTGCGGAGAGAGGTCTGGAAGGTGAGGTGCTCGGTACGCAAGGCCTCGAGGTCCCACCACTGCGCGGCGGCCTCGACGAGCGTGCCGGCCGGTGCGGGGGCGGATGCCTGGAACAGGGTCGCCCAGCGGCGCGCGTCGAGTTCCTCGAGGATCTGCTCCACCTCGTCCTGGAGATGCCCGGGACAGATCCACAGCGCCGGTGACACGACGCCCGCGCCGATCCACTGCAGGCGGCGACGCAGCTGATGACGGATGCTCCGTGCGCTCTCAGGGATAGAGAACGAGACCAGGCACCAGGGATCGGCATCCGTCATCTCGCGCATCTCGAAGATGCGGCGGTCACCGCGCTCGAGCATCCCGATCGCCGCGGGGTTGAGCCGGTAGCCGATACCGTCATCGCGCTCTGCGAGCAGGAGCCCCTTCTGCTTCAGACGCGTGATGCCGGTGCGGGCGGGGCCTGCCGCGATCCCGAGGTCGCCGGCCAGCGACACCAGGTCCGCCGTCGAGATCCAGCCGCCGAGCGGGCGCAGGAACACTCCGATGAGCGTCCGCAGCAGCGAGGCGGTACTGCCCGGGCGCGCATCGATGTCGTCGAGCACGGGCGCGGCGGCGAGGTCAGAAGTCACCGGACTCCAGGGCGTCACGCACGGCCAGCACGCCGGTGATCGTCTCGACGTGCGAGGTGCTCAGCGGGGAGAGCCCGAGCCGGATGCCGTCCGGGAAGCGGAAGTCGGGGATGATGCCGTCGGCCCACAGTCGCCGCGTCACATCGCGGAAGTCCGGGTGCCCGATCGTCACATGGCCGCCGCGGAGATCGGCGTCGCGCGGGCTCAGCAGCCGCACGCCGAGGGGCGCGAGCACCTGGTCGTACGCACGCACCGCGAGGTCGGTCAGCGACTGCGACTTCGCCCGGACTCCGGCGATCGTGGACTGCTCGATGAGGTCGAGCATCCCCTGCATCGCGAGCATCGAGGTCACCGGCGGGGTGCCGCTCAGCAGCTGACGGATGTCGCCCGAAGGCACGTACGCAGGTCCCATCGCGAAGATGTCGGCCGCGCTCCACCAGCCCTGGATCGGCTGACGCAGCACGCCCTGGAGTCCGTGGCGCAGGTAGGCGAACGCGGGGGAGCCCGGCCCGCCGTTGAGGTACTTGTAGGTGCAGCCCACCGCCATGTCGACGCCCCACTCGTCGAGCTGCATCGGGACCACGCCGGCCGAGTGGCAGAGGTCCCACATCATGAGCGCTCCGGCTTCGTGCGCCGCCGCCGTGATGCCGGGCATATCTGCCAGGGCGCCGGAGCGGTAGTCGACGTGGCTCAGCGAGACCAGGGCCGTGCGCTCGGAGACGACGGCCTCGACGTCGGCGACGGTCACGCCGTGCACCGGATCGGGTTCGAGCCAGCGCAGGGTCATGCCGGTCTCGGCGGCGACACCCTCGGCGAGGAACCTGTCGGTGGGGAAGTTGCCGGCCTCGATCACGAGCTCGGTGCGGTCAGGGTCGGCGGCTGCGGCGGCGCGCATGAGCTTGTAGATCAGCACGCTCGTCGAGTCGGCCACCACGGTCTGGCCGGCGGCGGCACCGAGCGCCACCCGGCCGATGCGGTCTCCGAGCTCCATCGGCAGCGCCATCCACTGCTCGTCCCAGGAACGGATCAGCCGGGTGCCCCAGTCCTCCCGCACGAACGCGGCGAGCTTCTCCGGGATGTCGCGCAGCGGACGGCCGAGCGAGTTGCCATCGAGGTAGGCCGTGACGCCCGGTGCCTCGGCGAATGCGTCGAGGTGGGCGCGCAGCGGGTCGGCGGCGTCGAGGGCGCGGGCGGCGTCGAGCAGGTCGGTGTCGCGGGGATCGGTCATGGTCATACCTTCAGGTCTGCGGGGGTGAGGGGGCGGGCGGCGAGCGGGTCGGCGGCCGCGGGGGAGCTGCCGGGGAGCAGCAGGAGATTCGAGTCGGGGTCGAGCGGGTCGACCGGGGAGAGCGCCCGCAGGAGAGCGGCATCGTCGAGCCCGGCCTCGCGGAGGGCGGCGACCTCACGCGGATTCAGGTCAAGGGGCATCGGGCCGTTGCCCAGATCGGTGCCGTAGAGCACGGTTCCACCCGCCGTGTGGAAGCGGCGCACGTTGTCGATCGCGACCGCGCGCGCGGGGTCGTCGTGGATCGCGAGGGTCGAGATCCACGAGGCGCTGGCCGACTGCCGGGCGATCTGGTCATCGTCGAGTCGTTCGGTGAAGGGCGCGTGGGCGAGGCGGGCGGCGCCGAGACGGATGACCCGCTCGGCTTCGCCCGCGCCCTCGGCGTGCGCGACGACGAGGAGTCCGTGGTCGGCGGCCAGCTCGACGATGGTGCGCAGGAGCTCGTCCGTGAAGACGGGCCCGGCGACGCTGTTGCTGGTGACCTTGATGCACGCGGCTCCGGCCTCGGCCATCTCGGTCACCGCCGCGGCGGCGGCATCCGCATCGGAGATCTCGCGCACCGAGCCGTCCGGTGCCCAGGCCCGGTCGGACGGGTAGCCGAGCGGCGCAGTCAGGAAAGCCCCGGCGAACTCGATGCGGACCGGGTGAACGGCGAGCCGCTGAACCACATCGGGATCTCCGCCGAGATCGACCACGCGGCCGAGGCGCGAACCCGACAGCTGGGCGTGATCCACCAGTTGCAGGTGCACGTGGTGGTCGGTGAATCCGCCGACGACGACGCCGTCGAGGCGGGGGAGCCCGGTGGCCGGAACCTCGTCCCGCAATCGCACGCGCCCCTCGACGAGCTCGACGACGCCCTCGCGCCAGCCGATCCCGTCGAAGAACGTGACGGCCTTCATCAGCTGCCGATCTCCGTGCGCACCGTGTAGAGCTCGGGGAAGAAGGTGAGATCCAGGGCGCGCTGCAGGAAGCCGACGCCGCTGGAGCCGCCGGTGCCGACCTTCATGCCGATCGTGCGCGCGACGGTCTTGAGGTGTCGGAAGCGCCAGAACTGGAAGTTGTCCTCGAGGTCGACCAGGTCTTCGCACGCCTCGTACAGATCCCAGTACCGGCTCGGGTCCTGGTAGATCTCGCGGATCGCCGGCACGAGTTCGGGCGTCTCGCGGTAGGGCTCGCGCACGTCGCGGTCGAGGATCGCAGCCGGCACGGGCAGTCCACGACGCGCGGCGAAGCGCAGGAACTCGTCGTACAGCGTGGGCTTCTCCCACTCGGCGGTGAGCAGCGCGAGGTTGGCGGGGTGGTCGGCGAAGACGGTCAGCATCTTCTCGTTCTTGTTGCCGAGGGCGAACTCCACCGCGCGGTACTGCACGGACTGGAAGCCCGAGGAGTTGCCGAGTGCGCCGCGGAACTGCGCGTACTCGGTGGGGGTGAGGGTGGCGAGCACCGACCACTGCTGCGTCATCACGTCCTGGATGCGCTTGACCCGGGCGATGCGCTTGAGCGCCTCACGCAGGTCGTCGCGTGCCAGCAGCTCGCGCGCGGAGGAGAGCTCGTGCAGGAGCTGCTTGAGCCAGAGCTCGGTGGTCTGATGCTGGATGATGAACAGCATCTCGTCGTGGTGCTGCGGTTCGCTCACCGGATGCTGCGCAGTGAGCAGCTGGTCCAGCGCCAGGTATGACCCGTAGGTCATCCGTCCGGACAGGTCGGTGACGATCCCGGACTCGAGGGCGCGTTCGTTCTCGGTGTGCATGCGCCGAACATATCACTTCTGCGGCGAGCGTCACAGAAGTGAAATGTCTGGGTCGGTGTGCGCCGAGCGACGGCCCATCCGTCGGGAGGAATCACGGATGCAGGAAGGATCCGCGGCGATTCTCCCGACATCCGTCCGTTCTCCCGACATCCGTCCGGCCGGAGCGGGTCAGGAAAGGTCGTGTCAGCGCGTGGTGTTCGCGTCCAGGAAGTCGATCGTCTTCTGCAGGGCGGTCCGTGCATCCGGCAGGTCGAGGTGGAACTGATACTCGTGCGGGAGCTGCGGCTCGTGCGGTGCGGGCCAGAACTGGGTCGTCACGTCGACTCCGAGCTCGTCCAGGCGCTGGGCCATCGGGATCGACTGCAGCCAGGTGAGTCCGTCGCCGTTGCCGCCGGAGATGTAGGTCGTGGGGAAGTCCTCGGTGACCCAGTCGATCGTCGACATCGTGGCACCGGTCGAGTCCTCGGCCCAGGTCTTCGTGCCCGAGTACGCCCACATGGCCGACTTCAACCCCCAGCCGGCGAGCCCGTCGAGCTGCGCCAGCGCCGCGAGGTCGTACACGCCGCAGTTGAGGATGGTCGCGGCCAGCTGGTCGGCCTCGAGCGACGGGGTGATGCCCATGATCTCGGCGTACTCCGGGCTGGTGATGAGGGTCGCCATCTGGCTCGCCAGCTGTCCTCCCGCGGAGTCGCCCGCGAGGACGATCTGCTTCGCATCGACGCCCAGCTCCTCGGCGTGCTCATCGATGTAGGCGAGGGCGGCGTCGAGCTGGTGCACGGCGAGCGGGTACACGCCCTCCGGACCGATCGTGTAGTTGACCGCGATGGTCGTGTAGCCCTCGGCGGCGAGGATGCGCATGTACGGGTCGACGTTCTCCTTCGAGCCCGAGATCCAGGCGCCGCCGTGGATCCAGACGACGGTCGGCAGGGGGTCGTCGGCGGATGCCGGGCGGAAGACGTCCATCGTGGTGTCGGCGCCGTCGTCACCGTACGCGACATCCTCCTGCACGGAGAGCTTCGTGTCGGGGACGTGCTTGTCCATCTCGGCGGCCGTCTCGTTCCCGCCCTTCGTGAACACGGCACGGATGACCATCGCGGAAGGCCAGGGCGTGATCGTCCCGACGATCGCGACCACGGCGACCGCGGCGAGGATGATGCCGAGCGTCACCTTCGTCCGGTGCCACGGCTTGCGCACCTTCGTCGGGCGTGCGGATTCTTCGGTGTGCGCGTCGATGCTCATGGACCCCTCCACCGATCAGTGTGCCAGCACTCCGGTGCCCCCGCCGCCGTGGGAAGGGCGCCCACAACCACACAGGAAGCCAGCCCGGGGGCAGAGGGTGTGGGCCGGCCGGGGGGGCAGCCCCCCCGCAGAGGATAAACGCGAA
>NZ_JBSHGY010000003.1:9380-339950 GCF_053618035.1 Microbacterium sp. NPDC055665 | reverse complement strand
AATTGTGCCGGCGGCTCTGCTTCATCGCCACCCCCCTCTCTTTCAGCGCCCCCCCCCGGGGGCGCCCCCCCCGCGGTCAGTCCCCCTACTCCCCCCCCCCCCCACGCCCGAGGGGGATCAGCTGGTGAGTCCGGCGAGGAGCCGCTGCAGCCCGTAGTCGAAGGCGCGGTCGACGTCGTCCCCGAGGCGGAAGGCCCCCGAGAGCTCCATCTGCAGGAAACCCGTCGCCCACGCGGTGAAGAGGCGGGCGGCATCGAGTGCATCGTCTTCGCCGACCAGTGCGGACGCGGCGCGGATGACCGGCGCGGCCGAGCGCTCGAGCGCATCCTGCGGCGCGGCGACGGTGAACATGATCCGGAAACCCTCCGGATGCGCGTGTGCGAACGCGCGATATGCCCGCGCGAGGGCGGTGAGGTCGTCGCCTGAGGGATCGAGTCGAGCCGTGAGCGCCTCGATGGATGCGGTCGCCACCGCGGCGAGCAGAGCGTCTCGGTCGCGGATCCGCTTGTACAGCGACGGCGCGCGCACGCCCACCCGCGTCGCGACCGCCTGCATCGTCAGCCCCGCAGGGCCGGCGGTCTCGAGGATCTCCCGCCCGGCGTCGACGATCTCGGCGACGGATGTGCGCTCGGGTGCCGGCATGGCTCCTCCTTCATGGCTATTGACAATAGCCATGATAGCTACGTATCGTAGCCATCGCAATCATCCCGAGAGGATCCGCCATGAAGCTCGCACCCCACCTCCACCGCATCGGCAACGACATCGTCGCCGCGTACCTGGTCGACCTGCCCGAGGGCATCACCCTCGTCGACGCAGGTCTCCCCGGGCACTGGCACGATCTCCAGCGCGAGCTCGACGAGATCGGTCGTCCCCTCTCCGACATCCGCGGCCTCGTCCTCACCCACGGTGACAGCGACCACATCGGTTTCGCTGAGCGGCTGCGGCGGGAGGTGGGTGTCCCGGTGTTCATCCACGCGGCCGACAGCCACCGCGTGCGCACGGGTGAGAAGCCGAAGACGCCGATGGGGCCGGCCAAGCTCGGCCCGACGCTGGGCTTCTTCGCCTACGGCATCCGCAAGAGCGCGCTGCGCACGCACCACGTATCCGTGGTGACGGAGGTGGCAGACGGCGATGTGCTCGACCTGCCGGGTGCTCCCGTCGTGATCGGCATGCCCGGCCACTCGCCCGGCAGCATCGCGGTGCATGTGCCCGCCGTCGACGTGGTCTTCGTCGGTGACGCTCTGACCACCCGGCACGTGCTGACCGGGCACACCGGTGCGCAGCCCGCACCATTCACGGACGAGCCCGAAGAGGCGCGTGGTTCGCTCGACCGCCTGGCCGCCGTCTCGGCGTCGTGGGTGCTGCCGGGGCACGGGGCTCCCTGGCACGGCTCTCCCTCCGACATCGCGGCCTCCGTGCGGGCCGCGGGCTGACGGACCGCCCCCCGGACGATCGCCCGAGCCACTGACGGACCGAGCGCCGGACGGCTCGCCGAGCCCCGGACGATTCGCCGAACGATCAAAGTCAATTCGTCGGCGGATCGTCATCCGCTCGGCGTTTCGTCAGGCGAGGATGGCGGCGGTGTCGCTGATCGTGATCTGCGGCGGATAGAGCCCCATGACCTGCAGGGCGGCCGCGTGGTTCTCGGCGGTCGAACCGGCGCACGCATCCGCCGCGATCGTGACGTGCGCGCCGGCATCGGCCGCAGCCAAGGCCGTCGAGAGGACGCAGCAGTCGGTCGAGACGCCGGCCAGCACGACGTGAGCTCCGCGTCCGACGACCGCTTCCATCTCACGACCCCACTTGCCGAACGTCGGCAGGTCGAGCGTCGGATGCGGCGACAACCCCACCGCGTCAGGGACGAGGTCGAACAGCGGGTCGCTCGGCGGCTGATCGGCGAACGGCCAGGTGGCGAAGTAGTCGCCCCACGAGGTCGACCGGTCGGCGGTCGGCATCCACCGGGTCACCAGCACCCGGTCGCCGAACGCATCAGCCAGCGCGCGGATGCGCGGCATCGCCCCGGCGAAGAACGGCGAGCCCCAGGCGGAGTCGGGGGCAGCAAAGATCGCCTGCGGGTCGATCACCACGAGCCAGGCGTCATCGAGCGCCCGAGCGGTCACACGCCCTCCTGCCGGCGGATCTTCCCGGCCCGCGCGAAGTACGTCACGAGGAACGACAGCACCAGCGCGAAGAACACTCCGAGGTTGGCGTACGCCCAGGCGCCGTCGGGGCCGCCGACGAGGAACAGCAGATAGCCCTGCCAGTTGTTCCAGGGCGCGTCCTCGGCGAAGCCGTTGAGCACCAGACCCCAGCCGATCACGCTCGTGACGACCATGGTGCCGATCGAGGTCCAGTCCCAGGCCCCGTAGCGGCCACGGCTGTCGAACAGCGACTCCTCGTCGTAGTCCTTCTTCCGGCGCAGGATGTCGGCGATCAGGATGCCTGCCCATGACGCGAGCGGCACGCCGAGCGTGATCAGGAAGCTCTGGAACGGGCCGAGGAAGTCCGTCGCGAAGAACACCACGTAGATCGTGCCGATCGTGAGGAGCGCCCCGTCGATCGCGGCGGCAGAGGGGCGCGGGATGCGGATGCCGAGGCTGAGCAGCGTGAGGCCCGAGGAGTAGATGCCCAGCACCGCGCCCGAGACGAGGGCGAGCACAGCCGTGAGCAGGAACGGCACCAGCACCCACAGCGGCAGGATCGAGGCGAGCGCACCGATCGGGTCGGCGCCGATGGCCGCCATGAGGTCGTCGTCCGAGCCGCCGAGCAGCAGACCGAACACGACGAGGATCACCGGTGCCACCGACCCGCCGATCGTGTTCCAGGCGACGATTGCCCCGTCGGATGCCGTGCGCTTCTGGTAGCGCGACCAGTCGGCGGCGATGTTGATCCAGCCGAGTCCGAACCCGGTCATCACCATGACGAGCGCACCGATCACCTGGCCGATGCCGCCGTCGGGGCGGGCCAGCACCGCGGCGAGGTCGATGCTCGGCGCCGCGAGGATGATGTAGAGCACGGTGACCACGCCGGTGACCCAGGTGAGCACCGACTGCAGCTTCATGATCGTGTGATAGCCGAGCACGGATGCGGTGACGATCAGGGCTGCGACGATCACGGTCGCGATGATCTTGAGCGCGATGCTGTCGCCGTCGCCGCCGAGCTGCGTGATCACGGTGGCGGTGGCGAGCACGGCCATGATCGCGAGGAACGTCTCCCACCCGATCGACGTCAGCCACGAGACGATGCCCGGCACCTTCTGACCGTGCACGCCGAAGGCCGCTCGCGAGAGGACCATGGTCGGCGCCGACCCGCGCTTGCCGGCGATGGCGATGAGCCCGCACAGCAGGAACGACACCACGATGCCGATCACCGAGACGATCGTCGCCTGCCAGAACGAGATGCCGAAGCCCAGGACGAAGGAGCCGTACGACATGCCGAACACCGAGACGTTCGCCGCGAACCAGGGCCAGAAGAGGTCGCGCGGCTTCGCGGTGCGCTCGGACTCGGGGATGATCTCGATGCCCGCACGCTCGATCAGGGCCGGCTTGATGTCCGTCATGCTGACATCCTGGCACTGCCGGGACGCCACCGGGCGGACTTCACGGCGCGGATTCCTCGCGGATCGCCCCCGGAGTCAGCCGGCGAAGAACGCCTGCGCGGTGCGGGTCAGGTCATGCAGGTCGGAGACCCCGGCGAGCTCGCGCGCGGAGTGCATCGAGAGGATCGGGATGCCGACGTCGACGGTGCGGATGCCGAGCCGCGTCGCGGTGATCGGGCCGATCGTGGATCCGCACGGCACGCTGTTGTTCGACACGAACTCCTGCGTCGCAACACCCGCGCGCTCGCACCAGGACCGCCAGGATGCGGTGCCGACGGCATCGGTCGCGTACCGCTGGTTGGCGTTGAGCTTCAGGATCGGTCCGGAGCCGAGCACCGGCTGCACCACGGGGTCGTGCTTGGCGGCGTAGTTCGGGTGCACCGAGTGGCCGACGTCGCTCGACAGGCACCACGACGAGGCGTAGGCCTGGCGGCGCGCGGATCCATCGGCGCCGAGCCCCGCGTACACGCGCTCGAGCACGTCTTCGAGGAAGGGGCCTGCTGCACCGGAGCGCGACTCCGAGCCGAGCTCCTCGTGGTCGAAGGCCGCGAGCACGGCGATCGGCCCGCCCGCTGCCGGGTCGTGTGCTTCGAGGGCGACCACGCCGGCGTGCACCGAGGCGAGGTCGTCGAGGCGTCCGGAGGCGAAGAACGCGTCGTCCTTGCCGAACACCGCTCCGCGTGCGGAGTCGGCGACGACCACGTCATACCCGCGGACGTCGGACGCCGAGACGTCGGCGGACGAGGCGAGCTCAGCCAGGATGTCGGCTTCCGTCGGGTCGCCGAGTCCCCACACCGGCTGCGTCTCGGTCTGCTTGTCGAGGGCGAGTCCGTTGTTCACGCCGCGGTCGAGATGGATCGCCAGCTGCGGCAGGCGCAGCAGGGGACCCGTGTCCGCCAGCACGACCCGACCGTCGGCCAGCGCCAGCCGCCCGGCGAGGCGCAGCTCACGGTCGAGCCACGAGTTCAGCAGCGGTCCGCCGTACACCTCGACGGCGGCCTGCAGCCAGCCCCGCGAACCCGTGGTCGGCTGCGGCTTGAGCTTGAAGCCGGGGGAGTCGGTGTGCGCGCCGAAGATCTGCACGGGGGTCGTCGCGGTGGCATCCGCCGGCACGGACCAGGCGATCGCGGCGCCGTCGCGCACGATGACATACCGGCCGCCCGCCTCGGTCGGCCAGGCATCCTCTTCGCGCAGCCGTGTGAATCCGGCGGCTTCCAGTCGTCGAGCGACCTCCGCCGCCGCGTGGTAGCTCGAGGGTGAGGCGGCGATGAAGTCGGCGAGGTCCTCGGCGTGAGCGAGGGCGACCGGGGTGACGGGCATGGCGGACCTTCCTGGAGACGGGCGGTCCTTCGAGCGTAGTCGGGGCGGTGCGCCGTTCCGCTCCCGGCCGGGGAGCCCGTCGTTTGCCGGACGTTCACAATCGCGCGTTAGGCTCGTCCCGATAGCGCCTAGGGTTCCGGGGTTCGCACCCGTCTGGTCCGAGCGGCGCCACGGTCCTCCTCCGCAGGAGGGCCGTCATCTGACAGGACAAAAGCCCGGAGGACCCTGTTCGTCGCGCCGCGCGTCGGACGGAAGGGTCTCGTCGTGTCCCCTCTCGCGTTCGTCCTCGTCTTCGGGGCGGCCATCGCCCACGCTGCGTGGAACGTCATCGCCCACGGCGTCAGCCGAGCGGGGTCGCCGTTCCTCTGGTGGGGAGCCGTGAGCAGCACGCTCGTGTGGATCGGCGTCGTGCCGTTCACCGGCGGTCTCGGCGCCGACGACCTCGGCTCCTTCGCTCTCGGTGTCTCGGTCTCGGCGGTGCTGCACGTCGCCTACATGACGGTGCTGCAGCGCGGCTACCGCGAGGGGAACCTCTCCACCGTCTATGCGACCGCCCGCGGCACCGGCCCGTTCCTGTCGGTGATCGTGGCGGTGTTGCTGCTCGGGGAGCGGCCCTCGGTGGTGGCGCTGATCGGGGTGGCGGCGGTGATCGTCGGCGTCGTGGCGATCGGCCTGGTCGATCGGGGGACCGGCAGCCGTTCCCGGCGCATCGATCCCGGCATCCTGTTCGGCTTGCTCACGGGTGTCGCGATCGCGGTCTACACGATCTGGGACGCGCACGCGGTGCGCACCTGGAACCTCTCACCGGTCGCGTTCATGGTCGGCACGAGCCTGCTGCAGGTGCCGTTCTACTCGATCGCGGTGCGTCGGCGCTGGGACGCCGTCTGGGCGCTCGGCCGCACGCAGTGGCGGCGGATCCTCGTCTTCGGCATCCTGTCGCCGCTGTCGTACATCCTGGTGCTGACCGCGATCCAGATCGCTCCGGTGGCGCTGGTGGCTCCGCTGCGCGAGGTGAGCGTCGTGCTGGTGAGCCTGTTCGGCGTGTTCGTGCTGCGGGAGTCGCGTCCGGGCTGGCGGATCGCAGCCTCTCTCGTCGTGGTCGCGGGGATCGTCCTGCTGGCCCTGTGATCAGCGGAAGCTGACGAGCCCGGCGTGCGCGGCCGTGACGAGGATCTGCACGCGGTCGCGCAGGTGCCACTTCGACATCATGCGTCCGAGGTGCGCCTTCACCGTGCCCTCGGAGACGATCAGCGCCTTCGCGATCTCGGCGTTCGACATGCCCTTCGCGAGGCAGTTCAGCACCTCGGTCTCGCGTTCGGTGAGAGGTTCGAGGGCATCGGCGTCGGCGGCGACGGGCGTGGAGTCGCGCACGTGCTTGATCAGCATCGAGGCGATCCGCGGGGAGAGCGAGCTCGCGCCGCTGTGCACCTCGCGAACGCCGATGACGATCTCCTCGGCGCTGGAGTCCTTGAGGAGGTAACCGGAGGCGCCGGCGCTCAGCATGGGGAGCACCGTGTCGCTGCCGTCGAGGGTCGTGACGGCGAGGACGCGGACGTGCGGCCAGCGTTCCGCGATCACACCGGTGGCCTCGATGCCGTCCATCTCCGGCATCTGGACGTCCATCATCACGACGTCCGGCTGCTCGCGTTCGACCGTGGCGATCGCTTCCACGCCGTCTTCCGCCTGGGCTATCACGGTGATCTCGGGGTCGCGGGAGACGAAGTGCGACAGCGCCGAGCGGACCAGGGGATCGTCATCGACGATCACGACACGGATTTCCTGCATGGGGGAAGCCTAACGGCGCGGGCGACGGGCGATGGCGATGTAGACCTTTGGCTAAAAACCTCTAGACGAGAGACAGATGTGCGCTCCGTGATTCGCCGAGAAGATGAATACAGACATCGACGAACGACTACAAAATGGAGGTGAACGTTATGACTTTCTGGCAGCAGGTTGGCAAGTTCTTTGGTCTCCACAACTAATCTAGTTGGCAAATAGGAGATAGTGAAGCATGGCCTTTGACCACTCGACCCGGGAATCCGCGGACACGCTCCGCCTCACCCGCGGCGAGAAGCTCAGTGCGATAGAACGCATCGTCGTTCTGGTGATCGTCTCGATCACCATCGCCGCAGACGTCATCGGCTTCTTCACCACACCGGGGGTCAACCCGGTCGCTCTCTTGGTGAGCGTCGCGTCCACAGCAGTGTTCGCGCTCTATCTCTGGAAGCCGCTCTTCGCGACGTGCGCTCTCGCCGTCGTGTTCGCGCTCTCCTTCATCCCCGGATCAGAACTCCAGGTCCTCACAGCCGCCGCCGTTTCGGCGGCCCTCGTCATGAGGCTCGGCTGGACCTCGCTGATCCTCTCGTACACCGGCGGATTCCTGGTCGCCGCGGCGCTCGTTCCTTTCGCCGCGGAACCCGGTGTCAACGTCAACGTCGGTCTCTATCTCGTCTTCGCCACGGTGGCCGGAGCCGTCGGGTTCGCCCTTCGGCTCGCGTTCGCCCGTGGCAGCCGTCTCGAACGGGAACTCGAGGCGCGCGCCGAGCAGGAACGGCAGGCTGTCCTCGCCGAGCGACGCTGGATCGCCGGCGAGCTGCACGACAGCATCGCGCACCACCTCACGGTGGTCGCGCTGCACGTGCAGATGCTCGAAGACCCTCAGACGAGTTCCGACTCTCAGGAGGCGATCCGTGTCGCCGCCCGCAAGGCGATGACCGATCTCCGCTTCGTGATCGAACTCGCCGACGACGGACCGCAGTCGTCGAGCGTGCAGACCGGCGACCTCGCCGCCGCGATCGACGAGGCGGCGGAGGAATTCGAAGCCGCCGGGCACTCCGTCGTCCGAGCGGGTGATCCGCAGGACGAGCGAATTCCGCGAGCGGTCGAGATCGTGCTGGCACGCATCACGCGGGAGTCGGCCACGAACATCCTCAAATACGCCGGACCCGGCGAGGTGCAGATCACCCTCGCCGTGGACGATGAGGTGGCGCTCCTCACCCTCCGCAGCCCACTGCCGACCACGCCGCGGCGCGAGCTCTCCTCGAGCCGCACGGGCCTCGGCCGCATGGCCGAGCGCGTCATGGGAGCGAGCGGAGAGTTCAGTGCCGGCGAAGTGGAAGGATCCTGGGTCGTGTCGGCCCGCCTTCCGGTGGTCTGATGCTCTAGAGTGTGGGAGCGCCCTTTCCACGATCCGCGGAATTCTAGACGAAAGTCTAAGAAAGTCTCGACGTTCGACCCTGTGGAACGTGTTGCAGGCGGCCGTATTCTGAAGGCTCCCCAGATAAAGCGTCCCCAGCGCTGCGATCGCGGGCGCGGTCTTTCTGGCTTCTGAAATACTTGCGCGCTCGCGATCGCCTTCTGCGTTAACGGCCGATTCTGCGGCCTCCGAGCAGGCGACCTCGTCTTCGCTATCCGCCGACTGCGCGCATGTAGTGCCCGTCGGTCGAGATGCCGGACGCGGCGACCGTGAAGCGCACGACCTCGCTCAGGTAGCGGTCCTCCGAGGCTTCGAAGATCCGCCCCTCCGCATCGCGGGACGTGCGGGTCAGGCGGAGGATGGGTGTGCCGCGCGGAACGCGCAGCAGGGCGGCATCCTGATCGTCGGCGGCCACTGCATCGATCACATGCTGCAGCGTGACGATCGGGTGCCCGACCGACGCGAGGTGCTCGGTGATCGACACCTGGTCGAGATCCACGTCGAACAGCGGCCGGCCCGCGACCTCGGTGTAGTTGAGGCGCTCGAGCATGGTCGGCCGCCCGTCGAGCAGCCGCAGCCGCACGACGCTGACGATCGTGTCGCTCGGGTCGACATCGAGTGCCGCCGCCATGTCACCGGCGCGGCGCAGGCTCAGCTCCTGGGTCTCGGCCCCGGGGGAGACCCCCAGCTCGCGTGCCCAGCGCGTGAACGGCACCGACACGTCCACTGCCTGATTCGCCTTGCGGGCGACGACCCTGGCCGGTCGGCCCCGGCTGGTCTCGATCAGGCCCTCGCCACGCAGCGCCGCCAGAGCGTTGCGGATCGGGCCACGAGAGGTGTGCCATCTCTCGGCGAGCTCCGCCTCGGTCGGGACGTCGTCGCCGGGACGAAGCCCTCCGGCAGCGATCTGCGCGCGGAGGTCGTCGGCGATCTGGGTGTACACAGCTTCAGCCACATAGGTACATTACTTGGTCAGGGCGGGAGACTGCGACCCCGTTTCTGGAGTGTTCATCCAGACGAATGCTCGGTAAACGAGCTCTGAACAAATCCGAGTTAGGTACATATCTCGGCGTTCCACCTGCGAGAGTCTTCCGTGGATCACCCCTCACACCCTGAAAGGTCCTCATGAAGCTTCGCGCTCTTCCCGCCCTCGCCGGCGTCGCGCTCCTCGCCCTCGGCCTCGCCGCCTGTGCCGGCTCCGCCGAGGCCACCGGCACCCCCGGCGCCGACGACTCGTCGACCACGAGCGGTTTCGCCGTCGACGAGAACACCCTCGTGTTCGGTGTCGTCCCCGACTCGGTCGACACTGAGACGAACTACCAGCCGCTCATGGACTACATCGCCGACCTCACCGGCAAGACCGTCGAGTACCACGAGTCCACCGACTACGCGGCGCTCATCGAGGCCGCCGTCGCCGGCAAGGTCGACGTGGCCTCGTTCTCCGGCTTCACCTACGTCACCGCCACGAACAACGGCGCCAAGCTCACCCCGATCTCCTCGATCGTGACCGCAGAGGGTCAGGAGCCCGGCTACTACTCGCAGGCGATCGTCCCCGCGGACAGCGACATCTCCAGCCTCGAGGACTTCAAGGGCAAGAAGGTCTGCTTCGTCGACCCGTCCTCGACCTCGGGCTACCTGTTCCCGTCGTACAACCTGCTCGAGGCCGGCATCGACCCCAAGACCGACATCACCCCGGTCTTCGCAGGCAAGCACGACGTCAGCGTCACCAAGGTCGGCGAAGGCGTCGAGTGCGAGGTCGGTTTCGCCGAGGACTCCGAGGTCGAGAAGTCGGACAAGGTCAAGGTCATCGACGAGACGATGGTGCCCGGCGCCCCGCTCGTGTACTCCTCGACGCTTCCGGACGAGGTCTCGAAGCAGCTCATCGACGGACTCTCCGAGGTCACGATCGACGACATCATCGCCGCGGGCATCGACAGCGCCGACAGCGACTCCTTCCGCAGCGTCTTCTACGCCACCAAGCCGGTCGATGACGCCTACTACGACCTGATCCGCGACATCTGCAAGGAGACCGAAGCGGAGCAGTGCCAGGGCTGAGCCCGGTCTGACCCTTCGCCTCACCCGGTGCCCTCCGCCTCGTCCGCCCCGCGCGGCGAGACGGAGGGCCCGCCGCTCGACACACCACATCACAGGAGCTACGACATGACCGCCTCGGCATCCGACGCCCTCATCCGTCTCGACGGCGTGACGAAGACCTTCGGCACGACCACTGCACTGAAGGGCGCCTCGCTCGAGGTCTCCCGTGGCGAGATCGTCGTTCTCCTCGGCCTCTCCGGCTCGGGGAAGTCGACCCTGCTGCGCCACCTCGACGGGCTCGAGGTCCCCACCGCGGGCTCGGTGGAGGTGCTCGGCTCGCAGGTTCCCTCACTGAAGGGCCGCGCGCTCCGAGGCCTCCGCAGCCGCGTCGGCTTCATCTTCCAGCAGTTCGAGCTCGTGCCCTCGCTCACCGTGCTCGAGAACGTGCTCACCGGATCGCTCTCGAGCGTGCGGGGGCCGCGCCTCGGGCTCTGGGGCTACTCGCGGGCCGCCAAGCTCACCGCGCTCGAGCACCTCGACCGCGTGGGACTGCTCGACCGTGCCTACCAGCGCAGCGACACCCTCTCCGGCGGACAGCAGCAGCGCGTCGCCATCGCCCGCGCCCTCATGCAGAAGCCAGACATCCTGCTCGCCGATGAGCCGGTCGCCTCGCTCGACCCGGAGTCCAGCGAGCAGGTCATGGCTCTCATCCGCGAGATCGCCGCCGACGAGGGACTCACCGTGGTGTGCAGCCTGCACCAGGTCGACCTCGCCATCAGCTGGGCCGACCGCATCGTCGGGCTCCGCCACGGCGAGGTCGTGCTCGACACCCCCACGACCGACCTCACCAAGGCCGCCGTCATGGAGATCTACGGTCGCGTCGCGACCACCACCGCCGAGATCCGCGCCGTGCAGGAAGAGCTGGTCGTGGCGGCGGCGCAGGTGGCGGCATCATGACGGCGCTGGACGCGTCGACGAGCTCGGCGACCCAGAGCGGGGGAGCGTCCCCCCGGGGCGGCGCCCACACCGTCGCCGAGCGTGCACCGAAGCGGCCGATCTCGGCGGAGCGCATCGCGGCATCCCTCACCCTCGTAGCCCTCGTGGTGCTCGGCATCCTCGCCGTCCGCGACGTCGACATCTCGATCCCGGCGATGGTGCAGAGCTGGGGCAACGCCGAGAACTTCATGGCCCGCGTCGGCGGTCTGTCGTTCCCCGAGCCCGCCGACCTGGCCTGGCTGATCGCCCTGACCGTCGGCCTCGTGCTGGTCGGAACCCTGCTGGCCGCCGTGCTGTCCGTGCCGATCGCCTACCTCGCCGCGTCCAACACGACACCGGGGAGCGGCTGGCGCGCGGCAGCCCGGTTCATCGGCGTGCTCACCCGTGCGCTGCCCGACGTGGTGCTCGCGATGGCGTTCGTGCTGATGTTCTCGCTCGGAACGCTCCCCGGCATCCTCGCCATCGGCATCCACTCGATCGGCATGATCTCGAAGATGTTCGCCGACGCGATCGAGCAGATCGACGAGGGCCCCCGTCTCGCCATCCGCGCCGCCGGCGGCTCGAAGATGCAGGAGTTCAGTGCCGGCATCCTCCCGCAGGTACTGCCCAGCTGGGTCGCGACGGTGCTGCACCGCAACGACATCAACCTGCGCGGCAGTGTCGTGCTCGGCTACGTCGGCGTCGCCGGCCTCGGTCTTGAGATGTCGTACGCGTTCAAGTCGCTCAACTACGGCAAGGGCCTCGGCATCGCCCTCGTCATCTTCATCCTCTGCATCGTGATGGAGATCGTCTCCAGCCTGGTCCGCGGGGCGATGCTCGGCGAGCAGAGGCACACCCGCTCCTGGATGGACCGGATGCTGCACCCCCGGCTGGGCGCGCAGACCACATCGGCAGCCGACGGGCGACCCGCCTGGGCCGTCAGCCCGCAGATGGCCGTGCGGCGCCCCTGGACCGCGCAGCGCGTGCGCCACACGATCGCCGGTGTCGTCGCCGTGCTCGTCGTGATCGGCAGCGTCGTGGTCAGCCAGATCAACTGGATGGACTTCTTCACCTTCTGGGCCAAGCTGCCTGAGGTCGCCGCCCGGTTCTGGCCGCCCTCGTTCGGCAGCTACGAAGCGAGCGCGATGTTCGAAGCCATGCGCGACACCGTCGCGATCGCGCTCGCCGCCACCGTGCTCACGCTGCTCCCGTCGCTGCTGCTCGGCTCGCTCGCTGCGCGCAACGTCGCTCCGAGCTCAGGGGCACGGGGAACGGCTCGGCTGCTGCTCGTCGGCATCCGCGGCATCCCCGAGCTGATCCTGGCGATCGTGCTCGTCGTCATCACCGGCCTCGGCGCGCAGGCGGGCGTCATCGCCCTCGCGATCGGCGGCATCGGACTGCTCGGCAAGCTCATCGCCGACTCCTTCGAAGAGGTCGATCGCGGCCCCGAGCGGGCGCTGCGCGCGGTCGGTGCGACGCGTCTGCAGACCTACGCGTCGGCGACCGTGCCGCAGGGGATGCAGGCGCTCATCGGACACAGCTTCTACATGCTCGACACGAACATCCGTGCGGCGACGATCCTCGGCATCGTCGGCGGCGGCGGCGTCGGGTACTACCTGCTCAACGCGAGCCAGGGGTCGCGCTACGAGACCGTGACCGCGATCGTCCTGATGATCCTCGCCACCGTGCTCGTGGTCGAAGGGCTCGCCATGTGGATGCGGAAGGTGTTCCGATGAACGGCACGCAGAACACGGCAGATGTCGTCGTCGTCGGCTCCGGCATCGTCGGTCTCGGCGCGGCCTATGCGGCGGTCCGTCGCGGGCTGCGCGTGATCGTGGTCGACCGCACCGACGCCCCGGTCGGCGCCACGATCCGCAACTTCGGGCATCTCTGCGTCGGCGCACAGGGTGGGGAGGCGCGACGCTACGCAGATGTCTCCCGCGAGCTGTGGCTGCGCCTCGCCCAGGACGCCGGCTTCTGGCTGCGCGAGTCCGGCACGCTCGTGGCCGCTCGCCACGGCGACGAGCTCGCAGTGCTCGAAGCCGCATCCCGCGACGGCGGCATCCGCATGCTCGAGGCCGACGAGATGCTGCGCCTCGCCCCGCTGCGGGCCGAGGGCCTCGTCGGCGGCGCGCACATCGAGGTCGACCTGCAGACCGATCCGCGCACCGCGGCCACCGCGATCGTGCGTCATCTCGCGAGCCTCGGGGTGGAGTTCCGGTTCCGGACCGCGGTCACCGCGGTGGGAGCGGGGCGGGTCGAGACCACCCGCGGCCCGATCCGCGGCGGGAGCGTCGTCGTCGCGGTGAACCACGACATCGACCAACTGCTCCCCGAGGTCGCCGAGCGGCACGGGATCGAGCGCTGCGCCCTCGACATGATGCGGGCGGCGGTGTCGTTCCGGCATCCGCTGGCCGCACCGCTGCTCACCGGCTGGTCGCTCGTGCGCTACGGCCGGTTCGCGGACGGTCCGGAGGCGACCGCACTGCGGGAGCGCCTGCACACCGAGCGCCCCGACCTGGCCGCACTCGACCTCAACCAGATGTACACGCAGCTGCCGGACGGAACGCTCATCATCGGCGACTCGCATGCGACCGCGGTCGCCCCGGCGCCGTTCCAGCCCGAGGCGGCCTTCACGGCGTTCCTCGACGAGGCTGCGGCGCTGTTCGACGCACCCGCTCCGCGCGTGATCGAGCGGTGGCAGGGCGTCTACGCGAAGGGGCCGCAGGAGTTCCTGGTCGACCGCGGCGACGACGGCGTGCTGGTGATCGCCGCGACCACCGGCATCGGGATGACGACGGGTCTCGGACTCGCCGAAGAGAACCTCACCGCCGCCTTCGGGTGGACGGCCGCAATGGAAGGAACATCATGACCACCTCTCTCGAACTCATCGTCCTCGACATGGCGGGGACCACCGTGCTCGACGACGGCGTCGTGGAGCAGGCGTTCCAGCGCGCTGCCGAGCGCACGGGCGTCGCCGACCGGATGCCGTGGGCCGAAGCCCTCGACTACGTGCGCGTGACGATGGGGCAGTCAAAGATCGACGTGTTCACCCACCTCGCCTCCGGCGACCGGGCTGCGGCGGAACGCGCCACCGCCGCGTTCGAGGCGGCGTACGCCGAGATCGTCGTCGAGCAGGGTGTCTCCGAGATCCCCGGCGCAGCGGACGCCATCCAGGATCTGAAGGATGCCGGACTGAAGGTCGTGCTGACGACCGGGTTCGCGCCGGTGACCCGCGATGCGCTGATCGACGGACTCGGCTGGCGCGACCTCGTCGATGTCGCCCTGTCTCCCGTCGACGCGGGTCGTGGCCGCCCGGCGCCCGACCTCGTGCTCACGGCGCTGCTCCGCACCCAGACCTCCTCGGTGCAGGCGGTCGCCGTCGCCGGAGACACCGTCAGCGACGTCGAGTCCGGGCGTCGGGCCGGTGCCGGCTTCGTCGCCGGTGTGCTCAGCGGTGCCCATGATCGCCCGGCGCTGAGCGCCGCGGGGGCGGATGCCGTGCTGAGCGATGTGACGGCCCTCCGCGGCGTGCTCGCGCAGCGCGAGCTGCTTCCCCTCGTCGCCACCTCCTGAGCGGGATCGACATGGGAACGCTGCTGGTCCGTCCACCCGGTCACCGCCGTGACGTCGCGCTGCGCCCGGCGGCGACGGCGATGGTCTGGATCGGCGAGGGCCACCCGCACGAGACGATCGCCGTGCCGGGGGTCGCGCTGGCCGACGGCGACGTGCTCGTGGCGGTCGAGATGTCGACGATCTGCGGCTCCGACGTGCACACGGTGCAGGGACGACGATCCGCCCCGACCCCTCTCGTGCTCGGTCACGAGAGCGTCGGCAGGGTGATCGCGACCGGTGACACCGGTGCGAACACCGTCGACGGCACCCCGCTGCGCATCGGCGATCGCGTGGTGTGGTCGGTGACGATCTCGTGCGCGAGCTGCGACCGATGCCTGCGGGGGATGCCGCAGAAGTGCCGCAACCTGGGAAAGTACGGGCACGACCGGGTCGGCGCCCACGGCGACCTGACCGGTGCGTTCGCGAGTCACGTGCAGCTGCGTGAGGGAACCGCCATCGTGTGCGTGCCCGAGGCGCTGCCGGCATCCGTCCTCGCCCCCGCAGGGTGTGCGACCGCGACGGCCTGGGCGGCAGTCGCCAGGGCTGCGCGAGACCATGACCTCGAGGGTGCCGCCGTGCGGATCCACGGGGCCGGGCTCGTCGGGCTCTCCGCCGCCGCGATCGCCGCGGAGCAGGGAGCGACGGTCGAGGTTCTCGACCCGAACCCGGAACGCCGCGCGCTCGCCGCCCGATTCGGGGCGACGAGTCTGGACCGGGAGCCCGACGTCGTTATCGAGGCCTCGGGGCATGCCGTGAGCGCGGCCGTCGACGGGGTGGCCGTCGGCGGCACGGTGGTGCTCGTCGGCAGCGTGTTTCCCGCCGACCCCGTGCCGTTCGACGCCGAGAGCATCGTGCGGCGCCTGGTCACCGTCACCGGCATCCACAACTACACGGGAACCGAGCTCGCCGAAGCCGTCGGGTTCCTGGCGGGACGCGGACGCGCCTATCCGTTCGGCGACGCGGTCGGCGCGGTGCGCGGGCTCCACGAGATCGATGCCGCGCTCGCGGAGGCGGCGGCGCCCGGCGCACCCCTGCGGATCGGCCTGCTGCCGGGGCACTGACCCGCCGACGCCAGCCAGCCCCACCGACGACCTACGCGGGCTGCTGTCCGCTCCGGCGAGGACCCGCCTGTCGCAGACCTTCCGCATGGAAGGCGAGCAGCCGGACGGCAGCCTCGACCGTCGCCGCCAGCACCTCTTCGGGGTCGCCGGTGAGCGCCAGCCGACGGTGTCCGACGGCATCGGCAGTCGCCCATCCGAGGTAGACCGTGCCCGGGGCATGGCCTCCCTCGGGATCGGGCCCGCCGACTCCGGTCGTCGACACGCAGAGGTCGGCGTCGAGCAAGTCGCGAGCCCCCGTCGCGAGCTGCTCGGCGCACGCCGCGGAACACGGATCCGTGCCGGGGACGAGCCCGAGCACGCGCTCCTTCACATCGGTCAGATACGCCACGACGCCGCCGGCGAACCACTCGGACGCCTCGGAACCCGCTCCCACCGTGCTCGCCAGCTGGCCGGAGGTGAGAGATTCGGCCACGGCCACACGGAGACCGCGTTCGCGCGCGAGGTCGCTCAGTCGCTCGATGTGTTCGGTCACTGGGAGATGCCCTTCAGCCCGTGTCTTCCCTACGCGTTCTCCGCGGCGTCAGGCTGAGCAGACCCATCCTGCGTGGATCCGTCGCCGTCGCCGTCGTAGTCCGGACGCGGTGGCTGCAGCGGCTGATCGGAGTACTCGCCACCCTTGCGGCCGCCGTACGGGCGCCCGTGGTCGGCGAACTCGTCGCGGGCGAACACCAGAGTCCACGGCCCCGCCGTGAAGTGTGCTCCGGTGCGGAGCGTCTCGGTGTCCTCGCCCGGGTGCGTGGCGTCTGCGCCGGCACTGGCGTTCATCTCACCTGCGCCGTGCAGGGTCAGCACGTACTCGTCGCGGTCATCGTGCGTGATCGTGGCGTGCACCGGGTCGGTGTCGGCCAGGCGCAGCTCATTGCCCTCGGCGGACCCGATCCGCACCTCATCCGCTTCGAGCGCGAATTCGGTGCGCTCGTCGTCGCGGGTGATGCGCAGCCGCGGGTTGCCCGCGCCCCACTCGGCGTGTGTGGTTCCGGGGGTGTAGCCCTCGTCGGGGCGGTCGTCGATGTGTCGTGCGTTCATGGCAGTGCCCTCCTCGAGCTCGGGTATCCGAGATTAAGCGGGCGTGCGTGTTCTGCCGAGGGGGTTGACTTCGCGATGGCGGACACGCACCCGCCTTCGTGCGGAACAGAGGCGGAATACTGTCGCCGCGTGAGCGAGAATGGAGTGAGCCGTCGTCTCGGCCAGGCTGCGACCAAGGAGCACAGAATGGGCAAGTTCGTCTACGAAGGCGGAGTGAAGACCGAGATCGAGGACCGCGCTCTCACCCACCTGCAGCTGGTCATCACCGCCAAGCTGCGGCGCGGGGAGCCGTTCCCGTTCAGCTGGCGTGAAGACGCGAGCGTCGGTGGCGGACGCACGACCGTGTGGATCCAGCCGGGCAGCTCCCTGGTGTTCAAGTACTTCGGCAGCCGCCAGCCGTCCATCAACCGGGCGTGGATCGAGGCGCTGGCCTTCACCGCGAACGCGCCGAGCGGCCTGTACCTCGTACCCGAGCCCGCCGAGGCCGGTACGGAGCCGGGCACGGAAGAGATCCCGGTCACGCCTCAGCTCTGACCCGCTGCGGCGTCCGCGCCGCTGCCGTCGCGCACGACCTCGAGAGCGGCCGGGGATGGACCCTGCACATCGCCGCCTCCCTGCCGGGCTGTCAACCCCCTGCACCGGCGGCCGTCGATCGGGAAGAGTCGGTCGGACACCCCGAGACGAGGAGGATCGGCCATGACCGACAGCACTTCCGACCCGCGGCACGCGCATCGTGAAGAAGGCTTCCCCGCGCAGCAGCAGGATCAGCCAGGGCTCACGGAGCTGACACGACCTGACCCCGATCACGGCGAGGAGAGCTACGTCGGCCACGGCCGCCTGGCAGGGCGCCGCGCGCTCATCACCGGTGGCGACTCTGGCATCGGTCGGGCGGTCGCGATCGCCTTCGCGCGAGAGGGCGCCGATGTCGCGATCGCACACATGCCGGAGGAGCAGGACGACGCGGAGGACACGCTCGCCCTGGTCCGGGAGGCCGGACGCACCGGTGTGAGCTTTGCCGGCGACCTGCGGGACGAGGCCTTCGCGACCGATATCGTCGCCCGGACGCGGAGCGAGCTCGGCGGACTCGACACCCTCGTGCTCAATGCCGCCTACCAGCACGACATCGACGGCTTCGACAGCCTGGAGACCGACCGGATGCGGCGCGTGTTCGACACGAACCTCGTCGGCCTGCTGTTCTCGGCCCGCGCCGCATACCCCGACCTGGAGCCGGGCGCGAGCATCATCGTGACGGCATCCGTCCAGGCCTACAACCCGTCGCCGGGCCTCATCGACTACGCGATGACCAAGGCCGCTCAGGTCGCTTTCGTGAAGGCACTCGCCGAGGAGGCCGGCCCCAAGGGCATCCGGGTGAACGCCGTGGCGCCCGGTCCGATCTGGACGCCGTTGATCCCCGCGACCGGCTGGGATGCCGAGCGGTTGGCGACCTTCGGCCAGGACACGCCTCTCGGACGCGCGGGCCAGCCGGCGGAGCTCGCGGGGGCATACGTGTACCTCGCCTCGGCCGAGTCGTCGTACACATCGGGCTCGGTGATCGCGGTGACGGGCGGCAAGCCGCTCTGAGCTCGGTTCTGCCGCCGAGACCCCGCCTTCGCGTCGAAACCCCCGGGTAGCGGCGCATGCAGCCCGGGGTCTCGGCGCGTACCGGGGGTCTCGGCGACGCGGCGACTCGGCGACGCGGCGACGCGGCGACGCGGGCCGCCCGCCTAAGCTTGTCTGGTGCAGAAGCCCGCGGCGTCCGGACCCCTCGTGGGCGTCGCACTCGTCATCGGCTCGTGCCTCTCGCTGCCCTTCGGGGCAGCCGTGGCTGCACAGCTTTTCCCGGTGCTCGGGCCGTGGGGTGTCACCTCGCTGCGCGTCGCGATCGCCGCGATCCTCCTCGTCGTCATCGTGCGGCCGCGGCCCGGCAAGTGGGCCCGCCCGCAGTGGCTCGCCGCCGTGCTCTTCGGCGTCTCGCTCGCCGCGATGAACGGGTTCTTCTACGCCGCGATCGACCGCATCCCGCTCGGCCCGGCGGTCGCGATCGAGTTCCTCGGCCCGCTCGTGCTCGCCGCGGTGCTGACCCGTCGCCTCGCGGATGCCGCCTGGGTCGGCGTCGCCCTCCTCGGCATGGTCGCGCTGGGCATCGACGGCCTGATCGGGGCCGAGCCGCTCGACCCGCTCGGGCTCGTGTTCATCCTCATCGCCGCCGGGTTCTGGGTGATGTACATCCGCATGAGCGCCCGCGTCGGCGCCCTCATCCCGGGCAACAGCGGCCTCGCGATGGGGCTCGTCGTGGCGGCCGTGCTGCTCATCCCGGTCGGCATCCCGGCAGCGTCGACCGTCGCGATGGATCCGCAGCTGCTGCTGCTCGCCGCCATCACCGCGGTGCTGTCGTCGGTGATCCCGTACAGCTTCGAACTGGCCGCGCTGCGCCGTCTGCCGCAGCGCGTGTTCGGGGTGCTCCTGAGCCTGGAGCCCGCGTTCGCGACGTTGGCCGGCTGGCTGATCCTCGGTCAGGACGCGACTCCGCTGCGGATGCTGGCGGTCGCCCTCGTGATCGCCGCCAGTGTGGGAACGACGCTCGGGGTGCGGAAGGACCGCCGCGACGGCGACCCCTCCGGCCCCTTCACCGCCCCGATACCGCTGCCCGACTGACTGCGGGAGTCGGCAGCGGGAACCGTCGACGCAGGATGACGCGCTGCACGAGCGTCCACACCACGGTGACGGTCAGATACAGCGCGGCGGCGAGCGGCACGAACGCCGCGAACACCGCCGTCAGGTAGTGCAGGGATGACATCACACGCAGCATCGCCGGGGAGTTGAGCGGCGACTCGTCGCCCTCGACCGGCGTCGGGCGGAACACCCGGCGGGTGACCTCGGCGACGGCGATCATCACCGCGAGCAGCACCCCGAAGACGAGGAACGTCGCAGGCGTCGCCGTGCCGCCGAACAGCGCCGAGACCAGGCTCGTGCCCAGCGGAGCGCCGAACAGGTCGTGCGCGAGCAGCTCGTTCGGGTGCCCGGCGATCTCCGGCCGGAGGAACAGCGTGTAGAGGATGCCGACCACCGGGGCCTGTGCCAGCACCGGGAGCATGCCTGCGAACGGCGAGGTGTTCTCGGCCTTGTACAGCGCCATCATCTCTTTCTGGAGCCGCTCGGGGTTCTTCTTGTGGCGGCGCTGCAGTTCGCGCAGCTTCGGGGCGAGGCGCGCCCTGGTCTGCTCGGCCTTGGCCTGCGAGATGCCGACCGGGATGAGCAGTGCCCGCACCAGCAGCGTGACGAGCACGACGGCGAGGGCGGCGGCGGAGGTCCCGGCGATCGGGGTGAGGAGGTCGGAGAGCCCGGTCAGTGCGCCGTAGGCGGCGTCGAGCAGGGCGGCGAGAGGGGGGAAGGCAAAGGGGTCCATGGAAGTGTCCGTTCGTGGCGTCGGGAAGGGTCGGCGAAGGCCGCGCTGTCCCGTCGTACGGACGGACTACGCGGCGGTCGCGACTCCCGGCGCCCGTGGGCGCGGATGCCCTGCAGCATCAGGATCGCTCTGCGTGAGAAGGGTTCCGACGTCGATGGCCCGCAGCGGATGCGGGGCGTCTGAGGTGGCTCCGGGGCGCACGCTCAGCACGACCGCGAGCGTGAGCGCCGTCACGGCGAGCAGCGCGATGGCGAGGCCGAGGGCCGCGGCATCCGGCATCGAGACGAGTCCGAGTGCGGTCGCGACGAAGCTCAGCATCTGCTGGAACCACTCGCTCATGCGCACTCCTCTCTCTCCAGCCGAGGGTAGCACCGGGGCGTGGGAGACCGGCCGTCACGGTCGACCGTCCGCCTGCGCTGCGGGCGTAACGTCGAAGCATGAATGACCTTCGCGCCCTGCTCGGGATCGAGCATCCGATCATCCTCGGCCCGTTCGGCGGGCTCTCCTCGACCTCGCTCACTGCCGCGGTGAGCAACGCCGGCGGACTCGGCTCGTTCGGCCTGTACGGCTACGACGGCGACCGCATCCGCGCGACCGGCGCCGAGCTGCGTGCGGCGACCGACCGGCCGTTCGCGGTGAACATCTGGCTGCCCACGGGCGACGAGGTCGAGCCGAACCCGCAGCACACGATCTTCGCGCAGGCGCTGCAGCCGTTCTACGAGGCGGTCGGTGTCGACGTGCCGGCCCGGCCGGAGCGGTACAACCCGACACTCGAGGAACAGCTCGAGGCGATCTGGGAGATCGCGCCCGCAGTGCTGAGCGTGGTGTTCGGCGTGCCGACAGCGGCGGTCGTCGAAGAGGCGCGTCGCCGCGGCATCCGTGTCGTCGGTACGGCGACCACCGTGGCCGAGGCCGTCGCCCTGGACGAGGCGGGCGTGGATGCCGTCGTCGCGACCGGGGCAGAAGCGGCCGGCCACCGGGTGTCGTTCCTGCGCCCGGCCGAGGAGTCGCTGGTGGGGACGTTCGCCCTGGTGCCGCAGGTCGTGGACGCGGTCGGAGTGCCCGTGATCGCGGCGGGCGGGATCGCCGATCGACGGGGGGTGGTGGCGGCATTCGCGCTGGGGGCTTCGGGCGTGCAGGTCGGGACGGCGTTCCTCGCGACGTCAGAGTCGGCCACGAACCAGGCGCACCGCGACGCCATCCGCTCGACCGCCGCCGACGAGACCGTGCTCACGCGGGCCATGAGCGGTCGACTGGCGCGCGGCACGCGCAACCGCGCCGTGCGGGCGATCGAGGCGAGCGGCACGATCGCGCCGTTCCCGATGCAGAACTGGCTCACGGGCCGCTTCCGCACCGCGGCCGGACAGCAGAACCTGGGTGAGCTGCAATCGCTGTGGATGGGTCAGGCTGCGCCGCTCGTGCAGTACGACTCCGCCGCCGAGGTGTTCGCCGAGCTGCTCGCAGGGGCTCCGGAAGCTCCCTGACGTTCGCTCTGCTGTGTTCCGGTCGCACTTCCTGCCGCGCGGCTGTGTTCCGGTCGCAGTTTCTGCCGCGCTGACGGCCTCGGGGCGGCAGGAACTGCGACCGGAGCGGAGGGTGCCGACCGGGGCGGAGGATGCGGACCGGGGCGGAGGGTGCGGACCGGGGCGGCGGGTGCGGACCGGAGCGCACGGTGCGGACCGGGGCGCACGGTGCGGACCGGGGCGGAGGACGGGGGGCTAGAGGATGACGGTGGACTTGCCGTGCACGATCACGCGGTCCTCGGCGTGCCACTGCACGGCGCGGGCGAGCACCAGGCGCTCGACGTCGGCACCGCGGCTCTGCAGCTGAGCCGCCGACTCGGAGTGGGTCACGCGCGTGACATCCTGCTCGATGATCGGGCCCTCGTCGAGGTCGGCCGTCGCGTAGTGCGCGGTCGCGCCGATGAGCTTGACGCCGCGGTCCTTGGCGCGCGCGTACGGGTTCGCGCCGATGAACGCGGGCAGGAACGAGTGGTGGATGTTGATCACCGGCACCTCGAGGCGCGTGATGAAGTCGTCGGTCAGGATCTGCATGTAGCGGGCGAGCACCACCAGGTCGACGTTTCCGTGCAGCAGTTCCAGCTGACGCTGCTCCATCGCGGCCTTGTCGCCGGAGGGGATGTGCACGAACGGCACCCCGAAGGAGCGGACGGACTCCGCCAGGTCGGGGTGGTTGGAGACGACCATCGTGATGTCGATGTCGAGCTGGCCGCGCTGCGTGCGCCACAGCAGCTCCATCAGGCAGTGGTCGTACTTGGAGACGAAGATCGCGACGCGCTTGCGCCGGGCCACGTCGTGCAGCGACCACTCCATCCCGAAGCGCTCGGCCACGGCGGCGATGTCGGCTTCGAGGGCCGGGCGTGCGGCGGAGAGCCCGTCGAGGTGGATCACGGTGCGCTGGAAGAAGCGTCCGCCCTCGGAATCGGTGGAGTGCTGGTCGAGCGAGATGATGTTCGCGCCGTGCTGGGCGAGCACCCCGGCGACAGCGGCGACGATGCCGGGCTGGTCGTCGCAGGCGATGAGCAGGCGGGCGGTATCGGGCTGAGACATGGGGGCTCCTCGAGGGTGTGCATCGATTCTGCCGTGGATGCACAGCGGGGGCGAATCGCGGGAGGCGACTCGCTACTCTGAGTCTCGTGGAAGCGAGTGACCTCGGCCTGGTGCTGATCCCCCTGTTGGCCGTCGCCGCGCCCCTGCTCGCCCGCGGCGTGCGCCCCGTGGTGCGGGTGCCCATCGTGGTGTTCGAGCTCGTGCTCGGCATCCTCGTCGGACCCGCCGTGCTCGGCTGGGTCGAGCCGGGGCCGCTGCTGGAGAAGCTCAGCGACTTCGGTCTGGCGCTGCTGTTCTTCGTGGCCGGCACCGAGATCGACTTCAAGATGGTGGCGGGCAAGCCGCTCGCCCGGGCTTCAGCCGGCTGGCTGCTCAGCGTGCTGCTGGGCATCGGCCTCGGGTTCTTCTTCGCGCCGGGCGAGGGGATGGTCGTGATCGGGATCGCGCTCAGCTCCACGGCGCTCGGCACGCTGATGCCGATCCTGCGCGATGCGCGGGAACTGGACACACCCTTCGGTCGGGCGATCAGCACGATCGGGGCCGTCGGCGAGTTCCTGCCCCTGATCGCGATCTCGATCTTCCTGAGCACGCGGACCACGCCCATCGCCACGGCCGTGCTGCTGACCTTCGTCGTGCTGGCCGGCCTCGCAGTGCTGCTGGCGCATCGCGTGCCGCACGGTCGTCTGCACCGCATCGTCCTGGCCACCCTGCACACCTCCGACCAGTTCGGGGTGCGCTTCGTGATCCTGCTCATCGCCGCGCTGGTCGGACTCAGCGTGATGCTCGACCTCGACATGCTGCTGGGCGCGTTCGTGGCCGGCGCGGTCTGGCGCATCATCATGGCGCGGGCGCCCAAGGAATCCGCCGAGCAGGTCGAGAGCAAGATCGAGGCCATCGCGTTCGGCTTCCTCGTGCCGATCTTCTTCCTCTACACCGGCGTCACGTTCGACCTGCAGGCGCTGCTCACCTCGCCCGCGGCGCTGGCGCTGGTGCCGATCTTCCTGATCGCGCTGCTCGTGATCCGCGGTGCGGCCGCGCAGCTCTCGGCTCCAGCGGGGATGAGCGTGCGCGACCGTGCGGCGCTCGGCCTGCTCGCCGCGACCGGACTGCCGATCATCGTCGCGGTCACCGCGATCGGCGTGGATCAGGACATGCTCGACACCGGCACGGCCGCGGCCCTCGTCGGAGCAGGCATGCTCTCGGTACTGCTGTATCCGCTGATCGGCATGACCCTCCGTGGGGATCGCGAAGAGGTCGTCGGTCCGGCACGCGCGGGCGAGTCGCTGCAGGGGGAGCTGTGACCTCGGCATCCGCTCTGCTGACGGCCGCCGTGGCCGATCTCGCCGGGGCTCCGAAGGAGGGTCTCGGCGAGCAGCGCGACTCCCGGTGGCGGGGCCGCCGCATCGTGCGCGTGGGTGAGGCCTGGCATCTGGGCGTGCTGCTGCTCACCGAGACCCACGCGCTGGCGACCGCCGAGGTGCTGCGGGCCGCCGACCCCGGCCGCCGTGGCTACACGGCCGAGTCGGCGCGAGAGCGTGCCGAGCGCCGGGCCGAGGCTCTGCGCGGTGGCTTCGGCGAGGGTGAGGTCGTGCACGTGGGGTGGAGCGTGATCGACGTCGATGCGGTGGATGCCGGGGGCTCGTCGGGTCCGCTGTCTCTGGTCGACGGGGTCCCGTCGGTGCGTTGGAGCACGGCCGGGGGGTTCATGCCCCTGGAGGCATACCTGCGCGAGCGCGTCGGTCTGCTGCGTGACGGAGCGGCGAGCTGACGTCGGCGAGCTGATTCGATCCGGGCTGACTCAGTCCGGCCCGGCTCAGGCGAACGTCTCGGCGAATCGCCGGAGGAGTGCCGCGCCCTCGGTGACGGATGCCGCGAGCACCTGCTGCTGCACGGCGTCGAACTCGTCGGGGTCGAAGTAGCCGGTGGTGCGGTAGAACGTCATCCGGTCGGCGAAGTCGCGGGGAGTGGGCTCGGGGTGGAACTGCGCCGCGTACAGGTGCGTGCCCACGCGGTAGGCCTGCACAGGGCAGACGTCGTTGGTCGCGAGCAGCACCGCGCCGGTCGGGGTGCTCTCCGCACTCTCCTTGTGCGCCGTGAAGACCGTCAGCGCAGAGCCGCTGGGGCCGAACACGGGGTCGGCGGCGCCGGCTTCGGTCACGTCGATCACGGTGGCGCTCGCGGGCTCCGGGGTGTCGGTGACGACCTCGCCGCCGAGCATGCGGGTCACGACGCCGATGCTGAAGCAGGTGAAGAACACGGCGACCTCGGCGGCGATCGCCGCATCGGCCAACGTGCGCAGGTCGGCCTCGACACGCAGCTGCTCCGTGGATTTCACCGCGTCGGAGACGTTGTACGGAGACCCGCCGACCACGACCCCGTCGTACCCGCGCACCCGTGCGATGTCGAGCGGCGTCTGCAGCAGGTCGAGCCGGTCGACGACGTCGACGCCGAGTGCCCGCCGGAACGATGCGTGCTCGGCATCCGCCGCCCCGAGCTCGGGGCGCACGCAGACGTAGAGGAGCGAGGCCATCAGGAGATTCTAACGAGCGCGACGAACGTCGCCGGTCACCGGGAGGAGTTCGCGGTGCGACCGCGGACGATGCCGACGAACGTCTCGACGTCGGGCGTGGTGCGCTCACGCGGCCAGACGAGAGCGACGGTCGAGGTCGGTCCGTCGGCGAGGACGCGGTGATCGGCATCCTTGCGGTGATGCATCCGGGCGAGCGACATCGGCACGATCATGATGCCGACTCCGGATGCCGCGACCGCGATCGCCTGGTCGGTCGGCAGCGCGGCGAAGCTCGCCGGCGTCGTCCCCGGCAGGTCGAGGGCTCCGAGCACGTCGTCGGTGAGGCCGATCACGATCTCGCCCTCCAGGTCGGCGGATGTGAGCTCTTCCGCGGCCATCAGGTGCGAGTCGGCCGCGGCGACGACGACCGGGAGCTCGTCGTACAGGGGGATGATGTGCAGCGACTCGTCCGTCAGGGGCAGCCGTACCAGGGCGGCATCGACCTCGTCGAGGGCGGTGCGCTGCGTGGCGGCCTCGATCGGCACGAGTTCGAGCGGCACGCGCGGCATCCGCTGCTTCCACGCGTCGATCCACTTGCCCGGAGTCGCACCGGGCACCGCGCCTAGACGGAAGGTGCGCGGTGCCTCTGGCTCGGTCTGCGGGGCATCGAAGACGACCTTGGCCGTCTTCTTCTTGGGCTTCTGCGGGGGGAACCGCTCGGCGGGAGCGGCCTTGTTCCGGCGTACGGGTGTGCCGCGGCCTGCGCCCTTCGCGGGCCGTCTTCCCTGATTCGCCATGGGGACAAGGCTACTCGGCGAGCGGGCCCGGTACCTCTCGTCGGTCTTCGGTCGCCGCCGCCAGCTTCCGCTGTGCACGACGGATGAGACCCGCGGCCCCGCCGACGAGCAGCAGCACACCGGCGGTGAGCAGGACGATCGCGGTGATCGTCGTGGGCGTCATGGTCATCAGCGTGTCCGCGATCGCTTCACGACGGGTGGCGTCGGCGAGCTGGCTGAGCGCGACGGCGGCGATGGAAGCGAACAGGAGTCCCCAGATGATGGCCGCCCAGCGGGTGCGGGGACGGGTGGTCGTCTCGGTGATCGGGGGAGTGCTCATCACTGGTCTTCCTTCTTCGGCTCGACGACGGTGATGGAGATCTCGCCGCTGTTCTGATCGATGGTGACGGGTTGGATGGTGGTGGTCGACGCGTTCTCCGCAGAGATGTTCTCGACGACGACCGACTCCCCGCCGCGCTGCGTGGCCGACCAGGTGCCGGAATCGATGACGTTGTAGTACTCGGCGTCGACGCGGGTCCAGGTGACGTCCGCCGTGTCGACGGTCGCACGCAGCTGCAGTTGGACGCCCGGATCCACCTGGATGAAGGTCGTGCCGGAGCCCTTCTCGATCACGATCGGCCGGGGCGCGTCGTCGTGCTGATTCAGCGACACGTTGAGCTCGCCGAACGGCTGCCGGATGTGCTCCGCGCGGTAGTTCGTGACCGACGCCCAGCCGAGGGTGAAGCCCTGCAGGGTGGAGAACCCGCCGACGATGAGGCCACCCACCAGGGTGATGACGGTCGCGAAGGCCAGGAAGCCGCTGCGTCGGCGGAAGGCTCCGGCGACGATCATGCCGAGCGCCAGGATGAGGGCGGCGGCGAGCAGTCCGAGGGCGACACCGACCAGTTCGCCACCCGCGACAAGACCGACGGCGGCCCCGGTGATGATCGCGAGACCGAGGATGGTCGCGGCGAACGCGAAGCCGGCGCGCGGGTTCGATGCGCGGCGGATGCGGCGACGCTCGGCGGCCTCGGCGGCGAACACGGCGGCCTCGGCCTGGCGCTCGCGGCGCAGCTGGTCGCGGGCGGCGCGCTCGGCATCCTGTTGCTGCCGTCGCCACGCCTGGTCCTGTTCCTTCCAGGCGGCGTGCTGGGCGCGCCACGCCTCGAGGGCAGCCGGGTCCTGCGAACCAGGGGGAAGGGGAGCGGGAGGTGCGGGCGGGATCGCTGCCGTCGCTGCGGGGTCGAACGCCGCGACGGGTGCGGCGGTCGCGGCGGGGTCGAGGGGCGGGAGCTCGGATGCCGAGCCATCGGATGCGACCACGGTGTTCGCGACCACGGTGTCGGCATCCGGCGCGGCATACGTGCCGTACGGGAGTGTGGCGTCCGTCCCCTCGGCGGTACCCGAACCGCCGAGGGTGACGGACGCGGCCGGGGCCGCCTGATCTGCGGAAGCCATCGGCAGATCCGGCGCGGAAGCACCCGGGGTGCGGCTCGCAGCACGCACGATCAGGATGAGCAGGACGGCGACGAGCACGAGGCCGATGATCCAGCTCATGAGAGACAGGGCCGACCAGCCGTCGTAGCCGAGCCCGAAGAGGCGTCCGGCGAGCGGAGCGGTCGGGAACAGGCCGATGACGGCCATCGCGAGGATGCCCCACTGCACCGGCTGGTAGTCGCGGCGGAGCAGATCGCGGACGTGCACCCGGCCGTCGACATCCGGCAGCAGCGCCCAGGCCGCGGCGTAGAGGAAGATGACCGGCAGGCCGAAGAGGGCCGCGACCACGAGGACGCCGCGGACGATCAGCGGGTCGATGCGCAGGCGTGCGGCGATGCCCGCCGAGACGCCGCCGAGCCAGCCCTCGGAGCGGGCGACGCCGAGCCCGGCGACCCAGAGGAGGAAGCGTTCGGCTCCGCGAGGGATGCCGGTGCCCGGTGTGCCGGTGGCCGGAGCGGCGTGGTCGGCGGGGGGCGGTGGCGCAGTCGGAATCGTCATGCTTCGATCCTGGCGGCAGCGGTCGGTTCCCTGCCATGGGGGGAACCCCTGAGCGGCCCCTGATTCTGCGCCGGGGAGGACCCGGGCAGGGCACGCGGATGATTGGATGGCGTCATGTCCTCTTCGGCGCACGCTTCTGCGCGACCTCCGCGCGTGGCGGCGCCGCCGCGCCCGCCGCTGACCCGCGACCGCGACTGTCTGGTGGCCGGCGTGAGCGCCGGTCTCGCGCGTCACCTCGGCGTGCGCGTGGGGCTGGTGCGGGCGCTGTTCATCGCGCTCAGCCTCTGCGGCGGCGCCGGCATCCTGCTCTACGCCTGGTGCTGGGTCTTCACCCCGTGGGCCGAGGGCGAGAGCGCACCGACGAGGCGGATGCCGGTGGCCTGGCTGCTGCTCGCCCCTGCCGCCGTCGGGGCGCTCGTCGTGCTGGTCTGGCGTGGGGGCAGCGACTGGCTGAACGGGTCGATCCCTTCGGGTCTCGCCGTGGTCGTGGTGGGTGGCGCGGCAGCGTTCGCGACCGGTGCCGGGCTGTGGGCCACCCTCATCGATCGCACCGACACGGCTCGCGGGCCGCGGCACACGATGACCGTGCGGGTCGTCTCGATCCTGCTGCTGGCGCTGCTGTTCACGGTGCTGCTGTCCTGGCCCGTCGCCCGGTCGGGCGTGGCACTGGTGCTTCTCCCGCTCGCCGGGCTCGCCGCCGTGGCCTCGTCGGCGCTGATACCCCGCTGGCGCGAGCTCTCCGGTGAGCGGGTCCGCCGCATCCGCGAGGAGCAGCGCAGCCAGATGGCCGCGCACCTGCACGACTCGGTGCTGCAGACGCTCGCCCTGATCCAGAACAGGGCCGGTGCATCCAGCGAGGCTGCTCGGCTCGCCAGAGCGCAGGAGCGTGAGCTGCGCGCGTGGCTGTACGACGGCGACGCCCCGGCCGACAGCGACCTGCCGACGGATCTGCGCGACTATGCGGGGGCGCTCGAGCTCGACTACCCCGTGCGCATCGACGTGGTCTCGGCCGGCCTGTCTGCCGAGCGCGCGAGTGGTGAGTTGGCGGCTGCGGCCCGAGAGGCGATCCTGAACGCGGCGCGGCACGCGGGCGGTGAGATCTCGGTGTACATCGAGGGCAGTGCGACCGGTGTCGACGTCTTCATCCGCGACCGCGGTGCCGGGTTCTCGCTCGACGATGTGCCGAGCGACCGCCTCGGCGTGCGGGAGTCGATCATCGGCCGGATGCGCCGCGCCGGCGGCTCGGGTGGCGTCCGCAGCGACGAGAACGGCACCGAGGTGCACCTCAGCATCACATCAGGCGCGCACCAGGATCGGCCGGCCGCGCGACCCGCGCCCACCAGGGAGGAGAACCGTGGCTGACACCATCCGCGTCGTGATCGTCGACGACCACTCGATCTTCCGCTCCGGCCTGCGCGCCGACCTCGATGCGAGCGTCGACGTCGTGGGCGAGGCGGCGGATGTGCCGTCCGCCATCGCCGTGATCGGCGAGACGCAGCCCGACGTCGTGCTGCTCGACGTGCATCTGCCGGGCGGCCCCGGCGACGATGCGACCGGGGGAGAGGCCGTGATCCGCGGCTCGGCGCCGACCGCGGCACGGTTCCTCGCGCTGAGCGTGTCGGATGCCGCGGCCGATGTCGTGCGGGTGATCCGCGCGGGGGCGAGGGGATACATCACCAAGGGATCGTCCGGCATCGAGGTCAGCAAGGCCGTTCACGCCGTGGCCGACGGCGATGCGGTGTTCTCGCCGCGGCTCGCCGGCTTCGTGCTCGACGCGTTCGGGGCCGTCGCGGGAGAGACCGCGACCGCGACCGATGAGCTCGACCGGCTCTCGGCGCGCGAGCAGGAGGTCATGCGACTGATCGCCCGCGGCTACGCCTACAAAGAGGTCGCCTCCGAGCTGTTCATCTCGATCAAGACGGTCGAGACCCACGTGTCATCCGTGCTGCGCAAGCTGCAGCTCTCGTCGCGACACGAACTCACCGCCTGGGCGTCGGAGCGGCGACTGCTGTAGTCGCCGGGCGGTGGGTCAGTCGGGCAGCGAGGCGCGGTGAGCGATCGCCCCGAATGGGCGCGGTCAGGCCGCGAGCCAGAGGCCTTTCTGGTCCGTCGCGATGGTGAGGCCTGCGGCGACCGTCTCGTCGTCGCCGATCCTGGCTCCGCGGACGATGCGCGCTCCGGCGCCGATGTCGGTGCGGACACCCACGTATGCGTGATCGCCGACCGCAGCGCCCTGGCCGATGTGCGCGTGCGCGTCGACGAACGCGCCCTCGCCGACCACGGCGTCTTCGTCGATCCAGGCGCCGCGGGCGATGGTCGCCCCGGCGCCGATGCGCGCGCCCGGTTCGATATAGGCACCCGCCTCGATGTGCGCCTTCGGATGCACCTTCGCGCCATGCGCGACGAGACCTCGACCGTTCGCGTGCTTGCGGTACCGCAGCGTCGCGCCCTGGTCGTTCTCGATGTCGACGTAGTTCTTACCCACGATTCCTCCCGTGCTCCGGAGTTCTCCGGATATATCAACAACCACGGCAGGGGCGGATTCATTCCCGCGGATGGATGTAGGGAGCGCGTGAGAGGTTCTCTCCGACCTCCAGGGAGAGATGCACAGTAACAGGTAGCATGTTATATGGCCGGAGTTGATAAATGAAAAAGGGAGTTCCCCGTGAACACTCCTCGCTCGGAGGATTCCTCGGAGGGACAGTCGGTGGGATCATCCGCTGCTGAACAGCGGTCGCCTGAAGTTCCTGCACAGAACGATGGAGTTCCGCCGAGGATGAGCATCAACTCACCACCGGCAATCTTCATCGTCGGCCTTTTGACCGTGCCTGTCGCCTTCATGCTGTGCGTGCACTACGTACCGGCGCCCATCACCTGGCCTGCTGCCATCGCAGGCGTCATCATTCTCGGCCTCTTCACCCGCTGGCTCACAGCGCGTCAGGTGCGAAAAGAGGACGCTCGGTATCGGGCGCAGCATGAGGAGCCGATCCCCCCGGAGTAATCAGCTCGTGCCATGATCATGGCGGTCCGGCGGTTTGGCGGACCCGATCACGATTTCAAACGGGTGCAGTTGCGTGCACGCGCAGAAGTGCCCGTGGTGATGACCACGGGCACTTCTGTTGAGGCAGGGTTCTGTGGTGTGTCTCAGAACCAGTGCAACCACTTTCCGAGAAAGTAGATACCGGTGCCCACGACGAGGGCACCGACCCCGATCGAGGACCACATCATGCCTCGTCGTGTCGTGTCTTCTGGCGACAGCTCTCGGAATGATGCGCCAATCGGATTGCCATTGATTCCGGGCATCTGCGCGAAATCCTGACGGTACGGTTCCGAGCTCTCTTCTTGGTCTGGTTCCATGGTGCCCCCTGTCGGCTCTTCCTCTCCGTTCAAGAGAGGAATCGCGGTGCCTTCGGCTCAAATGTCTGATGTCGCTGGAGGCCGACGAACGGTAACACTTTACATGTGCCTACAAGCTTGTTCGCGTGTACGCGCCCTCGTCGGCCGAGGTCGCCGCGGAGCCGATCACCCGCGCGAGATCCGCAGGCCGGCTCCACATCGGCCAGTGTCCGGTCGGGAGGTCGATGACTTCGAGATCATCGAGGGCGTCGACCTCGGCGAACATAGGATGCCCGGCGCGGGCAAGCTCCAACATCTGCGCGCTCGGGAGGGAGCAGCAGACCAGGGTGGTGGGGACTCGGCGGCGCTCCGCGTTCGTGAGTTCGACGGGCTGCCGGAGCACCGGCCCGGGCTCGGGGACGGCCCGGCCACGGAAGCGCTCGAGCATCTCGGCGCTCAGACCTTCGAGGCTGGCCTGCTCTCCGAGGACATCGAAGGGCGGCAGAGGCAGCTCTTCCGCCGCGTCGGGGAGCTCCGGCGCGAAGACGCTTCCCGGTGCGACGGGGCCGGAGTCGACCCAGACGATCCGGCGGATGAGCTCCGGATGCCGGTCGACCACGATGCTGAGCGGAGCGTTGGCCCCGCTGTGGCCCACGAGCACCACGGGCTGCTCCGCCGAGGCGCCCGCGCGTGTCATGGCCTCTTCGATCGCCGCGGCCTGATCGTCGAGGGTCCGGGAGGATCGCTCGGGATCGTGCGCATCGAGACCGGGGAGCGTGATCGCGATGGCGTCCTGACCGTTCGCTGTCAGACCCTCCCGCACCTCGTCCCAGGCCCAGGCGCCGAGCCAGTGGCCCGCGATGAGGATGATGGTCGGATTCCGTGTTTCTGTCGTCATATCTCGATGCTCGCAGCCGCTCCGGACAGCTGTATGGCACTATTTCTGTCATGAATTCCACGAGGTGCCGGCGGTGAAGCGAACCGAACGGCTCCATGCGCTCACGGAGATGTTGCGCCGCAACGGCACGCGCGGATACACGGCGGAGCGCCTCGCCGCCGAGTTCGAGGTATCGGTGCGGACGGTGAAGCGAGACCTCGCCGCGCTGGCGAGCAGCGGCGCGGCGGTGTGGTCGCGCCCGGGGCCCGGCGGCGGCTACGGGTTGGCGTCGAGTGCATCCCTGCCGCCCGTCACCCTGTCGCCGGCCCAGGCCGTGGCACTCCTGGCGGCTGTGTCGGCGGCGCCCGATGCTCCCTACTCCGATCTGGCATCGGCGGGGGTGCAGAAGATCATGGACGTTCTCGATCCCCGCACACGGGAGAGGGCAGCCGACCTGGGGCGTCGAGTGTGGGTCGATGGATCGCCCCCGTCCTCCCGCGCCGTCCGGTCGGTGCTCGAGGAGGCGATGGCCGAGCAGCGGACGATCCGGATCCGGTACACCTCCCTCACCGGTGCCACGACCGCGCGTGAGATCGAGCCCGTGATGTTCGCCTCCACGAACGGCCAGTGGTACCTGGTCGGCTGGTGCCTTCTGCGCGACGCGATGCGCTGGTTCGTCGTGTCACGCATCGAGCAGGCCCGCATGACGACCCGCGCATGCAGCGGTCACACCGTGCAGGAGGTCGGGACCCCGCCGGCGAACGCCCGGCCGGTGCACGGGCGCCGCAGCGAGTGACCGACTCGGTCGAGCCGTCGGCGGCGCTGCGAGGTCAGCGCTGGCAGACCGGACACCAGAACGTGATGCGCTCGCGGGTCGGATCGGCGCCCTGCTCGCCGCGCCGGATGAGGGTTCCGCAGCGGCGGCACGGGCGCCCGGCGCGGCCGTAGACCCAGGTGCCCTGGCCCGGACGGTCGATGCCCGTGAAGGTGCGGTGGCGGCGGTCGCGGTTGGTGCGGATGGTGCGCACCCCGAGGTCGAGGAGGGCGGCCAGGTCGACCTCGGGCGTCGGACGCGTCGGCACGATTCCGCGCAGGAACAGGAGCTCTGCCGCGTACTCGTTGCCGAATCCCGCGACGTTGCGCTGATCGAGGAGGGCGACGTGGATGCTGCGGGTGTCGGCTCCGAGTCGTCGGAGGGCCTCGGCCACATCCCAGTCGTCCGCGAGCGGATCGGGGCCGAGGTAGCCGACGAGCTGGTCCTCGTCGCGAGTGGGGACGACCTCGATCTCGGCGATGTCGACGCCGACGGCCTCGCGCTCGGAGGTGCCGACGATCGCACGGACCTTGAAGGCCGGATGCCGCCACTTCTCGCCTCGGCGGTAGGTGAACCACGCGCCGTCCATGCGCAGATGCGAATGCAGGGTGCTGTCGCCGATGCGCATGAGCAGGTGCTTGCCGCGCGGGACGACTCCGTGCACGGGCTGACCGGTCAGGTCGAGCGTCGCGAAGCGGGGCACGCGAAGGTCGAAGCGCGTGACCTCGGCGCCGGCGATGGCCTCGTCGAGGCGCCTCGCGGTGCGGAAGACGGTGTCGCCCTCGGGCATCAGGAGGCTCCGGATCCCGCGCCGAGATGCGGGGGCGGCGGAAGCGGCGACGGCGCGGCGTGCGGTGGGGGCGGTGGCGGCGTCGCCGGCGCTCCCGGCGACGATGCTGTGGTGGCGGCGGTGCGGGCGAGCAGATCGCGCGCGAGCATCGTGCTGCCGGCGACCGCGGCCGGCATGATCGCGACGGCCCCGCCGGGGATCAGGAAGCAGAGCTGCGTCGCGACGCCGAAACCGAGCACCCGCGCGCGGCTGCCCGAGAACAGCGCGGAACGATCGGTCGGGCTGAGGTCGCGCGCGTCGAAGGCACGCCCCGTGAGTTCGCGCGCCAGCAGTCGCCCGGTCAGGACGACACCCGAAACCGGGCCGAGGAAGCCGCCGACCGCCGGGATGAAGCCGATCAGGAGCACGCCGATCGCGATCAGGATGCCGAGCACGACGAGCCGGAGCCCTTCGCCGAGAGTGGTCCAGAAGCTGCCGCCGTCGGCGGGCGGGGGCGAGCCGAGGTCGACCTCGACGGCATGCCAGACGCGCTGATAGAAGGGGTCGCCGATGGTCAGGGTCAGGGCGCTGAAGACCACGCTGGCGAGAGCCAGGGCGGCAGCGACGACGACCAGTCCCACAGCGGTGCGCAGCAACCCTCGCCACGGCTCGATCCATCCGTCGGCGAACGGCGTCAGCCAAGTGGAGACCGACGGCATGCCGATCACGAGGGGGACCAGGGCGGCGGCGAGCACGATGACCGCGATGATCGCCGGGATCAGCCCGAGCAGCATGAGACCCGGTCGGGTGCGCCACAGCCCGAATCCGCGCAGCAGGGTGCGGATGCCGGCGGCGAACTCTCGGATCATGGCTTCCAGCGTAGGTGCATCGCTCAGACCACCTTGCGGAGCGTGTAGCCGCGCGGAGTGGCCACGAAGCCCGCCTCCTGGAGGGCGAGCGCGAGCTCGGTGCCGTAGACGCCCTCGCCGTTGATCTTCTCGACGGTCAGGGTGTCCAGTCGTCGGGCGCGTGCGGTGGCGGCCAGGTCGGCTGCTGCGGCGCGCAGCACCTCGCCGTCGTCGCTGAACGACAGCACCGTGCGGCCGCCACGCTCGAGGGAGAGCACGAGGGTGCCGTCGACGAGCACGACCAGGCCGCCCGCCTTGCGGCCGGGGCGGTGCGACACCCCGTCGAGCTTGGGCCACCCGAGGGCCGCGCCGTAGGGGTTCGCAGGATCGGTGGCCGCGAGGGTCACGGCCTTGCGTGGCGGCGGATCGGCGAGCCCGGCGTAGGTGCGGAGTCGGTCGACCGTGCCGGAGGCGGCGAACTGCGCGGCCCCGAGCTTCTCGATCACGTAGCCGCGACGGCAGTGGCCCGCCTCCTCGAAACCGGCGAGTACGCGGTACGCCTGGGCGAAGCCGCCGGGAACGCCCTCGGCCTGCACGGCGCCGCGGGTGACGACCCCGTAGCGGTCGAGCAGGAGGCCTGCGGTGACGGTGGCGCGACGGGCGGCATCCGTCTCGAGCGCCGGCAGCAGCGACCAGCGTCCGCCGATCGACGCCGGCCGCGGCGCCGCGGAACCCGTGAAGGATACGCCGCGATAGGTGCGGGCGCGGGGTGCTCGGCGCTTCACCTTGTGGGCCTGCGAGCCGCCCGCGAGGAGCGAGCGGATCGGGCCGAACGTATCGTTCGTCACGTAGCCCGACCACGTCAGCGACCACAGCGCCTCGAGCACGGACTGCTCGTTCTCGGCCGCGGCCATGTCTTTGAGCTGAGCCGCGAAGTAGGCGCCGCCGACGTCGAGCGCGATGAGGATGCGCGACTCCAAGGAGTCGGATGCGATCTCGGCATCCCGCTCCGGCAAGGTGAAGGGCGCGAGGTCGACCGGATGCAGCGACACCCAGCCGTCGCGACCCGGGAGCGTGCCGTGGCCGGACCAGATGACCTCGCCCGCCGCCGTGAGCTCGTCGAGCATCGCGGGGGAGTAGTCGCGCACCCGCGAGGGCAGGACCAGCGATTCCCACGCACTCGCGGGGATCGGCACCCCCGCGAACTGCTCGATCACGCTCAGGACGCCGTCGACGCCCTCCAGCGGTCGGCCCACGTGCTGCCAGTCGGGGAGGAACCGTGCATAGGCCTCGGGGGAGACCGGCTCGACCGAACCGCGGATGGCCGCGAGCGAGCGCATCCGCAGGCGACGCAGCACCTCGCTGTCGCACCATTCGATCGCGTCGCCGGTCCCTGAGCCCGTCGAAGGGCCGGCAGCCTCCGGCAGGAAATAGCCGCTCGTGAGACGGCCGGCGTTCTCGAGCCGCTGCAAGGTGTGGCGGGCGACCGCGGAGCCGAGTCCGAACCGGGTGGCGACGGCATCCGTCGTGAAGGGGCCGTGCGTGCGGGCGTGGCGGGCGACGAGGTCTCCCAGCGGGTCGGCCAGCGGTTCGAGGAACGCCACCGGGATGCCCGTCGGGAGAGCGACGCCGAGCGCATCGCGCAGTCGTCCTGCGTCTTCGATCGCGGCCACCCGGCTCACACCGCCGATCGTCACCGGGATCGCGCGGCGCGCGGTGATCAGATCGTCCAGGAGCGCGGCGGCGGTCGCGGTGTCGACGGTCTCCGCTTCCGTCTCGAGCACACTCGCCGGGTCGAGGCGTGCCGCCACCTCTTCCGCGTCGAGTGGTCCGAGCATCCGCAGCAGGTCGGCGACACCCTCGAGCCCGCGGGCGCGGCGGTCGGGGTCGAGCCGCTGCGCCTCCCGCTCGAACTGGGCGATCACATCCGGGTCGAGCAGCTCGCGGAGCTCGACCGTCCCCAGAAGTTCGCCGAGAAGGGCGGGGTCGACCGAGAGCGCCGCGGCCCGGCGCTCGGCGAGGGGCGAGTCCCCCTCGTACATGAAGGCGCCGACGTAGCCGAACAGCAGGTCGCGGGCGTAGGGCGACGGCTGACCGGGCTCGGTCTCGACCAGCCGGATGCGGCGGTCGGCGATGGAGGTCGCGAGCTTGCGCAGGGAGGGCAGGTCGTAGACGTCCTGCAGCACCTCGCGCAGCGTCTCGAGGATCACCGGGAAGGTCGGATGCCGCCGGGCCACCTCGAGCAGCTGCGCCGACCGCTGTCGCTGCTGCCACAGCGGCGTGCGCTTGTTCGGGTTCATCCGCGGCATGAGCAGCGCCCGCGCCGCGCACTCCCGGAACCGCGAGGCGAACAGCGCCGAGCCGCCCACCTCCTCCGTCACGAGATGCTCCAGCTCGTCGGGCTCGAACACGAAGAGTTCGGCTCCGGGCGGCTCGGCCTCGGCATCCGGGATGCGCACGATGATGCCGTCGTCGCTCGCCACCGCCGATCCTTCGACGCCGAGGCGCTCGCGCACCCGGGCGTTGATCGCCAGCGCCCACGGCGCGTGCACCTTCATGCCGTAGGGAGAATGGAGGATGACCCGCCAGTCGCCCACCTCGTCACGGCCGCGCTCGACCGTGAGCGTGCGGTCGGTCGGAAGGGTGCCCGTCGCCTCGCGCTGCTCGGTCAGGTGGGCCATGAGGTTCGCGCGCGCCTGCTCGTCGAGACCCGCCTCGATCAGTCGCTGCGCCGCCTTCTCGGGAGTGGCCGCCGACACCTCACGGGAGAACGCGCCCAGGGCTTCGCCGAGCTCGAACGGCCGACCGATGCCGTCGCCGTGCCAGAACGGCACCTTTCCGGGCTGCCCGTAGGCGGGGATGACGTTGACGCGATCGTGGGTGATCTCGGCGATGCGCCAGCTCGTCGTCCCGAGCGTGAACACGTCGCCCACCCGCGACTCGTAGACCATCTCCTCGTCGAGCTCGCCGACGCGGGCGCCAGTCGTCTCGCCGGCCACGAACACACCGAACAGGCCGCGGTCGGGGATGGTGCCGCCGCTTGTCACGGCGATGCGCTGCGCACCGGGTCTTCCGGTGAGGGTGCCGGCATCGCGATCCCACACCAGGCGCGGCCGCAGCTCGGCGAACTCGTCGGACGGGAAGCGTCCGGCCAGCAGGTCGAGCGTCGCTTCGTAGGCCGAGCGGGGCAGCGCCTGGAAGGGTGCGGAGCGGCGGACCGTCTCGAACCACTCCTCGACGCTGATGGCTCCGAGCGCGCTCGCCGCCACGGTCTGCTGCGCGAGGATGTCGAGCGGGTTGCGAGGCACCTGGATCGCCTCGATCTTGCCCGCCAGCATCCGCTCGGTCACGATCGCGGTGTGCAGCACGTCGCCGCGGTGCTTCGGGAAGAGCGCGGCGCGGCTGATCTCGCCCACCTGGTGCCCGGCGCGGCCGACGCGCTGCAGCCCCGAGGCGGCGGACGGCGGGGCCTCGACCTGGATCACGAGGTCGACCGCGCCCATGTCGATGCCGAGCTCGAGGCTGCTCGTCGCGACGACGCAGCGCAGCACGCCCGACTTGAGCTCCTCCTCGACCTGGGCGCGCTGCTCCTTCGACACCGAGCCGTGGTGCGCCTTGGCGAGCACGGGATCGGCGCCCGCGGTCGCCCCGGCCTGGGCCATCATCGCGGCGGGCACGGTCGCGGCCGGAAGCTCGACCCCGATCCGCTCGGAGTAGATCTCGTTCAGGCGGCCGGTGAGACGCTCGGCCAGTCGGCGGGAGTTGGCGAACACGATCGTGGAGTTGTTCTGCAGGATGCGGTCGACGATCGCCTCTTCGACGTGCGGCCACACCGAGCCGGTGACCTCGCTGTACTCGGCATCCGCCGCCTCTCCCGGCACTCCGGGCGGTGGCGGCGGGTTGGTCATGTCGTCCATCGGCACGACCACGCCGAGCTCGAAGGTCTTGGATGCGGGAGGGGCGACGATCTCGACCGGTGCCGAGCCGCCGAGGAACCGCGCCACCTCGTCGATGGGGCGGACCGTGGCCGAGAGGCCGATGCGCTGCGCCGGGGTCTCGATGCCGTTGAGTCGGCGCAGCGCGTCGAGGCGCTCCAGGCTCACGGCGAGGTGCGCGCCGCGTTTGGTGGCGGCGACCGCGTGCACCTCGTCGATGATCACGGTGTGGACGCCGCGCAGCGTCTCGCCCGCGCGACTCGTGAGCATGAGGTACAGCGACTCGGGGGTGGTGATGAGGATGTCGGGTGGGTCGGAGACCAACTTGCGACGGTCGCTCGAGGTCGTGTCGCCCGAGCGCACACCGACCGTGACTGCGGGCGCGGGCACGCCGAGCCGCCGGGCCGACTGCCCGATGCCGATGAGTGGGGACCGCAGGTTGCGCTCGACGTCGACGCCGAGGGCCTTCAACGGCGAGATGTAGAGGATGCGCGTGCGCGGCTCGCCCTTCGCGGGCGGGGCCGTCTCGCGCATGCGCTCCCGGAACACGCTGTCGATCGCCCAGAGGAAAGCCGAGAGCGTCTTTCCCGAGCCGGTCGGAGCCACCACGAGCGCGTGCTTGCCCGCCGAGATCGCGTCCCAGGCGCCCGCCTGTGCGGGAGTTGGCGCGGGAAAGGCACCCCGGAACCAGTCCTGCGTGGCGGGGGTGAAGCGTTCGAGCACGTCGCTCATCCCTCCATCTTCGTCGAGGCCGGGGACATCGGGGCGAAAGGGACGCGCGACGAGCTTGTCAGGGACGTCGTACCTGAGTACCACACCCCTCCGTAGTGGGCACTTCGGTCCGACGCGACGCGGATGCCTCCGCTCATACCGTCTCCTTGTGCCCACCGAACAGACCGCTTCCGCCCCTGCCCGAACCGCCCTCCGCGCTCTCGTCGCGATCGCCGGAAGCGTCCTCGTCGCCGTGGCCCTGACGATCATCTGGATCGCACGGCTGAGCATCGATCGGGTGCTCTACGTGAGCGGACTCGGGGCTGCCGGTGAGCCGACGGCCGGGTGGTTCGAGGTCGCACTGCTCCTGCTCGTCGCCGGAGGTTTCTCGGTCGCCTGGGCCTCGCGCGGTCTGCGTTCGACGGCGCCTTGGCTGAGCATCTGGTCGCCGTCGCTCTCGGTGGCGATCGCGTCGTCGCTGTTCCTGGTCGCCTCGCAGGTGCCGTGCACCACCGGATGCCCACTGCCGGTCGGTCCCACGTTCACCTGGCAGGACCTCGTGCACACGACGGTCGCCGTGCTCGCGTTCGCGCTGGCCGCGTTCGCAATGCTGCAGGTGTCGTTCGTGAAGGACCGCGTCATGCTGCGGATCCTGTCGCTGGGCGCCGGCATCTCGACCGCGGTGATCGCCGCGGCGGGTGGCATCCTCTCGCTCCTGCAGTTCCGTACCGACATCGGCAGCATCCTCGAACTCGTCGCGACCACGATCGGGATGGGGTGGCTCGCGGTCCTCGGCATCGAGACGGCGGTCTCGCAGCGCTCGCGCGCGGTGCGCAGGCAGACGTGGGAGCCGGTATCGCGGGGGAGTGTCGTCGACCGTGCCGCCACGCCGCGCCCCGCGACCGGAGCGCTCGTCGCCGTCGCGGGCTGACGGAACGCCACGGGTGCGGTGCGTAGAGTCGTCCCATGCGAGAGTCAGCACCCGCCGAGGGCGATGTCCGCGCGATGAATCTGCCGCGTCCTCCCGGCGTGGTGCGGCGGTTCTGGAGCCGGCATCCCTGGCTCTTCGACGGGCTGCTCGCCTTCCTCTATCTGCTCCTCAGCACATTCCTGGCGCTGATCACCCCGCTGTCGTCGGGAGTCTGGTCGCCGGACGCCTCGATCATCGTCCCGCTGGTGCTCGGTGCGATCGCCGCCGCCGGACTGCTCCTGCGCCGCCAGCGGCCCTGGCTCACGTTCGCGGTGTTCGCCGTCGTCGCGGTCATCGCCCTCGTGTCGGACACCCCGGCGGAGCCGTTCGGACTCGGCCTCGCGCTCTACGCCCTCTTCGTCTACCGGTCGAACCGCAGCGGATGGATCGCGTTCGGGGTGACGGTGCTGGCCGGTGTCCTCGTCTTCCCCGCCCTGGACTGGTTGCGTCGCGGTGCACCGGAGAGCGCCTTCACCTCCGTCCCGGGGAGTCTGCTGTTCCTCGTCGTGATGCTGATCGCCGCGCTCCTCGGAGTGACCGTGGGTGATCGACGCCGGTATATCGGGGCGATCCTCGACCGCGCCAACCAGCTCGCGCGCGAACGCGACCAGCAGGCACGCATCGCGACACTGGCGGAGCGCGCCAGGATCACCCGCGAGATCCACGACGTGGTCGCGCACAGCGTGTCGGTGATGGTGTCGCTCGCCGACGGCGCGAGCGCGCTCGCCGAGAAGGATCCGCAGCGGTCGCGCAGCGCCATCCAGGAGATCGGCGAGGTCGGTCGGCAGTCGCTCGTCGAGATGCGGCAGCTGCTGGGCGCGCTCGGCGACGAAGCCGGTGATGGCGAGGAGCAGAGCCCGCTGCGGCCGAACCCCGGGTTGAGCGAACTGGCTGCGCTGGTCGAGACCTTCCGCACCGCGGGGCTGCCGGTGACGGTGCGCACGGAGGGAACAGCACCGTCGTCGCCCGCCGTGCAGAACACGATCCACCGCATCGTGCAGGAAGCCCTCACGAACGCCCTCCGGTATGCGAAGGAACCGCGCGAGGTTCTCGTGAGCCTCGACTTCCGGGCCGACCTCCTCGTCATCGAGATAACCGACGACGGGCGGCAGGGGCCACCGGCGGCGTCGGTCGGATCGGGGCGCGGCCTCGTCGGCATCCGTGAACGCGCCCGGCTCGCGGGGGGAACGGTTGAAGCAGGTCCTGTGCCCGGCGGCGGCTGGCGGGTGCGGGTGGAGATCCCCGAACAGGAGGAGGGCTCATGAGCGAAGAGCAGATTCGCGTGCTCATCGTCGACGACCATGAATTGATCCGTCGCGGGATGCGGATGGTGCTCGACGCCGAGGACGACATGCGCGTCATCGGCGAGGCCGCGTCCGGCGCCGAAGCCGTGCACGTGGCGGAAGATCTGCGGCCCGATGTGATCCTGATGGACATCCGGATGCCGGAGATGGACGGCATCGAGGCGACCAGGCGCATCGTTCGAGGGACGCCGTCGAGCCGAGTACTGGTGCTCACGACGTTCGACCTCGACGAGTACGCGTTCGGGAGCCTGCGGGCCGGTGCGAGCGGGTTCCTGTTGAAGAACACGCCGCCCGCGCAGCTGACCGAAGCCATCCGTGCGATCGCCGCCGGTGACGCCCTCGTCTCCCCGCGAGTCACCCGGTCGATGCTCGACCTGTTCGCCACCCGCCTGCCGCGGCAGACCGAGACGGTCGACCCGAGGTTGGACGTGCTGACCGAGCGGGAGCGGGAGGTGCTCCTCGCGATCGCGAAGGGCTACAACAACACCGAGATCGGCCAGACTCTCTTCGTCTCCGAGTCGACCGTGAAGACCCATGTCGGACGCATCCTGCAGAAGCTCGACCTCCGCGACCGGGTGCAGGCGGTGATCCTCGCCTACGAAGCCGGGCTGGTGTGACGATGCCGGGCCGGGAAGAACCCCGGCCCGGCACCGATCGCCCTGGTCACGACCCCAGCGACACCTCCTGCAGCGACCCCTCGCCGTCGATCTCGAGCGTCAGATCGAGGTCGAGTCGGCGCAGAAACGCGTCGTCGTGGCTGACGACGAGTACGGCTCCCCGGTAGGCGCGCAACGCCTCGACCAGCTGGTCGACCGTATCGACGTCGAGGTTGTTCGTCGGCTCGTCGAGCACCACGAGGTGCGGGGCGGGATCGGCGAGCAGCAACTTCGCCAGCGCGACGCGGAAGCGCTCGCCGCCGGAGAGCGCGGACACCGGACGCTCTGCTGTCGCCCCGCGGATCAGGAACCGGGCGAGCCGGTTGCGCAGCTCCTTCTCCGGGACCTGGGGTGCTGCGGCCGCGATGTTCTCGAACACCGACCGCTCCTCGTCGAGGCCGTCGACCCGCTGCGGCAGGTAGCCGATCAGGTCCGTGTGGGACTCGATGTGCAGGGTGGGCCGTTCATGACTCCTCGATTCTTCGGCTGAATCGGCCGAAGAGCCCTGTTCCGGGCCATCGGCCGTCGTAATTGAGGAGTTGTGAACACCGCCCGCGACCAACCGCTCGAGCAGCGTGGTCTTGCCGGCGCCGTTCCGTCCGATCAGTGCCACACGCTCCGGACCCTGGATCACCCACGCCCGCTCCTCGTCGCCGACCGTCGCGATGCGGCGGCTGCGTGACACCTGCGGATCGGGCAGCTCGATCTTCATCGAGGAGTCCGAGCGCACGCGGCGCCCGGCCTCCTCGCGCGCGGCATGGGCGGCCTCCTCCTTCGCCCCGACCTCGGTGCGCAACTTGCCAGCCGACACCTCAGCGGCCATCTTGCGACCGTGCGCGATGATCTTCGGGACCCGCTTCTCGATCTCGGCCTTCTTCGCCGTGCGGGCGCGATGCGCGAGCTTGACCTCGGCCTCGATCCGCTGGCGCTTCTCCTTGCGGAGCACCTGCGCAGCCGCGACCTCGGCCTGCTTCGCGGCATCCTGCTCGGCGTCCAGCCAGGCGCGCCACTCCGAGTACGGTCCGCCGAACACGCTCAGCGTCTGGGCATAGAGCTCGGCGGTGTCGTCCATCAGCTCGAGCAGTGACAGGTCGTGGCTGACGACGATGAGCGTGCCCTTCCAGGCGCGCACCATCGCTGCGAGCTTCGCCCTGGCGTCGCGGTCGAGGTTGTTGGTCGGCTCGTCGAGGAGCGTGATCGGCGCACGGCGCAGGCGGATGCCGGCGATCGCGACGAGCACGGCCTCGCCGCCGGACAGCTCTCCGACCCTGCGGTCGAGGAACTCCGGGGCGAGACCTGCCTCCGCCAACGACGCCTCGGCGCGGGCTTCGATGTCCCAGTCGTCGCCGACCGCATCGAAGTGGGCGGGGTCGACGTCGCCGGCGCTGATCGCCTGCACGGCGTCGAGCGCCACGGAGACGCCGAGCAGTTCGGCGACGCGGCGGTCGACATCGAGGGTCAGCTGCTGGGGGAGGTAGGCGACCTCGCCGGATGCCGTGACGACGCCCGACGTCGGTTCGAGCTCACCGGCCATCAGCCGCAGCAGCGTCGACTTGCCCGCGCCGTTGCGACCGACGAGTCCGGTGCGTCCGGATCCGAAGGCGCCGGAGACGCCGTCGAGCGCGACCGAGCCGTCGGGCCAGGTGAAGGTGAGCCGGTCGAGGATGACCGACGCGTGAAGAGTGGTGGGTTGTGACATGAGTGTCTCCTGTCGAGTGCGAGGGTGCACTGACACCGGACCTCTGCCGGTCCTCGACCGGACGCGGAAGCGTCGCGGGAGGAGGGAGGTCAGCCGTGGAGTCGGCGATCGTCGGGTCAGCGCGCGGAAAGAAGAGCGCGGAGGCGACGGATCAGATCAAAGGACTTCCAGACACGGCGGACAGGACTCCACGACGATACCCGGGGTTGTCAGGATTGCGCAACTCCCGGGCGTGTCGGAGTCGCGATCAGCTCTTCGCGATCCCGTCGAGCCACTTCGTGAGGAACCGGTGCACGTCGGCCAGCTCCTCTTCGGAGATGCTGTGCGTGAGTCCGGTGTAGACCCGGCCCGACAGGTCGGAGTGGCCGGGAAGCCACTGGGCGGTGTGATCGACCAGTTCGGGCGGGATGACGTCGTCGTGCGTGCCGCGCCCCCAGAACACGGGTGGGCGCAGTTCGGCCAGTTCCTCGTCGTTCGGCAGCTCGCCCTGCGCCACGTACCCGCTGAGTGCCACGACCGCGCCGAAGCGCTCGGGAGCGATCCGCAGGGCCTGCAGCGACACCGCCGCCCCTTGCGAGAAGCCGAGCAGTGCGACGGAGGGGGCGTCCGCTGCCGCGGCGTCGAGCCATCGCAGGAACGCCTCGGCGGCGACCGTGACCGCCTCGGGGCTGCGTCCGTCGAGCCCCTCGATCGCGTACCAGGACCGCCCCGGCATCGGCCACGGCGGTGCGAGGGGAGCGGCGACCGAGGCGACGGCGATGCCCTCGGGGAGGTACGGGACGAGCCCGAACAGGTCGTGCTCGTCGGCGCCGTAGCCGTGCAGCAGCACCAGCAGCGGCATCCGTCCGCGGTTGGCGGCCGACCAGCGGGTCGCCGTGTCGTCGATCGTCAGGTTCTCGCTCACACCGTCATCCTGCCAGGGACGACGGACGTGCACGCGGTGTCGGTCGGGGGAGGCGGCTGGTAGAAAGGACACATGGCGGTCCGCACACCTGATCCCGATCCGGAGCCCGAAGACGATGGTCTCGGCGCGTTCGCGGACTCGAACCCGCCGGTCCCCGACGGCAACCCCGGCTGGCTGAGCGAGTTCGAACTCGAAGAGGCGCGGCGCCGACTGCCGATGCTCTACGTCGAGGCGATTCCGGTGCGCACCGACGGCTCCGGTCAGGTGATCGAGATCGGCATCCTCCTGCGCTCCACGCCGATGGGGGAGATGACCCGCACGATCGTCTCGGGGCGCGTCCGCTTCGGCGAGACCATCCGCGACGCCCTCTTCCGTCACGTCGAGAACGACCTCGGGCCGATGGCCTTCCCGCTGCTGCCACCGCAGCCGCTCCCGTTCACCGTGGCGGAGTACTTCCCGATCCCGGGCGTGAGCGCGTTCCACGACGACCGGCAGCACGCCGTGTCGCTGGCCTTCGTGGTGCCGGTGACCGGCACGTGCGAGCCGCGTCAGGATGCCCTCGAGGTCACCTGGTTCTCGCCGGAGGCCGCCGGCTCCGATGCGGTCGCCGCCGAGATGGAGAACGGTCGGGGGACCCTCGTCCGCCAGGCCCTCGCCTACCTCGGTCTCCTCCGCTAGTCGCGTCGCGCTGCGTCGCCTCGCGAGCGCCGAGACCCCGGCTTCGCGCCGAGACCCCGTGCTGGGTGGGGCGGAAGCCAGGGGTTTCGACGCGAACCCGGGGTCTCGAGGATGCCGTCGCGTCAGCCGCGGGTGAGGCGCGACAACTCCGCGACGAACGCGTCGACGTCGGCCTCTTCGGTGTCGAAGCCGCACATCCAGCGCACTTCCTTGCGAGCCGCGTCCCAGTCGTAGAACCGGACCGAATCGCGGAGCTGGTCGGCGACGCCGTCGGGCAGGATCGCGAAGACACCGTTGGACTGGGTCGGCTGCGTGAAGTCGACGCCCTGGATGGATCCGTCGGCGATGCCGGCCTCGATCTCCGCACGCAGGCGCGCCGCCATCGCGTTCGCGTGCTTCGCGTTGCGCAGCCACAGGTCGCCCTCGAGCAGCGCGATCAGCTGCGCCGACACGAACCGCATCTTCGACGACAGCTGCATGTTGAACTTGCGCGAGTACTTCAGGCCGTGGGCGGCGTCGGGGTTCAGCACGACGATGGCCTCGCCGAGCATCGCACCGTTCTTGGTGCCGCCGAAGGTGAGCACGTCGACCCCGGCGTCGCGGGTGAACGCCCGCAGCGGCAGGTCGAGGGCGGCGGCGGCGTTCGAGAGGCGGGCCCCGTCGAGGTGCAGCTTCATGCCGCGCTCGTGCACGTGGTCGGCGATCGTGCGGATCTCGTCGGCCGTGTACAGCGTGCCGAGCTCGGTCGACTGCGTGATCGAGACCACCAGCGGCTGTGCGCGGTGCTCGTCGCCCCAGCCCCAGGCCTCGCGGTCGATGAGCTCGGTGGTGAGCTTGCCGTCGTCGGTGGGGACCGTGAGCAGCTTGAAGCCGCCGATCTTCTCGGGTGCCGCTGCCTCGTCGACGTTGATGTGGGCGGTGGATGCCGCGATCACCGCGCCCCAGCGCGGCAGCATCGACTGCAGGCCGGTGACGTTCGCGCCCGTGCCGTTGAAGACCGGGAACGCCTCGACGCCCTCGCCGAAGTGCGCCTGGAAGACCTCCTGCAGGCGCGCGGTGTACGCATCCTCGCCGTAGGCGCTCTGGTGCCCGCCGTTCGCCGCCGCGATGGCCGCGAGGACCTCGGGGTGGATGCCGGAGTAGTTGTCACTGGCGAAGCCCCGGATCGCGGGGTCATGCTGGATGCTCACCGATCCAGCCTAATCGTCCGATCCGGGTGCACCGGGCGGGAAGGGTCTTCCGGATGTCGGATGCCCGCCCTACCCTCGTACCCATGGAGCGCACCGCAGCGAAGACGGCCTTCGCCAACGTCCTCGTCAACACGCTCATCGCGAACGTGACGACGAGCTTCCTCTGGTTCGCGCTCACGTTCTGGGTCTACATCGAGACGCAGTCGGTGCTGGCCACGGGCATCATCGGCGGGGCGTACATGCTGTTTGTCGCGTTCTTCGCGATGGCGTTCGGCACGATCGTCGATCGCAACCGCAAGCACACGGTCATGGTGATCTCGAGTGTCATCTCCGCCGCGGCCTTCCTGGTGGCGGGGCTCCTCTATCTCTGGCAGCCCGAAGCCGCACTGCTCGACCTGGGCGGTCCGTGGTTCTGGCTGTTCTCGGGCATCATCCTCTTCGGCGGTGTGATCGAGCAACTGCGCAACATCGCGCTGTCCACGACGGTGACCCTGCTGATCCCCGAAGACAAGCGCGCGAACGCCAACGGGCTCGTCGGCACGGTGCAGGGCATCGCGTTCCTCGTCACGAGCGTGTTCTCGGGGTTGTCGATCGGGTTCCTCGGCATGGGATGGACCCTGGCCATCGCGATCGCGGCCATGGCGCTCACGTTCGCCCACCTGCTCTTCATCCGCATCCCTGAGGGGACGCCGGAGCCCGACCCGAACGCCTCCAGTGCACTCGACTTCCGCGGCAGCGTGCGGGCCATCCGACTCGCTCCCGGGCTGTTCGCGCTGATCATCTTCTCCACCTTCAACAACCTCATCGGCGGCGTCTACATGGCGCTCATGGACCCGTACGGGCTCACGCTGTTCGACGCGCAGACCTGGGGCTTCGCGCTGGCCTTCGCCTCGACCGGGTTCCTCGTCGGCGGTGGCCTGGTGGCGAAGTTCGGACTGGGCCCCAAGCCCATGCGCACCATGCTGCTCGTCGTGATCGCCATGGGCCTACTCGGCTCGGTGTTCATGCTGCGCGAGTGGTGGCCGCTGTACGTGATCGGCATGTGGGCGTACATGGCCCTGGTGCCGCCGGTCGAGGCCGCGGAGCAGACCATCATCCAGAAGGTCGTGCCCTACGAACGGCAGGGCCGCGTGTTCGGTGTGGCCGCGGCCATGGAAGCGGCCGCCGCCCCGATCACCGCGTTCCTGATCGCCCCGATCGCCGAGTTCCTGATCATCCCGTACATGGACACCCGCGAGGGGCAGCAGAGGTGGGGTTGGCTGCTCGGCGAGGGCGAGGCTCGCGGCATCGCGCTGATCTGCCTGTTCGCGGGGCTGATCATGGTGGTCGCCGCGACGCTGGCGTTCTTCACCCGGTCGTACCGCAAGCTCACCGAGCTCTACGCGGAGGCGCCGGAGCAGGAGATCGACCACGGCGACGCGGAAGACGGCGACGGCGGCGACGCCGGGGCAGAAGCTGTGGCGGAGGCGTCGTCGATCGAGTCGGACCGTGCCCGGCGCGCGGAGGCTCCGCCCATCGTCCCCGGCATGCCGCCCGAGGCCCGCTGAGGGTCGGACGATTCCCCGAGCCCCGGACGATTCCCCGAGGTTTCAACAGGAGAAGCTCCGCAGATCGTCACTCCGTCGGCGGATCGTCGCGGAGGTGGTGTCAGTCGAGGTCGAACACCCGGTCGTTGAGGTCGGCGGCGTCCGTATCCCACAGGGTGAGGATCCGCGCGGCCAGGACCTCGGGATCGAGCGCCTTGGCACGGAACACGACGGATGCCGCGCGCAACGGTTCTCCGGCATCGCGCGCGGACTTGGCATACCCCTGAGCGACGGCCCGGGCCCATGCCTCGCTCGCCGCCTTCGCCGCGGCATAGTTCGCCCCGCCGGCGAGGGGCCGCGCGACAGCCGTCGACGACACGATCGCGAACCGGCCGGCCCCCGATGCGCGAAGTGCCGCGTCGAATGCCCGGCTCGTCGCGCGAACGGCCTCGAGCGCGGGCAGCAGTGCGGCGAAGTCGTCGTCCGACTGCCCGGCGAGGCCTCCGCCTCCGCGCCAGCCGCCGACCAGCGGGATCACCGCATCGACGTGGCCGACCTGCGCCGCCAGCACCGTCATCTCGTCGAGCGAGGTCGCGTCCGCGAGGAACACCTCAGCGCCGACATCCGCCAACGCCTGCAGCCCTTCGGCAGAACGGCCGGTCGCGATCACGCGAGCCCCCGCGCCGTGCAGAGCGCGTGCCACCGCCCGCCCCGCCGCACTCGTCGCTCCCGCGAGCACCACGGTTCGGCCGGACGGTCTCGATTCGATGGGTTCATCCATGTCGCTCACTCTTCCGGTTCGGAGGGGCTTCTGCGGCCGGAACCCGCGGAGAGATCCACAGAACAGGTTCCGGCCGCAGCGCGGTGCGCCCCAGCGTCACACTCGGAACGCGCGCAGTGCGCGCGTGGTCATCAGTCGTCCGTGCCGCGGATGCCGACGGTCGATTCGATGACGGGCTTCATCTTCTTGTGGAGGGTCTCGAAGAACATCGACAGCGGGAACTCATCGTCCATCACGGCATCCGTGTAGCCCTTCGGCGCCCCGGCGAGGATCTCGTCCGGGAGGCCGCGAGCCCACTGCGAGGCCGGGTGCGGGGTGAGCGTGCCGCGGACGAGCTCGTACGCGGCGAGCCAGTGCGCGACCTTGGGGCGGTCGATCGAGTGCCAGTACAGGTCGTCGATCGCGTCGCCGAGCGCCACGACGGCGTCCGGCACGGCGTCCCAGTCGAAGGTGAGAGCGGTGTCGGTCCAGTGCAGCACGCCGCGCTGGTGCAGCCACGCGAACAGCAGCTGTCCGCCGACCGCGTCGTAGTTGCGGATGCGGGTGCCGGTGATCGAGAAGCGGAAGATCCGGTCGAAGATCACTGCGTACTGCACGAGGTGCGCGTAGTCGTGCATCTCCTGCTCGGTTTCGGTGAGCTCTTCGCCGGCGGCGATGCGGGCTGCGAGCGCACGCTCGATCTTCACCGACTCGCGGAACGCCGTCATGTCGCAGCGCATCTCCTCCAGCGAGTAGAGGAAGAACGGCATCCGCTGCTTGATCATGAACGGGTCGAAGGGCAGATCGCCGCGCATGTGGGTGCGGTCGTGGATGATGTCCCACATCACGAAGGTCTTCTCGGCCACCTGCTGGTCGTCGAGCATCGCGGCCGCGCGCTCGGGCAGATCGAGGTTGGTGATCTCCGCCGCGGCGCGGGTGACGCGGCGGTAGCGAGCGGCCTCGCGGTCCTGGAAGATCGCGCCCCAGGTGAAGGTCGGGATCTCGCGCATCGCGACGGTCTCGGGGAACAGCACGGCTGAGTTGGTGTCGTATCCGGGCGTGAAGTCGACGAGGCGCAGCGAGACGAACAGCTTGTTGCCGTAGTCGCCCGCTTCGAGCGCGGCGATGAACTCCGGCCAGATCGTCTCGACGATCAGCGCCTCGACCAGGCGGTCGCTCGAGCCGTTCTGCGTGTACATCGGGAAGACGACGAGGTGACGGATGCCGTCGATGCGGGTCTGCTGCGGCTGGAAGGCCATCAGCGAGTCGAGGAAGTCCGGCACGCCGAAGTCCTCGGACGCCCAGCGCTCGAAGTCGACCACGGACGCGGCGAGGTACTCGGCGTCGTGCGGGAAGGCGGGGGCGAGTGCACGGATCGCGGCGGTGATCGCGCCGACGAGCTCGCGGGCCTTCTGGTGGGTCGCTGAGCTTGTCGAAGCGTCCGGGATCGAGCCGTCCTTGATCTGCATCTCGCGGATGGCGATCGCGGCGTCCTTGAGCTGCGCCCAGGCGGCGGACTGCTCCACATTCTGCGCCTGCACTGAGCCTGTCGAAGTGTCCTCGACGACCTCGGGCTCGCCGACGATGGCCTGAACAGCGGAACTGTTGGCGGAAAGAAGGGACATCGGGACCTCCGATCGGAGTTTTCAACGGAAAGATTCCGGCATATACGGAATCCTGACGATAATCTTACAGCCATGGATGATTCTGTCGACCGCGCGATCCTGACCGCGATCTCCCGTGACGGGCGCGCCACGCTCTCCCAGCTGTCGGAAGCCGTCGGCCTGTCGGTCTCGGCCGTGCAGTCGCGTCTGCGCCGGCTGGAGACGAGGGGAGTCATCTCCGGATATCAGGCGATCCTCGACCCCGAGCAGGTGGGCACCCCGCTCTCGGCGTTCATCGAGATCACCCCGCTCGACCCGGCGCAGCCCGACAATGCCCCCGAGCTGCTCGAGCACCTCGACGCGATCGAGGCCTGCCACTCCATCGCCGGCGATGCGAGCTACATGCTGTTCGTGCGGGTCCCGTCGCCGCGTGCGCTGGAGGAGCTTGTCCGCGACGTGCGGCTCGCGGCGAACGTCAGCACCCGCACCACCGTCGTGCTGCAGACCTACTACGAGCATCGGCCGATCATCCCGGTGGGCTCGGCCGAGTAGTCCCGCCGCGTGGCCGGGAGCGCGTCAGAGCACCGCGCCCACCATCGCCTCACCCAGCGGCGTCCGCAGGTGCAGCATTCGCGCGCCGTCGCGCTCGCTGGCGATCAGCCCCGCGCCACGCAGCACGGCGAGGTGATGCGACGCGGTCGATATCGCGATGCCGGCCTCCTGTGCGACCTGCGACGTCGTGCGGGCGGCGCCGGCTCTGAGCAGGATGCCCGCTCGCGCCGGACCCAGCAGCGCACCGAGCGCCTCTGTGGTCTCGGCGATGTCCCGGGCCCAGCCGGCCGTGACACCCCGGGCCGGGTAGAACAGCGTCGGCTGTGCCGGCGCCTCGGTCAGCACCATGCAGCCCCATGACGACATGACCGACGGCACGAGCACCAGGCCGCTTCCTCGGCAGTCGACCTGCTCGCTGTGGCGGCGCAGCGAGACGCGGACGGCACCCTCTCCCCAGGTCACCTGAGGGTGCAGGTCTCCGGCCATTCCCGCGATTCCCGCGCTCGCGATCGTGCGGCCGCGGACCGCGATGTCGGCGCGCAACAGGCGTTCGAGCTGTGGCCAGACGGGAGCCAGCGCGGCGTCCCACACCGCGCCCCAGGCGTCGGCGATCATGTCGCGGGCGCGCGCGGGTCGATCCTGCATCTCGCCCAACGCCTTTCGGCGGGCTCCGGCCGAACGCCGCACCATCTTCCCGAAGTCGACGCGCATCGGGTCGAGAGGTGCCGCGCGCAGTTCGTCGAGCTCGGCCTCCGGCGTCAGGTCCCACCGCGGCGCGGTCGTCAGGAAGTCGGGCAGATACCCGTCATCACCGACCACGGTGGCGAGCAGTGCGAACTCGTCGCGGGGCAGGCGGTCGCGCACGGCTCGCAGCCACCCCCACTGCAGCGGGTGCGCGGCGGGGCGCAGCAGCACTCGGACCGCGTGGGCCAGCTCGTGACCGGGGGAGATCCCGAATCGCACCGCCTCGACGTCGCCGGGGCTCAGGTGGAACTCCACGCGGTGGTCGGAGTGCTCGATGCCTTCGACCGGCGCGTTGTTTCGATCCACATCGAAACTCTAGGGCCGGCGCCGACGGATGTCGAGACTGATGTCATGAACAGCACAACCCCTTCCATCCCGGTCGTCGCCGGCGCGGACATCCGCATCGGCACAGGCCGCAGCCGCAAGTTCGTCGGCGCCGAGCACGGCGCGGAGGTGTCCTACTTCTTCGTCGAGAATCAGCCCGGCGAAGGCCCCGGGCTCCACTGGCATCCGTATGCCGAGACGTGGGTCGTGATCGAGGGACTTGCCCGCATCACCGTGGGCGACGAGACTTTCGTCGCCGGTGCGGGCGACACCGCGACCGGGCCCGCGTACATCCCGCACTGCTTCACCAACGTGGGGGATGGGGTCCTCAAGATCATCGGCATCCACGCCTCCGCCACCATCATCCAGACGTTCCTCGACGAGGACTGAGCACCAGGAGCACCATGTCCTTCCAGGCATACCTCGACAACATCGAGACCAAGACGGGTCTGACCCCGCGACAGTTCATCGAGCTCGCGACGGAGAAGGGGTTCGACGCCACGACCAAGGCCACCCCCATCGTCGCGTGGCTCAAGGAGGACTACGGGCTGGGGCAGGGTCACGCGATGGCCCTCGTGCACGTGATCACCAAGGGGCCGCAGATCAGCGCCAAGCACGTCGGCACGGGCGGTGCGCACTCCGACGCCTCCGACACGCTCTGGCTCGACGGCAAGGACAGCAATCCGAACCCCTGATCCGTCGTCCCGCTGAGGTCCGGCATCGGCCCGGCCAGTAGGATTCCCTGCGTGGCAGCATCCTCCCAGCGCAAGAAGAAGAGTCGGACCGCGAAGCACGCCCCGGCCCGCACCAGCGGCAACCCGGCGCGGCGTCCGGTCGTCGAGGCGGGGCCGGTCACGGCATCCGATTGGATCGGAGCCGCACGGTTGCGCACCCTCCCGCTCGCGATCGCCCCGGTGATCATCGGGACCGGTGCGGCGCGCAGCACCGGCCCCGAATTCCACTGGGTGATCGCGCTCGCGTGCCTCGCCGTCGCGGTGCTGCTGCAGATCGGCGTGAACTTCACGAACGACTACAGCGACGGCGTCCGGGGCACCGATGCCCACCGGGTCGGTCCCGCGCGACTGACGGCATCCGGCCGGGTGAAGCCGCGGACCGTCCTGGTCATCGGACTGATCTTCTTCGCGCTCGCCGCCCTCGTCGGCCTCGCGATCGTCGTGCGCACCGGGCAGTGGTGGATGCTGGCGGTCGGCGCCGCGTGCATCGTCGCGGCCTGGTTCTACACGGGAGGCAAGCGCCCCTACGGGTATTACGGCCTCGGCGAGGTCTTCGTATTCGTGTTCTTCGGCCTCGTCGCCACGCTCGGCACGACCTGGGTGCAGGTGTTCGAGCTGCCGCTGCAGGCGTGGCTCGGAGCCATCGCGGCCGGCCTGTTCGCGTGTGCCGTACTGCTCGCCAACAACCTGCGTGACATCGACCAGGACCGCGAGGTCGGCAAGCGCACCCTCACGGTCTTGATCGGACGCCGCGCAACGCAGGTACTGTTCACTCTCTTCGTCCTGGCGCCGTTCGGGATCGCCGTGGCCATCGCACTGCTCTACCCGATCGCCTGGATCTCGCTCCTCGCGCTGCTGGCGGGGCTCCCTGCAATCGTGATCGTCTGGGCCTACCGGCAGCCGAGGGAGCTGGTGACCGCGCTCGCCCTGACGTCGCTGACATCACTCCTGTACGCCGGCGCCCTGTTCTGGGCGTTCGTCGGCTGACCTGCCCGGTTTGCCGTCCGGCTGAGCCGCCCCGGTTCGCCGTCCGGCTGAGCCGTCGCGGTTCGCCGTCCGGCTGAGCCGCCGCGGTTCGCCGTCCGGCTGAGCCGTCCCGGTTTGCCGTCCGGCCCACTCCCCGCCGCAGCCTCATCCGCTCCTCGCACAACTTCGGAGATGTGACGCGACACGCCGAACGGAGTGCGGATGCCGCGGCGCGCCGTCGTCGATCTCCGAAGTTGTGTCGGGACGGGACGTGGCGGGAGCGCGGGGCAGGGGAGGGCGGTCAGGCCTTCGGGTCGTCCCCGAGCTCGGTCGCGTCGATCGCCTGGTCCTCGGCGTCGGCATCGGCCTGGCCGCCCGACGACCGGTTCTCGCGACGCTCCGCGAGTCGGGCCGAGGCGTCGGTGAGCGGCGTGCGCAGGAACAGCATCGAGATGCTCATGCCGATGAGCGCGGCGAAGATCGCGGCGAGCCACCAGTACTCGCGGAAGATCGGGAAGAAGAACCAGAGGATGGCGAGCGGGACGAGGAACGCCAGCAGCCGCAGCACGGTGTAGACGAGGAAAGGCGCGGGCTTCTTCACCCCTCCAGTCTACGTTCGCCGCGCGGGCCGCTCGGCGCCCGGGACCTCGATCCCCAGCCGAGCGAACGGGATGCCGCGCACGACCCGATGCCACGGGTGCTCCCCGAGCGACCAGAGCAGCCCCGCGTCGATGTCGAGCGCCAGGTCTTCGCAGCCGACCGGGAGGGGCACGTCGTCCTGTTCCAGCGCCGTCCGCGGCCCGCTCCACAGCGCCCCGGGTCGCAGGCCGTCGGACTGCGACACGAAGTGGCGGTCTCCCCAGCGCACGGCGCCCTGCATGCGGGGGATGCCGGGCGTGAACATGTGCTCCTCAGCGAATCGGCCGTCGGCGTCCTCGGGGATGGAGAACTCGCCGATCCGCCCGCTGTCGTCGGTGCGGTGCTCACCGATGAGCACACGCCGGAGCGGAGTGCCGCGCTCGTCGAACACCCGGCCCAAGTACGAGCAACGCAGCGCGACGGGATGCACGCGCGTGCGAACGGCGACGAGTGCCGTGGTGCGACCGCGCCGAGGTCGCCTGCCGGCGATGCGCTGAGCGGTGGCGCCGCGGACCTCCCGCACGTCGGCGAGGTCGAACTCCCAGATGCCCCGACCGGTCGCCGCGACGAAGAGACGGTCGTCGAACCAGGCGAGTCCGCCGGCGTGGATCGGCGCCGGGTGCAGCTCGCCGTCGTCGCCGGGAATGGCGAGCAGCACGTCCAGATGGCGCGAGCGCTCGAGGTCGACGAAGGTCACGCGGGAGGCGAGGTGCACGCCGTCGAGCTGCTGCCGGAACCAGCTCACCGCCAGGGTGCGTCGCCCCCGCCACTCTCCGAGGTCGATGCCCTGCGGGTACCAGCGTCGAGTCCAGGTGCGGGCGGTCAGCCAACGCAGATCCACCGTCTCACGCTGCTTCCGTCGCACCGGGCGCCATATCGATCCGAACGGCCAGAGCATGCTCCCATCGTCCCCGATAGGACGTGTCGTCGCGAACACCGTCGCGACTCGTGTCCTGTATCTCGGCCTACGTACAGCTTCACGAAATGCGACATGTATCATGTTACGTGTCGTCGCGGGTATCTCTGGGGGGAGAGAACGCGACGATGTCACACGTCCCGAGTCCGGCTGATGGGGGTCAGCAGGGCTCGTGGCGGGTGGGGTCGCCATCGGCGGCCCTGCTCCCCGAACGCTCCGCGTTCGGCAGTGCGCAGCACTGGGAGGTGTGGCTCCGTTCGGGTACGGGGCCACACTTCACTGCCACCACGAGGCTGCGTCGTGTGCGGACACCGATCGTTCACCTTCGCGTCGCCGTCCGGCAACGGCGACCTGGCACGATTCCGGAACACCGCCAGTCCCTGGAGTTCCGTGCGCACACCCCTCGTCACCGTCATCCTGCCCGCGAAAGACGCCGGCGAGTACATCGGGACGACGCTCGAGACGCTCACCCGTCAGTTCGAGGATGCGTCGGCACTCAAGCTCGTCGCGATCGACGACGGCTCGCGCGACGACACGGGAGCGCTCATGCGCGCGTATGCGGAGCGGCTCCCGCACGTCGAGGTCATCCGGAACCCCATCGCCCGGGGCCTCGCGACCGCCCGCAACCAGGGCCTGGAACGCGTCGAGGGTGATGCCTTCTGCTTCCTCGACGGTGACGACTGGATGCAGCCGCGGCGGCTCGAGGTACTCGTGTCACGGTTGCGCGAGCTGGACTGCGACTTCCTCCGCACCGACCACGTCACGGTCACCGGTACGCACCGGTCGCTCATTCGCGCCCCGCACCCGTGGCGCGAACGCGTGGTCGTGCCGCGCGAGGCGATCCTGCCCGAGAACGAATCCACGATGGTCGACTACCCCTACGCATGGGCGGGTGTCTTCCACCGACGGGTCCTCGACGACGGACTGGCGCAGTTCCCGGAGGGGCTGTTCACGGCGGAGGACCGTCCCTGGATCTGGCGGCTCCACCTTCGCGCACGGTCGTTCGCGGTCGTGGACGCGCCCGCGCTGCTGTACCGGCGCGGCGTCGCGACCTCGCTCACGCAGGCGAGGGATCGGCGGCAGCTCGACTTCGCCCGGGCGATGGACGAGGTCATCGCCGTCGTCGAGCAAGACCCCGAGGCGGAGCGCTTCCTGCCGAAGGTCGTGTGGACCGCGCTCGCGCTCAGCTCCCACCACCTGGTGCGCGCTCGCCGCATGCACCCGCGGCTGCGTGTCGAGATGCGCGACGGCATCCGGGACATGCTCCGTCGCCTGCCGGATGCCGAACTCGACGAGACCCTGACCCGCTTCGACGGGCCGCGCCGACGGGTGCTGGCGCGGGTTCTCCGGCAGGCGGGGCGGTCGGTATGACTCAGCTCTTCGCGCTGCACAGCGCCTACGGGCTCGCGACAGCCGCCGCAGCGATCGACGCCGGACTCCTCGGCCACGACGGTGGGGCGGAGCGCATCCTCGCGCCGTTCACCTCGAGCCGGGTGCCGGAGACGGCTGTCGGCATCGCGGACGACCCCGTGCTCGGACCGCTGCGCCAGCGGTTCGACCGCGTCGAGCCGCTGGAGGAGATGCTCGGTCCGCTGCATCCGAGCGGGTGGGAACCTGCCGAGGCCGACCTCCCGATGCTGGAGCGGCTGTTCGAGCGGGCGTGGCAACTCGATCCGCGAGACCTGGAGCTCTTCGTGCAGAGCCCCCAGGTCGCGCCCGCCCGCACGCTGATGGCGCTGTTCCCGCACGCGCGGATCACGATCGTGGGGGATGGGCTCATGACGTACTCGCCGATGCGCGTGCGGCTGCCGTATGCGGTCGCGGCGCGCATCGAACGAGTCGTCCATGCCGACGTGGTGCCGGGCGTGCGACCGCTCGTGGGTGCTCCGCAGGCCGAGGTCGTCCCGGTTCCTCCGGCCGCGTTCGCGGCGGCACTGCGGGAGACGGATGCCGGTGACCCGGGCGCCGATGACGACGTGCCCAGCGTGCTGGTCCTCGGCCAGTACCTGTCGGCGCTCGGGCTCATGACACCCGCCGCGGAGATCGACCTGCAGAAGCAGCTGATCGACCGCGCCGCGCGGTGGGCTCCGCAGCGCATCGTCTTCAAGCCGCACCCCGCTGCGCCGCCGTTGGTGACCGCGGCGGTCCGCGATCGGGCGCACGTCCACGGGATCGACTTCGTGGAGTATCGCGGCCCGCTCGCGGCGGAGCTGTTGGCCGAACGGCTCGACGCACTGGCCGTCGTCGCCGGATTCTCGACCGCCTTGCCGACTGTGCGCACGCTCTTCGGCCGGGAGATCGGGTCGGCGGGCAACGACCGGATGCTGGCGGCGCTGACGCCGTTCGAGAACAGCAACCGCATCCCCGTGACCCTGGTCGACGCCCTCACCCGTGACGATTCGCCCTACGACGACCCCGACCGGCTGCAGCTGTTGGTCGACGCGGTGGGCTATGCGATGCAGCCCGAGAACGCCGCCCACCTGCGCGGTCGTGCCGAAGAACTGCTGCGGGGCCTCGACCCGGTCGAGCGGGATCGGTACTTCGCGCCGCGACGGCTCACGGAGCTGCGGCTGCCGGGGGCACCGCGGGAGAGCGCCGCGCGTCGGGCGTTGCGCCCCGCCGGGGGAGTGGGCAGGGTCGAGGAGTGGCGGCTCAACGCCCTCGGTGCACGGCGACGCGTCGGCCGTGCCTGGAAGGCGCTGCGCGGGCGATGACGACGACGACGACGATGACGCGATGACGCGAGGATGAACGACATGGACGAGCAGCAGCCCCTCACGGTGGCGATCATCCCGGCGCGCGGCGGATCGAAGCAGGTGCCGCGCAAGAACCTCCAGCGGGTGGGCGGGGTGCCGCTGATCGAGCGCGCGGTCCGGGCCGCGGCCGCGGCATCCGGCATCGACCTGGTCGTGGTGTCCACCGACGACGACGAGATCGCGGCGGTCGCGACCGCGGCAGGCGCCCGCGTCATCCGCCGACCCGCCGAGCTCGCCGGTGACACCGCGACTTCGGAGAGCGCGATCCTGCATGCCCTCGACGACCTCGAGGCACAGGGTGAACGCGTGGAGATCGTGGCGTTCCTGCAGGCGACCTCTCCGTTCATCCCGAGCGACCCGCTCGCCGCGGCCGTCGAGGAGATCCGCGCCGACCGGGCCGACAGCGTGTTCGCGGCCCACGAGACCTACGGGTTCCTGTGGCGGGAGGATGCCGACGGCGCCGCGGTCGCGATCAACCATGAAGCAGCTCACCGCCCGCGACGCCAGGACCGCGAACCGCACCACCTCGAGACCGGTGCCTTCTACGTGTTCCGCGCCGACGGGTTCCTTGAGAGCCGGCATCGGTTCTTCGGCAGGATCCGCATCGCGGCGGTGCCGGAGTGGACGGCGATCGAGGTCGACGATGCGGATCAGCTCCGGGTGGCCCGCGCTCTCGCGACCCTGCACGAGGTTCCCGGGCGCATCCCGGTGCGGGCGGTCGTGACCGACTTCGACGGCGTGCACACCGACGACACCGCGATCATCGATGCCGACGGCGGGGAACGGGTGCGGGTCAGCCGCGAGGACGGGATGGGCGTGGCCCTGCTGCGCCGCGCCGGGATTCCCCTGCTGATCCTGTCGACGGAGGTGAACCCGGTCGTCCGCGCTCGTGCCGACAAACTCCGCGTGCCGGTGCTGCACGGCATCGATGACAAGGAGACGGCGCTGCGGAAGTGGGCCCGGGAGAACGACGTGCCCCTCGCCGACATCGCCTACCTCGGCAACGACGTGAACGACCTCCCGGCGCTGCGGATCGTGGGGTGGCCGGTCGCGGTCGCGAACGCGCATCCGCTCGTCATCGAAGAGGCCAGGGTCGTGCTGCGTCGCCGGGGTGGCGAGGGCGCGGTGCGGGAGCTGATCGAACGGGTGTTGTCGAGCTGACCGATGCCGGTAACCCGGCCGTCGCCCGGTGTTCACTCTCGCCCCGTAGTCAGGAGGGAGGGGTTGCACCAGCGCTCGACGACCGGAGGAATCATGACTGTCAGCATCGGCTCACGAGTGATCGGCGGCGGGCGTCCTGCCTACGTCATCGCCGAGATCGGACTCAACCACAACGGCGATGTCGACATCGCGAAGAAGCTCATCGATGTCGCGGCCCGCGCCGGTGCCGACGCCGTGAAGTTCCAGAAGCGCACGCCCGAGATCTCGACTCCCGAGCACATGCGCGATGTTCCGCGCGAGACGCCGTGGGGCGTAATGAGCTACCTCGACTACCGTCGTCGCGTCGAGTTCGGCCGCGCGGAGTACGTCGAGATCGGCGACCACGCCACCATGCTCGGCCTCGACTGGTTCGCGTCGCCGTGGGATGTGCCGAGCGTCGACTTCCTCGAAGACCTCAACGTGGTGGCGCACAAGGTCGCCTCGGCGAGCCTCACCGACACCGAGCTGCTCATCCGTCTGCGCGAGACCGGCAAGCCCGTCATCCTCTCGACCGGCATGTCGACCATCGAGCAGATCGACCGGGCGCTGGACACGCTCGGCACCGACCGCGTGGTCCTCATGCATGCGACCTCGACCTACCCGCTCGAGCCTGAAGAGGCGAACCTGCGCGTGATCGCCACCCTGCGCGACCGCTACCCCGGTGTGCCCGTCGGCTACTCGGGACACGAGCGCGGCCTCCAGATCTCGCTCGCCGCCGTGGCGATCGGTGCGGTCGCCGTCGAGCGTCACATCACGCTCGATCGCACGATGTGGGGCTCCGACCACGCCGCCTCCCTCGAGCCGACCGGCCTCGAGCACCTCGTGCGCGACATCCGGGTGATCGAGCGGGCGACCGGCGACGGCGTCAAGCGCGTGTTCGACAGCGAGCGCGCGCCGATGGCGAAGCTGCGTCGCGTCTCCGCATGACCGACGCCCCCGGCATCCGCGTCGTCGCCATCGCGGACGCCGACTCCTTCGTGAAGTGGGCGGCATCCCTGCTGGGCTCGGTCCCGGGCCTGCAGCCGCATCTGCTGGTCGTGCGTACGCCGCTCACGGCCAGCGCCGAGCAGCAGCGCACCGCGCTCGCCGGCACGACGCTCGGACCCGACGACGTCACCCGCATCGGCTTCGCGGAGGCGGCGGACTGGCTGGCCGGGCAGCGACCGGACGTGGTCCTGCTCGCGGGGCGCGGACCGTTCGTGCGCCTGATGGGGCGGGTGATCGACACGCTGGAGCACCGACCGGTCACCGTCTCGGGCCTGCCGGGGATGGCGATCCCCGCGCAGCGCGGAGCGCTCGACTATCGCCGTCACACCGACCTGCTGGTGGTGCACTCGCATCGTGAGGTGCGGGCGTTCGAAGAGCTGGGGCGGCGCATCGGCGTACAGACGCCGGTTGCTCTCGCGACCCTGCCGTTCGCCCGGCGTCGGCAGCGGATGCTGCGCCCGGAGCGGATGCGGATCGACGCTGCTGCGGGCAGTCGCGGTGGCATCGCGGTCGCCGAACGCGCGTCTCCGACGGTGGCGGAGCGACCTCCCGCGACCGACATCGTGTTCGCCGCGCAGGCGCTCGTGCCCGTCGGGAAGGACGAGCGTGCCGAGATCGCGGCCATGCTGGTTCGGGCGGCGGAGGCCGAGCCCGCTCGACGCGTGGTGGTGAAGCTGCGGTCGCGGCCGGGGGAATCGGAGACGCACCTCGAACGCGAGCCCTACGCGGGGTTGCTGCCGTCGCGCCTTCCGCAGAACCTCGTGTTCTCCTACGACTCGATGTCCGCCGCATTGCAGACCGCGGCCGGCCTGGTCACGGTGAGCTCGACCGCCGCGATCGAGGCCACGGCCCTCGGGGTGCCCGTGATTGCGCTCGACTCGTTCGGGGTGAGCAAGAGTCTGCTGAACACGGTGTTCGTGGGAAGCGGACTGCTCGGCGGTCGGAGCGAGGTCGTCGCCGGGCGGTTCCGGCATCCGCATCCGGATTGGCTCCGCGACAACTACTTCCATCCCGAGGCGGAGTCGACGTGGTGGGAGCGGGTCGAACAGCTCGTCGCCCTGCGGCGCTCGGGGGCGTTGCCGGCGCGGCGTGTCCCGGCGGCTCGAGGAGGTGCCCTGCACGAGGCCTGGCATCGGGCGAGCGTGCTCGGGGCCGAGGATCGCACGGCGCAGGGGAGAGTGGCGCTCGCGATCGGCGTTCCCGCCACCCGCGCGATGGCCGCGGCCCGCACGCGCCGGGCTCCGGCAGGCGGCGGCACCTGGTCCGACGCGTCGACCGACTACACGCTCGAGCCGAACCCGTTCGACGACTCGATCCGGCGCTGAGTCGCCCGGCGCGACCAAAAACCAGACGAGGCCTGTTCCCGTCCGTGTGTCGAGGTCGGACACGCCGACGGCGGGCCGCTGCGTCTGGGTTTTGGCATCCCCACGCCGCGGCGCACCGTCGGGTCGAATCAGTTGCTGCGGCGGATGGCGCGCACTCCGACGATCAGTCCGACCACCGCGACCGCCAGTGCCGACACCCAGCCCCAGAGCACGGTCACATCTCCCAGGTCGCCGGCGAACAGCGCCCGCTCGGCCTGCACGACCCAGTTGACCGGATTGACCGAGGCCACGGCGCGCATCCACTCCGGAGCATCGTCGAGCGGCAACAGCATCCCCGAGAGGATCAGCAGCGGGAAGATCAGCGACTGCTGCACGCCCCAGAACAGCCATTCCCGGTCTTTCGTCGCCAGAGCCAGCGAGTACGACAGTGAGCCCAGGCCCACACCGAACACGGCCAGCAGTGCGAGTCCGATGAGAAGGCCGGGGATGTCGGCCGCGAAACCGAACGGCCAGGCGATCAACACAATCACGAGCGCCTGCACCACGATCGGCGCGATCTCCTTGAGAGCACGTCCGATCAGCAGCGAGGAGCGCGCGAGCGGGGCGACCAGGGTGCGCTCGTGCGAGCCGGTCATCATCTCGTACTGCAGGTTCGAGCCGGTGGCCCCGGTGCCGAACAGCACGATCATCACGAGCACGCCCGGCACGAACCAGGCCAGGGTCTCGCCGGCCGGCTGCCCCGAGTCGCCGATCAGCAGAGGAGCGAACAGTCCGAGGAAGACGAGCGGCTGCAGCAGGCTGAAGATCAGCGTGAACGGATCGCGGAGCACGGGCTTGAGCTCACGCGTCAGCACGTTCCGGGTGTCGCGCGCGAGGTTGGGGCGCACGAGGGTGTCGGTGGTGGTCATGAGAGGGCTCCTGTCGTGCTGTTCGCTGAGGGGGTGGGGGTGTCGGCGGATTCGGGTGCCGCGCCCACGGCATCCGCTCCTTCGCCGGCGTCGCGCAGTGTGCGGCCGGTGAGGGCGAGGAACACGTCGTCCAGCGTGGGTGGCACTCCGGTCGCGCGGCGGACGAGGATGCCGGCGGCGTCGAGCTCGCGCACGATCACCGGCAGCAGTCGGTCGCCGTCCGGCACGGCGAGCGAGATCGCCTCGCCGTCAACGGTCACTTCGGCGCTGCTGAGACGGGCCACCACGGCACGTGCGCTCGCCGCCTCGGCGGCATCCGAGAATCCGAAGGTCAGCACGTCGCCGGCCAGTGTCGCCTTGAGGGAGGCGGCGTCGTCGTCGGCGATGATGCGGCCCTTGTCCATGACCATCACGCGCTCGGCGTAACGGTCGGCCTCTTCCAGGTAGTGCGTGGTGAGGAAGACCGTGGTGCCGTGCTGCGTGCGCAGGTCGAGGATGTGCTCCCACAGGTTCGCCCTGCTCTGCGGGTCGAGTCCGGTGGAGGGCTCGTCGAGGAAGATCAGCGGCGGCGCGTGCATGAGCCCGAGGGCGATGTCGAGCCGGCGCTTCTGTCCGCCGCTGAGCTGCTGCACGCTGCGAGTTGCGAAGGAGGAGAGGTCGAGCGACTCGATCAGCTCGTCGGCCCGCTTCGCGCTGTCGCGTCGCGACATCCCGTAGAAGGCGCCCTGGCTGAGCAGCTCGTCGCGCACGCGCTGCGAGAAGCTGCCGCTCGTGAGCTGGCCGACGTAGCCGATGCGGGCGCGAACCCCGGCCGCGTCGGTGCGGATGTCGTGCCCGACCACTCGCGCGCTCCCCGAGGTGGGCGGGATCAGAGTGGTCAGCATCCGCAGGGTCGTCGACTTTCCGGCACCGTTCGGTCCGAGGAAGGCGACGAGTTCGCCGCGCACGGCGGTGAAGGAGACGTCGGTCACGGCATGCACCGGCGTCTTCTTGACGGTGAAGACCTTGGTCAGGCCTTCGGTCTCGATGAGGGATTCGTTCATGGGAGTGAGCGTAGAAAGCCATGCGGACAGATCCTGTCCGCATCATCTGGCAATCTGAGACGCATGACCGACACCACCTCGCGTGCACTCGCTCTGCTCAACCTCCTGCAGACCCACCGGCACTGGCCGGGCACCGAACTCGCCACCCGGCTGGGCGTCACCGAGCGCACCGTGCGACGCGACGTCGACCGGCTGCGCGAACTCGGATACCGGGTGGAGTCGACCCCGGGCGTCGCCGGCGGCTACCGCCTCGAGGCCGGAAGTGCGGTGCCACCGCTCCTGCTGAACGACGACGAGGCGGTCACGATGGCAATCGGCCTGCGCGTCGCCGCCACCCAGCAGCTCGTCGGCGGTCCCGAGGTCACGCTCACGGCCCTGGCCAAGCTCGAGCAGGTGCTGCCCTCGGCGCTGCGCCAGCGGGTGAACGCGCTCGCCGCGTCGGTGCAGGCGCCGCGCATCGGCGACGGTCCGGTCGTCTCGCCGGAAGTGCTGGGAGAGATCGCCCTCGCGACCCGAGACACCGAGCGACTGCGCCTGCGATACGTCGACGGCGAGGGGCGGGAGAGCGTGCGCCGGGTCGAGCCGCATGCGCTGGCGCCGGCGGGTCGCAAGTGGTTCCTGCTCTGCTGGGACCTCGACCGTGCGGACTGGCGCACGTTCCGTGTCGACCGCATCGCCGCGGTGGAGCACACGCGCGTGCTGTTCACCCGGCGTGACATCACCGAGGAGGAGATCGAGGAGCTCGTGCTGATCGCGTCGTCCTGGACCCCGCAGAAGGTCGAGGGCGCCGCCGTGATGGACCTGCCTCTCGCCGAGATGCAGGACCGTTTCGGGCCCTGGTCACAGGGCGCGACCGCCGTCGGCGAAGACCGCACGCGGTGGCCGATCGGCGGCTCGGACTGGCGCGAGACGATGTACGCGCTGCTGTGGATCCCCGAAGGCGTCGAGTATTCTGTCGCGCTCGCGGAGCCCCACCGGGCAGAGCTCCGTGAGGCGGTCGCTCGGCTGCTGCGCGCCCTCGACGCCCCGGATCCGGATGACGCCGGGTGACCGGCATGCGTCATCCTCAGACTCATAGGGTTATCCCAGGCAACGGTCCTGGCGGGTCAGATCACGGCCGGGTAACGTCATCCCCATCGCGGCGATCCGGGCGGTCCCGGGCCTCAGCTCATATCTGATGGCGTTGCGGGTTCGACTCCCGCCGTCGCGTCCACTCCGGTCGCCGACCCTCCTCCGGCACGGGTGACCGGCCATTGCCGTATGTGGTCCGGCGCCCCTAGCTTTCGGCTATGACGAACGCATCCGGCGCAGGGCGAAGGACCCGAACATGTCGCGATTGACGCAGACACTGATCCCGCGGTCGCAACGGCTGTCAGCCGAGGCGCTGGACGACGCAGTCAATCTGAGCGCGGGAGACACCCTCAGCAAACGTTCCGGATTCCTCATCATGCTCACGCTGTCGGGGGTCATCGCGATCGCGGGGGTGCTGACGGACTCGACGGCGACGGTGATCGGGGCGATGATCATCGCGCCGCTGGGTACTCCGATCCTCGGCATCGCCTGGGGGATCGTCACGGGGCATCTGCGCCTGGTGGTGTCCTCGATCCTGTGGGTCCTCAGCGGGGTCGGCATCGTCGTCGCGCTCGGGCTGGCGCTCGCCGTCTTCGTCGCGACACCGGAGAGCCTGTCGACCAACTCGCAGGTGATCGGGCGCACGTCGCCGAGCCTGATGGATCTGATGGCCGCGCTCGCGACCGGGCTCGCCGGCGGCTTCGCGATGTGCCGGAAAGACCTCAGCGCGGTGCTGCCGGGTGTCGCGATCGCGATCTCCCTCGTGCCGCCGCTCGGGGTGGTCGGAGTCTGCGCAGGTCAGGGGCAGTGGCCAGAGGCCCTCGGCGCGCTCGTGCTGTTCCTCTCGAACGTCTTCGCCCTGGTGATCGCCGGAAGCATCGTGTTCACGATGGCCGGTTACGCCCGCGACCCCGGATCCTCACCCACCGCCAATCGACGCCGGGCCTACGCGATCGTCGCGACTCTGAGCCTCATCATCGCCATCCCGCTCGCCGCGAACTCGATCGCCTCCGTCGCCGTCGCCCGGTGGTCGGTCGAGATCCAGAACACGACGACCGACTGGCTCGCCGGGGATCCGGATGCGCACATCCACGGTGCCGTGCAGTGGAGCGGACTGACCGCCACGATCTCCCTCACGACCCCCGACGGGTCGACCCCGTCGCTGGACGAGCTGCGGGACGACATGGCGAAGGTGATTCCCTCGTACGTCGGGGTGATCGTCGATGTGGGGCAGGGGACCGAGTTGACCGTGCAATGAACAGCGCTCGCTGCGGCGGTGGCCCCCGTTAGCCCCGATGATGGAGGTATGCCCTCCGTCCATCGTCCCGGTCTGCGGGTCTCGTCGGGTCTCACGATCCCCGAGGCCGAGCTGTCGTGGCGCTTCTCGCGGTCATCGGGCCCGGGCGGACAGGGCGTGAACACCGCCGACTCGCGCGCGGAACTCGTCTGGGACGCGGCGAACTCCGCGGCACTCACCCCGTATCAGCGCGAGCGGCTCCTCGAGCGGCTGAGCGGGCGCCTGGTGGACGGGGTCCTGACGATCGCCGCGTCCGAGCATCGCGCGCAGCTGCGCAACCGGGACGCCGCCCGGGATCGGCTCGTCGCGCTGGTGGCCGAGGCGCTGCGGCCACCGTCACCTCCGCGGCGGCCGACCAAGCCCAGTCGGGGCTCGAAGGAACGCCGACTGAAGGCCAAGCAGCGCCGCACCGACGTCAAAAGTCTGCGCCGCCGGCCCCGCGAGGACTGAGGCGCCGCCGCTCGCCGGATTGCCGAGCCGTCAGACCGTGCGCCAGTCGTCGCTCGTGATGCTCGCCCCCGCCTGCGGGCCCATCTGCAGCATGCCGCCGTCGACGACGAGCGATGTTCCGGTGATGTAGGCCGCCTCCGGTGACGCGAGGAACGCGATGAGGGCGGCGACCTCTCGGGCATCGCCGGGCCGCCCGAGGGGGATGCCCGGTCGACGCTCCGTGTGCGGGTCGGCGTCGGTCTGGCCGGTCATCGGCGTCGCGATCTCGCCCGGCGCTACGCTCACCGCGCTGATGCCGTGGGCGCCGAGTTCGAGCGCGAGGTTCTTCATGAGTCCGTCCAGGCCGTGCTTCGCCGCGTCATAGGCGCTCGAGCCGACCATCGGCTGGTGCGCGTGCACGCTCGTCACCGAGATCAGCCGGCCGCCGCGCTCGCCGGCCACCATCGCCCGAGCCGCTCGCTGGAGACAGAAGAACGCGCCCGTGAGGTCGGTGAGCAGCACCCGGTTCCAGTCGTCGAGGGTGAGGTCGAGGAAGGGCGTGCTCACGCCCGCTCCGGCGTTGTTCACGAACACGTCGATGCCGCCCAGCTCCGCGATCAGCCCGTCGATCACCTCGCCTGAGCGCGGGATGTCGGTGACATCGAGCTGTGCGACGACGGCGCGGGCGCCATGCGTGCGCACCTCTTCCGCGGTCTCCTCCGCGCCGAGGCGGTCGGAGTGCCAGGTGACGCCGACGTCGATTCCCGCGGCGCCGAGCGCCACGGCGGTGGCGCGACCGATCCCGGAGTCCGCCGCCGTCACGATCGCATGCCGGGGCTTCCTGTCGTGGTGAGCTTCGAACATCTCCGCCTCCTCGTCGTTGTCCGCTCGACGGTAGGCGCAGTGTTCGTGCCGAGGGATCGGGTTGACGGAACGGACCGGCGACGCTACGGGATTGCTCTCGTCGACGTCGTCGCACCTGAAGCCGATCAATCCGTGGAATCGGCGATCTTCGCTTCGATCGGCGCCCACCCGCTGTCGAGCAGCCGGAACCCTGCGTCGACGGTGCCGAGGGGGTCGTCGCTGTCGTTCACCAGCAGCTGCATCTGCAGCACGAACCGGGCGTAGACGCGGATCTCGGCCATCGGCTCGGCGAGACCGAGTTCGTCGGCGATGGCCTCGGCGAGGGCATCCTCGTGCCGGAGCCACATCTTCGCCGCGTAGTCGCGCAGTGCCGGGGTCTCGTTGAGGAAGCGCATGAAGATGCGCGTGACGTCGTTGCCGTGCTCATCGACGTTCGCGCGGAGCTCGGCGGCGTAGAAGTCGTGGATCGCCCGGTTGATCGTGGTGCCGGCCGGCCGGTCGCGCACGGCGGCCACCAGCCGGTCGCGCTGCTCGTCGTCCTCGTCGAAGACGAGGGCTTCCTTCTGTGGGAAGTGGGCGAAGACGGTGGTGGGGGAGACATCGGCGGCGTCGGCGACCTCGCGGATGCTCACGTTGTCGAAGCCGCGCTCGAGGAACATCATCGTCGCGACGTCGGAGATCGCCTTGCGGGTCGCGGCCTTCTTCCGTTCGCGGCGCCCGAGGGGCTCTGGGGTCGTCATGCTCCTCACTCTATCGTGAACCGACCACAAAACTGGCTTGACACCAAAACTGGTATCGCTACACTTTCGGTATGACTTCACCAAACATCCTCACGCGTCGGGAACAGAACCGCGCCTGGATCATGCTCATCGTGCTGACGATGCTGACCGTCATCGGGATGACGGTCGTCCTCCCCGTCCTGCCCTTCGTCGTGCTGCAGTACGTCTCCCACGAGAGCGATCTCGCCATCTGGGTGGGCGTGCTCGAGGCGATCAACGGACTCTGCGCCTTCCTGGCTGCTCCGTTCCTCGGGCGCCTCTCCGACCGCTTCGGCCGTCGACCCGTCATCATCGTGGCGGCGTTCGGAGCGGCCTTCTCGATGGCCTTGTTCGGCATCGGCGGTGCGATCTGGGTCCTCGTGCTCGCCCGGGTCATCCAGGGTCTGACGGCGGGCGACCTCCCGGCACTGTTCGCCTATCTCGCCGACATCACCCCACCCGAGCAGCGTGCCAAGCGCTTCGGCATCCTCGGCGCGCTCTCCGGCATCGGCACCATGATCGGTCCGGCGATCGGCGGACTCCTGGCCACCGTGAGCCTCCAGCTGCCCGTCTTCCTCACCGCCGCCGTCGCCCTCACGATCGCGATCCTCAGCATCTTCCTGCTCCCCGAGAGCCTCAAGCCCGGCAACAGGATCACCACGATCAGGCTGCGCGACGTGCAGCCGTTCGCCGTCTTCAAGGAGGCGTTCGGCCGCAAGGAGCTGCGCGGGCTGATGATCGGCTTCGGGCTGCTCGCCCTGCCGTTCGGGTTCTTCGTGAACAACTTCAGCGTGCTGGCCCTCGACTCGATCCAGTGGGGCCCGACCCAGATCGGCCTGCTGACCGCGGCCGTCGGCATCATCGACATCCTCATCCAGGGCGTGCTGCTGGGCATCCTGCTCCCGCGCATCGGTGAGCGCGGCGTGATCGTCAGCGGCATCATCGCGCAGATGATCGGTCTGGCCGCCCTCGCAGTCGTGGCATCGATCTTCGCCCAGCCGTGGGTGTTCATCGTGGGCGCCCTCATGCTCGCCGCGGGTCAGGGCGCGTCGCAGGCCGCGATGGACGGTGCGATGTCGAACGCCGTCGGCGACGACGAGCAGGGATGGCTCGGCGGTGCCACCCAGTCGCTGAACGCGGCCATGGGCACGGTCGCTCCGCTCATCGCGGGCGGTCTCTACGCGCTGGTCAGCCCCGCCGCCCCGTACTGGCTCGGCGTCGCGCTCATGATCGTCGCCGTGATCGTCGTCAGCCGCGCCCACATCGCGAACACCGCCAAGCGGCCGGCGCACGACACCACCGGCGGTGAGGTCGAGTTCGCGGATGCGGTGGGCTGACGGAGCAACTCGTCAGCGGAGTCGGACTGACCCGCGACGCGCGTCAGTCCGACTCCGGTGCGTTGGCCCCCGGGCGCGGGAGTTCCCGCAGTCGCGCGATCGCGGCGAGCAGTTCCGCCGGCGAGGTGCCGAGGTTCCCGAGCGCCGCGGCGGCCGCTGCGCTGAACCCGCCGGTGTCGATCGGGAGGCGGGCGACGTTCGTCACGAGTCCCTTCTCGTTCGTGACCCAGTTGCCGGCGGCGGCGTGCCAGGCGTGGGCGGTGAGCATCGTCGTCGTGGTTCCGCACAGCGACACGTAGGCGACGTCACCGGACTTCGCGCCCTTCAGGGCAGCGTTCAGCAGGAAGTCGACCTGCCAGAGGTTCGCGAGGAGCGCGCGCCGCAGAGCCTCCGGGTAAGGGGTCACGCGGCGGGCCAGATCGACCAGGAGCCCTTCCGGATCGCGCAGCGGCACGCTCGTGGCGACCTCACCGGCGTAGGCGACGTCGAGGAACCCGAGCGGATGCCCGGGCTGAGTGTGGAAGGCGAACTCACCCCTCGCCGCGCGGGCGCACTGCTCCGCCACGCGGTCCACGTCGCGGAGGATCAGGTCGACCGGCACGCCGTCGATGATCAGCCAGGCGCCGCCGTCGACCCATGGCCCCCATCCGCCGCGTTCGGCGACCTCCACGGGCGCACCCGTCCAGCCGCTCGCCACGCGCGCGACGCCGGCACGGTCGACGTCCGCGTCGACGTAGAGGCCCAGGTCGATGTCGGAGTCCGGGCGGTGTGTACCCCGAGCCCGGCTGCCTCCCAGCGCGACTGCCCGCACCCCGTGCACGGTGGTGAGTTCGTCGGCCATGGAGCGGAGGCGGTCTTCATCGAGCATGTCAGTCTTTCCCGCCGCCGCGCACGAGTTCGAGCCCGGCGCCGGCGAACTGCCGCAGCGTGGCATCCGGGAGGAACGCCCGCGTGAGCGCGCCGCCGATCCTCGTGAGGTCGCTCTCGTCGCGGAAAAGGAGGTACATGGTCTCGTAGCGCGGGTGGAACTTCTGCTTGAACCGGTGCAGCGAGCCGAAGCCGTAGACCGGCTCCAGGGCATCCGCGAGGCGGTCGCTCAGCGCGGCGATCACGCCGGCGTCCGGCGGATAGTCGTGGGCGAGGGGAGCGCCGGAGAGCGACATGATCTCGGCCCCCTCCTCGGAGAACTGCTTGGCGGAGGAGCCGATGAGGTACTCCATCACCGGGCCGAACCCACCGTCGCGGCGGCGCATCAGATCGAGGGTCCACCCGCGCACCGCGCCGTCGCCGCCGTACACGGGGAGCCACGAGAGGAAGCCGTCGACGTCGCCATTGGGGGCTATCGCCAGCGCGAGCCGCACCTCCGGGTCCTCCGCCTCATCGAGGGTGCCGAGGGTGAAGCGCATCTCCGGCAGATCCTTGTCGCCGACCCAAGCCTCGGAGATCGCCCGCAACTGCTGCTGCACGCCCCACGACTCGGATCTCAGATGCGTCATCCGGAAGGTCATGTCCTCGCGGCCGGCCTTGTTGAGCGAGGTCCGCACCGAGTTCCACCGCTTGCCCGTGAACTCGAGCCCCGGCAGGTCGACGATCGTGTCGTCGGCCACGACGATGCTGCGCCAGGTCGAGGGCACCGCAGCGCGCGTGGCCTCGTCGGCGCTGAAGAAACACGGCACGAGGCCGGCCTGCTCGGCGGTGCGGACGAACTCCGTCACCGCCTCGGCGCGAGCATCCGCCGGTCCGATCGGATCCGCCAGCGCCAGCGCGACGCCGTTGCGGCGCTGGTACGCGACGATGCCCCCGGCCACGCGCGCGTAGCTGTTGCCGTCCCAGGTCGTCATCCACGACAGCGTCCCTCCGCCATGCGTGCGCAGCTGTTTCTTCATGTCCTCCGTCGTGGGGGAGGGCTGGATGCCGAGCTTCGTCTGGCGTCGGGCCCCGAACGCCCGGCGCACCCGGATGAGGTAGACGAGCATGATCAACCAGAGGAATCCGTTCGCCAAGGCGAGCTCGGTCTCGCCGTCCCAGCGGAAGTCGACTTGCGCCTGGCTGAAGACCGTGATGAGGGCGAGCACGAGGGCCGCGACCAGGATGTTGAAGAGTCCGAGCAGCAGCGCGATCACCCACGTCCAGCGGCGGCCGCGGCGCAGGCCGTTGACGAGCACGAGGATCACGACGAGGTCGATCGCGAGGTCGATGAATCCTCCGGACGCGGGCTCGGTGGGACCGAACGGACCATCGGTGGGCAGGAGGGTCGTGATGATCTCGACCGCGCCGAGGACGAGGATCGCGACGACGGCGATCAGTCTCTGCTCGCGGACGGTCGTGCGCTGCACCCGCAGTGAGCGGTCGACAGCGAGGATCAGCAGCACCGCCAGCAGGTGCTCGAGGTCGGCCAGCTGGCCCCAGAAAAGCATCGCGATGAACACGAAGCCGAGCAGGATCAGCCAGCCGCGCACCCGCCAGGGTGGACGGAACAGTCCGACGGCGGCGGCGATGCAGGCCATGGTCCCACCGGATGCTCCGACGTCGAGCGCCTGCGCCTGGGTCGTGGCCCACTCCCAGGGGAACTGCGAAAGCACAAGGAGCAGCAGCGCGGTGGCGAAGATCGCGAACAGCTGACCGATCCAGTAGTAGGCGAGTGCCACGCGCGATCCGCGTCGGAACTCCAGGTATGCCATGCCCCAGAAGCCGGCGATCGTGAACAGGTAGACCCACGGCTGGTTCACGAAGAAGGTGCCGGTCAGCGGAGTCCACCACTTGCCGTCGGCGAGGTTCGGCAGGCCGTAGGCCACGGTCGGGAACAGCTTCGTGTCTTCGAACGGCGCCCAGAGCCCGTTCCAGGCCACGCCGACGACGAGGATCAGCAGCACCATGATCAGCGTCGCCGGGATGCGGCGGACGACGGCGACGGCCGGGTGGGGCGTGGGGGAGCGCTCCGCAGTCATGCGCTCAGCGTAGCGATGGGGTTCACGCGGCGGGAGTCGTGCGCCGCGGGACGTAGTGACTCCAGGCCGAACGGAAGCCGAAGCCGCCGAAGGTCATGAACCCCGCGGCGTACAGCAGCCCCAGGGTGACGCCGACGCCGACCGCCCACCCCAGGGCCCCGCCCGCGGCGACGACGGCACAGCCGACGAGCAGTCCGGCGACGCACGCGTTCACGACGATCAGCAGCATGACAGAGCTACCGAGGAGGATGCTCACGCTGCGGCGCCGGAGAAACGAGTAGGTCTGCTTCATCCCGGCCGGGTCGTCATACGTCGACGCCAGGAAGATCTCCTCGACCTGCGGATCGAGATCGACATAGGCGCCGCGGAGCCGGTTCATCGCGACGACGTACATCATGTCCTCCTCGGACACGTTCATCACGCGCACCTGCGTCATGAACCCGATGAGGGTGAGGAACGCGAGGATGGCGAGGGAAGCGCCGCCGAACCAGCCCGCGAAGCGTGACGCCTGGCCGAGGAGTCCGATCGTCACGAGCCCCGCCGACACCAGGGTGAGGAAGATCGTGATGCGCGTGAGCACCTCGCTCTGCGCCGTACTGCGTGCGGCGAGCAGCCCCCAGTGCTCGGTGGCGAGGATCTGCGCGCGCCGACCGAGCGCCGCATCCGATTCCGCGGGTACGGCGCGTGTGCCCTCGACCTCGTGGTCCGATACAGGTGCCGGTTCCGGCTCCGGCTCGTCCGGCGGTGAGCCAGCGCTCATACCGTCATTGTGCTCCGCGGGAGCGCTCGGCGACAGGGGGACAGCGTGCCGCTGCGCGCCGGGTGCTACTCGCCGCGCAGCACCCGGCGGAGGTCCGCGATCTCGTCGTTCGTCATGCCGCCGCTGCGCAGATAGCCGGCGACGTCGCCGTGGTTCGCGTCGATCCAGTCCAGGGCCGCCTCGATCGCCGAAGCAGGAGACTCGGTCGCGAGCGTCTTGAGCGCGGGAGTGAGGGGGACGCCGAGCGAGGTGATGAGCCCGGTGAGCGCTTCCGCGAAACCGAGAGCGAGGTTCTGCTCCGTCTGCGTGTAGTCCGCGACGATCGCGTCGCGTGGCACGTCGGCCACCGACAGCAGGATCGCTGCGGCGAGACCGGTGCGATCCTTGCCCGCGGTGCAGTGGAACAGCACTCCGGGGTGGTCGGTGCGAGAGGCGTCGAGCACGGTGCGCGCCACCGTCGCGAACTGCACGGCGCTGGCCTCGAGGATCGCCACGTACAGCCCCTCCAGCGTCGGCACCTGCTTGAGCACGTCGGCGACCTGGGTCACCGACAGGCTGGCGCCGGCCGTTGCGGGAAGCAGCTGCTTGACCATCTCGTCCATGGCCCCGCCCTGCATCGGCAGCGGCAGCAGGGTGACGCTGCCGTCTTCGGGAAGCCGGTCCGCCGCGCGGGAGCGCTCGCCATCGGTGCGCAGGTCGATCACGGTTCCGATCCGCAGGTCGACGAGTTCCTGCAGCCCCTCGTCGGTGAGCCCTGCGAGGGCGTCGGAGCGGAAGAGGAGGCCGGAGGCGAGCGTTCCTCCACCGGTGAGCGGGAGCCCGGAGAGCTCTCGAGCGTTGTGCGTCCCCTGCAGAATCGACGTCAGTTCCATGGTCGTCCGGGCCCTCTCCCTGATTTTGGTCTCAGCGTATCGGGAGCGCAGCCGAGACCCCGGCTTCTCGCCGAGACCCCCTCGTGTTGCGGTGCGCACCGCGGGGTGTCGGCGAGAGGCCGGGGTTTCGACAGTGTCAGAGGCGCGCGGACTCAGCCGTTGACGGCCTGATCGATCGCCTGCTCGAGGTCATCCCACTCCTGCAGCTCGACCTTCCGGCCGTCGACGAAGAACGACGGGGTGCTGCTCACCTCGAGCTTCTCGCCGTCGCTCTTGTCGGCCTGCACGCGCTCCGCGGTGGCGGGGTCGGCGATCGCGGCGTCGTACGCGTCCATGTCGAGGCCCAGGTCCTCGGCGAAGCCGCGGAACACCTCGGGGGTCTCCTCGGTCTGACCGCCCCACTGCGCCTGGGTCTCGAACAGCCGGTGGTACATGTCCTCGAATCGGTCCTGCTGTGCCGCGGCTTCGGCGGCGAGGGCGGCCTGCGTGGAGTTGATGTGTCCGGGCAGCGGGAAGTAGCGGACGACGTAGGTGATCTCGCCCTCGAACTTCCCGCGCAGCTCCTCGACGATCGGGTAGAACGCCCCGCACGCCTCGCACTCGAAGTCGAGGAACTCGACCACGGTGACGGCGCCCTCGCCGCCGTCGTCGAGCACATGCGAATCTGTGCGGACGGTCGGCCGCTCCTCGCCTTCGGGTGGCGCGGTGTTCGCCCTCTGGTTGAGGGCGAACACGATGCCGACGATCAGCAGCACGATGACGACGGCGATGGCGACCAGGGTCGCTTTGACAGAGTTCTTCATGGGGTCTCCAGACACAGGGGTACGACGGGGGTGGATGCCGCGTGAGGCGGCTCGGTGCACGCGTCGGAGATCAGGTGCGGGAGATCGAGAGCTGTGTGAGGGAGAGGGCGGGGACGACGGTGCGCGGGCCGGCGCGGCTCGGCGACGTCAGGCGGGGAATGCGGGTGCCGAGGGGCCGGGAGTCGCGGCCGCGGAGCCGGAGGAACAGCAGCACCAGCGCGACGCCGCACAGCACGGCGAGCACGCAGACGCCGAAGTCGGAGGAGAGCACGTCGATGGTCGTCGCACTGTCGGCGCCGTCGTCGGCGGCTGCGGTGCCGGCCGAGGGGGAGACGCCGGACGCGAGGCAGAGGGAGGCGTGCACATCGGCCGGTCCGTGGGAGCTGGACCAGGCGCCGATCACGAGCAGGAGCGCGAGGCCGACGGCGGTGATCGCGCGGGCGATCAGCATCCGGTCAGCCCGCGCTCGCGGCATCCGATCCAGCGATGAGGGCAGCATTTCCCGCGCAGTCTAGCAACGGCGCCTCTGTCTCTCCGGGGCCGGGCCGGCGCTGACACGCCTACACTGGAAGGGTGGCGAGACTACTGATCGTCGGCGGCTTCCTCGCCGCCGTGTTCTGGGTGTACAGCATCGTCGATTGCGCAGTGCAGCCGGCGACGCGGCACCGGGGTGTGTCCAAGGCCGCCTGGATCGCGATCGTGGTGCTCCTCCCCGTGATCGGTGGGATCCTCTGGTTCGTGATCGGCCGGCGCCGTGCGAACGACAGCGGTGTGCGCCCCGTCATCGCCCCGGATGACGACCCGGCGTTCCTCCGCAGCATCAGCAAGACCGAGCAGGATGCGCGCATCCGCCGCCTCGAAGAGGAGCTCGCCCGTCTGGACGAGGAGACCGACGAGCCTCCCGCCTCGGACCCGCGCCCGTGACGTCGTCGCCGGCGATGGATGCCGCGGCGTCCCTGCTCGCCGACCTCGTCGCGCACGGTGTGCGCGACATCGTGCTGTCCCCGGGGTCGCGATCGCAGGCGCTCGCGCTCGCCGCCGCGCGCTTCGCCGACGACGGGCACGTGCGGTTGCACGTGCGCATCGATGAACGGGTCGCCGGTTTCACCGCGCTCGGGATCGCCCGGGAGACGGGTGTGCCCGCCGCGGTGATCTGCACTTCGGGCACGGCCGTCGCCAACCTGCTTCCGGCGGTACTGGAGGCGTTCCACTCCGGTGTGCCGCTGCTGCTGCTGACCGCCGATCGCCCACCCGAGCTGCGCGGGGTCGGCGCGAATCAGGCGACGCTCCAGGACGGCCTCTTCCATCCCTGGGTGCGTGACCAAGTGGATGCACCCGTGCCGGGGGAGGGCGAATGGGCAGGACTCGCCGAGCGCGCCGTGACGGCCGCGATGGGTGTGCGCCAGGTCGACGGTGCACTGCCCGGCGTCGCAGGACCCGTGCACCTGAACCTCCCCGCCAGAGAGCCGCTCTCGGGCACGCTCTCCGCGGTCACCGTCACCCCCGGCGAGGCGCCGGCTCAACCCGCCGCCGAGCCGTTCGAACTCGATCGTGGTCCGCGCACGGTCGTGATCGCCGGCGCCGATGCGGGCGCCGACGCCGAGGAGATCGCCTACACGGGCGGCTGGCCTTTGATCGCGGAGATCGTCAGCGGTGCGCGGTTCGGGCGACAGCTCGTGCACGGCTACCGCCGGCTGCTGTCGCGCGAAGAACTCGGCGGTCGCGTCGAACGCGTCATCGTGCTCGGGCATCCGACGTTGAGCCGTGAGGCGGCAGCCCTCCTCTCGCGCGCGGATGTCGACGTGATCGCGGTGCGCCGCGGAGGGGAGGAGCTGAACCTCAACCACCGCACCCGTGCCGTCGGCGCCGTGTCCGTCGCCCCCGGGCCCGCTGACCGTGCCTGGCTCGGCGAATGGCTTCAGGCCTCGGCCGCCGAGGTCGTCGACCTGAGCGAGAACGCGCCCGACCCCGACGGGCTGGCCTCCACGGACTTCGCCGCCCGCAGAGAAGCCGTCAGAGCCGAGCTCGATGCCGTCCGTCGTCCGCTCGACCGCGCGCTCCTGGTCGATGCCGTGTGGCGGGCGACCTGGCCCCACGACCGGCTCGTGTTCGGTTCGTCGCGGCTCGTGCGCGTGGCCGACCAGGTGCTCGGCGGCAAGAAGGTGCCCGTGCACGCCAACCGCGGGCTCGCCGGGATCGACGGCACGATCGCGACGGCGACCGGCATCGCGCTCGCCAGCCAGGCGGCCGGAGCCCCCGGGGTGACGAGGGTGCTGCTGGGCGACCTCGCCTTCCTGCACGACGTCGGTGCGCTGCTGCTGCCTCCGGATGAGACCGAGCCCCGGCTCCAGGTCATCGTCGGCAACGACGGCGGCGGCACCATCTTCGATTCCTTGGAGGTCGCAGGGTCCGCGCGTCCTGCCGACCTCGATCGAGCGTTCTACACCCCGCACACCGTGCGCCTGGAGCAGCTCGCCCTGGCCTACGGGTGGGAGTACCAGCGGGTCACCACCCGCACCGCGCTCGACCAGGCGCTGACCTCCCCGCGCGGTGGCCGCCAGATCATCGAGGTCCCGCTGCCGCGTTGACTGGCAGTATGTGCGTATGGACGCGCACACCTGGACGCAGACGCTGCGAGTGGGCGAGGGATTCCGCCTCGCCGACCTCGACCCCGACACCAAGCCCGGATACGTCGGCGGCAAGTCGCACGGCGCCCGCGACCTCGCGGCAGGGCTCGAGAAGCTGAACGACCTGCAGGAGCGGTTGTTCGCCGAGAGCCGGGTCGGAGAGGCGAACGACGCCGTCCTGCTGGTGCTGCAGGCGATGGACTCGGCGGGCAAGGGCGGCATCGTGCGGCACGTCGTCGGCGGCGTCGACCCGCAGGGCGTCGCGCTCGCTGCGTTCAAGGCGCCCACGCCCGAGGAGCGCAGCCACGACTTCCTCTGGCGCGTCGAGAAGCGTCTGCCCGAGCCGGGCTTCATCGGCGTCTTCGACCGCTCCCACTATGAAGACGTCCTGATCGGGAAGGTCCGCGAGCTGGCGGACGGCCCGGAGATCGAGCGCCGCTACGACGCCATCAACGAGTTCGAGGCCCGTGTCGCGGCATCCGGCACCCGCATCATCAAGGTCATGCTGCACATCTCGCCGGAGGAGCAGAAGGAGCGGCTCATGGAGCGGCTCGACCGCCCCGACAAGCACTGGAAGTACAACCCCGGCGATGTCGACGAGCGGATGCTGTGGCCGCAGTACATGCAGGCGTACCAGACCGTTTTCGACCGGACCTCCACCGAGGTCGCTCCGTGGCACGTCATCCCGGCGAACGCCAAGTGGTACGCCCGCCTCGCGGTGCAGGAGCTGCTGCTCGCGGCGCTCGAGGACATCGATCCGCAGTGGCCGGTCGCCGACTTCGACGTCGAGGCCGAGAAGAAGCGTCTCGCCGCGAGCTGAGCAGGCTCAGGCCAGCGCGTCGACCAGTGGCCGGAATTTGACCCGCGTCTCGAGCAGCTCGCTCTCGGGGTCGGAGCCCGCGACGATCCCGGCGCCGGCGTAGGCGGTCACCCCGATCTCGCCCGAGCCCGCCGTGAACTGGGCGCAGCGCAGGGCGATCGCCCACTCGCCGTTGCCCGCGGCGTCCACCCAGCCGACCGGGCCGGCGTAGCGTCCGCGGTCGAAGGGCTCGAGGTCCCGGATGGCGGCGATGGCCGCAGGGGTCGGAGTGCCGGCGACAGCGGCGGTCGGATGCAGCACCTGCACCAGGTCGAGCGCCGACTCGCCGTCTGCGAGCTCGCCCTCGACATCGGTCGCGAGGTGGAAGAGGTTCGGCAGCTTCAGCAGGAACGGCTGCTCGCTGGCGGCCAACGCCCGGGTGTGGGAGCGCAGGGAGGCGAGCACGCTCTGCACCGCGTACTGGTGCTCGTCGAGATCTTTCGTGCTCGAGGCGAGGTGGGAGGATGCCGCGGTGTCGGCATCCGCGTCCGCCCCGCGGCCGATGGTGCCGGCGAGCACACGAGCGGTCACCGTGCCGTCGTGCACCGTGACGAGGGTCTCCGGGCTCGCGCCGATCAGCCCGTCCACCGCGAAGGCCCAGGTGTCGGGGTAGCCGGTCGACAGAGCGCGCACGAGTCGGCGCAGGTCCGACCCCGAAGGGATGCTGCCGGTGAGGTCGCGCGCCAGCACGACCTTGCTCAGCTCCCCGTCGGCGATGCGGGTGAGGGCTCGGCGCACCGAGTCCTGGTATCCCTGCGGGCTCTGGGCTCCCGGTCCCACGGTGCCGGCCCAGTGCGGGCCGTACGGCTGCGTGGCGAACGCCTCGTCGGCGGCGGGCGATCCGGCGAGACGGATGCGGGTCTCCCAGAAGCGATCGCCGTGACGCCCGAGCACCTGACTCGGCACGACGAGCACACTGTCTGCTGCCGATTCCTCGTCGAAGGCGAACGCGCCGAACGCCACCAGCCCGCTGCCGGGCAGGCCCACGGGGTCGGAGATCTCGGCCTGGGCGGTCATCTCGCGCCAGAGGGCCGCGAGCACGGCGGTGCGTGACTCTCCGGCGCCCGCAGGAGGGCGGACCTCGGCCACCGGTTCCCCCACCGCGACGATGCCGTCTCCGCGCCGCAGCCAGGCGAGCGGGCGGGCGGGATCCGCGTAGGCGAGGAGGTCTTCGACCGGGTCGATCTCTCGGGTCTCCACGACCAGGTGGGTGGTGTGCACGCATCCAGCCTATGCCGCACAGGAGCCACGGATTCGCGCCGTCGTAGGGTGAACGGATGAGCGACGCACGCCCCGCACCCGGCACCGAGATGGTCTTCCAGTGGCGCAAGTGGGATGGGTCGCCGCACTGGCGGCACGAGTGCGTGTATCTCGGCGCCGACGAGTGGGGCGACTGGATCGGGCAGCCGGTGGGCTGGCACAGCTTCCGGCCGGGCGCCGAGTTCCATGCCGGAGGGCCCAACGTCACGCTCGTCCCGGCGAGCGGCGATCACGCCGTGACGGTGAACCGTCGCCACCGCCGCGGCATGCGCATCTACATCGACCTCGGTTGGGACATCCACTGGTCCGACGACCCGCTCCTCGCGACCGGCATCGACATGGACCTCGATGTCGTGCGCGTGGCCGGCGCCCGCGGCACCTGGGTCGACGACCGTGACGAGTGGGCGGAGCACAGCGCCCGCTATGGCTATCCGGCCGACGTCATGGAGCACCTCGAGACGCTCGCGCTCGACCTCGAGGCACGGGTCCGCGCGCAGGTCGCCCCGTTCGACGATGCCACCGCCGATCCGTGGCTCGACCGCCTCGAAGCCCTGGGCCTCGCGCCTAGACTGAACGCGTGACTTCGAACGAGAAGAACCGCGCCGATCTCGGCAAGGACCCCGCCCGCGTCAGCGGCATGTTCGACCAGGTCGCGGCCGGGTATGACCGCACGAACACGGCCATGACGTTCGGCAACGACGTGCTGTGGCGCGCGGCGACCACCCGTGCGGTCGCACCGAAGCCGGGGGAGCGGATCCTCGATCTCGGCGCCGGCACCGCGTCGTCGTCGGCGTCTCTCGCGCGGAGCGGTGCCGAGGTGGTCGCGGCCGACTTCTCGCCCGGGATGCTGGCCGAGGGGGAGCGCCGGCACGGAGCGATGCGCAACCTGTCCTTCGTGCAGGCGGATGCCACGGCGCTGCCGTTCGCGGACGGCGAGTTCGATGCGGTCACGATGTCGTATGCGCTGCGCAACGTCAACGACCCGAAGAAGGCGCTGAGTGAGTTGTACCGGGTGACCAAGCCCGGCGGCCGGCTCGTGATCAACGAGTTCTCCACGCCCCCCGGCAAGCTGTTCCGCGGTGCGTACCGTTTCTACAACGCGCAGGTGCTGCCCCGGGTCGCCCGGGTGGCGGGCACCAACGGCGACGCGTACGACTACCTGAACGAGTCGATCCGCGAGTGGCCCGACCAGAAGAAGCTGTCGGCTTGGATCCGCGAAGCGGGCTGGAGCGATGTGGCCTACCGCAACCTCACGTTCGGCATCGTGGCGCTGCACCGAGCGCGCAAGCCCGCGTGAGCGCCTCGCACGCAACTGCGGCATCCCGGCGCAGGTAGGCTGGGACCGTGACTTCGAGCCCCATCGCCCCGGGTTCGCGGCTGGCGAGCCGTCTGGGGTTCAGCGACCGCGTCTTCATCGGCCCTGCCGCACGCAAGGTCGCCCGCGCGATCGAAGACGGCCTCGAGCTCGTCGAGACCGGCCTCGCGCAAGACGTCCGCGTCGCCGACCCGTTGGCGGATGCCGCCAGCCGCTATCTCTACGAGGCGGGTGGCAAGCGCATCCGCCCGGTGCTCACGCTCCTCGCCGCTCAACTCGGTGACGGCAACACCTCCGAGGTGATCGATGTCGCCAAGGCGCTGGAGATCACCCACCTGGGCTCGCTCTATCACGATGACGTCATGGACGGCGCCGACCGCCGGCGTGGCGTGCCGGCGGCGCATGCGGTGTGGGGCAACAACATCGCCATCCTCACGGGCGACATCCTCTTCTCCCGCGCCAGCCAGCTGATGTCCCGGCTCGGTGAACGCGCGATCCGGCTCCAGGCCGACACGTTCGAGCGCCTGGTCCTCGGTCAGATGCACGAGACCCTCGGTCCGCAGCAGGATGACGACCCGATCGCGTTCTACATCCAGGTGCTCGCCGACAAGACCGGCTCGCTCATCGCCGCCGCCACGCAGGGCGGTGTGATCTTCTCCAACGCGCCGAGCGAGTACGAGGAGCCGCTGCGCGTGTACGGCGAGAAGATCGGCGTCGCGTTCCAGCTGCTCGACGATGTGATCGACCTGTCGGCCAAGCCCGAAGAGACCGGAAAGGTGCCCGGCACCGATCTCCGCGCCGGCGTCCCGACCATGCCGTACCTGCTGTTGAAGGCCGAGCACGATGACGCCGCCGTCGACCTCGCCGCGCGCATCGACGACGGGGTGGCCCTCATCGCCGATGGCGCAGACCCGTCGATCCTCGACGGCCCCCTCGACGAGCTGCGCGATCACCTGGTGACGCAGAAGACCCTCGAGCTCGCGCACGCGTGGACGCGGGATGCCGTCGATGCGCTCGCACCGCTGCCGCGTGGCACCGTGCGCGAGGCACTGACCCGATTCGCAGAGACCCTCGCCGAACGCTCCAGCTGACTGCTCGCGGCCTTCGGGTCGCGCGCCGGCTGTGTCGGCAGATGAAAGGACCTCCCATGACCAAGCTCAGACTGGCCATCGTCGGTGCGGGCCCCGCCGGCATCTATGCTGCGGACATCCTGCTGAAGGCCGAGCGCAAGTTCGACGTCTCGATCGACCTCTTCGAGCAGCTCCCTGCTCCGTACGGACTCGTCCGCTACGGAGTCGCCCCCGATCACCCCCGCATCAAGGGCATCGTCAACGCGCTGCGAGACGTGCTCGACCGTGGGGACATCCGCCTGTTCGGCAACGTGCGCTTCGGTGAGGACATCACCCTCGACGACCTGAAGAAGCACTACAACGCCGTCATCTTCGCGACCGGAGCCATCCGCGACACGTCGCTGGACATCCCCGGGATCGATGCCGTCGCCTCCTACGGCGCCGCGGACTACGTCAGCTGGTTCGACGGACACCCCGACGTGCCGCGCGAGTGGCCGCTGGATGCCGCATCCGTCGGAGTGCTCGGCAACGGCAACGTGGCGCTCGACGTCGCGCGCATGCTCGCCAAACACGCCGAGGACCTGCTCGTCACCGAGGTGCCGGCCAACGTCTACGAGGGCCTCAAGGCCAGCGAGATCACCGACGTGCACGTCTTCGGCCGCCGCGGTCCCGCGCAGGTCAAGTTCACGCCGCTCGAGCTCCGCGAGCTCGGTGAGCTGCGCGATGTCGACATGGTCGTCTACGACGAGGACTTCGACTACGACGAGGCGGCGAAGGATGCCGTCGCCAGCAACAAGCAGGTCATGGTCATCGACCGCATCCTGCAGTCCTGGCGCAAGCGCGACTCGGTCAACAACGCCGGGGGAACGGCCTCGCGCCGTCTGCACCTGCACTTCTGGGCGCGGCCGGTCGAGGTGCGCAAGGACGAGAACGGTCGCGTCGCGGCACTGGTCTATGAGCGCACGCAGCCGGACGGTCAGGGCGGTGCGGTGGGAACCGGCGAGCTGCGCGAAGTGCCGATCCAGGCGCTGTACCGCGCGATCGGGTACTTCGGCTCGCCGTTGCCCGGCGTGCCCTTCGACAAGAAGCACGGTGTGATCCCGAACCGCGAGGGTCAGGTGCTCGCGAAGGACTCGAACGAGCGCGTCCCCGGCATCTATGCCACCGGATGGATCAAGCGCGGCCCGGTGGGTCTGATCGGTCACACCAAGTCCGACGCGATGGAGACCGTGCGGCACATCATCAACGACCAGGGCTCCTGGTGGCACCCGGAGGATCCCTCCGAGGAGTCCATCGTCGAACTGCTGCAGGAACGCGGCGTCCGCTGGACCGACCTGGACGGATGGCACCGTCTCGACGAGCATGAGATCTCCCTCGGGGCGCCCGAGGAGCGCGCCCGCGTCAAGGTGGTCCCGCGCGACGAGATGGTGCGCGTCTCCCGCGGCGAGTAGGCGGTTCGCCTCCGCTGCCCGGGGAATCGTCGGCTAGCCTGGCGACGACGGGGGAGGCAGGCATGACCGAATGGGTCCCGGATGTGCTCGGGGATGAGTTCCAGCAGCTGACCCTCGAACTCGGCACAGACGAGCAGGGTCCGGTGGTGGCGACCCTCGTCCGCGCGTTTCCTGCCGAGCCGGACCTCTGGAAACGCATCCGCGGTCGATGGCCGCTGCTCGACGGCGTCGACGTGCTCTACGTGCACGGCTGGTCCGACTACTTCTTCCAGAAGCGGCTCGCGCGTTTCTGGACCTCGCGCGGGGCCCGCTTCTTCGCTCTCGATCTCCGAAAGTACGGCCGCAGCCTTCGCGACGGGCAGACGCCGGGGTACGTCGCCGACCTCGCCACGTACGACGAAGACATCGGTGCGGCACTGGACGCCATGGGGCGAGGCGAGGGCGGCGCCGAGTCTTCGCGGCGCCTGGTGCTGCTCGGGCATTCGACCGGCGGGCTCATCCTCAGTCTCTGGGCTTCACGCCACGCCGGTGCGGCGGATGCCGTGATCCTGAACAGCCCCTGGCTGGAGTTCCAGTTCGCGCCGGCGCGCGCGGCGATCGCCCCCATGGTGGAGCTGCAGGCGCGGATCCGACCGATGGAGGCGGCGCCGCAGGTCGATCTCGGTTTCTACACCCGTGCACAGCAGGAGGTCGCCGACCCGGATGATCCGATGGAGGTGAATCCACTCTGGCGCCCGGCACAGACCATGGCCGTGTACGCGGGCTGGCTGCACGCGATCCTCTCCGGACACAAGACCGTGGCGGCAGGGTTGGCGATCACCTCTCCGGTGTGCGTGCTGCTCTCTTCCCGGTTCGTGCCCCCGACGCGGTGGTCGGAAGAGCTCACCGCCGCTGATTCCGTGCTCGTCGTCGACGACATCGCGCGCGCGGCGCTGCGTCTCGGGACGAGCGTCACGGTGGAGCGCATCGACGGTGCGCTGCACGACGTCTTCCTCTCGCGCCATGACGCGCGCGAAGATGCTTATCGACGCCTCGAGCGCTGGGTCACGGGCTGGCGAGCGGCGACCTGAGCTCGCGTCACAGGTAGTACATCGTCCGGACGAGGCGCTCCGCTTCGTCGCCGTCCCCACTGCGGACAGCTGCGGCGAAGGCGACGTACACATCGCGCATGCGGGCGTGGTCAGCCCGGGGAACGACCCAGTCGCGGAGGTTGCGGAACAGGACCATGCTCGCGTCTTCCATCAGCGTGCGATGCTGCGCGTTGCCGCTCCGATCCCCGAGATACGAGAACACGGCCCATCGGGCGTCCGAAGTCGTCTCCGCCTTCTCGAGGGATGCGTGCATCCCGGCGACGAGACGGACCACGTGATCGCGTTGCGCGTCGCTGATCCGCGGCACGGCCAGCCGCGCGGCGATCCCCGCCTGGTACCCGGCGAACTCGAGGGACTGCGCGATCGTCTCCGAGGTCACCTCGGTCACCTCGGTGTACCGGCTCGGATACATCGTCACCATCCCCAGCCGCTCCAGACGCTGAAGCGCTTCGCGGACGGGTGTTCGCGACACGTGCAGCTCCTCGGCCACGTCGACGTCGCGGATGCGTTCGCCGGCCTCGAGCGTGCCCTCGATGATCTGTCTGCCCAGGTGGTGGAACACCTCTTCGGCCAGAAGCTGCTTGCTCTCGCCGACACTCGTCGATCCGATAATGCTCATGGACCTGCCCCCAGTTGCCCTTCATTTCCCGAGCATCCCCATGATTCGCCCCGGGTGGGCCACCACATCATGAGTCGCGTCGGTTCCCAACACGATCTACGCCTGTCGTCGCGTGTGGGGGCACACGGCTGTCGGCGACCTTTCCAGTCTTGGCCACTCAGGCCCATATTCCGGTATGCGATCCTACTGCTCCGCCCTGGAAGACCGAAGTCGCGCCCGTGAGCAGACGAAAGGCCCCACTCGGTCGTGCGCCGAGTGGGGCCTTTCGTCGTGCAGGTGGGAGGCCCGCCTAGCGGTAGTTGATGAACTGCAGATCGAGATCGAGGTCGGCGCCCTTCAGAAGGGCGATGACCGACTGCAGGTCGTCGCGGCTCTTGGACTGCACGCGCAGTTCGTCGCCCTGGATCTGGCTCTTGACGCCCTTGGGGCCCTCGTCGCGGATGATCTTGTTGATCTTCTTCGCGTTCTCCGAGGAGATGCCGTCCTTGAGCGTCGAGACGATGCGGAACTCCTTGCCGCTGGCGAACGGGTCGCCCGACTCGAGGCTCTTCAGCGAGATGCCGCGCTTGATGAGCTTGGACTGGAACACGTCGAGCACGGCCTTCGCCCGCTCCTCGGTGTTCGCGATGATGAGGATGCTCTCGCCGCTCCAGGCGATCGACGCGCCGGTGCCCTTGAAGTCGTAGCGCTGCTCGATCTCCTTGCGGGCCTGGTTCAGGGCGTTCTCGGCCTCCTGATGATCGACTTTCGAGACGATGTCAAATGAGCTGTCAGCCATGGTTTCATCCTACTCAGGGGCTGAGCGCGTACACATTGTCGGAGATCCTGGTCGCTCCGTGGAAGCGTTTCCAGGCCGTACACCTCCAGGCCTCCCGGTCACGGCTTGATATCGACGCCTCCCTTCATTGCGAAAATCCCCGGATCCGATGCATACTGTAAGCGCTTGCAGTCTGTGCAGGCCACCAGCACCGAGAGAGGCACACACCAATGAAGGTGAACAAGAGGGGCATCGCCGCCGCAGGCGCGATCGCCATCGTTTCGACTCTGACGCTTGCCGGCTGCTCCACCGGGACCAGCGGCGACGACACCTCCGACTCCAAGGACGGCGGCAAGCTGGTCGTCTGGGTCGACGCCGAGCGCGTGGATGCGCTGCAGGACGCAGCCGACTCCTACGAGGACAAGACCGGCGTCAAGGTCGAGCTCGTCGGCAAGTCGGTCGACGACATGAAGGACGACTTCATCCAGCAGGTCCCGACCGGCAAGGGCCCCGACGTCGTCATGGGCGCACACGACTGGCTGGGCGAGCTCTCCACGAACGGCGTCGTCGCGCCGATCGAGCTCGGTGACAGCTCCGAGGACTACCTTCCGGTCGCGCTGCAGGCCGCAACCTACGAGGGCACCGTGTACATGCTGCCGTACGCGGTCGAGAACATCGCGGTGCTGCGCAACGCCGACCTCGTCCCGGCCGCGGCCACCAGCTTCGACGACATGGTCTCGAAGGGCACGTTCGTCGTCGAGCAGGGCACCGAGGGCAACCCGTACCACCTGTATCCGTTCCAGACGGCCTTCGGTGCGCCGGTCTTCGGCACCGATGACTCCGGCAGCTATGACCCTGCCGACCTGCAGCTCGGCAGCGAGGGTGGCTTCGCGTTCGCCGATTGGCTGGGTGTGCAGGGCGCTGCCGGCGTGCTGAACACCGACGTCGACGGCGAGATCGCCAAGCAGCAGTTCCTCGACGGCACCGCCGCCTTCTGGCTGACCGGTCCGTGGAACGTCGGTGCCGCGACCGAGGCCGGCATCAACGTCGCGATCGACCCGATCCCGAGCCCGACCGGCGAGACCGCTTCGCCGTTCGCCGGCGTCAAGGGCTTCTTCGTCAGCTCCGAGTCGAAGAACAAGGTCGCCGCGAACGACTTCCTCGTCAACTACATCGGCACCGAAGACGTGCAGCTCGAGCTCTTCAAGGCCGGCAACATCCTGCCCGCGCTCACCGCCGCTGCGGACACCGCCGCGTCCGACCCGATCATCGCCGGCTTCCAGGCTGTCGGTGAAGACGCCGTCCCGATGCCCGCCATCCCGGCCATGGGCGCGGTGTGGGAATTCTGGGGCGTCGCCGAGGCCGCGATCATCAACGGTGCGGACCCGACGGCGACGTGGCAGAAGCTCGTCGACGACGTGACCGCCGCCATCAAGTAACAGCACCCACTGGCCCTGCCGGGGCGGACCTCTCCGTCCGCCCCGGCAGGATCATGACGAGGACGAGATGACAGACATCGACGAGCGCACTGCCCCTCCGACCAGACGCCAGCGCCAGGCCGCGAAGATCGCCGAGGCGGCATCCGGCCCGATCGGCTGGATGCTGCTGAAGATCCTCCTGCTGGCGGTCGTCGACGCGATCGCGCTGTACGCGGCGTTCGTGCTCTTCGCCAACAAGGAGTGGCTGATCCTCGGCATCGTCGTCGCGGTGGCCGTCCTCGTCAACTACATCTACTTCTCCCGCAAGCGCATCGCCGCGAAATACCTCACGCCGGGAATCATCTTCCTGATCCTGTTCCAGGTGTTCACGCTGCTCTACACCGGCTACATCGGATTCACGAACTACGGCACCGGGCACAACGGCACCAAGGATCAGGCGATCTCCTCGCTTCTCGCCTCCGCGCAGGAGCGGGTCGAAGACTCTCCCACCTATCCGGTCACGGTCGTCGAACAGTTCGGCACCTACGGTCTCCTCGTGACCGACCCGGAGTCCGGCGACGCGCTCCTCGGCACGGCGGAGCAGCCGCTCGAAGAGGTGGATGCCGAGTTCGAGGGCGGGCAGGCCGTCGCGGTCGAGGGCTGGACGACGCTCCCGCTGGCCACGGTGTTCACCCTCTCCGAAGAGCTCGAGAAGCTGTCGGTCCCCTTCAGCGATGACCCCAACGACGGCAGCCTGCGCGCGCCCGACGGGCAGAAGGGGTACCTGTACGTCTCGACGCTCGCCTACGACGAAGCCGCAGACACCATCACCGACACGACCACGGGCACGGTGTACTCCGACACCGGCGAAGGAGCCTTCACCGCCGACGACGGCGAGCAGCTGCTCCCCGGTTGGCAGACGACGGTCGGCTTCGACAACTTCGTGCGCGCGGTCACCGACTCGTCGATCCGCGGACCGCTCATCTCCGTGACGCTGTGGACCTTCGCGTTCGCGTTGATCTCGGTCGCCACGACGTTCTTCCTCGGGCTCCTGCTCGCGCTGGTCTTCAACAACACCCGGATGCGGTTCCGCAACGGGTACCGGATCATCCTGATCCTTCCGTACGCGTTCCCCGCCTTCCTGTCGGCTCTCGTCTGGGCCGGCATGATGAACGAGAGCTTCGGCTTCATCAACCAGGTCATCTTCGGGGGAGCGGAGATCCCCTGGCTCACGGATCCGACGCTGGCCAAGGTGTCGGTGCTGCTGGTGAACCTGTGGCTCGGCTTCCCCTACATGTTCCTCGTCTGCATGGGCGCCCTTCAGGGCATCCCGGAAGACGTGAACGAGGCGGCCGTCATGGACGGCGCGAATCCGTGGCAGGTCTTCCGCCGCATCAAGCTGCCGCTGCTGCTCGTCACCGTCGCGCCGTTGCTGATCTCGTCGTTCGCGTTCAACTTCAACAACTTCAACCTGATCTACATGCTCACCAAGGGCGGACCCCGCTTCAGCGACGTGTCCATCCCCGTCGGGCACACCGACATCCTGATCTCGATGGTCTACAAGGTGGCTTTCACCGGGCAGACCCGTGACTACGGGCTCGCCTCGGCATTCACGATCCTGATCTTCATCGTCGTCGCGACGATCTCGATCATCAGCTTCCGCAAGACCAAGGCCCTCGAGGAGCTGAACTGACATGAGCACCGCCGGCCCCGCCACCACTCGCGCCACCACCGAGGCGCAGAGCCTCGCCCCTCGTCGACGCAGTTTCGGCGCCTGGTTCGCCGACACCGGATGGCGTCACCTCGTCGCGATCGTCGTGAGCGCCTTCGCCCTGTTCCCGCTGCTGTACGTCGTCTCGGCGTCACTGAATCCGAAGGGGACGCTGACCGGCTCGAACCAGCTGTTCTCCGCGATCGGGATCGACAGCTACGTCCGCATCCTGAGCGACCCGCAGAATCCGTACGCCACGTGGTTCCTCAACACGCTCCTGATCGCCGTGGTCACCGGCGCGGTCACCGTCTTCATCGGCGCCTGCGCGGCATATGCGTTCTCGCGCATGCGGTTCGCCGGACGCCGGGTCGGCCTCGTCACGATCGTGGTCGTGCAGATGTTCCCGCAGCTGCTGGCCGTCGTCGCGATCTTCCTGCTCATGTCGACGCTGGGGGACTGGTTCCCCGCCATCGGGCTGAACACCCACACCGGCCTGATCCTGGTCTACCTCGGTGGAGCGCTGGGTGTGAACACCTACCTGATGTACGGCTTCTTCAACACGATCCCGAAGGAGATCGACGAGGCCGCCCGCATCGACGGCGCCGGTCACGCGCGCATCTTCTTCACAATCATCCTGCGTCTGGTCGCGCCGATCCTCGCGGTCGTCGGGCTCCTCTCCTTCATCGGCACGGTCAACGAGTACGTGATCGCGAGCGTCATGCTGGTCGACGTGGAGCAGCAGACGCTCGTCGTCGGACTCACCAAGCTCGTCGCGAACCCGCGCTACGCGGACTGGTCCGCCTTCTCTGCCGGCGCCGTGATGGCCGCCATCCCGGTGATGATCCTGTTCCTCTTCCTGCAGAAGTACATCGTCGGCGGTCTCACCGCTGGTGCGACGAAGGGCTGATCGTCCGGGATGCCCGTCCGCTGAGAGTGAGCGGCAGCGGTAACGTGCATCGCATGGTAGCTTGTCATGCATGACAGCTGACGTGGGATCGCAGATGCGCAAAGGGGTGGTCGAGTATTGCGTGCTCGGGCTCCTCGCGCGCGAGCCCATGTACGGCTGGCAGCTGGCCGATGCGCTCACGGGCGCCGGGCTGATCGCCAGCATCGGCACGCTCTACCCGCTGCTGGGACGGCTGCGGGACAACGGCTGGGTCAGCACGTTCGACCTGCCGTCGGAGAGCGGTCCGGTACGCAAGTACTACCGGCTCACCGAGTCGGGTACGGAGCAGCTCGAGCGTTTCCGAGTGCAGTGGACACCGTTCGCCCGTGTCGTCACGGGCCTCGTCGGAGAGGGACGACCATGACAGAGACCACCGCAGACACCCTGCGCGAGGAGTACCTCGCCCGACTCGACGAGGCGATGCGCGGGCTCCCGCACGGTGTCGCGACCGACATCCGCGGCGGAATCGTCGAGGAGCTCCAGGGCCTCGACGCCGCAGAGACGGCCGCGCGGATCGCTCGACTCGGCGATCCGGTGGCCATCGCGAGGGAGGCGCAGGACGAGGTGCCGGCGAGCCCGACCATCGCGGTCGCACCTCCGGTCGTCGCGCCGCCGGCTCCTCGGCTGCCGACGACATCGACGCGCGGGTTCGCGATCACGGCAGCGCTGACGCTGAGCTTCGGCGGCTTCGTGCTCCCCGTCCTCGGCTGGTTCGTGGGGGCCGTGCTCGTCAGCATCAGCACACTCTGGAAGACGTGGGAGAAGGTCGTGGCCATCGTCGTGCCGTTCGCGTTCGGTGCGCTGTCGCTGATCCTCGTGCAGTTCATGAGCTTCGTGGATTACAGCTCGACCGGCAGCTCCTCCGGCACCGGCACCCCCCCCGACGAAGTCGTGAACAACCCGCTGCTGCCGAGTTTCGGCATGTGGCACGTCCTCCTCCTCCTCGGGTTCCTGCTCATCCCGGCATCCGGTCTGTGGCTGCTCTGGCGATTGCGGGGTCGGGTCGCACGCTGAGTCGCGCCACATGCTCGGCGTTGCTCCCGGCCAGTATCCTGGTCGACCCGTACCGTGGAGGCATGGCACGGGTGGCGGGGCGCAATCTGGCGATGAGCTGGTTCGCAGGCATCGTGTGCGCCGGGGTCATCGGCGCGCTCGTCTGGCTGTCCCTCCCGATCCTCCCCGCGCTCGCCGAGTTCGCGGGGACGGCCCTTCGCAACGCCCTTCCCTGACGGTTCGCGTCGGAGTGCGCACGCGTGTATCCCGACACGTCGGCACGCCTGCGTCAGCGGCCGTCGGCCCGGCGGTACCCTCACAATGCACATATCCGATGAGAGGCGCACACCATGAGTGACCCCGACGCTCCCCAGCCCGAGAAGCCGACTGACGTCGACGACGTCGTCGGCAGCGCGAACGCCGGTCTCGACGCCGCCGCCGCAGCGGGCGCGGATGTCCCCGGTTCCACCGATGCGCCGGAGCACACGCAGGCCGCCCCGGTCGACGAGAGGGTCGCCGACCCCGACCTCGCCGCGTTCGAAGCCGCCGAGCGTGATCACCCGGGAACGTTCGCGTCCCCGCCTCCTGCCGTCGTTCCCGCTCCGGCCGTCGAGTCGCGTGAGAGCGCGCGCGACGTCAGGGCAGAAGCCGATGCCGAGAGCGAGTCGTTCTACCCCGAGCCGATCGTGGGCGAGCCCATCCCGTTCGGCCACGAGCAGTCCGGCATGGCCGGCGCAGCCTACGCCCAGTACGGCGACGAGGCCGAGACACGGATCGTGCCGTCGGAGCCGCTGATCGCCGCGTCCGGTGCGGCCGCCGCGGCGCAGCCCCAGCCGATCTTCGTGCAGGCTCCCGAGCCGCCCCGTGACCGCGGCAACCGCGGCACCGCCGGTCTGATCGGCCTGCTCGCGACCCTCGTCTTCGCCGTGCTCTACCTCGGCACAGCGCTGGGCCTCGCCGCGATCGCCGGCGACGTCAACGGCGAGAACATCGGTGAGGCCGCGCTCGCCCCGCTGATGACCTGGGGTTACTGGACGCCAGTCGTCGTCTTCTTCCTCGGCTTCTGGCTGCTCGGCGCGATCATCAACCGCGGTCGCTGGGGGCTCTGGGTCGTCTTCGGCATCATCGTCGGCGTCATCGCCTACGCCGGACACATCCTCGGGCAGCTGTTCGAGGCTCCGTTCTGGAAGCTCACGTCGTCGCAGGGGCTCGAGCTCGTCGGTGAGCAGCTGCTCGCCCCGCTCGCCATCGCCGCATTCGTGTTCGCCCGGGAACTGACCATCTGGTTCGGCGCATGGGTCTCCCGCAGCGGTGCGCGCAAGACCGAGCTGAACGCCGAGGCGCAGCGCGAGTACGAGCGCACCCTCGAAGCCGGTCCGACGCTGTCGAGGTAGTCACGCACTCCACCACGCCGAACCCCCGCGGGCCCGAGTCCGCGGGGGTTTCGGCTGTCCTGGCGGTGGTCCTCGCGACGATCGGCTTCTTCGCGCTCGCGGTGTTCGGGCTGGGGGCGCTGAGCGTGGCCACCGACACCGACATCATCGCGGTTCCGGGTCTGGGGCAGGCGCCCGGTGCGGCAGGGATGGTCGTTGCGGTCATCGCGTTCGCGCTCGCGCTGTGGTCGACGCTCCGACGAGGTGCTCCGTCCTACGTGGCGACGGTCGCCATCGCCCTGTTGACCGCCCTCGCTCATCTCGTGGCGGTGTGGATCACGGTGGTCATCAACTCGTCCGACTTCGTGATCGCCACAGCCGTCGCGGGTGATCTGGTCCGCGGCGGTGCGAGTGCGGTGCTCGTGGCCGCAGGGCTGATCGCGGCGTGGGGCGGCATCGCCCTTCGTCGCACCCGTGCCGAGCATCCGCGCTGGCCCTGGGAGCGCGACGAGGAGGAGTGACCGGGCTCCTCGGGCCGACGATTCGCCGACCCGGCGACGATTCGCCGACCCGGCGACGATTCGCCGACCATCCTGCGGCGAAGGGACGGTCGAACGTCCTCTCCTCGGCGGATCGTCCGGTCGGCTGCATGCGCCCCGCCGTGACGAGTGAAATCGCGGCGACGACGTGCGGCGCGCCGTACGCTGGTGGGGTGGAGCGCTCATTGGAGACGCAGGTGGACCAGGCCGTCGAGGCCTGGTTGCGCTGGGTGCCGCGCTGGGAGCCGGCAACCCACCGCGGTCGCGTCGCGCCGTGCCGCCGTTGTCTCGGCTCACCGATCCTCTCGGCGGCGGGAATCGGCGCGAACACCCCGCACGGCGTGCAGCACGGACTATCAACGCGCATCAAGACCATCGTCGACCACGCCGTCGCTGACTACACGGCACGGAATCTCCCGATGCTGCAGCGCGAACTCGACCAGCAGGCCGCCCGCAACCGGGCTCGCAGCTACCGCCCCACCGAAGACCTCGATCCGGAGTTCGACGGTCTCCCGCTCGACCCCGAGCCGGTTCCCGGAGCGCCGTTCCTGTTCACCATCGCCGGACTCGCAGACGACTCCGCCGCGGAGCTTCCGGCGCTGCCACCTCTGACCGAGGAGGCCAAGATCGCCCTCCGGCAGGAGGTCACCCTCGCCGACGAGTACGCCAACATGGTCGGGCGGGAGATCTGCGGCATCCTGTTGCGCCACCGGATCTATATCCAGGCGGCCATCTCCCAGCACGTCGAGCCGCAGATCGAGGCCCTGCTCGCCGAGCTGACGGAATCACTGGACTCCCCGTTCGACCCCGACCTGCCGTGACCCTCCGTGGGCCGCGCCGCCATCCGGACGGGCTCGCGCTCATTTGACCGCCACGTTACGCGGCATTACACTTGACCAGGTGTGTGCACGTCTCGACGTGCGCACTGGGCGTCGGCACCATGCCGGTCCGCCCCCACGGCATACCCACCACACCAAAAGCTCGTCGATTCCGGCGTGCCGGTGGGTCATGATGTGAAACCCATCACGCTGTCACCGTGCAGCACTATGAGGAGAGAACGTGCCAACCATTCAGCAGTTGGTTCGCAAGGGTCGCTCGCCCAAGGTCACCAAGACCAAGGCGCCGGCGCTCAAGTCGAACCCGCAGCAGGCCGGGGTCTGCACCCGCGTCTACACCACCACGCCCAAGAAGCCGAACTCGGCGATGCGCAAGGTCGCTCGTGTGAAGCTCCGCAACGGCACCGAGGTCACCGCGTACATCCCCGGTGAGGGTCACAACCTCCAGGAGCACTCGCTGGTGCTCGTCCGTGGCGGTCGTGTCAAGGACCTCCCCGGTGTGCGTTACAAGATCGTCCGTGGCGCCCTGGACACCCAGGCAGTCAAGAACCGTAAGCAGGCTCGTTCCCGCTACGGCGCGAAGAAGGGTTGAGTTAGATGCCTCGTAAGGGACCAGCCCCCAAGCGCCCCGTCGTCAACGACCCGGTATACGGCGCTCCGATCGTCACCTCGCTGGTGAACAAGATCCTCGTCGACGGCAAGAAGTCGCTGGCCGAGTCGATCGTCTACGGCGCCCTCCGCGGTGTCGAGGCGAAGAATGGTCAGGACGCCGTCGCCACGCTGAAGAAGGCGCTCGACAACGTGCGCCCGACTCTCGAGGTCCGCAGCCGCCGCGTCGGTGGCTCGACCTACCAGGTGCCGGTCGAGGTCAAGCCTCACCGCGCCAACACGCTCGCTCTGCGCTGGCTCGTCAGCTACGCGAAGGGCCGTCGTGAGAAGACGATGACCGAGCGTCTGCAGAACGAGATCCTCGACGCGTCGAACGGCCTGGGTGCCGCGGTCAAGCGCCGCGAGGACACGCACAAGATGGCCGAGTCGAACCGCGCGTTCGCTCACTACCGCTGGTAACCAGCTTCGCCCGACCCTCGGCCACTCGCCGAGGGGCGGGCACCCCCTCTTCGCAGTACACCTGCTCCAAAAGATAAGGACACTCCTGTGGCACAAGACGTGCTCACGGACCTGAGCAAGGTCCGCAACATCGGCATCATGGCGCACATCGATGCCGGCAAGACCACGACGACCGAGCGCATCCTGTTCTACACGGGCGTCAACCACAAGCTCGGCGAGACGCACGATGGCGCCTCGACCACCGACTGGATGGAGCAGGAGAAGGAGCGCGGCATCACGATCACGTCTGCCGCCGTGACCTGCTACTGGAACAAGAACCAGATCAACATCATCGACACCCCCGGCCACGTGGACTTCACGGTCGAGGTGGAGCGTTCGCTCCGCGTGCTCGATGGTGCTGTCGCCGTGTTCGACGGCAAGGAGGGCGTCGAGCCCCAGTCCGAGACCGTGTGGCGTCAGGCCGACAAGTACAACGTCCCCCGTATCTGCTTCGTCAACAAGATGGACAAGCTCGGCGCGGACTTCTACTTCACCGTCGACACCATCATCAACCGCCTGGGCGCCAAGCCCCTCGTGATCCAGCTGCCGATCGGCGCCGAGAACGACTTCATCGGCGTCGTCGACCTGGTCGAGATGCGTGCACTGGTCTGGGCCGGAGACTCCAAGGGTGACGTCACCATGGGCGCCTCCTACGAGATCCAGGAGATCCCGGAAGACCTCAAGGAGAAGGCGGCCGAGTACCGTCAGCAGCTCCTCGAGACCGTCGCCGAGACCGACGACGCGCTGCTCGAGAAGTTCTTCGGTGGCGAGGAGCTCACGGTCGCCGAGATCAAGGGCGCGATCCGCAAGCTGACCGTCGCCAGCGAGATCTACCCGGTGCTCTGCGGCTCCGCGTTCAAGAACCGCGGCGTCCAGCCGATGCTCGACGCGGTCGTCGACTACCTCCCGAACCCGCTCGACGTGGGCTCGATCGAGGCGCACGACCCGAAGGACTACGACACGATCATCGAGCGTCACCCGGACTCGAAGGACCCGTTCGCGGCCCTCGCGTTCAAGGTCGCCGTGCACCCGTTCTTCGGTCGTCTGACCTACGTTCGCGTGTACTCGGGTCACCTCGACTCCGGTTCTGCGGTCGTCAACTCGACCAAGAACAAGAAGGAGCGCATCGGGAAGATCTTCCAGATGCACGCCAACAAGGAGATCCCGGTCCCCTCGGTCACCGCCGGCAACATCTACGCGGTCATCGGCCTGAAGGACACCACCACCGGTGACACCCTGACCGACCCGGCAGCGCCCGTCGTCCTCGAGTCGATGACGTTCCCCGAGCCCGTCATCGAGGTCGCCATCGAGCCGAAGACCAAGGCCGACCAGGAGAAGCTGGGTGTCGCCATCCAGAAGCTCGCTGAAGAGGACCCGACCTTCCGCACGGAGCTCAACCCCGAGACCGGTCAGACGACCATCAAGGGCATGGGCGAGCTGCACCTCGACATCCTCGTGGACCGCATGAAGCGCGAGTTCAACGTCGAGGCCAACGTCGGCAAGCCGCAGGTGGCGTACCGCGAGACGATCAAGAAGGCCGTCGAGAAGCACGACTACACGCACAAGAAGCAGACCGGTGGTTCCGGCCAGTTCGCGAAGATCCAGTTCACCATCGAGCCGATGGACCTGGACTCCGAGAAGACCTACGAGTTCGTGAACGCCGTCACCGGTGGTCGCATCCCTCGTGAGTACATCGGCTCGATCGACGCCGGTTTCCAGGACGCGATGAACGTCGGTGTGCTCGCGGGCTACCCGATGGTCGGCGTCAAGGCGACCATCGTCGATGGTGCGGCGCACGACGTCGACTCCTCGGAGATGGCGTTCAAGATCGCGGGCTCCATGGGCTTCAAGGAGGCCGCTCGTCGCGCCAACCCCGTGCTGCTCGAGCCGCTGATGGCCGTCGAGGTCCGTACTCCCGAGGAGTACATGGGCGACGTCATCGGCGACCTGAACTCGCGTCGTGGCCAGATCCAGTCGATGGAAGACGCCGCAGGCGTCAAGGTCGTCCGCGCTCAGGTCCCGCTGTCCGAGATGTTCGGCTACATCGGCGACCTGCGCTCGAAGACCTCGGGCCGCGCCGTCTACTCGATGGAGTTCCACAGCTACGCTGAGGTTCCCCGCGCAGTGGCCGACGAGATCGTCCAGAAGACCAAGGGCGAGTAATCGCTCTTCTGGGTTCCCCGCGGCGCCGAGCACCGCGAAGCGCCGCGGGGTTCCCAGGTCACCTACAACTTCACATTCCCTCTCTACTAAACTGAGAACCTAACCCGTAGAGAACCGGTCGCAAACCAGTGCCCGGTCACCTTTACAACGACGTCCTGAGGAGGACCCAGTGGCTAAGGCCAAGTTCGAGCGGACCAAGCCGCACGTCAACATCGGAACGATCGGTCACGTCGACCACGGCAAGACCACGCTCTCCGCAGCGATCTCGAAGGTGCTTGCTGACAAGTTCCCGTCCGACACCAACGTGCAGCGTGACTTCGCTTCCATCGACTCGGCGCCGGAAGAGCGCCAGCGTGGAATCACCATCAACATCTCGCACATCGAGTACGAGACCCCCAAGCGCCACTACGCTCACGTCGACGCTCCCGGCCACGCCGACTACGTCAAGAACATGATCACCGGTGCTGCTCAGATGGACGGCGCGATCCTCGTGGTCGCCGCCACCGACGGCCCGATGGCTCAGACGCGTGAGCACGTGCTGCTCGCCAAGCAGGTCGGCGTTCCGTACCTGCTGGTCGCGCTGAACAAGTCGGACATGGTCGACGACGAGGAGATCCTGGAGCTCGTCGAGCTCGAGGTCCGCGAGCTGCTCGCAGCCCAGGGCTTCGACGAGGACGCTCCTGTCGTCCGCGTCTCGGCTCTCAAGGCTCTCGAGGGCGACGAGAAGTGGACCCAGGCGATCCTGGACCTGATGCAGGCTGTCGACGACAGCGTTCCGGACCCGGAGCGTGACCGTGACAAGCCGTTCCTGATGCCCGTCGAGGACGTCTTCACGATCACCGGTCGTGGAACCGTCGTCACGGGTCGCGCCGAGCGTGGCACGCTGGCCATCAACTCCGAGGTCGAGATCGTCGGACTCCGTCCGACCGTCAAGACCACGGTCACGGGTATCGAGATGTTCCACAAGCAGCTCGACGAGGCATGGGCCGGCGAGAACTGTGGTCTCCTGCTCCGTGGCACGAAGCGTGAGGACGTCGAGCGCGGCCAGGTCATCGTGAAGCCGGGTTCGGTCACGCCGCACACCGACTTCGAGGGCACCGCGTACATCCTGTCCAAGGACGAGGGTGGGCGTCACAACCCCTTCTACACGAACTACCGCCCGCAGTTCTACTTCCGCACCACCGACGTCACCGGCGTCATCTCGCTGCCCGAGGGCACCGAGATGGTCATGCCCGGCGACACCACCGACATGACGGTCGAGCTGATCCAGCCGATCGCCATGGAGGAGGGCCTCGGCTTCGCCATCCGTGAGGGTGGACGCACCGTCGGCGCCGGTACGGTCACGAAGATCGTCAAGTAAGCAGCTGCTTCCTCGCAAAGGGGCCGGACCTTCGGGTCCGGCCCCTTTGTGGTTCCCTCGCGAAAAGGGAAACGCCGCGACTCAGCCCCGAGTCGCGGCGTTTCCCTGCTTCCGTCGAGGGGTCTGCACAGGAGGGCGGGGGAGGGCGTTGTACCCGGATGCCGGGGGAGGAAGCGGCGGCGGAGGATTCGAAGCGCGGTTGCAGCGCAGCCTGGGCGGATGCGACGACCGAAGCCCCTCCCGCCGGACCTCGGCGACTCGTTCCACATCGCTCACGCCGACGCCACGGGCGTGCGGCGCTGGAGACGCGATCACCGTGCCCTCGTGCGCCCCTTCCCCGGCATCCGCTCCACGTCCGTCCCCGAGACTTTCCGGGCCCGGGTCGACTGCTACGCGCCGCGGCTCCGAGCGGAGCAGTGCTTCACCGGCAGAACGGCGGCACGACTGTGGGGGCTGCCTCTCCCGTGGCGCTGGCATCCGGATGAGCCTGTCGAGGTCGTCGTTCCCTCGGACGGTGCGCCGCCCGCGGTGGCGGGGGTTTGCGGACGCAGACTCGGTGTGCGGCGTCGGACTGCTTCTCTCATCGAGGGACTGCCGGTGCTGGACCCGGTGCCGACGCTGTTCACCCTGGCAGCGAGCCTGACGATCACCGAGGCGGTGGTGCTCATCGACGCCATCATCACGACGTCCGTCAACTACCCGTCGTTGGATGTTCGTCGTCCGCCGGCGGACATCGAGGGGATCCGGGCGACTCTCCTCCGCTGGGGACGGTTCCCCGGTGTGGCGACGATACGCGCGGCCCTCGGGTTCGCTCGAGAAGGAGTGGAGTCGCCCAAGGAGACCGAGACGCGCCTGATGATCGTGATGGCCGGGATGCCGGAGCCCGTTGTGCAGCACGTCATCCGAAGCCGAGGGCGCCGTCTCGCCAGGGTCGACCTCGCGTACGTCGCGGAACGGATCGCGATCGAGTATGAAGGCGACCACCACCGCACCGATCGTGCGCAGTGGCGCGAGGACATCCGTCGGCAGCGGGAGCTGGAGGAAGCGGGCTGGCTGGTGATCCGTCTGACGCAGCATGACCTGCGTGCCGGGCGTGCCGTGTTCATCGCCCGGCTGCGTCGCGCCCTCGCCACCCGCAGTTGAAAGAAGGAAAACGCCGCGCTGAGAGGGGTACGTCCCGGCGTGTTCCTTCTTCCAGGGGGGAGGGGCGGAGAGGGGGCGCGGGGGGTTCCATGCGGGGAGGAGGGACGGCACAATGAGGAGCGTTCCTGCCGGCCGGCAGGGCGCACCGGAGAAGGGGATTCACATGGGTATCGACGACGCGGTCAACAAGGGCAAGGACCTCTACGAGCAGAACAAGGACAAGATCGCCGAGGCCGTCAAGAGCGATCAGGCGGAGGACATCAGCGACAAGGTCCTGGACGGCGTCGCGGACTTCGCGAAGAAGATCGCACCGGGTGCAGCGGACAAGATCGACGAGATCCGGGAGAGCGCGGACAAGGCTGTCGGCAACGAGTAACAGCCCACGCATTCTTGGAGCGGCGATCCACCAACCGGAGGGTCGCCGCTTTCGCGTACCGAGACCGTCGGCGACCGAGCTACTGGTCGTCAGATGTGGCGGATTCGCAGATGTATCGAGTAGGATCGTCTCGACTGCCTGGGGATCTTGCGGTCGGGGAAGCCGAAGGGGTTCGGTTTCCCGAAGCACGCGGTCTTTCCGCGTTGAAACTGGGGACAAGCGATTTTGGGGATCATCGTGCGACGCGCGCACTCTGTGCGCCTGAGCGTCACCCTGCCTGCGCGGCGGCTCTTCCGCCGCGCCCTCGATCGAGGAGTTCGGCGTCCCTTCACGCCGGGCTACTCGCGTTCGGTGTGCCCCCTCGCACTGAACGCCCTCCCCAAGCGGGGCGAGGCATGGGGATGCCTCGCCCCGCTATCTCCAGCCTTCTGACCGGATTTCGCCGTCCGTCGTCGCCGCTTCGAGAGGCGCGACACGCCCGGGTTTGCAGAAGTGAAATCGGGCATGGCAGAATAGACAGGTTCGATATTCCGTCGCCGCTGTGCGTGCGACGGATCACTGCCAGGGCAGTGCATAGACGGCGGCTCCTCCGGGAAGCTGCAGGGTTCTAGGCCGCGGGTAGCAGAACACACCCCGACACCCTTCCCACCGAGGGGTTCGCCGTGCGCGGCGGAGGTCGGGCATCCGTTCCCCTCATGGTGTGCGGCTGACAGAAGAACAGTGGTGCAGCAGATCGACTCGTGAGAGCCGTTCTCGTGCCGAGGCGCGAACAGCGCCGACGTGCGTCCAATGCCCCAGGGCCACCCGGTCCCGGACGGTATGACGCCTAAAGAGAGAGAGCAGACAATGGCGGGACAGAAGATCCGCATTCGCCTGAAGTCGTATGACCACGAGGTCATCGACACGTCCGCACGCAAGATCGTCGACACCGTGACCCGCGCGGGCGCGACCGTCGTCGGACCCGTGCCCCTTCCGACCGAGAAGAACGTCGTGTGCGTTATCCGGTCGCCGCACAAGTACAAGGACAGCCGCGAGCACTTCGAGATGCGCACCCACAAGCGTCTGATCGACATCGTCGACCCGACGCCGAAGGCCGTCGACTCGCTGATGCGTCTCGACCTGCCTGCCGATGTCAACATCGAGATCAAGCTCTGAGGTCGGACATGGTTGACATCAACTCCAAGATTTCCAAGGGCATGCTCGGCACGAAGCTCGGCATGACCCAGGTCTGGAACGAGAGCGGCAAGCTCGTTCCCGTCACCGTCATCGAGCTCGCCTCGAACGTGGTCACGCAGATCCGTACGCCCGAGAAGGACGGCTACAACGCCGTGCAGATCGCCTACGGCCAGATCGACCCCCGCAAGGTGAACAAGCCCCTCACGGCCCACTTCGAGGCAGCCGGCGTCACGCCGCGCCGTCACGTCACCGAGATCCGCACCGCGGACGCCGGCGACTACAGCCTGGGCCAGGAGCTCACGGTCGACGGCACCTTCGAGGCCGGCCAGCTCGTCGACGTCGTCGGCACGAGCAAGGGCAAGGGCTTCGCCGGTGTCATGAAGCGTCACAACTTCAAGGGCGTCTCGGCTTCGCACGGTTCGCACCGCAACCACCGCAAGCCCGGCTCGATCGGCGCATCGTCGACCCCGAGCCGCGTCTTCAAGGGCATGCGCATGGCCGGCCGTATGGGTGGCGAGCGTGTGACCGTCCTCAACCTCACGGTGCACGCCATCGACATCGAGAAGGGTCTGCTGCTCGTCAAGGGCGCCGTCCCCGGTGCTCGTGGCCGCATCGTCTATGTCCGCAACGCAGTGAAGGGTGCCTGAACATGGCTGACTCCACTCTCGCGCTCGACGTCCTTAAGGCAGACGGCAAGAAGGCAGGCTCCATCGAGCTTCCCGCCGCGCTGTTCGACGCCAAGACGAACATCCCGCTCATCCACCAGGTCGTCGTCGCGCAGCTCGCGGCGGCTCGCCAGGGCACGCACTCGACCAAGCGTCGTGGCGAGGTCTCCGGTGCCGGCCGCAAGCCCTTCAAGCAGAAGGGCACGGGTAACGCCCGTCAGGGTTCCATCCGCGCGCCGCACATGACCGGTGGTGGCATCGTCCACGGCCCGAAGCCGCGTGACTACTCGCAGCGCACCCCCAAGAAGATGATCGCCGCCGCCCTGCTGGGCGCGCTCAGCGACCGCTTCCGCGGTGACCGCATCCACGCCATCGAGTCCTTCGGGATCGACGGCACGCCTTCGACCAAGACCGCGGTGAACTTCCTCACCAACGTTGTCTCGTCGAAGAACGTGCTCGTCGTGATCGAGCGCAACGACGACGTGACGCTGAAGAGCATCCGCAACCTGTCGAACCTGCACGTGCTGACGTTCGACCAGCTCAACGCATACGACGTGCTCGTCTCCGACGACATCGTCTTCACCCAGGCCGCGCTCGAGGGCTTCATCGCCTCCAAGTCCGGCGCCAACCAGGAGGTCTCCGCATGAGCGAGCAGGCATCTGTTCTCCAGACGGCCCTGAACAAGGACCCGCGCGACATCATCCTGAAGCCGGTCGTGTCCGAGAAGAGCTACGGGCTCATCGATGAAGGTAAGTACACCTTCCTCGTCGACCCGCGCGCTTCGAAGACCGAGATCAAGCTCGCCATCGAGAAGATCTTCGGCGTCAAGGTCGCAGGGGTCAACACCCTCAACCGCGTCGGCAAGGCTCGTCGCACCCGCTTCGGCACCGGCAAGCGCAAGGACACCAAGCGCGCCATCGTCACCCTGAAGTCGGGCACCATCGACATCTTCACGGCAATCGGCTGATCCGGGGGATAAGGACAATAATGGCTATTCGCAAGTACAAGCCCACGACCCCGGGCCGTCGCGGCTCGTCGGTGGCTGACTTCGCCGAGATCACTCGATCGACGCCGGAGAAGTCGCTGCTGCGCCCGCTCTCGAAGACCGGTGGTCGCAACAACCAGGGCCGCATCACGACCCGTCACATCGGTGGTGGTCACAAGCGCCAGTACCGCGTCATCGACTTCCGTCGTAACGACAAGGACGGCGTCAACGCCAAGGTCGCTCACATCGAGTACGACCCCAACCGCACCGCGCGCATCGCGCTGCTGCACTACTTCGACGGTGAGAAGCGCTACATCCTCGCTCCGGCGAAGCTGAAGCAGGGCGACATCGTCGAGTCGGGTGCAGGGGCTGACATCAAGCCGGGCAACAACCTCCCGCTGAAGAACATCCCCACGGGTACGGTCATCCACGCGATCGAGCTCCGCCCCGGTGGCGGCGCGAAGATGGCACGTTCGGCCGGTGCATCCGTCCGTCTCGTCGCCAAGGACGGCCCCTACGCCCAGCTGCGTCTCCCTTCGGGCGAGATCCGCAACGTCGATGCGCGCTGCCGCGCGACCATCGGCGAGGTCGGCAACGCCGAGCAGTCGAACATCAACTGGGGTAAGGCCGGCCGCATGCGCTGGAAGGGCGTCCGCCCGACCGTGCGTGGTGTCGCTATGAACCCGGTCGACCACCCGCACGGTGGTGGTGAGGGTAAGACCTCTGGTGGTCGTCACCCCGTTTCCCCGTGGGGCCAGGCTGAGGGTCGTACCCGTCACGCCAACAAGGAAAGCGACAAGTACATCGTGCGTCGTCGTAACGCCGGCAAGAAGCGTAAGTAGGAGTAAGAGAAGATGCCTCGCAGTCTTAAGAAGGGCCCCTTCGTCGACGATCACCTGCTTCGCAAGGTGGTCGTGCAGAACGAAGCCGGCACCAAGAACGTCATCAAGACCTGGTCCCGTCGGTCCATGATCATCCCGGCCATGCTGGGTCACACGATCGCGGTCCACGACGGACGCAAGCACATCCCCGTGTTCGTGTCCGAGACCATGGTCGGTCACAAGCTGGGCGAGTTCGCGCCCACCCGCACCTTCCGCGGCCACGAGAAGGACGACAAGAAGGGGCGGCGCCGCTAATGGTCGAATCGATCGCACGCGTGCGACACATCCGCGTGACCCCTCAGAAGGCTCGTCGTGTCGTCGCGCTCATCAAGGGCAAGCAGGCCCAGGAGGCTCTGGCGATCCTGAAGTTCGCACAGCAGAGCGCCAGCGAGCCGATCTACAAGCTTGTCGCGTCGGCCATGGCCAACGCGCAGGTCAAGGCAGATCGCGACGGCGAGTTCCTCGACGAGAAGGACCTGTACGTGGCCAACGCGTACGTCGACGAGGGCACCACGCTCAAGCGTTTCCAGCCCCGTGCACAGGGTCGCGCTTTCCAGATCAAGAAGCGCACGAGCCACATCACGGTCGTGCTCTCGACGCCTGAGGCAGCTCCGGCCGCCGCGGGCGACAGCAACAAGAAGGCGAGCAAGTAATGGGACAGAAGGTAAACCCGTACGGCTTCCGTCTCGGCATCACGACGGACCACGTCTCGCGTTGGTTCTCTGACTCGACGAAGCCGGGTCAGCGTTACGCCGACTACGTCGCCGAGGACATCAAGATCCGCAACCTGCTCAAGACGCAGCTCGACCGCGCCGGTGTCTCGAACATCGAGATCGAGCGCACCCGTGACCGCGTCCGCGTCGACATCCACACCGCCCGTCCGGGCATCGTGATCGGTCGTCGTGGCGCCGAGGCCGAGCGCATCCGCGGCGACCTCGAGAAGCTCTCGGGCAAGCAGATCCAGCTGAACATCCTCGAGGTCAAGAACCCCGAGGCCGACGCTCAGCTCGTCGCACAGGGCATCGCCGAGCAGCTCTCTGCTCGCGTGGCGTTCCGTCGTGCGATGCGCAAGGGTCTGCAGGGCGCTCAGCGCGCCGGCGCCAAGGGCATCCGCATCCAGGTCTCCGGCCGCCTCGGCGGCGCCGAGATGAGCCGTTCGGAGTTCTACCGCGAGGGTCGTGTGCCGCTGCACACGCTGCGCGCGAACATCGACTACGGCTTCTACGAGGCGAAGACCACCTTCGGCCGCATCGGCGTGAAGGTCTGGATCTACAAGGGCGACCTGACCGCCAAGGAGCTCGCTCGCGAGCAGGCCAACGCACCCAAGGCTCGTCGTGACGACCGTGGTGGCGACCGCCGCCGTGCCCCGCGCAACGAGGCACCTGTCGCAGAAGGAGCGTCGGCATAATGCTCATCCCCCGTAAGGTCAAGTTCCGCAAGCAGCACCACCCGGGTCGCTCGGGCCAGGCCACCGGCGGCACGAAGGTCTCCTTCGGCGAGTACGGTATCCAGGCACTGACCCCCGCTTACGTGACGAACCGTCAGATCGAGTCCGCTCGTATCGCGATGACCCGTCACATCAAGCGTGGTGGAAAGGTGTGGATCAACATCTACCCCGACCGTCCGCTCACGAAGAAGCCTGCCGAGACCCGCATGGGTTCCGGTAAGGGTTCCCCCGAGTGGTGGGTCGCGAACGTCAAGCCGGGCCGTGTCCTCTTCGAGGTCGCGGGTGTCGACGAGGAGCTCGCACGTGAAGCTCTGACCCGTGCAATTCACAAGCTGCCGCTCAAGGCACGCATCATCAAGCGCGAGGAGGGCGACGCGTAATGGCGATCGGCACCAAGGAGCTCGCCCCGGCAGAGCTCGACACATTCGAAGACCAGCGCCTCGTCGAGGAGCTGCGCAAGGCCAAGGAGGAGCTGTTCAACCTCCGTTTCCAGTCGGCCACCGGCCAGCTGGAGAGCCACGGCCGCATCCGCGCCGTCAAGCGCGACATCGCGCGCCTCTACACCGTGATCCGCGAACGCGAGCTGGGCATCCGTGCGACGCCTGCTCCGGTCGAGGCTCCGGCTAAGAAGGCGACCAAGTCGAAGGCGAAGAAGGCGGACTCCGCCGACGACGCCGTGAAGGAAGAGGCTGAGTGATGGCCACCAAGAAGGAAGCGACTGTGGAGACGCAGGCCGCAGGACACGAGTCGTCCGAGCACGACGTCCGCGACTCCGCTGCCCGCGGTTACCGCAAGGCACGTCGCGGCTACGTCGTCAGCGACAAGATGGACAAGACCATCGTGGTCGAGGTCGAGGACCGCGTGAAGCACCCGCTTTACGGCAAGGTCATCCGCCGCACCTCGAAGGTCAAGGCGCACGATGAGGCGAACTCCGCCGGCATCGGCGACCTGGTCCTGATCAACGAGACCCGCCCGCTGAGCGCCACGAAGCGCTGGCGCCTGGTGGAGATTCTGGAGAAGGCCAAGTGATTCAGCAGGAATCCCGACTCAAGGTCGCCGACAACACCGGCGCCAAGGAGCTCCTCACGATTCGTGTCCTCGGTGGCTCGAAGCGTCGTTACGCCGGTCTCGGCGACACCATCGTCGCGACCGTCAAGGACGCGATCCCCGGTGGCAACGTGAAGAAGGGCGACGTCGTCAAGGCGGTCATCGTCCGCACCAAGAAGGAGGTCCGTCGTCCGGACGGCTCCTACATCAAGTTCGACGAGAACGCCGCAGTGATCCTGAAGAACGACGGGGAGCCCCGCGGCACCCGTATCTTCGGGCCGGTCGGTCGTGAGCTTCGCGACAAGAAGTTCATGAAGATCGTCTCGCTGGCGCCGGAGGTCATCTAATCATGGCGAAGATCAAGAAGGGTGACCTGGTTCAGGTCATCACCGGTGCCACGCAGGAGCGTGGCGGCGACCGTGGCAAGCAGGGCAAGGTCCTCGACGTCCTCGCCGACAAGAACCGCGTGATCGTCGAAGGCGTGAACTACGTCACCAAGCACACCCGCGTCGGACAGACGCAGCGTGGCACCAAGACCGGAGGCCTCGAGACCGTCGAAGCCTCCATCCACATCTCGAACGTCGCACTCGTCGACCCTTCGACCAAGAAGCCGACCAAGGTCGGCCACCGGGTCGAGGAGCAGACCAAGGACGGCGTCAAGCGCACCGTCCGCGTGCGGTACGCGAAGAAGAGCGGTAAGGACCTCTGATGAGCACCGACACTGCCGCGCCGGCTGGCAAGATCCAGCCGCGCCTGAAGCAGAAGTACAACAGCGAGATCAAGAAGGCTCTGCAGGACGAGTTCGGTTACGCGAACGTCATGCAGATCCCCGGACTGGTCAAGGTCGTCGTGAACACCGGTGTCGGCGAGGCAGCTCGCGACAGCAAGGTGATCGATGGTGCGGTCGACGACCTCACCAAGATCACCGGCCAGAAGCCGATCGTCACGAAGGCCCGCAAGTCCATCGCGCAGTTCAAGCTGCGCGAGGGCCAGGCCATCGGCGCGCACGTCACCCTCCGCGGTGACCGCGCGTGGGAGTTCGTGGACCGTCTCGTCTCGCTGGCACTGCCCCGTATCCGCGACTTCCGCGGTCTCTCGGGCAAGCAGTTCGACGGCAACGGCAACTACACCTTCGGTCTCCAGGAGCAGAGCGTGTTCCACGAGATCGATCAGGACAAGATCGACCGGGTTCGCGGTTTCGACATCACCGTCGTCACCACCGCGAAGACGGATGACGAGGGTCGGGCGCTGCTCCGTCACCTCGGCTTCCCGTTCCGCTCGGAAGACGCACAGGCGTAATGCCTCTGACGGGCTCAGTGGTCTCGTGTCACTGAGCCCGTCGATGTGCACGTACAATTGAAGATTGCGTGTCATCGCAGGCCGTCTGTCGTGTAACGGCAGCCGGAACCTCATGAACAAAGGAAAACAACAATGACAATGACAGACCCGGTCGCAGATCTGCTGACCCGTCTGCGTAACGCGAACTCGGCGCACCACGATTCCGTGACCCTGCCGTCGAGCAAGCTCAAGACGAACATCGCTCAGATCCTCCAGCAGGAGGGCTACATCGCCGGCTGGGAGACCTCTGACGCACGCGTCGGACAGAACCTCACGCTGACGCTGAAGTACGGCCCCAACCGTGAGCGCTCGATCGCTGGTATCAAGCGCGTCTCGAAGCCCGGTCTCCGCGTCTACGCGAAGTCCACCGAGCTCCCCACGGTCCTCGGCGGTCTCGGCGTGGCCATCCTGTCCACCTCCTCCGGTCTTCTCACCGACCGTCAGGCTGAGCAGAAGGGCGTGGGCGGAGAAGTTCTCGCCTACGTGTGGTAATTCGAAATGTCGCGTATTGGACGACTTCCCATCGACGTTCCCGCGGGCGTGACCGTTTCGGTCGACAACCGCGTGGTCTCGGTGAAGGGCCCCAAGGGTGAGCTCACCCTGACGGTCGCCAACCCCATCGAGGTCGCGGTCGAGGAGAACCAGGTTCTGGTCTCCCGTCCCGACGACGAGCGCGAGTCGCGGTCGCTTCACGGCCTGACCCGCACGCTCATCAACAACAACATCATCGGCGTGACCCAGGGCTACACCAAGGGTCTCGAGGTCGTCGGCACCGGTTACCGCGTGCAGCAGAAGGGGAGCTCGGTCGAGTTCGCCCTCGGCTTCTCGCACCCGGTCCTGATCGACCCGCCCGCCGGCATCACGCTCACGGTAGAGGGCACCACGAAGCTCACCGTCAGCGGGATCGACAAGCAGGCTGTCGGCGAGGCAGCTGCCAACATCCGCAAGATCCGCAAGCCCGAGCCGTACAAGGGCAAGGGTGTGCGCTACGCCGGCGAGAACGTGCGTCGCAAGGCCGGAAAGAGTGGTAAGTAACCATGGCTCTCAAGTCAAAGTCTGACGCCCGCGCGCGTCGTCACGCCCGCCTTCGCAAGAAGGTCGTCGGCACCGAGGTGCGTCCGCGCCTCGTCGTCAACCGCTCGGCCCGCCACGTCTTCGTGCAGCTGGTCGACGACAGCAAGGGTCACACCGTCGCGTCGGCATCGACGCTCGAGACCGACCTGCGCTCGCTCGAGGGTGACAAGACCGCCAAGGCCCGCAAGGTCGGCGAGCTTCTCGCCGAGCGTGCGAAGGCTGCCGGCGTTTCCGAGGCAGTGTTCGACCGTGGCGGCAACCGCTACGCCGGTCGTGTCGCCGCCATCGCCGACGGCGCCCGCGAGGGGGGTCTGGCACTGTGAGTGACAACAAGGAGAACGAAGTGACCGAAACGGCTGCTGCCGCTCCCGAGGCGGCTGCTGTCGTCTCTGAGACGGCCGCCGGCACGACCCAGGCTGAGCCTGCTCGCGAAGGCCGCCGCGGTGGCGGTCGCGATCGCAACCAGGGCGGCGGTCGTGACCGCAACTCGCGTGACCGTGGCGACAACCAGTTCCTGGAGCGCGTCGTCACCATCAACCGCGTCTCGAAGGTCGTGAAGGGTGGTCGTCGCTTCAGCTTCACCGCCCTCGTGGTCGTCGGTGACGGCAACGGTCTGGTCGGCGTCGGCTACGGCAAGGCCCGAGAGGTCCCCCTGGCGATCTCGAAGGGTGTCGAAGAGGCCAAGCGCAACTTCTTCCGCGTTCCGCGCGTCGGCAGCACCATCCCGCACCCCGTGCAGGGTGAGGCCGCCGCTGGTGTGGTCCTGCTCCGCCCGGCCGCTGCCGGTACCGGTGTCATCGCCGGTGGTCCGGTCCGCGCCGTGCTCGAGTGCGCCGGTATCCACGACGTGCTGTCGAAGTCGCTCGGCTCGTCGAACACGATCAACATCGTGCACGCGACGGTCGCCGCCCTGAAGCAGCTCGAGGAGCCCCGTGCGGTCGCCGCGCGTCGTGGCCTCGAGTTCGACCAGGTCGCCCCTGCCCGCCTCGTGCGCGCAGAGGCCGAGGCCATCGCCGCACAGAAGGTAGGTGCCTGATGGCCGCGCGACTGAAGGTCACGCAGATCAAGTCCAAGGTGAGCGAGAAGCAGAACCAGCGTGACACGCTGCGCAGCCTCGGTCTCAAGCGGATCGGTGACACCACCGTCCGCCCCGACGACGCGCAGACGCGCGGTTACGTCAAGACCGTCGCACACCTCGTCAAGGTTGAGGAGATCGACTAATGGCTGAGAAGAACGAGGCCGTCGAGGCCGAGAAGGCCCCGAAGAAGGCTGCAGCTCCCAAGGCTGCCGCCGAGAAGAAGCCCGCCGCGAAGAAGGCTCCGGCCAAGACCGCTGCGTCCGCCGCCAAGGCTGACGCTCCGGCCAAGAAGCCGGCTGCCAAGAAGGCTGCGCCCGCGAAGGATGCTCCGGCATCCCGCCCCGGCGTGCTGAAGGTCCACCACCTGCGTCCGGTCCCCGGATCCAACACCGCCAAGACTCGCGTCGGCCGTGGTGAGGGCTCCAAGGGTAAGACCGCTGGTCGTGGTACCAAGGGCACCAAGGCGCGCAACACCGTTCGCGTCGGCTTCGAGGGTGGGCAGATGCCGCTGCACATGCGCACCCCGAAGCTGCGCGGGTTCAAGAACCCGTTCCGCGTCGAGTACCAGGTCGTGAACCTGGAGAAGCTCGCGGAGCTGTACCCCAAGGGTGGCGATGTCACCATCGGCGACCTGGTCGCCAAGGGTGCCGTTCGCAAGAACGAGAAGGTCAAGGTTCTCGGAAACGGCGACATCGCCGTGAAGCTCACCGTTTCGGTCGACAAGGTCTCGGGTTCTGCCGAGCAGAAGATCGTCGCGGCCGGCGGATCCGTCAAGTAACCGCACAATGAGAGGGGCCGGAGATTCTCCGGCCCCTCTCGTCGTTTCACACTCCGAGACCTCGCTCTGGGGCCGCATCCGGCGGGCCTGGTATCGGTGACGAATTCCGGGAACCCCGGATTGCGTTACCCTGGTCTTTCAGCCGTCCTTCGGGAATCGGCAACTTTTCAGGAGGAACGTCCTTGTTTAGCGCCATCGCGCGGATCTTCCGCACCCCGGACCTGCGTCGGAAGATCGGTTTCACCCTCGCCATCATCGCGATCTACCGTCTCGGCTCCAACGTCCCCGCGCCGTTCGTGAACTTCCCGAACGTCGAGGAGTGCCTCGCGGAGAACGCGGGCACCGACGGCCTGCTCGGACTGGTCAACCTCTTCTCCGGCGGTGCGCTGCTGCAGCTGTCGATCTTCGCGCTCGGCGTCATGCCGTACATCACGGCGACGATCATCACGCAGCTGCTCCGCGTGGTCATCCCGCACTTCGAGGCGCTGCACAAGGAAGGACAGGCCGGTCAGGCCCGTCTGACCCAGTACACCCGCTACCTCACCATCGCTCTCGCGTTGCTCCAGTCGACGACGCTCGTGACGGTGGCGCGCAGCGGGCAGCTCTTCGGCTCGACCGACCTCGCCGCCTGCCAGCAGCTCCTGACGAACGACGTGTGGTGGGCGCAGCTGCTCATCATCATGACGATGACGGCCGGCACCGGACTCATCATGTGGTTCGCCGAGCTCGTCACCGAGCGCGGAATCGGCAACGGCATGTCGCTGCTCATCTTCACGTCCATCGCCGCGACGTTCCCCGGCGCCATGGGCCTCATCTGGCAGACCAAGGGCTTCGAGGTCTTCCTGCTCGTACTGCTGGTCGGAATCGTCGTCATGGGTCTCGTCGTCTTCGTCGAGCAATCCCAGCGGCGGATCCCCGTGCAGTACGCCAAGCGCATGGTCGGCCGCCGCACGTACGGCGGCACCAACACGTACATCCCGATCAAGGTGAACATGGCGGGTGTGATCCCCGTGATCTTCGCGTCGTCGCTGCTGTACATCCCGGCCCTGATCGCGCAGTTCAACACTCCGCAGGACGGATCGACGCCGCCCGAGTGGGTCAGCTGGATCACCGCGAACTTCACGACGGGCAACAGCCCGGTCTACATGGCGGCGTACTTCCTCCTGATCATCGGCTTCACCTACTTCTACGTGGCGATCACGTTCAACCCGGTCGAGGTCGCGGACAACATGAAGAAGTACGGCGGGTTCATCCCCGGCATCCGTGCGGGTCGTCCGACCGCCGAGTACCTCGACTACGTGCTCACCCGCATCACGCTCCCGGGCTCGCTGTACCTCGGTCTGATCGCGCTCATCCCGCTGATCGCACTGGCCACGGTCGGCGCGAACCAGAACTTCCCGTTCGGCGGCGCCTCGATCCTCATCATCGTCGGTGTGGGTCTCGAGACGGTCAAGCAGATCGACGCGCAGCTGCAGCAGCGACACTATGAAGGGCTCCTCCGATGACAGCATCCGCACGTCTTCTCATCGTCGGCCCGCAGGGCTCCGGCAAGGGCACGCAGGGCGTGCGCATCGCCGAGTCCTACGGCATCCCGGTCGTCTCGACCGGTGACATCTTCCGCGCGAACATCAAGGAGGGGACGCCGCTGGGCCAGCAGGTCACGGCGATCCTCGACAAGGGTGACCTCGTCCCGGACGAGCTGACGAGCGAGATCGTGCGCGATCGGCTGTCGCAGGAAGACGCGGCTCACGGGTTCCTGCTCGACGGGTACCCGCGCAACACCGCGCAGGTCGCACATCTGGAGTCGTTCCTCGCGGAGCGGGGGGAGTCGCTCGACGCGGTCATCCTCCTCGACGTCCCGCGCGAGGAGAGCCTCGAGCGTCTCACGCTCCGTGCCACCGAGCAGGGCCGTTCGGACGACACGCCTGAGGCCATCGGCCACCGTCTGGACATCTACGAGCGCGAGACCGCTCCGATCATCGAGGTGTACGGCGCCAAGGGCATCGTCGACCGCATCGACGGCACCGGCGCTCTCGACGACGTCACCGAGCGGATCACGGCGGCTCTGGCCGCTCGTGGACTCCGCCTCGCGGCCTCCGCCTCCTGAGATGTTCCGCCGGTCGATCTACAAGACCCCCGCTCAGCTGAGCGCCATGGTCGAGCCGGGGCTCATCACCGCCGCGGCCCTGAAAGCCGTCCGCCCGCTGATCAAGGCCGGCGTCACGACGCTCGAGCTGGACGCGGTGGCCAACCGCACCATCCTGGCCCGCGGCGCGGAGTCGAACTTCCAGCTGGTGCGCGGCTACCACCACACGACGTGCATCTCGGTGAACGAGCAGGTCGTGCACGGGATCCCGAGTGACCGGGTGCTGCAGCCCGGGGACATCGTCTCGGTCGACTGCGGTGCGCAGTTCAAGGGCTGGAACGGCGACAGCGCGATCACGGTCGTGGTCCCCGACCCGGAGCGGCCCGAGCTGGTCGCGCAGCGCCAAGAGCTCTCGCGTGTGACCGAGGGGTCCATGTGGGCCGGCATCGCCGCCATGGCATCCGTGTCGTCGATCGACGAGATCGGCGCGGCGATCCAGGACTACATCGAGGCCCAGGGCCCTTCGGCGGTGTCGGGGGAGCCGTATGGCATCCTCCGCGAGTACGTCGGCCACGGCATCGGGCGCAAGATGCACGAAGCGCCCAGCGTCTTCAACTACCGCACGCCGGACCGCGGCGAAGAGGTCAAGCCGGGCCTGGTGCTCGCGATCGAGCCCATGGTCACGGCCGGTGGAGATTCGACGTTCATCGAGGACGACGACTGGACCGTCACGACGGTGGACGGCACGGACGGCTCCCATTGGGAACATAGCGTCGCCCTGCATGATGGGGGTGTCTGGGTGCTGACTGCGCCCGATGGCGGAAGAGCCGGACTCGCTCCATTCGGAGTCGAGCCTCGAGAGATCGGAAAGTAATGGCAGCGGCGAAGAGCAACACCAACTGGTTCGCGATCGGCGTCTCCATCGCCGTGGTCGTGGTGCTGGTGGCGATCGGTGGACTCGTGGTGTTCCTCAACCAGCAGGCGACTTCGCCCGGTGCGGCGCCCAAGGCTAACGACACGTTCAATTCCGAGACCGGTGCGATCTCGTTCGGCGACGGCGAGGACACGGTCGCGGTGTTCGTCGACTTCCAGTGCCCGATCTGCGCCAGCTTCGAAGAGCAGTACGGGGAGCAGCTGGAAGCGGCTGCCGCCGATGGTCGTATCACCCTCGAGTACCACCCCATCGCGATTCTGGACCGCTTCTCGCAGGGCACCGAGTACTCGTCTCGCTCCGCCGGCGCGGCATTCTGCGTTGCGGAGTCGAACCCGGATCTCTACCTCGATTACTCCAAGACGCTTTTCGAGAACCAGCCGGCAGAGAATTCCGCCGGTCTCACCACCGACCAGCTCGCCGAGTTCGCATCGCAGGTCGGCGCCGACGACGCGGTCTCGTGCATCACGGACGAGACGTACCGCAAGTTCGGAGCGGCGCAGGCGAAGGCCCATGACATCAAGGGCACGCCGACCATCGAGGTCAACGGCAAGCGCCTCGACCTGCAGGCCGGCGAGATCACCGAGATGGAGAAGCTGATCGGTTGATCCGACGGCTTCCCGCCGCGGACGGTCAAGTTGCCGGATGGCTCCGGAGCGTCTAACATAGATCTTTGGTGCTTTGTGCCTTGATTCGGCGTGTCCGTCGGCGCAGCACCACAAACCAATCACCCACCGCAGATCGACCGATCTGCAGAAGCGTCAGCGAGGCTATGGCTAAGAAAGACGGTGTCATCGAGATCGAGGGCGTGATCTCCGAGGCTCTGCCCAACGCGATGTTCCGCGTTGAGCTCAGCAACGGACACAAGGTCCTTGCAACGATCTCCGGCAAGATGCGACAGAACTACATCCGCATCATCCCCGAGGACCGTGTGGTCGTGGAGCTCAGCCCCTACGACCTGACCCGCGGCCGTATCGTCTACCGCTACCGCTGATCGGTCGAGAAGTAACGGCCTGCCCCTGCCTGGGGCGGTACGAAGACAGCGAACAGGAAACATCATGAAGGTCAACCCCAGCGTCAAGCCCATCTGCGATCACTGCAAGGTGATCCGCCGTCACGGCCGCGTCATGGTGATCTGCAAGAGCAACCCGCGTCACAAGCAGCGCCAGGGCTGAGTCCCCGGCGGGCCCGCCGATCCGATCGACGGGCCCGAGCTGCGCGGCATCGCTCACGCACATCTCATAACTGAACACACAACGGCAGGATCAGAACCCGCGCAAGCGGGGGACACCTCGGGGCGGAGGCCCGGGCACCGATCCTGTTCCATACCTCCACAACACCCAGGAGAACCGCATGGCACGTCTTGCCGGCGTTGACATCCCGCGCGACAAGCGCGTGGTGATCGCCCTTACCTACATCTACGGCGTCGGCCGTACCCGCTCGGTCGAGATCCTCAAGGCGACGGAGATCGACGAGAGCATCCGCGTGAAGGACCTCAGCGACGACCAGCTGATCGCCCTCCGCGACCACATCGAAGGCAACTACAAGGTGGAGGGTGACCTGCGCCGCGAGGTTGCAGCAGACATCCGCCGCAAGGTCGAGATCGGCTCCTACGAGGGCATCCGCCACCGTCGTGGTCTCCCGGTCCGTGGTCAGCGCACCAAGACCAACGCCCGTACCCGCAAGGGCCCGAAGCGCACCGTCGCAGGCAAGAAGAAGGCCCGCTAAGCGCGGCCCCAGGGACTAGGAGAACACTTTCATGGCTGCACCCAAGGCCGCCGCGCGCAAGCCGCGCCGCAAGGAAAAGAAGAACATCGCGCTGGGCCAGGCCCACATCAAGTCGACGTTCAACAACACGATCGTCTCGATCACCGACCCGTCCGGCGCTGTCATCGCCTGGGCATCGTCGGGTGGCGTGGGCTTCAAGGGCTCCCGCAAGTCGACCCCGTACGCCGCCGGTATGGCTGCCGAGTCCGCAGCCCGCCAGGCCGCGGAGCACGGCGTCAAGAAGGTCGACGTCCTCGTGAAGGGTCCGGGCTCCGGCCGCGAGACCGCGATCCGCTCGCTGCAGGCCGCAGGCCTCGAGGTCGGTTCGATCCAGGACGTCACGCCCCAGGCGCACAACGGCTGCCGTCCGCCGAAGCGCCGCCGCGTCTGATACGCGCCTCGAGCCGCTCGGCCCATTCGTGGTCCGAGCGGCTCGACGCCCGCGTACGGGCATCGACTTCCACAACTCAAAACCTCACCCCACCACATGTCATATAGCGGGCATGTGATCGAAAGGAACACAGAGTGCTTATTGCACAGCGTCCCACACTGACCGAGGAAAAGATCGTCGAGAACCGTAGCCGGTTCATCATCGAGCCTCTGGAGCCCGGCTTCGGTTACACGATCGGCAACGCGCTGCGCCGCAGCCTGCTGTCGTCGATCCCCGGTGCTGCTGTCACCAGCGTTCGCATCGACGGCGTGCTGCACGAGTTCAGCACCATCCCCGGCGTGAAGGAGGATGTCACCGAGATCATCCTCAACATCAAGCAGCTGGTCGTCTCCTCGGAGCGCGACGAGCCCATCACGGCGTACCTGCGCAAGACCGGTTCGGGCGAGGTCACCGCCGCCGACATCTCGGCTCCGGCCGGTGTCGAGGTGCAGAACCCCGAGCTCGTCATCGCGACGCTGAACGAGACCGCCAAGTTCGAGCTCGAGCTCACGATCGAGCGTGGCCGTGGCTACGTCTCGGCGACGCAGAACCGCAACGAGTACGCAGAGGCCGGTCAGATCCCGATCGACTCGATCTACTCGCCGGTCCTCAAGGTCAGCTACCGCGTCGAGGCGACTCGTGCCGGTGAGCGCACCGACTTCGACAAGCTCGTCCTCGACGTCGAGACCAAGTCGGCGATCAGCCCCCGCGACGCCGTCGCTTCGGCTGCGAAGACGCTCACCGAGCTGTTCGGTCTCGCCCGCGAGCTGAACGTCGAGGCCGAGGGCATCGAGATCGGCCCGGCGCCGGTGGAGGCTGTGAACTCCAGCGAGCTGTCGATGCCGATCGAGGACCTCGACCTGTCGGTCCGCTCGTACAACTGCCTGAAGCGTGAGGGCATCAACACTGTTTCGGAGCTCGTCGCCCTGTCGGAGACGCAGCTCATGAACATCCGCAATTTCGGCCAGAAGTCGGTCGACGAGGTGCGCGACAAGCTCATCTCGCTCGGTCTGTCGCTCAAGGATTCGGTGCCCGGTTTCGACGGCGCCCACTTCTACGGCGGCAGCGAAGACGAGTCCTTCTGAAACCCGACCTTTCTGACCAGGAGTTAGACGATTATGCCCAAGCCCACTAAGGGTCCCCGCCTCGGAGGCGGCCCCGCACACGAGCGCCTCATGCTTGCCAACCTCGCGGCGGCGCTCTACACCCACAAGTCGATCAAGACGACCGAGACCAAGGCCAAGCGCCTTCGTCCGCTCGCCGAGCGTCTGATCACCTTCGCCAAGCGTGGCGACCTGCACGCGCGTCGTCGCGTGCTGTCGGTCATCGGTGACAAGGAAGTCGTGCACATCCTGTTCTCCGAGATCGCACCGCTCGTCGCCGAGCGCGAGGGTGGCTACACCCGCATCACGAAGGTCGGCAACCGCAAGGGCGACAACGCTCCGATGGCCGTGATCGAGCTCGTTCTCGAGCCCGTCACCCCGAAGGCGAAGTCGACCAAGAAGGCTGCTGCGGCGCCGAAGGCCGACAAGGCCGAGAAGCCCGCCGAGGACGCTCCGGCTGAGGAGACCCCCGCTGAGGAGGCTCCCGCCGAGGACGCCGCCGCCGGTGCCGAGTCGCAGGCCGAGGGCGAAGCAGCCGAGGCTGCCGCCGAGGACGCTGTCGAGAAGAAGTCCGAGTAAGCACTTCGCTCAGGAAGAAGCCCGCCGCCCCAATTCGGGGTGGCGGGCTTCTTCGTTTTCCGGGCATGGGCGAGGCGGCGATCAGCGGAGTGACTGACGATTCGCCGAACCTTTCGCCCGATTCCGCAGTGGATCGTCAACTCCTCGGTGAATCGTCCGGGGCGGCGGCGCGGACGTGGCCGGGATGGACGTCGCGACGGGATGGTGGCTGCGGGTCAGCGGGCGCGCAGATCCTTGCGGAGGATCTTCCCGGAGCTGGACTTCGGGATCACGTCGATGAACTCGACCTGGCGCACCTTCTCGTGCGGGGCGACGCGGGCGGCGACGTGCGCCATGACGGCATCCGCGTCGAGGGCGGCATCGGGCTGCCGCACCACGAAGGCCTTCGGCACCTCCTGGCCGTCTTCGTCGAGCGCACCGATCACGGCGGCGTCAGCGATGGCGGGGTGTTCGAGCAGCACGGCCTCGAGCACCGCGGGGGCGACCTGGTAGCCCTTGTACTTGATGAGCTCCTTGAGCCGGTCGACGATGCGGTAGACGCCGTCGGGGGTGACGGTCGCGACATCGCCGGTGTGCAGCCAGCCGTCGGCGTCGAGCATCTCCGCCGTGGCGTCGGGGCGGTTCAGGTAGCCGACCATGACCTGCGGGCCGCGCACCCACAGCTCGCCCGGCCCGCTGGCGCCCTCGGCGGGCACGGCCACGTCCTCGCCCGATTCCGGATCGACGAGCCGCGCCTCGGTGTTGGGTACGAGGGGACCGATGGCCGAGCGGTCGATGTCGGTGCGCGTCTCGGAGGTGAGGTTCACGGCCGGGCTCGTCTCGGTCATGCCGTAGCCCTGGGTGACGATGCACCCGAGCCGGTTGGCCACCGCCGACGCCAGAGCGCCGTCGAGCGGAGCGGCTCCGGAGAAGACGACCTTCACAGACGAGAGGTCGTACTGGTCGACGATCGGATGCTTCGCCAGCGCGACCGCGATCGGGGGCGCGACGAAGACCCAGGTCGTCCGGTGCTCCGCGATGATGCGGAGGAACTCGGGCAGATCGAACTTCGGCATCGTGACGAGTCCGGCGCGCTGACGGAGGGCGAAGTTCAGCAGCACGGTCATGCCGTAGATGTGGAAGAAGGGGAGCACCGCGAGGAGTCGGTCGCTCGCCCCGACGCCGAGCACCGGCCGGCACTGCGACACGTTGGCCACGAGGTTCCGATGCGTGAGCATCACGCCCTTGGGGCGCCCGGTCGTGCCGGAGGAGTAGGGCAGGACGGCCAGGTGCGTCGCCGGATCGAACGACACCTCCGGTGCGTGATGCCCTTCGCTCAGCAGCGCGGGCAGCGACGGATGGCCCTCCGCTCCGTCGAGGACGATCACGTGATCGGCGGCGAAGCCGAGCTTCTCCGCAGCCGCCTGCGCCCCGGGGAGCAGCGGGGAGACCGTCACGAGCCAGGTCGCCCCGGCATCAGTGAGCTGATTCGCGATTTCTTCCGCCGTGTAGAGGGAGTTGATGGTCGTCGCCGTCGCGCCCGCGCGGAGGATGCCGTGGAACACCGTCGCGAACGCGGGGATGTTGGGACACAGCACGCCGACCGTGGTCCCCACACCCACTCCGCGGGCGGCGAGGGCTCCTGCGAAGAGGTCGATCTGCCCGACGAGCTGCCGGTAGCTGGTGGTCGCCCCGCTCACCCCGTCGATCAGCGCGATCGAGTCGAGCTCGGTCTCGTCGAGCCCGCCGAAGAGGAACTCGTGGATGGAGACCTCGGGGATCTCCACATCGGGATAGGCGCTGCGAACCATGAGATCTCCTTCGATCCGGGGATGCCGACGTCGTCGTCGAATGCGATCCAGTGTCGCACACAACGGCACCGGGTCCCAGAGATCGGAAAGGGTCAGACTGCACCGTTCAACCGGTAGCGCGTGCTCGGCCGGCCCTTCGTCGAGTAGTCGAGTGTGCGGATCGCTCGGCCGGTGCTCGCGAGATGCTCGAGATAGCGTCGTGCGCTGACCCGGGAGATGTCGACGTCCTCGCCGATCTCCGTCGCGGAGGCATCGGGGCGCGCTGCGAGCGCCGCGGAGACACGGTCGAGGGTCTCGGCGCTGAGTCCCTTGGGGACGCCGAACCGCTTACGGAACGCGATGATCGCATCCGCGGCCTCGACGCGGCGGACGACGTCGTGCAGCTCGGTGTGATCCCGAAGCAGCAGGGTCGCCCCGATGCCGCCGCCGTCCGCGTCGCTGCCGGTGCTCCGCGCGACGAGCACGTGGGAGCCGATGATCACGGGCCGCCCCGCCGACTCTCCCTCGCGGAGCACGGTCGTCAGCTCGGCGCCCAGCACCTCCGCGGCGGGAGCGCCGTCGAGGTCGGCGGCATCCCGGCCGAGGAATCGCGCGGCGGCATCGTTGACCAGTGTGATCCGCCCGGCTCCGTCCACCGTGATCACGCCTTCGCTGAGACCGTGCAGCGTGGTCTCCTGGTTCTTCACGAGCGCGGCGATCTGATGGGGCTCGAGGCCGTAGATACGACGACGGATGATCGAGGTCACCCACGCCGAGCCGAACACCCCGAACACGGCGGCGGCGAGCATCGCCGAGATCAACCAGGCGAGGTTGGCGGTGAACTCCTCGTTCAGCTCCGACTCGAGGATCCCGACCGACGCGGTGCCGATGACGATGCCGTCGTCGTCGCGGATCGGCACCTTGACCCGCCAGGACGTGCCGAGCGTTCCGGTCTGCGTGCCCACGAAGATCTCACCGGAGAGGGGTATCGAGGGGTCGGTGGAGACCTCCTCGCCGATGCGGTCCGGATTCGGGTGCGAGTAGCGGATGCCGTCCTCGTCGGCCACGACCACATACGCGAGATCGGACGCCTCGCGGATGACCTCGGCAATCGGCTGGATGGTGGTCGAGGGCTCCGGATCATCGAAGGCGTCCAGGACGGTCGGCAGCGCGGCCACCGACTGCGCCACCGCCTGCATCCGATCCTTGTAGGCCTCGCGGAGAGCCTGCTCCTGGAAGGCCCCGGCCACGATGCCGGTCGCCAGGGTCACCAGGAACACGATCAGCGCCTGGAGCAGGAGCAGCTGCACGCGGAGCGTCATCTTCGAGGCCACCTGATCATTGTCGCGCCTGCGTGAGGGCCCCGCGAGCCGGGGCGGAAACCGTCTCCGACCAATAGTTCCGAAACTCCGACCAATGGTTTCCGAAGCTTGAGCGACGGCGGCTGTCCTCCCAGGGTGGACGGACAGCAGCACGAACGCTCAAGGAGGAGCGCACATGAAGAACGCACGCATCGTCACCCTGACCGCACTCGCAGCGGTGGCCGCATTGACACTGACCTCGTGCGCCGGAGGGCGCACGGCCAACGGCGACGGCGACGGCGGCGAAGCCGATGTCGCGGCTGTCACGGACGTCTCGATCGTCGTCCCCGCAGACCCCGGCGGAGGCTGGGACCAGACCGGTCGCGCCCTGTCGCAGGTGCTCACCGAGGAGGACATCGTCAGCTCGGCGCCCGTGACGAACGTAGGCGGTGCCGGCGGAACCGTGGGCCTGGCGCAGCTCGCGAACGAGAAGGACCCGAACACCCTCATGGTGATGGGGCTCGTGATGGTCGGCGCCGTCGAGACGAACGCCTCGGCGGTGCGGATCGAGGACACGACGCCGATCGCCCGTCTCACGGACGAGCCGCTCGTCGTGGTCGTCCCCGCGGATTCGAAGTACGACACGCTCGAGGATCTGGCGGAGGACGTCGCCGACAACGGGCAATCGGTCACGATCACCGGCGGCTCGGCCGGAGGCGCCGATCACATCCTCGCCGGACTCATGCTCGAGGAGGCGGGCCTCGACGGTGCGGAGATCGCGGAGAAGCTGAACTACACCCCGAACTCGGGCGGCGGCGAGGCGGTCCCGCTGCTCATCGGCGGCAAGGTCGCGGCGGGCATCTCCGGTGTGGGGGAGTTCGCTCAGCACATCGAGAGCGGCGACCTCCGTGCGCTGGCGGTGTCGAGTGAGGAGCCGGTCCCGCAGCTCCCGGACGTGCCGACCATCACCGAGGAGGGCTACGACGTGGTGCTCACCAACTGGCGCGGCGTGATCGCGCCGGGGGGCATCTCGGACGGGGAGAAGGACGAGCTGGTGCGCGTGGTCACCGAGCTGCACGAGTCCGAGGCGTGGACCGAACAGCTGGAGACGAAGGGCTGGACCGATGCGTTCCTGGTCGGAGCCGAGTTCGACGAGTTCCTCACCGGGGACATCGAAGAGGTCACAGCGACGCTGAAGAACATCGGCCTGGTGCAGTGACATGACGGTCCCCGCATCGTCGGGGACCGAGGAGCGGGGCGTGCGAGACGGCCATGACGGCCGGCTCGCACGCCGTGCTCCCTCCGTCCCCATCGGCGAGCTCGTGTTCGCCGGAATCATGGTCGCCCTCGGCGTCTTCGCCGTGGTCGGCATTTTCCTGATCCATGTCCCCGTCGGCATGAAGGCCGGGCCGACGGTCTTCCCGATCTTCGTCTCGGTGATCCTGCTCGCCTCGGCGGTCGCCGTCCTGATCGGTGTGCTGCGCGGGGAGCGCGGCGGGGCGGAGGAGGCGGAGGACGTCGATCAGAGCCTCCCGACCGACTGGGTCACCCTCGCCAAGCTCGCGGGGCTCGTCGTCGCGCACCTGCTCCTGATCGAGCCGTTGGGATGGGTGCCCGCGGCCGCCCTGCTGTTCGGCGGAGTCGCGTGGTCACTCGCCGCCAAACGGTGGTGGATGGCGTTCCTCATCGGGCTCGTCGTGGCCCTCGTGATCCAGATCGTCTTCGGCGGTCTGCTCGGCCTGTCGCTGCCCTGGGGTCCTGCCCTCGGTTGGCTCGGAAGGATGTTCTGATGGACAGCTGGACCCTGCTCCTGGAGGGATTCGCGACGGCGCTGCAGCCGCAGTACCTCGCGTTCGCCTTCCTCGGCGTCTTCGTCGGCACCGCGGTCGGCGTGCTCCCGGGCATCGGCCCCGCCATGACGGTGGCGCTGCTGCTTCCCCTCACCTACACGCTCGACCCCGCCGCCGCGCTGATCACCTTCGCGGGCATCTATTACGGCGGCATGTACGGCGGCTCGACGACGAGCATCCTCCTGAACACACCGGGGGAGTCGGCGTCGATAGTCACGGCGATCGAGGGCAACAAGATGGCTCGGATGGGGCGCGGCGCAGCGGCGCTCGCCACCGCGGCCATCGGATCGTTCATCGCCGGCACCCTGGCGACCCTGGGACTCACGATGCTGGCCCCGCTGCTCGCGCAGTTCGCGGTGAACCTCGGGCCTGCCGACTACGTGGCCCTCATCGTCATCGCGTTCATCACGGTCGGCGCACTGATCGGCAGCTCGGTCTCCCGCGGCATGCTCTCACTAGGCGTGGGCCTGTTCCTCGGTCTCGTCGGCACCGACTGGCTCTCCGGGCAGCAGCGGTACACGCTCGGACTTCCCGCTCTGTCCGACGGCGTGGACATCGTCCTGGTCGCCGTCGGCCTGTTCGCTGTCGGGGAGACGTTCTACATCGCCGCGCGACTGCGGCACGGCGGCGTCGATGTGATCCCCGTGACGCGCGGATGGCGTTCGTGGATGACGAAGGCGGACTGGCGTCGTTCCTGGAAACCGTGGCTGCGGGGAACCGCGATCGGCTTCCCGATCGGCACCATCCCGGCCGGCGGAGCGGATGTCGCGACGTTCCTGTCGTATGCGACCGAACGCAAGCTGTCGAAGCACCGCGACGAGTTCGGACGCGGTGCGATCGAGGGCGTCGCGGGTCCCGAGTCGGCGAACAACGCGGCCGCGGCGGGTGTGCTGGTGCCCCTGCTCACGCTCGGCCTGCCGACGACGGCCACCGCGGCGATCATCCTCACGGCGTTCCAGTCGTACGGCATCCAGCCGGGGCCGCTGCTGTTCGAGGGGCAGTCGAACCTGGTGTGGGCGCTGATCGCGAGCCTGTACATCGGCAACGTCATCCTGATCGTGCTCAACCTTCCGCTGGTGGGCATGTGGGTGAAGCTGCTGCAGATCCCGCGGCCGTACCTCTACGCGGGCATCCTGCTCTTCGCCGTCTTCGGCGCATATGCGCTGCACAGCTCGCCGACCGACATCGTGATCCTCCTGATCGTCGGCATCCTCGGCTACTTCATGCGGCGCTACGGCTACCCGGTGGCGCCACTGGTGGTCGGGATGATCCTGGGGCCGATGGCCGAGGAGCAACTGCGCAAGGCGCTGCAGCTGAGCCAGGGCGACCTGAGCACGCTGGTCATGCAGCCGTTCGCGGCGATCGCCTACGGCGTGCTCGCGCTCCTGATCGTCGGCGGGCTGTGGCTGCGTCGACGGCAGCGCCGGTACGAGCAGGCGCTGACCGAGTCGATCGCCGTGCCGATCAAGGCCGACTCGGAGGTCTGAGTTCGAGGCGGGCGGTTCGAGAGGAGACCGGGCCGCGAGTAGGCTGATCCGGTGAGCGACGTACAGGCCCCCGCACGAGGGCCTCGCGCCTACGCAGCATTCATCGGCATCGGCCTTCTCGCCGGTCTCCTCTCCGGACTCTTCGGCGTCGGCGGCGGCACCGTCATCGTCCCGCTGCTGGTGCTGCTGCTGCACTTCGACCAGCGACTCGCGGCCGGGACCTCGCTCGCGGCGATCGTGCCGACGGCCAGCGTCGGCGTCATCTCCTACGCCACGACCGGGTCAGTGGCCTGGATCCCCGCCATCATCCTCGCGGCGGGGGCCGTCGTGGGCGCGCAGATCGGCACGCGATTGCTGCCGCGCATCTCGCAGACCGCGCTGCGGTGGGGATTCGTCGGCTTCCTCGTCGTCGTGATCGTCAGCCTGTTCCTGGTGATCCCCTCGCGCGACGCGGCCTTCGAACTGACCTGGCTGACCGGCATCGCCCTCGTCGGGGTCGGCATCGGCACCGGCATCCTCGCCGGGCTGATCGGTGTCGGCGGCGGCGTCATCGTGGTCCCGGTGCTGATGCTCGCCTTCGGCACGAGCGACCTGGTCGCCAAGGGGACCTCGCTGCTGATGATGATCCCGACCGCGATCTCGGGCACCGTGGGAAACCTCCGCAACCGCAACGTCGACCTGCTCGCCGCCGTGCTCATCGGCGTCTCCGCCTGTACGACGACCGCGCTCGGAGCGTGGCTGGCGACCGTCGTCGACCCCACGCTGGGCAACATGCTGTTCGCGGCATACCTCGTCGTGATCGCGGTGCAGATGGCGATCAAGGCGGTCCGAGGGCGCAAGCGCGCCTGAACGCCTGAGGATGAAAGGATCTTCATCCTCGGCTCATCTGCGCCTCATCATCGCCCGACATCATGGGGGGATGACCAGCCCCCGACGCCTTCTGATCCCCGGTGCCCTGATCGCCATCCCGGTGGCTTTCGCGGTCGGCAGCGTCGTGCTGGCGCAGATGCCGCCGTCGCCGCGGATACCGCCCGAGCCCGTGTCGGTGCAACTGGACCCGACGGCCCCGGTGCCCCCACCCGCTCCTGCACCGTCGGGTGCGCCGACGAAGAGCAGCCCGGTGCTGCCTCCCGCCCCGGCGCCGGCCCCCGCTCCCGCCCCGTTCGGCGGCGACGACGACGACGACGATGGCGGCGACGATGACTGACGCTCCCACGCTGCCGCTCGCGATCGATGCGAACGAGAAACCGGCGAGACGCCAGCCGATTCTGCCGCCTCGCGGCCACATCGTCGCGGGAGCTCCATTGCGCACGCTCCGCCGGCGCACCCTCCCTGCGCGCTGGCGGATCACCCTGTGGATCATCCTCAGCACCGTGATCACGATCCTCGCCGTCGGCATGATCGGGCGGGGGATCTTCCTCGCCAGCGTCGAGCAGGCGGCGAATGCCGAGATCGAGCAGGAGGCGGCCGAGTTCTCGCGATTCGCCGCGGATGCCGCAGGGAGCGGACACAGCACAGCCGAGGCGATGCTGAGCGAGTACCTCGCCCACCAGTCGGTGCACGAGGACGAGGTCGTCATCGGGACGGTGGAGGGCGGGGTCGTCGCGATCGCGAACGGTCGTACGGCGGCGACCGACCCCTCGACGCTGTCGGCCGTGCCCGGCGGCGAGGCGCTCGTGACGACGCTGCTCGGTGAGACGGCAGCCTCTGGAGCGACCGAGACGCCGGAGGCCGGTCCGCTGCGATGGGGTCGGCTCGACTTCGAGGCGGGAGACCGCTCCGGGGCGATCCTGATCGTGCAGTACACGCAGGAGGCGCGCGCCCAGGTGGACGCGGAGTTCACGACGATCGCGTGGGTGGCGCTGGTGGGAATCCTCCTCAGTTCGGGTGTCGCGTGGCTCGTGGCCGGTCAGATCTTGGCACCGGTGCGGGAGGTCTACCGCGTCGCCCGCGACATCGGCGAGCACGACCTCAGCGCCCGGGTCCCGGTCGAGGGCACGGACGACATCGCTGCGGTGGCCACGACCTTCAACCAGATGCTCGACCGCCTCGAAGCCGTGCATGCGACGCAGCAGCGCTTCGTGGACGACGCCGGGCACGAACTGCGCACGCCCATCACGATCGTGCGGGGGCAGCTCGAGCTGCTCAGCGAAGAGCCCGAGGAGCGTGCGGCGACCCTGCGGCTCGTGAGCGATGAGCTCGACCGGATGAGCCGTATCGTCACCGACCTCCTCGTCCTCGCGCGGGCGGAGCAGCCTGATTTCGTGCGGGTCGCGAACTGCGAGGTCTCGGCGCTCACCCTCGACATCGAGGCGAAGGCGCAGAACCTCGGCGATCGTCGCTGGCAGCTCATGGAGGTCGCAGAGGGAGTCGCGCCGCTGGACCCTCAGCGGGTCACCCAGGCGGTGCTGCAGCTCGCGGCGAATGCAGTGCAGGTCACCGAACAGGGCGACCGCATCCTGATCGGCTCTCGCTTCGAGGGCGACGGTGCCGAGCGGCGATTGCGCCTGTGGGTTCGTGATTCGGGTCCGGGCGTCGCGGCTGCCGATGCCGAGCGCATCTTCGAGCGCTTCGCGCGAGGTGACAGCTCCGGCGTGCGGCGCGGGTCGGGACTGGGGCTGGCGATCGTGCGTGCCATCACCGATGGTCACGGCGGCTCGGCCTGGGTGGACAGCGTGTTCGGCGAGGGCGCCACGTTCGGGATCGACCTCCCCGCCGCCGCCGATGAGCGGCGGGATGCCGCCGCAGAGAGGAGCGTGTGAGATGCGCAGCATCCTGATCGCCGAAGACGACCCGCACATCACCTCGTTCGTCCGTCGTGGTCTCCGCGCGGCCGGCTACGAGACGGCCGAAGCCGACGACGGACACAGTGCTCTCCTGATGGCGCGCAGCGGCATGCTCGACCTGGTGCTGCTCGACATCGGCCTCGGGGGCATGGACGGCTTCGACGTCGTCGCCAACCTGCGCGGCGAGGGCGTGACGACTCCGGTCATCATCCTCACCGCCCGCGACTCGGTCATCGACACCGTGCGGGGGCTCGAGAGCGGTGCGAACGACTACGTCACCAAGCCGTTCCAGTTCGCCGAGCTCATCGCCCGCGTGCGACTGCGGATCGGTGACGGAGAGGGGCGCGCGGCGGGCCCCGTCCTCACTCACGACGACGTCCGGGTCGACGTCCGCGCCCGCACCGTCACCGTCGACGGGGAGATGCGCGAGCTCACCTCGCGGGAGTTCTCGCTGCTCGAGGTGTTCCTCCAGAATGCGGGGCAGGTGCTGTCACGGGACCAGCTGATCGGGCACGTGTGGGGGATGGACTTCGATCCCGCATCCAACGTGGTCGATGTCTACGTGCGGGCCCTGCGTGGCAAGATCGGCGTCGATCGCATCGAGACCGTCCGCGGGGCGGGATACCGATTCCGATGACCGAGCAGACGCAGGCGGAGTCCGCTGCCGACCTGGACCAAGGCCCGGGAGAGCGTGCACGCTTCACGACGGTGCCGCCGCAGAGCTACGCCCTGCCCGCCGGGCGACGTCCGGTTCGGGTCCGCTCGTCCGGGCGACGTCTCGCGGTGGCTCGACCGCGGCGAGGCACCGTCCTTCGCCTCGTGGCCCTCGTATTCGTCTTCGCCATCGGTATCGCGATGGCCCTGTCGTCGATCAGGTCTCCCTCGGGGCCGGGCTCGATCACCCTGCCGATCACGATCACGGTCACGGTGTTCCTGCTCGCGGTGTGGGCCTGGACATCCACGCGCCTCGACGACACGCTCGTGGCCTTCCTCGCGGCCATCGCCCTGATCGTCACGGGCGTGCTCCCGGCCAGCGACTTCTTCGCGTCGCTGGGGGCTGAGACCATCTGGCTGCTCATCGGAGCATTCGTGATCGCGTCCGCCGTCTCGTCCTCGGGGCTCGCCCTGCGCGGAGCCTCGCATCTGCTCCGATTCGCGCGGGGACCGCGGAGCCTCTTTCACCTCACGACCGTCGCCCTCACCGTCACCGCTTTCGCGGTCCCCGCCACTTCGGGGCGTGCGGCGCTCGCCGTCCCGGTGTTCACGGCCGTGTCCGCGACCCTTCCCGGGCGCGAGCGCGCGATTCGATCCCTGGCGCTGCTGATGCCGACCGTGGTGCTGCTGTCGGCCGTCGCATCGCTCCTCGGCGCAGGTGCCCATGTCATCACGGACCAGCTGCTGCGGGCAGCCGGCGAGCAGGGCTTCACGTTCCTGAGCTGGCTCTGGTTCGGGTTGCCCCTGGCCCTCGTGTCGTCGCATCTCGCCTGCGAGCTCATCCTCTGGCGCTTTCTGCGCCCCGAGGACCGCGCGACGCCACTGCGCGTGGATGCCGCCGAGATCGGCCGTTCCGCCTCGACGGCGGTGACAGGACCACTCAGTGCGATGGAGCGGCGGGCGGCCCTGCTGCTGGGCGGCGTGATCCTGCTCTGGAGCACCGAGCCGCTGCACCACCTGCCTCCGGCCCTGGTCGCCCTCATCGGCGCCGTCGCCGCCGTCACACCCGGCATCGGCTGTCTCACCTTTCCGGCCGCGATCAAACGTGTGCCGTGGTCTCTGCTCCTGTTCCTCGCCGCCACCCTCGCTCTCGCCTCCGCGCTCACCACCACGGGCGCCGCGGCCTGGCTGAGCTCTTCGGCCCTCGCGCCGCTCCGCGGCCTGGGGGCCGCGGGAGCCGTCGCCTTCGTGATCGTGGTCATCGCGATCTCGATCGCCGCGCACCTGCTGATCCCGTCCCGGTCTGCACGCTCGGCCGCGATCATCCCCGTGGTGATCGCCCTCGCCCCGGCGGTGGGCGTCTCCCCGATGGCGGCCGCGTTCGCCTCGACGGCCGCGGCCGGCTTCTGCCACACGCTGCCCAGCTCCGCGAAGCCGGTCGCGATGTTCGCCGACCCCGACATCGTCAGGGGAGGGTTCACGGCGCAGGATCTGCGTCGATTGTCGGTGCTGCTGGCACCGGCGATGTTCATCCTGGTCGCCGTCTTCGCGCTGTGGGTCTGGCCCCTCATGGGGCTGCCGCTGCTGCTCTGAGTCGCGGCGCTCGCCCCATAGCCCCCCGCAATCACCCGAGTGCGCCGTCGGCGCACCGCTGTTCGTCGTGCCCGAAGATCGGGCGGTCGTCGCCCGTTCGGGCGCAGAAGGAGGAATCATGTCGATCCACACCCCGCAGCGGATCCTGGTCGCACCGAGCGGCTTCAAGGAGAGCCTGAGCGCTGAGACCGTGGCGCAGGCGATCGCGGCCGGCGTCCGCCGGGTGATCCCCGGCGTCCAGGTGGACGAGTATCCGGTGCCGGACGGCGGGGAGGGCACTGCCGCCGCGCTCGCCGCGGCCACGGGTGGCCACCTGGTCACTGCGCGGGTCACCGGACCGGTCGGCGATCCGGTGGACGCGCACTGGGCGCGGCTCGGCGGCCACGCCAGCGATACTGCCGTCGTCGAGATGGCCGCTGCGGCGGGACTCCGGCTCGTGCCGCGGGATCGGCGCGATCCGGGGGAGACCACCACCCGCGGGGTCGGAGAGCTCATCGTCGCGGCGCTGGACTCCGATGTCGAGCGCATCGTCGTCGGGTGCGGCGACTCCGGCACGAGCGACGGTGGCGCGGGGGCGCTCGAAGCGCTCGGTGCGCGCATCCTCGACCGTGATGGGAAGCCGCTTCCCGTCGGCGGACGACACCTCATCGAAGCCGCGCACCTGGATCTCACGGACCTGCACCCGCGCATCGGCGAGGTCGAGATCGTGCTCGCGTGCAACATCCACAACGTGCTGTGCGGACCCCGAGGCGTGGCGAGGGTTTTCGGTCCGCAGAAGGGTGCGACCCCGGATCAGGTGGATCAGCTCGCGGACGCCCTCGACGTCTGGGCCGGTGTGCTGGAAGCGCAGAGCCCATACGGCGCGGCGATGGATGTGCGCACCGGCGGCGGCACGGGAGCATCCGGCGGACTGGGCGCCGGGCTGGCTGCCGTGCTCGGCGCAGGCCTCGTTCCGCGCTTCGAAGTGCTGCTCGACGGCGGTCTGCTGCCCGAGGCGCTCGACGACCTGATGGCCGTCGCCGATCTCGTCATCACCGCCGAAGGCGCGATCGACTTCCAGACGCCGCGCGGCAAGGTGCCGGCGGAGATCGCGATGCGCGCCCGAGCGGCAGGTGTGCCGGTGCTCGGCATCGCCGGCTCCCTCGGCGTCGGGGCTCCGACCGTGCACGACATCGGCATCGGTGCCATCGCCTCGATCATCACGGTGCCCATGCCGCTGGAACAGGCCGTGGAGCAGGGGGAGGGGTTGCTCCGCGACGCTGCGGAACGCTGCATGCGGATGGTCCTCCTCGGATCGGCGATGTCGGCGCGGGCAGCCTGACACCCTCGCGGCCTGGTTCACCGCCACCCCTCGGTAGGATCGAGGGGTGGCAGTGAACCAAGAACTGGTCGGCCGGGAGTTCCCGCCGACGGCCCCCTACCTCGTCGGCCGCGAGAAGGTACGCGAGTTCGCTCGCGCCGTCTTCGCCGACGCCCCTCAGCACACCGACGTGGAGGCCGCCCGCGCGGCCGGCTTCTCCGACGTCGTCGCACCTCCGACCTTCGCGATGGTGATCCAGGACCTCACGCTCCAGCAGCTGCTGGAGCAGGAGGATTCGGGCATCGTGCTCGCCCGCACCATCCACGCCGAGCAGCGCTTCACCTACACGCGACCGATCGTCGCGGGCGATGAGCTCACCGCGCAGCTGCGCGTCACCGGCATCCGCATGATGGGCGGCAACGCCATGATCACCAGCGAGGCTGCGATCGCGGATGCCGCGGGAGCCCATGTCGTCACGGCGACGAGCGTGCTGCTGGTGGGTGCCGAGAGCACGGATGAAGGGGAGGCCGCCTGATGGGCTACACCGTCGGAGACGTGGTCGCCGAGCGCGCCGTGCATCTCACCCGCGAATCCCTCGTGCGCTACGCAGGGGCATCCGGAGACTTCAATCCGATCCACTACCGCGACGATGTCGCCGCCTCCGTCGGGCTTCCCGGCGTGCTCGCGCACGGCATGCTCACGATGGGCATCGCCTCGTCGGTGGTCGTCGCCGCCCTCGACCCGGCGACGAAGATCCTCGACTACGGGGTGCGCTTCACCAAGCCGGTCGTCGTCGACCCGGTCGACGGTGCCGACATCACCGTCGTCGCCACGGTCGGTGCGGTGGATGACGAGGTCGCGCGCATCGACCTCAAGGTCACGTTCGGCGAGACCACCGTGCTCGTCAAGGCGCAGCTGCGCGTCGCCGTCTGATGAGGACGCGGTGATGCGGGAGATCGAGCCGGTCCGACTGGCGGAGCTGACCACGCTCCGCACGGGCGCCGCACCCGAGCGGATGCAGGAGGCGACGACGACCGAGGGCCTGATCGAGGCGCTGCGTGACACCTGGGCGCGCGGCGACGAGTGGTTCGTCCTCGGTGGCGGATCCAACCTCTTCGTCGGCGACGAACCCTTCGAGGGCACCGTCATCCGGGTGCGCACCGAGGGCATCGAAGAGCTGCCGTCCCCGCACGCGGGCCGCATCCGTCTGCGCGCGCAGGCCGGGCACTCGTGGGACGACTTGGTCGCCTACGCGGTCGCGCACGGCTACGCCGGCCTCGAGGCCATGAGCGGGATCCCGGGTACGGTCGGCGCGTCCCCCGTGCAGAACATCGGGGCGTACGGGCAGGAGATCCAGGAGACGCTGGTCGAGGTCGAGCTCATCGACGAGTCGACCGGTGAGATCTCGACCGTTCCGGCGGCCGAGCTCGGACTGGGCTTCCGAACCTCGGTCCTCAAGCACCACCACGGCAGTGTGCCGCTCCGGCGTGCCGTGATCCTCTCCGTCACCGTCGACCTGGCGATCGCCGGTGAGCGGGTGGTGCGCGGCGAGCAGCTGCGTCGTGCACTCGGACTGACCGACGAGACACCGGTCCCGCTGAGCTGGGTGCGCGAGCGCATCCTCGCGACGCGTGCGTCGAAGGGCATGCTGCTCGACGAGGCCGACCCCGACACCCACGGCGTGGGCTCCTTCTTCCAGAACGCGATCGTGACCGCGGCGGTCGCCGGCGCGCTGCCGCCGGAGTGCCCGCGCTGGCCGGTCGCCCCCGATCTCGATGCGGTCACCGTGATCCCCCTCGCCTCCTACGACGGCCAGGTCCCGCTCTCGAAGCCGGCGACCGTGTCGGACGTGAAGGTGAGCGCGGCGTGGCTGATCGAGCAGGCCGGCATCCGCAAGGGGTTCAAGCTCCCGCGCTCCCGCGCATCCGTGTCGACGAAGCACGCGCTCGCGTTGACCAACCGCGGCGGCGCGACGGCGGGCGAGGTCGCCGAGCTCGCCCGGTTCATCCAGAGCCGGGTGCACGCCGAGTTCGGCCTCGTGCTGCAGCCGGAGCCGGTGCTGGTCGGCGTCGACCTGTAGGGCGATCCGCCTACAGGGCGTCGGCGGTCGCGGCTACACTCGCGGGATGAGCGGACTGATCCCGTACCTGCTGTTCCCCGGCAATGCCGCAGAGGCGCTGCGTCACTACCGCTCGGTGTTCGGCGGCGAGCTGCAGCTGCTCGACTACGCCGCGGCAGGTCGGCGCGACGGGCCCGACGATGCCATCGCGCACGGCCAGCTGAGCGGACCGGTCGAGCTCGCCGGTGCGGATGCCGGAGCCGACGACGACGCCGTGCAGATGAGCGGCATGTTCCTCTCGCTGCTCGGCACGGCCGATGCGCTGACCCTCACGGGGTGGTACGACACACTTGCCGCCGACGGCCGAGTGATCGACGCTCTGCAGAAGCGCCCGTGGGGAGACTTCGACGGCACGCTCGTCGACCGCTACGGCATCCGCTGGCTGATCGGCTTCCACCCCGAGGACTGATCGCGGCCGGAAGTCTGGGCCGGGGGGACTGGGCCGGAAGTCTGGGCCGGACGTCGAAGCCCCGGGTAGATGCCGAGACCCCCTCCTTGCGACGCGCATAGGAGGGGGTCTCGGCGATTAACCGGGGCTTCGGCGCACCGGATCGGTGCTTCCGTGGATCAGGTGAACAGTCGCTGGAGGCGCTGCACACCCTCGAGCAGCTGGTCGTCGCCCAGGGCGTACGACATGCGGATGTAGCCGGAGGGACCGAAAGCCTCGCCGGGGACGACCGCCACCTCGGCCTGGTCGAGGATGAGGTCGGCGAGTTCGAGCGAGGTGGTCGGCGTCACGCCGCCCCAGGTGCGACCCAGCAGACCCTGCACGTCGGGGTACACGTAGAACGCGCCGAGCGGGTTCGGCACGACGAGTCCGTCGATCTTCGACAGCTCGGAGACGATGAGCTTGCGGCGGCGGTCGAATGCCTCGCGGAACTGCTCGGCTTCGGTCTGCGGGCCGTTGAGCGCGGCGATCGCCGCCTTCTGCGCGACGTTGTTCACGTTGCTCGACAGGTGCGACTGCAGGTTGCCGGCGACCTTGATGGCGTCGGCGGGGCCGACCATCCAGCCCACGCGCCAGCCGGTCATGGCGTAAGTCTTCGCGACGCCGTTGACCAGGATGGTCTGGCCGGCGACCTCGGGCACGGCCTCGACGATCGAGGTGGCCTTGACCCCCTCGTAGGTGAGGTTCTGGTAGATCTCGTCGCTGATGATCCAGATGCCGTGCTCGAGTGCCCACTCGCCGATCGCGCGGGTCTCCTCGGCGGTGTACACCGAGCCGGTGGGGTTCGACGGCGAGACGAACACGAGGGCGGTGGTACGGGCGGTGCGAGCGGCCTCGAGCTGCTCCACCGTGACCTTGTACTCCTGGTCGGCGCCGGCGAACACCTCGACGGGCGTGCCGTCGGCGAGGCGGATGGCCTCGGGGTACGTGGTCCAATACGGCGCGGGCAGCAGCACCTCGTCGCCGGGGTTCACCACCGCCTGGAAGGCCTGGTAGACCGACTGCTTGCCGCCGTTGGTGACGATGACCTGGCTCGGTGAGACCTCGAGACCGGAGTCGCGTAGCGTCTTCGCGGCGATCGCCTCACGCAGCGCGGGAAGGCCCGGTGCCGGCGTGTAGCGGTAGCTCGCCGGGTCGGCCAGAGCCTCGGCCGCGGCATCCACGATGAACTGCGGCGTCGCGAAGTCGGGCTCACCGGCGGCATAGGAGATGACGTCCTTGCCTTCGGCCTTGAGGGCCTTGGCCTTGGCGTCTACCTTGAGGGTCGCGGACTCGGCGATGGCGGACAGCTTGCGGGAGAGAGGAGCGCGTTCGGTCACGACTACGAGCGTACTCGGGGGCGCGGGCGTCGTGCGGGCGAGGACGCCAGCAAGATCGCCGATTCTTTCCGCGGCGCCCCCGTGAGGGGTCAGGACATGCCGTATCGGGGAGTGGGCGTGCGGCGTGTTCTGACCCCTCAGGTTCGGCCGGCTGCCCGCGCCGCCCGGAGGATCTCCTCCTCAGAGGCCGTGCGCGCGGGCGACCGCGTCGAGCGTGATGCGTCCGCCCTGCACGTTCAGACCCTTCGCGAGTGCGGCGTCTTCGGATGCGGCGCGCTCCCAGCCCTTGCCGGCGATCGCCGAGACGTAGGGGAGGGTTGCGTTCGTCAGCGCGCGGGTCGCGGTCTCCGGAACGGCGCCCGGCATGTTCGCGACGCAGTAGTAGATGGAGTCGTGCACGGCGAACGTGGGGTCGTCGTGGGTGGTCGGCCGCGAGCCTTCGAAGCATCCGCCCTGGTCGATCGCGATGTCGACCAGCACCGAGCCGGGCTTCATCGCGGCGACCATGTCGTCTGTCACGAGCTTGGGGGCGGCCGCGCCGGGGATCAGCACGGATCCGATCACGAGGTCGGCCGTCTTGAGCTCTTCGGCGATGTCGTAGCGGCTCGACGCCCGGGTCTCCAGCGCGCCGCCGTAACGGTGCTCGAGCTCGCGCAGACGCGGCAGCGAGACGTCGACGACCGTCACCTTCGATCCGAGGCCGAGCGCGTTCGCGGCCGCGTGCTCTCCGGCGACGCCGCCTCCGATCACGACGGTCTTCGCACGCGGGGTGCCGGCGATCCCGCCCAGCAGCATCCCGCGGCCGCCTTGCGAGCGCAGCAGCGAGTGCGAGCCCATGACGACCGAGAGTCGTCCGGCGATCTCGCTCATGGGCACGAGCAGCGGCAGGCTGCGGTCGGGCAGCTGCACCGTCTCATAGGCGACGGCGGTGGTGCCGGCATCCACGAGCGCCGTGGTCAATGCGCGGTCGGCGGCGAGATGCAGGTAGGTGAAGAGGGTGAGGTCCTCGCGCAGGAATCCGTACTCCTGCGCGATCGGCTCTTTGACCTTGATGACGAGGTCGGCGTCGCCCCAGGCCTCGGCGGCGGTCTCCACGATCTCGGCGCCGGCTGCGCGGTAGTCGTCGTCGGTGATGCGCGAGCCGAGGCCCGCGCCGGACTGCACGAGCACGCGATGGCCCTCGTGCACCAGACGATCGGTGCCGGCGGGGGTGAGGGAGACGCGGTTCTCGTTGTTCTTGACCTCGGTGGGGACGCCGATCTTCATTGATCCTCCTGGGTTGATGCGGTGCGGCACCAGGATCGCAGAAACATCGACGGAACAACAGAATCACTGAAGATGATTCGATTTGAGGCAGCATCCTGAATAATGCTTCGTATGGAGACGACTTCCGGAGCCTCAGAGCCGAATACCGTTCGGGCGCCCGCCCTCGACCCGATCGACGCGCGGATCGTGCAGTTGATGACGGCCGACGGACGCATGACGAACGCCGAGCTCGCCGGTCGCCTCGGCGTCGCGCCCTCGACTGCGCACACCCGGCTGCGGGCCCTCGTCGACCGCGGCGTGATCACGGGGTTCCACGCGAGTGTGGACGAGCGGATGCTGGGCGCCGGACTCCAGGCCGTCATCGGCGTTACTCTGCGTCCGAGCGGACGGCGCGAGAGCATCGTCGAGTTCGCGGACCGCGTGCGTGTGCTGCCGCAGGTGATCCAGGTGTTCTTCCTCGGCGGCGACGACGACTTCCTGCTGCACATCGCGGTCGCCGACTCGTCCGAGATGCGCGAGTTCGTGCTCGAGCATCTCTCGGCGCAGAGCAGCGTCGCCTCCACCCGCACGAGCATCGTGTTCGACTATCACCGCAACTCGGTCGCGGCCTCGTTCCGCTGACGGGGGTCGAAGGCCTCGAGTTCGGTTCCGGTCGCAGTTTCTGTCGCTTCGACGCGCGACATCCGGCAGAAAGTGCGACCGGAGATGCGGGTGTGCGTGGCTCGAGCCTTCATCGGACGAGAGCCGCGAGGCGAGCGACTGCCTCCTCGACGAGGGTGTCGTCGAGATCTCCGTATCCGAGGACCAGCGCGTCCGGGCGATCGGCCGCGTCGGTGTAGCGGCGCAGCGAAGTGAGAGCCAGCCCCTCGGCGGCACCGGCGTCGACCACAGCGGAAGCCGGTAGATGCGACGGGAGCGTCAGCACCAGGTGCATACCGGCGGCGATACCCGCGACCGACAACTCGGGGAGTTCGATCGTCAAGGCGTCGAGCAGTCGCTGCCGACGGCGACGGAAGCGCGTGCGCGAGGCGCGCAGATGCCGCTCGAAGTCACCCTGAGTGACGAAATGCGCGAGGGCGGCCTGGTCGATCAGCGAGGGCGGCGCCGTCGAGACCGGGGGAGCGATGCCCGGAGGGAGCAGCATCCATCCGAGGCCCAGCGCGGGCGAGACCGACTTCGACAGCGAGCCGATGAGCGCGACGCGGTCCGGTGCGAGGCGCTGCAGGGCGGGAACGGGCCGGCGGTCGTAGCGGAACTCGGCGTCGTAGTCGTCTTCGATCACCAGCGCGTCGTGATCCCTGGCCCAGCGCACCAGCTCCTCGCGGCGGGCGGGGGCGAGCGCCGCGCCGAGGGGGAACTGGTGGGCGGGGGTGACGAGGGCGGCCCTTGCCCCGGTGCCGGATGCGAGCGAGCGCAGCTGCCCGGTGTCGATGCCGTCGCCGTCCACGGGCACCGGAATGGGGCGCAGGCCGTTGTCTTCGGCGACGATGCGCAGCCGTGGCCAACTCGGATCCTCCACGAGAATCGTCCGATGGCCGCGGCGGTGCAGTTCCCGGGCGAGCAGTCCCATGCCGTCGGTGGCGCCGTGGGTGATCGTGATCCGGGTGGCGTCGGCGACCGCGTGCCGCGAGCGCGAGAGGTACGCGGCGACCGCCTCGCGCGCCGGTGCGTAGCCGGACGGGTGAGCGGCGGCGAGGTCCTGGTCGGGGAGCGCTGCGAGGGCGGCGCGCAGCGCTGCCGCCCACCGCGATCGGGGAGTGGCGCGCAGGTCGGGGATGCCCGGACGCAGGTCGTAGCGGATGGGCGGTGCGGATGACGGCGCGGGGTCGCGCGGCACGGGAAACTCGATGCCCCGCGTGGCGTCCGGCATCTCCTGCCGCTCCGCCACGCGGGTGGCCGATCCGGTCCGGGCCTCCAGCACACCCTCCGCCACCAGCTGTCCGTACGCCTCGGTCACGACCCAGCGCGAGACCCCGAGCGTCTCTGAGAGAGTGCGGCTGGGCGGCACGGCGGCGCCAGCGGAGAGGCGACCCTCGTCGATGGCGCGGCGCAGCGCGGTCTCCACTCTGTCCCGCAGCGGTCCGGCAATGTCGGAGCCGCTCGCCGAGTCGAGGTCGAGGAGCGTCTCCCACGCAAGAATCGGTCTGGTGTTCTGCATCGTGATTGGAGTGTATCCCCGAGCCGATCACTCCCTACGGTGGAGCCATCCCTGAGAAAGGAACACCATGCAGTACCGCACCCTCTCCGATGCCCGCACCTCGTTCGACGTCTCGACGCTGTGCCTGGGAGCCATGAACTTCGGCACCCGCACCGACGGGGACACCTCGCGCGCCATCCTCGACCGCTTCGTCGAGGCGGGCGGCACCTTCATCGACACCGCCAACAACTACAGCCTCTGGGCGGGTGGTGCCGGCCGCGACAGTGAAGATCTGCTCGGGCGCTGGATGAGCGACCGCGGCAATCGCGACACGCTCCGCATCGCCACAAAGCTCGGCGCCGCGCAGAAGGACCCGTCGAAGCCGCTGTCGAACACACCGCCGACGAACTTCGAGGGCCTCTCGGCCGAGGTCATCCGTCGGCAGGCGCCGGAAAGTGCCCGCCACCTCGGCATCGACCACATCGACGTCCTCTACGGCCACGTCGACGACCGTGAGGTGGCGCTCGCGGAGACGGTCGGTGCCTTCGGGGAGCTTCAGGAAAAAGGCCTCGTCGGGATCACCGGCATCTCGAACGTGCCCACCTGGCGCGTGGTCGAAGCGCGACTGGAAGCGCAGCGGCAGGGCATCGCCCCCTATGGCCTGGTGCAGCAGCAGTACAGCTACCTCTATCCCGCACCGCGCATCGGGCGGAACAACTTCGTCACGCCCGACCTGCTCGACTACGCGGCATCCACCGGTACTCCCGACCGGCCGCCGCTCGCCATCACCGTGTACTCCCCGCTGCATCAGGGTGGGATCGCGCGTCTCGACAAGCCGCTGTGGGGCGGGGTCGATCATCCGACCAGCCATGCCCGTCGTGCGCTGCTGCACGAGGTTGCGGCCGAGATCGGCGCGACGCCGAATCAGGTCGCGCTCGCGTGGCTCCTCGGCGGCGAGGTCCCGGTCATCCCCGTCGTCGGGGTGTCGTCGCTCGCGCAGTTGGACGAGGCGCTGGGGGCGGCCGACCTGGTGCTGGATGACGAAGTCCGCGCGCGCCTCGACGCCGAACCGGGCGACGCACGCTGAGGGGGCTCGCGGATCAGGCTCCGTACGAGGCGGGCAGCGAGCAGTAGTCGGCGAACCGTCGCGCCGGATGCGCGGGGTCGCTCACATCGACGATCGACCCGGCGACCGTGTGCGGCGGTTCGTCGCCGGCGAGCTGCCACACCGCGTAGTTCCACATGCCCCTGGTGCGCTCGCCGAGCAGGGCCGCCGGCCCGGAGACGAGCAGGACCTCGTCGCTCTTGGGGCCCTCGCGGAACGTGGTGACCACGGCGCGGAGCCCGGCTTCGTCGCCTTCCGGCGAGTGCTCGCGGACGACCTGCTGCCCCGACGCCGTCAGCGCGGTCGTGAGGTCGTCAGCCGCCTGTCGTGAGCGCTCGGCATCCGCGCCAGCCACCGCGAGCAGCCGCCGCCCGCGCGGGTAGAAGTGCAGGAACTCGGTGGCGATGTCCGCCCAGGCGTCGGTCATGCCTCCAGGCTACGCCTGCCCGACAGCACGGGCTCCGGTTGCGGAAGAGCCCCCGGACCACGGCAGCAGCCGCAGCCCGGGGGCTCTTCCGTGCGCTCAGTCCTCGTCGACCAGGAACCGGCTGTAGGCGCCGAGGGTGAGGAAGGTGGGGAATTCCTCCTGCAGGGCGACCTCGCGGAAGATCTCCGCGGCATCGTCGTACCGGTCGCCGTGGCTGCGCGTCGCCTGCGCGAGCACCTGGGTGATCAGCCCTTCGATGTACTCCGCCGTGATCGGGGTGCCGTCCTGTGTGGTGCGGTCCTGGTGGATCCACTGCCACACCTGCGAGCGGCTGATCTCGGCCGTCGCGGCATCCTCCATCAGGTTGTCGATCGCCACGGCACCCAGTCCGCGCAGCCAGGCCTCCAGGTAGCGGATGGCGACCGACACGTTGTCCCGCACGCCCTGCGCGGTGATCGGCCGACCGATGTGCAGGTCGAGCAGGTCGCGGGCCTCGACGTGCACGTCGTCGCGCTGACGGTCGACCTGGTTGGGGCGGTCCCCCAGCACGGCGTCGAACTCCGCCTGAGCCGTGGGGATCAGGTCGGGGTGCGCCACCCAGGTGCCGTCGAAGCCGTCTCCGGCCTCGCGCTTCTTGTCGGCGGTGACCTTCTCGATCGCGCGTGCCGTCACCTCGGGGTCGCGGCGGTTCGGGATGAACGCGCTCATGCCGCCGATCGCGAAGGCGCCCCGCTTGTGGCAGGTCTGCACGAGCAGGTCGGTGTACGCCCGCATGAACGGCACCGTCATCGTGACCTCGCTGCGGTCGGGGAGCACGAAGCGCGCTCCGCGGCCGCGGTAGTTCTTGATGATCGAGAAGATGTAGTCCCAGCGGCCGGCGTTCAGCCCCGCGCAGTGATCGCGCAGCTCGTAGAGGATCTCGTCCATCTCGAACGCCGCCGGCAGCGTCTCGATCAGCACGGTCGCGCGAATCGTGCCATGCGGGAGGCCGATGTACTCCTCGCTGAACGAGAACACGTCGTCCCACAGCTTCGCCTCTTCACTCGATTCGAGCTTGGCGATGTAGAAGTACGGTCCGCGTCCTCCGTCGATCAGCGCCTGCGCGTTGTGCAGGAAGTAGAGGCCGAAGTCGACCAGCGATCCGGATGCCGAGGTGCGACGACCGGCACGGTCGATGAACGCGATGTGCTTCTCGGGCAGGTGCCACCCGCGCGGGCGCATCACGATCGTGGGCGTGCGCTCGGCCGTCACGCGGTACTCCTTGCCTTCCGGCGAGGTGAACGACAGCTCGCCGCGGATGGCGTCCCGCAGCGAGAGCTGGCCCTCGATGACGTTCTTCCAGGTCGGACTCGTGGCGTCCTCCTGGTCGGCGAGCCACACCCGGGCCCCGGAGTTCAGGGCGTTGATGGTCATCTTCGGGTCGGTGGGCCCGGTGATCTCGACGCGGCGGTCCTCGAGGCCGGGCCCGGCACCGGCGACGCGCCAGTCGCGGTCCTCGCGGATGTGAGCGGTGTCTTCGCGGAAACGGGGGTCGTGCCCGTTGCCGATCTCGAAGCGGCGGCGCATCCGGTCTGCGAGGCGGTCGTGACGGCGCGACGCGAAGCGGTGGTGCAGCTCGGTGAGGAAGGCGATGGCCTCGGGGGTGAGGATCTCGTCGTACCGGTCGCGCAGGGCGCCGGTGACCTCGATCGCGGGACCCTGCTGGGTCGTCTGGATCGGAGCCGTGGTCGGGGGAGCGGTGGGAGTGGTCATGATCGAGTCCTTTACGTGTGCTGAGACCCCGGCTTGTCGCCGAGACCCCGGGCTGTGGATGCTGACAGCGCGGGGTCTCGACGAGAACCGGGGGTCTCGACGGATCAGTGGAACTGCGCGGCTTCGGTGGAGCCGGCGAGGGCGAGCGTCGCGCTGTCGGGGTTGAGCGCGGTGGAGATGACGTCGAAGTAGCCGGTGCCCGCCTCGCGCTGGTGCTTGGTGGCGGTGTAACCGTGGGCTTCGGCGGCGAACTCGGCTTCCTGCAACTCGACGTACGCGCTCATGGCGCGATCGGCGTAGCCGCGGGCGAGGTCGAACATCGAGTGGTTCAGGGCGTGGAAGCCGGCGAGGGTGATGAACTGGAACTTGTAGCCCAGGTCTGCCAACTCCTGCTGGAACGTCGCGATCTCGGCGTCCGACAGGTGCTTCTTCCAGTTGAAGCTCGGCGAGCAGTTGTAGGCCAGGAGCTTACCCGGGAACTGCGCGTGGATGGCGGCGGCGAAGTTGCGCGCGAGCTCGATGTCGGGCTCTCCCGTCTCGACCCACAGCAGGTCCGCGTACGGGGCGAAGGCGAGGCCACGGCTGATGACCGATTCCAGACCTGGGCGGATCCGGTAGAACCCCTCGGTGGTGCGCTCGCCGGTGGTGAACTGCTGGTCGCGCTCGTCGACGTCGCTGGTGAGCAGGTCGGCGGCGAGGGCATCCGTGCGGGCGATGATGACGGTCGGCACACCCGCCACGTCAGCGGCGAGGCGGGCGGCGTTCAGCGTGCGGATGTGCTGCTGGGTGGGCACGAGCACCTTGCCGCCGAGGTGACCGCACTTCTTCTCGCTGGCCAGCTGGTCCTCCCAGTGGATGCCCGCGGCTCCCGACTGGATGAGCGACTGCGCGAGCTCGTAGGCGTTCAGCGGTCCGCCGAAGCCGGCCTCGGCGTCGGCCACGATCGGCGCGAGCCAATCCTGCGTGGTCTCGCCCTCGGCGTGCTCCAGCTGGTCCTGGCGGATGAGGGCGTTGTTGATGCGGCGCACGACCGCCGGCACCGAGTTCGCGGGGTACAGCGACTGGTCGGGGTAGGTCTGACCGGCGAGGTTGCCGTCGGCGGCGACCTGCCATCCGGAGAGGTAGATGGCCTTGAGGCCCGCCCGCACCTGCTGCACGGCCTGACCTCCGGTGTAGGCGCCGAGCGCCCGGACGTAGTCCTCGGTGTGCAGGAGGTTCCAGAGGTTGTCGGCACCGCGGTGCGCGAGGGTCGACTCTTCCCGGACCGAGCCGCGGATGCGGATGACGTCTTCGGCCGAGTAGGTGCGCTCGACGCCGTCCCAGCGGGGATCGGTGTCCCAGATCTCCTGGAGCTCGGCGGCCGTCTGAACCTGGTCGCCGGCTCGCAGACCGGCGGGGCGGGGCGTCGGGGTGTGGGCGGTGTTCGTCATGGTGTCTCCTCGGTGGATCCGGCTGCGGTGCCAGGGTGGCGTGGTTCCACTGTGGGTGAACTTCGGGACATCCGACGACCGATTTCGGAGAGAAGATCGTGCGAAATTCTGTTTCTGTGACAGAATCGTCGCCATGAGCCCATCGACGAGCTCAGGGACCCAGAGCTCTGAGGCAGAAGAGACCGACGCCCTCACGATCGGTCGACGCATCCGCCGGCTCCGTACGGCGAAGGGGATGACCCTCGACGACCTGGCCTCGGCCGTCGATCGGGCGCCGAGCCAGATGTCGATGATCGAGACCGGCAAGCGCGAACCCAAGCTCACCCAGCTGCAGGCGATCGCCCGAGCGCTCGGGGTCACGATCGACGCGTTGCTGGAGGGGGAGCCGCTCGACGAGCGCAGTGCCATCGAGATCGCCCTGGAACGCGCGATGAAGGGACAGACGTTCCAGGCGCTGGGCATCGAGCCGTTCCGCATCGCGAAGAGCCTGCCGACGGATGCTCTGAAGGCCCTGCTCGCGCTGCACGGGGAGATCGACCGGCTCAAGGACGAGCGCGCCGCGACGCCCGAGGAGGCCCGGCGGGCGAACGTCGAGCTGCGGCATCTGATGCGCCGGCAGGACAACCACTTCGCCGACCTCGAGGCCAAGGCCGCCGAGATCCTCGCGGCGGTCGGCCACCCCGGCGGGCCGCTGACGCAGCGCACCGCATCCGAGATCGCCGCCTACCTGGGCTTCACCCTGCACTACGCGCCCGACCTGCCGCAGACCACCCGCAGCGTCGCCGACCTCGCGAACGGCCGGCTGTACCTGTCGAGCAGCGTGCCCGCGAAGGGGGACGCCCGCACCGCGGTGCTGCAGGCGCTGTCGAGCCGTATTCTCGGCCACTCCGAGCCGCGCAGCTATGCCGAGTTCCTGCGGCAGCGGGTCGAGACCAACTATCTGACCGGTGCGCTCCTCATCCCGGAGGCGCATGTCGTGCCCGCGTTGAAGGATGCCAAGCAGCGGCGGGCGATCTCGATCGAAGACCTGCGCGACGCGTACTCGGTGTCGTACGAGACGGCGGCGCACCGCTTCACGAACCTCGCGACGCGTCACCTCGACATCCCGGTGCACTTCCTCAAGGTGCACGAGTCGGGCACGATCACGAAGGCGTACGAGAACGACGACGTGAACTTCCCGACCGATCGTCTCGGGGCCATCGAGGGGCAGATGTGCTGCCGCCGGTGGACCTCGCGGGTCGTGTTCGATGAGGACGACCGCTTCAACCCGTACTACCAGTACACCGACACCGGCAACGGCACGTACTGGTGCACCGCCCGGGTGGAGTCGTCGAGCGAGGGGTTGCACTCCGTGAGCGTGGGCGTGCGCTTCGACGACACGAAGTGGTTTGTGGGGCGCGACACCTCGCACCGCGGCGTCTCGAAGCACTCGGTCGAGGTGTGCTGCCGCCGGGCGCCCGCCGAGCTGGAAGGCCGCTGGCGCGAGAACTCCTGGCCCAACGTGAAGACGCCCCGCACGCTGCTCGCGACCCTGCCGACCGGCGCGTTCCCCGGCGTCGACACGACCGACGTGTACGAGTTCCTCGAGGCGCACGCTCCGCGCTGATCCCCACCCCACCCCTCGCCTCCAGCCCCTCGCTTCCAGCCCTCGCCCCTCGCCTCCGGTCGCACTTTCTGCCGCCCGGGAGCCGCGAGCGCGACAGAAAGTGCGACCGGAACGGATAGGGATGCTCCTCCGCGGGAGGGGGTTGAGTGAACACTGAACGCATGTTAGGTTTTCGCGTGTTGAGTGCGCCGTGATCAACGGCGCCGTTCTCGATGAGGAGACGCGATGAAGCGATGGATGAGCACGCTGGCGACGGTCGGACTGGTCGTCTCGGGACTGGCCCTCGCGGGGCCGGCCGCAGCGGGAGACGGACGCCAGGGCAACGCGGAGCTCAAGCGCTGGGCGCAGGACACCTGGGGTTCCCTGGTGGCGATGACCGACGAGGAGACGGGTCTTCCCGCCGACAACATCACCGGCGATCTGCAGACGTCCAGCGCCTACACCTCACCGACGAATATCGGCGGGTATCTGTGGTCGACCGTCACCGCGCGCGACCTCGGCATCATCAGTGCCGACGAGGCGCGGGGCCGGTTGTCCGCCACGCTCGACACCCTGCAAGGGCTCGAGCGCAACGAAGCGAGCGGGATGTTCTACAACTGGTACTCGCCGACGACGGGGGAGAAGCTGACGACCTGGCCCGATTCCGGGGACCCCGTGCATCCGTTCCTCAGCACCGTGGACAACGGGTGGCTGGCCGCAGCTCTACGCATCGTCGGTGAGGCCGATCCCGCGCTGGCTGCGCAGGCGGACGCCCTTTACGACTCGATGGACTTCGCCGCGTTCTTCGACCCTGCCGGTGCCGCAGGTCTCCCCGCCGGCACGAACCGCGGCGGCTTCTGGGAGCAGGCCCCGCCGGACTGCAGCGTTGCAGCTCCGATGTACAACGGATCGGGGGAGACCGCGTACTACACCTGCCACCACTACGACACGACCGTGAGCGAGAGCCGCATCGCCACCTACCTCGGCATCGCCAACGGGCAGATTCCGGCGACGGCGCTGTACGGCACGCACCGCACAATGCCGCCCGGCTGCGACTGGGCGTGGCAGGAGCAGCTCCCGCAAGGGGAATACCGCACCTACAGCGGAGTCGAGGTCTGGGAAGGCGCATACAGCTACGCGGGGATGTCGTTCGTTCCGAGCTGGGGTGGCAGCATGTTCGAGTCGCTGATGCCCGATCTCCTGGTCCCGGAGACGAAGTGGGGGCCGAAGTCCTGGCGGCTCAATCATCCGATCACCGTGGCCGTGCAGAAACAGCACGGTCTCGACGAGGCCGGATACGGGTACTGGGGGTTCTCGCCCGCGAGCAACCCGTTCGGTGGCTACGCGGAGTACGGCGTCGACATCGCGGGAATGCGGTCCGACGGCTACACGTCCGACGCCGAGAAGACCGACGTCGACATCGATCGGCCGGGGTGCGCGGCGGGCACGAATCCCTCCCCGGATTTCGGGGACGGCGTGGTGACCCCGCATGCGGCGTTCCTCGCGCTCCCCTATGACCGCAAGGGCGTGCTGAGCAACCTCGAGAGCATCGAGAACGACCTCGGCGCCTATGGTCCCGGCGGCTTCTACGACGCGGTCGCCGTGAAGAGCGGCACGATCGCCGAGCGCTATCTCTCGCTCGACCAGTCGATGATCATGGCGGCGATCGGCAACGAGCTCACGAAGGATAAGCTCAAGGACTACTTCGTGGATCGCGAGATGGAGAAGCTCCTGCGTCCCGCGATGCGACAGCAGGACTTCAGCTCGTCGTGGGGTGCGGGAGGCGACGGTCACCAGGGCTGAGCCCTCGCTTCCTCGCGTCGACAGACAGGAGCGCGCGGTGGGAACGGACGGGCAGTCGACGGCGGGGCGAGGCTCTCGCGGCCCCTACGCAACGGGGCAGGCGCGGCGGCAGGCGATCGTCGACGAGGCGCTGGTCGTCTTCTCTCGGACCGGGTTCCACGGCGGATCCCTGCGGGAGATCGCGAAGCGCGTCGGCGTGACACCCGCCGGGCTCCTGCATCATTTCGCCGACAAGGAGGAGCTGTTCACCGAGGTGCTGCACCAGCGCGACGAGAAGGTGCGGGCGGCGGCAGGCGACCCCGCCGAGCACACCCTGGTCGAGCAGGCCAAGCGGGTCGTCGCGCACAACCAGACCTCGCGCGGTCTCACGTCGCTCTACGCCATCGTGTCTGCCGAGGCGACCGACCCCGAGCATCCGTCGCATGCCGATTTCGCCGCGCGCTATCGGGCGCGTGCCGATGAAGCCGTGGAGATCCTCCGTCGCGGGCAGGAGGCCGGAGAAGTCCGGGATGACATCGACCCCGCGCTCGCCGCACGTCTGATCAGTGCGGTCATGGACGGCATCCAGCTGCAGTGGCTTCTCGATGAGTCGGTCGACATGGTTCCCCTCTTCGACGAGTTCGTCAGCCGCTACCTCTACCCGGCTGACGCGCCCCAGTCCTGACTCGCCCCGCTCCCGCTTCGCCCCGCTCCCTCTTCGCCCCTCGCCCCACTCGGGCTACGCCCCCGCGTCCTCGAGCGCACGGGATCCTGCCGAGTGCACCGCCTATTCGCGTCAACACGCCGTGCGCTCGGCGCGAAGCCGTGCACTCGACGTCTGGGCGGGCGGGGGTGCACGCGTTCTCGCCCCGTTTAGTTTGATCTTGCTTAGTCAATCTTGACTATGTTACTTTCGACGAGCCATCAATGACGAACGGCCGAGAAGGGACCCTCATGGCTACTTCCTCTGCGGAAACCCGATTCCGCATCACTGCCACCCTGACGTGCGTTCTCGCCGCCACGCTGACGCTCGGAGCATGCTCCGCGCAGACGCCAGGCGGCGATTCCGCCCCCACGAGTGCGAGCGACACCGACGCCTGCAAGCGCAATCAGGATGCCGGCACCATCACCTACATCTCCGGCTACGGCTACTCCGCCAGTGCCGGCCAGCTCGACGTGTTCCTCGCCGAGGAGCTGGGCTACTTCGACGACCTCTGCCTCGATGTCGAGATCAACGCCTCCGGGGCGAACGGGCAGCAGCTCGTGGCATCCGGTCAGGCGCAGTTCACGGCTCTCGGCTCGGCATCCGACGTGATGCTGGCAGCCGCGAACAGCAAGAACCTCACGGCAGTCGCCACCTACGGCACGACCCCGCCGTTCTCGATCTTCGGCAACGAGAAGCTCGAGAGCCTCAAGGATCTCGAGGGCGGATCGCTCGGCTACTTCATCAACCTGACCCCGATCGCCTCGGCCATGCTCGACGAGGCCGGTGTCGACGTCTCGAAGGTCGAGATGGTGAAGATGACCAACTACGACCCGACGGTCGTCGTCCGTGAGCAGGTCGACGCGATCGTCGGCTACGCCTCCAACCAGCCGCAGTCGCTCAAGGCGCAGGACCTGCCGTTCAGCGAGTTCCTCCCCGCCGACCTCGGCGTCGAGGGCACCTACAACGTGATGGAGGTCAACTCCCGATTCCTCGACGAGCACCGTGAAGTCGCCGCCGACTTCATGCGCGCGAGCCTGAAGGCGCTGCAGTACTGCCTCGACGAGTCGGATGCCTGCATCGACAAGCTCGCGAAGCTGGCGGAGGACAACAACCAGGGTGCCGCGTTCCCGCGCGATCAGTTGGCCCGCACGTGGGAGGTGGAGTCCGCCTGGGTGCGCGAGAGCGCCGGTGGCAACCCCGGTGTGCAGAACGAGTCCATGTGGGAGCCCGAGTACGCACTCGTGAAGAAGTACGGCGGCGTCAAGGACCTGCCCGCGATCGCCGACATGATGGACGCCGACCTGGTCGCCGACCTGTACGACGGCGACACCCTGACCTGGACCGCGAAGTGATGTCGGTCGCACAGGGAGCAGGCGTCGAGGTCAGAAACGTCTCGAAGTCCTTCGGCGTCGACGGTGCTCGGGTCACGGTGCTCGACGACGTGAGCCTCACGATCGGCATGGGCGAGTTCGTTTCCGTGATCGGCCCGAGCGGCTGTGGCAAGTCCACGCTGCTCAAGGTGGTCGCGGGTCTCCTCGACGCCGATTCCGGGACCGTCACGATCGATGGGGAGAGCGTCACCGCGGCTTCGCGCGACAAGAAGATCGGGCTCGTGCCGCAGTCTCCGGCGCTGCTGCCGTGGAAGACGGTGCGCGAGAACGTCGAGCTGCCGGTGCGCATCAACGCCAAGGCGAACTCCGGACGCGCACTGCGCGACCCGGCCGAGCTGCTGGCGACCTTCGGGCTCGGTCGGGCGATGAAGAAGTACCCCGGCCAGCTCTCGGGCGGCATGCAGCAGCGCGCCGCGATCGCGCGGGCGTTCGTGTTCGACCCGGCCATCATGCTGATGGATGAGCCCTTCTCGGCCCTCGACGAGATGAACCGCGACCTGCAGCGGATCGCCCTGCTGGAGTTCTGGCAGTCGAACCGCAAGGCCGTCATGTTCGTCACGCACTCCGTGCCGGAGGCGATCATGCTCTCCGACCGCATCGTGGTGATGGCCGCCCACCCGGGGCGCATCGCCCAGGTGATCGATGTGAACCTGCCGCGGCCGCGCACCGAGGAGGCCTACGCGACGGACGAGTTCCGCGAACTGGAAGCAGTCGTGCGCGGTGCGCTGCGCGCGCAGACGGAGAAGGCCCATGTCTGAGCTGACGATGAGAGACACCACCGCGACCCTCGCGACCGCCCGCCTGAAGGCGCAGCCCCGCCGCGGCGTTCCGACCTGGCTGCGCTGGGGATCGTGGGGACCCACACTGATCACCTTCGTGATCGCCGCTCTCCTCTGGCAGGTCGTGGCCTGGACCAACCCATACGTGCTCCCGACGCTGGAGGCGATCGGCGTGAGCCTCGTCGACGACGCCGGCATGTACTGGTCGAACTTCCTCGTCACGCTGCTCGAAGTCGTGGTCGGCGCTTCCGCCGGCATCCTCGCCGGCTTCCTGTTGGCCGTGGTCATGGCCGAGTTCCAGATCATCGAGCGCGCCGTGATGCCGCTCGTGATCATCGTGATGGTGACCCCGATCGTGGCGATCGCCCCGGCACTGGTCGTGGCGTTCGGCTTCGGCATGGTGCCGAAGTTCATCGTGACGGGGCTCGTGGTCTTCTTCCCGATGCTCGTGAACTCGCTCGCGGGGCTCCGTGACGTCGACCAGAAAGCGCTCGACGTCTTCAAGACGCTGCACGCCTCGCGGTGGGAGATCTTCCGTGAGCTGCGCTTCCCCGGCAGCATGCCCTACGTGTTCGCCGGTCTCCGCATAGCCCTGCCGCTCGCCGTGGTCGGTGCCGCGGTGGCCGAGTTCGTCGCGGCGGGGCAGCAGGCCGGACTCGGCTCGCTCGTCACGACATCGGCTGCACAGGCGAACCTGGCTGTGACCTGGGCCAGCATCGCCCTTCTCTGCCTCCTCGGCGTGCTCCTCATCATCGTCCTCGCCCTGGTGCGCAAGCGCGTGCTCTGGTGGAGCGACGGCGAGGTCACGGCGAAGGGCTGACGCGGCATCCGCATCCCGGGATGGACCCCCGTCCGTCCCGGGGTTCCTCCGGCGTGCCCGGAATCACTCCACAACGAACAGATCCAACCCCAAGGAAGGCACCCGCACATGACCGATCAGAAGACCGTCAAGCAGCTGCGTCTCGGTCTCTTCGAGAACGCCCAGGCGAACGACTCCGGCACCGCGACCTGGCGGCACCCCGACAACGGCCGCTACCTGTTCGACAAGCTCGAGTACTGGCGCGACACCGCGCGCCTGGTCGAGGACGCCGGGTTCGACTTCCTGTTCCTCGCGGATGCCTGGGGCTGGGCCGACGTCGCGGGCGAGCGTCCGGACATCTGCTCCGTCGAGGGCCTCGATCTGCCGCGTCTCGACCCGGCGATCATCCTGGCCGCGCTCATCCCCGAGACCACGCGCCTGGGGCTGGTCGCCACCGGATCCACGCTGCTCGAGCCGCCCTACTCGTTCGCGCGCCGCATGGCGACCCTCGACATCCTCTCCGGCGGACGCATCGGCTGGAACGTGGTCACCACCGGCACCGCCGACACGGCGGTGCAGGGCTTCGGCGTGCCGATGGTCGGCCACGACGAGCGCTATCTGATGGCCGACGACTTCATGCAGGTCGTCTACAAGCTCTGGGAGCAGGCCTGGGAGGACGGGGCGCTGGAGCGCGACAAGTCCGGTCGCTTCGCCGACCCCTCCAAGGTGCACCGGATCGCACACGACGGCCCCTACTTCCGCTCGCACGGCTACGGCAACACGCAGCGCTCGCCGCAGGGCACCCCGGTGCTGTTCCAGGCCGGCGCATCGCCGGCTGGCCGCGAGTTCGGCGGCAAGCACGGTGAGGCGATCTTCGTGGGCAGCGGGTCGGTCGAGCAGCTCCGCGCGCACTCCTCGGCGATCCGCGAGGAGGCCGTGAAGAACGGCCGTGGAGCCGACGAGGTCAAGATCATGTCGGCGTTCGCCGCGATCGTCGGCAGCACAGAGGAAGAGGCGCAGCGCAAGTACGCCGAGGTCGCCGACGCGCAGAACCCCGACGTCACCGTCGCCTCCTACGCCTGGTTCACCGGCCTCGACCTGTCGGCCTACGCGCCGAACACGCCGATGTCCGAATTGAGCACCGAGCTGTCGCAGACGCAGGTCGCCCGCTTCGCCGACAAGACCGTCGGCGACGTGCTCGGAGACTGGCACGCGCACGGTGTCGGCGCCCGCCCGATCGTCGGGACCCCCGAGCAGGTGGCGGACCGGATGATCGAGCTCGCCGACGGCGCCGACCTCGACGGGTTCCTCTTCGCCCCCGTCATCCCGCCGGCATCGACCGTCGACTTCATCGAGCACGTGCTGCCGATCCTCAAGGAGCGCGGCGCGATCGTCGAGCCGTCGGCCGAGCCGCAGTCGCTGCGTGAGCGCCTGATCGGCACTCCGACGCCCGCACTCGCCGACTCGCACACCGGATCGCAGTACCGGCGGACGATGTCGCGTGTCTGACACCCTCATCGGTGTCGCCGTCGTGGGGAGCGCGAACCTCGACCTCGTGGTCGAGGTCTCGCGCCCCCCGCGCGTCGGCGAGACGCTCCTCGGTCGGGCGGGAGGCCGCTTCTCCGGAGGCAAGGGGCTGAATCAGGCCGTCGCATCCGCCCGCAGCGGAGCACCGACCCGATTCTGCGCGGTGGTCGGTGACGATGAGGCCGCTGACGTGCTGCTGCAGACCTTGACGGATGCCGGGGTGGGGGCGTCCGTGCGACGCAGTGCCACTGTTCCGACCGGCGTCGCCCACGTGTTGGCGTTCGACGATGGGGACAACAGCATCATCGTCGCGGCCGGCGCGAATGCGGAGCTGACGCCCGAAGATGCCGCGGCGGGAGTCACGGACGCGGCGGTCGTGCTCGCGCAACTGGAGGTGCCCGTCGCCAGCGTGGCTGCCGCGCTGCGGGCGGGCCGGATGGCCGGAGCGGTCACGGTCATCAATGCCGCCCCCGCGCACCGGGCAGCCATCGAGATGCTCCCGGATGTCGACGTACTGGTCGTCAACGAGACCGAATGCGCGGAGCTCGGCGGCATCGACGGATTGCACGCGTCGGGCGCGCAGACCGTCGTGCTCACCCAGGGGGCCGGGGGAGTGACGCTGCATCGCGCAGGGCAGGGCGCCGTGCACGTCGCCGCCTTCCGGATCGATCCGGTGGATACCACGGGGGCTGGTGATGCATTCTGCGGCGCGCTCGCCGCGGCCCTCGCGCAGGGTGAGGCCGTCGAGGCCGCCCTGGTCCGCGCCAACGCGGCCGGGGCGGTCGTCGCGCAGCATCGCGGCGCGACGACGCCGGAGCTCTCACCCGCATCGATCGCGGCGCTCGTGGCCTCGCGCTGAGTGGCTACTTCGAAGACGCGGCGTCGGTCGGTGCTGCACCCTCGGCGGCCTCGCCCGCGAATGTGTACTCGCCGGCGCGGAGTCGCTCCAGCAGGTCGAGCAGCCATTGCTTCTCGGCCGTGAGGCGGGCGGTGGAGAGGTCGAAGATCTCCCGCACGTACTTCGGGGTCGTCTCGGAACGCAGGGTGTCCTGCACGTCGAAGCCGTTCTGCGTGATGATCGCGTCGCTCTTGATGAGGCGGTGCTCGAGACCCGCGATCACCTCCTGGCGGCTCAGCACGAACATGAACGAGGCCACGGTCATGATCGCCTGCGTGTCGAAGGCTGCGACGTTCCAGAGGTTCTCGCGCAGCATTCGCTGCAGTTCCACCTCGCCTGCCGGAGTGATGCGGTACGTCGTGCGGGCGGGGCGCTTGCCCTCGGCCTCAGTGCCGCTCTCGGCTATGTAGCCGTCGACCTCGAGGGCGCGCAGGGCGTTGTAGATCGATCCGGGCTGGATGTGCGCCCATTCGTCGACGTGCCAGGTCATCAGCTCGCGGCGGAGGAAGTACCCGTGCACGGGCTGGAACTGCTTCACGGCGCCGAGGACGACGAGGCGGGTGGTCGACATGCCCCTCATGCTAACGGCTGGCATCGCAGATTCCTGTTGTTTGCATGATCAAAATTGCCTATTATCAAAACTAGTCAAAGTTGACTAACGAAAGGAAGCCGAAATGACGACTGCCGTGACCGACGCCCTGCCGCGCGACCTCGCCCTCCGCCGGGCCTTCTCGGTGTATCCGACCGGTGTCGTAGCCCTCGCCGCGCACATCGACGATCGAGCCGTCGGGATGGCGGTCAACTCCTTCACCTCGATCTCGCTCGAACCCGCACTCGTCGCCATCAGCGCGGCCCGCACCTCGAAGACCTGGCCGGTGCTGCGCACGGTGCCCGAGCTCGGGATGAGCGTGCTCGCTGCCCACCACGAGCCGCTCAGCCGCTCGCTCTCAGCGCGGGAAGGCGACAGGTTCGGCGGGCACGACTGGAAGCGCACCGATGGTGGGGCCGTGCTGATTTCGGATGCCGCGCTCTGGCTCACCTGCCGCCTGCACAGCACCTTCGACGGCGGGGACCACGAGATCGCCCTGTACGAGATCGGCGACATCACTCTGTTCGACGATGTCGAGCCACTCGTCTTCCACCAGAGTCGCTATCGGTCCATCGCAGGCTCCGAGAGAGCGTGAGCACTCCGCCGCTCCCGACCATCGTCGGCGTGGTCGTGCCCGGCGACGGGCGGGGGCGCGAGCTCGGCTTCCCGACGGCCAACCTGGCGCTCGACCTCGACGGCCTGCCTGCCGACGGGATCTACGCGGCATGGACGCGTATCGACGATGACCCCGAGGTCTGGCCGGCGAGCGTCAGCGTCGGGACGAATCCCACTTTCGCGGGCGACCGAGACAGGCGGGTCGAGGTGCACCTGCACGATGTGGATCTCGATCTGTACGGTCGGACACTGGCGGTCACGCTCGTCGCTCGTCTGCGCCCCACGCTGCACTTCGAGGGGATCGAGGCGCTGGTCTCGCAGAGCGAGGACGATGTCAGCCGGTGTCGTGTGCTCCTGGCCGGTCGCGATCGAGAGGGGGTACGTGACGCGTCGCGCTCGCGCGATCGCTGAGCGGAGGTGTGAGCGGGGGCCGAGCGGGAGTGAGTACTGTTTTACATTTCACTCCTGTGGTACTTTCACCGGATCACCCAACATCCGGAGGAATTCCCATGCTCGTTCGCCAGAAGACCACCTGCCTCGCATCCGCCGTCGTGGCGCTCACCCTGTCGCTCACGGGCGTATCGTCGGCCTCTGCTGCGACGGGTCACGCCGCATCGGAGGTCACTGCCGCGACGAGCTCCGGCGTGCACGCCGCGGCGCTCGGTGCCACTCTCGATCCGCGCCTCGCCTCCTCGACCGATCTGGATCTGCTGATGCTGATCATGACGGGGCGCGGGACCCTGGCCGATGCGTACCCCGAGCTGATCGCCGAACTCGGCATCACCGTCTCCGCTCAGTCGGAAGCGGACGCGATGGCACCCGTCGCCCAGCAATTCCTCGCCGTCTCGCCGGCGTTCTCCGCCAACTGGGCGCCCGCGATCAGGAGCACCGACCCGGCCGTGGTCGCCGAGGGCATCTCGGGGTTCATGACCGACTTCCTGGCCTACGTCCAGTCGTACTGCCGACCCTCGTGCACCGTCTGAACCGGGCATCCGGCCTCAGCCGTGCTCATGCCGACGCAGTCCCGGGCGGATCGTGCCGAGCGCGATCCTCGCGGCGACGTGCCTCCGTGCTCGCCGGTCCACCGGGGGCCGGAGGGCGGGGCACCCTCCAACGCGCCACGGTTCCCCGCTCCGTCTGCTGATCCAGCGTGAACGTGCCTCCGTGCAGCGCAGCGCGCTCGGCGAGGTTCTCCGTGCCGCCGGGGTCGCCGGGCGATGCGGCGACCCCCTTGCCGTCGTCCTGCACCGCGACGACCACCTCGTTCTCCGAGACGGTGAGGATGACCGCGCTGTTGCGAGCCCGCGCATGGTGGGCGACGTTGGCGAGGGCTTCGCGGACGACGGCGATCACGTCGTCGGCGAGTTTCCCGGTGACGACCGGATCGACCGGACCGACGAACGTGATCGTGGGTGCCGACGGCAGCGCGGGAGTCAGCTCCGTGATCACGTCGAGCACCCGCTTGCGCACCGGGCGGTCCTTGCGTTTCCCGTGGCGCGTACGGAGCGAGAAGATCCCCGACCGGATGTCGGTGATGGCGGCGTCGATCTCTGTGACGTGCTGCTCGAGCTCCTCCGCGTGGCCCGGCTGGGTGGCGGCGAACGCCTGCAGGCTCATTCCCGTCGCGAACAACCGTTGGATCACGTTGTCGTGCAGATCGCGGGCGATGCGGTTCCGCTCTTCGATGATGTCGAGCTGCTGCCGATCCTCCCGCGCCCAGGCGAGCGAGGTCGCCACACCGGCCTGGACGACGAAGTCGGAGATGGCATCGATCTCGCTCGGAGAGAAGCTGCCACCCGAGGCCCCACGAGTGACGCACAGAGCTCCGATCGCATGACCGGCAGCGACGAGCGGGACGGCCACGGTCGGCCCCGCGGCATCCTGGTTTCCGGCGAGGTTCGTGTGCGTGGCTTCGTCGGTGAGTCGTCCGCTCGACATGTTCCCGCTCGCGATCGCGCTCGCGGCGATCGACGTCTCCGCAGGGAGTACTCCGTGCTCGAAGGCAGCGGACAGCGGCCCATGAGCCGCGTCGATGCGGAGGTGGTCGGCGTCCGCATGGACGACGACCGTGACGAGGTCGCAGGACACGACGTGGGTGACGCATTCGGCGATGACGTCCAGGATGTCTTCGCGCTCCGGGGTCAGCAGGGCGGTGCGGAGATCGGACAGCGCCCGACTCAGCCGCCTTTGACGGCGGGCTTCCTCGTGCTCGCGCGCATTGCGGATCGTGAGGCCAGCCGTCGCCGCCAAGGATCCGATGAGCTCTTCATCCTCGAGTGTGAAGACCCCTGTGCGGCGGTTCGTCAGCACGAGGACGCCGCACACCTCGCCCTGCGACCGGATCGGGACCCCGAGGAAACCCTCCCGGGGCGGATGATGCACGGGAAAGCCCGGGGACCGAGGATCATCGCTCAACTTGTTCAGTCGGATGGTACGGCCGCTGTCGAGCACGGCGTTGACCAGACTGCCCGGTTCCGGCAGGTCGGCGATCGTCTGCGCGCTTCCCTTGTCCACGCCCACATGGACGAAACGCTCGACGGCTCCGGCCGCATCGATCACGATGAGAGCTCCGTCGCGCGCTTCGATGAGATCAGCGGCCGCGCGGACGATCCGGTTGAGAGTCCTGTCGGCATCGGGTTCGGGGCCGGATGCATCCGGCGTGGAGTCGTGAAGGCCGCGAAGCTGGCGGCGAGTGGCGAGGAGCCGGGTGGCGCGTGTCACGGGAGCATCGTTCCCGTCGTCCTGCTGATGGCGGGGCGTGATATGCGTTTGTGTCGGCATCTGTCCTGCATCCCTCCACCTTCCCCGGAGACCGACCGGTCTGCAACGCTCAGCCGGTATATGGCAGACGCGTCGCCGACCGCGTACGCGACCGGCGACCCGCGTACCCGATCGGCGGGGACCATGGTCCCCACTTATGCGACGACAGGGCCGTTAGGGTGCCAGGGGCGCCGACGGGCGACCCCGGACGAGCGGCCGGCAGGAACAGGAGCGAGTGGGCGATGACGGCAGTGTTCCTTGTCGATGATCATGAGATGGTGCGAAGGGGCGTCGCCGGTGTGATCCAGGCGACCCCGGACCTCGAGGTCGTCGGGGAGGCGGGAGCCTGCCGGGAGGCGACGCGACGGATCGCGGCCACGCTTCCTGACGTCGTGGTGCTCGATGTGCACCTCCCCGACGGCAGCGGGATCGACCTGTGCCGCGCGATCCGACAGAGGCACCCTGCGATGCGGTGCCTGATCCTCACGGCCTATGACGACGATGACGCGGTGATCGCGGCCGTTATGGCCGGCGCCGACGGTCATCTCCTCAAGACCGTCCGTGCGGCGGACCTGCCGGATGCGGTGCGCGCTGTCGCTGCGGGCCGCCGGTTGCTCGACCCGGCGGCGGTGCGTCGAGCGACCGGGCAGGTCACTCCCGGATCGACTGATTCGGCCGATCCGCGATTCGCGTCCCTGAGCCTGCGCGAACGGCAGATCCTCGCGCTCATCGCCGATGCGCTGACGAACCGACAGATCGCGGACCGTCTGGGTCTCGCCGAGAAGACGATCAAGAACTACGTCACGTCGATGCTCGGGAAGCTCGGATTCACCCACCGGACCCAGGCGGCGGTCTTCGAGCTCTCGCGGATCCATGACGACGGCTGACGGTCGAGGGACGAAGGGCCCTACGGCCGTCTTCCTCCTGAGCGAGGGTGGCAGAGGGCGATCGACGCCCGACGAAGGGGCGAGACCGTGAGCAGTGTGATCCACAGCGAATCCGCTGGGCTGCGCACGATCGGGATGAAGGGCGGCGCGAACGGATATGGGGGCGTTCGACCGGTGATGGGGACTGCGCGGTCGGCCAGGGGGAGCCGTCCGAGTGGTCGCGGGGCCGTACGGGTGGCTGTGGGAGCCGCGCGGATGGCTGTCCGGGGTCGCGGACGGCGGGGGAGCCGTCCTGGGGATGTGGACGGCTGTGGGAGTCGTCCGGGGATGGAACGGGTGGCTGTGGGGGCTGTCCGGCAGCGAGGGGCGGGGAGGGCGCCCGCCCCTCGCTGATCGCCCGCGCGGGCCGGTGCAGGTGTCAATCCCGGGCGGTCTGCAGGAGCGTCCACAGCTCGGCGCGAGCGGGGAACGTCGACAGATCGATGTCGAGCAGGCCGCTCGCCTGCGCGATGCGGGAGCGCAGGGTGTGCCGATGCACGCCGAGGGTGGCGGCTGCGGCTTCGGCCCGGGCATCGTGTTCCAGCCAGGTGCGCAGTGAACGCTCCAGCTCGGCGCCGGTGCGGACGTCATGCTCGCGCAGCGGCGCGAGCCGGGACTCCGCGACGAGACGAGCCTCATCGGTGGCGAGCGCGGTGAGGATGTGGGAGCCCACCGTCTCGGAGTACCGCGCCACCCCGTGCGTCCCCTGCTGGCGGAGCGCCGTGAGAGCCTGTGCATGCGCACGGGCGAACGAGTCGTAGGCGTCGGGGTCGGAGACGCCGATGCGGATGCCGAAACGGGTGGCGACCTCGTCGAGCAGGGCATCCTCGCCGGCGGAGATGCACATCGTCACGCCGTCCGCGGACTCGGCGAGGAAGACCGGGGTGCCGTGTTCGGCGCGGTGCCGCTCCCACCAGTCGGAAAGCGGGCCGGCGGGGGCATCCGCGGTGACGGCCACGACGATCGGGGCAGGAGGCAGACCGCCCAGCACCCTCCGCGCCAGGGTGGGGTCGTCGGTGAGCAGCGACCCGAGCAGCTGGGCGTGCAGCCGCCGCCGGCTCCTGGCGAGCTGCTCGCTCTGCTCCATCGCGAGTCCGGCCATCGCGATCACCGAGGTGACCACCGAGCGTGCCTCGGGGTCGAGCGCGTCGACCGCCAGGGCGAGCACCCCGCGCAGGTGGCCCCCGCGCCCCACGGTGAACAGCATGAAGGTGCTCTCCCCGAGAGTGAGGGACTGCCCTGCCTCGAGACCGCGGGTGAGGATGTCCATCACACGCTCGCCCAGTGCGTCGCGGACCGCGGCATCCAATCGGTCGCGAGGATGCGAGGCGATCACCGCTCCCGCCGCGTCGAACATGCCCGCCCAGACCCCCAGTCGTCGTCCGAGCTCTGCGATGGTCGCTTCGAGTCCGCTCGGGCGCAGCGCCGCGAGTGCGAGTGCGCGCTGGGCGTCCAGTGCCCACGACCGGCGCGAGTACGCCTGGGCGGCGATCGCCTCGGCGTGTGCGCGGGCGACAGCGATGAACGGGGTGCGATACGGCACCGAGAACAGGGGGATCCCTCTCTCCGCGCAAGCGACGACGAGCTCCTCCGGAATGCCGGAGCGGTGCACCTCGGTGCCGAAGCCGAGTCCGAGGATGCCGCGATCGGCGAGGCGGGCGACATACGTGTCGATGTCGACGGCGTCGTCGAACTGGGTGCCGGTGGTCAGCAGCGCCAGGTCCTCGGAGAGGAACGGGGTCGGATCGGCGAGATCCGAGCTGTGCACCCAGCGCAGCGGGCGGTCGAGCGCGCCTTCCGGCAGGTCGTCCTCGAGCGGCACGAGCACGAGCCCGAGATCGCGACGGTGAAGCAGCGCCCGCAGGGTCGGATGTTCAGTGACGGCCATGACCGATCTCCCGGATGTACAGTGTGGCGAAGAGCCTGCTTAGATTGTACAAGTCGGCGAGTGCGAGGGTCTCGGTCGCGGCCGTACGCTCGCGAACATGGCACTCCTCGACACCGCAGCACCCGCAGTCCCTCTCGGTGGACCCGACCTCCCGCAGGAGCGTCGCCTGGTCACGGACCTTCCCGGCCCTCGCTCGGCCGAGATCCTCGCACGCAAGGCCGATGCCGTCGCAGCCGGTGTGGGCCACACCGTGCCGATCGCGGCCGTGGCCGCCGGCGGCGGAGTGATCGTCGACGCCGACGGCAACTCGCTCATCGACCTCGGCTCCGGCATCGCGGTGACCACGGTCGGCAACGCGCACCCGAAGGTCGCCGCAGCCGTGGCGGCGCAGGCCGCGCAGTTCACCCACACCTGCTTCATGATCTCGCCCTACGAGTCGTACGTCGGCGTCGCCGAGGCCCTCAACCGCGTCACCCCCGGTGACTTCGCGAAGAAGAGCGCCCTGTTCAACTCGGGAGCAGAGGCCGTCGAGAACGCGATCAAGATCGCCCGCAAGCACACCGGCCGTCAGGCGGTCGTCGCCTTCGACCACGGCTACCACGGCCGCACGAACCTGACCATGGCGCTCACCGCCAAGTCGATGCCGTACAAGAGCGGTTTCGGCCCGTTCGCCCCCGAGGTGTACCGCGCTCCGATGTCGTACCCGTTCCGCGACGGGCTCGACGGCCGCGAGGCTGCCGCCCGCGTCATCCTCCAGCTCGAGAAGCAGATCGGCGCCGACAACCTCGCCGCGGTCATCATCGAGCCGATCCAGGGCGAGGGCGGCTTCATCGTCCCGGCCGACGGCTTCCTGCCGGCGATCGTCGACTGGTGCCGCGCGAACGGCGTCGTCTTCATCGCCGACGAGGTGCAGACCGGCTTCGCCCGCACCGGGCACATGTTCGCGAGCGAGATCTTCGGCATCGAGCCCGACCTGATCACCACGGCAAAGGGCATCGCCGGCGGCCTCCCGCTCGCGGCGGTCACCGGTCGCTCCGAGATCATGGACGCCTCGCACTCCGGCGGCCTCGGCGGCACCTACGGCGGCAACCCGATCGCCTGCGCCGCCGCCCTCGCGTCCATCGACGTGTTCGAGAACGACGGCGTGATCGAGCGCGCCCGGGAGATCGGCGTGATCCTCACGGAGCGTCTCACCGCGATCCAGCAGAACGACCCGCGCGTCGGCGACGTCCGCGGACACGGTGCGATGATCGCCGCCGAGTTCGTCGATCCCGAGACCAAGGCTCCGGATGCCGCCCTCACGGCCGCCGTCGCGAAGGCGTGCATCGCCCAGGGCGTCGTCGTCCTCACCTGCGGAACCTACGGGAACGTCATCCGCTTCCTCCCCCCGCTCTCGATCGGCGACGATCTGCTGAACGAGGGACTCGACATCGTCGCCGCGGCGCTCGCCGCGGCCTGACACCCCTGTCCGGTCGCGACCCCGATCGGGGGATTTCGGGTCGCGACCGGCACTACTTCCCCCAACGAAGGAGTTGCAGATGGCTGAGATCACTCGCGACGTACTGATCGTCGGTGCCGGAGCCGCAGGGCTCACGGCGGCGAACGACCTCCGCAAGGCCGGCCTGTCGGTCGCCGTGCTGGAGGCCCGCGACCGCGTCGGCGGGCGCCTGTGGACCGACGTCATCGAGGGCGCCATGCTCGAGATCGGCGGCCAGTGGGTCTCGCCCGACCAGGACGCGCTCAAGGACACGATCGAGGAGCTGGGGCTCGAGACGTACAGCCGCTACCGCGAAGGCGACAGCGTCTACGTCGGCCCCGACGGACAGGCACACCGCTTCACCGGCGAGATGTTCCCGGTGGCGCCGGAGACCGAGGCCGAGATCGCCAGGATCACCGAGATCCTCGACGCGCTGGTCGCCGAGATCGACCCGGACCGTCCCTGGGCCCACCCCAACGCCGAAGACTGGGACACGATCACCTGGGACGCCTGGCTGCGCTCGCAGACCGACGACGACGAGGCCGTGCGCAACCTGGCCTTCGCCACGGGGTCGGCGATGCTCACCAAGCCCACGCACTCCTTCTCGCTGCTGCAGTCGCTGCTGATGGCGGCATCCGCCGGGTCGTACTCGAACCTCGTCGACGCGGACTTCATCCTCGACAAGCGCGTGGTCGGCGGACTGCAGCAGGTTCCGCTGCGGCTCGCGGAGCGCCTCGGCGACGACGTGCTGCTGAACCAGCCCGTGCGCAGCCTGGAATGGTCGGACCCTTCGACGGGCTCAGGGACCCAGGCTGTGGTGGCCACCACCGACGAGCACACGGTGCGCGCCCGCCACGCGATCCTCGCGCACGCGCCGGTGCTCTACAGCCGCATCGCGTTCGACCCGCCGCTGCCGCGCCGACAGCACCAGTTGCACCAGCACCTGTCGATGGGGTTCGTCATCAAGGTGCACGCCGTGTACGACCGGCCGTTCTGGCGCGAGCAGGGCCTCAGCGGCACCGCCTTCAGCCCGTACGAGCTCTCGCACGAGGCCTATGACAACACCAACCACGGCGACGAGCGCGGCACCCTCGTCGGCTTCGTCTCCGATGCCAACGCCGACGGCGTGTTCGAGCTCTCGGCCGAGGAGCGCAAGGAGCGCATCCTCGAGTCGCTCTCGCACTACTACGGCCCCGAGGCCAAGAACCCCGTCGTCTACTACGAGAGCGACTGGGGCAGCGAGGAGTGGACGCGGGGCGCATACGCCGCGAGCTTCGACATGGGGGGCCTGCACCGCTACGGCGCCGACCTCCGCACCGCGGTCGGGCCGATCCACTTCGCCTGCAGCGACATGGCCGGCGCCGGATACCAGCACGTCGACGGGGCGATCCGCATGGGTCACCTCGTGGCATCGAACATCGTCGACGCGAGCCGTGACACGGGCTCCGCTGAGAGCGGCAGCTGATGACCGGCTCTGTCGTCGTCGGATACACGGCGACGGATGCGGGAGCGGATGCCGCGGCGCTCGGCGCCCGGCTCGCCCGCAGCCTCGGTGCGACCCTGCACCTCGTGATCGTGCTGCCGAACGAGGGCACGCGCAGTGCGGCCGTTCCGCCCGAGCGCGCGTATGAGGAGCACCTCAGATCGCAGGCGAGGAAGTGGCTCGCGGACGCTGTGGTCCGGCTCCCTCAGGAGCTCACCCGCAGCGGTCACGTGCGCTTCGCCGAGTCGTTCGCCGAGGGGCTGATCGCCGCCGGTGAGGAATTCGGCGCGCGGGTGATCGTCATCGGCGCCGCGGGCGGGGGCATCTTCGGCCGTCACCGGCTCGGCAGCGTCGCCTCCGAGCTGCTGCACTCGTCGACCATCCCCGTCGCGCTCGCACCCGTCGGTGTCGCCCAGCAGGACGATCACGTCCTGCCGCGCGTCACGGTCGCCGTCGGCTCCCGGCCGGGTGCCGATGCCCTCCTCGACGAGGCCGTCGCGCTCGCGGCGGACAGCGGCGTCGACCTGCGGCTCGTGTCCCTCGTGCCCTTCGACGTGCCCCCGGGACTCGACACCGGAGCGATCCGCACGGTCGGTGACACGCACGGCCAGGAGGTGCTCGCGGTCGCGTCGGAACTGCTGCCCGACGGCCGTTCCGCCGCGGTCGAACAGGCACCGGGCGACTCCGTCGAAGACGCCGTCGCCCACCTCTCCTGGCTTCCGGGCGAGGTCGTCCTGGTCGGCTCCAGCAGGCTGGCGCAACCGCGCCGTCTGTTCCTGGGCTCCACGGCGGCGAAGATGCTGCACGAGCTGCCCGTTCCCATGATCGTCGTCCCGCGTACCCGCAACGAAGCAGGAGACCGCTGATGAGCAGCACGAACCGGGCGACGGAGCCCGAATCCGGTGTCACGACCGGCATCTCCACCAAAGGTCTGAGCGCCGGAACGGTCGGCCTGATCGGCGCGGTCGTGATCGGCATCTCGTGCATCGCCCCCGCCTACACCTTCACCGCCGCCGTCGGCCCCACGGCATCCGAGGTCGGAGCCCAGATCCCGGCGATCATCCTCGTCGGCTTCATCCCGATGCTCCTCGTCGCCTTCGGCTACCGCGAGCTCAACAACCGGATGCCGGACTCCGGCACGTCCTTCACCTGGGCGGCCCGCGCGTTCGGCCCGTGGGTCGGCTGGATGGCCGGCTGGGGTCTGGTCGTCGCGACGATCCTGGTGCTGTCGAACCTCGCCGGCGTCGCGGTCGATTTCCTCTTCCTTCTGCTGTCGCAGATCACCGGAAATCCGGAGATCGGCGACCTCGCCGGTGTCACCTGGATCAACATCGGCGTCTGCCTGCTGTTCATGCTCGGGGCGACGTGGATCTCATATCGCGACATGCAGACGACGCAGAAGCTGCAGTACTGGCTCGTCAGCTTCCAGATCCTCGTGCTGGTGTTCTTCGCCGTCGCTGCCATCGTGCAGGCGGTGAACGGCAACGGCTTCGACTACCAGCCGTTCGACCTGAACTGGTTCAACCCGTTCGCGATCTCCTCCTTCAGCGCGGTCGCCGCCGGTCTCTCGCTCTCGATCTTCATCTTCTGGGGCTGGGACGTCACGCTCACCATGAACGAGGAGACCAAGGACCCTGAGAAGACGCCGGGCCGCGCGGCCACCGTGACGGTGCTGACGATCGTCTCGCTGTACCTGCTGCTCGCGGTCGCGATGATCATGTTCGCCGGCGTCGGCACCGGGGCGCTGGGGCTCGGCAACGAAGACATCCAGGAGAACGTTTTCTTCCACCTCTCCGGACCGATCCTCGGACCGCTGGCCTTCCTGGTGTCGCTGGCGGTGTTGACCAGCTCGGCGTCGTCGCTGCAGTCCACGTTCGTGGGTCCCGCGCGGACCCTGCTGGCGATGGGGCACTACGGCGCCCTGCCGAAGGCGTTCGCGAGGGTCAGCCCCCGCTTCTTCACCCCCGGGTACGCGACCATCGTCTCGGCGATCGTGGCCTCCGCGTTCTACGCCGTGATGCGCGTCGTCAGCGAGGACACCCTGTGGGACACCATCCTCACCCTCGGCATGATGATCTGCTTCTACTACGGGATCACCGCGTTCGCGTGCGTCTGGTACTTCCGCAAGCAGTGGTTCGACTCGACGCGGAACTTCTTCTTCACGTTCCTCTTCCCGCTCGTCGGCGGCGCGATCCTCGCGGTGCTGTTCTTCACGACGCTGATCGACTCGATGGACCCGGAGTACGGCTCCGGATCGCAGATCGGCGGCGTCGGCATCGTCTTCATCCTCGGGATGCTGATCATCGTCGTCGGCATCGCGGTCATGATCTGGAACGCGGTCCGTCGGCCCGCTTTCTTCCGCGGCCAGACGCTGGGCATCGACGCACCGCCCAGCCGACGCAAGCGCGCATAGCCCTCCTCACAGAAAGAGAATCATGAGCACTCAGACCGAACAGGCGCTCCTCGACAGCATCCCCACCGGCCTCTTCATCGGCGGTCAGTGGATCGACGGCGAGACCGGCGGCACCTTCGACGTGCAGGACCCGGCGACGGGCTCCGTGATCCGGACCATCGCCGACGCGACACCGGCCGACGGCATCCGTGCCCTCGATGCCGCGGTCGCCGCTCAGGACGAGTGGGCGGCCACCGCGCCGCGCGTCCGCAGCGAGATCCTCCGCAAGGCGTTCGACCTCGTGCAGGAGCACAAGGAGGATCTGGCGCTGCTCATGACGCTCGAGATGGGCAAGCCGCTCGCGGAAGCCCGCGGCGAGGTCGTCTACGGCGGCGAGTTCCTGCGCTGGTTCAGCGAGGAGGCCGTGCGCATCAGCGGCCGCTACGGCATCAACCCCGAGGGCACCGGCCACATGGTCGTGTCGCAGCGTCCGGTGGGCCCGTCGTTCTTCGTGACGCCGTGGAACTTCCCCTTCGCGATGGCCACCCGCAAGATCGCCCCGGCACTCGCGGCGGGTTGCACGGTCGTCATCAAGCCCCCGGCACTGACCCCGTTGACGACGATCTTCTTCGTCTCGCTGCTCGAGAAGGCAGGGCTCCCTGCCGGTGTCGTCAACGTCGTGCAGACGTCGAAGTCCAGCGCGCTGTCCGCCCCGATCATCGCCGACCCGCGTCTGCGCAAGCTCTCCTTCACCGGATCGACCGAGGTCGGACGCAAGCTCATCGCGCAGGCGGCCGAGGGCGTGCTGCGCGTGTCGATGGAGCTCGGCGGCAACGCGCCGTTCGTGGTGTTCGACGACGCCGACCTGGACAAGGCCGTGGAGGGTGCACTCGCCGCGAAGTTCCGCAACATCGGCCAGGCGTGCACCGCGGCCAACCGCTTCATCGTGCACAAGGACGTCGCGGGTGAGTTCGCCAAGCGGGTCACCGAGCGGGTCAACGGGATGAAGATCGGCCGCGGCACCGAAGAGGGCGTCGCGATCGGACCGCTCATCGACGCGGATGCCGTCGCCAAGGCGGGCGAGCTCGTCGGTGACGCCGTGGACCGCGGTGCGACGCTGCTCGCCGGCGGCAAGGCCGTCGAGGGCACCGGCACGTTCTACGAGCCCACCGTGCTCACCGACGTGGTCGCGGGCAGTGCCATCCTCCGCGAGGAGATCTTCGGCCCGGTGCTGGCGATCGCGACCTTCGAGACCGAGGACGAGGCCGTGCACCTCGCGAACGACACCGAGTACGGACTCGTGTCGTACGTGTTCACCGAGAACCTGCAGCGCGGCCAGCGGATGATCGACAAGCTCGAGACGGGCATGATGGGACTCAACGTGGGCGTGGTCTCCAACGCCGCGGCCCCCTTCGGCGGCGTCAAGCAGTCCGGCGTCGGCCGCGAGGGCGGGTTCGAGGGCATCCACGAGTACCTGTCCACCAAGTACACGCTGATCCCGGTCTCCTGACCGAGCAGCCAGAGGAGGAGAGAACATGACCGACTACGCCGTCATCAACCCCGCCACCGGAGAGACGCTGGCGTCCTTCGACACCTTCACCGACGCTCAGATCGACCAGGCGGTCGCTGCCGCCGACGAGGCCCACCGCGAGTGGTCGCGCTCGTCGACGGTCGCCGAGCGCGCGGCCCTCGTGCGCCGTGCGGCCGAGCTGCACCGCGAGCGTCGCGAGGAGCTCGCCGACATCTTCGTGCGCGAGATGGGCAAGCCCCGCGAGGCCGCCCTCGGCGAGGTCGACTTCGCCGCGGACATCGCCGAGTACTACGCCGACCAGGCGGAGTCGATCATGGCCGATCAGCCGATCGCGATCCTGGGGGAGGGGTCGGCGATCATCCGCCGCTCCTCGCTCGGCCCGCTCGTCGGCATCATGCCGTGGAACTTCCCGGCGTACCAGATCGTGCGCTTCGCCGCTCCGAACCTGATCGTCGGCAACACGATCCTGCTCAAGCCCGCGCCGCAGTGCCCGGAGTCGTCGACCGCGATCGAGAAGATCTATCACGACGCCGGTTTCCCGAAGGGCGCCTATCAGAACGTGCTCGCCACCAACGAGCAGATCGCGACGATGATCGCCGACCCGCGCGTGCAGGGCGTCTCGCTCACGGGGTCCGAGCGTGCCGGTGCCGCGGTCGCCGAGATCGCCGGTCGCAACCTCAAGAAGGTCGCGCTGGAGCTGGGTGGCTCCGACCCCTTCATCGTGCTCTCCACCGACGACCTCGATGCGACCGTGCAGGCCGGCGTCGACGCGCGCCTCGACAACAACGGTCAGGCGTGCAACGGCGCGAAGCGCTTCATCATCGTCGACGGTCTCTACGACGCGTTCGTCGAGAAATTCACGGCGGCGATGGCGGCGGTCGAGGCGACCGATCCGATGCTCGACGACACTGTCCTCGGTCCGGTCTCGTCGGAGACGGCGGCGGTCAACCTGCAGAAGCAGGTCGACCAGGCCGTCGAGCAGGGTGCGACGCTGCTGACCGGCGGCACCCGCGACGGCGCGTTCTTCGCGCCGACCGTGCTCGCCGATGTGACACCCGAGATGAACGTGTACCGCGAAGAGCTCTTCGGCCCCGCCGCGGTCGTGTACCGCGTGGCGGACGAGGACGCGGCGGTCGAGCTCGCGAACGACACGACCTTCGGCCTCGGCTCCTACGTCTTCACGACGGACGCCGAGCAGGCCGAGCGCGTCGCCGACAAGATCGAGGCCGGCATGGTCTACGTCAACCTCGTGCTGGCCGACAGCCCCGAGCTGCCGTTCGGCGGCGTCAAGCGCAGCGGCACCGCGCGTGAGCTGGGGCACTTGGCGGCGGACGAGTTCGTCAACAAGAAGCTGATCCGCATCGGCTGAGTAGACCTCATTCCGGTCGCACTTTCTGTCGGTCACAGCGGCATTTTGCGACAGAAAGTGCGACCGGAATGCGCGCGAGGCACAATGGCGGCATGAGTGCGCAGACAGACCCCATCGAGACGCTGTCCCCTGACCAGAGCTGGGAACTGCTCGGCACCCAGGAGCTGGCACGACTCGTCACCCACGTGGGCGACACGATCGACATCTTCCCGGTGAACTATGTGATCGATGGCGACGGAATCTTGTTCCGAACGGCGCCCGGCAGCAAGCTCTTCGAGCTGACGGTGAACGCCGATGTGGTCTTCGAGGTCGACGACCACACGGACACGGATGCGTGGAGTGTCATCGTCCGCGGCCATGCAACCGCGTTGGAGACGGATGCCGACGTGCTGCGTGCGGAAGCCGCTGGTCTGCGGCCGTGGATCCCCACGCTCAAGCACGTGTTCGTGCGCGTCGCGCCGATCTCGGTGACCGGGCGGGCTTTCCGTCGCACTCCGGAGCCGGAGCGCGACGGGGCCCAGGAGTACTGAGCGCGCTCAAGCCGAGAAGAGTCTCAGCTCGTCAGCCGTGAAGTAGTTCTGGGTCACATCCGTGATTCGTACGAGGTACTTCCCGCGCTTCTCATCGATCGAGACGACGGTTCCGACGTTGCCGGTCATCGTCGGTCCGGTGACCTGCACGGTGTCTCCGATGGCGAAGTCGCTCATCCTGCATCCTTTCGTCACGCCGCGGCTCCAGGTGGAGCGGAGTAGCATCGGCTCTTGCTGATGCTTCGAGGCTAGATCGCGCACTCCAGCGAGGACAGTGCCGCATGTCGGCACTCCGGATTGCATCTGTCACGCCTGTCAACGCCCGAGCCGCCACCGCTGCTCGGGCGTAGGGTCGAAGCATGGCCAACGTCGCTGAGAACATCGTCAAGACTCTGCACGCCAACGGGATCGACCGTGTGTACGGCATCCCCGGGGACTCGCTGAACGGCTTCACGGACGCGCTCCGCAAGGACGGCACGATCCGCTGGGTGCATGTGCGGCACGAGGAATCCGCCGCCTTCGCCGCCGCCGCGGATGCCGCCACCACGGGAGAGCTCGCGGTCGTCGCCGGCTCCTGCGGTCCGGGCAACCTCCACCTGATCAACGGCCTCTACGACGCCAACCGCTCGCGCGTGCCCGTGCTCGCGATCGCGGCGCACATTCCGACCACCGAGATCGGAACCGGGTACTTCCAGGAGACGCATCCGCAGGAGCTGTTCCGCGAGTGCAGCGTGTACGTCGAATACGTCGCCGACCCGAAGCAGATGCCGCGGTTGCTCGAGATCGCCATGCGTGCCGCGATCGAGGAACGCGGTGTCGCGGTGCTCGTGATCCCCGGCGACGTGGCTCTCGCCGACATCGCGGACGACCGAGCCGTCGTGATCGAGCGGGCACGACCCGTGGTGGTCCCCAACGCGGCGGAGCTCGAGAAGGCGGCCACTCTGCTCAATGCAGCAGCGAAGGTCACGATCCTCGCCGGAGCCGGCGTGGAAGGCGCACACGACGAGGTCATCGCGCTCGCCGACAAGCTCGGCGCCCCCATCGTGCACGCCCTCCGCGGCAAGGAATTCATCGAGTACGACAACCCCTTCGACGTCGGCATGACGGGGCTGCTGGGCTTCGCCTCGGGATTCCGGGCCATGGAAGCCGCCGACACCCTGCTGGTGCTGGGCAGCGACTTCCCGTACGAGCAGTTCTATCCGGATCACGCCAAGACCATCCAGGTCGACATCCGCGGCGCGCAGCTCGGCAAGCGGCATCCGCTCGATCTCGGCCTGGTCGGCGACGTGCGCGCGACTTCCGAGGCGCTCCTTCCGCGGGTGGCGAGGAAGGACGACCGCGGCCACCTCGAGGATGCCATCGCGCACTACCGCAAGACGAGGAAGAAGCTCGACGAGCTCGCCGTGCCCGCGAAGGGCAAGCGCCCCATCCACCCCCAGTACCTGGCCCGGCTCCTGGACGAGTACGCGGCCGACGACGCGATCTTCACCGCCGACGTGGGGTCGCCGACCGTGTGGGCCGCTCGGTACCTCTCGATGACCGAGGATCGCCGTCTGATCGGCTCGTTCACCCACGGCTCGATGGCGAATGCCCTGATGCACGGTATCGGCGCGCAGGTCGCGCACCCCGACCGTCAGGTGGTCGCGCTGGCCGGCGACGGCGGACTCGCGATGATGCTCGGCGAGCTCCTCACCCTCACCCAGAACAATCTGCCGGTGAAGACGATCGTGGTGAACAACTCCTCGCTGAACTTCGTCGAGCTCGAGATGAAGGCCGCCGGCTTCGTCACCTACGGCACCGGGCTGGAGAACCCGAGCTTCGCGGCGATCGCCGAAGCCATGGGGATCTTCGCGCGCCGGGTGGAGCGCAGCGAAGACCTCCCGGATGCCGTGCGCGAGGTGCTCGCGCACGACGGACCCGCCCTGCTCGACGTCGTCACCGAGCGGCAGGAGCTGTCCATGCCGCCGGCGATCGAGGCCGCGCAGGTCAAGGGCTTCGCCCTCTATGCGATCCGTACGGTGATGTCCGGCCGCGGCGACGAGCTCCTCGACCTCGCCAAGGCCAACTGGCGCCAGCTGTTCTGACCGTCAGCTCTGAGCGAGAGTGCGCACCTCGGCCGCCTCGCCGTGACGCCCGAGCGACTCGAGGACGTTGCCGAGCTCGAGGGCTGCCACCTGGAGCAACGGCGGGTGGCCGGCGGCGTGGTCGATCGCGCTGCGGTAGACGGGCACGGCGTCGGCTGAGCGGTCGTTCCCTGCCAGGACGCGCCCCGCGAACAGCTCGGACCCACCGGCCGAGCCGAGATCTCCGAGTGCGGCGAAACCGTCGGCCGCGGTGAGCGCGGCCGCGACCGCCTCGTCGATCCGGCCGAGCTCGGCGAACGCCCGACCCCGCGAATCGGTGACGTCGGCGAGGAGCCACTCGGCCTCATGCTGCTGAGCGAGGGCGGCGACCTCGTCGAAGAGCGTGAACGCCCGCTCGTCGCCGCGTCCGCCGTATGCCTGTCCGAGGCTGTGCAGCACTTCGGTCACGGCTCCCACGGCATCCGGGGCCCGGCGTACGATGTCGGCCGCCGATTCGAGCAGCCCGATCGCGTCGTCGTGCTCGTCGAAGCGCGCGAGGATCTTGGCCTGCTCGGTCATCGACATCGCCTGGTCGGCGTGCTCCTCCGCCTGCCCGAACAGCTCGGAGGCGTAGCCGTGAGCACCGACTGCCTGGCCGAACTCACCGGCGGCGCTCAGCGAGCGCGCCAGCATCGAGGCGGTCATCGCGCGCGAGCCGGCGGCCACCTCTGCCTCCTCCTCGCGCTGCAGCACGTCGCCGAACAGCTCTGCTGCCTCTTCGGCGTCGCCGACGCGCAGCATGGTCCGGGCGAGCCGGAAGTCCACGCCGGTCGAGTCGCCGTCGCCCTCGCTCGCGATGCGCGCGGCGACGCGGTAGCGGGAGACGGCCTTCTCCGGCTCATCCGCGTCTTCCCAGAGTGCTCCGGCGAGAAGGTGGGCCTCACCGAGGGCGCGCGTCGCGCCCAGCTCGGCGAGCAGCCGGCACACCTCGTCGGCGTCGACTGCGCCTTCCGCATAGGAGTCGCTGCCGCCGCGCACGCGCGCCCTGGTCTGCAGCGCCTGCGCCCGATGCCCGGTGCTGAGGTCGTCCTGTGCGAGGAAGCGGTCGAGCAATGCGGTCGCCGCCTCCATGTCGCCCTTTCTCAATACGGCCGAGATCGCCATGAGCGTCGTGGTGTTGGCGAGACGGGCGTCATCGGCCTCGGCGAACGAGCGCGCGGCGAGCTCGGCGAGGTCGAGCGCGGCATCCGCTTCCCCCGCTCGCAGGTGCAGCGCGGCGCGGCTGATGGCCAGGTCGCCGCGCGACCAGGCGGGCAGCGATGCGGCATCGGCGATCGCATCCTCCAGGTCGGCGGTCGCCTCGGGGGTATCGATCCCGAAGGTCGCGAGCCCGAGGCGCTCCTCCAGGTCGGCCTGCTCGACGCGGCCGGCGGCGCGGAGGGCGGCGACCCGCTGCGGAAGCAGTTCCAGGGCCTCGTCGGCGCGTTCGAGGGCGATGAGGATCCCGATGCGCATCGAGAGCAGCTGGGCGCGCTTGTAGGGGTCTTCCACCTCGAGGGCGCGGGGGAGGGCTTCGAGGGTCTCGTGCTCCGCTCCGAACTGGGCGAGCTGCATGGCGCGCTCGAACCAGCCGTCGGCGTCCGCCGGCGTGTTCGAGGGGGTCGGAGCCACGAACGCGTCCGATCGGATCGGCACGTCGTACTGCTCATCGGCGAGTGCGCGCATGCGGGCCAGGCTGCGTGCGTGGCCATCGGTCCCGTCGCGCTCGTCGAACGCGGCGGCGATGCGGTCCGCCGCCGACCAGGCGGACGCCGCGAGCTCGGCAGCGCTCCAGCGGCCCTCATGCTCTCCGAAGAAGGGGACGAGCGCGGGCGACTCCGCTCCGCGCACGGGGGTGTCGCCGTGGCCCACTGCCGTGACCCGATCCAGGGCGACGGCGAGGGCGGCGAGGGCGGCGAAGTGCGCGTCGACGTTCAGCCCGTCATGGGCGAGCCAGGCGATGTGCTTCTCGACGAGTGCGAGTGCACGGGCCTCGTTGCCGGTGAGCGCCGTGAACACGATGTTGTTGGCGACGATGCGCAGGTTGTCGGGGTTGTCCTTGGCCAACCGGTAGCTGCGCAGGTGCGCGGTTTTGGCCTCGTCGAACCGCCCGGCGCGCAGATAGGGAAGGAGCACGCGCGAGAGGGCGTGCTCCGGCTCTTCGCCGCACGAGAAGCCGCCCTCGATCATCTCCTCCACCAGGACGATGGCCTCGGCGTCGCGGTCGGTGTCCGCGAAGAAGCCCGCGATCTGGCTCCGGCCGCAGGCGTCGCAGTGGCTGTGGTCGTCGCGCGGTGTGGCCTCCAGCTGCACCCGCAGCGCCTCGGCCTCGTCCATGCGTCCGGCATCCCAGGCATCCTCGAATCGGGCGGTGAGCACACCGCTCACTCCGAGGCCGCCGGCGCGGTAGTGCTTCTCCATGTCATCGAGCACCGCGGCGATCTGCTCCTGGGAGAACGCCGGCGAAGAGCGCAGGGATGACGCCATCCACTTGAACTGCCACATCAGGTCGGCGCCGCCGTTGTCGAAGTCGGCGGGGAATCGCTGCGGGTCGGCCTCGTGGTGCGCGAGGCACCAGGCGAACGAGTTCAGCATCACATCGGTCGCGCCGCCCATGTTCGCCGACGCCGTCTGCCGCATCCGTGCCTCGTACTCGAGCCGCTCATCGCCGATCTCGATCGCGAGGGCCACCGCTTCCGCGACGAGGGCCTGCTCGGCGGGCCCCCACGGGGTGCGGTCGATCTCCTCGATCAGCTGCTGGAAGCGCTTCTTCGGACGTGCCATGGGGGATCCTTCGGTGGGATGTGTCAGCGGCCTTCGACGAACGGGATCTGGTCCCCTTCGATGCCGGCCGAAAGGGAGACGAGGTCGGCGAGTGCGCTGGTCATCAGGGCACGATCGGCGTCGGCGAGCGGATGGTGCCCGGCGAGCAGCGCCTGGATGTAGAGCAGCTGCACGGTGCGGGCGAAGACGGCGTCGTCCTGCACGCGCACCAGGGCGCGGACCACCCGGTTCGACCAGTTCAGGCACAGGCGGGCGCGGAGGTCGTCCTCGCGCGCCGAGGACATCGTCTTGTCGATGCGGTCCAGCACGCCGCCCCAGAGCGCGCCCGTGACGCCCTTGGTGCGTCCGCGGTCGATCGCGCGCAGCACCTCAGGGTCGGCGACGTAGAGTCCGGCGAGGTCGGGGCGGTCGATCGAGCGCACGACCACCGAGCAGTCGGATGCGGCCAGCACAGCGCCCGCACGTGTCTCCAGGGCCACGGCGGCGTCGCGGTCGTCGAGCGGGGGAGGGTCGAGGCGGTCGAGCTCTCCGGTGACGTCGACCTTCTCGACGGTGACGTGCGGGAAGAGGTCGGGCAGCATCCGGATCAGGTCGGCGTCGTAGAGGTACCCGCCGTTGACGAGCACCTCGTCGGCGGGGGAGATGCCGGCCACCTGGCGGAACTCGTCGACGGTCTGCGCATACCGCACGTTCGGGTATCGCTCCACGAGGTCGCCGATCCGCATCGTGCCGTGCGTGGTCTCGACGGTCAGCCAGCGCGAGATGAAGTGGGCCAGCTCCTCGTCGTGGCGCACGAGCGACTTGAGCCCGACCTCGTGCACGGCCACGAACTGCGCGAGACGATGCGGCTCGCTCAGGCCCAGCTCCAGGACCCAGCGGCGGATGCCGGCGCCGAGCTGTTCACGCACGCGCTCGAGCGCCGCGTCCTCGACCAGAGACTCCCGGCTCGCGGTGGGGGCGAGGCCGGTGGAGTCGATCACGGCGCGGACGAAGAACGCCCACTCGGGGAGCACGTCGTCGACGCGCTCGGAGAGCAGCATCCGTCCCAGATACATGCGCGTCGCCTGACGTGCACCCGGCGGCGGGGCGTAGGGAAGCACGTACGCGAGGCCGCGGGTCCCGGTGGCGGGCTCGCCCAGCTCGATCACGTCGAGCGGGCCCGCGCCGAGGAGGTCGCGCCCGTACTGCACGGCGGCCTCGGGGTCGCGGGCGGCATCGAGGAAGGGCGCATCCCTGGTGATGTCGATGTCGCCGCCGGGGCCGTCGAGCGTGACCCGCACGGGCAGGAACTCGCCGAACGTCGTCGCCAGCTCGTGCACGGCGGCAGGGCGCAGGAGCTCGTCGGCGTCGAAGCGCGGCACGAGGTGCACGCTGGTGCCGATGGGAAGCTCCTCGTCGATCTCGGCCACCTGGAACGTGCCGTCGGCGCTTCCCGTCCATTCGACCGACGCGCCGCCGCGGGCGCTGCGGGAGCGGATGACGATGGTGTCGGCGACCATGAAGCAGCTGAGCAGACCGATGCCGAACTGGCCGAGGTAGTCGCTGCGGGGAAGGTCGAAGATGTCGCGCTTGGAGCTGCGCCCGACGGTGGCCAGCAGATCCGCGACCTCCGTCGCGGTGAGACCCACGCCGTCGTCGCGCAGCACGAACTCGCCGTTCTCCGCGGTCAGCGGGGTGATCCGGATGCGTCCGCCTCCGCCGTCGACCTCGCGGCGTGCGGTGATCGCGTCGCGGGCGTTCTGCAGCAGCTCCCGCAGGTACACCCGTGGACTGGAGTAGATGTGTCTGCTGAGCAGATCGACCACCCCGCGCAGATCCACCTGGAACTGCTGCACCTCAGCGCTCACCGGCGCTCCCTCCTCCTGCATACGCTCGCTGAGCCTAACAAGAACACGCCTTCGCGATCCCGGTTCGGCGCCACCGGATCGATGCCGTATGCTTGTGGGGCAGTTGTTCTCTGCATTCTTTCGCCATGCCTGGGGTCTCCTGATCACAGTCACGGTGGCAGAGTGGAGAGAGAACCCCGAGACCTCCCGGTCTCTAGGGCGGTAGCTCAATTGGCAGAGCAGCGGTCTCCAAAACCGCAGGTTGCAGGTTCGATTCCTGTCCGCCCTGCGCGTCAGCGCAACGCTGACACACGAAAGGTACATTCAGGATGGATCAGGACGAACCGCGCGGCGAGGTCGTCGCGGCCGGCGCCACCCGCGAGAAGAAGGGCAACCCCTTCTCACGGTTCTTCGGGGGTATCGCCCTGTTCATCCGCCAGGTCATCGCCGAGCTCCGCAAGGTCGTCACTCCGACTCGCAAGGAGCTGTTCAAGTTCACCCTGGTGGTGCTCGTCTTCGTTCTGATCGTCATGGGCATCGTCTACGGCTTGGACACGCTGTTCGCGTTCTTGACGCACTGGGTGTTCGGAATCCCTGGCTGATGACCCCCGCGGCTCGCGCCGCAGCTATGGAGAAGAAACAACGTGTCTGAACGATATTCCGACGACGCCGACTGGGCGACCGCCGCAGAGCAGTCCAGCGAGGAAGACGAAGCCCAGGAGGGCAACGTCCTCGCCGAGGAAGAGCTCTCGGCCACTTCGGCCGAGCACGTCGCCGTCCACGTCGAAGACGAAGACGGCGAAGCGGATGACACGGCTGACATCGACATCGACATCGACGACCCGGAGGCGGACGCGATCGTGAACGACGCTCTGAACCTGGACGAAGCGGCTGAGTCTGAGGCTGCCGCTGAGGTCCTCAACGAATCTGTGGCCGAAGAGGCCGCCGACCTCGACGCGGCTGCGGCCGACGAGGTCACCCCCTACGACGGTCCGGATGTCAACGGCGACGAGGACTCCTCCGCCGATGACGAGGACTCCGCAGACGCCGACGACGAGGACGCAGAGGAAGACCCGTACGAGGCCTTCCGCATGGACCTCCGCATGCTCCCGGGCAAGTGGTACGTCATCCACTCCTACGCCGGCTTCGAGCGCAAGGTGAAGGCCAACATCGAGCAGCGCAAGTCGACGCTCGAGGTCGAGGACGAGATCTACCAGATCGAGGTCCCGATGGAAGACGTGGTCGAGATCAAGAACGGCCAGCGCAAGATGGTCACCCGCGTGCGCATCCCCGGCTACGTGCTGGTGCGCATGGAGCTCACGGAAGACACCTGGTCGGTCGTGCGTCACACCCCGGGTGTCACCGGCTTCGTGGGCAACGCCCACAACCCCACGCCGCTGCGCTTCGAAGAGGCCTTCAACATGCTGAAGTCGCTCGTCGAGGTCAAGGACGTCCCCACGGCCAAGAACATCGCGTCGAAGGGCGGCGTCGCCGTCGCTCGTCCGCTGCCGGCCGAGGTCGACTTCGAGGTCGGCGAGACCATCACGATCAAGGAGGGCTCGTTCGCGGGTCTTCCCGGTTCGATCAGCGAGATCAAGCCCGAGAGCGGCAAGCTCACGGTCCTCGTTTCCCTCTTCGAGCGCGAGACCCCGGTCGAGCTGTCGTTCGACCAGGTCACCAAGATGGTCTGACCCACACATCCTCACGAGAACGGCCGTCCCTTCCGGGGCGGCCGTTCTTGCGTTGCGCCGCGCGTTGATTCAGTTCCGGTCGCACTTGATGTCGCCTTATCGTCCGCGAGGCGGCAGCAACTGCGACCGGAACGGCGCCCTCGCTGCGTACCGTCACTCGGCGTGCTGTGCGGCCCAGTGCGGGCTCTGGATGAGTCCGATCAGGTTGCCGAACGGGTCGCTGACGGATGCCGACCACCAGCCTTCTCCGCGCTGGGTGACCGGGTCGAAAGCCGTGGCGCCCAGTTCGAGGAGCCGGGCCACCTCCGCGTGGATGTCGTCGACGTGCATGCTCACCAGCGCGCCACCCGGCTGGGGAAGCGCGGGGCGGAAGCGGGCATCCATCAGGGCGAACTCGTCTTCGTCGTCGCCGAACCGCCACTCCGCGTATTGTGCGGGACCGGCCTCGGGGCGCGTGAAGTAGGGGCCCGATCCGAAGACCGCGGTGTACCAGGCGACGGCGGCGGGCATGTCCTCGGCGACGAGGTTGAGATTTGCGAGACCACGGAACATGGGATTCTCCTTCTGAGTGGGTACTTCTGCTGATGGGCTTCTTCTTCTATGCTCGCGGTTGAAGTGATCACCAAATGATCACTTCTGAAAAGAGGTTCTGATCCGCGCCGACCGCCTCATCCAGGCGCTTCTGCTCCTGCAGGGCAGAGCGCACATCACGGCTGCGCAGCTCGCGGCCGAACTCGAGGTGTCGGTGCCGACCGCGCGCCGCGACCTCGAAGCCTTGGCGATGTCCGGGGTGCCCATCTATCCGAGTCGGGGGAGAGGCGGCGGGTGGCGGCTCATCGGCGGCGCGCGCACCTATCTCACCGGCCTCACGCAGGGAGAGGTGACGTCGCTGCTCGTCGCACTGACCCAGAGCGGTGCAGCGACCCCGGAGCGGATCGCCGCCACGCGCAAGCTCGTCCGCGCGCTGCCGGAGCCGTTCCGTGAGGGCGCTCAGCGCGTCGCTGCCACGACGGTGCGCGATGCCCCGTGGGGCGTGACCGAGACCGACGCGGTGCCGCCGTCGGTCGCGGAGCTCCAGCGGGCGATCGCGGGAGGGTTCCGTGTCGAGCTGCGCTACGAAGGAGCATCCGGATCATCCTCCTTCGAGGTCATCCCCCTGATGGTCGGCAGCCGTGGGCCGCGCTGGTACTTGCTCGCCGCGCCGGCGACCGCCGGGACGGACGACGCCGACGAGGAGGCGTTGCGCACATATCGGGCGGATCGGATCGTGGAGGTCCGTGTGCTGTCGTCTCGCGGTTCCGCTCCTGCCGGTTTCGACCATTCGCGGGCGTGGTCGGAGATGGTCGAGCGAGTTGAGGAGATGCGCGGCGCGGCTCGGGCCGTGGTCGGCGTGGAACCCTGGGCGGTGAAGGCGCTGCACGACCGGTTCGGCGCGCAGGCGCGGATGCTCCCCGATGAGCCAGGCGCCGATGGGCGCGTGCGGATGGAGGTCAGTGCGCACCGTGTCGATGCGCTCGCGGAGCAGCTGGCGGGCTGGACGGGCGCCGTGGAGGTCATCGAACCCGCCGCCGTCCGCGCCGCGCTCCTGGCGCTCGGCGTGCGGATCGTGTCCCAGTACGGCGATGATGGCCGGGGTCCGCGCGACTCGTCCTGATCGGGTAGACTTGTGTGGTTTGTGTGCCGCTTCGGCGTGCGCAGAGACGACCACGGTCCGGAAACGCCGGATCTGTGGGAGAAGCGGATGCTCCGGCATCCGATTCGATGAAAGGAAAGAGAATGGCACCGAAGAAGAAGGTGACCGGCCTGATCAAGCTTCAGATCAACGCCGGTGCAGCCAACCCGGCGCCGCCGATCGGCCCCGCGCTCGGTCAGCATGGCGTCAACATCATGGAGTTCTGCAAGGCGTACAACGCCGCGACCGAGTCGCAGCGCGGCAACGTCATCCCCGTCGAGATCACCGTCTACGAGGACCGCAGCTTCACCTTCGTCCTGAAGACCCCGCCGGCGGCGGAGCTCATCAAGAAGGCCGCAGGCGTCCCCAAGGGCTCTGCGACCCCGCACACCGTCAAGGTCGCGAAGATCACCAAGGACCAGGTCCGCCAGATCGCCGAGACCAAGCAGGCCGACCTGAACGCGAACGACATCGAGGCCGCGATCTCGATCATCGCCGGCACCGCCCGCTCCATGGGCATCACGGTCGAGGGCTGAGGAGAATAATCATGGCTACCAAGTCCAAGGCTTACAAGGCTGCCGCCGAGAAGATCGAGGCAGACCGTTTCTACACCCCGACCGAGGCAGTCGCCCTCGCGAAGGAGACCGGCTCGTCGAAGTTCGACTCGACAGTCGAGGTCGCGCTGAAGCTCGCCGTCGACCCCCGCAAGGCAGACCAGATGGTGCGCGGCACCGTCATCCTGCCCCACGGCACCGGTAAGACCGCCCGCGTCATCGTCTTCGCCACCGGCCCCGCGGCCGAGGCAGCGATCGCCGCAGGTGCAGATGAGGTCGGCGGCGCCGAGCTCATCCAGAAGGTCGCCGATGGCTGGACCAACTTCGACGCCGCTGTCTCCACCCCGGAGCTCATGGGCCAGGTCGGTCGTCTCGGAAAGGTGCTCGGACCGCGTGGTCTGATGCCGAACCCGAAGACCGGCACCGTGACCCCGAACCCGGCCAAGGCCGTCGAGGAGATCAAGGGCGGAAAGATCGAGTTCCGCGTCGACAAGCACGCCAACGTGCACTTCGTCGTCGGCAAGGCATCGTTCACCGCTGAGCAGCTCGATGAGAACATCGGCGCAGCGCTCGAGGAGATCGTCCGCCTCAAGCCGTCGAGCTCGAAGGGCCGTTACATCCAGAAGGGTGCGGTGTCGACCACGTTCGGCCCCGGCATCCCGCTGGACGTCAACTCCATCTGACGCTTCGACAAGCTCAGCGACCCAGTCGCAGAGGAACGCCCCCGGGTCCGCCCGGGGGCGTTTCTGCGTTCATCCCCCACGAAACGAAACGTCATCGGATGCGGAGACGCGGCCCCGTCCGCGTACTGTGAGGGAGTTCCCGCGACGGTCGCGTAAACTCGCACCGCGCTTCTCACCCCAGGAGGGTCCATGTCCCGTCGTCTCATCGCCGTCACCGCACTCGTCGTCGCCGCCGCGGCGCTCACCGCCTGCAGCGGGTCGAGCACGCCCGCCAGCACATCCGACGGCGCAGAGGGTTCCGACTTCGGGCTGGTGCAGGAGGGCACGCTCACGGTCGCGACCGAGGGCACCTACCGCCCCTTCAGCTTCCACGGCGACGGCGGCTCGGGCGACCTCACCGGCTTCGACGTGGAGATCATCCAGGCCGTCGCCGACAAGCTCGGCCTCGAGGTGAAGTTCCAGGAGACGCAGTGGGATGCGATCTTCGCGGGCCTCGACGCGGGACGTTTCGACGTCATCGCCAACCAGGTCTCGATCAACGACGAGCGCGAGGCGAAGTACCTCTTCAGCGCCCCGTACACGGTCTCGCCCGGCGTCATCGTCGTGGCCGAGGACGACGACTCGATCTCCTCGTTCGACGACCTCGACGGCAAGACCACCGCACAGTCGCTCACCAGCAACTGGTACGAGCTGGCCACCGACTCGGGAGCGAAGGTGGAAGCGGTCGAAGGCTGGGCGCAGGCGGTGGAGCTGCTGCGCCAGGGCCGCGTGGATGCGACGGTCAACGACAAGCTGACCTTCCTCGACTACGAGACCACCAACAGCCCGACCGGACTGAAGATCGCCGCCGAGACGGATGAGGCTGGCGAGCAGGCTTTCGTGTTCACCCAGGACAAGGAGGCGCTCGTCGAGGCCGTCGACGGTGCCCTCGAAGAACTCCGTGCCGACGGGACCCTGGCCGAGATCAGCGACAAGTACTTCGGCGAAGACGTCACGAAGTAGTCGATGGAGAGCCCCTGGCAGCTGTTCTTCGATTCGCTCGGGCCGATCGCCTGGGCGGGCCTGACGGCGACGGTGCCCCTGGCCCTGGTGTCGTTCGTCCTGGGGCTCGTCATCGCCGTCGGCGTCGCACTGATGCGGATCTCGGTGCACCCGGTCGTCTCCGGCGTCGCCCGGTTCTACATCTCGGTGATCCGCGGCACGCCCATGCTCGTGCAGCTGTTCGTGATCTTCTACGGCATGCCGTCGATCGGGATCACGCTCGACCCCTGGCCCAGCGCCATCATCGCGCTCTCGCTCAACGTGGGCGGCTACGGCGCCGAGGTGGTGCGTGCGGCGATCCTCTCGGTCCCGAAGGGGCAGTGGGAGGCGGCGTACACGGTCGGGATGAACCGCACCCGCACGCTGACCCGGATCATCCTGCCTCAGGCGGCACGCGTGTCGGTGCCGCCGCTGTCCAACACGTTCATCTCGCTCGTCAAGGACACCTCTCTCACCTCGCTGATCCTGGTGACGGAGCTGTTCAAGGTGGCGCAGCAGATCGCTGCGACGACCCTCGAGTTCATGGTGGTCTACCTCGCCGCGGCGCTGGTGTACTGGGTGTTCTGCCTGGTGCTGTCCTTCGGACAGAGCGCCCTCGAGAGGAGGCTCGACAGCCGTGTCGCCCATTGACAACACACCCGAACCGCTCCTCACGGCCCGCGGTCTGCGCAAGAGCTTCGGGGACAACGAGGTGCTGCGCGGCATCGACCTGACGCTGCACCGCGGCGAGGTCGTCGTCCTCATCGGTCCGAGCGGTTCGGGGAAGACGACGGTGCTGCGCGCGCTCAACGGCCTCGAGACCCCCGACGCGGGAACCATCGCCGTCGCGGGAGGGCCCGAGATCGACTTCGCACACGCCGCCAAGCCCGGGAACCGCGAGCAGAAGCAGAAGCGGCTCGCCCTGCGCGACCGGTCGGCGATGGTGTTCCAGCATCACAATCTCTTCCCGCACCTCACCGTCCTCGAGAACGTGATCGAGGGACCGTGGAGGGTGCAGGGGCGTCCCAAGGCCGAGGTCGTGACCGACGCCCTCCTCCTGCTCGACCGCGTGGGTCTGGCAGACAAGGCGCACGCGCGGCCGCATCAGCTCTCGGGTGGTCAGCAGCAGCGCGTCGGCATCGTGCGGGCGCTCGCGCTCAAGCCCGACCTGCTGCTCTTCGACGAGCCGACCAGCGCGCTCGACCCGGAGCTGGTGGGGGAGGTGCTGCTGGTGATCAAGGAGCTGGCGGATGAGAACTGGACCATGGCGGTCGTGACGCACGAGCTGAGCTTCGCGCGCGAGGCAGCCGACCATGTGCTGTTCATGGATGCCGGTGTGGTCGTGGAGCAGGGCCCGCCGGCCGAACTCTTCCGCGCGCCGAAGCACGAGCGCACGCAGCGTTTCCTCACGCGCATCATGCGTCCGCTCGACGGCGCCTGATCCCGCCCGGTCCTCGCCCTGCGCGCGGAACGGTGGAAGGATGCCGTGATGGGCACCGTCGACGACTACCTCGAAGAACTCCTCCCTGCGGACCGTGACGCCATCGACCGGGTCTATGCGGTCGCGCGACGGGAGGCGCCGGACGCGGAGCAGGGCAAGGGCTACGGGATGCCGGCCCTCGTGTATGGAGGCAAGCCGCTCCTGTCGGTGATGCGCGCCAAGAAACACATCGGGATCTATCCGTTCAGCCCGGATGCGGTCGCGGCTGTCGCGAGCGCGTTGGAGGGACATCCGGGGGTGAGCGTCGACAAGGGGACCATCCGGTTCCAGCCGGAGCATCCGATCCCCGACGACGTGCTCGACCGCCTGGTCAAGGCCCGGCTCGCCCAGATCGACGGCAGCTGATCCGTCAGCCGCCCAGCACCGGCAGCACGAGGCTGATGGCGATGGCGATCATCACCACAGCGATCACCGCATCCAGGATGCGCCAGGAGCGCGGCGTGCGCAGCCAGCGACCCAGATAGCGCGCGCCGAACCCCAGAGCCGTGAACCACAGCAGGCTGGCAGCCATGGCCCCGCCCGCGAAGAGCCAGCGGTCGTCGCCGTGCGTCGCCGCGATCGAGCCGAGCATGAGCACCGTGTCGAGGTAGACGTGCGGGTTCAGCCACGTCAGGGCGAGCGTGGTCAGGATCACTGGCGCCAGCCGGGTGCGGGTGGCGGTCGCCGTCGAGCCGACCGATGTCGTCGACCCGGAGCCGGGGGCATCCGCGACGTCCACCTGAAGCTCTTCGCCGCCGCGCCAGGCCCGCCGAGCGGCCAGGATGCCGTAGCTCAGCAGGAAGAGCGCCCCCGCCCAGCGGGCCACGACGATGAGCCACGGAGCGGCCGACAGCACGAATCCGAGTCCGGCGACGCCGGAGGCGATGAGGGCGGCATCCGACAGGGCGCAGATGATCACGACAGCCCACACGTGCTCGCGGCGGATGCCCTGGCGCAGCACGAAGACGTTCTGCGCGCCGATGGCGACGATGAGGGAGAGGCCGAGTCCGAGGCCGGCGAGAACGGTGAGCATGGCTCCAGCCTAGGAATCCGTCAGCATGAAGAGAAGCGAAGATTCCTACCGTGCCATTAGCATCGCTAATGTGAGGATCGATCCCGAACTGGCCGCCACGCTCGCCGCGATCGTCGACGAGGGCACACTGGATGCCGCGTCGAGGCGACTGCAGATCACTCCGTCGGCGGTGAGCCAGCGCCTGAAGACATTGGAGCAGCAACTCGGTCGGATCCTGGTGGTGCGGACGAAGCCCGCGCGGCTGACCGAGGCGGGAGAGGCCGTCGTCCGTCTGGCCCGCCAGATCGCGCTGCTCGAACATGACGCGCTCATCGGGGTGGGCATCGATGAGGTGGCGGGCAGCCGGCGGATCACCATCCCGCTCGCCGTGAACGCCGATTCGATGGCGACGTGGTTCCTCGCGCCACTGTCCCGGCTCGCGGCCGGCCACGACATCGACTTCGACCTGCACCGCGACGACCAGAACTTCACCGCGCGGCTCCTGGAATCCGGCACCGTGATGGCCGCGGTCACGAGCGAGGCCGCGCCGGTCGCCGGATGCTCGGTGTCGCCTCTCGGCGTGCTCGAGTACCGGGCGATGGCGGAATCGGGATTCGCATCGCGGTGGTTCCCTGACGGGGTGACGGCGGATGCCCTGACAGCCGCACCGTTCGTCGACTTCGACAGACGGGACACGCTGCAGCACGAGTGGCTCCGAGCGATGTCCGTCGATGAGGCGGGGGTGCCGCGGCACTACGTCCCGGCATCGCACGACTATGCGGTCGCCGTAGCGCTCGGGCTCGGGTGGGGGATGGTCCCGCTCCTGCAGGAGTCGTCCGGGCTGGTCCCGCTGGGTGGCCCGACCCTTCGTGTCCAGCTCTACTGGCAGCAGTGGAACCTGCGCTCAGAGCTGCTCGACACCATCGCCGCCGAGGTCGCCCTCGAAGCGCGCCGCGTGCTCGCCGAGGTGCCCGTCACTCGGCCGCGGTCGCGTCCGGGCTCGCGCCCGAAGCCAGGGCGTGGAGCAGACGGGTGAGGCTGCCGATGTCGGCGAGGCTCCAGTCTTCGAGCGTGCGCAGCAGCCTGCCCTCCTGAGGGAGCCGCGCGGCCGCGAGGCGCTCTTCGCCCAACGGGGTGAGCTGCAGCAGGAAGGAGCGTCCATCCGCGGGATCGGTCGAGCGCTCGACGAGCCCGAGCTCCTCGAGTTCCCGCACCATCCGGCTGACCTGGCCCTTGTCCAGCAGCATCCGCTCGGACAGCGCCGACACCGTGACCGTCTCGCATCGCGCGATCGTGGTGAAGGTCTTGTACGCGCCCGGCAGCAGACCGGGGCTCACGCGGTTCGCATTCTCCGAGATCACGCGGCGGAAGTGCGTGATCAGCTCGCCGAACTCCGCCTCGAGGGCGCGGACCGCAGTGGCCCGCGCCTCGGGGGTGTCGGAGAGGCGGTCAGCGTCCGGCATCGGAGGCCGAATCGTCGCGGGCGCGACCGACCACGCCGACGGTGCCCGTCGTCGGTGCGCCGGAGAGCGCTGCGGCGTCGTCGATCGCGACGTCTGCCGCGTCGTCGACCGGGGTACCGCTGCCGTATGCGGCTGCATCCGACTTCGCCGCATCCGCCCGTGCGCGCTCGGTCGTCGTCATCGTGGTGAGCGGACGGTTCGGCAGGAACAGGATCGCGATGAGGCTGATCACGGCGAGCGGAATGCCGATCAGGAAGGCGTGCGAGATGGCCTGCGCGTAGAAGTCCTCGACGATCGAGCGCACCGGCTCCGGAAGCAGCCGGACCTCGGGCAGCGTTCCGCTGGACAGCTGAGCCGCCACCTCGGCGCCCTTGTCGCCGAGCCTCGCGATCGCGGTGCCCAGGCGCTCCTTCCCGTCGCTGAACAGGCCCGTGAGGCTGTTCGCGAGCACGGCGCCCATGACCGAGACGCCGACCGTGCCGCCGAGGCTGCGGAAGAAGGTGACGCCCGAGCTGGCGACACCCATCTCGCTGGGCTTCGCGACATTCTGCACGATGAGGACGAGGTTCTGCATGGTCATGCCGACGCCGGCGCCCATCACGAACATGTAGATCGAGACGAGGATGAAGTTCGTGTCGTAGTGCAGCGTCGACAGCATGACGGAACCGGCGATCAGCAGCACGGAGCCGAGGATCAGGTAGCCCTTCCACTTGCCGAAGCGGGTCACGAGCTGGCCGATCACCATCGACGAGATCAGGAGCCCTGCCATCATCGGCAGCGTCATGAGCCCCGCCTCGGTGGGCGTGGCGCCGCGCGAGAGCTGCATGTACTGCGCGAGGTACACCGAGGTGCCGAACATCGCGACGCCGATGGAGATCGAGGCCAGCACCGACAGCGTGAAGGTGCGACCGCGGAAGAGCGTGAGCGGGATGAGCGGCTCGCGCACCTTGAGCTCGACGATGATGAAGGCGATGGCCGAGACGATCGCGCCGCCGACCATGAGCACGGTCTCGGTGCTCCACCAGTCGAACGTCGAGCCGGCGTTCGTGATCCAGATGAGGATCAGCGACACGGCGGCCGAGAGCAGCACGATGCCGACGTAGTCGATCGAGACCTTGCGGGTGCGCTCGGTGCTGATGTGCAGCGTCTTCTGCAGGATGATCAGCGCGGCGACGGCGAAGGGGAGCGCGACGAAGAAGTTCCAGCGCCAGTTCGCGACGTCGGTGATCCAGCCGCCGAGCAGCGGGCCGCCCACGGTGGCGACGGCCATCACGGCGCCGAACAGCCCCATGTACCGGCCGCGCTCGCGCGGGCTGATGATGTCGGCCATGATGACCTGGCTGAGGGCGGCGAGTCCGCCTCCGCCGATGCCCTGGATCGCTCGGAAGGCGATGAGGGTGTTCGTGTCCTGGGCGAAGCCGGCGGCGGCGGTCGCGCCGACGAAGATCACGATCGCGATCTGGATCAGCAGCTTGCGGTTGAAGAGGTCGGCGAGCTTGCCCCAGATCGGGGTGGAGATCGCGGTGGTGAGGAGGGTCGCGGTGATGACCCAGGTGTACGCGGCCTGGTCGCCGCCGAGATCGTGCACGATGACCGGCATCGATGTGGAGACCACCGTGGTGGCGATCATCGAGACGAACATGCCGAGCAGGAGACCGGTGAGGGCTTCCAGCACCTGGCGATGCGTCATCTTGACGGGGGAGTCCGTGGTCATGCGAGACCTTTCGCGGTCGGAAGGGAGGATGCTGCGACAGCTGTGGCGCGCACGAGATGGTTGAACTGGGTCAACTATATGACAATCGTTGATCTACGTCAACCATCGGGGGGTGGGGTCTCGAAGTGCGCGCGATGTGCGGGCAACGTGCGCGAAACCGCCTTGTTCTGTGGGAAGGCGTCAGTGAGGATGAGGGCACGGCGGGGATGCCGGGGCCACCGCGAGGAGGCCGTTCCCAAGCATTCACGCGGAACGCCTGATTCCTGAGGGGGACTCCGATGGCTACCAAAGACACGAAGCGCAAGGTTCTCGCCTTTCTGGCGGGTGGACTCGTCCTCGGGGTGGGGGCGGCGGTCACGCTCGCCGCCTGGAACGATTCCGAGTTCGCGAACGGGACCTTCACCGCCGGCTCCTTCACGTTCACGGGATCGACGGATGGGACGACGTTCAGTGACCATGCCACCGACGATGCGGCAGCTGCGCTGACCTTCGAGCTCGACCCGACGAACCTCAGCCCGGGGGATGTGGTCTACGCGCCCTACGCCCTGCGGCTCGGCGGCACCTACGACGCGACGCTCGACTCGGTGGCCCCGGTGGGGGCGGGCGACTTCGCCACTGCCGGCAAGCTGACCTACGGCATCGTGTCCACGGGGGCGACCTTCGGATGCGATGCGACCGCGTTCGCCGCGGGAACCGCAGTGCCCGCGACGATGACTCCCGGAACGGACGTCAACCTGTGCATCCAGGTCACCGCCGCCTCCGGTGCGGGCGGGATCGAACAGGGCGACACGGGAACCGTCACATGGCAGTGGAACGCGACCTCGGTGCAGCCGTAGCGCCCACCCGTCGCTCGTTGCGTGCATCCGTCCGTTCGAAGCCCTCGCGCACCTTTCGACGCGTGCGGGCGCTGCTCGCCGGCGGGCTGGTGCTCGGTGTCGGCGCGACGATGACGATCGCGGCGTGGACCGACCAGGAACTCGCGACGACCACGGTCAGCGCGGGGAGCTTCTCGATCGCATCGCGGTCGGACCAGGGAGCGTTCGTCTCGCACGGACCCACCGAGACCGTGCTCACGGTGCCCCTGGACGCATCGGGCCTCTACCCGGGGGTGAAGAAGGCGGCGTACGTGCAGGTGCAGGCGTCGGGCACCCTGGGCGGTACCGTCAACCTCACCGGCGTCGCCGTGACGAACAATGCGGGCACGACGCCGACCGGGGCCGACCTCGCGCTGCAGAATGCGATCAGGGTCAACATCGCCGTGGTCGCGGCACCCGCCAACTGCACGACGGGTGCCACCGCGACGGCCGCGCTGACCGCTGTTCCCGCGCTTCCCGCGCAGCCCCTGACCGTGACCCCGCTCAACACGATCACGTACTGCATCGTGCTCGAGCTGCCGGCGGACGCGACCGGAACGGCGCAGGGTGGCACCGTCAAACCGACCTGGACCTTCACCGGAAGCACGAGCTGAGCGACGACATGGCCACCATCGCACGCGGCGCCCGCGCAGTGGGACGCGGAGTGCGCGAGGTGCTGCTCACCCTGGCGGCCATCGGCGGTGTGATCTGCATCGTGCTCGTGATCATGGCCTTCACCGGCGGCTATTCGCTCATCATGTTCAAGACCGGATCGATGACTCCGAGCATCCCGGCGGGGTCCGTCGCCCTCGTGCAGAAGATCCCCGCCTCCGACATCGCGGTCGGTGATGTCGTGACGGTGGATCGGGATGCGGCCCTGCCGATCACGCACCGCGTCACCGGCATCGAGCCGGCGGATGCGGGCGACATCCGGACCATCACCATGAAGGGCGATGCGAACGACGTCGAGGATCCGTCGCCGTACACCGTCTCTGATGTCCGTATCGTCCGCGGCTCGGTACCCGCCCTCGCGAATGTGATCGTCTGGTTCGGCAGCCCGTGGGTGCTCGGCGGGGTCACGCTCGGCGCATCGCTGCTGGTGGTCTGGGCGTTCTGGCCGCGGAGGGAACGCGCGGCGGCCGAGGAATCTTCCGGGGGCGTCGTAGAGCCAGCGGCTGACGAAGAGCCCGCGGCTACGGAGGCGCTGGTCGCGGCGGGAACGCGGCGCAGGGATCGACGCTCATGAGACGCCTGAGCGCTGGAGTCGCCGTGCTCGCCTTGCTGCTCGGCTCGGCCGCTCCGGCCTGGGCGGCACCCACCACGGAGATCATCCAGGGGCGCATCCTGCGGCTCGTCTCGGTCGCGGACTGGGAAGCCGCCGGATCCCTGCTCCCCGGGCAGCAGGTGCGATGGGACGTCGCGGTCAGCGCAGAGGCGCCCGATCCGGGGATCGTCACGATCGCTCTGAGTGCCACGGGTGACGCGCCGCTCGTCCTCGACGTGTCGATCTGTCTGCGCGAATGGCAGGAGAGTGGGTGCCCGGGTGGCGCCATGGTGGAGCGCTCGGCATGGCCGATCCCGCGCGACGGTGGGGAGGTGCAGCTCGGCGAAGTCACCGACATCGACGTCGCGCATGTGCGGCTCTCCATCGGGCTCGGTGAGGGTGAGGGCGCGGGCTCGACGAACGTCCGGCTCCATGCCAGCGGTGTCGGAGAAGACGTGACAGTGGGCCCCGCTGGGGGACTGGCTGCGACCGGACCATCGCCGCTGCCGCCCTGGGCGCTCGCTGGAGGGGCTGCGCTGGTCGTCGTCGGCGTTCTGCTCGTCGCTCGTCGTCGCGTCGTCGCGATCGGCGTCGTTTCGCGTGAACCGGGCGGTGACCGATGAGCCCGGCGAAAGGCCTGCGTTCGGCGGGCGCCGTGCTCGGGATCTCGCTGCTGGTCGCCGTCGGTCTCGTCCCGACCGTCCCCTCGACCGAGGCGGCGTGGACCGACGCCGAGCGGGCGACCGCGACGGGAACCTCGATCAACATCCCCGAACCCATCGCCTCGGGTTCCCCGGGGTGTGTGGCCAGCAGCGGGCTGCTGGGCGCCAACCCCCGAGTGACAATCTCGTGGCGGGCGCCCGCCGCCGCGACGGGATACGACCTCACGAAGGCGGAGTTCGGGCAGATCGCCAATCAGGGACTCCTCGAGCCGATCCTGAGCAACCTTCTCGGAAACGTCCAGACGTCGGGGAACGCGGCCGCCTACGTCACGGTCATCGACGGCGGGCTGCTCACGGGGCTTCTCGGGGCGACGAAGACCTTCGGCATCCGCTTCATCGGGCCGGGCGGGTGGCGGTCGGACTGGCTCGTCGCGAACGCGAGCATGGGGCTCCTCGGCGCGAACCCGCAGTGCGCGATGGCCACAGCGCGCAGCTATTAGGCGGAAGCCGACGGCTCAGTCGGCGAGTGCCAGCGCGCGGAACGCGTCGCGTTCGCGGAGCTGCTCGCGGCGGCTGGCCGCGGCGTCGTCCGGGGTCCTGCTCGGAACCTGCCGACCGGTGGTGCGTCGATAGAGCTCGTCGATCAGGTTGGTGGCGAGGCCGACCAGCTTGGCGATCTCGCGGTCGTCGCGGTCGATCCACACGCAGCGCGGCTCGTCGTGGATCGGGGCGAAGTCGACGTGCTCCTCCCAGACGAACAGCGTCCGCTCGGCACCGAGGACGTGCTGCTGCCACCAGATCTGGCGGAGGTAGGTGCGGGGGATGCCGCGGAACGCCTTGTTCGTCGTCTTGATCTCGGCGAGCTTCACACGCCCGTCGGCGTCGACCGCGATGCCGTCGGGTGTGGCGAGGTGACGGTGCTCGATCTCGGCGCGGAACAGGGCGGACGAGGGGAGGATGCCGTGGGTCGCTGCCACCCATGCGGCGATCTCGGGTTCCCGTCGCCGGCCGTGGTCGGTGTAGGCGTTGCCGCCGAAGCGGGGGCCTCCGCCGAGCTTGGAGTCCGCGGCGCGGGCGATCGACTTCTCGGAGGTGAGCCCGGCGACGTCGGTGGCGGTGATGCCGCGGGATCGTGCCCGCATCCACGCCACGCGGTCGCGAGAGTCCGCGACGATGCGTGCAGCGAGTTCCGGGGTCACCTTACGACCCTAACCCCGCCCGCCGACCCTCCCTTCCCCACACGCCGCCCTCTCCGTCCCTCCCGCCTCTTCCTTCCCTCCCTCCCTCCCTCCCTCCCTCCCTCCCTCCCTCCCTCCCTCCCTTCCTCCCGTCCGCCGAGTGCACGGGTTGCTGCCGAGCGCACGACCTGTTCACGCGTGCGACCCGTGCACTCGGCAGCATCCGGTGCACTCGCGACTGGTCACTCCTCCTGCACAAAGAGCCGGGGACGCGAAGGAGAGCGGACGCGTTGGGGAAACCGGGGTTTGGGGATGGACGGGGGAGAACCATGGGGCATGCCGACGACGACTGCTCCCGTTCTCTCCCAGCTCGTGCGATCGCGGGCCGACCTCGTTCTGAACGGATGGACGGATCGCGGGATCGCCGCCGCGCTGCAGAGCGGAGCACTGTTCGCCATCCGGCGAGGATGGTTCATGGATGCCGTCGAGCGAGAGCCGCTGTGGCCGGAACAGAGGCACCATGCGCACGTCATCGCTGTGGCTCGCGATGCGAGCGGGCTCGCAGTCATGTCCCATACATCGGCGGCCGTGCTCTGGGGCCTTCCGCTATATGCGACGAGACTCCTGCGGGTGCACATGACGACTCCTTCTCCGCGGCGGATCTCGAGTGCTCCAGATGTGTTCCGTCATGTCGCGCCGCTCCCGTCTGTCGACGTCACGGTACGCGGCGGCATCCGGTGCACCACGTTGTCGCGCACGGTGTTCGATCTCATCCGAGTGCTGCCGGTCCCGGCTGCTGTGGCGCTGGCGGATGCCGCTGAGCGTCAGATGGCGGAGCGGCAGTGGGAGTGGGACATGGATGCCGTCCTCTCGTGGCGTGGTGAGCTCGCGACCAGGTTGACCGCCGCCGGGGGAGCTCGGGGGATCCGTCAGGCGCGATGGGTGGCGGACTTCGCCGACGGGCGGGCGCAGCTTCCCGGCGAAAGTGTGAGCCGGGTGCATCTACACAGACTCGGCTTCGCCGCTCCGGATCTGCAGGTGCCGATCGACGGACCGGACGGCCGCGCGTACTTCGTTGACTTCGGGCTCGCAGACGTCCGTAGCTTCGGCGAGTTCGACGGCAAGACGAAGTACCTCGACGAGGCTTTGCGTTCCGGCCGCACGGTCGAGCAGGTCCTCCTCGCGGAGAAGCAGCGCGAGGACTGGATCCGGGGTCGCACGCACTGGCGCTTCGCGCGATGGGGGACGGAGCACATCGCGACGTCCGCGGCTCTCGCCGCTCGACTCGCCTCCTTCCACATCACTCCTCCCTGACCCGCCCTGCACCGCCCCGCCCTGTCACGCCACGCCACGCCTTGCCACCCATCGGTGAGCGCACGGCTTGCGGCCGAGCGCACCGCATCTGCACGTCACCATCCCGTGCACTCGGCGACATCCCGTGCACTCGGCGATCGCGTCAGGAAGGGGAGAGGGAGAGGGGGGAGGGAGAGAGGGGGAGGGAGGGAGAGGGAGGGAGAGGGAGGGAGAGGGGGATTTGGGGGACGGGAGCGGGTGGGGTAGAGTTGGGGCAACCGAAGACCGCTGGTCATCAGGCGTGCGCAAGCACGCAGGATCGAAGCTCTGCACAGCAGGGGCCCGCGCAGGACACGAACTTCTCAAAGCTCCGTGCGCTTGCGCCGGAGCTTTTTTCTGTGCAGGTGGTCCAGGTCGGCGCCCCACCACCGTGCGGCGCCTCGTACACACCAAGGAGTGACCATGGCGCAGAAGGATGCATCGGTCGCCGAGCTCACGAAGTCATTCGAGAACTCGAACGCCGTCCTGCTGACCGAGTACCGCGGTCTGACGGTTGCCCAGCTCAAGGAGCTGCGCAACAGCATCCGTCAGGACGCTGAGTACGCCGTGGTGAAGAACACGCTGACCAAGATCGCCGCCAACAAGGCTGGCATCTCCGCGCTGGACGACGACCTCAAGGGTCCGTCGGCTGTCGCGTTCGTGCACGGTGACTTCGTCGCCACCGCCAAGGCTCTGCGTGACTTCGCCAAGGCCAACCCGCTTCTCGTGATCAAGTCCGGCATCTTCGAGGGCAACGCCCTCACCGCGGACGAGGTCAACAAGTACGCCGCGCTCGAGAGCCGTGAGGTTCTGCTGGCGAAGGCTGCGGGCATGATGAAGGCGACGATGGGCAAGGCTGCCGCCACCATCGATGCTCTTCGCGAAAAGCTGGAGACCGCAGAGGCCGCGTAAGCGACCTGCGATCTCGTCTACAAACCCCATCTATCTAGGAGATACATCATGGCTAAGCTCACCACTGAGGAGCTGCTCGAGCAGTTCGCCGGCCTGACCCTCGTCGAGCTCAACGACTTCGTCAAGGCGTTCGAGGAGAAGTTCGAGGTCACCGCTGCTGCTCCCGTCGCCGTTGCCGGTGCTGCGGGTGGCGCAGGCGCTGCTGAGGCTGAGGAAGAGAAGGACTCCTTCGACGTCATCCTCGAGGCTGCTGGCGACAAGAAGATCCAGGTCATCAAGACCGTCCGCGAGCTCACCTCGCTGGGTCTCGGCGAGGCCAAGGCTGTCGTCGACGGTGCCCCGAAGGCTGTCCTTGAGGGCGCCAACAAGGAGACCGCCGAGAAGGCCAAGGCTGCTCTCGAAGAGGCAGGCGCAACGGTTACCCTCAAGTAATCGCGACGCTCACGCGTTTCTGATCGAAGGCCCCGGGTTCGCCCGGGGCCTTCGTGCGTCTCCGGCGCTTCCCGAGCGGGTCAGCGCGGCGGAGCGGTGGAGTTGCGCACCACCAGGGCGGATGCTGCGGCGAGGTGATCGAGCGGAGCATCCGGCCGGTCGATCCGCTGCATGAGGAGTCGCACGGCCTCGTGCCCCTGTTCGCGGGGTGATTGGCCGATCGTGGTCAGGGCGAACATGTCGGCGTGCTCATGGTCGTCGATGCCCACCACGCTGAGTTCGGTCGGCACAGCGATGCCCAGGCGGCGAGCGGCGATGATCGCGCCGATGGCCGCCTCGTCGCATACCCCGACGATCGCGGTCGGGCGGCTGCGACGGTCGCCGAGCAGGCCGGCTGTCGCCGTGAACCCTCCCGGCATGGTCGGCGCCGCGCCGACGATACGCGCGTGGGCCGCGAGGGCGGCGGCCTGCATGGCATCGTTGTAGCCGGCCAGACGCCGGGCGTCCCCGAAGCTCTGCTCGGTGCCGTCCCCGGAACCGCCGACGAAGGCGATGTCGGTGTGGCCGAGTTCGATCAGATGCTCGGTGGCGATGCGCGCCGCAGCCGTGTCGTCGATCGAGACCGCGCTCGACCCGTCGCTGTACGGGCCCACGCTCACCAGCGGGCGCCCGGTGCGCTGCAGGCGTTCGAGCTCGCGCGCGCTGGGCTGGATGCCCACCGCGATGATGCCGTCGAAGCGGCGCCCCGGCAGTACGTTCTCGAACAGCCGCTCCCGGGTCTGCGAGCGCTCAGGTACCCCGTAGAGGGAGAGGTCGTAGTCGAGCGCGAACAGAGACTCCTGGATCCCCGCCAGCAGCTCGGCGAAGAACCAGCGGTCCACGGGCGGCATCACGACGCCGACGGTCTGCGTCCGACCGGTGGCCAGGCTCGTCGCGGAGGAGTGCGCGACATACGACAGCTCGCGGGCCGCATCCGCGACGCGGGCACGGGTGTCGTCCGAGACGTAGCCGCGTCCGCTCAGTGCTCGACTCGCGGTGGCCTTCGACACCCCGGCACGCGCAGCGACGTCTGCGATCGTGCTCATCGGTCCTCCTCGACCTGTTCACGCGGTTGCGTGGGTGGCGGCGCGGTGGCCGCGCCGGGTGACAGCGTAGTCGCCGAGGCGCTCAAAAGGAACCGGTTCCACACTGCGCGCGAGGGAGCGCTCCCACCGACGTCATGGAGGAGAGTCGAATGGTTGTGAGCTTGTGACCCTTCCGTGTTGTGTCGGGATATCGATCGCCAGTAGGTTGGCCTGGAATCGGTTCCCTACCGATGCCGCGGGGTGGCATCGAATCAGGTCGGGACCCTGTACTCGAAGAGGAGAATTCACATGGCTCTGTCACAGCGTTCCCGGCGTTACGCGCCGCTCGCCCTGCTGGGGGTCGCGGGCATCGCGCTCGCCGGATGCGGGGCTCCCGGTGGGACCTCCGGAGGCGGCGGAGGTGGCGGCGGAGACAACACCGTCACGATCTACGGCACGATCGTCGAGGGCGAAGCCGAACTCCTCGCGGAATCCTGGGCGGATTTCGAGAAGGAGAACGACATCGAGATCAAGTACGAGGGAAGCCAGGACTTCGAGACGCAGCTCGGCACCCGCGCGCAGGGCGGCAACCCGCCCGACATCGCGATCTTCCCGCAGCCCGGTCTGTTCGCGGACTACGCCTCGCGTGATCTGCTGAAGCCGGCTCCGGAAGCGGTTAAGAAGAACGCCGAGGAGTACTGGACGCAGGGCTGGGTCGACTTCGGCACCTACGACGGCACGTTCTACGGCGCACCGCTGATGGCGAGCGTCAAGGGCTGGGTCTGGTACTCGCCCACCAAGTTCGCTGAATGGGGTGTCGAGGAGCCGACCAGCTGGGACGAGCTGCTGACGCTGACGCAGACCATCAAGGACAAGAGCGGTGCCGCCCCCTGGTGCGCCGGCTTCGAGTCCGGTGTCGCGACCGGGTGGCCGGGTACCGACTGGATCGAAGACCTCGTGCTCCGCAACGCGGGCCCCGACGTCTACGACCAGTGGGTCAAGAACGAGGTCCCCTTCACCGACCCGCAGATCAAGGAGGCGTTCGACGCCACGGGTGAGATCCTGCTGAACCCGGAGTACGTCAACGCCGGCTTCGGTGACGTGCGCTCGATCAACTCCACCGCGTTCGGTGACGTGGCCGCGAAGGTCGCCAGCGGCGAGTGCGGGCTGACCCACCAGGCCTCGTTCCTGTCGGGCTTCTACCCCGAGGGCACGAACTTCGCCGAGGACGGCGACGTCTGGGCGTTCCTGACGCCGAGCCCGAACCCGGATGAGACCCTCATCACCGGTGGTGGCGAGATCGTGGGTGCATTCAGCGACTCCGAGGCGACGCAGAAGGTGCTCGAGTACCTGTCCAGCCCCGAGTGGGCCAACAGCCGTCTCGCCCTCGGTGGCGTGACGTCGGCCAACAAGGGCGTCGACCTCGACGTGGTCGAGGACCCGATCCTGCAGGAGTCGATCAAGCTGCTCCAGGACGACTCGGTGACGTTCCGCTTCGACGGGTCGGACCAGATGCCGGGTGCTGTCGGATCCGGCACCTTCTGGAAGGGCATGGTCGCCTGGATCAACGGGACCTCCACCGATGAGGTGCTGACCCAGATCGAGACCGGCTGGCCTTCCAGCTGATCGGATGAGGAGGGCCGCCCCGATGGGCGGCCCTCCTTCTCACACCCGGTCAGCGCATCGCCGCGCCGACCGCTGATCAGCTCCGTCTCATGAAGGGGATTCCATGAACGCGACTGTGTTCTTCCAATGGATCGGGACACTCCCGCCGATCCTCCAGGCCGTGGCCGTGGTCATCGCATTCGCGGTGGTCGTGGTGATCATCCTGCTGCTCGTCGACATCGCGCCGCGCAAGGGCGCGCTCTACACCGGCATCCGTCTCGCGATGTGCCTGCTCATCCCGCTCGCGGTGATGTGGTTCTTCAACTCCTACTACTGGGCGATGGGAGTCGCGGTCGCCGTCGGCGCGCTGTTCTTCTTCCTGGACTACCGGTCCCGCGACGGCGCGGGATACCTGATCCAGCTCGTGGCTTTCATGGCCCCGGCCATGCTGCTCCTCCTCGCCGGACTCATCCTGCCGTCGATCCAGACCGTGTACGCGTCGTTCTGGAACTCGACCGGCAGCGACTTCGTCGGCTTCTCCAACTACCTCTGGATCTTCACGCAGTCCGACGGCGTGACCGCGGTGATCAACACGATCGTGTGGGTGCTGCTCGTCCCGACGCTCTCCACCATGATCGGCCTGGCTTATGCGGTGTTCATCGACCGGACGCGCGGCGAGAAGATCTACAAACTGCTGGTCTTCATGCCGATGGCCATCTCGTTCGTGGGCGCCAGCATCATCTGGCGATTCGTGTACGCCTACCGCGGCCCGGAGTTCGAGCAGATCGGTCTGCTCAACCAGATCCTGGTCTGGTTCGGCGGTGAGCCGCAGCAGTTCCTGTTGAACGGTCCGTGGAACAACCTGGCGCTCATCGTGGTGCTGATCTGGGTGCAGACCGGTTTCGCGATGGTCGTGCTCTCGGCGTCGATCAAGGGCGTCCCGGCCGAACTGCTCGAGGCGGCTGAGCTCGACGGCGCCAACGCCTGGGAGCGCTTCAAGTCGGTGACGATCCCCTCGATCCGTCCGGCGCTCATCGTCGTGCTGACCACGATCTCGATCGCCTCCCTGAAGGTGTTCGACATCGTCCGCACGATGACCGGTGGAAACTACGGCACCTCGGTGCTGGCGAACGAGATGTACACCCAGTTCTCGAAGTTCGAGGCGGGTCGCAGCGCTGCGCTGTCCGTCATCCTGTTCATCCTGGTGCTGCCGATCGTCATCTACAACGCACGCCAGATCAAGAAGCAGCGGGAGATCCGATGACCGACACCGTGAAGACAGACGCCGGCGACAGCACGCGGGCCATCACGACCGCAGGCCGGTTCGATGCTTCCGCCGGACGCGCGCGCAAGCGCCTCAGCCGGCCCTGGGCGAGTGTCGCAGCGATCATCATCGCCGTCATGTGGACCGTTCCGACGCTCGGGCTCTTCATCTCGTCGTTCCGCGAGCGGGACGCGATCGAGACCACCGGGTGGTGGACGGTCTTCACCAACCCGCAGCTGACGCTGGACAACTACGTGGCTGTGCTGCAGTCCGGCACCACCCAGCTGACGATCCTGGAGTCCTTCTTCAACTCGATCGTCATCACCATCCCGGCCACGCTCATCCCGTTGATGATCGCGGCGATGGCGGCGTACGCGTTCTCGTGGATCGATTTCAAGGGCCGCAACGCGCTGTTCATCTTCGTGTTCGCGCTGCAGATCGTACCGATCCAGATGGCGCTCGTGCCCCTCCTGTCGTCGTTCTCCCGCGGGATCAACCTGTTCGGCGTCCAGGTGACGGAGGGACTCGATGTCGCCGGCGGCTATGCGCAGGTGTGGTTCGCCCACACGATGTTCGCGCTGCCGCTCGCGATCTATCTGCTGCACAACTTCATGTCGGAGATCCCCGGCGAGATCATCGAGGCCGCGCGCGTCGACGGAGCCTCGCGCGGACAGATCTTCTTCCGGGTGGTGCTGCCGCTCACGATGCCGGCGATCGCGTCGGTGGCGATCTTCCAGTTCCTCTGGGTCTGGAACGATCTGCTCGTGGCCCTCGTGTTCGCCGACGGAGCCGCGTCGCCGATCACGAAGGTGCTCGCCGAGATCACGGGTCGCGGCGAGGGCTGGTACCTGCTGACGGCGGGCGCGTTCGTGTCGATCATCGTTCCGCTGATCGTGTTCTTCGCACTGCAGCGCTACTTCGTCCGCGGGCTGCTGGCGGGATCGACGAAGGGCTGACGCATCGAAGGACTCCGGTCCTTCCACGAGAACGGATGCCGCGGGCGGGTGAAACACAGCCCCGCCCGCGGCATCCGCGCGTCTACCCTGAAGTCATGAAGTACGCAGACTCGATCGTCGACCTCGTAGGCGACACCCCCCTCGTGAAGCTCACGCGCGTCACCGAGGGCGTCGCGTGCACGGTGCTCGTCAAGCTCGAATACCTGAACCCGGGTGGGTCGTCGAAGGATCGCATCGCCGCGCGCATCATCGATGCCGCCGAGGCATCGGGCGACCTGAAGCCCGGTGGCACGATCGTCGAACCCACCAGCGGCAACACCGGAGTGGGTCTCGCGCTGGTCGCTCAACAGCGCGGATACAAGTGCGTGTTCGTGCTGCCCGACAAGGTGGGCGAGGACAAGATCGACGTGCTGCGGGCCTACGGGGCGGAAGTCGTCGTGACCCCGACCTCGGTTGCGCCGGACAGCCCGGAGTCGTACTACAGCGTCAGCGACCGACTCACCCGTGAGATCCCCGGCGCGTTCAAGCCGAACCAGTACGAGAACCCGAACGGCCCTCGCAGCCACTACGAGACCACCGGGCCGGAGATCTGGCGCGACACCGAGGGGAAGGTCACGCATTTCGTGGCCGGAGTCGGTACGGGCGGCACGATCACGGGCACCGGAAGATACCTCCGCGAGGTGTCGGAAGGCCGCGTGCGCATCGTCGGCGTCGACCCGGAGGGCAGCGTCTACAGCGGCGGCACCGGTCGCCCCTACCTCGTCGAAGGCGTCGGGGAGGACATCTGGCCCGGTGCCTACGACCCGACCGTCCCGCACGAGATCGTGGCCGTGGGCGATGCGGACTCGTTCGCGATGACGAGGCGGCTGGCGCGCGAGGAGGGGATCCTCGTCGGCGGATCGAGCGGCATGGCCGTCGTCGGCGCGCTGCGCGTGGCGCGGGATCTGCCCGCGGATGCCGTCATGGTCGTGCTCCTTCCGGACGGTGGCCGCGGCTACCTCGGCAAGATCTTCAACGACGGGTGGATGCGGTCCTACGGATTCAGCGACGTGGAAGAGGGCGAGACCGTCGCCGACGTGCTCGCCGCACGGCCGTCGCGCCAGGGGGAGGGGATTCCCGACCTCGTGCACGCGCACCCGACGGACACGGTGCTCGAGGCCATCAGGATGATGACGCAGTACGACGTCTCGCAGCTGGTCGTCCTCAGCGCCGAACCGCCCGTCATGATGGGCGAGGTTGTCGGCACGGTCGACGAGAAGGGACTGCTCGACCTGCTGTTCCGTGGCGACGCGAGTGCGACGGATGCCGTCGGCGCACATGTGGGGGAGCGGCTTCCGCTCATCGGCATCCATGCCTCGGTCGCCCAGGCGAAGACGGCGCTCGCCGACGCCGATGCGCTGCTCGTCACGGAAGACGGGAAGCCGCACACCGTCCTGACGCGCCAGGATCTGCTCGGGTACCTGTCCCGCTGAGCGTCGGGCGGCCGATGACCCCGGGCGTAACGGGAAGGCCGCCGTTGCGAGGGCGGTCGTAGGCTGAGGGCATGTCCGACCACGCCTTCGCCACCCGCGCCATCCATGCAGGACAAGCTCCCGATCCGACGACGGGGGCGATCATCCCGCCGATCTACCAGTCCTCCACGCACGTGCAGGACGGCATCGGCGGGTTCCGCGAGGGCTACGAGTACAACCGTGCCGGCAACCCCACGCGGTCGTCGCTCGAGACGCAGCTCGCCGCGCTCGAAGGCGGTGCGAGCGCCCTCTCATTCGCCTCGGGACTTGCCGCCGAAGATGCGCTGCTGCGCGGCATCCTGAAGCCCGGCGACCACGTGCTCCTCGGCAACGACGTGTACGGCGGGACCTACCGACTGCTCACCAAGGTGCTGGCACCGTGGGGCATCGACACGACGACGGTCGAGCTCTCGGACGTGGATGTGCTCCGCGCCGCGATCCGCCCCGAGACGAAGATCGTGTGGCTGGAGACGCCGAGCAACCCGCTGCTGAAGGTCGTCGACATCGCGCTCATCGCCGAGATCGCGCACGAGTCCGGCGCGATCGTGGTCGTGGACAACACCTTCGCCTCGCCCGCGCTGCAGCAGCCCCTCGCGCTCGGCGCCGACCTGGTCGTGCACTCCACGACGAAGTACCTCGGCGGACACTCCGACGTGCTCGGCGGCGCCGTCGTGTTCGGCGACGACCGCTTCTTCGACCAGGTGAAGTTCCAGCAGTTCGCCGTCGGTGCGGTGTCCGCGCCCCTGGACGCCTGGCTCACCACCCGCGGCATCAAGACGCTCGCACTGCGGATGCGGCAGCACTCCGAGAACGCGCAGGCGATCGCGGAGTGGGCGGCGGCGCGTCCCGAATTCGCGCAGGTGTACTACCCCGGACTCGCCTCGCACCCCGGTCACGAGATCGCCGCGAAGCAGATGAGTGGATTCGGAGGGATGCTCTCGCTCGGGCTCGCCGCGGGCGCCGACGCCGCGCGGGCCTTCGCCGAGAGCACCTCCCTGTTCCAACTGGCCGAGTCGCTGGGCGGTGTGGAATCCCTCATCGGGTACCCGCCGGACATGACGCACGCGTCGGTGCGCGGCACCGAGCTCGCCGTGCCCGAGAACGTCGTGCGGCTCTCGGTCGGGATCGAGGACATCGGCGACCTGATCGCCGACCTCGAGCAGGGGCTGGAGCGGATCACCGCCTGATCTCCGCATCACGCGGCTCCGAGAACGCACCTCCGGCACGGTCGGGGGTGCGTTCTCGATCTAGGCGAGGGATGGCGACGCCGCTGCGGCGGTAACATGGGTGCTTCCCCTCAGGCCGAATCGATTCGACCGCGCGCACCCGAACTCTGGAAGGACGTCGTGTCCGACGCTCCCCGCACTGACTCCATCCCCACCTCGCGACCCGACGGGTCGGACGCCGTTCCGTCCGCAGAACCCGAGCGCACCGCCACCGGCAGCATCCGCACCTCCACGGCCACCGGCGCCATCCGCACCCTCGGTGCGAACCCGGCGACCGCCCCGATCATGCTGCACCCGGGGGACGCGATCCCCCTCGGTCGCCGGACGCTCTACATCATCCTGCTCGGCGCGCTCACGGCGCTCGGACCGTTCACGATCGACCTCTACCTCCCGGCCTTCCCGGTGCTGGAGGAGGACTTCCAGACCACGGCAGCGGCGATCCAGCTGACGCTCACCGGCACGATGATCGGCTTCGCCCTCGGGCAGCTCGTCGTCGGTCCGCTCAGCGACAAGGTCGGCCGCCGGGTGCCGCTGATCGCGGTCACGGCGCTCCACGTCCTCGCCAGCATCGGCGCCGCCTTCGCCCCGGACCTCGCCCTGCTCAGTGCCGCGCGCGTGCTCATGGGAGTGGGGGCCGCGGCCGGTGGCGTCGTGGCGATGGCCATCGTGCGCGACCTGTTCGGCGGCCGCCGCCTGGTCGTGATGCTCTCGCGGCTCGCTCTGGTGTCGGGTGTCGCCCCCGTCATCGCGCCGCTCATCGGCTCGTGGCTCCTCACCCTCATGCCCTGGCGGGGGATCTTCGTAGTCCTCGCCGCGTACGGCATCGTGATGCTCCTCTCGGCGATCCTGTTCATCCCCGAGACGCTGCCCGTCGCCCGCCGGCAGGACCGCGGGGGCGCGACCATGCTGCAGCGCTACCGCTCGGTGCTCACGGACCGGGTATTCATCGGTGTGCTGGTGATCGGCGGCATGACCTTCTCCGGCCTGTTCTCCTACCTCTCGGCATCGCCCTTCCTGTTCCAGGAGACGCACGGGCTCGATGCGCAGGAGTACGGCCTATTGTTCGCCGTGAACTCGCTCGGCGTGGTCGCCGGCGTGCAGACCGCGTCTCGGCTGGCCGCGCGCTTCGGACCGCAGTGGGTCATGGCGTACTCCACCGGGGTGCTGCTGCTCGCGGGTGTCGCGATCATCGTCACAGACCAGCTCGGGCTCGGGCTCTGGGGAACGGTCATCCCGCTCTTCGTGTTCATGACCGCCTGCGGCTTCACGTTCCCCAATGTGCAGGTGCTCGCGTTGGATCGTCACGGGAAGGCGGCCGGCACCGCGGCCTCCATCATCGGCGCGACGAACTTCGGTGTCGCCGGGCTCATCTCCCCGGTCGTCGGATGGCTCTCCCACGGCTCCGGGATCACCGCGACCACCATGGCCTCGGTCATGGTGGGCTGCGCCGTCATCGGCATCCTCTCGCTCTGGTTCGTCGTGCGACCGCGGACCGTAGGGATGCTCAATCCCTGATCGGCGCCGCGTCGTCCCGCAGAATGGGACGATGGACAGACGGATGCTGCTGTGGTGGGGAGTGGGCCTGCTCGCCCTCGCGACGGCCCTCGGTGCCGTGGTGGTGTTCGTCTATCCCGAGACGCCCGGCTTCGACCACTGGTGGAACGAGATGGTCGCGGGTATCCGGGGCGACTGGCTGCTGCAGTTCGCGTTGGTCATGGACTGGATCGGCGGGGGCTGGGTGGCGATCCTCGGGGTGCCGCTGTTGGCGATCCTCGCTCTCCTGCTGGCGCGCCGGTGGCGTAGCGCGGTGTTCGCGGCCGTGTGCTTCGCCGTGAGCGCCGGGGCGGTGCAGCTGCTCAAGCAGCTCTTCGGGAGAGCGCGGCCCGAGGACATGCTGGTCGTGAGCGACTACGGCTCGTTCCCGTCGGGCCACACCGCGAACGCCGCCACGATCGCGCTCGTGATCTGGGTGCTGTTCCCGCGCGTGTGGACGGCGATCCTCGGTGCACTGTGGGTGCTCGCGATGGCGCTCTCGCGCACGTTCCTGTCGGTGCACTGGGCCACCGACACGCTCGGCGGTGCCCTCGTCGGCGCCGGCGTGGTGCTCGTGCTGGCGGCCTGGCTGCTGCCGTGGGTGCAGCGGAAGAAGTCCGAGGTCGACGCGCCGATAGGCTGATTCCGACCGTTCAGTCAGAGGAGCCTTCGTGTCGCGCATCCGTCCCTACCGCCCCACCGATCGTGCCGCGTTGTACGACATCTGCGTGAAGACCGCCGATGCGGGAGGCGATGCGACCGGCATCCTCCCCGACGACTCGCTGTGGGGCGACCTGTTCGCCGTTCCCTATGCCGAACGGCACCCTGACCTCGCCTGGGTCGTGGAGAGCGACGACGAGCGGACCATCGGCTACATCGTCGCGACGGATGACACCGACGTGTTCTACGCCTGGTTCCGGGACGAGTGGTGGCCCACGCTGCAGGAGCGCTACCCGCGGCCCGCGGAGCCCGCGACCCGCGAGGACCGCATGGTGGAGTACGGGTACGAGCGCGCTCCCGGCATCGAGCCGAACGCCGCGGAGTACCCCGCGCACCTCCACATCGATCTGCTGCCGGAGACGCAGGGGCAGGGGCTCGGGCGGGGGCTCATGGAGACCCTGTTCGCCGAGCTCACCCGCCGCGGGGTGCGCGGCCTGCATCTGGGGATCGACCCGAACAACGCCGGCGCGGCCGCGTTCTACGAGCGGCTCGGGATGACGCGGCTGCCGGCGGCGCCCGGCGGGCAGATCTACGGCGTGCGCTTCGACGGCTGACGGCTGATCCCCGGTACTCGAGAGAAACGCAAGAAGGGCCTCCGCTGGTGCGGAGACCCTTCTTGCGTTTCTGGCGGTGACGGCGGGACTCCGGTGCTCGCTGCGCTCGCTCCTCCCCGAATCCCCAGTGCTCGATAGAAACGCAAGAAGGGCCCCCGCTGGCGCGGAGACCCTTCTTGCGTTTCTGGCGGTGACGGCGGGATTCGAACCCGCGGTTGCTTGCACAACACACGCTTTCCAAGCGTGCTCCTTCGGCCGCTCGGACACGTCACCAGGAACAACCTGTCCATCCTATCCGATCGGGGGAGGGCGGCGTGACAGGGTCGTCGCGCTCAGCGATGGCCGCTTCCGACGGACCTGTGGACGGAATATTGCATGTCACACGTCGCGTGTATAACCTCAGATGAGGACACATCATCTTCAAACGGGATTCGTGCTTCTGGGGGAAACATGCAAGACAGCTCGACCACGGCGTCACGGCCCGGCCACCGCACGGCGACCGCTTTCGAGCAGTACGTCACCGGGAGGCGAGGGATCGTCGAGGGTGCGGTGTTCTTTCTCGAATCCGGAGACCACCTCGACGAAGTGCTTCGTGTGGCAGAGCCCTGCGACGTCGTGATCGCCCCCGCCGCCGCCCTCGCACCACATGCGGATCCCCGGACCATCGGATACGACGGTTCTTACATGGAGCCTGGCGACGAGATCACCCTCGATGGGCGGCACACCTTCGAGCTGCAGGACTACATCGCCCTCCCGTTCCTCTCCGTCGTCGGACCGACCGTCGTCCGGCAGCGCTCGGCAGCAGCCATCGCCGCCTTCCTCAGCGATGCCGACACGGCGTGGGAGTCCGGGGCCTTCATCGGACAGCTCCTGAGTGCCGACGTTCGGTTGGATTCCCGGGACTCCTTTCTCCCGGCTGACTCCGCCGGCGATTCGCTTGTACGAATCCATGTCACGCGTCGCGGCGAGTATCGAGACGGACCCGATGGGCTTCTCCTCGGGAAAGTGGGGGAGGAACGGGCCGACGTCGAGTCGGAGGCAGCGTCGAGGGCGGGGCGCGGCCGATCATTCGCCGGGATCGTCGACCCGCGAGTCCTCGAGGCGGACCTCGACGACCGCCCGTGGTTCGAGCGCTATCTGGCGGCTCTCGACCTGCTGCGACTCTGGGGGAGCGCGCCCGAGCGCCCCGCCATTTCCGGCTTCGGTGGCCACCTTGTCGCGGCGCTCGACGAGGGCGGGTCGTACCCCGCGGCACTGTCGGCACGCGCACCCTTCCTCGTCACAGGGGACGGCGATGAATACGTCCTGGTCGATCGGATCAACCGCAGACGCATACGTCTCACCGTCGATTCCGCGAGGGCGGCCGAATGTCTGATCGCCACGTCTGACGAGTCGGAGGCCGCGGCACTGCTTGCGATCGAACTCGGGAGCCGGGTGAGCAGTGTGACTCCGTTGGTGCGCGAGCTACGAGACAGATTCGCGGCGGCAGGGCTCGACCTCACGGCGATGCGGCGGGATGGAGCATGACGCGGGACGAGGCGGCAGGCGTGGAGAGGGACGCCGTCGGAGCCCGGGCGCTGCGGGAGTGGATCACCGGATCGCGTGAACAGTACCCGCGGGTCTTTCTCGTCGAGAGCGGAGCTTCGGCGCGGAGCCTGAACACGGTGGCGGGCAAGGGCGACGTCGTTCTGTTGCCGGCGGACAGCGAGCCATATGCCGGACCCGCCACGGCCGTCCATTACGGCGGAGCGCTTCATGATGTCGGTGACGAGCTGTTCTTCGGCGAACGCAGAGTCGAGCTCCAGGACTATGTCGCAGCCGACTACGTGCAGATCGTCGGACCCACTGCAGTGTGCTTTTTCGACATGTCGAGTTGGCGTGCCTTCCTCGACGACGCTGAGCTCGCCCGCCAGACGGGCGTCTTTCCCTCAGCGTTGATCGACCCCAGGATTCTCCTCGCGAACCGCGCAGCGCTCGCCGACCCCGGTGCTCTCGAGGCTCCGAGTGCCATCCGAGTGAGTCCCGATGGCAGCGCCAGCATCGGTGTTCGAGGGCCCGTCATCGGCCACGTCGACGACCTGCACCGCTTGCTCACGGTCCCGCTTCCCCATGTTGCTGTGTGGGAAGACATCGCACCCAGGGAGGTCTTCCTCGCTGATCTCGCGAGTCGGAGATGGATCGGTCGATACCTCAACGCAACGGATCTCATGAAGATACTCCGGCTCGCCAACGGTGCGGCGAGGATCGCGGGGTTCGGCTGGTCGCTGATCGACGATGCCCTCGACGATGCCGAACCGCAGGCGAGCGATCCATTCTTGCTCGAGACCGCAGACGGCTTCCTGCTGGCAGACCCCACCACCCGGAGGCGCCAGCTGCTGTCGCCCCTGACCGCCATGGTGGTCGCGGTCGTGCAGACCTCGAGCGCTCAGCAGCTCGCGGCGGAGCGCGTGGCGCGGCAGCTCGGCATTCCCGTGCCGGAGGCGGGATCCCTGTGCGGTGAGGCCCTTGCGGCTCTCGGCATACATTTCGGCAGCCGCGCTGCCTCCGTACGACGCACCACGGGAGTCGACGCATGACCGACCCGCACGCGCTGTGGACCTCGATGCTCCCGGCAGACGCGACCTTCACGAGTGACCGGATCGCCGTCGGCGCGGCCGGAAATCGAATCGAGTTCGCAGACGGCTCGACTCGGCTCTGCGCGACGAGTGGGCTATGGAACGCTCCACTCGGCTTCGGCAACCCCGCGGTCGCCGAAGCAGTGAGCAGGGCGACACATGATGCCTCGTACCTCTCCCTGTTCAGAGCGCCGCACAGGTACGCGGAAGTCGCGGCGGAGGCTCTCGTCGAACTGGCGAACCCGAGCAGGTACGGCCGTGTCATCTTCTCCACATCGGGCGGAGCAGCGAATGATGCGGCCGTGAAGCTGACACGGCAGTACTGGGCACAGAAGGGGGCCGGATCCCGCTCGCTCGTCGTCGGTCTGAAGGGCAGCTATCACGGCACCATGTACGGCAGTCACGCGCTGAGCGGCGATGACCTCCTCCAAGCGGTGTATTCGGTCGACCGCAGGTCAGTGCGGCACGTCTCGCACAGCGACGACGGGGAAGAGCTGGCGACATTGCTCTCACGCGAAGGCTCGCGGGTGGCCTCGGTGGTCGTCGAGCCCGTCCTCGGCAGCGGGGCGTACGCGCTCTCCGCTGCCTTCGTGTCCCGTCTTCTCGCTCTCCGAGAGGAGTACGGGTTCCTGATCGTGGCCGATGAGGTCGCGACAGGATTCGGCCGCACCGGGACGATGTTCGCCACTGACCGCTGGGCCGCCGCACCCGACGTCCTCATTCTCTCCAAAGCGCTGACGAACGGCGCGATGGGCGCCGCCGCACTCCTCATCGGGCACCGACTGGCCTCCGAGTTCGTCCGAGGAGGCTGGACGTTCGTTCACGGCGAGACGCAGGCGGGCACACCCGCGTGCGCGGCGGCCATCGTCGCCGTCATCGAAGAACTGCACCGCATCGACGTGGAATCGGTGACCACGTCACTGGCCGACGACTTGTCGCAGCTCACGACGCGGTTGGTGTCGGACGGTGTCGTCGACCGGGTCGCGGGACGCGGCTGCTTCCTTGGACTGGAACTCCACGACCGAGACGGGAATCCGCTGTCCGGCCCCGAGGTTCTCCGCGTCGTCTCCGCAATCGCGGAGAAAGGCGTCGTGGTGCAGCCGGGGCCGAGCTGCATCGAACTGATTCCCGCGTATGGGTTCACCGCTGCCGAACTCATCGAGATGGATACGGCGGTGCGTGCGGGTGTCGTGCAGGCGTGGGAGCTCTCCGCATGACCCGGGAATCTGCCGAGCGCATTCCCACGCTGTGGCACGGGACAGGGCTGGCGCGCGAGAGGGTGGTATCCCTCACGGCAGGGCGCGAGACTCTCGTGATCGCGGATTCGGCCGTCACCGTTCCCCTGCTGGACGACTACGGCGCGCGGATGATCGCCGTCGACGCACTCGCGGTGGATGTCACGACGGTGACGGACATCGCACGCGAGATCGTTCGTCGTCCTCCCCGAGTCATCGTGGCGGTCGGCGGGGGTAGCATTCTCGATGCGAGCAAGATCGCGGCCCTGGCGCTCGCCCCCGGACGGGTGTTCGATTACGCCGTCGGGCATGCATCGAGGTCAGCGCTGACCTTCTTGCCCGATTCGCCGCCGCCCGTGGAAATCGTGGCGGTGCCGACGACGCTCGGCACTTCGTCGGAGACGAACAGCGTCAGCATCCTCAAGAACGAAATAGGCTACCGGCTCATCGTCGGGCGCTCTCTGAGACCGCGTCACGCGATCATCGATCCCTCCAACCTGATCACCCTCTCGCACGCCGCAGTCAGGGAAGGGGCGATGGAGGCGTTCCTGCGTCTGGCGGGTGCGTCGACGAGTTCTCGACGAAGCGCCAGGGCGAACGGCGACGCCGTCGCCCTCGGCAGGGCGCTCCTCGAAACGGCCGCTCGCGACTCGGCGTCCGCCGCGGGGAGGCTGCGTCTCGCTCGCTTGAGCGCAGCCACGCAGCGCACGGCGGCACTGCGCGGTGACCCCTACAGCGCGCGCCACTGGTACCTCGCGAACGAGGTCGCCTTCCTGCTCGAGGTGCGCAAGATGGTCGCCACGGCCGCGGTCATCGCTGCGATCTGGCGCCGGATCTGCTCGGGAGACGCGAGGTGGGGCGATCGGGAGAGCCTTGAGGACTTCTGGACGAGGATCGCAGGCGGGGTGGCACTGCCGCTCCATCCACCCGCCGGCATCGCTGCGCTCATCGACCGCTGGGGGATCCCGTGTCCACGGCGGCCGAGCGCTCACGATATCGGCCGCATCTCCGCTGCCACAGAACGAGCATGGGGAAATCACCACCCGATGCTCCCAGGTCTCGTCGCACAAGACTTCTGCGACGTGCTCCGCGATTCCTGCTGGAGCCCTCAGCCGGTCGGCAACGCGTGCCGACCATCGACATTCGCATCGGAGGAGGTGAATTGAATGAACCACAGCACGGAAAAGCAGATCCACTTCCAAGAGCTGGAGGAGATGGATGCCCCCGACTGGGAGAGCTTCTACAGGGGCGTCGGAAGCGCTCTGATACTCATCGGGATCGGCGCGGCCGCTGCCACGTGATGTCATCGGCCGGATCAATCGACAAGAGAAGGGAAAGTCAGCATGCAAGCCACAACCCCGAAGCTCGAGTTCACCGAACTCGAGGCTATGGAAGCACTGAACGACGCTGATGACTACATGCGGGGCTTCGCCGTTGGCGTGATCATCGGAATCCTCGCGCTGACGTAGGAGTCGCATTCGCATGTCGACCCAGGAGGTATGAATTGCAGACGAAGTCGCTGGAGTTCCAGGAACTCGAACAGATCGACTCGCCACTCGAATGGTGGGAGCACGCGAGCTACATCATCGCCATCATCGGCGGTGCGGCCGCGATCGCGACCTGACCGAGGGGTGCGGGCGCATCGCGCGCCCGCACCCCATTGCTCCCCGCTGAAAGGCGATTGTTGAATGTCAGGTTTCATCACCGAAGCCATGTCGGCGCGACTGGAGATGGTCGGCGCCGTCCCCCAGGAGCAGGACCTGTACGCGGGCACCGGCACCGACTTCTACGAGCGGCTGGTCGGTTCCGATCGCGCAGAGATTCGAGAAGTGCTAGCGCTTGCAAGAGACACCGCCGGTCCGATCCTCGATGTCGCGGCTGGCAGCGGGAGGCTGACGATCCCGCTGGTGAGATCCGGTAATCGAGTCACCGCCGTCGACCTCTCGGACGACATGCTCGCCCATCTTCGTCGTGCCCTGCCGGACCAGTCGGCATGGGAGTGCGTCGTCGCGGACATGCGCGACTTCTCCCTGGGACGTCGATACGGGCTCGTCATCATCGGCGCGACATCCATCACGTTGCTCGACCGCGTGGGGAGATCGCTTCTCTACGCGAACGTGCAGCGTCACCTCGCGCCCGGAGGGGTGTTCGCCTTCACGGTCGCCGCAGGGGCGTCTGCGCACAGCCTTGCCGTGCCGAGGGAGCAAGAGATCAGGGTCCCCGGTGCAGGCCAAGACGAGATCTATCTCTTCTCGCAGCAGGTGGAACCGGACGGCGCGGCGCGGGTGGTCAACTGGGTCCGTGCCTCTGACCTGACAGACGGGGGAGAAGTCACCGTTCTCACGAGCAGATTGCAGCTTCTCAGCCACGAAGTCCTCTCGAGAGAACTCGTCGAAGCCGGTTTCGACGAGCCCGCTGTATCTCCCGTTCGAACGCACCTCGGCGCGGAGATCCTCCTTCTCAAGACTTCGTGGCCGGCAACCCCGGGGCTGGCGGATGGCGATGTTTCCGACTAGCTCGCTTCGGGGGCGGAAGAGATCCACGCCGACTCCGCTCACTGCAAATGCGTGTCCGCTTCTGTCGTCCGGAGTCACGTTCGTGGGAGCCGACGATGAATCGATGGCGATAGCGGTGCTGCACGGCGTGCCTTCATCCCGGGTCTCGCCGCCGGTCATCGCCCTGCTGTCGGCGATGGACGGCACGACCTCGCTGCAGGATCTGCACCTGCGCTTCGCCGCATCCGAGTCGTCGGAGGCTTTCCTGGAGCTGGTCGAGCGTTTTCGCGCCACGGGGCTGCTCGAGGGCGAAACGAAGCTGCCGCCCGGTCGGCTGACCTATCGGCCTCCGTTCACGCTGCAGATCGCAACGCTTCGCGCGGCCGCCATCTTCGGTCGAGTGGACCGTTTGATCGCGCCCCTCTCACGCCGGGTGATCCTGGTATCCGTTGCCACCCTGCTCTGCCTGGGGTTCGTGGCCGCCATCCTTCAGGCGAGAGAGCTGCTGAATGTCGTCACCACGCCCTTACCCTTGGTGGCGATCGTGGTTCTCGTCGCCGTGCTCGCTTGCCTCACCCTGCTCCATGAGAGCGCCCACGGCCTCACACTCACGCGCTACGGTGGCAGGCCCCGGCGCGCTGGCGTCATGCTCTTCTACCTCGCTCCCGCTTTTTTCGTCGATGTGACGGATGGCTGGCGCCTGGCTCGCCGCCGGCAGCGCGTGGACGTGGCGCTTGCCGGACCGGCCGTACACACTGTGGTCGCCGCGATCGCACTCACGGCGGCACTGGTGGCTCCGCAACCGATCGTCCGCGAGACCCTGCAGATCCTCGGTCTCTCCTGCACGGCCATCGTTCTCGTCAATCTGATCCCGTTCGTGCGGTTCGACGGGTATATCGCGCTCATGAGTGCGCTGGACGAGCCGAACCTCAGGAATCGGACGATTCGCGACGGAGCGAACTTCCTGACCCGCCTCCTCTTCGGCGGACGACGCATGAGCAAGAGCGTGAACACGTGGTGGAGCGTGCCGTTCGGCCTCGCGAGCCTCATCGCACCGATCGTGCTGGTGCTGTTCGCCGTCACACGCGCGGTCCGATCGCTGGCCGCGGGCGGACCGATTCTCGGGATGTTCGTGGTGGCGCTGGAAGCCGTCGTCGTGCTCGTCGGGATGGGGCTTTTGTGGAGGGCCCTGCACCGGGTGCTCCGGTCGGGCAGGTCGCGGCTGCGGTTCACCTCGGTCTGCGCCGCGCTGGGCGTGAGCATGGTGATCGCCGGAGCCTTGATCTCCGTTCCGATGACCGCCACATTCGGCTTCTCCACAGAAGGCGGCCGAGTGGTCCTTGTCCACGCCGACGGGCAGACGCCCGTGAAGATACGGGCTGGGAGCCCTATCGTGCTCTTGAGCAGCGGCATCCTCGGGAGCCGGCCGGTCGGTGAAGGAACGGCAAGACCGCAGCGACCCGAAGCGACGAGGGTGCCGCTCGATGCTCTGGTCCCTGCAACGGCGGAGGGCGTGTCCGTCCCGGCAGTGTCCTTCGCCGAAGTGGATATATCCGACAGAAGCGGGAGTCCTCCCGAGGCCGGGCAGGCGAGGGTCGAGCTCGGCACGTCGAGTCTGTGGGAGTTCCTCTGGGTCACCGGCGTGATTCAGCCGCTGTCGGCCCACCCGAGCGAGAAGTAGGAAGAGGATCAAGATGAACGATCATGCAATCGAAGTCCGAGCACTCACGAAGCGATACGGGAAGCGGACGGCCGTCGAAGCGCTGTCTTTCGCTGTGCCGCGCGGTTCCATCGTCGGTCTGCTCGGTCCCAACGGCGCGGGCAAGTCGACGACTCTGCGCAGCATCGTGGGCCTGCTCGCGCCGACCAGCGGCGACAGCCTCATCGATGGTGCGCCGTTCACCTCACTCGACAACCCCGCATCGCACGTCGGCGTCCACATGGACGGGTTCGGGTTCGAGCTGGGTATCACCGCGAGAAGGCATCTGGAGATATCCCGAGTCGCGGCCGGCGCACCACCCGACCGGGTCGACGAGGTGCTGGAGGTGGTCGGACTCGCAGCAGATGCGCGTCGCCGCGTCAAGACCTATTCGACGGGGATGGCCCAGCGGCTCGGACTCGCTGCTGCTCTCATCGGTTCGCCCCGGACTCTCATCCTGGACGAGCCGGCGAACGGGCTGGACCCCGACGGCATCCGGTGGCTCCGGCGGTTCCTCCGCGGCTTCGCGGACAGCGGCGGCACCGTCTTGATCGCCAGTCATCAACTGCCCGAACTGCAACAGGTCGTGGATGAGGTCGTCGTCATCAAGCGGCGCGCGCTGTACGCCGGACGGCTCGGCGACCTCGTGACGAGTGACGGCGACTCGCTCGAGAGCAAGTACTTCGACCTCGTCGAAGGAGCACCCGCATGAGAAGCGCCATTCGAAGCGAAGTGCTCCGTGCCACGAGCGGACTCTCTATTCTGCCGGTGTACTTCATAGCGATCCTCATGCCTCTGTTCGTGCTCTTCTCCGACGGCTCCCGCTTCGATCTCGCCGGCCTCGATGCCGGTGCGGCGACCGTCCGGCTCCTGGAGCCGCTCGCCTGGTCTGCCGTCGCTGCGGCGTTCGTCGGGGCATACGGTGTCACCCGTGAGTACTACTACGGCTCGATGGACCGGACACTCACCGGAGTCGGCTTCCGTCGAGTGTTCACCGGGAAGCTCGTGGCCGGTGCCCTCGTCGCCGTCGCACTGTCTTCTTGCATCATGGTGCTGTGGACCGTGGGCGTTCATTTCGTCCTGATCCAAGACGGACTGGTGCTCGCGCTCACGACGGATGCCTGGCGCATGTACGCAGGCGCTCTGTTGGGGGCGGTGCTCGGCGCGCTCGTGGGAGGCGCCACCGGCTGGATCACCCGTAACTACTACGTGACTGCGGCACTCGTGCTCGCCGTTCCGATGGCGGTCGAGTTCGCGCTGCTGCGCAACGCGCCCGAGGTGGCGAGGTTCTCGCCCGGGCTGGCTCTCGCCGCGCTGAGCGTCCCCGGATACCAGGACCGACTGCTCGAGTTCGTGCCTGCCCTCGGCGTCGCGCTCGCATGGACTCTCGGCCTCGTCGCACTCGCATGGCACCGACGGCGAAGGGCGGTCGCGTGATCCGGCGGGCTCTCCGAGCACAGGCCCGCAGCTTCAGGTCTGACGTCGTCCTCCTCTGGAGCGCGGTGGCGGCGATCGTGGTGTCGCTCTCCCTTGCGACGACCATCCCGCCGGAGTTCGCGGACGCCCCTGCTGATGCTCGCGAGGCGCTCATCGCGCCCTTCGCGGCCGTGCTCGCGACCTATGGATCAGTTCTCGCCGCTGTCTACGGCTCGTTCCGATACACCGTCGACCGGCGAGATGGTGTCATCGCGCAGCGGCTGATGCTGCAGCCTCGCTGGGCGATCCTCCTCGTCCGGCTGCCCACTTCCGCCCTGGGTGGGGCGGTCGTCGCGCTCGCGGGCGTCGTCGGGGGTCACGTTGCGCTCACGATCGCCATGGGCGGCATCCCGATGCAGTGGTCATCGGTCGGGACCGCCGTCGCGCTCGGTGCTGTCGCCGGCCTCTGGGGTCTGGGGCTGGGGATCGTCATCCAGGCCCATCTGGTGGCGCTGTTCGTCGCCTCCATGTCCATGGCGGTGGCGTTGCTGGTCGCGCCGTTCTGGAGCGTCGGCGCTGCCTACTTCCCGCTGCTCGCGATGCTCGAGGCGTTTCAGTTCGACCTCGTCACCGTGGGACTGGCACCGGAAGACGCCCTCGACACCTCCCTGGCCGTGCTGGTGGGAGCAGGGTGGGTGGTGCTGGCGCTCGCGGCCGGTGCCGTCGCGTTCCTGAAGCGTGACGTGAAGTAGCGGCTCTGAGCGAGTTCCACCCACCGCCTATCCCCGACGTAGGATTCCTGGGTGGCAACCCCCAAGATCGTCCTCTTCTATGCGTTCACGCCCCTCGCCGACCCCGACGCCGTGCGCGTCTGGCAGCGCGATCTCGGCGAGGCGCTCGGGCTGCGTGGGCGACTGCTCATCTCGAAGGACGGGATCAACGGCACGCTGGGCGGCGACATCACGGTCCTCAAGAAGTGGCTCCGTTCCTTCCGCTCGTACGCGCCGTTCGCGGACGCCGACATCAAGTGGAGCGAGGGGACCGGCTTGGATGCCGAGGGCCGCAGCCTCGACTTCCCCAAGCTCAGCGTCAAGGTGCGCGACGAGATCGTGTCGTTCGGGGCTCCCGGCGAGCTGCGGGTCGACGAGCACGGCGTCGTCGGCGGAGGGACGCGTCTCACCCCCGAGGAACTGCACGGGCTGATCGAGGAGCGCGGCGACGACGTGGTGTTCTTCGACGGCCGCAACGCCCTCGAGGCGCAGATCGGGCGGTTCCGCGGCGCGGTCGTGCCCGACACCGAGACCACCCGGGATTTCGTGCAGCTCCTCGACTCCGGTGCCTACGACGAGCTCAAGGGCAAGCCCGTGGTCACCTACTGCACCGGCGGGATCCGCTGCGAGGTGTTGTCGAGCCTGATGACGGCTCGCGGCTTCGGCGAGGTCTACCAGCTCGAGGGCGGCATCGTCCGCTACGGCGAGAAGTACGGCGACGACGGCCTCTGGGACGGGTCGCTCTATGTGTTCGACGGCCGGGGCTCGGTCGACTTCTCGGACCATGCCCGCGTCATCGGCGAATGCGTCGGGTGCGGGGCGCCCACCAAGCGCACCGCCAACTGCCCCGACCTCTCGTGCCGCTCGCAGTTCGTGGTGTGCGAGGCCTGCGTCGCTGTGCCCTGCTCGGCGCACGCCGCCTGAACGCGACCGTCCAGCGCCCGCCCTCGCGGCGCGCCGCCGTCAGACCGCGGCACCCGGCTCGGCGGCCCGTGGCGCGTACAGCGAGCGCGGCAGCAGCGCGGCGCGCACTCGGGTCGGTCGGTCGACGCTGGCGCGCAACTGCCCCAGGACCTGGCGCAGCGGCTCGGAGAGGTCAGTCGATGCCTCACCGGAGCGGGCGTAGTTGGACTGCTCGACGGCATCCGTGAGTCGCCGCATCGCCGCCGCGTCGACGTGACGCTCCCGCACGAGCCCCGCCGCACGCACGCGCGGGGTCTCGGCGTCGGACACGTCCAGCTGCAGGTCGATCAGGGTGTCGCGGAGCTCGGCCCAGGCCGCCGCGGGATCCCCGTCGCGCGCTCGGCTCAGACGGCCGCGGCGCTCGACGACGCGGATGAGCGCCGGCAGCAGGAGCAGCACGACGACTCCGAGTGCCGTGAGCAGGACCGGTGTCGTATCCAGGCTGCGCTGTGCACCGCCGTCTGCGGAGTCCCCGCCGGCATCCTCGCGGTCCACTTCCGGCCCCGAGGTCTCCTCGCTCTGCGGGGCCGTGGTGGGCACGGGGACGGAAGGATCTCCGGGTCCACCGCCCTGCGTCACTCCCGCACGGAACGCGGTCGGCACGCCCAGGGAGGCGGTCGGCTCGAACGGAACCCAGCCGACTCCGGGGAAGAGCACCTCCGGCCAGGAGTGCAGCTGATCGCTGGTCACCGAGAAGACCGACTCCGTGCCGCGCTTCTCGTCGGTGAGCGACCCCGGCAGGTAGCCGACAACGATGCGCACCTGCATCCCCAGGCTCTCGGCCATCAGCGCGAACGCTCCGGCGAAGTGCACGCAGTACCCCTGGCGCGCTTCGAGGAACTGCGCCACGGCGTCGGCGCCGGTGCCGTCGAAGCCGTCCTGCACCGGCGTCTCGAGGGAGTACGCGAACTGCGAGCGGAACCAGTTCTGCAGAGCCACGAGTCGGTCGTAGTCGGTGCTCGCGGCCGCGGTCACGTCGGTGGCCGTCTCGGCGATGATGCCCGGCAGCTCCACCGGTTCGGCTTCGGGGTCCACGACGGGTGCTGCCGCGTCGATCGCGCGGATCTGCTCGAGCGTCGGGTTCAGCCGGGACGAGGTGACGGTGTAGTCGTTGCCGACGGCATCCGCGCTGCGGGAGAAGAGCGTGCGGTTGTCGGGGGAGACCCGCCACGAGCCGCTGAGACCCTGCACGGCGGTAGCGGGGTACGGCACCGGAAGCCACGAGCTCGACATGCGCAGCACCCGGATGGAGGTGTTCTGCTCCTCCGTCGCGATCTCCTCGCTCCACTCGGGGGCGCCGAAGCCGTCGTCCTGCGACTGCAGGTCGCCCCGGTCCGGCTGCCAGACGCGTCCGTCGAAACGGGAGAGCGTCGTCAGTCGGAGATAGGGCGCCGCATCCCCGTCCGCCGCCACGGTCAGCACCTCGACCGGGTTCGGCTGACGCAGATCGTCGCCGAGCCGCAGCGACGCATCGACCGTGACGCCGACGCCGGTGCCGGCCATGCTCGTGGCGACGGGCAGCGCGGGGGCGATGGCGACGGTCGTGACGAGCGCGGCGGCTCCGATCGCGACCGCGAGGGAGGCCGACGACCGCCGCGGCGATTCCGGATGCCGGCGCGCGGTGTACCGGAAGAGAAGCAGGGCCATCACGCCGTAGAGCACGAACCAGACCACGTTGGTGTCACCGAGGGTGATGATCATCGGCACCGCGCCGATGGCTCCGGTCAGCAGCGCCGCCAGCACGGCCGACCGGTGCGCCACGAGGTGATCGACGAGGATCGCGACGATCGCGAAGCCCGCGCCCATCGTGGCGGCGAGCCCGGGCGAAGCATCCAGCGGTGCGGAACCGAACGCCACCTCCTCGAAGGCGGCGGCTCCGAGAGCCCCGAACACCGCGATGGTGGTGGTCGTCGGGATCACCCCGAAGATCGCGGTGTCACCCGCGACGAGTAGCGTCACGACGCCGATGGCCACGAGGATCTGCGTAAGGAGGGTGCCGGTGTCCTGCAGCCATGCCGCTCGCCGGCGCAGGAGGTGACGCAGCAGCATGCCCGTTCCCGCCACGACGATGACCACGACGAGGACGGTGCCTGACCAGGTTCCCGGAGAGATGACGGACGTGTACGGCCACGTCGCGACGAGTGTCGCCACGGCCGCCAGCGCACCGGGACCCACCACGCCGGTCGGCTCCTCGCGATCGCGATGCCACCGCGGTGCCGTCGGTGCGGGGGCGGCCGCGGTCGGGGGCGACTGCTCAGCGCGGAACATCGCCGACTCCGATCCGCGCCGAGACGGCATCCTCCCACGCCTCGGCGATGTCCCCTCCGAGCTCGACGACGGTCCAGCCGTGCGGGGTGGAGGCCTCGACGGCACCGGGCAGCAGTTCGGTGCTGAACAGCATCGGAGCGGTGGCTCCCGCCGGACGCAGCAGTGCGGCATCCTCCTCGTCGAGGCGCCCGGTGATGTAGACCAGCGGGCCCGGAGGCGTCCCGCCGATGAGCGACGCGAGATCCCGGCTCTCACCCCGGGGCGTCACCATCGCCAGCGCCACGAGCAGACCGTCGCGGTCGTCTTCGTGTCCGCGCAGAGCGCCGAGCAGGGTCCCCGCGCCGTCGATCACGTCGACGCTGTACCCCTCCCCCGCGAGATGGATGGCGGAGGATGCGCACAGCGACACGGCGGCTTCGAAGGCGGGATCGGCGTCGACGCCCGGCGCGTCCCAGTGGTGGCTGCTGCGATCGAGCACGACGACCGCGTCGGGGCTCGATTCCTCCTCCTCCTGCCGCACCATGAGCTGCCCGCGGTGCGCGGTCGCCCGCCAGTGGATGCGGCGCATCGAGTCGCCGGGGATGTAACCCCGCGGCGACAGGTTGTCGCTGCCCTGCCCGAGCCTCGTCGAGGAGGTGTGCGCGGTTCCGCCGGCGGCCCCGACCCGCACCGCGAGAGGCGCGAGGGCGAAGACCTCGGGCACGACGGTGATGCTGCGGGTGTCGCCGAACGACTGTTCGCGCTGGGCCAGCCCGAACGGATCCACGGTGCGCAGCATGAGCGGCCCCAGCGGCCAGACCCCGCGTCGGACGCCGGTGATCAGGTAGCTCAGCTGACCCGTCTCTGCCGGGTACTCGCCGCCGGAGTCCCCGGTGACGGCGTCGGGCAGCACGTCGTGCCACAGCCCGCGCGGCACACGGAGGGCGCGCAACGTGAAGCGCACCGTGACCCGCGAGGTCTCCGACACCGTGAGCAAGTCGGTGGAGATCTGACGCGTGACCGTCCCGGATCGGCGGGGGAGGCGGACGGCGAGGAGCGAGAAGAGGGTGAGGGTTGCGAGCAGCACCCCGATGTAGAGCAGGATGCGGGCGCCGAGCACGTTGGCGGCGATCATGCAGCCCAGCGCGGCGATGAGCGCACCGGCGCCGCGGCTGGTGAGGGATCGGCGTCGTCGCATGAGGGTCTCGGTCAGGAACGGGTCGCGACGGGCACGCGCACGCGTTCGACGATCTGGCTCAGCGCGGCCTCGACGGGCTGCGCTCCCGCACGGTGGGCGCCGCGCGCGGGAAGCAGGCGGTGCGCCAGCACGGGGATCAGCAGCGCGGTGATGTCATCGGGGATGACGAAGTCTCGTCCGTCGAGGGCGGCCCACACCTTCGCCGCCCGGATTAGCTGCAGCGTCGCGCGGGGGCTCGCCCCGAGGTGGAGGTTCGGGTCGGAGCGGGTCGACTGTGCCAGGGCGACCGTGTACTCCTCGAGCGCAGGAGCCACGTGGACGGAGCGCGCCCACGCGATGAGTTGCGAGATGGATGCCGCATCGGCGACGGGTGTCACCGCGGCCAGCGGGCTCACGACATCGCGCTGGCGGAGCATGAGAGCTTCGGCTGCGGCATCCGGGTAGCCCATCGAGATGCGCATCATGAAGCGGTCGCGCTGCGCTTCGGGCAGGGCGTAGGTGCCCTCCATCTCGAGCGGGTTCTGGGTCGCGACGACCAGGAACGGCTTCGGGAGCAGATGCGTCGCACCGTCGACCGTCACCTGACCTTCCTCCATCGCCTCGAGCAGCGCGGACTGCGTCTTGGGCGAGGAGCGGTTGATCTCGTCGGCGATCACGATGTGGGCGAACACCGCACCGCGCTTGAACTCGAACTCCCGATCGACCGGGTTGTACACCGAGACGCCGGTGACGTCGCCGGGAAGCAGGTCGGGCGTGAACTGGATGCGGCGCACCGTCGCGTCCACGCTCGCGGCGAGTGCGCGCGCGAGCATCGTCTTGCCGACCCCGGGCACGTCTTCGATGAGCAGATGCCCCTCCGCGAGCAGGCAGACGAGAGCGCTGCGCACGGCATCCGGCTTGCCGTCGATGACCTGACCGATGGAGCCGAGGATCGCTGAGGTCTGCGCGGCGAACCGCTCGGCGTCGATCATCACCGGGACCAGGGGGGCGTTCTCGGGCATGCGTTCCCTCTCACATCGGCGCTGCGGTGCGCGTTACTCGATCGTAACCCTGTGGCGGGGGTATCGCTCTGGCAGTTCCTCGCGCTGAGGTCGGGCGTCGCAGGAGGCGAGGGCCGTAACAGTAAAGTACGGCCCCCAGAACCACAGCTGGTTCTGGGGGCCGTACTCGCGTTTGCCTCTTATTTCCGAGATCTGGTCTTGTCCCCGGCGTGCTTCTTATGGGATCGGCGGGTGAACGAGAAGAACACCACCAAGAAGAGCATCGCCGACATCATTGCCCAAAGCATGCGGCGAATCTAACACTTCACGCTTGTGGGGATGAACGATGGCACGTCCAGTTTGAGGCGCGTGGTGATGGACGAATATCTCATGAGCTTCTTCCTTCTCTTTCCTATAGCACTCGCTGTCTGAGAGTGTCACGTTACCTTTTAGATCTCGATATGTCTGTCCTCCGAATGGCTGACTCGCCGGATAGGGGCGACCGGAGTATCATCGGCGCCCCGTCATGGTTCTGCCCTCCGCGGAGGAGCCGAGTCGTGGGCCTGTGGATGTAGACGGCGGTTGCGTTGACGGTCGGTCGACGCTGGCTCGTTGGCACCCGCCGGACGCGACCCAGCTCGGATCGACGCGCTTCATCGCGCCTCCGCCTCATGCGAGCGCAGGGTGCCGCGGAAAACGCCGTGACTAGAGCGGGAGACTGATGGCATCCGTGATCTGCTCAGTCCGCCAAAGAGCGGGGGAGTGTCGTCGAGCCCGTCGTCGCCGGGTTAGGATGGTTGACGGCTCTCCGCGTGGCGGCATCCAGGCCAATTCCCCCAGGGCGGAAACGCAGCAAGGGTAACCGGGCTCTGCTGGGTGCGCGGAGAGTCACTTTCTTTTTCTGCGGGTGGTCCGCCCGACGCTCAGTCGCCTCCGGGCTGCACCTGCGACAATCGTCCGGTGACCGTCACCCAGCCGCCGAAGGCGCAGCATCCGCTCGGCCGATTCGCCTCGCCAGTGCTCCTCCTCGTCGCGATGTGGGTCGTGCAGTTCGCCGATGCGATCCTCCCCGGCTCGTTCACCGGCTTCGGGTTGCGGTCCTGGGACATCTCGGGCCTCGGCGGCATCGCGCTCGGTCCGCTCCTGCATGCGAACTGGCAGCATCTCATCGCGAATTCGGTGCCGTTCCTCGTGCTCGGCTGCCTCGTCGCGGTCGAGGGCACGCGTCGGTTCTGGGCGGTCACGGCCATCGTCGCCGTCGTCGGCGGTATCGGCACCTGGGTGTTCAACGCTCCGGGAACTCTGACGGTCGGCGCCTCCGGGCTCGTGTTCGGCTACTTCGGTTACGTCGTGATGCGGGTGTTCGCGCCGGGCCGGGTCGCCCACCGGATCCTCTACGCCGTCATCGCGCTGATCGTGCTCGCCCTGTACGGCGCCACGATGCTGGCCGGAGTGTTCGGCGTCGCCGACGGCATCTCCTGGCAGGGCCATCTCTTCGGTGCGATCGGCGGCGCGATCGCTGCACTGATCGGCCGCCGCCCGCGAACAGAGCGCGGAGCCCTCGCCCCATGACTCCGGGGCGTGCGGCACCTCGCGCGAAACGCAAGCCCGCGGCGAAGAGGCCCGCAACCAGGCGCGGGAGCACGCGGAGGCGTCGGAAGCCGGGCGCGCGTCGGCAGGCCGCGATCAGGCTCCGCCGTCGGAAGATCCTGCAGCGCATACTCCTGTCCGTCGGAGCCGTCGTGGTCACCGCCGGGCTTCTCGTGCTCATCCCGCTCGGCCTCGCGCGCGACCCGGCGCCGATCTGCATCGACGAGCCGCGCACGTTCCCTGCGGCGGGCATCGAGGGATGGAGCGGGGAGCAGCTCGAGAACGCGGCGACGATCGTGCGCACGGCGGCCGGCCTCGGCTTCGACCGCGACGGGCAGATCCTCGGGGTGATGACGGCGATGGGCGAGAGCAGCCTCCGCAACATCGACTACGGCGACTGGGAGACGAGCGGGTTCACCAACCCCGACGGCTCGCGCACGACGAGCATCGGACTGTTCCAGCAGCAGGACTGGTGGGGGAGTGCCGAGCAGCGGATGGATCCCGCGACCGCCGCGACCCTGTTCTTCGACCGCCTCGGCCGGCTTCCCGGCTGGCAGACCATGGCGCCGTCGCACGCGATCCACCGTGTGCAGATCAACATGGATCGCGAGTACTACTCGCAGTTCCAGGCGGATGCCACGGCGGTCGTCGACGCACTGTCGGGGCCGTGCGAGTGATGCCGACGCAATAGTCCCGGTACGACGCCGGGCGGGTTCACGGATGCCGCGCCTAAGCTGAAGCCGTGGCGCAGAGCATCTACATCACCTCGGCCGAAGGCCATACCGGAAAGTCGACGATCGCCCTCGGGGCGCTCGACGCACTGATGCGCGTATCGCCGCGGGTAGGGGTGTTCCGCCCGATCGCGCGATCCGTCACCGAACGCGACGACATCCTCGAGCTGATGCTGGCGCACGACGGCGTGCAGCTCGACTACGAGGACTGCATCGGCGTCACCTATGACGACGTGCGCAGCGATCCGGAAGCGGCGCTGTCGACGATCGTCGCGCGGTTCAAGGCCGTCGAGGCGCAGTGCGACTCCGTCGTCATCATCGGCAGCGATTACACGGATGTCGCCAGCCCCGCAGAGCTGGGCTTCAACGCACGGATCGCCGCCAACCTCGGCGCCCCGGTGCTGCTCGTCCTCAGCGGTCGCGATCAGCAGCGCCAGGCTGAGCAGCTCGGCACGACGACGGCTCGCGCCGCCGCTGCCGTCGGGCAGATCGCGGAACTGGCGCTGTCCGAGCTCGCGGCAGAGCGCGCCGAGCTGTTCGCGGTCGCCGTGAACCGGGCCGACCCCGACGCACTCGAGGCCGTGATCGATGCCGTGCGCGCCGTGCTGCACGACGACCGGACGCCGGTGTGGGCGATTCCGGAGGACCGTGCGCTCGTCGCCCCCTCGATCCGCGGCATCCTCTCGGCCGTCGACGGGGAGCTGCTCAAGGGCGACGACGACCGCCTGGCGGCGGAGGCGCTGACGATCGTGGTCGCGGGGATGTCGATGGTCAACGTGCTGCCGCGGCTCACCGAGGAGGCGGTCGTGGTGATCCCGGCCGACCGCACCGAAGTTCTCCTCGCCGCGCTGCTGGCGGACTCGTCCGGCACGTTCCCGCGCATCGCCGGCATCATCCTGAACGGCCCCTTCCCGCTGCCGGAGCCGATCCTCCAGCTGCTCGACGGATTCGCGTCGACGGTTCCGATCATCACCACCGACCTGGGCACGTACGACACCGCGGTGCGGGTGATGGGAGCCCGCGGCCGGATCTCCGCCGATTCCCGCAGCCGGTACGACCGTGCGCTCGGCCTGTTCCAGGCGCACGTGGACATCGCCGAGCTGACCGAGCAGCTCGGGCTCGCCGAGTCGCGGGTCGTGACGCCGCTGATGTTCCAGTACGGACTCATCGAACGCGCCAGAGCCGACCGCCGACGCATCGTGTTGCCGGAGGGCGGAGACGACCGCATCCTGCGTGCCGCCGCCACTCTGCTGGCCAGAGAGGTCGCCGACCTGACGATCCTGGGCGACGAGGCATCCATCCGCGCTCGCGCCGTCGAGCTCGGCGTCGACATCGCCGCGGCCCAGGTGCTCAGCCCCACCGACCCCGAGCTGGTCGAGCGCTTCGCCGCGGAATATGCGCGACTCCGCGCCCACAAGGGCATCACGCTCGCCCAGGCGGCAGACACCGTGACCGATGTGTCGTACTTCGGCACGATGATGGTGCACCTCGGCCTCGCCGACGGCATGGTCTCCGGCGCCGCGCACACGACAGCGCACACCATCCGTCCGTCCTTCGAGATCATCAAGACCAAGCCGGGAGTGAACGTCGTCTCGAGTGTGTTCCTGATGGCGCTCGCCGACCGCGTGCTCGTGTACGGCGACTGTGCCGTGATCCCCGACCCGACGAGCGAGCAGCTCGCCGACATCGCCATCTCCTCGGCGATGACGGCCCGTCAGTTCGGCATCGACCCGCGCGTGGCGATGCTGTCGTACTCGACGGGCGAGTCCGGCACCGGCGCCGACGTCGACAAGGTGCGCGCCGCGACCGCCCTCGTGCGTGAGCGGGCGCCCGAGCTGCCGGTGGAGGGCCCGATCCAGTACGACGCGGCAGCGGATGCGGCGGTCGCGAAGGCCAAGCTCCCCGATTCGGCCGTGGCCGGGCGCGCGACGGTGTTCGTGTTCCCCGACCTCAACACGGGCAACAACACCTACAAGGCGGTGCAGCGCTCGGCCGGAGCCGTCGCCATCGGGCCGGTGCTGCAGGGACTCAACAAGCCCATCAACGACCTGTCCCGCGGCGCGCTGGTCGCCGACATCGTCAACACCGTCGCGATCACCGCGATCCAGGCGCAGGGAGATTCGGCATGAGCGCGATCCTGGTCATCAACAGCGGGTCGTCGTCGCTGAAGTACAGCCTGATCGACATCGAGCAGGAGAACCTCCTGGCGAGCGGTCTCATCGAGCGCATCGGCCAGGACGCCAGTCCCGTCGCGCACACCGTCCGCCCGGAGACCGACGGGACGGCCATGCCGACGATGCTCGATGCGACCTACCGCGATGAGCGCCCGATCGCCGATCACGCCGCCGCCTTCGAGATCATGCGCGAGCAGTTCGCCGCGCACGGGCCGTCGCTCGAGGAGCATCGCCCGGTCGCCGTCGGACACCGCGTGGTGCACGGCGGCGCCCGCTTCTACGCCCCGACGCTGATCGACGCCGATGTGGAGCGGCAGATCGACGAGCTCGCGGTGCTCGCGCCGCTGCACAACCCCGCGAACCTGGCCGGCATCCGCGCCGCTCGCGCCGTGTTCGATCAGGTGCCGCACGTCGCCGTGTTCGACACCGCTTTCCACCAGACGCTCCCGCCCGCCGCGTACACCTACGCGATCGATGCCGCGCTCGCCGCGGAGCACCGGGTGCGCCGCTACGGCTTCCACGGCACGAGCCACCAGTACGTGAGCGAGGCCGCGGCAGCGTTCCTCGGCCGCGACCTCGGCAGCCTCCGTCAGCTCGTGTTCCACCTCGGCAACGGGGCGTCCGTGACGGCCATCGACGGCGGTCGCTCGGTCGAGACCTCGATGGGACTCACCCCGCTCGAGGGTCTGGTCATGGGCACCCGCTCCGGCGACCTCGACCCCGCGGCGCTCGTGCACCTGTCGCGTCGTGCCGGCCTCTCGATAGACGACCTCGACTCGCTGCTCAACACCCGCAGCGGCCTCGCCGGTCTCGCCGGGCGCAGCGACATGCGCGACATCCTCGCCGGGGTGGAGGCGGGGGAGGACGCGGCGATGCTGGCCTTCGACGTGTACGTGCACCGCCTGCGCGCCTACGCCGGCGCGTACATCGCGCAGCTCGGGGGAGTGGATGTCATCTCCTTCACCGCCGGCGTCGGCGAGAACGCGGCGGCGGTGCGGGCGGCCGCGATGGCGACCCTCGGATTCGCCGGTGTGGAGCTGGATGCCGCTCGCAACGAGGCCAGGGAGCGGGGCATCCGTCGCATCTCCACGAATTCCTCTCCGGTGGCGGTGCTCGTGGTGCCCACCGACGAGGAACTGCAGATCGCGCGCCAGACGGCCGAACTGCTCTGATCGGCCCGCCGGGGTTACCTCCCGGCGCGCCACAGCATTACGCTTGCACAGTGGCACGGAGCGGTGCCGGCCCGACGATCGCCCTTCTCCTGGAGGCTCTGTGCCAGAAGCACTGCCCGACCTGTTCCACGCCGAAGGCGTACTGTTCGACCTCGACGGCGTGCTCACCCCGACCGCCGAGGTGCACATGCGGGCCTGGAAGGTCGTGTTCGACGACGTGTTCGCCCGCTGGGGGATCACGCCGCCCTACACCGACGCCGATTACTACGACTACGTCGATGGTAAGAAGCGCTACGACGGAGTGGCGAGTCTGCTGCACAGCCGCAACGTCGAAGTGCCCTGGGGCGCGGTCGACGACGACCCCTCGGCCGAGACCATCTGCGGGATCGGCAACCGCAAGAACGCCGCTTTCGCGGAGTCGCTGCGCGGGCAGGGGATAGCGCCGTACCCGGGCTCGCTCGCCCTCGTCGAGGCTCTGCATGCCGCGGGTATCCCGCTCGGTGTGGTGTCGAGCTCCAAGAACGCCGAGGAGGTGCTGGCCGCCGCCGGCATCCGCTCCTTCTTCCGGGTCGTCGTGGACGGTGTCGTGGCCGAGCGTGACGGCCTCGCCTCGAAGCCCGCAGCCGACATGTTCGCCGCCGGTGCCACAGCCCTCGGAGTGGATCCGGCCCGCTCCGTCGCCGTGGAGGATGCCACCTCCGGTGCCGCTTCCGCCGCCGCAGCAGGCTATGCGTCCGTGATCGGTGTCGACCGGGGAACCGGAGCCGACGCCCTCCGAGCCGCCGGCGCGACCGTCGTCGTCGACGACCTGGCCGTGTTCGCCCCCGATTCCCGCACCGACACCCCGGAGACCGCATGATCGACCGCGACCGCTTCCCCGTCGACCCGTGGCGTCTGATCGACACGCACTACTCGGAGGAGGGCGTCGGCGAGACGTTGTTCTCCGTCGGCAACGGCTACCTGGGCCTGCGCGGCAACCACATCGAGGGTCGCGGCGCCCAGGAGCACGGCACGTTCATCAACGGGCTCCACGAGACCTGGCCGATCCGCCACGCCGAGCAGGCCTACGGCTTCGCCGAGGTCGGGCAGACGATCGTCAACGCCCCCGACGCCAAGGTCATGCGCGTCTACGTCGACGACGAGCCCATCTCGCTCGACGACGCCGATGTGCGCGAGTACCGCCGCACGCTCGACCTGCGCACCGGGGTCCTCGAGCGTCACGTCGTCTGGGAGACTCCGTCGGGCAAGCGCGTCCGGATGCGCGACGAGCGCATCGTGAGCTTCGAGGAGCGGCACCTCGCGGTGCTGCGGCTGGAGGTCGTCGTCGAGAACGCCGACGCGCCGGTCACGATCAGCTGCCAGCTGCTGAACCGCCAGGACGGCGCGGGCGTGTACGCCGGCACTCCGATCGGAACCAAAGCGGCGTTCGACCCCCGCAAGGCCGAGAAGATCGCCGACCGCGTGCTGGAGCCCGCCGAGCACTGGCAGGACGGGATGCGCTCCGCGCTGTCATACCGCGTCGCGGACTCCGGGATGACGGTCGCCGTCGTGGCCGACCACGTGGTCGAGACCGAGAACGAGTACAACGCCCGCACGCTCGTGGAGCCCGACATCGCGAAGAACGTGTTCCGCGTGCAGGCCAAGGCCGGTGTTCCCATCACGGTCACGAAGCTGGTCAGCTACCACACCTCCCGCGGCGTGCCGCCGCGCGAGCTCGTCGACCGCTGCCGTCGTTCGCTCGACCGCGCGGCCGCTGAGGGTGTCGAGACCGTCTTCCAGCGTCAGCGGGCCTGGCTCGATGCGTTCTGGGAGCGCAGCGACGTGCAGATCGGCGGCCGCGACGACCTGCAGCAGGCCACCCGCTGGTGCCTGTTCCAGCTCGCTCAGGCCTCCGCCCGCGCAGACGGCGCCGGCGTCCCGGCGAAGGGCGTCTCCGGTTCCGGCTACAGCGGACACTACTTCTGGGACACCGAGATCTACGTGCTCCCGTTCCTCACCTACACGTCGCCGCGGTGGGCGTACAACGCACTGCGGGCGCGGGTGAAGATGCTCCCCGCTGCGCGTCGCCGGGCTGCACAGCTCAACGAGGCGGGGGCGCTCTTCCCGTGGCGCACCATCAACGGCGAGGAAGCATCCGCGTACTACGCGGCCGGCACCGCGCAGTACCACATCAACGCCGACATCAGCTTCGCGCTCGGCAAGTACGTGCGCGCGACCGGTGACGAGGAGTTCCTGCGGCGCGAGGGCGCCGACATCGCGATCGAGACGGCCCGGCTGTGGGCGACCCTCGGATTCTGGCGTGCCTCGCGGCTGGTGGAGGAGACGGATGCCGGCGACGGGATCGAGACCTTCCACATCCACGGCGTCACGGGGCCGGACGAGTACACCACGGTCGTCAACGACAACCTGTACACGAACGTCATGGCACGCTACAACCTCCGTTACGCAGCCAAGATCGTGCGCGAAATCCGGGAGAATCACCCCGAGGACTACGTGAAGCTCGTCGATCGGACAGGGCTCGGCGTCGGCGAGGCCGAGGCGTGGGACCGCGCGGCGGAGGCGATGTACATCCCCTACAGCGAGGGCCTCGGCATCCATCCGCAGGATTCGCTGTTCCTCGAGCGCGAGGTCTGGGATCTCGCCAACACTCCCGCCGAGCAGCGACCGCTGCTGCTGCACTTCCACCCGCTGGTGATCTACCGGTTCCAGGTGCTCAAGCAGGCGGATGTCGTGCTGGCGCTGTTCCTGCAGGGCAACCACTTCTCGCCCGAGGAGAAGAAGGCCGACTTCGACTACTACGATCCGCTGACCACGGGCGACTCGACGCTCTCGGCGGTCGTGCAGTCGATCCTCGCCGCCGAGGTGGGGTACCAGGATCTCGCGCAGAGATACTTCGAGCAGTCGCTGTTCGTCGACCTGCACGACCTGCACCACAACGCGGCCGACGGCGTGCACGTGGCCTCCGCCGGGGGAGTGTGGACGGCGCTGGTGTGCGGCTTCGGCGGCATGCGCGACTATGCCGGCGACCTGAGTTTCGACCCACGGCTGCCGGCCGACTGGCCGTCGCTGTCCTTCCCGCTGCAGTGGCAGGGATCCACGCTGCAGGTGACGGTCACCAAGGACGAGCTGCGCGTGCAGGTGCGCAGCGGCCCTCCGGTGCCTTTCAGCGTGCGGGACACCGCGTACTTCGCGACGGTAGAGGACGAGGTCGTCGTGCCTCTGGCGGATCAGGGTCCCCTGATCCCCGGGCGCCCGACGCTGCGGCAGTTCGCCGACGCCCGTCGCGAGGACGGCACGCGGATGTCGGCATCCGTCCCGGTGATCACCACGGCCATTCCGGTGATCGAGTCGATCGACTGACGCGTCGGAGGACCGGGGAGCCGCCGACCCGCCGAAGGTCGGTGGCACGCCGTAGGCTGTTGAGGTGACCACAGCCCTCTACCGCCGCTACCGACCCGAGACGTTCGGCGAGATGATCGGGCAGTCCCAGGTGACCGACCCGCTCATGACGGCGCTGCGCGGCGATCGGGTCGGCCACGCGTACCTGTTCTCCGGCCCTCGCGGCTGCGGCAAGACGACTTCGGCGCGCATCCTGGCGCGCTGCCTGAACTGCGCCGAAGGGCCGACCGACGTGCCCTGCGGCGTCTGCCCGAGCTGCGTCGAGCTGTCGCGCGCCGGCGGCGGATCCCTCGACGTCGTCGAGATCGACGCGGCCAGCCACAACGGCGTCGACGACGCCCGCGACCTGCGCGAGCGGGCCACCTTTGCCCCCAGCCGCGACCGGTACAAGATCTTCATCCTCGACGAGGCGCACATGGTCACCCCGCAGGGGTTCAACGCGCTGCTCAAGCTCGTGGAAGAGCCGCCGGAGCACGTCAAGTTCATCTTCGCGACGACCGAGCCCGAGAAGGTCCTCGGCACGATCCGCTCCCGCACGCACCACTACCCGTTCCGTCTGGTGCCGCCGGCAGCGATGCTCGAGTACGTCGAGAAGCTCTGCGCCGAAGAGGGCGTGATCGTCGAGCAGGGTGTGCTGCCGCTCGTCGTGCGCGCCGGCGGCGGCTCTCCCCGAGACACGCTCTCGCTGCTCGACCAGCTCATCGCCGGGTCCGACGCGCCCGCCGGCTCCGAGACCGTGACGGTCGGCTATGCACGCGCCGTCTCTCTGCTCGGATACACGCACGGCGCCCTCCTCGACGAGATCGTCGACGCGCTCGCCGCCGGAGACGCCGCGGCCGCGTTCCCCGCAATCGACCGCGTCGTGCAGACCGGTCAAGACCCACGGCGCTTCGTCGACGATCTGCTCGAACGGCTGCGCGACCTGATCGTCATCGCGGCCGTCGGAGCCGGTGCTTCGGCTGTCCTGCGCGGCATCGCCGAAGACGACCTGCAGCGCATGCGCGGCCAGGCAGAGGTCTTCGGCGCCGCGCGTCTCTCGCGCACCGCCGACGTGGTGAGTGCGGCCCTCGACGACATGTCGGGGGCGACGTCTCCGCGCCTGCACCTCGAGCTCATGGTGGCGCGCGTCCTCGCCGGCGCGACGGATGCTGCCGCTGCGCCGCCGACGGCTCCCGTTGCCGAGCGGACAGCAGCGCCCGCGCGGCCCGTCGCGCCCTCGGGGCCTGCAGCCGCTGCCGCGGCCCCGGTCCCCGCCACCTCGGCCTCGGCCCCCGCCGTGGCCTCATCGGAGTCGGACACGCCAGCCGCGGCGCCGGCTGCCGCCGCCTCACCCACGTCGCCGGCGGCTGCTGCTTCGTCTCCCGCTGCGACAGGCCAGACCCCGACCGCCGAGGCCGAAGCGCCCGCTCCGGAGGAGACCGCGCCGGCCGCACCCGAGCCCGCTGCCCCACGAGGGCCGGTCACGTTCGACGCCATCCGTGCATCCTGGCCCGCTGTCCTCACCCGGCTCGAGGGCATCAGCCGCACGTCCTGGCTGCTGGCCACGACGGTGCAGCCGCTGGCGTATGTCACCGACACCGAGGTGCTGACGCTCGGCTTCACGAGCCAGCATGACGTCGCGAAGTTCAAGGGCACCACTCCGGGTTCCGGGCCTTCGGACCACCTGCGGTCCGCGATCGAGCATGAACTCGGAGTGCGGGTGAAGTACCTTCCCGCGCCGATGCCCGCGGGTGGTGCTCCGCGCCAGTCCGCGGCATCCGGTCCTTCGGCGCCCGCCGATTCCGCTCCCGCATCGGAGCCTGCGTCAGCGGGTTCTCCCCGCTCGCAGGTCCGTGGCGCGTCGGCCTCCGCGGTGACGGAGTGGGCGGTCGCTCCGATCCCCACCGCGCAGGAAGAACCGGCGAGTGCTCCGCCCGTGTCGGCTTCGCCGCTGCCCGTCGACGAAGAGCCTGAAGAGGTCGAGGCGGCGGCATCCGCGCCCGTCCCTCCGTCCGATGGTGCGATCGATCGCGATGAGCCTCCGCTTCCGGGCGACGACGATGCTCCGGCCTTCGATGACGAGCCGCCCTACGATCCTTCGTACGAGCCGCCGGTCTCACGGCAGTCTTCCCCGCAGCCGTCTGCGCCGCAGCGAACCGCTCTGCAGGCTCCGCAGTCACCTGCCCCGCAGATGCAGCGCGCGGCAGCCCCGCCGGTCGTCATCGAGCGCGCACCCTCGGTCGGGGGAGTGCAGCGCTACGGTGAGGCCGTGATCCGCCAGGTGCTCGGCGCGACGTTCCTGCGCGAAGAGCCCTACGAGCCCCCGACGAGGTTCAACTGATGTATGACGGCATCGTTCAGGAGCTGATCGACGAGTTCGGTCGGCTCCCCGGAATCGGCCCGAAGTCCGCCCAGCGGATCGCGTTCCACATCCTCCAGACGCCGACGTTCGACGTCGCGCGCCTCGCGGAGCTTCTCAGCGAGATCCGGATACGGGTGCGGTTCTGCGAGATCTGCGGCAACGTCGCCGAGCAGGAGCGGTGCGCCATCTGCCGCGACCCGCGCCGCAGCCAGACGCTGATCTGCGTGGTCGAAGACGCGAAAGACGTCGCTGCCATCGAGCGCACGCGTGAGTTCCGCGGGCTCTACCACGTGCTCGGCGGGGCCATCAGCCCCATCGCCGGCATCGGCCCCGACGACCTCCGCATCACGCAGCTCATGACGCGTCTCGCCGACGGCACGGTGCAGGAGGTCATCCTCGCCACCAACCCCAACCTCGAGGGGGAGGCGACCGCGAGCTACTTGAGCCGGCTGCTCACGACGATGCAGATCACGGTGTCCCGGCTCGCCTCCGGGCTGCCCGTCGGCGGCGACCTCGAATACGCCGACGAGGTCACCCTCGGTCGTGCCTTCGAGGGCCGGCGCATCCTGTGACCCCGAACGCGGGCTTCTCGCGTCGCGGTTGGCTTCTCTTCGGCGCCATGGCGCTGCTGTGGGGTGTGCCGTATCTGTTCATCAGCGTCGCGGTCGAGTCGTTCTCCCCGCCCGCGATCGTGGCCGGGCGCACTCTCATCGCCGCCCTGCTGCTCCTGCCGTTCGCGATTCGCAGCGGAGCGCTCCGGGCTGCGCTGAAGCACTGGCCGTGGGTGCTGGCGTTCGGCGCGGTCGAGATGGCCGGTCCCTTCCTGCTGCTCGGACACGCCGAGATGACGCTGCCTTCCGGCATGACCGGCCTGCTGGTGGCGACCGTGCCGCTCTTCGCCGCGCTGATCGCGCTCGGTGGGGGCGACCGCGGAGTGCTGCGGCCCGCCCGCGGGATCGGACTTCTCGTCGGCTTCCTCGGCGTCGCGGTCGTGGTCGCCGGTCCCGGTCTCTTCGGCGGCGAGGTCAGCCTGCTGGCAGCGGGGGAGGTGCTGCTGGTGGCCGTGCTCTACGCGATCGCCCCGTTCATCGTCGCGCGAAAGCTGAACGACGTCCCTTCGCTGGGCACCATCACCCTGTCGCTGCTGATGATCGGTGTCTTCTACCTCCCGATCGGTCTTCTCACGCAGCACGAGGTGCCCACGCTGCCGTCGATCGCGGCCCTCCTCGCGCTCGCCGTGATCTGCACCGCGGTGGCGTTCCTCGCCTTCTTCGCCCTGATCCGCGAGGTGGGCCCGGTGCGCGCACCGCTGTTCACCTACGTGAATCCGGTGGTCGCGATCATCCTCGGTGCGATCGTCCTCGCCGAGCCGCTGACGCCCGGGCTGCTGCTCGGCTTCCCGCTGATCATCATCGGCTGCTGGTTCGCCGCCACGGGCGGTCGTCTGCGTCCGGCATCTCCCACGGCGCTCCCTCCCGCCCTCTGACCCGCGTTCCTCCCGCTGTCGCCTTCCGCCCCCACCCGCGCTGTCGCATTCGCCGAGTGCACGGCTTATCGCCGAGCGCACGGCCTGTCGACGCCGACTTCCCGTGCGCTCGGCAGCTTCCCGTGCACTCGGCACCCGCGGGGGCACCCGCGGCGCGCGCGGGAGGTGCACGGGGCGTGGATGACACATGCGCAACGTGGCATACGCGCCGATCGTAGAATGAGCGTGGGCGGATCCGCCCGACATCCCAGGGAGTGATCGTGGCCCTCATCGTGCAGAAGTACGGCGGCTCGTCTGTCGCCGACGCAGAGAGCATCAAGCGCGTCGCCAAGCGCATCGTCGACACCCGTCGTGCCGGTCACGACGTCGTCGTGGCGGTCAGCGCCATGGGCGACACCACCGACGAGCTGCTCGAACTGGCGAACGAGGTCGCCCCGATCCCGGCGCCGCGAGAGCTCGACATGCTCCTCTCCAGCGGAGAGCGCATCTCGATGGCGTTGCTGGCCATGGCGATCCACTCCATGGGCTTCGAGGCGCGGTCGTTCACGGGCAGCCAGGCGGGCATGATCACCGACTCGCAGCACGGTGCCGCTCGCATCGTCGATGTGACCCCGGTGCGTCTGCGCGAAGCGCTCGACGAGGGCGCGATCGTGATCGTCGCCGGATTCCAGGGCTTCAACCGCGACACCCGCGACATCACCACTCTCGGCCGCGGCGGCTCGGACACCACCGCCGTCGCCCTCGCCGCCGCGCTCGACGCCGACGTCTGCGAGATCTACAGCGACGTGGACGGCATCTTCACCGCGGATCCGCGCGTGATCCCGAAGGCGCAGAAGCTCGATCACGTCTCGAGCGAGGAGATGCTCGAGCTCGCCGCCAACGGCGCCAAGGTGCTCTACATCCGCGCCGTCGAGTACGCACGCCGTCACGGCGTCCTCATTCACGCTCGGTCGACGTTCTCGTCGGCCGAGGGCACGTACGTTCTGGGCGAGGGTATGAAGAACCCTCGCGAAGCCGAGGGAGCAGTCATGGAAGAACCGATCGTCGCCGGGGTCGCCACCGACTTCAGCCAGGCCAAGATCACGGTCGCGGGCGTGCCCGACGTCCCGGGCAAGGCTGCCGAGATCTTCAAGATCGTCGCGAAGTCGGGCGCCAACGTCGACATGATCGTGCAGAACGTGTCGGCCACCGGGCGCACCGACATCTCCTTCACCGTCCCCAAGGCGGATGCCGCCGGCGCGCTCAAGGCGCTGGCGGGGGACCAGGCCGAGGTCGGCTTCCAGAACCTGATCCACGATGACCAGATCGGCAAGCTCTCGGTCGTCGGCGCGGGGATGCGCACGCACTCCGGGGTTTCCGCGACGCTGTTCGAGGCGCTCTCGGCCGGCGGCATCAACATCGAGATGATCTCGACGTCCGAGATCCGCATCTCCGTGGTCCTGCGCGACACCGACCTGACCGAGGCGGCACGCACCGTGCACACCGCCTACGGGCTCGACGGGGAGTCCGACGCCACGGTCCACGCCGGCACCGGCCGCTGATCTCTGGCGGCTGCCCGACGATTGACCGAGAGTTGGACGATTCGCGGAGGGATTCCACGAATTCGTCGGCGTATCGTCACCCGCACCGTGAATCGTCCGCCTCACCTCGGACCACGGTAGACTCACCGAAACCCTGACACCGGCGCCAGGCGCAGCATCCGCATCCCGACGCCGCGCCCGAAGCCTCGTACGCAGCACCGCACGACGCCAAGGAACATCATGACCCGCATCTCCGAATCAGGACTCTCCGTCGCCATCGTCGGCGCCACCGGCCAGGTGGGCACCGTCATGCGCGAGATTCTCGCCGAGCGGTCGTTCCCGATCCGCGATCTGCGCCTGTTCTCCTCCGCGCGTTCCGCCGGCACGGCGATCGAGTTCGGTGGCGCGACGGTCATCGTCGAAGACGTCGAGACGGCGGATGCCGCCGGCATCGACATCGCCCTGTTCTCCGCTGGGGCCACGGCGAGCCGCGCCTACGCCCCGCGTTTCGCTGCAGCCGGTGCCGTGGTCGTCGACAACTCCAGCGCCTGGCGCATGGACCCCGAGGTTCCGCTCGTCGTCAGCGAAGTGAACCCGCACGCGATCGACGAGCGCCCCAAGGGGATCATCGCGAACCCGAACTGCACCACGATGGCCGCGATGCCCGTGCTGAAGGCGCTGGATGCCGAAGCCGGCCTCGAGCGTCTGATCGTCTCCACCTACCAGGCCGTCTCCGGCTCCGGTCTCGCCGGTGCGCAGGAGCTGCTCGGTCAGGTCGAGGGCGTGCTCGCCCAGGGCGACACCCTGCGTCTCGTGCACGACGGCTCGGCGGTCGACTTCCCCGAGCCCGAGAAGTACGTCGCGCCGATCGCGTTCGACGTGATCCCGTTCGCCGGCAACCTCGTCGACGACGGTGACAACGAGACCGACGAAGAGAAGAAGCTCCGCAACGAGAGCCGCAAGATCCTCGAGATCCCCGGCCTCCGTGTCGCGGGCACCTGCGTGCGCGTCCCGGTCTTCACCGGTCACTCGCTGTCGATCAACGTCGAGTTCGCCCGTGACATCACGCCCGAGCGTGCCCGCGAGGTTCTGAGCGCGGCGCCCGGCGTCGTACTCGACGAGGTGCCGACGCCGCTGCAGGCGGCGGGCAAGGACCCGAGCTTCGTCGGAAGGATCCGTGCCGATCAGTCTGCTCCCGAGGGCAAGGGCCTCGTCCTGTTCATCAGCAACGACAACCTGCGCAAGGGCGCCGCGCTGAACGCCGTGCAGATCGCCGAGGTCCTCGCGGAGCGTCTGGTCATAGCCTGACGGTATCCCCGCGATGTGGAACCGCTCTGGCAGGGGCGGTCCACATGGTCTGCGAGCGCGTGCCCGCCACCTAGACTGGTTCGGTGACAGAAAACGTCGATGTCGTCCTGATCGGCGGTGGCATCATGAGCGCCACCCTGGGTACTCTCCTGCACGAGCTGCAGCCGGAGTGGAAGATCGTCGCCTTCGAGCGACTCTCGGATGTGGCTCAGGAGAGCTCGAACCCGTGGAACAACGCCGGCACGGGGCACGCCGCCCTGTGCGAGCTGAACTACATGCCGCAGCAGGGCGATGCTCCGCTCGACCCCGCCAAGGCCGTGTCGATCAACGAGCAGTTCCAGCAGAGCCGCCAGTTCTGGTCGTCGCTGGTCGAGAAGGGTGTGCTGGACGCGCCGTCGACCTTCATCAACGCGACCCCGCACATGACGTTCGTCCGCGGTGAGAAGGATGTCGCGTACCTCAAGGCCCGCTACGAGGTGCTCAAGGAGCAGCCGCTGTTCGCCGGCATCGAGTACAGCGAGGACTCCCGCGTCATCAACAAGTGGGCGCCGCTTCTCATGCAGCAGCGTCGCAAGGGTGAGCCGTTCGCCGCGACGCGCGTGCCGGCCGGCACCGACGTCGACTTCGGAGCCCTGACGCACCAGCTCTTCGACCACCTGACCGAGTCGGGTGTCACGCTGCGCACGAACCACGAGGTGCGCAGTCTCAAGAAGCAGAAGGACGGCGGCTGGCTGGTCAAGTACCGCACGACCATCGGTCGCACCCCGAACGAGGTCAAGGCGCGCTTCGTGTTCGTCGGTGCGGGCGGCTGGGCTCTCAAGCTGCTGCAGAATTCTGGCATTCCCGAGATCAAGGGCTACGGCGTCTTCCCGATCGGCGGCCAGTTCCTCAAGACCACGAACCCGAAGATCGTCGCCCAGCACAAGGCGAAGGTGTACTCGCAGGCATCCGTCGGTGCTCCGCCGATGTCGGTTCCGCACCTCGACACCCGCGTCGTCGGCGGCGAGTCCTCGCTCATGTTCGGGCCCTTCGCGACGTTCAGCCCGAAGTTCCTCAAGAACGGATCGATGCTCGACATCGTCTCGCAGGTGCGCACGCACAACCTGCTGCCGATGCTGCAGGTGGCCGTGAAGAACCCCGACCTGATCACGTACCTGGTCGGCGAGCTGCTGAAGAACCACGCCAAGAAGGTCGACAGCCTGCGCACCTTCATGCCGACCGCCAAGGACGAGGACTGGACTCTCATCGACGCCGGTCAGCGCGCCCAGGTCATGAAGAAAGACCCGAAGAAGGGCGGCATCCTGCAGTTCGGTACGGAGGTCGTCTCGTCGGCCGACGGATCGATCGCCGGTCTCCTGGGCGCATCGCCCGGTGCATCGACCGCGGTGCCGATCATGCTCGAGCTGCTCAAGGCCTGCTTCCCGGAGGAGTACCCGGGCTGGGAGCCCGAACTGCGGGCCCTGATCCCCACGTTCGGCGAGAAGCTGAACACGGATGCCGCACTCGCGGAGCAGTCCACCGAGGCGACCGCCGCCACCCTCGGCATCAACGTCTGAGTCCGCACCGTGGCGAAGCTCTACTTCCGCTACGGCGCGATGAACTCGGGCAAGTCGACCTCTCTGCTGCAGGCCGCGTACAACTACGAGGAGCGCGGCCAGCACGTGCTCCTCGCGAAGCCCGCGATCGACACCAAGGGTGCCTCCGAGATCGAGAGCCGGCTCGGAGTCACCCGTCAGGTCGATTTCCTGATCGGCCCCGACGACGACGCCCGCGCGCTCTTCGCGGAGCACCGCGCGCGCATGCAGCATGCATCGGACGACGAGTTGCTCCCCGCGGGACCCGCAGATGTCGCGTGTCTCCTCATCGATGAGGCGCAGTTCCTCACGCCGGTTCAGGTCGACGATCTCTTCCGGATCGCGGTGGAGGACGGGATCCCGGTCATGGCGTACGGTATCCGCAACGACTTCCTCACCCACGCTTTTCCCGGATCCGCGCGGCTTCTCGCGATCGCGCACTCGCTGGAGGAGCTCAAGACGATCTGCCGCTGCGGGCGGAAAGCCGTGTTCAACGGCCGCGTCGTGGGCGGGCGCTTCGTGTTCGACGGTGACCAGGTCGCCATCGACGAGGGCGCCATCGGATCGCCCTCGCCGGAACTGACGACCTACGAGTCGCTGTGCGGCACCTGCTATCTCGAGGAGTCCGGCGGACGCCTGGGCTGAGTCCGCGTGCCCTCGCCCGAACGAGCCGCGCACTCGATTCCGTCGAGCCGCCCCCTTTCGCCCGAGCGGCCCCGTTTCGGACGCGCGCAAGGGGCTGGCTCGCACAGAAAAGGGCGGCTCGGCGGCGCAGGGCTCGGCGGCGCAGGCTCGAGCCCGTTTGCGTGGTCTGACCACACGCGCTAACCTGTGGTCAGACCACAGGAGGATCGATGAGCGACCAGCCGGCGCGCGCATGGCAGCTCGTGCTCGATCACATCGAGCGCGATCTGCTCGACGGTCGACTCGGTCCCGGTGACCGCCTGCCGTCGGAGCGGGATCTCGCGACCGAGCTCGGCGTCGGCAGGTCCAGCGTGCGCGAGGCCTTCCGTGTGCTCGAGGTGATGGGGCTCATCCGCACCGCCACCGGTTCCGGCCCGCAGTCGGGTGCCATCGTCATCGCCACCCCGACCGGCGGCATGTCGGCGCTGCTGAGACTGCAGGTGGCGGCTCAGGGCTTTCCGTTGGACGATGTCGTCCGCACACGTCTCGTCCTCGAGGATGCGGTCGTCAGCGCCATGGCCGCGTCGCCCGATCGCGACACCGCACGCGCTCATGAGCTGCTCGCCGCGATGGATGCCGACGGCCTTTCCGCCGAGGAGTTCCTCGCGCTCGACGCCCAGCTGCATCTCTCGCTCGCGGAAGCCAGCGGGAACACGGTGATTGCCGCGATGATGGCGGGCCTGCGTTCGTCGATCGAGTCGTACGTACAGACGGGAGCTGCGGCGATCCCGGACTGGGAGGCGATGGCGGTCAGGCTCCGCGCCGAGCACCACGCACTGGTCACCGCGATCGATGCCGCCGATGTCGAGGCTGCTCGAACCCTCGTCCGCACGCACATCACCGGCTATTACACATCCGCGGGACTCACCCGCGACATCCATCCCCAGAACTGAGAGGCACATCATGGTGCAGCGCCAGCTCCCGAATCCCGTCGAACTCCTCGACCTCATGAAGTTCAAGAAGCCGGAACTCGACGGTCGCAAGCGCCGCCTCGACGCCGCGCTGACCATCGATGATCTGCGTCTGATCGCCAAGCGGCGCACGCCCAAGGCGGCGTTCGACTATACCGATGGCGCGGCCGAGGGTGAGCTCTCCCTCACCCGTGCCCGCCAGGCCTTCCAGGACGTGGAGTTCCACCCCGGCATCCTGCGTCCGGCACCCGACGTCGACACGAGCACCGAGATCCTCGGTGGCCCGTCGGCGCTGCCGTTCGGCATCGCGCCCACCGGGTTCACGCGGCTGATGCAGACCGAGGGAGAGGTCGCCGGAGCCGGTGCTGCAGCCGCCGCCGGCATCCCGTTCACCCTCTCCACGCTGGGCACCACGTCGATCGAGGGCGTCAAGGCCGCCAACCCGCACGGCCGCAACTGGTTCCAGCTGTACGTGATGCGTGATCGCGAGATCTCCTACGAGCTCACCCGCCGCGCGGCCACGGCCGGCTTCGACACGCTGCAGTTCACCGTCGACACTCCCGTCGCCGGTGCTCGTCTGCGCGACAAGCGCAACGGCTTCAGCATCCCCCCGCAGCTCACGCTCGGCACGATCATCAACGCGATCCCGCGCCCGTGGTGGTGGTTCGACTTCCTCACGACGCCCAAGCTCGAGTTCGCGTCGCTGAGCACCACCGGCGGCACGGTCGGCGAGCTGCTGGATGCGGCCATGGATCCGACGATCAGCTACGACGATCTCGCCGTCATCCGCGACATCTGGCCCGGCAAGATCGTGATCAAGGGCGTGCAGAACGTCGAGGACTCCGTGCGCCTGCGCGATGCGGGCGTCGACGGCATCGTCCTGTCGAACCACGGCGGACGCCAGCTCGACCGCGCGCCCATCCCGTTCCACCTGCTGCCCGAGGTCCGTAGGGCCGTCGGCGACGACTTCACCGTCATGATCGACACCGGCATCATGAACGGCGCCGACATCGTTGCGGCCGTCGCACTCGGAGCCGACTTCACGCTCATCGGCCGTGCGTACCTCTACGGCCTGATGGCCGGTGGACGCCAGGGCGTCGACCGCACGATCGCCATCCTGCGCAGCGAGATCGAGCGCACGATGCGGCTGCTGGGTGTCTCCTCGCTGGCCGAGCTGGAGCCGGGCCACGTCACCCAGCTCACCCGTCTAATGCCGGTCGCCCGCGCGGGCGCCGAGGCGCACACGCGCTGATCGCCTCGGCCGTACCGTGGCCTCGCCGTCTCAGGACTGCGGGACCACGGCGCGGACGCGCGGCGGCCACAGGATGAGCATCGAGGTCGAGCGCTTGTACTCCGCGTAGGCCGGGTACTTGGATGCGGTGATCGACTCCGTGAAGATGGTCGAACCGATGAACAGCAGGGTCAACAGGGCAGGTCCGATGATCGTCGGGTTGAGCGCGCCGCCGACGAAGCCTGCACCGCCCGCGACCGCCGCGGTCGCGCCGAGCGCATAGAAGGCCCACCACTGCGCCTGCTCGAAGAAGAAGTTCGGGTGGCGGCTGAAGCGGAACAGCCCCGTCGTCAGGAAGCCCGGGGCGAGCGTGCCCCCTGCCTGCTTCTTGCGCTGGTGGAAGCGCCACTGCTGCTGGTCGGCCACGGTCTCGCCGACGAGGAACCCGAGGAACGCGGTGACGAAGAGTGCATCCCACCCGGTGAGGGCTGCGGGATGCTCCGCCGCGACCAGGGCGGGCAGCGTGATGAGCACGAGCAGCGTCATCTGGTAGCCGATGATGAACAGCACGTTGAAGCCCTGGAACTGCCACGGGCGCATGCGCCCGCGCAGGATCGCCCACCGGTAGTCCTCGACGCCGGTGTAGCCGCCCTTGCGCGCGAAGTTGAAGGTCAGGCGGGCGCCCCAGGCTGTCGCGAGAACGCCCATGAGTACGATGCGCACGGAGCCGTCGCCGTTCGCGAAGGCGCCGGCCACGAAGATCCACACGTAGGCCACGGGAACGATCGACCACGCCCGATCGACCCATGAGGTGTCGCGCGTGATCAGGGAGAGGATCCAGCACGCGACGCTGGCGGCCGCGGCGGTGATGATGACGATCAGCAGGGCATCCATGACGCCATGTTAGGACCAGAGCGCGACAGTGCGCCGCAGGACGCTTCCGACGTCAGAGCGTCAGCAGGAGTTCATCGAGCTTGTCCGCCGTGTCTTCCCACCCGTCGACGGCCACGGACGGCACGCCGATGGCAAGGACCGGGTAGTCGTTCCCGCTCTCGTCGAGGCGATCGCCGTAGAACAGCATCTGGGTGAGAGGGATGCCGGTGTGCTCGGCGAGCTGTCGCATCCCGAAGGCCTTGTCGATGCCGGCCCGGGTGATGTCGATGGACGTCGATCCGCCGGAGCGCACCTCGAGTCCGGGGAGTCGCGCGGCGACGGCGGCACGAAGAGCCGCGCGCTTGTCTCCCGTGGGGTCCCAGTCGTGCTTCGCTTCGCGCGGCGCGCGCTGCCCCAGCGCAGAGAACGTGATCTGCGAGCCGCGGTCTTCGAGGATCTCGCCCCAGGGCTCGGCTTCCCACAGTCCCAGGCGCTCGGCCTCTTCCCGCAGTGCCGTCAACGCGGCCTGCTTGTCCTCGTCGCTGAGGTCGTGCGCGTACACCGGAGAGAAGTCGGACCCGTCGTGGCGGAGGTAGCGCGTGCCACAGGTCGGGAGCAGGTGCAGGCGGGCGAGGTCGGCGGCATCCGCATCGCCGAGGCGCGCGAGGACCTGATTGCGGAACTGCTCTTCGTTGCCGCCGGAGATGATGGCGACGTCGACCGATCGCAGCAGGCTGCGCAGCAGCGACGCGATGCGCGGATCGATCAGGCCCTTGGATGGGGCGAGCGTGTCATCGAGGTCGAAGGCGACGAGTGTGGGCGCGGTCATGGTGTCTCCAGCCTAGAAGGTGGCCGCTGAGAGGATCGTGAAGCGAGCAGTAGCGTGCAGAGGACGGCGAACACGACGCCGACGAGCGCGCCGGTCGAGTTGGCCACGACGTCGGTCACCGTCGCTGCCCGGTGCGGGAGGGCGACACGCTGCGCGGTCTCGATGCCGAGCGAGAGCAACGGCCCGACCAGCAGAGCGAGCGGCCACACCCGGCGGGGGAGCAGGAGGAAGGCGAGGATGCCGACGGGCACGAACACCAGGATGTTCGCGATGATCTCGAGTCGGGTGAAGTCGAGCGAATCCCAACCGAGGCGGTGCGCGGCGCGGAGGGTCAGGTCGAGGAGATTGGGCATGACCTGTTCGATCCGCGACGGCGTGAGGGTCAGAGCCGCGAGTCCGAGCAGGAACGGGATGCCGAGAGCCGATGCCCACGCCCGGGTGAATCGGCGCGGCGGCGGAAGAAGAGACCCCATGCGTCCGTTCCCCCTTCGTGCGTGTTCCCCCTACAGAGAAGGCCGCCCCTGTGGGGGCGGCCTTCCGGTGTCACTGGTCGGGGTGACAGGATTTGAACCTGCGACCTCTTCGTCCCGAACGAAGCGCGCTACCAAGCTGCGCCACACCCCGTTTGCAACCCTCCGAGTCTACAGGGAAATGCTCCCTGCGCCGAATCGAGCCGGCGATCAGTCCCGCGCGGTGAGCGTGAGCAGCGTCGCCTCGGGGCGGCAGGCGAAGCGGACCGGCGCGTAGATCGAGTGTCCGCAGCCGGCGCTCACGTTGAGCGGCACCGTGTGGCCGTCGTGCGACCACGTGCTCAGTCCCTTGGCCTGCTTGAGGGGGATGTCGCAGTTGGCCACGAGGGCGCCGTAGCCGGGAAGGCACACCTGGCCGCCGTGCGTGTGACCGCCGAGGATCGCGTCCGCTCCGAGGCCGATGAATCCGTTGAGCACGCGCTGGTACGGCGCATGGGTCACGCCCAGCATCGGTGTGGAGGCGTCGCGCGGACCGAGCGAGCCGATGGCATCCGGCAGCACATCGAGGCGGTCCCAGTCGCGGTGAGCGTCGTTCACACCGAAGAGGTCGACCGTGGCGCCGGCGATGGTGAGCCGTGCCGCCGCGTTGTTCAGATCGGTCCATCCGAGCTCGTCGGTGAAGTACCGGTCCATGGCCGCGGTGTCGAGGTGCTCCGGCTCGGGCTGCTTCTTGGACGGCCCGAGGAAGTAGCGAAGGGGGTTGCGCGGAGAGGGAGCGGTCACGTCGTTCGACCCGTGCACGAAGACACCGGGGATGCCCGCGAGCGGGTCGAATGCGCGGCGGATGCCGTCCAGGCCGTTCTCATGCCCGAGGTTGTCGCCCGTGTTGACGACGAGGTCCGGCTTCAGCTCGGCGAGTGAGGCCAGCCAGTCCTGCTTGCGGTGCTGCCAGGGCGCCATGTGCGCGTCCGACACATGCAGGATGCGCAGGGGCGCCGAACCGGACGGGAGCGCGGCTGCCGTCGCCTCGCGCACCGTGAACAGGTAACGCTCGATGCCGATGCCCCAGACCGCTGCGGCAGCACCGACGGCCCCCACCGCGCCGAGCGCGATGAGGGCCGGGTGCGCGGCACCGCGAGCGTTTACTTGCACGTCACGGTGACGGCGGTGGACTTGCTGGTCGCCGTGCCGGGTGCCGGGTCCGTGGCGGACACGACGGCGGTCGGCGGGTTGCAGGAATTATCTATGGCGATCGACGTGAATCCCGCAGCGGTGAGCGCGGCCGACGCATCGGATCGCGACATGCCGACGAGTCCCGCGGGAACGGTCGTGCCCTGGCCGTTGCTGGGGGAGATCGTGATGGTCGTCCCCCCTGCGGTCTGCCCCTGCGGGTCCTGCGCGACGACGATGTTGGCGGGCTTGTCACTGTCGACGGCGGCGCCGACGGCCACGCCGAAGCCCTTGCTCTTGAGGGTCGACTCCGCCTCCTCCATCGTCATGCCGACGACGTTCGGGACGTCGACCAGCACCCGACGGGTGAGCTTGTCGTCGGGACGTGGGAAGTCGTCCCCGCCATACGCCGCGTTGGCGGCGGCCTGGGCGGCCTTCGCCAACGGGTAGCGCATGCCGTTGAGCTGGTAGTTCCCGGCCCATTTCTGGTAGATGTCCGACTGGCCCTTCCAGCGCCCTGCCCAGACCGCCGTAGCGACCTTGGTGCTGGACTCGATCATCATGGTGGACCAGCGGTCGTGCGTTCCGGTCTTGCCGATCAACGGGGTGCCGTCATACGGGTTCGCGTCGCGACCGGTGCCGCCGTCCATCACGCCCCTGAGAGCGTACGCGGCGGTGGCGGCGACCTCGGGGGAGATCACGCCGTCGGTGCACGAGGCCGCCGGAAGCTCGCGGTCCTTGCCGTCGGGGCCGACCACTCGGTCGATCGCGCGCGGGGTGCAGTACTTGCCGCCGCTCGCGACCGTGGCGTAGGCGTTCGCCATGGCGATGGGGGAGATGTTCTTCGGGCCGAGCACGTCGTACGGGACGTTCTCTTCGGTGACCTTCTTGCCGTTGGCGAGCGTGACGCCCATCCGATCCGCCACCTTGTTGATCTCGCAGATGTCGAGCTTCGATGCCATCGCGAAGTAGCCGCTGTTCAACGACTGTCGCGTGAAGTCCATGACGCTCGCGGTGTATCCGCCCCCTCCGCCGAAGTTGCCGATCTCCTTGGTGTTCGCGGTCTGCGGGCTCTCGCAGACGGGGATCTTCAGGTTCGTCTGCACGCGGCCGTTCAGTACCTCGTTGACCGAGTGGCCCTTCTCGAGCCAGTCGATCAGCGTGAAGAGTTTGTACACCGAGCCGACCTGGAAGCCGCCGGAGTTGCCGTGCTTCTGGTCGCCGGCGAAGACGAGCGAGGTCTTCGCGAGATCATCGGTGGTGGTCTCGTCGAACTGCGTGTTCTGCGTGATCGAGAGGATACGACCGGTACCGACCTCGATCGAGACGCCCGCAGCGCCGAAGTAGTCGTTGTCGTAGTTGGCCGGAACGATATCGCTCATCGCCTGCGTCGCCGGATTCTGAATGCGGTAGTCCAGCGAGGTGTAGATCTTCAGGCCGCCGCGGCGGAGCAGGTCGGCGCGCTCCTGGGGAGTCTTGCCGAAGGCTTCGTCGTCGAGCACGATCGATCGCACGTACTGGCAGAAGTACGCGTTGACGCCGGCCTTCGCACACCCCTGTGTGGGCGGGTTCAGCGTCGGCGTGATCTCGGATGCGTCCGCCTCGTCGTACTGCGCCTGGGTGATCTTGCCGTCGGCGAGCATGCGTCCGAGTACGTAGTGGCGACGGTCCTTCGTGAGCGAGTATCCGCTCTCGGCGGTGTTCACCGCTTCGCCGTCCTGGTTCGTCGTGGTGCCCTGCGGCATGTCGATGCGGTACGTGTTCGGGTTCTGCACGATGCCGGCCAGGGTCGCGGCCTGCGCGACCGTGAGCTTCGCGGCGGTCGTGTTGAAGTAGTACCGCGATGCGGCTTCGATGCCGTAGACCGTGCCACCGAAGTTCGCGATGTTCAGGTATCCGAGCAGGATGTCGTTCTTCGAGAAGTCCTTCTCGACCTGGATCGCGTAGCGCATCTCCTGCAGCTTGCGTTCGATGCCCTCATTGCCGCTGGCGTTGGTCGCGTCTTCGAAGCACTTGCGGAGATCGTCGGCGTAGGTCTCGGAGGCCCGGTCGACGTCCTGCTCGCACTCCTGGATCAGCACGTTCTTCACGTACTGCTGGCTGATCGTGGAAGCGCCGCGGCTGGAGGTGCCGCGCACGTTGTCGATGAGCGCCTTCACGGTCGCGCCGAGGTTGACGCCGCCGTGGCTGTAGAAGCTCTTGTCCTCACTGGAGAGGATGGCGTCGTACAGCACGGGGGACACCTGCTCGTACGTGACCGGGACGCGGTTCTGCTCGTAGAACGAGGCGAGCTCGACCGTTTTGCCGTCGGGGTCGGTCGCGTAGATGGTCGACTGCTCCATCGGCGTGCCCGGGTTGAGGTTCTCGGGCAGCTGATCGAAAAGAGTGAGTGCCTGGGTGCCGGCGAGACCGGTCATGGTGAGGACGGGCGTGACGCTGGCAGCGACCAGGAGGCCGGCGACGGCGCTCAAGCCGACGAGCCCGACGAGACCGCCGAGCACGCCTCTCACCGTGCGATTCTTTTGGGGCATACGCTTGATCGTAGGGGAGTTCCCTGAATACCACCTTTGACGAGCCGGCCCGCAACGACGGTGTCGCGCCCCGATCGACAGGAGTGCCATGACCAGGTGGGAGTACCTCACCACGCCGTTGCTGATCCACAACACGGCAGCCATCCTCAACAACTGGGGCAAGCAGGGCTGGGAGCTCGTGCAGGTCGTGCAGGGTCCCGAAGGAGGTCTCGTCGCCTACCTGAAGCGTCCGGTCACGTCGGATTCCTCGGCGAACGCCGGCCTCGCCGCCGCGGAGCAGGCGGCTCGTCAGTTCGAGGGAGGCCAGGCGTGAGCGTCGCCGCCCGCCTGGCTGAGCTCGGCATCGAGCTGCCCGCGGTCGCCGCACCCGTCGCGGCCTACGTTCCCGCGGTCGCGCACGGCGGCCTCGTCTACACCTCGGGTCAGCTCCCGTTCGTCGCCGGTGCGCTCCCCGCCGTGGGCAAGGTCGGAGACGCGATCTCGGCGGAGGACGCGAAGACCTACGCGCGCACCTGCGCTCTGAACGCCCTCGCCGCGGCGGCGGATGCCGTGGGCGGCGTCGACCGCATCGGCGGAGTGCTCCGCGTGGGCGGCTTCGTCGCCTCCGCCGAAGACTTCACGGGTCAGCCCGGCGTCATCAACGGCGCCAGCGAGGTCCTCGGCGAGATCTTCGGCGAGGCCGGGCGTCACGCCCGTGCGGCCGTGGGCGTCGCAGAGCTTCCCCTCGGCAGCCCGGTCGAGGTCGAGGTGACCTTCATCCTCGCCTGAGCATCCGGCCGTCCGGCACATCCGTGCCGTACAAGAGAGAACGCGCCTCCCCGGATCGGGAAGGCGCGTTCTTCGTACGCCGGGAGTGCTACTTCACCTGTGCCGAGATGATGCTCATGACCGCGGTGTCGGCCAGTGTCGTCGTGTCGCCGACCTCGCGGCCTTCGGCGACGTCGCGCAGGAGTCGCCGCATGATCTTGCCGGAGCGGGTCTTCGGCAGCTCGCCGACGATGTACACGTCGCGCGGGCGGGCGATCGCCCCGATCTGCTCGCCGACCCACAGGCGCAGCAGCTGGGCAAGGCCTGCCGGCTCGTGTTCGGCGAGGTAGCTCTCCTTGATGATGACGAAGGCCACGACCGCCTGGCCGGTGGTCTCATCCGATGCGCCGACCACGGCAGCTTCGGCGGTCGCCTCGTGCGCGACCAGCGACGACTCGATCTCGGCGGTGGAGAGACGGTGACCCGAGACGTTCATGACGTCGTCGACGCGGCCGAGCAGCCACAGGTCGCCGTCCTCGTCGAGGCGGGCGCCGTCGCCCGCGAAGTAGTAGCCCTGATCCTCGAACTTCTCCCAGTACGTCTCGCGGTAGCGCTCCGGATCGCCCCAGATGCCGCGCAGCATGCTCGGCCAGGGTTCGGTGATCACGAGCAGCCCGCCGTTGCCGTTGCCGACCTCGACGCCCTGCTCGTCGACGACGTCGATCGAGATGCCCGGCAGCGGAACCTGAGCCGATCCGGGCTTGGTCTCCGTGACGCCGGGGAGGGCGGAGACCATGATCGCTCCGGTCTCCGTCTGCCACCACGTGTCGACGATCGGGGTCTTGCCGGCGCCGATGACCTCGCGGTACCACATCCACGCCTCGGGGTTGATGGGCTCGCCCACCGAGCCGAGCAGTCGCAGCGACGACAGGTCGAACTTCTTCGGCACGCTGCGGCCGATCTTCATGAACGAGCGGATCGCCGTCGGCGCGGTGTAGAAGATCGAGACCTTGTACTTCTCGATGATCTCCCACCAACGGCCGGGGTGCGGTGCGTCGGGCGTGCCTTCGTAGAGCACCTGGGTGGCGCCGTTCGCGAGCGGACCGTAGGTGACGTAACTGTGCCCGGTGATCCAGCCGATGTCGGCCGTGCACCAGAAGACGTCGGTCTCCGGATGCAGGTCGAAGACGTACCTGTGCGAGTACGCGGCCTGGGTGAGGTAGCCGCCGGAGGTGTGGAGGATGCCCTTGGGCTTTCCGGTGGTCCCCGACGTGTAGAGGATGAAGAGCGGGTTCTCCGCGGGGAAGGCTTGCGCCGTGTGCTCGGCGGATGCCGCCGGAACCACGTCGTGCCACCAGAGGTCGCGTCCCTCGATCCAGTCCACCTCGTTCTCGCCGCGCCGGACCACGAGGACGTGCTCGACGGTCTGCTGCTCACCCTCGCCGCGATCGGCGAGGGCCTGGTCCACCGCCGGCTTCAACGCGGAGACGCGGCCCTTGCGATAACCGCCGTCTGCGGTGATGACGAGCTTCGCTCCGGCGTCGTCGATGCGCGAGCGGAGGCTGTCGGCGCTGAACCCGCCGAACACCACGGAGTGGATCGCACCGAGACGCGCGACCGCGAGCATCGAGGCGATCGCCTCCGGGATCATGGGCAGGTAGATCGCGACGCGGTCGCCCTGGCCGATGCCGAGCCCTTCGAGGACGTTGGCGACCCGCTTGACCTCTTCGGTCAGCTCGGCATACGTGATGCGCCGGGAATCCCCCGGCTCGCCCTCCCAGTGCAGGGCGACGCGGTCGCCGTTCCCGGCCTCGACGTGACGGTCGAGGCAGTTGTACGCGACGTTCAGCTCGCCGTCGTCGAACCACTTCGCGAACGGCGGGTTCGTCCAGTCGAGCACCTGCGTGAACGGCTTGTGCCAGTGCACCAGCTCGCGGGACTGCTCACCCCAGAACGCCTCGCGGTCGGTGGCGGCGCGCTCATAGAGCTCGGGCGATGAGATGGTCTGGGCGACGAATTCCTCCGACGGTGCGAACCGCCGGGTCTCGTCGAGAAGGTGGTCGATCTGGCTGCTCATCGGCAGACGCTCCTTTGCGGCATTCGGGTCGTTCGAGCCCGGCCGTGGGGGTGGACGGCCTGGTCAGGGCGAATCTATCCGCGCGGCCACACATCGCATACTGCCGAAAGTCGGTAGTCGCGTCGGTTTTGTCAGGACGGTTGCCTTGCGTACACTCGACGACAGCCGAAATCTCATTCCGGCCTTGGCATGCCCGATTCCCCCAATCGTGCATCGCCGTGGGCGGCATCTCATTCCCCCCGTGAGATGCCGCCCATTCCGTTGGGAGCGCTCCCGTTCTCGGTGCGTCGTGGCCCGTCCGTCTCCTGCACCGGCCGGTCACCGCGGAGCTTCTGCACAGCGTCCGAGGTTCGGTTGCGCATCCCCTCACTCCCGCCGTTCGTGCCGCCTACCTTCGCGGTATGTCCGATTCCTTCGTCATCCAACCCCGAGGCTCAGCCCCTCTCGCTGGTGCGACGGAGGCCGCTCCCGAACCGCTGCGGCTCGACCCCGCCTTCGGCCCGCTCCTCCCGCACATCGACGACGCCGTCACCGATGTCTTCGTCAACGGTGGGGGTGGCCTGTTCCTCGACCGAGGCAGCGGCGCCGAGCCGGTGAACGGATGGCGGGCGTCGGAGCGTGAGGTCCGAGACCTCGCCGTCGCGCTCGTCGGTCTCGGCGGACGCCATCTCGACGACCAGGCTCCGTGCGTCGACGTCCGTCTCGATTCCGGCATCCGCGTGCACGCCGTCCTCGCTCCGGTCTCGACGACCGGCACCGCGCTCTCCATCCGCATCCCTCGGGTGCGGGCAGCCGACCTCGAGGCGCTCGCCGCGCTCGGCTCCTTCGGTGCACGCCAGCGGGCCTGGCTCGTCGGCTTGGTGGCCGAGCGGGCGAACATCCTCATCACCGGCGGCACCGGCACGGGCAAGACGACGCTCCTGTCCGCGCTGCTCTCCGAGGTGTCCGAGACCGAACGGATCGTCACGATCGAAGACGTCGCCGAGCTTCGACCGCGCCACCCCCATCACGTCGCGCTCGAGGCGCGCCAGGCGAACGTCGAAGGAGCGGGAGGGATCACACTCGCTCGGCTGGTGAGGGAGTCTCTGCGCATGCGGCCCGACCGGCTGGTGGTCGGAGAATGCCGCGGGGAAGAGGTCCGCGAGCTGCTCACCGCGCTCAACACCGGGCACGACGGCGGTGCCGGCACGATGCACGCCAGCGGACTCCGCGATGTGCCCGCCCGGCTCGAGGCCCTCGGCGCGCTGGCCGGCATGGACGCGGTCGCCCTCGCGCGGCAGGCGGTGAGTGCTTTCACCGTGGTGCTGCATCTCGACCGTGCCCCCGGCGGCGTGCGTCGGATCCGTCAGGCAGGGCGACTCGTGATGGCGGGCGACCGGCTGGACATCGAGGAGGTGACACCGTGGTGATCCGGCGTCGTTCTGCCACGAGCGAGAGCGGGACGGGACCGAGCGACGCCGCGACCTCGGTGCAGACGTTGGCCGTGCTGCTGCAGGCAGGCGCTGTGCCGGTCGTCGCCTGGCGGCACCTCGCTGGCATCGGCGATCCCCACGCGGTGGCCGTGACCGACCGAGTCGAGGCGGGGGTGCCCCTTCTCGACGCCATCGAGGCCGAGGGTGGGGCCTGGGTCGACCTCGCAGCCGCGTGGGAGATCGCCACGACAGTCGGAGCCCCGCTCGCGGAGGTGCTCAGGATCATCGCCGAATCCCTTCGCGATGCCGCGTCCGCCGCTGACGACGTGCGCATCGCACTCGCCGAGCCTGCGGGAACGGCGCGTCTGCTGCTGTGGATGCCGCTCGCCGGACTCCTTCTCGGCTTCGCGCTCGGCTTCGACACACTCGGGGTCATCGTCGGCAACCCGGTGGGCGCCGCCTGCGTGGTGGCGGGCCTGCTGCTCGTGCTCGCGGCGCGGCTGTGGACCAGGCGGCTGCTCCAACGTGCTGCGCCCGAGCCTGGCACGCCCGGGATGCGGGCCGAACTGGTGGCCGTCGCGCTCGCCGGGGGCGCATCCATCGATCGTGCCCTCCGTCTGGTCGCCGAGAGCTCGGCCGGCGGCGGGGCCGAAGAGGGCATCCGGTCCGTGCTGGAGCTGTCCCGCGCAGCCGGCGTGCCCGCCGTGGAGCTTCTCCGGGCGTCCGCCGCGCAAGATCGGCATGCCGCGCGGGTGCACGGCCGACTGCGCGCGGCGAAGCTCTCGACGCAGCTGCTCATCCCGCTCGGCGTGTGCACCCTGCCCGCCTTCCTCCTGCTCGGCGTGGCACCGATGCTGCTCAGCGTCTTGGCCGCGACACCGCTGCCCCTGTGAGCGAACTCCCGGCACCTGCGGAGACCAGCCCACCGAGACGAAACCATCACACAGAGAAAGAGGTACATCATGACCAACATCCCCCGACTCGACCGGCGCCGCGCGGCTGCGCTGTTCGGCGACGACACCGGTGCGGCCACGGCCGAGTACGCCATCACCACGATGGCCGCGGTCGCCTTCGCCGGGCTCCTCGTCGTCATCATGCGGTCCGATGAGGTTCGCGGGATCCTCACCGATCTCGTCCGGCGCGCGCTCACCGTGTCGTGATGCCTATCCGGAGGAGCGCCGGTCGCGGCGGGGTGGGGGAGCGAGGCTCCGTCGCCGCAGAACTTGCTCTCGCGCTGCCCGCGGTGGTCCTGACGCTCCTCCTCGGTGCGGGCGCGCTCGGCGCGGCTTCGCGCCAGGTGGCGCTGCAGGATGCGTCGGCGGATGCGGCCCGTCTCCTCGGGCGCGGCGAGGGCGCGGACGCCGCGCAGCGCGTGGTGGGCGCGGCCGTCTCGGGCGCAGGGATCTCGACGTCGCACTCGGGCGACCTGGTGTGCGTCACGGCGACGTTCGAGGCTTCCGTCGGCGCATTGGTGCGGCTGCCACTGCAGGCGTCGAGCTGTGCGCTCGACGGAGGCCGCTGATGGCGGGCACGGCGGTGGCCGCGGGGGTCTTGGCGGCCGCGGCCGCGCTCTCGCTCGGGCTCGCCGCCGTCGGTGGAGCGGCGGTGACGGCGCAGCGCGCTGCCGGGGCGGCTGATGCCGCGGCGCTCGCCGCAGCCGATGCCGCGAGCGGCGCCGTGCCGAACGCAGCGGAGCCCTGCGCGCTCGCCGGGCGGGTCGCGGAGGCGGCGGGCGCGGCGCTCACCGGCTGCTCGCTCGAGGGCTTCGTGGCGACCGTGGAGGTGCAGGCGGCGTACGCTGGACTCGCAGCCGTCTCCCGAGCCCGTGCCGGGCCACCCGAGGGACAGTGACGGCCGTGCGACCTCACTCACTGTGAACGACCCCACACAGTGGTGTGTATGGTGTGCTTCGAAGAAAGGACGCACCCTTGGCTGAAGGCAAGAAGCTCGTCATCGTCGAGTCCCCGACGAAGATGCGGTCTATTCAGGGATACCTCGGCGACGGCTATGAGGTACTCAGCTCCGTCGGCCATATCCGCGACCTCGCTGACAAGAAGGACATCCCGGCCGCCGACAAGCAGGCGTACGGGAAGTACTCCATCGACATCGACAACGGGTTCGACCCGTACTACGTCGTCTCCGATCGCAAGACCAAGACGGTCGCCGAACTCAAGCGCGCCCTGAAGAGCGCCGACGAGCTCCTGCTCGCCACTGATGAGGACCGCGAGGGCGAGGCCATCGCCTGGCACCTGCTCGAGACGCTCAAGCCCAAGGTCCCCGTAAAGCGCATGGTGTTCCACGAGATCACCAAGGACGCGATCCAGGCCGCGGTCGGCAACACCCGCGAACTCGATCACGACCTCGTCGACGCGCAGGAGACCCGCCGCATCCTCGATCGTCTGTACGGCTGGGACGTCTCGCCTGTGCTCTGGTACAAGGTCAAGACGGGCATCTCGGCCGGACGCGTGCAGTCCGCCGCCACCCGCCTGATCGTCGACCGGGAGCGCGAGCGCATGGCGTTCACCTCTGCCGAATACTGGGACGTCGATGCCCAGGCGGCCGCGACCGGCACATCCTTCAAGATCCGTCTCGTGCGCGTCGACGGCGGCCAGCTCGCCCGCGGCACCGACTTCGATGATGACGGAAAGCTCAAGAAGGCCGTCGTCATCCTCGACGAGGCCACCGCCGCAGCGCTCGCCGAGGCGGTCGACGCCGTCGGCACCGGAAGCGTCACCAAGGTCGAGGCCAAGCCGGGAACGCGCAGCCCATACGCGCCGTTCACGACCTCCACGATGCAGCAGGAGGCGGGGCGCAAGCTCTCGATGGGAGCCAAGCAGGCGATGGGTGTGGCCCAGCGGCTGTACGAAAAGGGTTACATCACTTATATGCGTACCGACTCCACGTCGCTGAGCACCCAGGCGGTGCAGGCGGCACGGAGCCAGGCGGTCGCGCTGTACGGCGACGCCGCGGTGCCGCTGAAGCCGCGCGTCTACAAGTCCAAGAGCAAGAACGCGCAGGAGGCGCACGAGGCGATCCGCCCCTCCGGTGACAACTTCCGCACGCCGGCCTCCCTGTCGTCGGAACTGGATCGTGACGAGCAGCGCCTCTACGACCTCATCTGGAAGCGCACGGTCGCGAGCCAGATGTCCGACGCGAAGTATGAGACCACCACGGTCACCATCGCCGTCGATGCCGCCGGGAAGAAGGCGGAGTTCACGGCGTCCGGAACCGTGTACATCTTCAAGGGCTTCCTGGAGGCCTACGAAGAGGGGCGCGACGAGAAGCGCGGCGATGCGGATGCCGCCGAGAACCAGTCGCTGCCCGCCGTGGCCGTCGGCGATCAGCTCGCGGTGTCGGATGCCGAGGCGAAGGGGCATCGCACCACGCCGAAGCCGCGCTACACCGAGGCGTCGCTCGTGAAGGTGCTCGAGGAGAAGGGCATCGGCCGTCCCTCGACGTTCGCCTCGATCCCCGAGACCATCCTCGATCGCGGCTACGCGGTCAAGCGCGGACAGGCGCTCGTGCCGACCTGGCTCGCGTTCAGCGTGGTCCGGCTGCTCGAGGAGCACTTCGCCGAGCTGGTCGACTACGACTTCACCGCCGCGCTCGAGGACGACCTCGACACGATCGCCCGCGGCGAGCAGAACCGGGTGGAGTGGCTCAAGTCGTTCTACTTCGGCTCCGACTCGCACACGGGGCTTCGTCAGGTCGTCGACAACCTCGGCGAGATCGACGCGCGGGCCCTCAACTCCACCCGCATCACCGACACGGCCACGCTGCGCTTCGGCAAGTACGGCCCGTACCTCGAGGTCGCCGACCCGGAGAACCCCGACGCCAAGCCGCGCATCGTCAACGTGCCGGAAGACCTCGCGCCCGACGAGCTGACCGCCGAGAAGGCACAGGAGCTCATCGACGCCCCCGTCGCGGGCGACCGCGTGCTGGGCGAGAACCCGGAGAACGGCAAGATCGTCGTCGTCAAGGACGGCCGGTTCGGTCCGTACGTGCAGGAGAACGACCCGGTGTCCGAGGACGCCGCGGTCGACGAGGCGACCGGCGAGGTCGTCGAGGCCCCGAAGCCGAAGCGCGGCGCGAAGAAGGAGGCGGCTCCGAAGCCGCGCACCGCATCGCTCTTCCGCTCGATGTCCGTCGACGAAATCGACCTCGACACGGCCCTGAAGCTGCTGAGTCTGCCGCGAGTGGTGGGCGTCGACCCCGAATCCGGTGACGAGATCACGGCGCAGAACGGCCGCTTCGGTCCCTACCTGAAGAAGGGCACCGACTCGCGGTCGCTCGAGAGCGAGTCGCAGATCTTCGACGTCACGCTCGAACAGGCGCTCGAGATCTACTCCCAGCCGAAGTACGGCGCCGGACGCCGTGCGTCCAGCGCACTCGCCGAGTTCGAGGCGGACCCCGTCAGCGGCAAGCCGATCCGCATCCGCGACGGCCGCTTCGGCGCCTACGTGACCGATGGCGAGACGAACGTCACGATCCCGCGCGGCCAGACCGTCGACGACATCACCTTCGAGATCGCGGTGCAGATGCTCGCCGACAAGCGTGCGAAGGGGCCGGCCCCGAAGCGCGGCGCAGCCAAGAAGGCGCCGGCCAAGAAGGCGCCCGCCAAGAAGCCCGCAGCCAAGACCGCGGCGAAGAAGACTCCAGCGAAGAAGACTGCGGCGAAGAAGACCACGGCGGCGACGTCGGCCGCACGCTCGGCGGCGGCGAAGAAGGCAGCGGCCACGCGTGCAGCCAACGCCGCCGCGAAGGCTGCGGAGAAGGCGGGCTCGTGACCCCGGGCCACGGGGTGTGGATCACGCTCGAAGGCGGCGACGGCACGGGCAAGACCACGCAGTCGGACCTTCTCGCGGAGTGGCTCGAAAGCACGGGCCGAACGGTCGTGCGCACGCGGGAACCCGGCGGATCCGAAGTCGGGCAGCTCATCCGCGACATCGTGCTGCATCATCGCGGTGACATCGCGCCGCGCGCCGAGGCACTGCTGTATGCGGCCGACCGCGCGCATCATGTCGCGACGGTCGTGCGGCCCGCACTCGACCGCGGCGACGTGGTGCTGCAGGACCGCTACCTCGACTCGTCCGTGGCCTACCAGGGCGCCGGCCGCGTGCTCGATGCGGCGGAAATCCGCGACCTGTCCCTGTGGGCGGCCGAAGGCGCGCTGCCCGACCTGACCGTGCTGCTCGACCTCGACCCCACGGTGGCTCGTACCCGCCTCGACTCCGCCGACAAGCCGTTCGACCGACTGGAAGCAGAACAGGCGGAGTTCCACGGCCGCGTGCGCGATGCGTACCTCGCCCTCGCGGCGGCCGAGCCCGACAGGTTCTTCGTGCTCGACGCCGCCGCAGCGCCGTCGATGATCGCGGAGCAGATCCGCGCTCGGGTCGCCGCTCTTCTGGGCTGACCCGGTCGAACGACACCCGTGCCGTTCGGCGTCGGTGGTCCCGATTAGGCTGAGTGCATGCCTCCCACCGTTCCTGCTCCTTTCCCGTGGGCGGATGTGTGGGGGCAGGATGCCGCCGTCGACACGCTCCGTGCGGCCGCATCCGATCCGGCTGCGCTCTCGCACGCCTGGTTGATCACGGGTCCGCCCGGATCCGGCCGTTCGACTCTCGCGTACGCGTTCGCGGCGGCGCTGATCGCCGACCACCCCGACGATGAGGCGGTGATGCGCCAGGTCTTCGCGGGCACCCATCCGGATGTCACGGCGCTCCGCACCGACAAGGTCATCATCACGATCGCCGAGGCCCGCGCTCTCGTCGAGCGCTCCTACTTCGCACCCTCCGCCGGTCGATACCGCGTCATCGTGGTCGAAGACGCCGATCGCATGGTCGAACGCACCTCCAACGTGCTGCTGAAAGCCCTCGAGGAGCCGCCCGAGCAGACGGTGTGGATCCTGTGCGCGCCCAGCGAGGCCGATCTGCTGCCGACGATCCGCTCGCGGGTGCGCTCCCTGCGACTGCGTGAGCCGGATGTCGCCGATGTCGCCCGGCTCATCAGCCTGCGCACGGGGGTCGACGAAGCCGTCGCCGAGCAGGCCGCTCGGCACGCGCAGCGCCACATCGGCATGGCGCAGCGACTCGCCACCGATGATGCGGCGCGGCGTCGGCGCGACGAGACCCTTCGCGCGGTCATCGGCGTCCGCGGTGTCGGCGATGCGGTCGACGTGGCGGGGCGGATCATCCAGGCCGCGACCGACGACGCGAAAGCACTGACCGCGGAGCGCGACGCGCAGGAACGGGCTTCGCTCTTGCGCACGATCGGCATCGCCGAGGGGCAGGCCGTACCTCCGGCGCTGCGCACGCAGCTCTCGGCCCTCGAAGACGATCAGAAGAAGCGTGCCACGCGCAGTCTGCGTGACGGGATCGACCGCGTGCTGACCGACATGCAGTCGCTGTTCCGCGACGTCATCATGCTCCAGTTCGGCCGCGGAGACGACCTCATCAACAGCGAGCTGCGCTCCGAGCTGGAGCGCCTGGCATCGGCCTGGCCCGAGGCCCGTACCCTTGTCGTACTTGACCACCTTGCCGAGACGCGGCAGTCGCTGGAGCGCAACGTCGCTCCGCTGCTCGCGCTGGAGAGCTTGCTCGTGACGATCACGAGCGGGAGGAAACCGTGAATCACCGATCGACTTCCCGCTTCCGTCGCGCCGCCGCGGTCATCGCCGGCATCGCCGCGGCATCCGTCGCCCTCTCGGGCTGCCTCTACGCGATGATCCCCGAGCAGTCCTCGCGGCCGGCGACCACCATCGTCCCCGACACCGAGGGTGTCGCCGAAGACCTGCTGCCCTTCTACTCGCAGGAGCTCGAGTGGACGGACTGCGGTCCCGGCTTCGACTGCACCGACGTGACGGCGCCGCTCGACTGGGAGAACCCGGGAGCCGGTGACATCAGCCTGTCGGTGATCCGGCACCGAGCGCAGGGGACCCCCGTCGGCTCCCTGTTGACGAACCCGGGCGGCCCCGGCTCGAGCGGTGTGGAGCTCGTCCAGAGCAGCCTCGACTTCGCCGTCGGGCCCGATCTCATCGAGAACTACGACGTGATCGGCTTCGACCCGCGCGGAGTCGGCGGCTCGACCGCGGTGACCTGCTACGACGCGTCCGAGATGGACGACTACCTCTACGGCATCCCCTCCGCAGCCCGCGGCACCGCCGAGTGGGAGGCCGAGCTGCTCGATGCGCACAAGTCGTTCGCCGAGGCGTGCGAGGCGAACAGTGAAGGCATCCTGCCGCACGTCACCACGGTCAACTCCGCCCGCGACATGGACCTGATCCGCGCCGTGCTGGGCGACAAGCAGCTGAACTACCTCGGGTACTCCTACGGCACGTTCCTCGGCGCGACCTACGCCAAGCTGTACCCCGCGAAGGCCGGGCGCCTGGTGCTCGACGGTGCTATCGACCCCGCGGTTCCGGGGCTCGAGGTGGGCGCCACTCAGGCGCTGGGGTTCGAGTCGGCGCTGCGCGCCTACATGCAGAACTGTCTCGACTCGGGAAGCTGCCCCTTCAACGGAACGGTGGATGAGGCGATGGCCGACCTCGGGGCGCTGCTGGCGAGTGTCGATCGCACGCCGCTCGAGAACGGCGACGGACGCTTGATGGGAGCGGACTCCCTGCTGACGGCGATCATCGCCGCGCTGTACGCCCAGGAGAGTTGGGAGATCCTCACCCAGGCCCTCGACGAGGCGCTCCAGGGCGACCCGACCACCGCATTCCTGCTCGCCGACTTCTACAACAAGCGCGGCGACGACGGGGTCTACACCGACAATTCCACCGAGGCTTTCCGGGCATACAACTGCATGGACTACCCGGTCGAAGACGACCCGGCCGCCGAAGCCGCGACCGAGGCCAAGATCGCCGAGGGGGCTCCGACGATCGCCCCGTACTGGACCGGACCCGACTCCTGCGAGGTCTGGCCTTACCCGCCGACCGGCACGCGGGGGGAGATCACGGCTGAGGGCGCAGGCCCCATCCTCGTGATCGGCACGACGAACGATCCTGCAACGCCGTACGAGTGGTCCGAGTCGCTGGCCGACCAACTCGAAGAAGGCGTCCTCATCACTCGCGTCGGCGAGGGACATACCGGCTACAACAAGGGCAACGTGTGCGTGGACGACGCCGTCGAGGCGTTCCTGCTCGACGATGTGGTGCCCGAAGACGGCCTGCGCTGCGAGTGAAGCGGGCTCGATTCGCGAGCGAGCACGAGACAGGGTAATATCGGTGATCGCGCCGCTCACGCGTCGCACGCCGCTTTAGCTCAGTCGGCAGAGCATTTCACTCGTAATGAAAAGGTCGTCAGTTCGATTCTGACAAGCGGCTCCGAAGGCCCCGTGATGCGAAGAACATCACGGGGCCTTTCCCGTTCCTCCGGCGTACCCTCGAAGCATGAGCAGAGCGCTTCTCATCGTCGATGTCCAGAACGATTTCACCGAAGGCGGGGCCCTCGCGGTCGCGGGCGGTGATGCGGTCGCGGCCGCTGTCACGGGCTTCCTCGCCGCGCATTCCTCCGACTACGCAGTGATCATCGCCTCGCGGGACTGGCATGACGCGGAGGGCGACAACGGCGGGCACTTCGCGGAGACGCCTGACTTCGTCGACTCGTGGCCGGTGCACTGCGTCGCGGGCACCGAAGGCGCGGAGTACGACCCGCTCCTGGGGACGGATGCCGTGACGCACCACGTCCGCAAGGGGCAGGGCAAGCCCGCGTATTCGATGTTCGAGGGACAGACGGAGACGGGGGAGACCGTCGGTGCCCTGCTGACTGCCGCGGGAGTGCTCAGCGCCGATGTGGTCGGCATCGCCACCGACCATTGCGTGCGCGCGTCTGCACTGGATGCGATCGCACACGGCGTCCATGTGCGGATTCTGACCGACCTCATCGCCGGGGTTGCTCCGGAACCGAGCGAAGCGGCCCTCGCCGAACTCGTGCACGCGGGAGCAGAACTGGTCGAGAGCGCCGACGCGTGAGCCGCAGCGTCCTGCTGCTCCGAGCCGTGAACGTCAGTGGGCGCAACAGCGTTCCGATGGTGCGGTTGCGGGAGGTTCTGGCGACCGAGACCGAACTCGCCGACGTGTCGACCTACATCGCGAGCGGCAACATCATCTGCGCGACCCCGAAGAACCCGGATGCCGCATGCGCGGCCGTGCGCGCCGCGATCCAGGAGGAGTTCGGGGTCGACACCCCGGTCATCCATCGCACGCACGCGCAGTTGGTCGCGTCGGAGTCCGCCCAGCCGTTCCCCGAGGGTGACGTGAAGTTCGTGCACGCGATGTTCCTCGAGGGGCCGCCGTCCGACGGAGCGGTCGAGGCGTTGGAGGAGCGGCTCCGGCCCGAGGAGCGTCTCGCACTGATCGGGGACGACCTGTGGATCGACTACGGAAGCGGCGGTGTGCACTCCACCAAACTCACCAAGGCCGTGCTCGATCGGGCACTGGGCGTCGCCGGGACGGCGCGAAACCTCCGCACGACACGGAAACTCATCGAGCTGACGGCGTGATTGCACCGGATGCCGTCGAGCTGGCCCTGCCGTTCACGGGGCGGTGGCTGGTTCAGAACAGTCCCGCATCCCGCGTTCCGAGCCACGGCACGGAATTGTTCGGCACATCGCACGCGATCGACTTCGTGCCTGTCGATCCGGACGGGCGCAGCGCGCCCCGCACACTCGCGAGTCTGATCGGCACGGAGGCTCCGGAGTCATTCGCGGGGTTCGGCCGCCCGATTCTCAGCCCGGTGGAGGGCGAGGTCGTGGCCCTCCACGACGGCGAGATCGACCACGTCGCGCGTCGCTCCCCGCTGTCGCTGATCGGGTACGCGCTCACTCAGTCGTCGCGCATCCGCGGGGGTGCTCCGGCGATCGCCGGCAATCACGTGGTCGTCCGCGTGGGCGGCGGACTCGTGCTTCTCGCCCATCTGCGCAGGGGGAGCATCCGCGTGAGGCAGGGGCAGAACGTGGCGATCGGCGAGCAGCTGGGCGAGTGCGGGAACTCGGGCAACAGCACCGAACCGCACGTGCACGTTCAGGTGTCCGACTCGCTCGGGCGCGAAGCCCGGGGCGTCCCGATCCTGTTCGCTCGGCTCGGCGGTGCCCGGTGGGTTCCGCGGAACGGTGAGATCGTCGAGGCCTGAGTCTCAGCCTCGGACCGCGCCCGCCTCCGTACTCAGCGCGGCCGGCGGTGTGTGCGGGTGTGACTGCAGGTCGACGCGGCGTATGCCGCAGTCCCCACACCGCACGTAGAGGACGACGCCCTCACTCGTCGGATGCCGGGACTCGACGACCCAGGAATGCTCGTGCGTCTCTGCCGAGGGTCGGACGCGGGGGATCGGGAGCGTGTTCTGCGAGGTCATGCCTCCAGCGTGATGTAATGGTCTTATGCATCTCAACCCTTACGGCGAATACGCGGTGCTGCTGGCTGCCTCGCTGGCCAACGACTGGCCGGCCGATCGTGCCGGGATCGAGGAGCGCACCCTCGAACTGGGCATGACCCAGACCTTCCCGCCGGCCGACGACGACCACGAGCAGGTCAGGGTGGTCATCGACGACTGGCTCGCAATCGTCGATGAGCCCGACCCCGACGCCCGCGCTCTGCTGCTCAACGGCCAGCTCGCGGCCGCGGCCGCTTATCCGCGGCTCACGAACCACGACGGCGAAGGCTGGCACCTGCACTACCGTGACGACGTGCCGTCGCTGCCGTACGTGCTGCGGGCGATCATCAGCCTCGGCACATCGCTCCACCTCGTCACGCGGGGGATGAGCAGGCTCGGGAGGTGCCAGGCGGAGCCGTGCACGAACGTCGTCGCCGACGTGACCCGCAACGGTCGTCAGCGCTTCTGCTCCGTGCGCTGCGCGAACCGCGCCGCCGTCCGGCGCCATCGGGCCCGCGTCTGAGGGATCGAGACTTTCGGCCACACCTCGCGGCCGCGTCCTCTGCCAGGATTGCCGGAAAGACGAGGAGACGATGTGACCGACGTGATCGTGAATGTGGACAACTTCGCCCGCGCGGAGACCGACGCGATGATCAGCCGCATGCTGCAGCTATCCGGAGCGGTGAACGAGATCTATCACGATCGGCAGCTCGCCCCGCTCGAGAACCAGCCCGTGATCCGGCAGAACCGCGACACCCTGTACTCGTTCGCGATCGTCGACATCTCCCGGGGGGCGCGGTTCAGGCTTCCGCCGGTCGGCGACCGGTACGTCTCGGTCATGGTCATCAACCAGGACCACTACATCAATCGAGTGCTGCACGAGTCGGGAACCTACGACCTGACGACGGAGGAGTTCGGCTCCGACTTCGTGGTCGTCGCCGCGCGAACCCTGTTCGATCCGTCCGATCTCGATGACATCGCCGAGGTCCACGCCATCCAGGATGGGATGCACCTCGAAGCCGCGTCGGCGAGGCCTTTCACGTCGTCGGGCTTCGACGCGAACACGCACAAGACGACGCGGGATCTCCTGCTGGCGCTGGCGCGGGGTCTTCCCGGGTACTCGAAGAGCTTCGGGAGCGTCGATCAGGTCGACCCCGTGCACCACCTCCTGGGAACGGCGTCCGGCTGGGGCGGTCTGCCCGACGACGAGGCTCAGTACGTATCCGTGTTTCCGGACCTCCCGCCGGGGCGGTACCGGATCACCCTTCGCGACGTGCCGGCGGACGCGTTCTACTCCGTCAGCGTCTACAACGGCGACGGCTATTTCGAGCCCGGACCTTCGGGTGCCACCAACGTCAACGACGTGTTCGGAGTGAAGGACCCGGATGGGGGTCTGACCGTCTGGCTCGGAGACTTCGACGACGACCGTCCCAACCAGGTCCCTACGCCGGAGGGGTGGAATCTGCTGATCCGTCTGTACCGGCCGCGGCTCGACGAGCTGTCGGGTTGGACTCCGCCCACCGTGGAGCCGGCTGACTGAGAGCCCCGTCAGGCGGTCTGCCCGGAGTGCTTCCCCTCGCCGATCTCCTCGACGAGCTTCGCGTTGAAGGCGGGCAGGTCGTCAGGCGTGCGGCTGGAGACGAGGCCCTCGTCGACCACGACCTCTTCGTCCACCCAGGTCGCCCCGGCGTTGCGGAGATCCGTCGTCAGGCTCGGGTAGCTGGTGAGCGTCCGCCCGTCCACGACCCCTGCCTCGATGAGGATCCAGGCCCCGTGGCAGATCACGCCCACCGGCTTGTGCTGCTCGAAGAAGGCCCGCGCCAGGGCGATCGACGGCTTGTCGAGGCGCAGGTGGTCGGCGTTCACGACGCCGCCGGGCAGCACGAGCGCATCGAACTGATCGGCCGTCGTCTCGGAGGCGAGCAGATCGACGGCCTGCTCATGACCGTTCTTCCCGGTGATCGCGGCGCCGTCGGGAGCGATCAGCGTCGCGCTGGCTCCCTCGGCCGTCACCGCATCCCACGGGCTGGTGAGCTCGCTGTCCTCGAATCCGTCCGTCGCCAGAAATGCCACTCGGTTGCCGGTGAGAGCCATGGTTCGTCGTCCTTTCGTGGAGGGTCGTCCGCGGATCGCGGATGAGTCGACCCTCTCCCGGACGCTTCGAAGTGTGAAGGGGGTGGCCGCGATGTAGAGCCGGTGATACAGGAGAAGCCCGCGTCTCCGGAGCGCTCCCGTCGCATTCCGCTGCTCCGGCAGTAGCATCCAGACATGCGCGTTCGTCCTGCTCTCGTCCTCCTGCCGATGCTCGTTCTGCTCGCGGCCTGCGCCCCTGAGCCGGCCCCGAGCCCGTCGCCGTCGGCATCGGAGACATCCGGCACGGAGTCGCCGACTCCCACGCCGTCGCAGACCGCCACCCCCACGCCGGACCCGACGGAGGCCGCCTCGGAGTTCACCGGGTCCCAGCTCGTGAAACTCTGCACCGAGCGGACGCGCAGCCTCGCGCCGGACGCGACCTACTTCGCCGACATGGCGACCACCGAATGGCTCGGGGAGAAGTCCCTCTGGTTCGTGGTCATCCCCAAGACGCTGGACGACCAGGACACCGTCGCGGTGTGCGCGATCGGTGGCACCCCGAAAGCCCCGACATTCGAACTCGAAGGCGAGTCCCTGCCCAGTGGGGTGGCCGACATCCGCGAGGAACTGCTGGCAGGCACACACGACGGCGAATCCTGAGAGGGATGCCGAGGTGCGGCCTTCACGGTGGGCCCCGTGGGGCTCGAACCCACGACCCGCGGATTAAAAGTCCGATGCTCTGCCAACTGAGCTAGAGGCCCCTCCCCAAAGTCTAGTGCGCACGACGAGGGGCCGTCGGCGACAGAACGTCGCCGACGGCCCCTTTTCCTTCCCGGGTGGCTCCCCCTACCCCGGGAAGGTCGTCGGCCGGGTCCTCCTCCCGGCCATCCCGTGCTTAGGAAGCCGGGGGCATCAGGACCGTGTCGATCAGGTACACGGTCGCGTTCGCGGTCTGGACTCCACCGCAGACGACCTTGGCGTCGTTGACCATCCACTCGTCGCCGCTGCCGGTGACCTCGAGGTCGGCACCCTGGACCGTCGTGTGCATGCCCTCGATGTCGGCCGGCTCGATCTGGCCGGGGACCACGTGGTAGGTCAGGATCGAGCTCAGCGTCTCGCTGTCGGTCTTAAGTGCCTCGATCGTGGCGGGGTCGATCTTCGCGAAAGCGTCATCCACCGGTGCGAACACCGTGAACTCGTCTCCGTTGAGCGTGTCGACGAGGTTCACATCGGGGTTGAGCTGTCCGCTCACTGCGGCGACCAGGGTGGTCAGCATCGGGTTGTTGGATGCGGCGACGGCGACCGGGTCCTGGGACATGCCCTGGATCGAGCCTGCGCCCTCCGGAACGGCTTCCGCGTAGGCGGCGCAACCGGGTCCGACCAGGTTCGCGGCCGGGTCCATCTCCTCCATCGGCGTCGACTCCGACGTCTCCGGAGTCTTGGGCTCGGTGGACTCCTCCGTGGTGCTGCCGCTGCCCATCGAACAGGCGGAGAGCAGGAACGCGCTCGCCAGGCCGAGGGTGATGGCTGCGGTGACCTTCTTCTTGGTGCTGAACATGTCGAGCTCCTTCAGAACTGAGCCACGGCCTCTCCGTGGCGTCGAGGGCTGTTCGGAGCACCTTCGAGATCGGATGGGAGAAATCTCAGAAATCTCTCAGATCGACGGAATCCAATCCGTTGTCGTCCCCGGAGCGAACAGCTCCCGACAGAAGTGGGGACCTCATGGACCTGATCATCATCGGCCTGCTCGGCGGGCTCATCACCGGCATCTCGCCGTGCATCCTGCCCGTGCTGCCCGTGATCTTCCTCACCGGGGGCGCGCAGTCGGCGCGCTATGAAGACGAGGTGGTGCCCGCCAAGCGGAGCCGCCCCTACTTCGTGATCGCCGGACTGGTGCTGAGCTTCACGCTCGTCACGCTCGGCGGCTCCCTGCTGCTCGGTCTGCTGAACCTGCCGCAGGACATCATCCGCTGGGTCGGCATCGCGGTGCTGATCATCATCGGCGTCGGGCTCATCGTGCCGAGGTTCCAGCACATCCTCGAGCGGCCGTTCCAGCGGTTCGGCCAGCGCGAGGTGAAGAACCGGGGGAGTGGCTTCGGCGTGGGCCTCGCGCTCGGCGCGGTGTTCGTGCCGTGCGCCGGCCCCGTGCTCGCCGCCATCATCGTCGCGGGCTCCACCGGACAGATCGGCATCGGCACCGTGCTCCTCACCGTGTCGTTCTCGATCGGGGTGGCTGTGCCGCTGCTGATCTTCGCGCTCGCCGGTCGCAGCGTCGTCGAGCGCATCCGCTCGTTCCGCTCGAAGGAGCGCGGACTGCGCATCGCCGCGGGTGTCGCGATGATCGCGCTGGCCGTCGGCCTCGTGTTCAACGTGCCCCAGGCCCTGCAGCGTCTGCTCCCGGACTACACCGCGCCCCTGCAGGAGCAGATCGCCGACTCCGACCAGGTGAAGGACGCCCTCGATCTCGGCGGACTCGTCAACGACGAGAACAAAGACCTCGACAAGTGCACCAACGGCGCGGAAGAGCTGGAATCGTGCGGCACGGCCCCGTCGATCAAGGGCATCCAGGAGTGGCAGAACACGCCGAACGGCGAGGCACTCGACCTGAAGGATCTGCGCGGCCAGGTGGTGCTGATCGACTTCTGGGCGTACTCGTGCATCAACTGCCAGCGCTCCCTCCCGCACGTCGTGGCCTGGGATGAGACATACCGCGATGCGGGTCTCCAGGTGATCGGCATCCACTCTCCGGAGTACGCCTTCGAGAAGGATCCGGGCAACGTGGCAGCCGGTGCCCGCGACTTCGGCATCGAGTACCCCGTCGCCCTCGACAACAACCTGTCGACATGGACGAACTACCGCAACCGCTACTGGCCCGCCCACTACCTGATCGATGCGGAGGGAACCGTGCGTCACATCTCGTTCGGCGAGGGCAACTACGCCGCGACCGAGTCGATGATCCGGGAGCTGCTGAAGGACGCGGATCCCTCCGTGGAACTGCCCGCCGCGACGGACGTCGAGGATGACACGCCGGATGTGGGGTCGACGACGAGGGAGACCTTCCTCGGCTCGTCGAAAGACGTGAACTACGGCGGCGACGGCGACTACCGCGCCGGGACGAATGCGTACACGACCCCGAAGGATCAGCCGGCCGACAGCTTCGCGCTCGACGGCGACTGGACGATCGAGACGCAGTTCGCGACGCCCGAGGGCGACGACGGCCGGATCAGCCTCGAGTATCACGCCGCCGAGGTGCGGGTCGTGGTCGCCGGGACGGGAGACATCGAGCTCCGCCGCGATGAGGGCTCGACGGAGACCATCGCGGTCGACGGGACTCCACGCTCCTACGAGCTGCTGAAGCAGGACGACATCGACGAAGGCACCCTCACGCTCGACGTGCCGCCGGGGATCCAGGTCTATTCCTTCACATTCGGGTGACGTCTGCGCGGGTAAGGAGAGGAGATGCGGCATGCTTGTGGAGATGGTCATCGACGGAATGGACGTCCCGGAGGACGGTGCGACGCAGGATGCCGTCGGCGACCTCATCGTGCGCGTCGCCGACGGTGATCAGGCTGCGTTCGCGGCGCTCTACGACGCCCTCTCCTCCCGCGCGTTCGGGCTGATCCTCCGCGTGCTGGTGAACCGGGCGCAGAGCGAGGAAGTCCTGCAGGAGGTCTTCCTGGAGATCTGGCAATCCGCTTCCCGCTTCGCTCCGAACAGAGGTCAAGGACGAACGTGGGTCATGACGATCGCACATCGTCGGGCCGTCGACCGGGTGCGGGCATCGCAGTCGAGCGCCGACCGCGATGTGCGGGCCGGGTTCAAGGACATCGGAGTGGCACACGACAGCGTGGCAGAGCAGGTGGAGTTGGGGATCGAAGGCGAGAAGGTCGTCGACGCTCTCTCGGGGCTTCCTGAGGTGCAGCGCGAGGCACTCGTCCTCGCCTACTACGGCGGTTACAGTCAGAACGAGATCGCGGCCCTGGTGGGCGCGCCGCTGGGGACGATAAAGACACGGATGCGAGACGGGCTGACCCGTCTGCGCACGGCGATGGGGGTGACGGCATGAACGAGAACGAATTCGCAGAGCTCGCGGCAGGTGCCGCCCTGCACGCGCTTTCGGCAGAAGACGAGCGCCGTTTCCGTGATGCGCTCGCGGCACACCCCGAGTGGCAGACCATCGTCGAGGCGGATGCCGCTGCGGCCGGTCTGCTCGCCGAGACGGCCGCGACGGTCGATCCACCCGCGAGCATCCGATCGGCTCTGCTCGCCCAGATCGCCACGACGCCGCAGGGGAGCGCACCGTACGCAGACGAGCCGCGTGCGGCCGCTCCTGCACCGGAACCCGCGTCCGCGGCCGCACCCGCGGCCGCACCCGCGGCCGCACCCGCGGCCGAGAGTCGTGCAGCGGAAGAGACCGCCGCCGAGGTTCCGACGCGGAAGCCGCACCGTTGGGGTCGCGCGGTCTTCGCGTTGGCTGCATGCCTCGCGGTCCTCGTCGGTGTCGGCGTCGGCGCGGTCGCCCTGAACCAGCAGCTCAACCGCCCCGCGAGCGTGGTCGCCCTGCAGGAGATCGAAGCGGCCGGAGACGCCGAGCAGGCGACGGTCGAGCTCGATGACGGCGGGACGGCGACGGCGCACTGGTCGGGCTCGGTCGGAAAGGCCGTGCTCGTGGCCGACGGGCTCCCGAGTCCGGGGGAGGGCGAGACCTACGAACTCTGGTTCGTGCGCGGTGACGCTCCCGTCTCGGCAGGCGTGTTCGATGTCGACGGCGGAGATGCGACCGCCCTGCTCGACGGCGACATGCAGGCGGGCGATGCGATCGCGGTCACGGTCGAGCAGGCCGGCGGATCGCCGACCGGGCAGCCGACGTCCGACCCGGTGATCGTCATCCCCACGGCCTGAACGCCGCTGATCGCGCGTACCCTGGAGGGATGCCCGAGCAGCACCACCGCCCTGTGCGTCGACCGACCTCCTCCTTCGACAACATCGTCGGCGCGCACGATCCCGCCGAGGAGACCCGGGTCGCGCACGCCACGGCATCCGCTCTGCTGACCCGCGTGCGCGCGGACGAGAGCGGCGCCAGCGCGGAGCGGCTCGTCGCGTTCACCTCCGAGCACGGCATCGATGAGATCGCGGAGCTCTGGTCCAAGGCGCCGTCTCGCACGCTTCCCGGCGCTCTGTGGCGCCTGTACGTGCTGCAACTGGCGATCCACGCCGACTCCCGCACAGCGGCGCTGCTGTACGACCGCGGGCGGGTGGAGCTGGCTTCGGCCGACGTCGTGATCGCCGGAGCCCCGGTGCCGGCGAGCCCGGACGAGCTCGTCGCGCTCATCGACACGATTCTGCGCGGGGCGTTCCGCGGTGACTTCGCCGTCGCTCTCGACCGGGCCGCCGCGTTCTGTCGCGTGCAGGCCTCGGGGGCGACCCACACCGCCGATGACTACGAGCCGACCGAACCGGCGCGGGCCAGCGAGCTGACGGCGCGAGCGCTCCGACTCAGCAGCTACGCGCAGGATCTGGCGGCCGCCGCCGTGCTGTGGCGCACGGGCGCACTGAGCTGAGACCGGCATCTGCTCGGCCGGGCAGAAAGCAACCGGGCAAGAAAAGACCGGGCCGCAAAAACGCCTCTCGGCGGAAGGCCGCTCGTAGCGGCGAAAAATGGAGCCCGGGGTTATGCGGCCCGGCCGTTCAATTGTAACGCGATGCGGCCATGGGTATTCCCGCCCTCTAGGCTCGGATCATGACCGGGCGTTTCGCACTCATGATCGATCCCGTGGCCGCCGAAGAGCCGCGCTCCGACTATGCCGACACGTTCACCCAGGTGGATGCCGCCGCTCCCGCGCTCAGTGTGGGGGAGCTGAGCACGCAGCGCGGTGACGGCGTGTTCGAGTCGATCGGTGTGGTCGACGGCCACGCGCAGGAGGTCGTCCCGCACCTCGAGCGTCTCGCGCACTCGGCACGCCTGTGCGACCTGCCGGTGCCGAACCTCGCGCAATGGCGCCAGGCCATCGACCGAGCGGCCGCTCAGCTCGGCGCGGGAGAATCGGTGATCAAGCTCATCCTCAGCCGGGGCGTCGAGCACGGGCCCACACCGACGGCATGGGTGACGGCGGCGCCGGCATCCGATTTCTCCGCTGTGCGCGAGAACGGCGTGCGCGTGGTCACCCTCGACCGCGGGTACGACCTGGGCGCGGCCGAGCGGGCGCCGTGGCTGCTGCTGGGAGCGAAGACGCTGTCGTACGCGGTGAACATGGCTGCACTGCGGGAGGCCCGACGGCGCGGCGCGGATGATGCGATCTTCCTGTCGAGCGACGGCTTCGTGCTGGAGGCTCCGACGGCTTCGCTGATCCTCCGATTCGGTGATCGCTTCGTCACCCCCGCTCCCAACGGTGGCATCCTCCACGGTACGACGCAGCTCAGCGTGTACGAGCATCTCGCCGACCAGGGCTTCGAGGTCGGATACGACCGCATCCCGGCGACGGATCTGGCCACGGCGGATGCCGCGTGGCTGGTGTCGAGCGTCCGCCTCGCCGCGGCCATCACCGCCGTCGACGGCGAGACCCTCCCGGTCGACCACGCCTTGACCACCGACCTGAACCGCTACCTCCTCTCCCCGCGCGACTGACCCCGGTCCCCCCACCCCTCCGCCCCCTCCGTCCCACCCCCCACCCCACCCCCTCTGCGACACAACTTCGGAGATCGTCGTCGACGCGCCGAGGATCGGCTCCAGCCAACGGGGTGTCGGCCACGAGATCCGAAGTTGTGTCGCCGGACGGATGCCGCGGGAGGGGTCGTGTCAGCGGCGCTGCCGTAGGGTCTCGACGATCGCGCGCTCGACGAGATCCCAATCGCGCACGATCATCGCGTAGTCGAATCGCAGCGTCGCGTGCCCCCACGCGGCGGCGTTGGCATCTCGGACCAAGTCCTTGTGACGGAGGGAGCGAGGATCGTGATTCGCCCGGCCATCTGCTTCGACGATGAGCCAATCCCCGATGAGGAGGTCCACACGACCCGTACCGACGATCCACACCTGGGTGCGGACATTCCAGCCGTATGCGCGCAGCCTCAGCCGAAGCAGCGACTCCAATCCGCTGTCCGAGTCCGTGCGAGAGAACGCCACCAGATCTCGGCCTTTCCTTCCCAGCGCCTGTCGCAACCACCGCAGACCGGACGCGTCGATCAGACCTTGCCGCCGCGCGGACTCAAGCGCGACGAAGAAGCGCTCTTCGCCGCGACATCGGAAGATCTGCCACAGTACTCGCGGGACCGAAGGGAGCGCGAACGCCGATGCGCGCGGAGCGTCGTCCCAATGCGCGATGCAGGAACACGGTTCGTCGCCGTGCGTGTACTGATGGCGGTCGCCGTACATCCAGACATGCAGCTGCGGTGAATCGAGTACCCAGAGTCCAAGGTGCCGCGCGGCTGACTCGCAGCCGATCACACCGCCGTGAGCCGCAGCGTCGAGAACATCCCGGCACGCGTCAGAACTCGCGTAGACGCCACGGCGCAGGTGGATGAGGTGGCCGTCCCGAGCGAGGCGCGCTATCTCCGCGCGCCGCATCCGCCGACGCAGCGTGCCGTACATCCACACCTGATCACCCGCAGCACCGCACATGCTTCGAGAGTGCCCGCCCGCGGTTCGCATCATGACCCCGGCCCCGCAACGCGGGGAGATCACGGGCGACTCGCTACCTGTGCAGGAAGGTTGATTCAGGAGCACAACTTCGGAGATCGCGCGCGACACCCCGGAGAGTGGATGCTCGCATCGGCGTGTCATCGTCCGATCTCCGAAGCTGTGCCGGCGGACATGCAGGAAGGGCCCGGATGCCGCGACACCCGAGCCCTTCAGTGGCAGTGGCGGAAGGCAGTGGCAGTGAACCTCAGCTCAACCGAAGCGGCCGGAGACGTAGTCCTCGGTGGCCTGCACGGACGGGGTCGTGAAGATGCTCGTGGTGTCGTCGTACTCGATGAGCTTCCCCGGCTTGCCCGTGCCGGCGATGTTGAAGAAGGCCGTCTTGTCGGACACGCGCGACGCCTGCTGCATGTTGTGCGTGACGATCACGATCGTGAACTCGTTCTTGAGCTCGCCGATCAGCTCCTCGATCGCGTAGGTCGAGATCGGGTCGAGGGCCGAGCACGGCTCGTCCATGAGCAGCACCTCGGGCGACACGGCGATCGCGCGCGCGATGCACAGACGCTGCTGCTGTCCGCCCGACAGGCCGGAGCCCGGGCGGTCGAGGCGGTCCTTGACCTCGTTCCACAGGTTCGCACCGGTGAGCGACTTCTCCACCAGGGCGTCCTGATCGCTCTTGGACATGCGCGAGTTGTTGAGCTTCACGCCTGCGAGCACGTTCTCCTTGATGGACATCGTGGGGAACGGGTTCGGCCGCTGGAAGACCATGCCGACCTGACGGCGCACGAGCACCGGGTCGACACCGGGACCGTAGAGGTCCTTGCCGTCGAGCAGCACCTCGCCTTCGACGCGTGCTCCGGGGATGACCTCGTGCATGCGGTTCAGGGTGCGCAGGAACGTGGACTTGCCGCAGCCCGAGGGGCCGATGAAGGCGGTGACGCTCCGCGGCTGGATGTCGAGGGAGACGCCCTCCACCGCGAGGAAGCTGCTGTAGTAGACGTTGAGGTCGTTGACTTCGATGCTCTTGGACACGTGGATTCCTGTTCTGAGTGGTCGGGCGCTCAGCGGCCGGAGACCTTCGGGGCGAACAACTTCGCGATGAGACGCGCGAGAAGGTTCAGGACCATGACGATGAGGATGAGGGTGAGGGCGGCGGCCCAGGCGCGCGCGACGGCGGCATCGGGACTCGTGCCCTGGTTCATGTACTGGTTGTAGGCGAACACCGGCAGCGTCATCATCTGGCCGTTGAAGATGTTCAGGTTCATGCTCTGCGTGAAGCCCGCGGTGAGCAGCAGGGGCGCGGTCTCGCCGATGACGCGGGAGATGGCGAGCATGATCGAGGTCGTGATGCCGGCGATCGAGGTCGGCAGCACGACCTTGAGGATCGTCAGCCACTTCGGCACTCCGAGCGCGTAGGACGCCTCGCGAAGCTCGTTCGGCACGATCCGCAGCAGCTCCTCGCTACCGCGCACGACCACAGGGGTCATCAGCACGGCGAGTGCGAGCGCGCCCATGAATCCCATCGAGATGCCGGGCTTGAAGATCAGCGCGAAGACGGCGTAGATGAACAGACCGGCCACGATCGAGGGGATGCCGGTCATGACGTCGACGAAGAAGGTGATCGCCTTGGCGATCTTGCCCCGGCCGTATTCGACGAGGTAGATCGAGGTCATCAGGCCGATCGGCACCGAGATCACGGTCGCCGTCAGGGTGATCAGGAGCGTGCCCCAGATGGCGTGCACGATGCCGCCGCCCTCGCCGACGACGTTGCGCATCGAGTAGCTGAAGAACTCGGCGTCGAACCGCTCGATGCCGTTGGCCACGACCGTCCACAGCAGCGACACGAGCGGAAGCAGGGCGATCAGGAACGCGGTGGCGACGAGGGCCGTCATCAGTCGGTCGACGGCCTTGCGGCGGCTCTCCGCGATCGAGGAGATCACCGTGATGATGATCATGTAGAGCAGGATGCCGACGATCGCGGTGCCGACGATGTTGAAGTCGGCGAGGCTGGACCCGGCGGCGGCCGCAGCGACCCCGAAGATCGCGGCGGAGATGGCGAAGGATGCCGCGAGCAGGGCCCACGGAGCCCACTTCGGCAGCTTGCCGGAGGTGAGGGACGCCGTGCCGGACGCGGTGGGAGCGGCGGTGAGGGTGGTCATGTCAGTTCGCTCCCGAGAACTCGGCGCGGCGGGCGACGATCCAGCGCGCCAGCGCATTGACCGCGAAGGTCACGACGAAGAGGATGAGGCCGGTCGCGATCAGCGTGTTGACACCGGTGCCGTGCGCTTCGGGGAAGGCCAGAGCGATGTTGGCGGGGATCGGCGTGGGGTTGGTGGCGGTGAGCACCAGGAAGCTGACGACGGCCGAGGGGGAGAGCACCATGGTCACGGCCATGGTCTCGCCGAGTGCGCGGCCGAGAGCCAGCATCGCTGCCGACACCATGCCGCCGCGTGCGAAGGGGAGCACGGCCATGCGGACCATCTCCCACCGGGTGGAGCCGAGCGCGAGGGCTGCTTCCTCATGGAGCTTCGGCGTCTGCAGGAAGACCTCTCGGCAGATGGCCGTCATGATCGGGATGCACATCACCGCGAGCACGAGGGCGGCGGTGAGGATCGTCTTGCCGGTGGACGAGACCTGGCCGCCGAAGAAGGGGACCCAGGAGGCGTTCGTGTTCAACCAGGCGTAGATGGGCTGCAGCAGGGGAGCGAGCACCAGGCCGCCCCAGAGACCGAACACCACGGAAGGCACGGCGGCGAGGAGGTCGATGACGTAGCCGAGGAAGGCTGCGAGTCGCCGGTGCGCGTAGTGCGAGATGAACAGCGCGATGCCGATGGCGATCGGGGCGGCGATGAGCAGGGCGATGAACGAGGCCCAGAGCGTGCCGAAGACCAGCGGCCACACGTACACCCAGAAGGATTCGCCCTTGAGGATGTGGTTGTCGGTGGTGTCGAGCTGGAACGCCGGAAGGCTCTGGATGAAGAGGAAGGCGGCGACGAGCGCGAGGACGATGAGGATGATGATCCCCGCCCCGAGCGCGGTGCCCGAGAAGACCCGGTCGCCCAGTCGCTGCTTCGCCTTGATCGGTGCGGGCGGCGCCTTGATCGGTGCCGGTGTGGGCGCCTGCGCGGTCGTGCTCATGATCTCCCTGTTTCGGGCCGGGTCGATATGGATCGGATTCTGACCGGGAGGTGCCCCCGCGCCCGATGAGGACGCGGGGGCACTGCCGTCAGTCGATCGGCTGGATCAGCCGACCTGGATCAGGTCGATCGCGGCCAGCACCTGCTCGCGCAGACCGTCCGAGATCGGGGCGCTGCCGGCGTTCTCCGCAGCGGCGTCCTGGCCCTCGGCGCTCGCGATGTAGGAGAAGTACTCCTTCACGAGCTCCGCGACGTTGCTGTCCTCGTACTGCTCGCAGCCGATGAGGTAGCTGACCAGGGCGATCGGGTAGGCGCCGTCGGCTGCAGAGGCCGGGTCGACGTCGAAGACGAGGTCGGCCTCGCCGCGGCCCTCGGCCAGCGGGGAGTTCTCGACGAGCTTCGATGCGGCCTCGGCGGAGTAGGGGACGAACTCCTCGCCGACGCCCACCGCGACCTGGCCGAGACCGTCGGCCTGCGATGCGTCGAGGAAGCCGATGGCTCCGTTGCCGGCCGTGATGGCCTGCTTGACGCCCGAGGTGCCCTGCGCGGCCTCGCCGCCCTGGATCGGCCAGACGTCGGCCGGCTCGTAGGTCCAGATGTCACCGGCGGTGGCGCTCAGGTACTTGGTGAACGTCTCCTGCGTGCCGGAGGGGTCGGAGCGGTGCACCGGCGAGATCGCCAGGTCGGGCAACTCGACGCCGTCGTTCAGGGCGGCGATGGCCGGATCGTTCCAGTTGCTGATGGTGCCGGCGAAGATGCCCGCGATGGTGGCGGCATCCAGGTTGAGGGTGTCGACCCCCTCGAGGTTGAAGGCGACGGCGACGGGCGAGATGTAGAGGGGAACCTCGACGATGTCGTCGGTCGTGCAGGCGCCGAAGCCGCCGGCGGCGATCTCCTCGTCGTTGAAGGCGCGGTCGGAGCCGATGAAGTTGCTGCCGCCCTCGAGGAAGTTCTCGCGACCCGTGCCGGAGCCGGTCGGCTCGTAGTTGACGGTCACATCGGGGTTGGCGCTCTGGAACGCGGCGACCCAGGCCTCCTGGGCGGCGGCCTGCGAGGACGCGCCGGTGGCGTCGATCGTGCCGGAGAGCGTGGACTCGGAGGGCTCTTCGCTGGAGCCGCCCGTTCCGCCTTCGTTCGCGGCACAGCCGGCGAGGGCGAGAGCGGCCACGGCGCCGATGGCGCCGATTCGTGCGATTCGGGAGATCTTCACTGTGGATCCTTCGATCTTGGATGGGTGGGGCCCGGTGCAGGGCACACAGTGACGCTATGGGCGACGGTTAACGAGACTCTCCCGAGCAGGTGAACGGCAGGTGAACGACGGGCGACTCTCTGGGGCGCTCCCGCGAGATTCCGGGCCTGGGTCGCTGAGCTTGTCGAAGCGTCAGACCTTGGGGATGTGCGTCTCGATCGCGATGATGCCCGAGCCGGGGTTCGTGGCCGACAGGTGGACGACGGAGAACGCGGCGGGCTCCAGGTCCGAGGCGCTGCCGAGATACGAGCCGTGGACGGTGCCGGTGGCCAGGGCGATCTCCGACAGCAGTGCCGGAAGCACCGGGCCGTGGCTGCACAGCACAGCGGGCTTTCCGGAACGGACGCGACGCCCGACGACAGAGCGGAGATCGGCGGTGCCGTCCTCCCACGCGTCCTGACTGATCTTCTCCGTCTGCACGGGCTTGCGATCGAGTGCCTTGGCGAGGGGTGTGACCGTCTCGACGCAGCGCACGGCATCGCTGGTCACGATCTTGCGCACCCCGAAAGCGCGCAGGGGGCCGACGATGGACTTCGCCTGCTTGCGCCCGCGGTCGGTCAGTGGTCGCGCGGCATCCGAGCGATCCCAGTCCGATCGCGACATCGCCTTCGCGTGGCGCAGCGCGATCACCGGGAAGGTGCGGAGCACGCCGTCGTCGACGAGGTTCGTGAAGAAGTCGAGGATCTCCAGGTCGACGGGGTAGCTCAGGCGGGAACGAGCCTTCTTGACGCTGACCCACTCAAGCGCCGCGATCTCCCGGTTGGGCAGGAACGTCGACTCGCGGATCGCGTCTTCGGTCGCCTCGGCGGCCCAGTAGTGCACGACCTTCTGCTTCCGGGAGGCGAGGTGATAGCGGCTGACGCCGACCGGCACGCCGAGCGAGACGCGGATGCCGGTCTCCTCGTGCACCTCACGCACGGCGGTTTCGGCGAGCATCTCTCCGGGATCGACCTTGCCCTTGGGCAGCGTGATGTCGCGATACTTCGTGCGGTGGATCAGGAGGATCCGCAGCTTGCCGTCGACGAGGCGCCAGACCACGGCTCCCGCGGCGTACACGGCTTTGTCCGCCCACTTCGAGCCGGTCGCGGTGTCGGGCGGGAGCTGCAGCTGCCGCCCGGTCATCGCACCGCCCGTGCGCGGCGACGCCTCTGGATCAACCCCATGGTCTTATCCTGCAGGTCGATCAGGGGCTTGCCGTCCGCGCCGACGGCGTGGCGCTCCCACACGCCTCCGGCGCCCAGGTGCCACGACGTCGTCCCGGCATCCATCGCCAGGTCGAAGAACGTCTGCAGCTCCTTCAGGTGCGCGGGGTCGGTGACCCGCACCAGCGCTTCGACGCGACGGTCGAGGTTGCGGTGCATCATGTCGGCGCTGCCGATGTACACCTGCGGGTCTCCGCCGTTCTCGAAGGCGAAGATGCGCGAGTGCTCCAGGTAGCGCCCGAGGATGCTGCGCACGGTGATGTTGTCGCTGATGCCGTCGAGGTCGGTGCGCAGGCTGCAGATGCCGCGCACCCAGACGTCGACCTTCACGCCCGCGGCGCTCGCGCGATAGAGCGCGTCGATGATCTCCTCGTCGACCATCGAGTTCACCTTGATGCGGATGTGGGCAGGCACGCCGGCCTCGGCGTTCCGGCGTTCGGCGTCGATCTGGCGGACGAGGCCCTTCCGGAGGTGCAGCGGAGCGACGAGGAGACGCTTGAACTTCTTCTCGATGGCGTAGCCGCTGAGCTCGTTGAAGAGTCGCGTCAGGTCCTTGCCGACCTGCGCATCGGCGGTGAACAGACCGAAGTCCTCGTAGATGCGGCTGGTCTTCGGGTTGTAGTTGCCGGTGCCGACGTGGGAGTAGTGCTGGAGCTTGCCGTCTTCCTCGCGGATGACGAGGGCGAGCTTGCAGTGCGTCTTGAGCCCGACGAGTCCGTAGACCACGTGCACGCCGGCCTTCTCGAGCTTGCGTGCCCAGACGATGTTGTTGGCCTCATCGAATCGGGCTTTCACCTCGACGAGCGCCAGCACCTGCTTTCCGGCCTCGGCGGCGTCGATCAGCGCCTGCACGACGGGGCTGTCACCGGACGTGCGGTACAGCGTCTGCTTGATGGCGAGAACGTGCGGGTCGCGCGCGGCCTGCTCGAGGAACGCCTGGACGCTGGTGGTGAACGACTCGTACGGATGGTGCACGAGCACGTCCGATTTGCGGATGGCCTTGAAGATGTCGGCGCGGTTGCTCGATCCCGCGGGCTGGAAGGCCACGGCTGTGGTGGGCAGGTGCGGCGGGTAGCGAAGGTCTGGGCGGTCGATGCGGGACAGATCGAACAGGCCGCGCAGATCGAGCGGGCCGGGGAGGCGGTAGACCTCCAGGTCGGTGATGTCGAGCTCGCGGACCAGCAGGTCCATCGTGACGTCATCCATGTCGTCGGTGATCTCGAGACGGATCGGCGGACCGAACCGGCGGCGGAGCAGCTCGGCCTCGAGGGCCTGGATGAGGTTCTCGCTCTCGTCCTCCTCGATCTCCACGTCTTCGTTGCGCGTCAGACGGAACGCGTGGTGGTCGAGCACCTCCATGCCGGGGAACAGATCGCCCAGATGGTTCGCGATGAGTTCCTCCAGGCGAAGGAACCGCTTGATCTCGCCACCGCTCGGCACCTCGACGAAGCGGGGGAGCATGGGCGGCACCTTGAGGCGGGCGAACTCCTGCCGACCGGTTCGCGCGTTGCGGATGCGGATCGCGAGGTTCAGCGACAGGCCGGAGATGTACGGGAACGGGTGAGCCGGGTCGACCGCGAGCGGCATGAGCACCGGGAACACCTGGGCCTGGAAGTACTCGGACAGCGCGGAGCGCTCGCCGTCGGTGAGTTCGGTCCAGTCGGTGATCTCGACGCCGGATTCCGCGAGGGCAGGGCGGACCAGCGAGATCCATGCATCCGCGTGACGCAGCTGCAGGGCGTGCGCCTCGCGGGAGATGTCCGCGAGTGCGTCGACGGGGGAGCGGCCGATGTTGGTCGGCACGGCGAGCCCGGTCATGATGCGCCGCTTGAGGCCAGCCACGCGCACCATGAAGAACTCGTCGAGGTTGCTGGCGAAGATCGCCAGGAAGTTGGCCCGTTCGAGTTCGGGCAGCGACGGATCCTCGGCGAGCTCCAGCACGCGCTGGTTGAACGCGAGCCAGCTCAGCTCGCGATCCAGGTAGCGGTGGTCCGGGAGCTGGGAGTCGGGCGACTCGATGGCGTCGAAGTCATCGTCTTCGGCGTCTCCGAGGCCGGCGTCGGCGAGTGCGGGATCGATCATGGGGTACATCTAAGCACCGCCGGGTGACGCTCGTGTGAACGGTGTCCGTCCTCACCCGGCTGCGGCGACGTTCTCGTCCTCGTTGACGTTGAACCGATAGCCGACGTTGCGCACGGTGCCGATGATCTGCTCCTGGTCGCCGAGCTTCGCCCGGAGCCGCCGCACATGCACATCGACGGTGCGGGTGCCGCCGAAGTAGTCGTAACCCCAGACCTCGCTGAGCAGCTGCTCCCTGGTGAAGACACGTGACGGATGCGTCGCGAGGAAGTGCAGGAGCTGGAACTCCTTGTAGGTGAGATCCAGGGGGCGGCCGCGCAGCTTCGCCGAGTACGACTGCTCATCGATCGTGACCCCGGAGGCCTGCACCCGTGCGGGCTCGGCGACGTCATCTCGCCGCGCGAGTGCGAGACGCAGTCGTGCGTCGATCTCGGCTGGTCCCGCGGTGACGAGCAGGACGTCGTCGATGCCCCAGTCGCCGGAGAGAGCACTCATGCCGCCTTCGGTGACCACGAGGAGCAGCGGCGCGTCCTGTCCGGTGGCGCGCAGCAGGCGGCACAGCGACTTCGCCGCCACCAGGTCATGACGACCGTCGACGATCACGACGTCGTACTCCGGGGCGTTGACCAGCTGTGCGGTTTCCGCCGGAATCTGGCGCGCTTTATGGCTCAGCAACTCGAGAGCGGGCAGGACCTGCTCCGAGAGCGGAGCGTTGGTCAGAACCAGGACCAGGGCCACGCGCACTCCTCACCGACGGGGGGATCGACGTCGTGCCGCCATGATACCGGGAGGCGATGCGCAACAATGGTGTCATGACGGATCCAGCACTCGCACCGCGCAACGCGTTCGTCGGCGTGATCGTCGTGTGGGCGGCGGCGTTCGTCGCCACGGTGGCGATCGGCATCTTCGTGCCCGAGGAGTGGCGCGTGCCGTGGATGCTGGTCGGCTTCGGCGGCGTCGTGCTGCTGTCGTTCGCCGTGCAGCTCTGGTACGGGCGCACGCAGGGTTTCATCTTCCGGGTGGCGAGCAGTGTCACGGGCGCCCTGCTGCTGATGGGGCTCATCTCGATCGGGTTCGGCCTGGCGGCGTTGATCCCGTCCTGACGCCGGCGCGGCGCGGTAAGGTGGAGCACATGGACCTCATGGCGCTCGAAATCTTCTTCATCGGCCTGCTGGGCCTCGCGAGCCTCGCTATCGTCTTCGTCTCGGCAGTGGTGCTGCGCAACCTCTTCCGCGGCCAGCGCTGACGCGATCGTGATCGAACTCCCCACCGACCTTCCCGCCGACCTCGCGCCTCTCGCGTGGCTCATCGGCGTGTGGGAGGGCACGGGCGTCATCGACTATCCGGTGGGTGACGAACGTCTGCAGGGCGAGTTCACGCACCGGGTCAGCTTCAGCCACGACGGCGGCCCCTTCCTGAACTACTCCGGTACCGCGACTTTCCTCTCGGAAGACGGCGCACCGGCGGCGGCTCTCCTTGCCGAGACCGGCTTCTGGCGGCTCGCCCGCCCGGCCACGGCGGCAGATCCGGGGCCCGCACTGCTCCCGCCGATGGCCCCCGCCGTCGCACGCACGGTCGACGACGTCGAGGAACTGCGCGCTCCCAGCGGCGGATTCCCGATCGAGGTCTCCGTCGCCCACTCCGACGGTGCGCTCGAGCTCTACCTCGGCGAGATCAACGGACCCCGCGTCGACATCGGCACGGATGCCGTCGTCCGCAGCTCCGGAGCGAAGGTGCACACCGCTTCTTCCCGCATGTACGGCCTGGTCGACGGTCACCTGCTGTGGGCATGGGATGTCGCGGCCCTCGGCACCCCGCTCCGCGCGCACGCCTCGGCGCGACTGGCCAAGGTCTGACATGCCGGGCTTCGGTGAACTCGACGGTGTCGTGTCCGATGGCGACCGGATCATGCATTTCGGTGACGCCTTCCGTGAGCAGCGGCGTCTCGCCGACGGCGCGGCCCTGGCCCCTCTCGGCGACCGGACGATCATCGAGGTGTCGGGGCCGGAGCGTCTGACCTGGCTCGACTCGATCACCTCGCAGTCGGTGGGCCGTCTCGCCGCCGGCGAGAGCACGGAGCTGTTGGTGCTCGACCCGCAGGGGCGCGTCGAGCACGCGGCCGGCGTCCTCGACGACGGCACATCGACCTGGCTCATCGCCGACGCGGGCGATGCCGATGCACTCGCGGGCTGGTTGACGCGCATGAAGTTCCGCACTCAGGCGACGGTCGACGTGCGCTCCGACCTCGAGCTCATCGGCTACATCGACGGGGGTGCGGTGGCCGCGACGGCATCCGCCGCCGCCCTCGCGCCGAACGGCAGCCCCCTGATCTGGGCCGACCCGTGGCAGCGGATCAGCAGCGGAGGGCATCAGTACGCCGAGGTCGCCGAGCATCCTGCCGCGGACTACGCATGGCGGGTCGCGATCCTGAGCGCGGACGCGGCGGATGCGCTCGCCGCATCGCTCGACCGCGATGCCCTCGCCGGACTCCTCGCCGCCGAGGCCTTGCGCATCGCCGCCTGGCGCCCGCGCTGGAGCACCGAGGTCGACGAGCGCTCGCTGCCCCACGAGTCCGACTGGATCCGCAGTGCGGTGCACCTGAACAAGGGCTGCTACCGCGGACAGGAGACCGTCGCCAAGGTGCACAACCTCGGACATCCTCCGCGCCGTCTGGCTGCGCTGCACCTCGACGGCAGCGACGCCGTGCTTCCCGAGCCCGGAGACGCGGTCCTCGCGGGAGACGATGAGGTCGGGCACATCACCTCGGTGGCCCGGCACCATGAAGACGGGCCGATCGCGCTCGCAATCCTCTCCCGTCGCGCGCCGATCGGCGATTTGGTGGTGCGTGCCGACGGCATCGACATCGCCGCGTCTCAGCAGGTGATCGTGCCGGCCGATGCCGGTGCCGTCGCAGACATCCCGCGCCTCACACGACTGTCTCGTCGTCCGTCCGCCCCGGACCCGCGCAGCACCGGCGTCGGCAGCTGACCTCAGCCCGGTAGGGGAGCGACGGCCGCCCAGGGCAGCGTGAGCTCGCCCAGCCGCCAGCGTGTCCGTCCGCCAAGCACCGGCCACCCCTGAGCGCGAAGAGCGCCCACGGCGGCGAGGAAGCGCTGTGTGGCACCGAACGTCGACAGGGGCGCGGCCCGCTCCCACTCGCGGTCGAGCTCGACGAGGAGTGCGTGGATCCGTTCGCCGGGCACGTTGCGGTGGATGAGCGCCTTCGGCAGCCTTTCGGCGACGATGCTCGGCCACTCCAGATCGGCGAGCCGGAGAGAGATCGTGAAGCGCAGCGGCACAGCGTGCGCGTCGACGTCGATCCAGCTCGAGACGCGGCCGATCTCGTCGCAGGTCCCCTCGAACAGCAGGCCGTCCGGTGCGAGGCGCGACGCCATACGCGCCCACGCGGTCGGCACGTCTGGCTCGTCGTACTGGCGCAGCACGTTCATGGCGCGTATCACCGCAGCCTTGCGACCGTCGGGCAGGGGAACCTCGAAGCCGCCGCGCGCGAATGAGACCGGGAGGTCGGGGGCGAAGGAGGTGCGTCCCGCTCGCACCTCGGCGAGCTGGGCGTCGGCCGTCGCGACGCGTGCCGGGTCGATCTCCAGACCTCGCACCTCGACGTCGTCGCGCACCCGGACCAGGCGCGTCGCGAGCTCGAACGCAGTGACGCCGCTGGCACCGTAGCCGAGATCCACGACCAAGGGGTCGGATGCTCGGCGCAGGGCATTGCTCGCCGCGATCCAGCGGTCGTTGCGCCGCAGCCGGTTCGTCCCCGTGGTGCCACGGGTCGGCCGACCGAGGGGAGATGACGCCATGTCTCCATCCTCCCAGCATCCGAATCGGGCGCGGCCCCGGCCCGGATAAACTGGCGACATGACTGCGACGCGCACCCTCATCCTGCTCCGCCACGGCCGGAGCGAATGGAACGAACTGAATCTGTTCACCGGCTGGGTGGACGTCCGCCTCAACGAGCAGGGCCAGAAGGAGGCGCGCCGAGGTGGCGAGCTCCTCGCCGAGTCCGGCATCCTCCCCGACGTGCTGCACACGTCTCTGCTGAGTCGTGCGATCCAGACGGCGAACATCGCTCTCGACGCCGCCGACCGCCTCTGGATCCCGGTGACCCGCTCCTGGCGGCTCAACGAGCGCCACTACGGTGCGCTCCAGGGCAAGGACAAGGCGCAGACCCTCGAAGAGTTCGGTCCCGAGCAGTTCCAGCTCTGGCGTCGTTCGTTCGACGTGCCGCCGCCCGTGCTCGACGATGAGAGCGAGTTCAGCCAGGTCGGCGACGTCCGTTACGCGGGCATCGACGGCGAGGTGCCGCGCACCGAGTCGCTCAAGCTCGTGATCGACCGCCTGCTCCCGTACTGGGAGAGCGCGATCGTCCCCGACCTCGAGGCCGGCAAGACCGTGCTCGTCACCGCGCACGGCAACTCGCTGCGCGGCCTTGTGAAGCACCTCGAGGGCATCAGCGACGAAGACATCGCCGAGCTGAACATCCCGACCGGCATCCCGCTGGTCTACGAGCTGGACGAGAACAACGTTCCCACCGGCCCCGGTCGCTACCTCGACCCGGAGGCCGCTGCCGCCGGTGCTGCCGCCGTCGCGGCGCAGGGCAAGAAGTAAGAGCCCGACACCCCGGGAAGACGCCGAGACCCCGTGCTGCAGATGTCTGCAGCACGGGGTCTCGGCGTGAAAGCGGGGTGTCGCGTGGCGGGTCAGGCGTGGCCGTACTCCTGCTGGCCGAGCTCCTGCTGCTCGACGGCGAGGGGGATGTCCTCCTCCTCGACGGCCCAGTCACCGGTGGCGAGGTAGACGACCTTCTTCGCGACGGCCACCGCGTGGTCGGCGAAGCGCTCGTGGTAGCGGCTGGCGAGGGTGGCGTCGACGGTGGCCGTGGCCTCGCCCTTCCAGTTGTCGCTGAGCACCTTCTCGAAGACGGTGGCGTGGAGCTCATCGACGTCGTCATCCGCATTTCGGATGGCGTCGGCGAAACGCAGGTCCTGGGTGCGCAGCAGCTCCGAGAGCGTACGCGCGACCTCCACGTCGAGCTCGCCCATTTTCACGAAGGTGCCCTTGAGGCCCCTCGGGATGGCCCTCTCGGGGAAGCGGAGCCGGGCGAGCTGCGCGATGTGCTCGGACATGTCGCCCATCCGCTCGAGCGACGCGCTCACACGCAGTGCCGTCACGACGATGCGAAGATCGCGGGCGACCGGCTGCTGGCGGGCGAGGATCTCGATGGCCTGCTCGTCGAGCGCGACGGCCAGTTCGTCGATCTTCGCGTCGTCGGCGATCACCTCTTCGGCCAGGGCGACGTCGCTCGTCGCGAACGCCCTCGTCGCCTTGTCGATCGAGACCGTGACGAGGTCGGCGATCTCCACGAGGCGGGACTGGAGGTCCTCGAGGGACTGGTGGAAGACTTCGCGCATGTTGGGGCGCAACCTTTCATTCGGATCTCGGCCGGGACAGCGCGAGACGGCGGGTCGTCCGCACGAGAGCAGGTCTGTGCTCCCGCACAGGCCCGAAGCGATTGTCTGCTTCGAAGGTTAACGAACGGTGCCCAGCACGTGAATAGTACTTCTCCTGTTCCCGCCAGGGCGCGGAAACCCGCCGGACGGAGGGTGAACGCACTCTACGCTTATGACATGACCTTGCCGCAGCTCGCGCTGTCTTCGCTCGCCATCGGGTTGGTGATCGGCGTCGGCCTCTCCCTGCTCGTGGTGTGGGCCTATCGGGCGCGGGCGCGGGTTCAGGAGGAGACATCGCTGGCGATTCCCTCCGGCATCACCGATGTGCTGCACAGCATGGACGACGCGGCGGGAGTGGTCGATTCGTCCGGGCTGGTGCTCGCGGCCTCGGACGCCGCGAGCCGGTTCGGCATCGATGTCGGCTCGACGCTCGACAACCCGGAGCTGCGCCAGCTCGTGCGCGGCGTCAGGACGGCCGGCGGTTCGGCAACCGAGTCGATGCGCATCACGCGAGGCGGACTGAGCCTCGATCCGCGCCTCGTCTCGGCACGCGCGAGCGCGATCGGCACGCGCCTGGTCCTGCTGATCATCCGCGACGTCACGGAGCAGGAGCGGCTCGATCAGATGCGTCGGGACTTCGTGGCGAACACGAGCCACGAGCTCAAGACCCCGGTGGGGGCGGTGAGCCTGCTCGCCGAAGCGATCGAGTCGGCGGCCGACGACCCGGCGCAGGTACGCATCTTCGCCGCGCGGATCTCTGCGGAGGCAGGGCGGCTCGGCCAGCTCACCGGACGCATCATGAGCCTCTCCCGGCTCCAGGCCGAGGACGGTCTGACCAAGGTGGGCCCCGTCGCGATCGACGAGGTCATCGCCGCCTCCATCGAGGCTCATGTCGTGCAGGCCGACTCCGCGGGCGTGGAACTCGCCAGGGGAGGCGACCGGGGCGTCTGGGTGCGCGGTGACGCGCAGATCCTGATCGAGGCCGTCGGCAACCTCATCGCGAACGCCATCGTCTACTCGCCCCGCGGTTCGCGCGTGGGGGTCGGCGTCCGGGCCGAGGACGGCGTGGTCGAGATCGCCGTCTCCGACCAGGGCATCGGAATCGCCGAGGCGGATCGGGAACGCATCTTCGAGCGTTTCTACCGGGCTGATGAGGCCCGTTCCCGACGCACGGGAGGCACCGGACTCGGGCTCTCCATCGTCAAGCACGCCACGCAGCGCCACGGCGGGGAGGTGCGGCTGTGGTCGCGCCCGGGACGAGGATCCACCTTCACCATCCGACTTCCTCGGATCGACGCCCCGGATCACACCGACACGGGCAAGAAGAGCAAGAAGAAGCGCGCACGCAAAGCGGCCAAGACCGCGGCAGCCGCGCGCGTTCGAAACGGAGAGAGAGCATGACCCGAATCCTTCTCGTCGAAGACGAGCCCGACCTCGCCGACCCGCTCGCGTACCTGCTGCGACGCGAGGGCTACGAGGTCGAGATCGCGGAGGACGGACCCGGCGCGCTCGCGGCATTCCGGGAGCGGGGCGCCGACATCGTGCTGCTCGATCTGATGCTGCCCGGGATGCCGGGCACCGAGGTGTGCCGGCAGATCCGCTCGACGTCGGCGGTGCCCATCATCATGCTGACGGCCAAGGACTCCGAGGTCGACATCGTGGTGGGCCTGGAGCTCGGAGCCGACGACTACATCACGAAGCCCTACTCGTCACGCGAACTGCTGGCCCGGATGCGCGCCGTGCTGCGCCGGGTCGTGCAGGCCGACAGCGAACTCGACGAACGGGTGCTCGACGGAGGCAGGGTCTCGCTCGACATCGACCGGCACACCGTCTCGGTCGCCGGGGAGCAGATCAACATGCCGCTGAAGGAGTTCGAGCTGCTCGAGGTCCTGATGCGCAACTCCGGTCGTGTGCTCACTCGCGGTCAGCTGATCGACCGGGTCTGGGGGAGCGACTACTTCGGTGACACGAAGACGCTCGACGTGCACATCAAGCGCATCCGCTCCCGCATCGAGGAGAACCCGAGCGAGCCCGTGATGCTCGTCACCGTGCGGGGCCTCGGGTATCGCTTCGAGGGCTGAACGAAGAAGAGGCCGGCACCCCGTGGGGTGCCGGCCTCTTCTTCGTTCAGTGCAGGATCAGTCGGCGGGGGCCGGAGCTGCCGTGTCGGTCGGGGTCGGCGTCGGAGTGGGCACCGACTCCGAGGGGACCAGGTCTGCGTAGTAGGGGAGCGAGCCGTCGAGCACGGGCACCTCTGCCTTGACGCCGGTGGAGTCGCCCGACTGGAAGTGGATCTCGACGGTCGCGCCGGGCATGGTGTCGAGGCCGACGATGCGCAGCGGCTCCTCGTCGGCGCCGAGGCTCACGGTGCCGCCAGCCGGAACGGTGACGATGAACGGCTCGCTGTCTGCGAGTGCGATGGTGAGCGTGGCGCTCTCATCGGTCGGGTTCACGATGCCGGCGATGAGGTTGCCGACCGAGCCGTCTTCGTTGGCGATGACGAGAGCGTTGCGCACATCGATCGGGCCGTCGGCGTCGGAGATGTTGACGCCGTCCGAGGCCGCGTACTCGGTCTTCGTGGACTGGGGAGTGATGAACGTGCACCCCGTCGCGCCGAACAGAACGAGAGCGCTGAGCGCAGCAGACGCAACAAGGCGCGATTTCACGGGTCCTCCTGAGGTCCGGCGGGATGTCCGCATCCATTCTATGGGTAAGTCGTGACCGCCCCGAGGTCCAGGGGGCGCGAACCTTAGCGCATCTCCCCTGTGGTATCCTTGAGGTTGCCGAAAGGACACGTTTTTATGCTTTTTGAGGTTGGCGAAACCGTCGTCTATCCCCACCATGGCGCTGCGACCATCATCGAGGTCAAGGAGCGCATCATCAAGGGTGAGGCGAAGAAATATCTGAAGCTCAACGTCACCCAGGGCGATCTCATCATCGAGGTTCCTGCTGAGAATGTCGACCTGGTCGGCGTTCGCGACGTGATCGGAAAAGAAGGTCTCGATCATGTCTTCGAGGTGCTGCGCGCACCCTTCACCGAAGAGCCCACCAACTGGTCTCGTCGGTACAAGGCGAACCTCGAGAAGCTCGCCTCCGGCGATGTGATCAAGGTGAGCGAGGTCGTCCGCGACCTGTGGCGCCGCGACCAGGACCGCGGCCTGTCTGCGGGCGAGAAGCGGATGCTGGCGAAGGCTCGTCAGATCCTCATCTCCGAGCTCGCGCTCGCGGAGAAGACCGACGAGGACAAGGCGGGCGCACTGCTCGACGAGGTCCTCGCCTCCTGAGTTCTCTGCGAAGGGGCGGATGCTTCGGCATCCGCCCCTTCGTCGTACCGGCCACGCGGTAGCGTGAGACGGTGACTCTGCTTCCCGTTCCCGACATCGCGATCATCGTCGTCGCCGCCGGATCCGGCACCCGCCTGGATGCGGGGGCGCCCAAGGCTCTCGTCGGAATCGACGCCCACTCGATCCTCCGCCACGCGCTCGACGGCGTCTTCGCCGCGGCTCCGGCGCAGGTGATCGTCGTCGCCCCGGCCGGGTACGAAGGGGATGCGCTGGCGGAGTTGGAGGCGGCGGCAGGTGATCGACGCGACCTCGGCCGCGTCGTGACCGGAGGCGCCACCCGACAGCAGTCCGTGGCTGCGGGCCTGACCGCACTCTGGGGAGATGTCACGACCGTCCTCGTGCACGATGCCGCTCGCGCCCTCACCCCTCCGGCGCAGATCGATGCGGTCGCTCAGGCGGTCGTCCCGGGGGAGGGGGTGATCCCCGTGCTGCCCGTGGTCGACACGCTCAAGAAGGTGGCGGACGGTGCCGTCGTCTCCGCCGTCGACCGTTCCGAGCTTGCCGCCGCGCAGACACCTCAGGGTTTCCCCCGTGCAGAGCTCGAAGCAGCCTATGAGGCGGCGATGGCCGACGGGATCGAGTACACCGACGATGCTGCCCTGTTCGCGGCCGCCGGAAACAGGGTGCGGCACATCGACGGCTCCGCCCGCGCGTTCAAGATCACCACTCCCGGCGATCTGGAGCGTGCGAGGCACCTGCTGGACGCATCGACTCCGGCCGCTCGCCCGGCATCGATCGAACCCGAGGGCATCCCTCGCGTCGGTATCGGCACGGACGTCCATGCCTTCGGTGGCGACGGGAACCTCTGGCTCGCCGGACTCGAGTGGCCGGGGGAGCAGCCCCTCTCCGGGCACTCCGACGGCGATGCGGTCGCCCATGCGATCGTGGACGCACTCCTGGGGGCGGCCGGCCTCGGCGACATCGGTGAGCATTTCGGCACGTCCCACCCCGAGTACTCCGGCGCGCATGCCGACGTCTTCCTCGCTCGCACGCGTGAAATCCTCGCCGAATCCGGGTTCGCGATCGGGAACGTCTCCGTGCAGTTGCAGGGGAACCGGCCGCGCTTCAGTCCTCGGCGTCACGAGGCGGAGGCGGTCCTGTCGGAGATTCTGGGCGCTCCGGTGTCGGTCACGGCCACGACGACCGACGGCCTCGGATTCCCGGGACGCGGTGAAGGCATCGCCGTCACGGCCATCGCGGTGGTGGTGTCCGACGTTCCGCGGAGCATGTGACGATCGTCGGAGGAATACCCCCGATACGTCGGCGGAACGTCACAACCTCCGCGAATCGTCTGTACGGGGCGGGCGCTCAGCAGTCCCCGAGTAGGCTTGTGCGGTGACCCTCCGCCTCTACGACACCCGCGCACAGCTGCTGCGCGACTTCGTGCCTCTCGATCCCGAGAACATCACGATGTACGTCTGCGGACCCACGGTGCAGTCCGGCCCCCACATCGGCCACGTCAGGGCGGCCCTGAGCTTCGATCTCCTGCGTCGCTGGCTCGAGCACCGGTACGGCCGGGTCACGTTCGTGCGCAACGTCACCGACATCGACGACAAGGTGCTCGCCAACGCGACGGATGCCGAGCCGTGGTGGGCGCTCGCCTACCGGATGGAGAGGGAGTTCACCGCGGCGTATGCCGGCGTCGGCATCCTCCCTCCGACCTACGAGCCGCGCGCTACGGCGTCCGTGCCGCAGATGCAGGAACTGATCGCGCTGCTGATCGAGCGGGGACACGCCTACCCGGCTCCGGACGGCTCGGGAGATGTGTACTTCGATGTGCGTTCGTGGTCCGACTACGGATCGTTGACGCATCAGTCGCTCGACGCCATGGAGGCGGCCGAGGATGCTGATCCCCGCGGTAAGCGGAATCCGCAGGACTTCGCGCTCTGGAAGGGCACGAAGCCGGAGGAGCCGGCGGATGCGACGTGGGCCTCCCCGTGGGGCGCAGGCCGACCGGGCTGGCACATCGAATGCTCGGCGATGTCGAAGCGCTATCTCGGCGCCGAGTTCGACATCCACGGCGGCGGGCTGGACCTCCGCTTCCCGCACCATGAGAACGAGCTCGCGCAGTCGACCGCCGCGGGCGACGGCTTCGCCCGCTACTGGGTGCACAACGGGCTCGTGACCGTCGACGGACAGAAGATGTCCAAGTCGCTCGGCAACTTCACCCTGGCGGCCGACGTTCTCGGCGCGCACGACCCGCTGGTGGTGCGCTACGCCCTCGCTGCGGCGCACTACCGTTCGAGCCTCGACCTCGGCGAGTCGTCGTGGACCGAGGCCGAAGCGGCGCTGGGCCGAATCGGCTCGTTCCTCCAGCGCGCGTTCCGTGACGAGGACGGGGGACGGGGAAGGTCCTACTCGCAGAGCCTTCCCGAGGCATTCGCAGCCGCGATGGACGACGACCTCGGTGTGCCGCAGGCCCTCGCCGTCCTGCATGAGACGGTGCGCGCAGGGAACTCCGCGCTCGATGCGGGCGAGACCGATGCGGCGCTGGATTCGGCTTTTGCCGTTCTGGCGATGACGTCCGTCCTCGGCCTGACCCCGACGTCATCGACGAAGGGCGGCGCATCGGCATCCGCTCTGGACGCACTCGTCCAGACGATGATCACCCAGCGCGCGCAGGCGCGCGCTGACAAGGACTGGGCGGCGGCGGATCGCATCCGAGATGCGATCGCCGCCGCAGGAATCACGCTGGAGGACACTCCGGCCGGAACTCATTGGAGTATCGATGGCTAAGCCAGGGCGCCCCGGCGCGAGCAAGGGAAACAAGAAGGGCCCGACCAAGGGCACCGGCGGACTCGGGCGCAAGGCGCTCGAGGGGCGGGGACCGACGCCGAAGGCGGAGGACCGCGCCTGGCACCCGGCGGGCAAGCGCAAGGCCGCGGCCGAGCGCTACGCCGCAGCGACGGGCGGCAAGGGTCGCCCCGGCGGCAGTCGCCAGGGCTCCGGTGGCGGTTCGAACCGCGCGCCGAAGGCGAAGGCAGGAGACGACACCGAGAACGTCACGGGTCGCAACTCCGTGCTCGAGGCGCTGCGGGCGAAGATTCCGGCGACGGCCTTCTACATCGCGCAGCGCGTCGAGATGGACGACCGCGTGAAGGAGATGCTGGCGATCGCCACGAATCGCGGGATCCCCGTGATGGAGGTCACCCGTCCGGAACTCGATCGCATGGCCGGCTTCGACGGCGTGCACCAGGGCGTCGCGATCAAGGTCCCGCCGTACGAGTACGCGCATCCGCAGGATCTTCTCGAGCAGGTCATCGACAAGGGCGAGGTCCCGCTGTTCGTGGCGCTCGACGGCATCACGGACCCCCGCAACCTGGGTGCGATCATCCGCTCCACCGCGGCGTTCGGGGGCCACGGCATCATCCTCCCGCAGCGCCGCTCGGCCGGTGTCAACTCCGCTGCCTGGAAGACCAGTGCCGGAGCCGTCGCCCGCACGCCCGTGGCGCTGGCGACCAACCTCACCACGCAGCTCAAGGAGTTCAAGAAGCAGGGCGTCTTCGTGCTCGGCCTCGACGGTGACGGCGATGTGTCGCTGCCCGAGCTGCAGCTCGCCGATCGTCCCGTCGTGATCGTGGTCGGCTCCGAGGGCAAGGGCCTGTCGCGCCTGGTCTCCGAGACCTGCGATCAGATCGTCTCGATCCCGATCTCGGCGGCCACCGAGTCGCTGAACGCCGGCATCGCGACCTCCGTCGCGCTCTACCAGGTCGCGTCGCTCCGCGCCGCGAAGAACTAGACCGTCCGAGGAAAGGCAGATCATGGCTCGCATCGTCGTGCTCGGAGGGACCGGTTACGCCGGTCGTCACATCGTCAGCGAGGCGGTGAGTCGCGGCCATGCGGTGATCGCGATCTCCCGCTCCGAGCCCACCGACCCGGTGGCCGGCGCCGCGTATCTGCAGGGCTCCGCCCTCGACCTCGGTCCTCTCGCCGAGGCGTTCGTCGGAGCGGATGCCGTCGTGTCGGCGCTCTCGCCGCGCGGCGACATGGCGGACCGCGCACTCGAGGCGCTGTCGAACGTCGTCGACCGGCTCGCGGGCACGGAGACGCGTCTCGGCGTCGTCGGGGGCGCGGGTGGCAGCCTCGTGGCTCCCGGAGGGCCGCGTCTGTTCGATCAGGACTTCCCCGAGGAGTACAAGCACGAGGCGCAGGTCGGCATCGACTCCCTCGCGCTCCTCGAGGCGACGGGTGCCGACCTCGACTGGTTCTTCATCCACCCCGCTGAGGTGTTCGGCCCGTGGGCCGAAGGCGAGCGCACGGGACACTACCGGGACGGCGGTGACGTGATCGTCCGTGATGCGGATGGGAAGTCGTTCATCTCCGGTGCGGACTTCGCCGTCGCCGTGGTGGACGAGATCGAGCAGGGCAACCACCACCGCGAGCGGTTCACGGTCGGTTACTGACGCTCCGAGTCTCGGCGACTGCACGAGTTTTCGCCGAATGTACGGCTCGTCGACGACTGTATGCGGTGCGCTCGGCAACACCCCGCGCACTCGGCGCGCGTCCGCGCGTCAGACCAGGTCGCGCCAGTCGATGTCCTCGTCCTCGTCGGCAACCGGCGTCACACCGGTGACGACGGGCAGGCTCATCGTCTCGGTGGGCGGCCCCATGATGGTCGCCTCGTCTCGCCGGTGTCGCAGCACTTCGTTGATGTAGCTGGTCAGCACCTCCGCGAGGGGAACCGAGCGCCCCTGCGCCTGCGAGAGGTACCAGCGGTGCTCGAGCACCTGGTGGAAGACCTCGGCGGGCTCGAGCTTGGCGCGCAGCTCGTACGGGATCGCCCGCACCACCGGCTCGAAGACACGGGTGAGCCACTCGTGCGCGTACATCTCCTCGTCGGCCCACTGCTTCGTCGAGCGGGCGCGGAACTCGTCGAGGTCGTTCAGCAGGCGCCGTGCCTGGTTCTCCTCCACATCGAGGCCGGTCAGGCGGATCAGCCGGCGCTGATGGTGGCCGGCATCCACAACCTTGGGTTGGATCTCGACGACGGTGCCGTCGGCGGTCGTCGACATGGACATCTCGTCGATGTCGAAGCCCAGGGCGTTCAGGCGCTCGACCCGCTCGGTGATGCGCCAGGTCTCCGCCGCCGAGAACGACTCCTGTGCGGTGAGTTCGGCCCACAGCGACCGGTACGAGGAGACGATCCCGTCGGCGATCGCCACCGCGTCCACCCCGTGTTCGAGGCGACCGCCCGCGGCGAGGTCCATGATCTCGCCGGCGATGTTCGTGCGGGCCAGGTCGAGGTCGTAGGCGCGCTGCCCGTCGGTCAGGCCCTCCTCATGCAGCTCACCCGTCTCCGCATCGACCAGATATGCGGCGAACGCGCCTGCATCACGGCGGAACAGCGTGTTCGACAGGGAGACGTCGCCCCAGTAGAAGCCGACGTTGTGCAGGCGCACCAGCAGCAGGGCCAGGGCATCCACGAGGCGGGTCGCGGTGTCGGGGCGCAGCACCCGGGTGAACAGGGCGCGGTACGGCATCGAGAAGCGCAGGTGGGAGGTGACCAGGGCGGCCGGAAGAGCCTCGCCTTCGGCATCCGTACGTCCGGCGATCACCGCGACCCGGTCGACGCAGGGCACGTCGAGGCGGGCGAGGTTGCCGAGCATGTCGTACTCGCGCTGGGCCATCTCCGCCGTGGTCTCCTTCACCGCGATCACCCGGCCCGAGAGATCGGCGAAGCGCACGAGGTGACGGGACAGCCCCTTCGGGAGCGACACGATGTGCTCGGACGGCCACTTCGCCAGCGTCGTGGACCAGGGGAGGGACAGCAGTCCCGGATCGATCTTGCTGGCGGTGATCCGCAGCGAATCCTGCATGGTGCTCCCTGGTCGAGATGAGACGGAAAAGAGACGCGGCGCAGGTGACCGAAGTCAGCCTGCGCCGCGTCTGTGGATCCGATCAGGCGGAGACGACCGGCTTGTCGTTCAGACGCTCGCCGGACTCGATGTCGAACGCGTGCACGTGGCCCGGGTTCGCAGCGAGCGTGACCGTCTCGCCGGCGTTCGGGTGGCTGCGACCGTCGACGCGGGCGACGATGTCGCTGCGCTTGCCGTTGATCTCGGTGTGGCCGTAGAGGTAGCCGTCGGCGCCGAGCTCCTCGACGAGGTCGACGACGACCGGGAGGCCCTTGCCGTCGGCCGGTCCGACCGTGATGTCCTCGGGGCGCACGCCGACCGTGACCTGGCTGCCGTTCGCGCGCCCGACCGTGTCGCGGTCGAGCGGGACCACCTCGGAGCCGAAGCGGATGCCGCCGTCGGCGAGGTCAGCGGCGAACAGGTTCATCGCGGGCGAACCGATGAAGCCGGCCACGAAGACGTTGTTCGGCTTCTCGTACAGGTCGCGCGGGGAGCCGACCTGCTGGAGCAGGCCGTCCTTGAGGACCGCGATGCGGTCGCCCATGGTCAGAGCCTCGGTCTGGTCGTGCGTGACGTAGACCGTGGTGACGCCGAGGCGACGCTGCAGCGAAGCGATCTGCGTACGGGTCTGCACGCGGAGCTTGGCATCGAGGTTCGACAGCGGCTCGTCCATGAGGAACACCTGCGGCTGACGCACGATGGCGCGACCCATGGCGACGCGCTGACGCTGACCACCCGAGAGGGCCTTCGGCTTGCGGGTCAGGTAGGGCTCGAGGTCGAGGAGCTTGGCAGCCTCGAGCACGCGGGATGCACGCTCTTCCTTGCCGACGCCGGCGATCTTGAGCGCGAAGCCCATGTTCTCGGCGACGGTCATGTGCGGGTACAGCGCGTAGTTCTGGAAGACCATCGCGATGTCGCGGTCCTTCGGCGGGACGTCGGTCACGTCGCGGTCGCCGATGAGGATGCGGCCGGCGTTGACCTCTTCGAGGCCGGCCAGCATGCGGAGGGACGTGGACTTGCCGCAACCGGAAGGACCGACGAGGACGAGGAATTCGCCGTCACCGACCTCGAGGTTCAGCTTGTCGACGGCCGGACGGGTTCCGCCGGGGTACAGGCGGGTGGCCTCGTCGAAAGTCACAGATGCCATTGTCTTTTCTCCTTCACCGGCAGGTACGTGCCGGACGATCCGTAGTGATGAAGCGGCGGGTGACCCCGCCGTGACCCGTCATTGGGTCGGGATCAGTATGACATGAACGGCGGTACCTGGGTATTTCTCAGCCTCACTGACTACCATCGAACTCGGCCGCGCGCAGCGGCGATCGTCGCCGAGCGGCGGTCGGGGCCAACCCGGACCCCCGTTGAGACTCACAGAGGAACGATGTCGAGCGACGAAACGCCGAACGTCCCGACGCCTCGCAATTCCCGCGAGGTCGTACGGGAGAAGGCTCAGAGAGTGCACGCCCAGCAGTCCAGGGCGCGCCTCATGCGACGGATCATCATCGGCGCGGTAGCGCTCGTCGCGGTGGGCGCGATCGGCACGGCGGTGACCCTCGCGGTGTCCTCCCAGGTCTCCAAGCCGAGGCTCACACCGACCGGCATGGAGTCGGACGGCGTCGTCGTCACCGATCTCGAGTCGTTCGCCGGAACGGGTGCCGTGCCGGAGACCCCGAGTCCCGAAGCGTCCGACGCCGGCGAATCGGCCAGCCCGACGCCTGACCCGACGGCGTCCGAGAAGGTCGACATCCACGTGTACGTCGACTACCTCTCACCCGACGCCGGTGAGTTCGAGCGTGCCAATGCTCGACAGCTCGCCGGTTGGATCAGCGAGGACGCGGTCACGGTCAGCTACCACCCGGTCGCGTTGCTCACCGCCAGCTCCAACGGCACCAAGTACTCGCTCCGTTCGGCCGCGGCTGCGGCATGCGTCGCCACGCACTCGCCCGCACAGTTCTACGCGTTCAATCACGACCTGCTCGACGACCAGCCCGAAGTCGGCAGCGACGGCCTCTCCGACGAGGACCTCGCGAACCTCGCGGGCGCGGTCGGCGTCGACAACGCCAAGGCCGTGCGCTCGTGCATCGAGGACGGCGACTTCGTGGGCTGGGCGAAGGAGGCGACGACCAGGGCTCTGGACGGACCGCTCGCCGGCTCCGACGACCTGGTGCTGACCGCAGCGCCGATGATCGTCGCGAACGGCGAGGCCTACGTCGGGGCGCTGGACGACCCGGCCGAGTTCTCGCAGTTCGTGCTGAGCGTGGCGAGCGATGCCTCCCGCGCGACGGCGACCCCCTCGCCCACGACGACTCCGTAGGTCGAAGCCGGGTCGATGCCATCGCTAAGCTGGTGGCATCCGCCGACTTGGCGCAATTGGTAGCGCACCGTACTTGTAATACGGGGGTTACGGGTTCGAGTCCCGTAGTCGGCTCTTCAATCCCTCACGAGAGTGGGGTTCGCGGATTCACTTCTCGGCGGCGGCCTCGGGTGCGTCGATCACCTCTTCGATGAGGCTGATGCCGCCCGTGGAACTCGCAGACTGCATCAGATCCTGAATCCACTTCGGGTTCAGCTGCGGCGCCTCCGGCTCCTCGAACGTGAAGCGCAACGGTATCGACGGATGCAGCCAGATCGTCGAACGTCCCACCTGCTGGCCTTCGGGGTGCCGCCAGGAGAGGGTGAAGCTCTCGTTGCGGCGGAGCTTCGTGGCGATGACCACCTTCAGGTGCGCGAGGGCGCGGTCCTCGATGTGGATGTCATCCCCGTTGCCGTACTGGATCGTTCCCATGCCAGAACGATAGCGGCCTGGTGGTGACCACGCATTCCGATGTATCGCCTCAGTCAATGATATGTTACACATCAGGCAGGTTTCCTGGCGGGCCGACGGATCGTGCCAGGTAGAAGACGCGCAGGTGGCCGCCTCCCCGCTCCGGCCACCTGCGCTTGCCTGCGCGAATTCGGGGATTCAGAGCACCTGAGAGGGCGAGATCTTGAGCAGCGCACCCGAGACAGCGACGGTCACCCCGGAGTGGCAGCACGACTACCCCTACACGAAGAAGATCTCCACGGCCGAGTACGAACGGGAGAAGCGGCTGCTGCAGATCGAGCTCCTGAAGCTCCAGTCGCACATCAAGCATTCCTCCGAGCGGCTGCTCATCCTGTTCGAAGGACGGGACGCGGCGGGGAAGGGTGGGGCGATCAAACGCTTCATGGAGCACCTGAATCCTCGCGGCGCTCGGGTCGTCGCTCTCGACAAGCCGACGGATGCGGAGCGGACGCAGTGGTATTTCCAGCGCTACATCGCGCATCTGCCCTCCGGCGGCGAGATCGTGATGATGGACCGCTCCTGGTACAATCGCGCCGGCGTCGAACGGGTCATGGGCTACTGCTCGTCCACGGAGTACGAGGAGTTCATGCAGACCGCTCCGCAGTTCGAACGGATGATCGTGAGCTCGGGCATCCGCCTCATCAAGCTGTGGTTCTCGGTGGGAGAGGCGGAGCAGCGTCGTCGGTTCAGACGGCGCAGCGACGACCCCGTCAAACAGTGGAAGCTGAGCCCCACTGACCTCGCCAGCATCGACCGTTGGGCGGATTACACGGCGGCGAAGGAAGCCATGTTCTTCCACACGGACACGCCATCCGAGCCGTGGATCGTCATCAAGTCGAACGACAAGAAGCGGGCTCGACTCGAAGCGATGAGGTGCGTCCTCGCCCGTTTCGACTACCCGGGCAAAGATCCGCTGGTCGCCCACGCTCCGGACTCACGGCTCGTCGGGCGACCCTCGCAGATCTACGACGAGGGCGAGACGCCGAAGACGAACTCGTCCCCCGCCGATGCGGAAACATGACGTCATCCGGGAATGCGTGGATCCCGATCCGCGGTTGTCTTGGTCATGACTCGTATCGGCACCAGTGATCTTGACGTCCTCCCGCTCGCGCTCGGCGGCAACGTGTTCGGCTGGACGGCCGATCGCGATACCTCGTTCGCCGTGCTCGATGCATTTGTGGACGGCGGTGGCGACTTCATCGACACGGCCGATTCGTACAGCTCCTGGGTGCCGGGGAACGAGGGGGGCGAGAGCGAGACGATCATCGGGGAGTGGCTCGCATCCCGTAAGCCGTCCGGTGTCGTCGTGGCCACCAAGGTGAGCCAGCACCCGCAGTTCCGCGGCCTCTCCGGACCGAACGTGCGAAAGGCGGCCGAGGCCTCGCTCCGGCGTCTCGGCGCTGACGAGATCGACCTGTACTACGCGCACTTCGATGACGAGACCGTTCCGCTGGAGGAGACCGTCGCCGCGTTCGGACATCTCGTCGAAGACGGTCTGGTTCGTCACGTGGCGGTGTCGAACTATTCGGCGGAGCGCATCAGGGAATGGATCGAGATCGCGCGGCGCACGGGCGTCGCCGTGCCGGTGGCCGTTCAGCCGCACTACAACCTCGTTCATCGCAATGAGGTCGAGGACACCATCATCCCGGTCGCCGAGGAGTTCGACCTCGGGCTGGTTCCCTATTACGCCCTGGCGAGCGGATTCCTGACGGGCAAGTATCGCTCGACCGACAGCTCGGAGCAGGATTCCCCCCGCGCGCAGGGCGCCGCGAAGTACGCGACTGAGGCCGGGTTGCGGATCATCGGTGCGCTCGAGCAGGTCGCCGATGCTCACGGGACGTCGGTCGCCGCGACGTCTCTCGCCTGGTTGCGGGCGCAGCCGACCGTCGTCGCGCCGATTGCGAGTGCTCGCACGATCGCACAGGTGCCGGACCTGCTGGCGGGTGCTCGACTCGAGCTCTCCGCTGAGGAGGTGCGGCTGCTCGACCGCGTGTCGGAATGGACCCCCGCCGGCGCCTGATGCGTCAGGTCTCGTTTCCGACGAGGCCGAGTCTGTGCGCCAGGATCACGGCGTGGATGCGGTCGCGCGCGTGGAGTTTCGCCAGCACCCGACCGACGTGGGTCTTCACGGTCGATTCGCCGACGTAGAGGGAGCGGGCGATCTCGGCATTGGTCAGTCCGCGCCCGATCGCGAGGAACACGTCTCTCTCACGATCGGTGAGGGATTCCAACGCCGCGCTCTCCGCGGCATCCGGTGTCCGGGTGGACGAGGAGCCGAGCTGCGGGGTGACGTGCTCGAGCAGCATCCGCGTGATCCGAGGGGAGAGCGCCGCGTCTCCGCGGTGCACGGCGTGCACTGCGGAGATCATCTCGTGACGCTGTGCGTCCTTCAGGAGGAAACCGCTCGCGCCTGCGCGGATGGCGCCGAAGGCGTATTCGTCGAGATCGAACGTGGTCAGCACGAGCACCTTGGTCTGAGGGTGGTCTCGCACGATGGCCTCCGTGGCGGCGATGCCGTCCAGCTCCGGCATCCGGATATCCATGAGCACCAGGTCCGGCGCGAGTGCGGCGCTCTGGGCGATCGCCGCCCACCCGTCGCCGGCCTCGCCCACCACGACGATGTCGCCCTCTGCTTCGAGGACCATCCGGAACCCGACGCGGATCAATTCCTGGTCATCCACCAGAAGCACCCTGATCGCATCCGTCATCGGTCGTCCTCCATCGATTCGCTCGGTACGGCCGGGCCGGTCGCCTTCGTCGGCAGCACGGCGTGCAGAACCCATCGTCCTGCACCGGATGGCGCGGACTCGACGCTTCCCTGGACATGGGCGGCGCGCTCGGCGAGTCCGCGCAGACCGAAGCCCTCGGTCCCGATGCCGCCGGACACGCCGTCGTTGACGATGTCGATCGTCACGGAATCCGGTGCGTAGTCCAGTCGTACACCGATGGTCGAGGCGGTGGGGGCATGACGCATCGCGTTCGTCACGCCCTCCTGCACGATGCGTCCGATCGCATGCGCGACGGCGGGGGAGACCTCGGCGTGCCCCACGACCGTGAGCGTCGCGGGGTATCCGGCGCGCTGGGCCGCCTCGACCGTGTCGCGCGGCCGGGCCGGATTCGTGGGGGCCAGGGGCAGCGGAGACGCGTCATCATCCCGCAGCACACCGAGCATGGATCGCATCTCGGTCAGGGCGGCACGAGCGGTGTCCGCCGTGTGGGTCGCCGCCTTGCGTGCCTGTTCGCGGTCGGGCGTCGCCGCGGCGCCTTCGGACAGTGCCACGATCACCGTCAGCGAGTGGGAGACGATGTCGTGCATCTCCCGAGCGATGCGCGCCCGCTCGGATGCGGCGGCGAGCTGCGCCTGCTGGTCACGCTCGACGAGCAGCTGCCGCGAGCGATCGATGACGGCCGACAGATAGCGCTTGCGGCCGCCGACGTTGACGCCGATGAGCGTGCCGATCAGGCCGAGAACGATGTAGCTGAGCGCGGTGTCGAGTCCGTTCTGCATCACGATCACGCCGGTGAGCATCAGGAGTCCGCTGAGCAGGAGGAACCACGCCGCGCCGATTCCGTAGCAGGTCCAGGCCGCGCGCGACGAGCGATAGACCGCGAGACCGTAACAGGCGACGAGCAGCAGGATGATGCCGCTGGACAACCCGGTGAACAAGCCGACCGTTCCCAGGATCACCGCCGCGACGAAAGGACCGAGCGGCGCCCGTCGTCGCCACAGGAGTGTGCTGCACGCCACCACGATCATCGCCAGCGTGGCGATGTTGATCGCGATGTAGGTGGATTCCGGAACGGACTCCTCGGCGAACCGACCCGCCGGGGCGAGGGAGAGGAGCAGGCAGAGCAGCGTCAGCAGGATGTCGGCGAACAGCGGATGCCGCGCCCAGAATCGCCGGAAGAGCCCCGGCGCACGCGGAAGCCGCAGCTCCTCGTCCTCTCGGATCGAGTCGCTGCGGCTTCGCGTTCTGCTCACAGGCCGACTTTACGCGTCGCGGGTGCGCAGCACGCCCCAGGCGACGAGTGCTCCGCCGGCGACCCAGCATGCGAGGGTCAGGAACGCGACCGGTGCATCGAGTGCTGCGCCGTCGCCCGGCAGGATCGCGCTCTGCGCTGCGGCCACCGGGAGGTAGGCGGATGCCTCGATGACCCATGCCCATGCCTCACCGGCGAAGGAGAAGAAGTTCGCCACGATCGGCAGCACGAACAGGACACCGACGGTCGCCGCGATCGCTCCGGCCCCGGAACGGAGGATGAACCCGAAGGAGACTCCGATCAGAGCGAAAACCGCCATGGCGAGGGAGGAGACGACGATGGGCAGGAAGGATGCGGCAGGGTCCGACCATTCGATGCTCTGATCGCGCGGCGCCACGATGAGCGAGACCGCGACGGCCGCGAGGCCGAAGATCACCAGAGACGAGACGAACATGAAGACCGCGAGCACGGTCGACTTGGCCGCGAGCACCGAGCCGCGGATCGGGTTGGCCGTGAGCGTCGAACGGATCATGCCGGTCGAGTACTCGCCCGTCACCGAGATCGCACCGATGATGCCGGCCAGCAGCATCGTGAACTGGATCGGCATGACGACGGCCTGAATCGGCTCGAACCCCGGCATGTCGATCGCCTGCGCGATGAGCACGGCGATCCCGATGGTCAGAGCCGCGGCGATCCCGATGGACCACCATGTCGAACGCAGCGTGGCGAGCTTGATCCATTCGCCGCGGAGCGCGCGGACGAATGTCAGCCGGCGACCGGTGTCGACGCGCGGCCGCGCGGGCGCGGGTGCCTGTGTCGTGGTCATGAGATCTCCTTGGTGCGGTACTCGACGGAATCGCCGGTGAGGGCGAGGTAGGCGTCCTCGAGTGAACCGGTGGTGGGGGTGAGTTCGTGCAGCGGGATGCCGCGGTCCGCGGCGAGGTCGCCGATCCGGGCGGCGGGAAGTCCCACGATGTCGAGGAGGTCGGGAGCCGAGCTCACGATCTCCACGTCCGGGCCGCCGACGGCGGCGGCGAGCTCGGTGGGCCGCGGAGTGCGCACGCGCACCGTGTTCTGTGTCCAGGAGCGTACGAGGTCGGCGAGCGGAGCATCCGCCAGCACCCGGCCGCGACCCATCACGATGACGTGGTCGGCGGTCTGCGCCATCTCGCTCATCAGGTGGCTCGACAGGAGCACGGTTCGTCCTTCGGATGCCGCGTGCCGGACGAACTGGCGCACCCAGCGGACGCCCTCGGGGTCGAGGCCGTTGACCGGCTCGTCGAGGATCAGCGTGTGCGGATCGCCGAGCAGTGCCGAGGCGATACCGAGGCGCTGTCCCATTCCGAGCGAGAACTTCCCGGCACGCTTGCGGGCGACCGACCCGATGCCCGCGAGCTCGATGACCTCGTCGACGCGCGAGGAGGGAATCCCATGGGTCGCCGCCATCGCGCGAAGGTGATTGCGCGCCGTCCGACCGGTGTGCACGGCCTTGGCGTCGAGCAGGACGCCGACCTCGGTGAGGGGTGCGCGAAGCTTGCGATACTCGCGACCGGCGATCTCGGCGCGTCCGGACGTCGGCCGGTCGAGGCCCACGATCATGCGCATCGTGGTCGACTTGCCGGCACCGTTGGGGCCGAGGAAGCCGGTGACGCTGCCCGGCTTGACGGTGAACGACACGTCATCGACGGCCGTCTTGTCTCCGAACCTCTTCGTGAGGCCTTCTGCTGTGATCATGGGTACAACGCTACGGAGGGCTCCTCAGCCGCGCGTCCTCCTCAGGTACCGTCCTTCTGCTCGGGGTGTCCTCCCGGTGGTGGACGGCTAGGACTCAGGAGCGGGGGCGGGCCTGGACTCGCGCGGCCATCTCATCCGACGCGAGGATCGCCTCATCGATGATCTCCCTCGACGGCGGCGCCGTCAGCCAGTCGTGGCTCAATGAGGCCGGAACGAGCAGCGGCATGCGATCGTGCAGCTCGACGAGGTGGTCGGGGGCGGGACGCATCACGATCGAATAGCAGGTGTACCACTCGCCGTCTGCGGTGCGACCCCGTTGGGTGACCGCCGCCATGCCGAAGAGGGTGCCGTCGTCGATGATGAACTCGTTCCACTGCCGGGAGGGCTTCTGCATCTCGTACCAGCTCGTCGCCGGGACGATCGCTCGCGACTTCGCTCCGCCTGGACGCTCCTGCAGGCGTTCCGACCGGGTGTTGATCGACGGGAACTTCGCGGGTTCCCCGTTCACGAGGAAGCCCCACCACGCCGGTTCCAGAGTCGGAGCAGCGTCGGGCTGCACGATCACGGGGTTGAGGTTGCGGAGGTTCTTCCCGGTCGGGCGGATGGTCTCACCCGCATTCTCCTCCGCCCAGACACGCAGGCCCTCGAGCACCGCATCGTCGGCGGCGGCGAGGACTTCCGCATCGGTGAACCGGGGATCGAGACCGTAGCTCGCGCACATGCCGCCAGCGTAGCGCCGGCCGCCGACATCCGTCTCGCCATGGCGGATCCGGGCCTCCGGTAGGGTCGACGGGTGCCAGAATCCCGTCGACTCCCCGCGCCCCTGGCGCTCGGAGGGGCTGTGGCGATCGGCGTCATGACGGCGATCCAGGCCCGGATCAACGGCGTCCTCGGGGTTCGCGTCGACGACGGGATCGTCGCGGGCCTCCTCTCGTTCTCGGTGGGCCTGCTGGCGCTGGTCGCCGTGATCTGCTGCATCCCGTCCGCCCGGCGCGGAGTGGGACGCCTCTGGAGCGGCATCCGACGTCACACCATCCCGTTCTGGATGCTGCTGGGCGGCGCCTGCGGCGCCCTCACGGTCTCCACCCAGGGGCTGACGGCCGGGATCCTCGGCGTCTCTCTGTTCAGCGTCGGCGTCGTCGCGGGGCAGACGCTGCACGGGCTCGTGCTGGATCGGATCGGGTTCGGTCCCGCCGGCGTCGTCGCGGTCACCCCCGGCCGGGTCGCCGGCGGAGTTCTCGCGCTCGCCGCTGTCGCCATCTCGATGTCGGGCGACGTGCTCGCCGCCGCTCCGCTGTGGATGCTGCTGCTGCCGTTCGCCGCCGGAGTCGGTATCGCGTGGCAGGCGGCCACGAACGGTCGCCTCTCGCAGCGGGTCCAGTCGCCGCTCGCAGCGACTCTGATGAGCTTCATCACCGGCACCGTCGTGCTGCTGCTCGCGGCCGGGACGAGCATCGCCTTGCGCGGGATGCCCGATGCCCTGCCGGCCGAACCCTGGCTGTACCTGGGCGGGTTCCTCGGAGCGGCCTACATCCTGCTCGGCGCGTTCATCGTCGCGCACACCGGAGTTCTCCTGATGGGGCTGGGCTCCGTGCTCGGACAGCTCGTGACCTCGGTCGTGATCGACCTGATCTGGCCTCCGGCGGCGGGGCCCGCGCTCTGGCAGGTCATCGCCATGGTCGTCGTCGCGGTGGCGTCCGTGATCGTCGCCGTTCCCCGCAGACGCCGGCGCTGACGCGCTACTTCTTCTTCGCCTTCTTGGCACCGGTCTTCGGCATCCGGGTGATCAGCTCGCGCGCATCCACGGCCTTGCGGCGGCCCGGCTTCTTGCCCGCGGGCTTGCCGCCCACGTACAGCCAGCCGAGGAGCTCCTCGTTCTTGTCGAGGCCGTGGGCCTTCGCGACGGCCTTCGCACGTGTGTAGTGGCCCGTGCGCCAGATGACGCCCCAGCCGGCTTCGTCGAGGAGCAGGCTCAGGGTGTGCGCGACTCCGGACGCCACGGCCTCCTGCTCCCACCGCGGGACCTTCTCGCTTTTGCGGTAGCTGGCGACGACCGCGATCAGCAGTGGTGCGCGCAAGGGCTTCGACGACGGGGTGGAGTCTCCCTGCGCCTTGGCGATGGCGGCGCCGAGCGCCTCGCGATCGGCGCCGCGCAGTTCGATGAGCCGCCACGGACGCAGCGAGGAGTGATCAGCGACGCGGCCGGCCGCGGCGACGAGCGTCAGCAGCTCTTCGCGGCCCGGCGCCGTGTCTTCGACCTTCGACCAGGACTGACGCGCGCGGACCGCGTCGAGAGCACTCACGAGGCGTCGGGGGTGAAGTTCAATGCGATCGAGTTCATGCAGTAGCGATCTCCGGTCGGCGTGCCGAACCCGTCGGGGAACACGTGGCCGAGGTGCGAGCCGCAGTTCGCGCAGCGCACCTCCGTCCGCACCATGCCCAGGCTGTCGTCCTCGATGAGCTCGACCGCATCGGGGCGGATCGACTCGTAGAAGCTCGGCCAGCCGCATCCGGAGTCGAACTTGGTGCCGCTCTTGAACAGCTCCGCGTTGCACGCCCCACAGGTGTAGAGGCCGGCGCGCTCCTCGTCGAGCAGCTCACCCGTCCAGGCCCGCTCGGTCGCGGCCTGACGCAGCACGGCGTACTGCTCATCGCCGAGCTCGCGGCGCCATTCGTCTTCGGTCTTGTCCACGCTGTACGACATGTGTCCTCCTCAGTCGACTCCATTCTCCCTCCTGTGGCGGTGCCTCGGGTGCGTCGCGTCACAATGGACGGATGACCGATGCTGTGCAGGAGCGCTACGCGCGCTTCGCCCGCGATGAGGCGCCGGGCCGGAGCGCACTCTACGCCGAGTGGGCCGCCGGGGTCGCCGAGGATGAAGAGGTGCGGCGCGTCCTGCTCCGCATCCCGGAGACGAGACGCCAGCCCCCGCTCGTGTTCGCCGTCACTCGGATGCTCGGCGTTCCGCTCGACGAGTACGCGCGGTGGCGTGGCTTCGTGCTCCGGCATGCGGACGAGGTCGTCGCCGAGTGCGCACGGAGGTCGCTGCAGACGAACGAGCCGCTCCGTCTCGCGGCGCTCCTGCCGGTACTCTCCGAGATCGAGGGGCCGATCGCGCTGCTCGAGATCGGGGCGTCGGCGGGACTGTGTCTCTATCCCGATCGGTACTCGTATCGCTTCACCGGTGAGGGCGGGGAGCTGCGTGCCGCGCTCGACCCGGCCGACGGCGTCTCCACGGTCGTGCTCGAGAGCCGGGTCACCGGTCCGCTTCCCCTGCTTCGGATGCCGGACGTCGTGTGGCGCGCCGGGATCGACCTGGCACCGCTCGATGCCGCCGACGAGCGTGATCGTCGGTGGCTGCGTGGTCTCGTGTGGCCGGGGGAGTCGGGGCGTGATGAGCGCATCGAAGCCGCCCTCGACATCGCAGCCGGCGACCCTCCTCGTCTGGTGGAAGGGGACGCCGGCACCCACCTCGCCGCGCTGGCGGCGGCGGCACCGCCGCGGGCGACCCTCGTCATCACCACTCCCGGGGTGCTGGTGCACATCCCCCGGGCGGAGCGGACGGCGCTGATCGCGAGGATCACGCGCACGGACGCCCGCTGGATCACGATCGATCCGCCCGCGATCACAGACGTGTGGGATCCGCCGGTCGATGCGGATCGGTGGCCGGGGTTCGTGGTCGCGCTCGACGGGCAGGTGCGCGCGGCCGCGGATCCGCTCGGGCGATGGTGGGAGTGGCGACCCGAAGTGGCGGCGGTTGCGTCCTAACCTGGAGCCATGCTCGGAGATCTCACGGAGCGCGATCGCGCGATCCTCGCCCTGGAAGTGGCGTGGCCGCGCCACAGCGGGGCGAAGGAAGAGATCATCCGCGCGCAGCTCGGGATGAGCGCCGCACGCTACTACCAGCTGCTCGGACGACTGATCGAGTCCGAGTCCGCGCTCGAGTACGATCCGATGCTGGTGCGTCGCCTCCGCCGCATCCGCGATTCGCGCGCGGCACGGCGTACCGCGCGGCTGCCCGGCTTCGTCGGCTGAGCCATCTCGAGCCGATGGCGCAGCGGCACGGAGGGTCCGCTCGTGCGGTGAACCGGATTGACAGGAAGGTGCCGCTAGCATCGAGGGGTGTCAAAGCCCCTCCGCGATCGCTTCGATGATGCGCCCCGTACCTCCGGACGAGTGGGAGCGCACCGCGCCGAAGCGCCGGGGATGAACGGCTGGGTCGTGCTGCTCTGGTCGTTCGTCGCCGCTCTCGTCCTCATCATCGCCGGCATCTTCGGATCCCTGGTGGTCATGGGGCGTGTCTCTCTGTTCCCCGAGGCGGCGCCGAGCGCTGCTCCCACCCCGCAGGAGACCGGCATCGTCGATCCCAGCATCTCGGTGATGATCTTGAACGGCACGCCCGACGAGGGCCTCGATACGCAGATGCGCGACACGCTGATCAACAACGGCTGGGCGGCTGACAACGTGTTCGCCGGCGACAGCTCCAGCCAGGACTTCGCCACCACGACGGTGTTCTACGTCGAGGAGGCAGACGAACTCGCAGCGGTCGGGCTCGCTGACGTCCTCGGCGGTGCGGCGGTGCAGCAGAGCGACTACTACTCCGGGCAGACGGAGGACGGGCAGAAGCAGTTCACCGTCGTGATCGGTCTCGATCGGTCGACCTCGGCACCCGAGACGCCCGACGAGGCGCCCGCCTCCTGACCCGGGGATGCGCCCTCCTCCGGCGGCTTGCACTCGAAGGTGTCGAGTGCCAGAATGGCGTTAGCACTCTCATACTCTGAGTGCTAAACCCAACGTCTACGTCCAGGAGGGACGAAAAAACTCATGGCAAAGATCATTGCTTTCGATGAGGAGGCCCGCCGCGGCCTCGAGCGCGGCCTCAACATCCTCGCCGACGCGGTCAAGGTGACCCTCGGCCCGCGCGGTCGCAACGTCGTCCTCGAGAAGAAGTGGGGCGCCCCCACGATCACGAACGACGGTGTCTCCATCGCCAAGGAGATCGAGCTGGACGACCCGTACGAGAAGATCGGCGCGGAGCTCGTCAAGGAGGTCGCGAAGAAGACCGACGACGTCGCGGGTGACGGCACCACCACCGCCACGGTCCTCGCACAGGCTCTGGTCCGCGAGGGTCTGCGCAACGTCGCAGCCGGCGCCGACCCCATCTCGCTCAAGCGTGGCATCGAGAAGGCCGTCGCTGCGATCACCGAGGAGCTCCTGTCGAGCGCCAAGGAGATCGACTCCAAGGAGCAGATCGCCGCCACGGCGTCCATCTCCGCTGCAGACCCGGCCATCGGCGAGCTCATCGCCGAGGCGATCGACAAGGTCGGCAAGGAAGGCGTCGTCACCGTCGAGGAGTCGCAGACGTTCGGCACCGAGCTCGAGCTCACCGAGGGCATGCGCTTCGACAAGGGCTACCTGAACCCGTACTTCGTCACGGACCCGGAGCGCCAGGAGGCGGTCTTCGAAGACCCGTACATCCTCATCGCGAACCAGAAGGTCTCCAACATCAAGGACCTGCTGCCGATCGTCGACAAGGTGATCCAGGACGGCAAGGAGCTCGTCATCATCGCCGAGGACGTCGAGGGCGAGGCTCTCGCGACGCTCGTGCTGAACAAGCTCAAGGGCATCTTCAAGTCGGTCGCCGTCAAGGCTCCCGGCTTCGGCGACCGCCGCAAGGCGCAGCTGCAGGACATCGCGATCCTCACTGGTGGTCAGGTCATCACCGAAGAGGTCGGCCTCAAGCTGGAGAACGCCACGCTCGACCTTCTCGGCCGTGCGCGCAAGGTCATCGTCACGAAGGACGAGACCACGATCGTCGAGGGCGCCGGTGAGGCCGACCAGATCGAGGGTCGCGTCACGCAGATCCGTCGTGAGATCGAGAACACCGACAGCGATTACGACCGCGAGAAGCTGCAGGAGCGTCTGGCGAAGCTCGCCGGTGGCGTCGCCGTCATCAAGGCGGGCGCGGCCACCGAGGTCGAGCTCAAGGAGCGCAAGCACCGCATCGAGGACGCCGTCCGCAACGCGAAGGCAGCCGTCGAAGAGGGCATCGTCCCCGGCGGTGGCGTCGCGCTGATCCAGTCCGGCACCAAGGCCCTCGACGGCCTGACGCTGACGGGTGACGAGGCGACCGGTGCGAACATCGTCCGCGTGGCGATCGAGGCTCCGCTCAAGCAGATCGCTCTCAACGCCGGTCTCGAGCCGGGCGTCGTCGCGAACAAGGTCTCCGAACTCCCCGCGGGCCAGGGCCTCAACGCGGCCACGGGTGAGTACGTCGACATGTTCGGTGCGGGCATCATCGACCCGGCGAAGGTGACCCGCTCGGCGCTGCAGAACGCAGCCTCGATCGCGGCGCTCTTCCTCACCACCGAGGTCGTCGTGGCGGACAAGCCCGAGAAGGCTGCTGCTCCGATGGGTGACCCGTCGGGCGGCATGGACTTCTGATCCAGCCCTCATGACAGAACGCCCCCGGCTCCGGCCGGGGGCGTTCTGCGTTGTGCCAGGCGCGATTCAGCGGAACAGGCTGGCCGAGTACTGGTCGGCGTCCGCATACTGAGAGGCTGCCGAGCCAAGCGAGGTACCGATCGAGTCGAGCACCTGTTCGACATGGAGCTGCGCACCCTGCCACTGCTCCGCGCAGCCCTGGAACGCAGCAGAAGCACTGCCCACCCAGGAGGACTGCAGCTGGCGCAACTGGGCCATGAGCGTTGCCGACTCGCTCTGCAGCCGCTCGATGGTGGCTCTGGTCGCCCCGTGCGCGGCGTGGACGGCTTCGGTGTCGACGGTGAAGACGGACATGTGAACTCCTTCTGTTGGAGTTCCGACGCTAGGAGACCGGTCGCGCCCGATCCGTCCCGTCGACGCCCGCTCACCGTGGGTGTGCAGAATCCCTACCGACAGTCGATCGTGCAGAGCTGTCAGCTCAGATCGAGCCGGTCCAGGGGCTGGGTGTCCTCGAGAAGGTGCTCGGGCGTGGCGCGTGCGGGCGCGAGCGGAAGCGTGACCGTGAAGGTCGCTCCACCGCCGGGCGTCTCCGAGACCGCGACGCCGCCGTGCAGCGCCTTCATGATCGACGCGACGATCGCGAGCCCGAGGCCGGAACCGCCGGTCTCCCGTGCGCGGGAGGTGTCGGCCCGCCAGAAGCGCTCGAAGATCTGCTCCCGGATCTGTGGGGGGATGCCCTCCCCGTGATCCACGATCGAGATGCTGCCGGTGCCGCGCACCCGGTCCGAATCGACGACGATCTCGATCGGACCGTCCTCGGGGGAGAAGCGGCGGGCGTTGCCCAGCAGGTTCGTGACGACCTGGCGCACCTTGTTCTCCTCGCCGAGAACGATCGGCGGGGTGCGCACGGGGATGTCGGGGATCTCGGTGAAGTCGATCGCCGGAGCCGGCTCGGGCTGCCGTGGGCGACGACGCAGACGCGACAGCGCGGTGCGGGAGAGCCCTCGTGCGGGTGGCGCACTCGTCGGGTCGGGTTGCGGGGAAGACGTCTCCCGCAGCGGGATGGGGGACATCGCCTCGACCGTGCGGTCGATCACCGTCACCGTCCGCCCCGGTGCCGCGGCGCGCAGATCGAGGGCCGCATCCCGTGCGATCGGCCGCAGATCGAGAGCGACGATCTCGGGCTCGCGCTCTTCGTCCAGACGGGCGAGTGCGAGAAGATCCTCCACCAGGACGCCCATGCGGATGGCCTCCTTCTCGATCCGCTCCATGGCTCGGGCCGTATCCTCTTCGCCCTTGATGGCCCCCATGCGATACAGCTCCGCGTAGCCGCGCACGCTCACCAGCGGCGTGCGCAGCTCATGGCTCGCGTCCCCGATGAAGCGTCGCATGTGCTGGACGCTGCGGTCGCGCTGCGCGAGCGAGCCGTCCACGCGATCGAGCATGGTGTTGATCGCCGTGTTCAGGCGCCCGACCTCGGTGGTCGGCTCGAGGTCGGTCAGCCGCTGCCGGAAGTCGCCTGCCGCGATGGACATGGCTGTCGCCTCGACCTGTCCGAGCCGGCGGAAGGTGAGCGTGACGAGCCCTCGGGTGAGAAGGGCCGCGATGAGGATCGTGATCAGCGCGATGGTGATGTAGATCCCGAAGTACTGGCTGATGATGCGGTCGGCGGGCGCAAGCGGAAGGGCGACCAGCTGGATGCGCAAGGCGCCGCCCTCCGATCCCACCACGGCGACCGCGCCGTGAAAGACGGTGCCGTCGGCGCCGGGGATCTCCAGCGGAATCTGATCCGTGTCAGCTGTCGCCTTGGCGAGCGAGTACTCGGAGGGGAAGAGCGGAGCCTGGCCCGACGTGCCGCGAGCAGTGGCACGGAGCACCCCTGTCGCGTCGTAGATCGCGAAAGAGAAGTCCCGCGGCTGCTCCTCACGCGGGGTGTACGTCGTGACCCCGTCTATCGTCGTCGCCTCGAAGTAGCGCTCGACCAGATCGCTGGACACCAGTGCGGGCAGTTGCGCGTCGATGTTGGCGACGAGCGCGTTGCGCAGGATCGGCACGGTTCCGAGCCCCGCGACGAGAAGACCGAGAGCGAGCACGGCCACCGTGACGCCGGTGACCTTCGCGCGCAGGCTGATTCGACGCCACCAGGCGGTGACCGCATCGGGCTTGTGCGCCATGCGGTCCTCCTCGGGCGTTCACCATGCCGCAGGGCGGCGCCGATGGTCGGGGTCGGTCGTCAGACCGACTTGCCGACCTTGAGCATGTAGCCGAACCCGCGCTTGGTCTGGATCAGCGACTCCTCGGTGTACGGGTCGATCTTGCGACGCAGGTACGAGATGTAGCTCTCGACGATCCCGGCGTCGCCGTTGAAGTCGTACTCCCACACGTGGTCGAGGATCTGCGCCTTCGACAGAACGCGATTCGGATTGAGCATCAGGTAGCGCAGCAGCTTGAACTCGGTCGGGCTCAGCTCGATCGGCTCCTTGCCCACATGGACATCGTGTGTGTCCTGATCCATCGACAGTTCGCCTGCGCGGATGATCGACTCCTCGTCGGCCTGCATCGTGCGTCGCAGGATCGCCTGGGCCCTCGCGACGATCTCGTCGAGGCTGAAGGGCTTGGTGACGTAGTCGTCGCCGCCGGCGTTGAGGCCTTCGATCTTGTCTTCGGTGCCGTCCTTCGCCGTCAGGAAAAGGATCGGAGCGGTGAACCCGGCGCCGCGGAGACGCTTGGTGACGCTGAACCCGTTCATGTCCGGGAGCATGACGTCGAGGATGATCAGGTCCGGCTCCTCTTCGAGGACGGCCGAGATCGTGGCGGCGCCGTTGGCCACCGTCTTCACCTGGAATCCGGCGAAGCTGAGACCCGTCGAGAGCAGGTCACGGATGTTGGGTTCGTCGTCGACGACCAGGATGCGCGGAGCAGTCATGTCCCCATTATGGTGACTTCGGCCATGCAGATGCTGACTATTGTCCGGAACGGCGCGCACTCGCACACCTCTGCATCGTTGAGAGGATGGAAGCATGAGCTCGAACGAGGACGCCTCCGCCGCCCCCGCATCCGCCATCGCTCCGGCCCGGTCCTCGCGCGCCGAACAGATCCCCTACCACCGACTGGCGCACCTGCGGCCGAGGTACCGCTGGTGGCGGATGCTCGTGACCGGAGTCGTCGGAGTGGCGCTCTACGTCGCGATGCTGCTGCTCCTGATCGTGCCGCTCGTCGTCGCCTCGGTGCTGGTGCCGGGGTGGGGAGCGGAGATGCAGGTCCTCCTCACGACCGTCCAGTACTTCGACCTCGATCGCCCGTGGCTCTTCCTGGCGCTGGTGGTGCCGCTGATCCTGATGATCCCGGCGCTGCTGCTCGCCTCGCGCATCGTCGAGGGGCGCGGCGTCGGCCTGCTGTCATCGGTCACCGGACGGCTGCGGATGGGCTGGCTCGGCAGGAGCCTGCTGCTGGCACTCGCGGTGTTCGTGATCTACTTCGCCGTCGTGCTCGGCTGGGCGGCCGCCACGGGGGAGGTGATCGCCGTCGACTTCTCCCATCCCGCCTTGTGGGTCATGGTGCTGCTCGTGCTGCTGCTGATCCCGTTGCAGGCCGCCGCGGAAGAGTATGTGTTCCGCGGATATCTGATGCAGCTCGTCGGCAGCTGGCTGCGGCATCCGGCGTTCGCCATCCTGCTTCCGGTGCCGCTGTTCGTCCTCGGCCACGGCTACGACATCTGGGGGGCGGCGAGCGTGGGCATGTTCGCGATCGTCGCCGCGTGGCTGAGCTGGCGCACGGGCGGTCTGGAAGCAGCGATCTCCCTGCACATCGTCAACAATGCGCTCATCTTCCTGCTCGGCACCGTCGGCCTGGTCGATGCCAACGCCGCCACGGGAACGCCGGTCGATCTGCTCGCGTCGACGATCGCGATGGTCGTCTACGCGCTTCTCGCCGATCGTTGGGCGGGCAGGCTCGGCATCGCGCGGACCGCGAGCCGGGCCGCCGTCGCCGACGTCGGAAGCGGCACCCATCGCCTGGACCGGATGCTGCACGGCTGAGCCGTACGACAGCCGAAGCGTGATTCACGCAGCGATGGCGGCCGAATCCATGATCGTGTAGCTGTAGCCCTGCTCAGCGAGGAAGCGCTGACGGTTCTGCGCGTAGTCCTGGTCGATCGTGTCCCGGGCGACGAGCGTGTAGAAGCTCGCCGTGTGCCCGGACTGCTTGGGGCGTAGCAGCCGGCCGAGTCGCTGCGCCTCCTCCTGGCGTGATCCGAACGAGCCGGATACCTGGATGGCGACCGATGCCTCGGGCAGGTCGATGGAGAAGTTCGCGACCTTCGACACGACGAGAAGCGAGATGTCGCCCTCGCGGAACGCGCGATACAGCTCTTCGCGCTCGTCGATCGGGGTCGCGCCCGTGATCTGGGGAGCGTCCAGCGCCGCCGACAGGGACTCGAGCTGATCGAGGTACTGCCCGATCACGAGGATGCGCTCGCCCTCGTGCTTCGCGATCAACTCACGCACCGCCTTGACCTTGGCCGGAGCGGAAGCGGCGAGTCGGTATCGTTCGTCGTCCGTCGCCGCGGCGTACTCGAGCCGGTCGCTCGGCGGGAGGTCCACGCGCACCTCGTAGCAGGCGGCGGGGGAGATGAAGCCCTGGGCCTCGATCTGCTTCCACGGCGCGTCGAAGCGCTTGGGGCCGATCAGGCTGAAAACGTCGCCCTCGCGACCGTCCTCGCGCACGAGCGTCGCGGTGAGCCCGATACGGCGGCGGGCCTGGAGGTCGGCGGTGAGCTTGAACACGGGCGCCGGGAGCAGGTGGACCTCGTCGTACACGATGAGGCCCCAGTCGAGCGCGTCCAGCAGCGCAAGGTGTGCGTATTCGCCTTTCCGCTTGGCGGTCAGGATCTGGTAGGTCGCGATCGTGACGGGCTTGACCTCTTTGGCCTGGCCGGAGTACTCGCCGATCTCTTCCGGGGTGAGGCTCGTGCGCTTGAGCAGCTCGTCGCGCCACTGGCGGGCGGAGACGGTGTTGGTGACGAGGATCAGCGTGGTGGTCTTGGTGGCCGCCATCGCGCCGGCTCCGACGATCGTCTTGCCCGCCCCGCAGGGCAGCACCACGACGCCCGACCCGTCTTTCGAGAAGGCGTCGACGGCGTCCTGCTGGTAGGGGCGGATGTGCCAGCCGTCTTCCGCGAGATCGATCTCGTGCGGAGTGCCCGGCGTGTACCCGGCGAGGTCCTCGGCGGGCCAGCCGATCTTCAGCAGCTCCTGCTTGATCTGCCCGCGTGCCCAGGCGTCCACCACGAAGGTCTCGGGAGTCGGATGCCCGATCAGGAGGGGCTGGATGCGCTTGTTGTTCGCGACCTGAGCGAGGACCGCGGGATCCGTCGAGCGCAGGATCAGCGTCCCCTCATCGTCGCGCTCGATGACCAGGCGTCCGTACCGGTTCACCGTCTCGCGCAGATCGACGGAGACCGACGGCGGGACCGGGAAGCGCGACCAGCGGTCGAGCGTCTCGAGCATGTCCTCCGCGGTGTGCCCGGCGGCGCGTGCGTTCCACAGTCCGAGGCGGGTGATCCGATAGGTGTGGATGTGCTCGGGAGCGCGCTCCAGCTCGGCGAAGATCGCCAGTTCATGGCGGGCGCTCTCGGCGTCGGCGTGGGCGACTTCGAGCAGCACGGTGCGATCGCTCTGGACGATCAGGGGGCCATCAGACATAGCTGTCCAGTTTACCGGTCGCGGAAGGCACTCGGCCTACGGCGCGACGATCGTCGCTGCGAGGATGCTCGACACCGGGAGAGTGCGCTCGACGTCGGCCGCGCGGTCGCGGCCGCGAAGACGGCCGCCGCCCATCCCGGTCGCCTCGAGGAGGAGTTCTCGTGTCGAGCCGTCCGGCATGCCGACTGTGACCTGCAGGACGGATTTCGCGCGCACCGCCGCCTCCAGTTCCCGGTCGAGCCAGGCGGCGTCGGCATCCGGCCCCTGGTGGGAGCGCAGACGCGCGATGAGGGGCGTCAGGTCGGCGGCGTCCGGCTCGGGTTGCGTCGCCGGGGCGGCCGGGTGTCGCTCGCGCACGAGGAGGCCGCCGTCGGCTCCGACCAGTGTCGCCGGATACCGTGCGTCGGTGAGCGCCCAGTACACGGTCTCCCGTCCGACGCGCGTGGTGAGCGAACCGGCGTGCGCGGCGAGTGCGAGGGGGCGCAGAGACTGGTCGACGGCCATGGCCTGGATGAGATGCGAATCCGTGCTCTCGATCCGTGTGCGCCCGGTCTCCTCATCGGTGAACACGCGGACGAGGCCGTGCCGTTGCGCGGTCTGCGCGATCAGGTATCCGAGCGGCTGCGGGATACCCGTCAGGGAGAAGGAACCGAGGAAATCGAGGATCGACTGCTCGGTCTCGCCGGCGACGAAGGCGTGTGCCACCGACTCCGCGGTGAAGCGGTACGAGGAGGCCTGGGCCGCCGATTCGCGGGCGGCGATCGTGCGCAGACGCACGTCGAGCGCGGGCTCGAGGGGCCCGGGGGCGATGGCCGTGAGATCGTTCTGCAGGAAGATCCGGTCCACTTCGGCCGGCAGCAGCCGTACGAGTGCGCGCGGGTCGGCCGCACCTCCGCTGCGCAGGCCGACCGCCCATTCCGGTTCGCTGCCGTCTTCGGCGATCAAGCCGAGCAGTCGCGCAGCCTCGCGCAGGACGCGGGCGCGATCGGGCCAGGTCGGATCCCAGGGATGCGCGTCGCCCCATGCCTGAGGCGCGATCCAGCCGCCGCCGCGCGAACGGACACCGCGTGGGAGGGCGTCCCGGAACGACGTCGCCAGCACGCTCCAGCGTGTGACGGCCGAGGATCGCAGCCAGTCCTCCGCGGCGCGGGTCGACCGCAGTCGGCGGTCCGCCGCGACGGCGAGCCCGGACTCGAGCGCGATCGACACGAGCGTGTCCACGATCTCGACGGGGACGCCGGCTTCGCCGAGCTGTCGTTTCTCGCCGGCGTTCACCCCGCCGCCGGTGAGCAGCGAAAAGGGATTCTCTCTCGCGACGAGAAGCAGATCTGCGAGCACGGCGACGGTCGTGAACGCGCGCTCCGCGGCGTGGGCAGATGCTGTCTCGGACGACGGATCGGCAGCCGGCTGAGCTGCGGAGACGTCCGGAACCGGACGCCCGGCGAGGGCCGCCGCCACGGGAGGATACGGTGTGCCATCCGGGCGGAGCAGGGCGAGCGCTGTCAGGTTCTCCTGCAGGACTCCGGCGCCTTCTCCCGATGCGGCATCCATCAGCGCCCTCGCTTCGGCTGCGGTCAGCGACGGGAGCACCTTCGACAGGGAGGCGGGGTCGAGCAGCGACTCCGCCGCGTCGAAGAAGTCCTGCCAGCTGACGTCCGGTCGCACCCGCCGCGCCGCGAACAGCCTTCGGAGGTCGTCATCGCTCGCAGCCGACAGCCAATCAGCCAGCGGTCGCGCGTGAGTGCTCATGGCCGATGCCTCACGAACGCGAAGACGCGCGGCCCTTCCGGATGAAGCTCATCGTGAGGAGAGCGATGATCATCACGAAGGCGAGGGGCAGTCCCCAATAGGGGATCGCCGCGATGATCGGCCACGCTCCCTCGCCGAAAGCGGCCTGATCCATTCCGACCCAGGTGCCGATGATGATGGCGAAGAAGCACACGACCGACGCTGCAGCGATTCCGAGCGCACCGAAGGCCAGGAAGCGATCGACCCGGCGGATGGGGACATCCGGTTCGGAATTCTGCGTGCTCATCCGTCCCAGCCTACTCGTTCCGCGGCCTTCGGTTCCGCGGCCCGGGCGACCGGTAGGCTGGGGGTACGCGCACGAGCGCGCCCATCGTTCTGCATATCGATTCCAGCGAGGTTCTCCCATGCCCACCGGCAAGGTCAGGTTCTACGACGAAGACAAGGGTTTCGGCTTCATCGCCAGCGATGACGGCCAGGACGTCTTCCTGCACGCCTCAGCGATGCCGACCGGCACCGCTGTGAAGGCGGGTGCGCGCGTGGAGTTCGGCGTGGCCGACGGCAAGCGCGGTCTCCAGGCGCTGTCGGTGCGCGTGCTCGAAGCGCCGCCCAGCCTGTCGAAGGCCAAGCGGAAGCCTGCCGATGACATGGCGATCATCGTCGAAGACCTCGTGAAGCTGCTCGACGGTATCGGCGGGGACCTGCGCCGCGGGCGCTACCCCGCTTCCGGACACGGCCGCAAGATCGCTGCCGTCCTGCGCAAGGTCGCTGATGACCTCGAAGCCTGACGCCGACGCGCGTCTCGTCGGCGCCCACGATCTCGCCCTGGCAGCCCTGGGGGAGATCACGCCGGCGTCCACCGTCGGGCCCGCAGCCGGGTACCTCGTCGAGGAGGACGGCTCGGTGTCGTTGCGGTTCGAGAACCGCCTCGCCGGCTACCCCGGCTGGTACTGGACCGTGACCGTCGCGCAGGTGGACGATGAGGACCCCACAGCCCTCGAGATCGAGCTTCTGCCCGGAGACGGCGCGCTTCTGGCGCCGGAATGGGTGCCGTGGGCGGAACGCCTGGCGGAGTATCGTGCGCATCAGGTCGAGCTCGCGGAGGCAGCGGCCGCCGCGGGGGACGAGAACGCCGACACCCTCGACGATGCCGATGGCATCGATGATGAGGACGCGCTCGATGACGACATCCTCGACGACGACGAGCTCGACGATGACGATGACGATGACGATGACCGTGCCGCGGACATCCTCCACGCGGGCGACCTCGACGGGGTCGACATCGACGAACTCGATGACTCGTCCGACGAAGACGACGACGCCGACGCCCTGGATGCGGACGCCGGCGAGGTCGACGAAGAGGAGTGAATCCCGGGCGCTCAGGCGCCCAGGTTCTCCAGCACGAAGTCGATCGAGCGGGTGAGCTGACGCACGTCGTCCGGGTCGATCGACACGAAGGTCGCGACGCGCAACTGGTTGCGGCCGAGCTTGCGGTACGGCTCGGTGTCGACGATGCCGTTGGCGCGGAGGGTCTTCGCGATCGCCGCGGCGTCGATGCTGTCATCGAAATCGATCGTGGCGACCACAGGAGAGCGATCCGCGGCGTCCGCCACGAAGGGTGTCGCGACCGCTGAGGCTTCGGCCCAGTCGTACAGCACCGACGACGACTCGGATGTGCGGGACGCCGCCCAGGCGAGCCCGCCGTTGTCGAGGATCCACTGGAGCTGGCTGTCGAGAAGGTGCAGCGTCGTGATCGCCGGGGTGTTGAGAGTCTGGTTGAGCCGGGAGTTGTCCACGGCGTTCTTCAGGCTCAGGAACTCGGGAATGTAGCGACCGGATGCCGCGATGCGCTCGATGCGCTCGATCGCGGCCGGCGAAACCGCCGCGAACCACAGTCCGCCGTCCGAGCCGAGGTTCTTCTGCGGGGCGAAGTAGTAGACATCGGCCTGGCTTGCGTCGAAGTCGATCCCGCCGGCGGCGCTCGTGGCGTCGATGACGGTCAGTGCGCCGTCGGCCTCGATGCGCTGGACGGGCGCTGCGACACCGGTCGAGGTCTCGTTGTGGGGCCAGGCGTACACGTCGACACCGGGCACGACCTCGGCGGCGGTCAGGGATCCGGGCTCCGCCTTGCGCACGTCCGGCGCCTCGAGCCAGGGGGCTCCGGCGGATGCGGCGAACTTGCCGCCGAACTCACCGAAGACGAGGTTCTGACTGCGTCGCTCGATGAGGCCGAAGGCCGCCGCGTCCCAGAACGCGGTCGAGCCGCCGTTGCCGACGAGGATCTCGTAGCCTTCGGGGACCCGGAAGAGGGCGGCGAGCTGCTCGCGCACGCTCCCGACGAGGTTCTTCACGGGGGCCTGGCGGTGGGAGGTGCCCAGGATCGTCGCCCCGGATGAGACGAGCGCCTCGAGCTGCGCCGGGCGCACCTTCGAGGGACCGCAGCCGAAGCGGCCGTCAGCGGGCAGGAGGTCACGGGGAATCTCGATCGCCATGGGTTGATTCTAAGGGGGCGCCGGGCGAGGCCCCGACCGTCGGCGGCCGGATGTCCGTCCGGGAATGTAGGCTTGCCTAAGAACCTCGGAGGGCCTGCACATGACCGATCTGATCGACACCACGGAGATGTATCTCCGCACCATCCTCGAACTCGAGGAGGAGAACATCGTGCCGCTGCGCGCGCGCATCTCCGAACGGCTCGGCCACTCCGGTCCCACGGTCTCGCAGACGGTCGGGCGCATGGAACGAGACGGTCTCGTCATCGTCTCGGAGGACCGCACCCTCGAGCTCACCGACGCCGGCCGCCGAAAGGCCGTCGACGTGATGCGCAAGCACCGTCTCGCAGAGCGTCTGCTGTCGGACGTCATCGGACTCGACTGGGCGTACGTGCACGAAGAGGCCTGCCGCTGGGAGCACGTGATGAGCGAACAGGTCGAGCGACGACTGGTGGAGCTGCTCGGTCACCCGACCGAATCGCCGTACGGAAACCCGATCCCGGGTCTCGACCAGCTCGGCGACCTGCCGGCTCGCACTTTCGACGAGGGCGTCATCGGTCTCGTCCAACGACTCAACGCCGCGGGCGAGCCCGTCGAGGGGACCGTGCGCCGCCTCGCCGAGCCCGCACAGGTCGACCCCGAGCTGCTGGAGCAGCTGCGCGACGCCGGGGTGGTTCCCGGGGCGCACGGCGACTTCCGCTTCAGCGAGGGCTACGTCCTCATCCAGATGGACGGCAAGGAAGACGGTCTCGAGCTCCCCGTGGAGCTTGCGTCACACATCTTCCTGGTGGGCGAACCCGCCTGATCCGAGGGGGATTCCGAGCCCGACTGCGGGCGACGGAGCGCTCCACGACCGCCCTCTGCGACGATTGTCAGGTTCCCGGGGTGACATGATCGTTATCTTCCGGTAACCTCGGTCGAGTCGCCAGCGAAGAAGCCCGCTGGAGATGGATCGCGAAGATACGCCTTTGAGGCTCGTCGTCTTCACGGCAGGAACGCGCAAAGTGCCCGAGATGCGTTCATGCCACGAGAGCAGAGTGCCGACGAGCCAGCGCTACCCGAAAGCGCAAGGGCCCAGGAGGACCACGTTTTGGCCGCAGACATCGAACAGCCCGCGAAGAAGACATCTGAAGACCGAGTACTCGCCCGACGCGCAGGTGCGCGGGCGACTGCTCGCAAGGCGGTCAAGCCACTCCGATCGATCGCCATCTTCGGAGCCGTCGGTGCACTGGTCGCCGGCATCGCCCTTCCTGCCTTCGCGCAGTCGAAGCCGAGCGAAGCCGCTCCGACGACCCTGCAGCAGCTCGCCGCCGTCGACGCGCAGTCCCTGGTCGTGGCCTCTCAGGCCACGGCCGCTCCGTTGAGCCGAGGCACTTTCAGCGCGACGACTCCGGAGGAGATCGCGAAGAAGAAGGCCGAAGAGGCTGCTGCCGCCCGCGCTGCCGCCGCGGCGAAGGCATCCACGGCGTCGTCGTCTGGCCAGTTCAACACCGCCGGCTACGCACTGACCTCGCCGGGCTCGGGCGAGGTGCGCTATCCGCTCCCGATGGGCTCCTGGAACGTCAGCCGCACGATCGGCGGCGGCCACAACGGCGCAGACATGCTCGCTCCCGCCGGCACCCCGATCTACGCCGCCGCTGCCGGCGTCGTCCGTGCATCTGCGGAGAGCATCGGCGGATACGGCGTCTGCGTCATGCTCGACAGCGTCGTCGGCGGTCAGCGCGTGCAGACCACCTACGGCCACATGATCTACGGCTCGCGCCAGGTGCAGGTCGGACAGACGGTGGCGGCAGGCCAGCTGATCGGCTACGTCGGCAGCACCGGGCGCTCGACCGCGAACCACCTCCACTTCGAGACCTGGATCAACGGCGGACTCGTCGAGCCCATGTCGTGGCTCTCGGTCAACGCCGGCTGATTCCCGGACACGCCTCGCTCCATTCACCCGCCGTTTCGCCTCGCATGCAGCTGGATGGGTTAGCCTGATCCCGTTGTCGTACAGGTGGGAGAGGCTGATGGAGCGAATACCGACCATCCGAACCATGGATGCCCTCGGTCGTCACGTCCTTCTGCATAGCCCGCGGGGAAGCCACGGCGTTGCCGTGCGCGAAAGGCGCTGTCTTTAGACGGCGCCTTTTTTTGTCCCCACGATCGCTCTGCCATCTGCGCGACCTCGTGTGATTCGAGAGTGCCGGGAAGCCGTCCCGGCGGATCGAGAGGATGACGAATGCGCACACTGGTCCTGAATGCCGGATACGAGCCGCTTGCGATCGTGTCGTTCAAGCGAGCCCTGGTCCTCGTGATGAACGACAAGGCGACCGTGATCGAACGCGTGGAGGACGACCCCGTCTGGGGCACCCACGGCGTGTATGAACGCCCGGCCGTCATCATCCTCGCCCGGTACGTCCGGGTGCCGACGAGCAGACGCGTGCCGGTCACTCGCCGCGGTGTGCTGCGTCGCGACAATCACCGCTGCGGATACTGCGGCAAGGCGGCTTCGACCATCGATCATGTGCTGCCACGCTCACGCGGGGGAGCGGACTCCTGGGAGAACCTGGTGGCCTGCTGCCTTCGATGCAACAACATCAAGAGCGACCGCACCCCGCAGGAGATGCGCTGGCAGTTGCGGTTCACCCCTCGCCCTCCGCACGGCACCGCCTGGACGGTGCGCGGAACCGAGCGCAGCGACCCACGGTGGGAGCCCTACCTGGCACTGGCGGCGTGACGTGCCCTCGAGTCCTCCACCGGCCCCTCCACGCGCCGCGAGTTCGGAGGCGCGGAACGGTGGGAACAGGGGGCGGCGCGTGGAGCCTCCTGGCCGGCGGGGGCCCGCTGACGGGGGCCTGAGACGTCGAAGAGGGGCCACCCTCCGGGCGGCCCCTCCTCGACGTCGTGCCCTCGACAGGATTCGAACCTGCGACCTGCCCTTTAGGAGAGGGCTGCTCTATCCCCTGAGCTACGAGGGCGTGCGTCCAGTCTAGGCGACCGTCCGCACGCCCCCTCGCGCATCAGTCCTTGCCGCGGCGCCACAGCTTGGACGGCCACCAGATCGCCTTGCCGATGTCGTACGTCAGCGCCGGGACGAGCAGCGAACGGACGACGAACGTGTCCAGCAGCACCCCGAACGCGACGATGAACGCCAGCTGCACGAGGAACAGGATGGGGATCACGGAGAGTGCGGCGAAGGTCGCCGCGAGCACGAGACCCGCTGAGGTGATCACTCCGCCCGTGATCGACAGGCCCCGAAGGATTCCCTCGCGGGTGCCGTGCTGCTTCGACTCCTCGCGGACGCGCGTCATCAGGAAGATGTTGTAGTCGATGCCGAGCGCCACCAGGAACACGAACCCGAAGAGCGGAACAGCCGGGTCCGCACCGGGGAAGTCGAAGATTCCGTTGAACACCAGCGCGGACACGCCCATCGCAGTTCCGAACGACAGAACTGTCGTCAGGATCAGCAGCACCGGCGCGAGGATCGAACGCAGCAGCAGCATCAGGATCAACATGATCACAAGGAGGATCACGGGGATGATCAGGTTGCGGTCGTGGATGGAGGCGTCGTTCGTGTCGATCGAGGTCGCGGTGACGCCGCCCACGAGCGCCTCCGTGCCCTGGAGGTCGGATCGCAGCTCTCGCACGGTGGCGGCAGCGGCGTCCGAATCGGCCGCGTCCGTCAACGTGCCCTGAAGCAGCACCTGCCCGTCGACCGTCGTGGGGTCGGGCGCGGGCGTGCCCGGAGGGCCGACAGCGGTGATGCCTTCCTCGGTCACGGGGGCGGTGCCGCTGGGGGAGTCCGCCGCGGTGACGGAGACCGCATCGATCCCGTCGTTCGCGAGAAGGACGTCCGCGGCATCCTGCAGCCGGTCCTCATCGACGACCACGTACACCGGGCTGCCGGATCCGCCGGGGAAGTGCTCGCCCAGCGCCACCTGACCGTCGCGAGCCTCCGAGGCTCCGAGCACCAGGTCGGACTGCGGTACGCCGTTCGCGTCGAGTTGGGTGACACCCGCCGCTCCGGCGACGAGGACGAGGGTCGTCACGATCCAGATGACCCGCGGTCGCCGCTTGATGAAACCGGCCAGCCGCGCCCACAGTCCCGTCGTGCGCATGCCGTGCTCCGCGGCGACGACGTCGGGTTCGAAGCGCGGGCGCCGGGGCCAGAACACGGCCCGACCGAAGAGCAGCAGCAGCGAGGGAAGCAGCGTGAGGGCGGAGAGCATGGCGAACACGATGCCGATCGCCGCCACGGGGCCCAGCGTGCTGTTCGACTTCAGGTCGCTGAGCAGCAGGCAGAGGAGCCCGGCGATCACGGTGCCGCCCGAGGCGACGATCGGTTCGACGGAGCCCTTCCACGCGGCAAGGAGCGCGACGCCCTTGTCCTGTGCGACCCGCAGTTCCTCGCGGAAGCGTGCGACGAGGAGCAGGGCGTAGTCGGTCGCGGCGCCGATCACGAGGATGAACAGGATCCCCTGTGTCTGGCCGCTGAGCAGCAGCACCTCGAACTTCGCCAGCCACCACACCACGAGGAGCGCCACGCAAAGGGCGAACAGGCTCGTCGAGAGCACGACCAGAGGCAGCAGGAACGAGCGGTAGACGAGAACCAGGATGACCAGCACCGCCAAAAGCGCGACACCGAGAAGCAGCCCGTCGATCCCCGCGAAGCCCGCGACCAGGTCGGCACTGAACCCCGCGGGCCCCGTGATGTACACGGTGATGCCGTCCGGTACGCCGTCGCGCAGCTCCTCGCCCAGTGCCGCCGTCGTGTCGGCCAGCTCGGCGTCGCTGTCGATCGGGATGAACGCCTGAACCGCCTGCCCGTCGTCGGAGGGCAGGGCGGGGGACACGTCCTCGCCGACGCCCTCCACCGACGGCGCATCCGCCACAGCATCCGCGATCGCGTCGAGTTCGGTCTGCGTGAGCTCGTCCTCGGACGTGAACACCGCGATCGCCGGGATCGAGTCGCTGTCGTTGAACTCTCCCAGCAGCTGCTGCACCTCGGTGGCCTGTGCAGACTCGGGGAGGTACGTCGTCTGCTCGTTGGAGGAGACCTCATCGACCTTGCCGAACAGCGGGCCGCCGAGGGAGGCGCCGACCAGCCACACGAGGATCAGAGCCACGGGGATGAAGACACGCGCCCAGGAGTGGTTTCGCGAGCGCTCCCTCAGGGGCGGAGTCGGTGGAGAGTCGGGGCGGGACATCAGGTGCCTTTCGGGAGACGGTCGTTCAGAAGCGGAGTCGGCAGTCACGAGACCCAGGCGAGGATGAGGATCATCGTCGCGAGGAATCCGGCGAAGTAGTTGAGGGCGATGAACCGACGCCAGGCGCGATTCGTCGACGCAGAGCCGGCGTCGTCGACGTTCCACCACGGCGCCGCGTTGACGATGTACGGCAGGGCGAGGATGGCGGCGAGCGGGCCGGGCCAGGGGGTGAACAGCATCGCGGCTCCGGCGACCGTCCAGAGGCCGAGGGAGAGCCGCACCGTCGCCCGAGCCCCGATCACGGTGGCGGTCGATGAGATGCCGCCCTCCCGATCAGGGCCGATGTCCTGCACGGCGCCGAAAGCGTGGGCGGCCATGCCCCACAGGAAGAAGGCGGCGAGAGTGATGATCGTGCTGCCCGTCACCGGGGCGCCGACCAGGGCGAGAGCGACGATCGCCGGACTCACGAAGTGCGTGCTCGAGGTGACCGAATCGAGGAACGGCCGCTCCTTGAACCGCAGCACGGGTGCCGAGTAGGCGATCACGGCGAACACGCTGACGGCGAGCCAGAACCAGGATGCCGGGTTCCCGACGACCACGAGGTAGACGAGGAACGGGATGTTCGTGGCGGCGGCCGCCCAGAGCGTGGCGCGGTGGATGCGAGGTGCCAGGAGTGCGCCCTCGATGCCGCCCTTGCGAGGGTTCGCCAGATCGGAGGCGTGGTCGAAGACGTCGTTGATCCCGTACATGGCGAGGTTGTACGGGACGAGGAAGTAGAGGGTCCCGATCACGAAGGTGATGTCGAGCTCTCGGGTGGCGAGGAGATAGGCCGCCGCGAACGGGAACGCGGTATTGATCCAGCTGATCGGCCGCGAGGACAGCACGATCTGCGCGAGATCCCGTCCGAAGGGGCGCTCGGGTGCGGATCGGTCGTTCATCCGCGGACCTCGTCATCCTGGGGGGACGCTTCGCGCGCTCGCCGCCGTGCGCGCAGAGCCGTCCACACGGCCGGGAGGAGCAACGCGCCCGCCAGCGGATAGGCGAAGTCCTCGATGGGAGCGAGGCCGATGTGCAGACCGAGCAGCGGATCCTGCGCGTAGTGGAACAGCCCGCTCGCGATCATCACGGTGTCGAACACGGCCGTGAGGAGGAAGAGCACGAGCACCGTCAGCAGGACGGCCGCGGGCACCGGGCCGCGTCGACGGGAGGCGAGAGCCAGGATCAGACCACCGCCGGCGGCGAAGAGGAGGAAGCAGGCTGCGACGTGGATGTAACTCATGCGCCGTCTCCGTTGGTCCGGAGCCGGTCGCGCCTCCGAGCGAGCAGGCGGGCCGAGCCGGTATAGATGATCATCGTGCACACGACGAGGAAGAGCAGGAACACCGGCTCTTCCACCGGCAGCTCGGGCGCGAGCACCAGCCCCGTCGCGATCGCCGCGTCGCCGCGGAGGAAGATGCCGTTCACGATGCCCGCCACGTCCCACAGGAGGAAGAAGACCAGGCCGACCAGGGTCACGACGGCGGCCGAGACCGCGTCCCTCCAGAAGAACAGCCGGAACCGCCAGTCCAGAAGAAGCATGCAGCCCAGCGAGACCAGCAGCGCAGTCAGATACAACGCGCCCATCAGGAGTCCGCCGTTCCGCCCGCAGCCGGAGCCGCCTCCGGGAGTGGGCCGGGGGAGTGATCACCGCGGAGGTGCTTCAGGACGATCTCGGCGCTGATCAAGCACATCGGCACCCCGACGCCGGGGGCCGTCGTGGCCCCGGCGTAGAAGAGGCCCTGCACGCGCCGAGACGCATTCTGAGCACGGAACATCGCACTCTGGGACAGGATGTGCGCCGGCCCGAGCATCCCGCCCCGCCACGAGCGATAGTCGTCGCGGAAGTCGGCCGGCCCCTTGGTCTCTCGTACGACGATCCGCTCCCGGAGATCGGGGATGCCCGCCCACGCCGCGACCTGGTCGATCGCGGCATCGGCTGCTCGCTCGATCTCCGCTGACCCCGATCCGTCGGATCCGCCATGCCCGAGCTCGACATCTGCCGGAACGGGAACCAGGATGAACAGGTTCTCGTGGTCGGGCGGCGCGACGTCGGGGTCGGACGCGCTGGGTCTGCAGACATATGTCGATGCCGGAGCGGGGATGGACGGGGTGGGGCCGAAGATCGCGTCGAAGTTCGCATCCCAGTCGTCGGTGAAGAACAGGGAATGATGAGGGAGCTCGGGCAGCGCGCCTTTCACTCCGAGCATCACGAGCAAACCGCCGGGGCCGCTGGTGCGACGAGTCCACCACGATTCGGGATAGCTCTGCAGCGATCGCGGTAGCAACCTGGTCTCGGTGTGGTGCAGGTCGGCGGCGGAGACGACGACGTCGGCGTGCTCGACATGCGAGGCTCCCGATCCGTCCACCCAATCGACGCCGGTCACACGTGTTCCGTCGTTCCCGTCCTGGGTGCGGATGCCGGTGACATCGGCGCCGGTCACGATCCGGGCTCCCGCATCGCGGGCCAGGGACTCGATGCGTTCGATCACCCGCCAGAAGCCGCCCTGCGGATAGCTGACGCCCTGGTCCAGGTCGAGGGCGCTCATCAGGTGATACATCGCGGGGGCGCTGCGAGGATCCGTGCCGAGGAACACGGCCGGGTAGCCGAGGATCTGGCGCACGACAGGATGCCGGAAACGCCGCGCCGCGAAGGATTGCAGTCGAGTGCCGAGCAGCGTGAACAAGCGGGGGAGCGCGCGCAGCACCTCCGGCACCAGGAGCGACCGTGTCCGGGTGAACGGGTTGTAGAGGAAGTACTTCTGCGCCATGTCGCCGGCGTGACCTGCCGACTGCAGGTAGGAGTCCAGTGCTGGCGCAGATCCCGGTTCCAGAGCCTCGAAGAGGCGGGTGACTGCCTCCCTGCCTGCGGGTACCGTCACCGCGCCGTGCGCCGCATCCTCAATCGCCGGGTCGCGGAACACGCGGTAGCCGGGATCCAGCCGGGTGAGGTCGAGCTGTTCCTCGGTCGTGGTGCCCATCATCGCGAAGAAATGATCGAACACCTCGGGCATCAGATACCACGATGGTCCGGAGTCGAAACGGAAGCCGGCACGCTCGATCGTTCCGGCCCGCCCGCCGACGCGGTCGTTCTTCTCGAGGACGACGACCTCGTGCCCGTCTCGCGCGAGCAGCCCCGCCGTCGCGAGGCCGGCGACGCCCGCACCGATCACCACCACGCGGCTCATCGGTCACGCTCCACCGCGGTGACGGCGACTGCGCGGGCGGCGAGCAGGGCCTTGATCGGGTCGGGGACGCGCACGCGCCGTCGGTACAGGACCTCGGCGGGCGTCTTCGCGACGCGGCGGGTCAGTGCCGCGAACAGCGCCAGCGCACTGCGCACGGCTGCTCGGGCGTCTTTCGGGAGCAGCGGGATCGCGGCGCGGGCGTCGGCCAGCTGTCGACGGATCGTGTCGACCCAGGCATCCCGGTCGGCGTCGTTCAGACGCGCGGTCCCGCCCAGGTAGCCGCGGTGCAGACGATCCGTGTCGTCGGCGAGGTCGCGCAGGAAGTTCACGTTCTGGAAGGCTGCGCCGAGCTGTCGCGCACCGCGTCGGAGGATCTCGAGCTCCTCGGGGGTGCGGGGCGAGTCGCGCAGGAAGACCTGGAGGCACATCAGTCCGACGACTTCGGCGGATCCGTAGACATAGGCGGCATGGGCGTCGGCGTCGTAGGCGGCGAACCCCGGCTCACGATCGATGTCGGCACTCATCGAATCGAAGAACGGCGTGGTCAGGTCTTCGCCGATGCCGCACTCGCGCGCCGTCCGAGCGAAGGCGTGCAGGATCAGGTCGCTGCTGTACCCGCTGCGCATCGAGCGGTGCGTCGCCTCCACGTAGGAGGCGAGAGCCGCCGACTGCGCCGTGCTGTCCAGCCCGGCCTCGGCCGCGACACCGTCGACGATCTCATCGGCGATACGCACCATGGCATAGATGTTGCGCACATGCTGACGGTGTCTCCGTCCGAGAAGGCGGGTCGCGAGTCCGAAGGATGTCGAGTAGGTGCGGATGACGTCGCTCGTCGCGATCTCCGCCGTGCGGTTGAATCGGCGGAGGGCGGCGTCGTGGGAGGGATCGTGCGGATTCGCGCTCATCGCTCGCGACCGTCGACACGGGAAGCCAGCACGCGGATCGTCCGCGCGGCAGACGTCGGGAGGATGCCCGCGGACTCTGCATCGCCGAGGACGGTCGCTGCGGCCTCGAGGTGCTCGCTGACGAGCCCGCGCACGAACGCCTCGGCGCCGCACTCGCGCAGTCGATCGCGGGCGCGCGAGCCGTCTGCACCGCTGAGATCGGGTCTGCCGAAGTGCTCTTCGATCCCCTCCCAATGACTCGTCATGCGGGCGTAGGAGATGATCGCGGTCTCCTTTCCTTCCCGGAGGTCGGAGAAGGGGTCCTTCCCGTGCTCATCGGGGTCGCCGAACACGGAGAGCAGGTCGTCCTGCAGCTGATACGCGAGTCCGAGGTGTCTGCCGATCGCCGTGAGTCGCTGCTCGGTCGCCGACGACGACCCGGCCAGCACAGCCGCGGCGCGCAGAGGGAGTACGAAGGAATACGTCGCCGTCTTGTAGGCGCTGGTCGCGAGGATCGTCCGCAGATCAGGAGTGATGATGCCGTCGCTGAGAGCGACATCGGCATGCTCGCCGGCGACCGTCTCGAGGATGGTCTGCTCCAACAGCGAGAGCAGACGATCGCGGGCTTGTGTCGGGACTTCCACCCTCGCGAACCCGAGCACCGCCGCGGTCAAGAGGAGATCTCCGAGGAGAATCGCGCTCGAGCGCGCCCAGTGCAGTGCGGACTCGGCCGGGGCTTCGGGGTGATCGGCGACGAGAGCGCCGATGAGGTTCGGGCCGCGCCGTCGGATGAGGTCTCCGTCGATGACGTCGTCGTGCAGGAGGAACGCGAAGTGCAGCAACTCGACCTCGGCCGCGACATCGATCGCGGCTCTGCTCGCCTCTGCGGAGAGCGGTGTCGGCGAGAGCGCCTGCACCAAATCGACGAGCAGTCGCGGTCGGATCAGTTTGCCGCCGAGGGCGTGCTCAGCCGCCACTGCCCAGAGCTCCGTGAACTCGGGGCCGTACTTCTCCGCCGCCGCGGTGTGGGCAGAGAAACGTTGCCGCAACGCTGCTTCGATCTGCGTCCCGAGTGCTTCTTCCGTCGCCGTCGCGCTCATGGCTCAGACCTTGCCGAGCCGTTGCAGTTGCGGAAGCTGCTCGACGAGCCACGGGCTGAAGGCGAACGGTGCGTGTGTGACGGCTTCGATCAGGTCGGAAACTTCCACCCACGCCCACTCGGACACCTCGTCCGGATCGGCCGTGGGCTGCCCATCGATGATCGCGACGTGCACGGGGCACATCTCGTTCTCGACGATCCCGCTCGCATCGACGGCGCGGTAGCGGTAGTCGGGCAATGCGAGGCGGATGTCGGAGAGTCGGATGCCGAGTTCATCGAGGCCGCGCCGCCGAACGGCGTCGACCATCTCCTCGTCGGGGCGCGGATGGCCGCAGAAGCTGTTCGTCCAGACGCCGGGCCATGTCCGCTTCGCGAGGGACCGGCGGGTCACCAGCAGACGCCCACTGGAGTCGAGGACATAGCAGGAGAAGGCGAGATGCAGCGGGGTGTCGCTCGTGTGCACGTCGCTCTTCGGCAACGTGCCGACCGCACTTCCGTCTTCGGCCAGGAGGGTCACGTAGTCCATGGCATCTCCCTTTTCCGAGCCTCTCAAGATTGCTAACTTGGTGAGTAGTCAACTTAGCATGAAACTGTGGGTGTGTAACATGATCGCATGGACACCGAGCCCGGCACCACCCCGCACGCGGGGTCGCAGGCGACGGATCCGCCCGGAGACGGCGATATGAGCGGGGCCGACCGCACGCCGGACGGCTTGAGCCACGCCGCGATCTACGACGTGGAATCCAGCGACCCTCGAAGCGCGCTGGTCGACCGAACGGGCGTGCCGCCGGAGGAGCTACGGCAGATCGCGCGCCTGATGGAGTCGCTCGCGGGGCTGCGAGAAGCCGAGCAGACTCTCTCTCAGGCCTCGCGGCGCTACATGCGGTTGAACGAGACGGACATGCGCGCGCTGCACTATCTGATCGTGTGCGCGAACCGGAACCTGGTCGCGACGCCCGGCGGAATCGCTCACCACCTGGACGTGTCGACGGCTGCGACCACCAAGCTGCTCGATCGGCTCGAGAAGGGCGGGCATATCACGCGCGCACCCCACCCGACCGACCGAAGGGCGCTCAGCATCAGCATCACGAAGGAGACGCGGCTCGCGGCGATGGAGACCGTCGGTCGGCAGCAGGCCAAGCGGTTCTATGCCGCCGCCCGTCTATCCCCTTCGGAACGAGATGTCGTGATCCGATTCCTCACGGACATGACGGACGAGATCACGCTGCGCGACGAAGCCTGGTTACAGCAGACGTCCGACTGAGACTGTTCGGCCCGCGAGGGGCCGAACTCAGTGCGCTGCCTTGTACGCGTCCAGGATCGGGGCCGGGATGCGTCCTCGCTCGGAGAGCGTGTAGCCGTTCTCGTTGGCCCACGCACGGATGGCTGCGACCTCAGGGTTGCGCGCCGGTCGCTTGCGAGAAGAAGAAGAAGTACGTGCGGTGCTGGAGGAGCCGGCGCGACGGCCCGCGGCGATATACGGCTCGAGCGCCTTTCGCAATTCCTCCGCGTGCGCGGCATTCAAGTCGATCTCGTAGGAAGTGCCGTTGACCGAGAAATGCACGGTCTCGCCCTCTCCGACTTCCAGGACGCTGCCATCGATATCGTCGACCAGCTGGTGCACAATTCGTCTCGCCATGCGAGTGACTTTACCCGCATAAGCGCAATGCGACAAGAATTGAATATCGCACCGTCATGATTCACTTCGTCGATGGGCTCAGGGAAGGAGCCCCGCACGCCGCGCCCGGGTGACGGCTGCATGACGCGTGGAAGCGTCGAGTTTCGACATCGCGGTACCGAGGTATGCCTTGACCGTGCCTTCGCGCAGTCCGAGTTGTGCGGCGATCTCCGCGTTGGTCGATCCCAGTGCGGCGCACGCGAGCACGTCGGTCTCACGCGGCGAGAGGTGGACGGTCGGAACAGGAGCGGTCGTCGCGGGCGCCGCGTCCGCGGCGAGAGCGACGAGGCGACGCTCGACCTCCGCGATCCGAGCGCGTATCGCCGCGTCGTCGACGGAAGCCGCGATACTGCGCAATTCGGCGAAGCTCTCCCGGAGCGCCTCTCGTTGCGGGGGCGCCACGACGTCACTTGCGAGCGGACTCGCCTCCAGCCGCCGTTGCACCTCGTCGCGGATCCGCAGTTCATCGGCGACGGACTGCGCCACCTGCATGGCAGGCGCCGTCGTGATGCCGCCTACCTGTTCTTCGTTCCACGCGCCGGCATAGAGCACACCACGGGACCGTCCGTGCACGACGATCGGGAGCGCGAGGAGCGTGCGCAGCCCTTCGCCGAGGACGAAGACATCGTAGTCGTGGGTGATCTGTTGCGACGAGCCGTAGTCGCTCGTCATCCGGGGGCGGAGTTCCATCATCGCCCGCCCGCCGAGACCGCGCTCCGGTCGCACCCGCAGCCCGTCCAGCGATCGCGTTCGGGCCCCGACGATGCTGGTCACGCTCACGACGCCCTCTTCGATGAGGCCACCGAACGCGACAGGGAAACGTGTTCGCCGGGCGAGCTCTCGCACCGCCTGGGCGACGAGCTCCGACTCGGATCCGAGAGGGACTGGTGCGCTCACAACTACCTACTTCCGGGGGTGACGACTGCGTTCCCCGTTTCGTAGCGTCGACTTTAGCATCCGCGCAGTGCCGCTGCACGGGGACCGGACATGTGGCAAGGAGGCCCCATGAGTGATCAGACGCACGCCGATTCGAACGGTCGGATCGACTACATCGCCGTCGAGCAGTCTCCACGGTTCCAGAGTTTGAAACGCACCCAGAGATCGTTTATCTTTCCGCTCGCCGTGTTTTTCCTGCTGTGGTATTTCGCTTACGTGCTCCTTGCAGCATTCGCTCCCGAGTTCATGGGGCAACGGGTGTGGGGTGATATCACCATCGGGCTCCTCCTCGGTCTGGGACAGTTCGTCACCACGTTCGGCATAACGATGGCGTACGTCTCGTTCGCCAATCGAAAGCTCGATCCGCTGGCGACGGAGATCCGTGAAGAACTCGAGAAGGCGCAGGAGAACGCATGAACGCGATCCGCACGGCGGTCGATCCGGTCGCTCTCGAAATCAATCCCGTCTTCAACATCTCGATCTTCCTGGCTTTCGTCGCGGTGACGCTTTTCATCGTCATACGCGCCAGCCGCAACAACAAGACGGCTGCCGATTACTACGCGGCCGGCCGTTCTTTCACGGGACCGCAGAACGGATTCGCCATCGCGGGTGACTATCTGTCCGCGGCGTCCTTCCTCGGCATCTGCGGCGCCATCGCGATCAACGGCTACGACGGCTTCCTCTATTCGATCGGCTTCTTGGTCGCCTGGCTCGTCGCGCTGCTGCTGGTGGCGGAACTGATGCGCAACACCGGGAAGTTCACGATGGCGGATGTGCTGTCGTTCCGTCTGAAGCAGCGGCCGGTGCGCATGGCGGCCGCGATCACGACGCTCGCCGTGTGCTTCTTCTATCTGCTCGCGCAGATGGCCGGCGCAGGTGGGCTGGTGTCGTTGCTGCTCGGCATCGACGGACGGCTCGGCCAGTCGATCGTGATCGCCGTGGTCGGACTGCTGATGATCGTCTACGTCTTGATCGGCGGGATGAAGGGAACCACCTGGGTGCAGATCGTGAAGGCGGTCCTGCTGATCGGCGGTGCCGTCGGCATGACGATCTGGGTGCTCGCGATCAACGGGTTCAGCCTGAACACCCTTCTCGAGGCCGCCGTGGCGAACTCCGACAAGGGCGATGCGATCCTGGCTCCGGGGCTGCAGTACGGCGCGAACCCGTGGGACTTCCTGTCCCTCGGCATGGCGCTGGTGCTCGGGACCGCGGGCCTGCCGCACGTGCTCATGCGCTTCTACACGGTGCCGACGGCGAAGGAGGCACGTCGCTCGGTCGTCTGGGCGATCTGGCTCATCGGCGGCTTCTACCTGCTGACCCTCGTACTCGGCTACGGTGCCGGCGCACTGGTCGGGGCGGATGTGATCGCGGCCGCTCCTGGCGGCGTCAACTCCGCGGCGCCGCTGCTCGCGCTCCGGCTCGGCGGTCCGGTGCTGTTGGGCTTCATCTCCGCTGTGGCCTTCGCGACGATCCTCGCGGTGGTCGCGGGGCTGACGATCACGGCGGCCGCATCGTTCGCGCATGACATCTACGCGAACGTGATCCAGAAGGGGCGCAAGGATGCTGCCGGCAACCCGGTGGAAGCCGACCCGAACGGCGAGGTTCGGGTGGCCCGTCGCACGGTGATCGTGATCGGCATCCTGGCGATCCTCGGTGGCATCGGAGCGCAGGGGCAGAACATCGCGTTCCTCGTCGCGCTCGCTTTCGCCGTCGCCGCCTCCGCCAACCTGCCCACCATCCTCTACTCGCTCTTCTGGCGCCGCTTCACGACGCGCGGCGCGGTGTGGAGCATGTACGGCGGGCTCGGCTCGGCGATCCTGCTCATCATGCTGTCGCCGGTGTTCTCCGGAACGCCGACATCGATGATCCCCGGGATCGACATCGCCGTATGGCCGCTCAACAACCCCGGGATCGTCTCGATCCCGCTGGGCTTCCTTCTCGGCTGGCTCGGAACGGTGACGAGCTCCCGCAAGGAGTCTCCGCAGCTCGCCGCCGAGATGGAAGTGCGCTCCCTCACGGGGTTCGGCGCGGAGAAGGCAGTCGAGCACTGACCGAGGGGTCCGGAGAATCGGACCCGAGCAAGACGTGGGCCCCGCGGCCCCCCCCCCCGGGGCCCCGCCGCGGCCCCGCCCCGCAACCCGCCCCGACGGGGAGCCGGGTAAGCGTGGGCTCCGGGGGGGCGCCCGGCGGGCCCCAGCAGACCGCCCACCCGA
>NZ_JBSHGY010000003.1:0-9370 GCF_053618035.1 Microbacterium sp. NPDC055665 | reverse complement strand
TTCCGACCGCGATGATCGGGCAGATGGACACCGACCCTCTGCAGGCGGTGGTGTAGCTCGCCGGGTCCACGTCCGCGTCCGCTCCGCTCAACCGGCCTCGAGGTCGAGCAGGTATCGCTTGCGCTCCGGGTGCGCGCCGTACTGGCCCATGCTTCCGTCCGACCGTACGACGCGATGCACCGGCACGATGATCGAGAACGGCGTGAGCCTGCACGCGGTGCCGACCGCGCGGGCCGCTCCGGGGTGGCCGGCGCGGACGGCGATCTCCCCGTAGCTCATGGTCTCGCCCCATTCGATCGTGCAGATCGTCTGCAGTGCGGCAAGAGCGAAACCATCCACCAGCCGCCAGTCGAGCCGGAGGTGCTGGTCGAAGCGCACCGGATCACCGTCGAAATAGTCGGCCAGAAGATGTGCGAGCTCGTCGGCGGCACCGGGGTCGGGGACGGGAACGGTGCCCAGCTGTCGGGTGATGCCCTCGAGAAGCCAGGGCACCAGCGGGTCTTCGGACTCGGAGAGGTCGAATCGCACGATGCCCTCGTCCGAGAACACCGCGAGGGCATCGCCGAACGGAGTCGGGGCGAAGTCATAGCGGAACGTCATGCGACCATCCTGACCGGCATCGCCGTGCGGGGAGTGCCGGCCTCCCGGGCGGAGTGGAGAACATGACGCTGATCGGCTCAGGGCAGGAGAAGTGCGGATCGGCTCTCGAGGGCGGAGATTCGGCGGAAACCCGCCTGGGATACCCCAGCTCGCCCGGTCTCGCGCCTAGGGTGTCATTGTGTGGCGACGTGATGACAAGACTGCGGAGAACACAGCGGCGGACGCTGCTGTGTCCATCGGCGATCTGCACGAGACCACGACCGGCGTCGATATCGCCCATGCCGCCGAGGCTGAGCGCACCCGGTTGCGGGCGGAAGCGGCCGATCTCGGCGGCCCGTCTCCGCTGGTGAGCTTCCGCGACAGCCCGGAATCGGGCATCGACATCTCCAAGGCCCATCCCGGCAGCCTGCCGCAGTTCATCACCGGAAAATCCACGCTCCTGTCGAATCTCTTCCGCGACGAGGTGGGTCTGCGCACGGCGCGTCTCGCCGCCGAGCGCATCACGGCGAAGAACACCGAACTGCGCACGGTCCGCGGAATCGAGGCGGTGCACCTGGCGGTAGGAGTCGCCCGGTGGCGCATCGGCGGAGCAGGATTCGCCGCGCCGGTACTGCTGCGGCCGCTGGCGATCCGCCGGCATCACTCCGACTTCGAACTCAAGCTTCAGGGGGCTTTCGAAGTCAATCCCGAACTCGTCCGCATCGCCCGGGACCATTTCGGCCTGTCGATCGATGCCGCATCGCTTGCAGCGCTCGCGTACGACGGCGGGATCTTCAAGCCGCAACCCGTGATCGACAACCTGCGCGTGTTGACCCGCTCGATCGACACCTTCTCGGTGGAGCCGCGCCTGGTCGTGTCGACCTTCGCCGACGTCTCCGGAGCGATGGCGCGTGACGCCGGCAGCCTCGATCACGTGCTCCTCAACGCGCTGGGCGGTCATGTCGGCGACCGAGAGCGTGTCACGGCGCCTCGGGCCACGCCCCACCACACCGGACCCGACGATCGGGCTCCCGCATCGGACAATCTCCTTCTCGACGCGGACGCCGAGCAGGAGGCCGTTCTCGCCCGCATCGCCGCCGGGCACTCGCTCACGGTGGCGACGCTCCCCGGCACGGGCGGAACGCAGACGGTGATCAATGCACTCGGCGAACTCGTCCGCGGCGGCAAGCGCGTGCTCGTGGTCTCGGCCCGTCGTTCGACGCTCGACGGCGTTCGTCATCGGCTCGCCGGCATCGGGCTCGACAGCCTGGCGATCTCGCCGGCGAGCGTGCGTCGCGACCTGGTCAGGGCGATCGGCCGCAACGAGAAGGCGACGGCCCCCAAGGTCAGCGAGGTCGACGACGCGCTGGTGCGCCTCCGGACGGTCCTGCGCGACTATCGCCAGGCGCTCACGGCTCCCATCGCCGGCGTGAACGCCTCGGTGCTCGACGCGACCCGCCAGCTCACCCGGCTCGCGTCGCTGCCGGTGCCGCCGTCGACCACTGCCCGGCTCGGAACCGATGCCCTTCGCCGGCTCGCGGCAGATCGACGTGAGGCGGCAGAAGCGCTCGCGCAAGCTGCGCGTCTCGGCGAGTTCCGCTTCGGCCCGAACGATTCGCCGTGGTACGGCGTGACCTTCACCAGCACCGAGGCAGCCCGGGCTGCGCACGAGCTGGCCGGTCGGCTGCACTCGGACAGCGTCCCCGCTCTTCTCGAGCGCGGCTACGAACTGATCGCTCAGACGCACATGCGACCGTTCGCGACGATCGACGAGCTCGGCGAGTATCTGCGCCTGCTGCAGGGCATCCGCGACTCGCTCGACCGCTTCAGTCCCACAGTCTTCGAGCGGCCGCTCGGCGAGCTCATCCAGGCGCACGGCTCGCGTCGTGACGCCCCTGGTCTCTCCGGAGCGAACCGGCGGCGGCTCCGGCGTCTGGCGAAGGAGTACGTGCGTCCTGGCGTCCACGTCACCGAGATGCACGAGGCGCTGCTGCGGATCCAGACCCAGCGCACACAGTGGCAGCGTTACGTCGAGGCGGGCGTCGCGCCGGAGATCCCGCTCGGTCTCGCCGATGTGTACGTGGCCTGGCAGCGGGTCGAGGCCGAGCTCGCCGAGCTGGATGCCGCCCTGGGCCGCCGCGAGCCGCTCGCATCGCTCCCTGTCGCACGGCTCGTCCGCACTCTTGCCGGTCTCGCCGCCAAATCCGACGTCTTCGAGAACCTCGTGGAACGCGCGCAGTTGCGCGATCGCCTCGCGCTTCTCGGGCTCGAGCCGCTGCTCGCCGAGCTCTCGGTGCGGCACGTGGCCGAGTCGCAGGTGGGGGAGGAGCTCGAGTTCGCCTGGTGGCAGTCGCTCCTCGAGCGCGCACTGCAGGACAACCGCGCGCTCCTCGGTGCGAACACCGCCGTGGTGGATCGCCTCGAACGCGACTTCCGGCTCGTCGACGAGGCGCATGCCGCGATGGCGGGCCCCCTGCTCGCATGGCAGCTCGCCAACCAGTGGCGGATCGGGATCGTCGACGAACCGCAGCAGTCGCAGCATCTCCGGCGCGCGCTGACTCAGCCCGCTGCGACCACCGCGCAGGTCGTCAGCGCCGCGCCGACGCTCGTCGACGTGCTCGCTCCCGTCTGGATCTCCTCCCCGTACCTCGTACCTGAGATCCCGGAGTCGGTCGAGTTCGACACCGTGCTGCTCGTCGATGCCGCAGCGATCAATCTGGCCGAGGCCGCACCGGCGATCCGCCGAGCACGCCAGGTGGTCGCGTTCGGCGATCCGGTCACGCAGCGCCCCACGCCGTTCCATATCGCCGTCGATCCGGAGGATACGTGGGAGGCGGAGGTGCCGTTCGACGACGTCTCCGTGTTCGAGCGCCTGTCCGAGCTCCTGCCCGTGATGACTCTGACGCGCAGCTACCGCGCCGGCGGCGAGGATCTCGCCGAGCTCATCAACGACGCGTTCTACGGGGGCGAGATCGTGTCCCTCCCGTGGGCGGGCTCGTATCTGGGGCGAGGCAGCCTCACGGTCGACTACGTCGAGGGCGGCACCGGGACCCCCGACCCGGTGTCCGGTGCGGTCGAGAGCCCCGATGCCGAGGTCGCGCGAGTGGTGACCCTCGTGGTCGAGCACGCCGTGCACCGGCCGACGGAATCCCTCATGGTCGTCACCGCCAGCGCGCGTCATGCCGAGCGCGTGCGCGCCGCGGTCACCTCCGCCTTCGCCGGACGTTCCGACGTGGCGGACTTCGTCGGTCGTGACACTGCGGAGCCGTTCGCCGTCCTGACCCTCGAGGAGTCCGTGGCCGAGAGTCGCGATCGTGTGATCTTCTCGCTCGGGTTCGGACTCACCAAGCACGGCCGCGTCCTGAGCGACTTCGGTGACCTCTCCACGCCCGACGGCGAGCGTCTGCTCACGGTCGGGATGACCCGAGCGCGCCGCTCGATGGTCCTCGTCTCGTCGATCCGTCCGTCCTCCTTCGATGACGGACGCCTCGAGCACGGCGCAGCCACACTCATGTCGATCCTCGGTGGCCTAGCCGCACGTGGCCGGGATGCGCGGCTCGAGGATCTGGCCGATCCGCTCACCCTCGCACTGGCCAGGGAACTGCGGCGGCTCGGAGCCTCCGTCGACGTGGACTATCGCGGACTCCTGCCGCTGGTCGCGCAGCACGGGGGCAAAGCGGTCGTGATCGAGCCCGACCCGGAGTCACGCGGAGAGTCCCTGCGCGAGACGCTGCGGCTGCGGCCGCACGTGCTCCGTCGCCTCGGCTGGCACTACGTGCGCGTGCATGCTTTCGATCTCTACAGCGATCCGGCGACGGTCGCGACACGTATTGCTGCCGTGTTGGGTATCTCCGACACCGTGCCGCGGGCCGAGAACGACACCCAGCCGCTCGACATCGCCGACACCCCGAATGACTGACCAGGTCGACCCTGATGTTCCGCGTCAGCGGGTGGTGCGAGTCCCCGGATCGCGTCGCGCACGGCTGACGCCGGTGCCCGGGAGCGACCCGGCGCCGGAGACCGGGACCGATCATCCGGCCCCGCCGCGTGCCCGGCCGAAGGGCGCGAAGGGCCCGAACGACGATCAGCTCATCCAGGACGTGCCGCCGCACTATTGATCGTTCGACGGCGAGTGCGCCACGAACGAAAGACGCACGGTCCCTCCGAAGAGGAACCGTGCGTCTTGCGTAAGAGCGGAGGCCGTCAGGCGCCGCGCTGAGCCTTGAGCAGGTCGCGGATCTCGACCAGCAGCTCAGCCTCGGTCGCTGCCGCGGGCTCTTCCTCGGGCTCCTCGGCAGGCGTTCCCTTGCGGGCCTCGACATGCGCCTTGAAAGTGTTCATCGGCAGGACGAAGACGAAGTAGACGACGACGGCGACGGCGAGGAAGCTGATGACCGCCGAGATCAGGTCACCGATCGGGAACGTCACCTTGTCGCCGTAGATGTTTGTGATCTGCGGCCCGAAGCCGCCCATCGAGTCGGCCTTGAAGAAGAGCGAGATGAGCGGTGTGATGATGCTGGACACCACCGCGTTGACGATTGAGGTGAAAGCCGCGCCGATGACGACCGCGACCGCGAGGTCGATGACGTTGCCGCGCAGGATGAAGTCCTTGAACCCCTTGAGCATGGGAACCCCCAGTAGATCAGGGCCTCACGAAGAGGCCGGAGTCGACGCAGCTGCCGGTTTGGCGCTCGTCGTCGATTCCGTCTTCGATGATGCCGAAGCATCCGAGGATCCACCGGATTTGGCGCGCGAGTCCGTGCGATAGAAGCCGGACCCGTTGAAGGTCACGCCGATCGAGCCGTACTGCTTGCGCAGCTGGCCGCCGCACTCGGGGCACACCGTCAGGGCGTCATCCGCGAAGCTCTGCACGGCGTCGAACTTGTGTCCGCACGACGTGCAGGCATAGGCGTAGGTGGGCATGGAGGTCCTTGCGGTTCAGCGTCGCCGAGGCGACAGGGTGAGAGTCTGCGACGGCGTCACGATCCCGTTCACGGGCTGGTCGTGCACCTCTCGCGGAAGTTCGTCGAGTACCTCGGAATCATAGATGACCGCATAGACGGGCGGACACTGCTCCATGGAGCCGATCGTCTTGTCGAAGTAGCCGCGTCCCCAGCCCATCCGCATCCCGGTGCGGTCCACGGCGGCGGCCGGGACGATCATGAGGTCGACGTCGTTGACCGCGATCGGCCCGAGGACTTCTCCGGTCGGCTCCGGCAGACCATGCAGCCCCTCGGCGACCTCGTCGTCGTCGGTGGCCACCGCCCAGTCCAGCAAACCGTCGGCGCGGGTGACCGGCAGCAGGACGCGGATGCCGCGGCGCACCGCCCTCGTCACGAAGTCACGGGTGCCCGGCTCGGTCGTCGTCGACAGGAAGCAGGAGATCGACCGCGCGCCGAGCTCGTCGACCAGGGCGTCGAGGCGCTCGCCGATCGCCAGGGCAGCGGCCTCGCGCTGCGGATCGGAGAGGAGCTGGCGTCGTTCGCGCAGTTCGGCGCGGAGTGCGCGTTTGGCGTGTTCGACGTCATTCGACATGGCTCCGAGTCTACGGCGACGCTCACCGCTAGGCTGGGAGGATGGCTGACCACAAGATCAAAGCCGTCATTCCCGCGGCAGGACTGGGCACGCGATTCCTGCCCGCGACGAAGGCGATGCCGAAAGAGATGCTTCCCGTCGTCGACAAGCCGGCGATCCAATACGTCGTCGAAGAGGCGGCGGACGCTGGTATCGACGACATCCTCGTCATCATCGGCCGCAACAAGAACGCGATCTCCAACCACTTCGACTCGGTGCCCGAGCTCGAGGTGAAGCTCATGGAGAAGGGCGACACGGGGCGCCTCGAGCGCGTGATGAAGTCCAGCGACCTCGCCGACATCCACTTCGTCCGACAGGGCGAGCCGAAGGGTCTCGGACACGCGGTCCTGCGCGCGCGCACCCACGTCGGCGACAGCTCGTTCGCCGTGCTGCTGGGCGACGACCTCATCGACGAGCGCGATCCGCTCCTGACCGACATGATCGCCGAGCACGAACGCACCGGCGCCGCAGTGATCGCCCTGATGGAGGTCGACCCGGCCAACATCCACATGTACGGCGCGGCCGCGGTCGAGCCGATCGAGGGCTCGGATGCCGTCCGTGTGACCGGTCTGGTCGAGAAGCCGGCGGCGGAAGACGCTCCTTCGAACCTCGCCATCATCGGCCGCTACGTGCTTCCCGCGTCCGTGTTCGAGATCCTCGAGCGCACCGAGCCGGGCAAGGGCGGCGAGATCCAGCTCACGGATGCGCTGCAGGAGCTCGCGACCGATCCCGAGGGCCCCGGCGTCGTCGGTGTCGTCTTCGGCGGACGCCGCTACGACACGGGCGACCGCGTCGACTACATCAAGGCGATCGTCCAGCTCGCCTCGGATCGGGAGGACCTCGGCCCCGAGCTGCGGCCGTGGCTCAAGGAGTTCGCAGAGCGCCTCTAGGCGATTCTGCGGAGGTCGGTGCGGCATGGATCTGGCGACGGGAATGCGACACGGACCGATCGAGCTGCGGCTCGTGCGTGCGAAGGACGCCCGTCCGCTGCAGCACGAGCTGCTCGCGAACAGATCATGGCTCCAGCCGTGGGAGGCGACCGTCCCCTACGGTTCCGTCTCGTTCGACATGCGGCTCAGCATCCGCCGACTGCTTCAGCAGTACCGTGACGGCTCGGGCTATCCGTTCGTCATGGAGTACGACGGCGAGGTCGCCGGGCAGCTGAACGTGTGGGGAGTCTCGAGAGGCTCCCTCTGCTCGGCGACGATCGGGTATTGGGTGAGCGAGCGTTTCGCGGGTCGGGGCATTACCCCCACCGCCGTGGCGCTGGCGACCGATGCCTGCTTCACGGAGTACGGACTGCATCGGATGGAGATCTGCATCCGGCCGGAGAACGCCGCGAGCCTTCGGATCGTCCAGAAGCTCGGGTTCCGCTACGAGGGGCTGCGCCGCCGGTACATCCATATCGACGGCGACTGGCGTGACCACTACGCGTTCGCGCTGACTCGGGAAGATGTCCCTCAGGGAGTGCTCGCCCGCTGGCTCAGCGGTCAGGTGCCGCCCGACGCCGCGACGGTGCCCCCATCCGACCGCATCGCTCTCTGAGCCGGTGATCACCGGGCGATCCTGACGGACTCGCCGCGACACGCGCCCTTCTGTACGGCTCTGTCACCTCCGAACCCGTACCGTTGTCGATATGGACGGGCCGGTGCTGAGCGGGGGAGTGATCGTGCTCGTCGCCGTGCTCCTCTGGATGCTCTATCTCCTCCCGTCGTGGAGAGGCCGCTTCCAGTACAACGCCGCGGAACGCAACGCCGTTCGACTGAACCAGGCGCTCCGCATCCTCGCCGAGACGAGCGAGACGCCGGGCGAGGTGCACGTCGAGCTGAACGCCCGCACGGCGCTGGCTCAGCAGAAGCTCGCCAAGCGGGTGCAGTCGGAACGTGAGGCCGCCGAGCTCGAGTCGCTTCGCCAGGAGCTTGCTGCGACCCGAGCCGATCCGGTGATCCGTCGTGCTCGTGCCCGTCGCAGGGTGCGCATGGTCGCGACCATCTCCCTCCTGCTCGGTCTTGCCGTGGTCGGTTTCGGCGTCTGGCAGCTCGTGGCTGCCGGTTTGTCTTTGCTGCTGTGGCTCGGTGGGGCGTTGATCCTGCCCGCCGGGATCGCGCTGCAGAGGATGGCTGCGGTCGCCAATCGTGCGGCGCGCGCCACCCACGAGGTGAAGGCACCGATCGCGGAGCGCGCGACGCCTGTATTGCACGACCAGGGGCCGGCGACGTGGACTCCGCGTCCGCTGCCCGAGCCGCTGGTGTCTGTGTCGGGGTCACGCGCGCAGGCGGCGCAGGCCCAGATCGAGGCGCAGGAGCAGCGCCGCAAGGCGGCCAGAGTCGCAGCGCTGCGTGAGCGCGCCGAGCAGATGGCGCCGGCCGCACCCGTGCAGCTTCCTGCCGCGTCGTCTCCGTACGCGAAGATGGGATTCGTCGACGATGCCGAGATCGAGGCGCATGTGCGGGAGATGCTCTCGCGACGTGCCGCCGGTTGATCGGTGCAGACGCGAGCAGCGCTTTCGTCGTGATAGCGTAGATCTCGTTCACGGGCCTATGGCGCAGTTGGTAGCGCGCCTCGTTCGCATCGAGGAGGTCAGGGGTTCGAATCCCCTTAGGTCCACAGAACATGAAAGCCCCCGGTGAGAACCGGGGGCTTTCTTCTTTTACCGGGTTCTCATTGTCCCTACGGGCTTCCTAGGCCGACGTGCTCGCTCGAGCAGGCGGCCGGAGTGACCGCGGGGAGTGAGGGACGACGCCGGTTTCCCTCCCTGTCGGACGCACCCGTTGTCGGACGCACCTGTTCTCGAACGCACTCGCGCGCGTGGGCGTGATCGAGGGGCGTGCTCTCGCCGCCCGTCGAGACAGCGCCGTGAGGCGGGTTTCCGTGCGACACGCCCGGCGGTCCGCCCTGATTTGCCGGATCCCCGGGATCCGCGTAACTTATTACTTGTTCGCCCCAAACGGTTGAGCGGAGGTCCTCGGACCGGCTCCCGTCAAGCATCGAACACCTCCCGAATCCCAGACACTCACCGAGTGAAAAGGATGAAGGTGCTGGTCCGTTCCCACGGTCAGGCCGAAGAAACTCGGACTTGACAACGGAAACGAGATCGGTAAGATAGAGAAGTTGCCCTGCGGGCCTGGCTGTGATGGCTGGGTCGTGGGAGCATCCGATCCTTGAGAACTCAACAGCGTGCACTTGTCAAATGCCAAATTATCCTCGTCTAGCTTCG
>NZ_JBSHGY010000002.1:516746-724363 GCF_053618035.1 Microbacterium sp. NPDC055665 | reverse complement strand
GTGCCGCCCGGAGTCGGAACGGGCGGCACGAAGTGCGACCGGAGTGCGACCGGAGTGCGACCGGAGTGCGACCGGAGCCTGACCGGAGTGCGACCGGAGTGCGACCGGAGGGCGGGGGAGGGCGGCGGGAAAGTGACGGCGGTTGGCACTTCCGGTGGTCGACCGATGTCGGAGGCCACTGGGAGGATCGGAGGATGTCACGAGCCACGTCCGGCGACCCCGGGATCCGCACCGATGCCGGAGCGCCGAAGGCGCAGGGGCCGCTCGTACTCATCGCCGCGCTGGTCACCGTGGTGCTCTGGGCCTCCGCGTTCATCGGCATCCGGGGTGCGGGGCCGCACTACGACCCGGGCGCCCTCGCGCTGCTGCGGATGGCGGTCGGGACGGTGGTGCTGACGATCATCGCTCTGCGCCACGGCATCCGCCTCCCCGCGCGTCGCCACTGGCTGCTCATCGCGGTGTGGGGCGTGGGCTGGTTCTGCGTCTACAACCTCGCCCTGAACAGCGCGGAACTCACCCTCGACGCCGGCACCGCGGCCATGGTCGTGAACCTCGCACCTCTCATGGTCGTGGTCTTCAGCGGACTGTTCCTGCGCGAGGGCTTCCCGAAGCCGCTCGTGATCGGGGCTCCCATCGCCTTCCTCGGAGTCGTGCTCATCGGCATGAACTCCTCCACGAGCGCGGGCCCCGACATCACGGGTCTGCTCCTCGCCCTCCTCGCCGCGGTCATGTACGCCGGGTGCACGCTCGTTCAGAAGCGGCTGCTCACCTCGGGTGTCGACCCGACCACTCTCACCTGGCTCGGCGCGGGCGTCGGCACCATCGCGCTGTTGCCGTGGAGCGGCCCCCTCATCGGCGCGCTGCAGACCGCACCGCTCGATGCGACGCTGTGGGTCGTCTACCTCGGCATCTTCCCGACGGCGATCGCCTTCACGACCTGGGCCTACGTGCTGCAGCGCAGCACCGCGGGGCAGACCTCCGCCACCACCTATGTGGTCCCGGCCATCGCGATCCTGATGTCCTGGGCGATCCTCGGCGAGGTGCCGACGCCGCTGATGTTCCTCGGCGGCGCGCTGTGCCTGCTCGGCGTGCTCATCACCCGACTGCGGTGGGGCCGACGAGCCTGACGCCGATCAGCGACCGGTGATCACGCCGCGCGCGATCCCGAGCTCGGCGAGCCGCGAGGCCGCCAGACTGCGCTTGAGCTCGAGCGACTCCCCGATCTCGGCGGCGAGGCGGGGACGCGTACGAATCAGTGCGTCGATCGTGGTGAGCGGCAGCACGACCACTGTCAGGATCTCGCCGGCGACGGTCACGGCCTGCGTGCGCTCGCGGGTGAGGGCGGTCTGCCCGATGAGATCGCCCTTCTCCGCGGCGGCGAATTCCACCCGACCCTCGTCGACCTCGAGGGCGAGCACCGCCCGGCCCGACAACACCACGCGCACCTCGTCGGGCACGACTCCGCTCGGCAGCACGATCTCGCCGACGCCGTAGCGCTCCAGCCGGGCCTCCGAGAGGATCGCCTCGATGTCGTCGTCCCGCAGATGCAGCGTCGGTGCGATCTCGTGCATCGCCTCGACCAGACGCTGGGGTTCGGCGAGCGGATCGGTCGAGTCGCCGTCGAGCGCGAAACTGCGACGTCGCGCGGCGTACCAGAGCCAGGACAGGTACATCGACAGCGCGCGAGACGCATCGGCCGGACCCGCGACGGGGATCGACACCGCGTAGGCGCCGGCGCCCGAGTAGTCGACCGTCGCCCGCTGCCGCTGCAACCGCATGGGCAGCGAGTCCGCCACCTCGACCAGCAGCGCCATCACCTCGTGCGGCGGATCGTCGGTCGAGAACTTCACGGCCGCTTCGGCCGAGTACGGCCCCTCCGGCTCGCTCAGGTTCGTGAACGATGCCCCGGAGAGGGACGAGTTCGGCACGATCTGGATGCCCGAGCCCGTGTCGATGTGCACCGCGCGCCAGTTGACCTCGACGACCCGGCCCCGCACGCCAGCGGCATCCAGCCAGTCGCCGATCTTGAACGGCTGCTCGAACAGCAGCAGCAGACCCGAGATGACGCCTCCCACGGCGTTCTGCAGGGCGAGACCGATCACGATCGAGCCGACACCGAGCGCGGTGAACAGTCCGCCCACGTCCGCGTCCCACACCCACGAGAACAGCAGCGCGAGCCCGACGCCCACCAGGACGAGCCGACCGATCTCCACGAAGATCGACGGGATGCGCTCCCGCCACGAACCCGGCTTCGCGTTCGCGAACAGGGCCACGTTGAACGCCGAGAGCACGAGCAGGATCACGAGGAACCCGAACACCGTCGCGACCACGCGCGTCCACACCTGATCGGCCGGGGACTGGATGGCGAACACCAGCAGCGCGAACAGTGCGCCCACCGGGATGACCCAGTTGCGCAGCATCCGCAGCGGCTTCGCGACCGGGTTGCCGCGGCGGGTCAGAGCGCCGATCAGCTCGGTGAGGACGACCAGGAGCACGGGGACTCCGACCGCGAGCGCGAGCACCCACCAGCCCCAGCCGCCCGTGAACACGTCGCCCATGATCAGACCACCTTCCACACGGTCTCGGTCCTGCCCTGCGTCTCCACCGTCCCCGCCTCGACGTAGGTGACCAGCTCCTGGGTGCGGTCGCGCACGGTCTGGCTCACGTAGATGCCCGGCTCCCCGCTGACCGAGCGCACCCGGTAGGCGAGGTTCACGGCATCGCCCCAGAGGTCGTAGGCGAGGCTCGTCCGCGCGACGAGTCCGCTCGTGACGGTTCCGGTGTCGACGCCGGCGCGCAGCGAGATCTGCGTGCCGTTCTGCGCGTTGAAACGCTCGAGGACCCCGAGCAGACTCCGCGCGAACTCGACGGTGCGGCGGATGTTGTCGACGCGCGGCACGATGAGTCCCGACGACGCGAGGTAACCGCCGCGCAGCGTGCGCACCTTCTCGACGCCGGCCTTCTCCGCCGCCTCGTCGAACCCGCGCATCAGCGTGTTCAGGAGTCCGATCTCCTCCTCCGCGCTCATCTCGCGCGCGAGGTCGTCGAATCCGACCAGCTCGGCGAACACCACCGACACGTTCTCGTGCGCCTCGGTGATGGCCTCCTCGCCCTGTTTGTACTTCGTGGCGACGCTCGCCGGCATGAGCGTGTGCAGCAGCTTCTCGTTCTCCTTCTGCTGCTCATCGATCAGCTCCTGCTTGATGCGCAGACTCGACGCCATGTCGTTGAAGGCGCTGCCGAGGTCGCCGAACTCGTCGCGCGATCCCTGCGGCACCTGCACGTCGAGATCGCCCTCGGCCACCCGGTGCACGGCGCCGACGAGACGGTGGATCGGACGCGTGAACACCTGGGCGAGCAGCAGTGACAGCAGCGAGACGCCGAGCATGATGCCGAGCAGGGACAGCAGCACATTGCGGGTGAAGACGTTGACCGGCTCGAACGCCTCCGCGGTGTCGATCCGCGCGATGACGACCCAGTCGAGCCCCTCGATCTCGAGCGGGGCGTAGGCGGTGACGCTCTCCCCTCCGATGAAGTCCCGGCCGACGACCGTGCCGCTGCGGCCGGCCTGCGCCTCCTGCACTGCCCTGGTGTTCACCGGCTGCAGCAGGACGGTGCCCTTGATGGCGGCGACGCGGTCGACGATGGTCGGCGCCATGCCTCCGGCGATCAGGCGCTCCACATAGTCGTCCGGGTCTTCCACGAGGCGGCGGGCGGTGCTGCGCATGAGGTCGTCACGTCCGACCAGGTAGACCTCACCGGTGTCTCCGAGGCCCTGCGCCTTCCAGTTCTCGTTGCCGGTCATCACGTCGTTGATCGTGTCGATCGAGATCTGGAACGCCATGGCGCCCGTGATGCCGCTGTCGTTCCCGACCGGTGACACGACCCACATGCCGGGAACGTTGAGGGAGGGGATCCAGCGATCGAAGTCGGTGAGGACGACCGTGTTGACCGAGTTCGTGGCGATCGCCTCGGAGTATGCCCGGGACAGCGCGGAGTCCCGATACGGCCCGGTGAGGAGATTCGTGCCCAGCTCGACGCCCTTGTATGCGGAGTAGGTCACGTCGCCGTCGAGGTTCAGCAGCAGGGCATCCTCATATCCCGCCTCCTGGACGAGGCGCGTGAAGTAATCGCCGTAGCGCCCGGTCGCCGCCGAATAGGTGCTTCCGTCGCCGCTGTCGTTGAGCGCGAGCTGGGCGTCGTAGTCGGCGTCGAAGTCCTTGTTGCCGGTGACGTACTGGGACTGCACGTACTTGCCGGCATCGGACTCCGGGATGAAGGCCGTGTCGCCATACTCCTCACCCGAGCGCTCCTCGAGCTTCGGGATGAAGACGTCGCCGTAGTAGGCCTCGAGCTGCGCCTGGGTGCTCTCGTCGAGCTCCACGTCGGCGAGGTCGGCGAATCCCGCATTGACGGCCGAGGACATGTTCTGTGCGCTGAGGTTGCGGGAGTTCAGAGACGCGTCGCGGCGCACGCTCTCGATCGCGGTCGTGATCTCGGCGGCCCGCATCGAGCGGATGGTGATGAGCTGATCCACCGCCGAGTCGTGCAGCGACTGCCGCCCGTTGACGAAGCCGATGGCCCCCACGATCACGGACGACACGAGACTCACCGCCAGCAGCATGATGAGGAGTTTGGACTGGATGCTGAGCCCTGCGCGCTGGAAGCGTCGTCTCTTCTTCACCGCGCCCGCGTCGACCGAGTCCCTACCGCTGTCGCTCATCTGCCCCTCCGCCATGCGCGCACCTGCGTGAACGGTCCGACGATATCGATATATCAGTCCCGCGGTCTATGGATTTCTGCCGCTACAGTTGCGACCGGAGGCGAACATGACGACGACCTGGTGGCCTTATGTGCGAATCGCCGCAGCCGTTCTGGCTGTCGCGGCGATCGTGGCGCAGCTCATCCGCTCCCTCGAGATCGCCGGCGCGGCGACGACCGAATGGGGCGCGCACCTGCCCACCGTCGTCGCGAACTTCTTCAGCTTCTTCACCATCGAGGCGAACGTGCTGGCGGCGATCGCGCTCGCATGCGGCGGTTTCTGGGCGCTGGCGCACCGGAGCACGACGACCGCCGAACCGCGCTGGCTGGCGGTACTTCTGATGTGCGCGAGCACCTACATGATCGTCACCGGCGTGGTCTACAACCTGCTTCTGCGCGGCATCGAGCTGCCGCAGGGGTCGACGGTCGGCTGGTCGAACGAGGTTCTCCACGTGGTGATCCCGATCATCATGCTGGCCGACGTGCTCTTCGCGCCGAGACGCCGGGCTCTCGGCTGGGGCACCGTCGGCATCGCCGCGATCTTCCCGATCGTCTGGGTGATCTACACGCTCATCCGCGCGAACCTCGTCATCGCGCCGGCGACGGGGAACGCCTGGTGGTACCCGTATCCGTTCCTCGACCCTCGGGTGAGCGGCGGCTTCGTCGGCGTTTCTCTCTATGTGCTCCTCATCGCCGCGATCATCATCGCGGCCGCCGCCCTCGTGGTCTGGGTCGGCCGACGCCGGGCCGTCGTGTCCGACTCGACGGCCGATGCCACCGTGCCGCCCGCCGACCTCGCGCTCTGACCTCGCGCTCTGACACCGCGCTCTGACATCGCGCTCTGACCTCGCGCTCGACGGCACGCGTGGGGCGGAGATCTCACCGTAGGGCGGAGTCTTCCGGATGAAAGCTCCGCCCGACGGGGAGGATCCCGCCCCACGCCGCAGTGCGAGGGCGGGCGAATCCGCGATCAGACGGCGGCGAGCGCCTCGCGGTCGTCATCGCGCGGCTGCCCCGCGATGAGGCGCGCCTGTTCGACAGCATCCGGATCCACGTCGAGGTAGCGCTCGAGCGAATCGTCGAGCTCCTCCAGCCACGGGGTGTGGTGCACGACCGCGAGGGTGCCGGTCATGACCGACTCGTACACGCGGTCGCGGTAGCCCATGATGTCGTCCTGCTTGTCGTGCTTCCACGCGAGGAAGATCTCGACGACGCGGTCGATGTCGAACTCCGGGTAGTCGGTGAGCTCCAGCAGGTCGCGGATGTAGTCGGCCTGGAAGCGGATCTCCGCTGCCGCCGAGTCGATCTGCCCGAATCGCGTGCGCCACTCGGCGATGGATGCCGCGCGCTGAGCCTCGTCCGGCAACGCGATGCGGCCGAGGATCAGGTCGCGCACGTACCAGGCCTGCACGTCGAACATGTTGAACGTGAACCACTGGTCCTGCGCGCCGAGGTAGGTGAGGCGCGGATTGCCCTGCCAGACCACGCCGCGGTAGAGGCCGTCGGGGTAGACGTTGTTCGGCGACGAGAGAGCCAGGTCGTCGGGCAGGAACGGGTACTTGTGCAGGTACCCGGTGCACATGATGACCGCGTCGACGTGTTTCGAGGTGCCGTCGACGAAGAAGGCGGTGCTGCCCTCGAAGCGCTCGACGACCGGGCGCTCCTCGATGCCCTCCGGCCAGGCATAGCCCATCGGTGCCGAGCGGAAGCTCGCCGTCACCGAACGCGCACCCATCTTGAACGCCTGGCTGCCGATGTCCTCCGCCGAGTAGCTCGCGCCGATCACCAGCACGTCCCTGTCGGCGAACGCCTCGGCGCCGCGGAAGTCGTGCGCGTGGCTGATGTATCCCGGGAAGGTCTCGATACCGGCGAAGTCCGGCATGTTCGGAAAGGAGAAGTGTCCGCTCGCGACGATGACGCGGTCGAACTCCTCGACGGTCGACTCACCGGTGGGCAGGTGCTCGCTGGTGAGCGTGAACACCTCGCGCTCGTCGTCGAACTCGATCCAGCGCACCACGGTCTGGAAGCGGATCAGGTCGCGCACGTCGCTCTTCTCCAAGCGGCCGGCGATGTAGTCCCACAGCACCGGACGCGGCGGGTAGGAGGAGATGGGTCGGCCGAAGTGCTCGTCGAAGCTGTAGTCCGCGAACTCCAGCGCCTCCTTCGGGCCGTTCGACCACAGGTTGCGGTACATGCTGGAGTGCACCGGCTCCCCGAACTCGTCGAGCCCGGTGCGCCAGGTGAAGTTCCACTGTCCGCCCCAGTCGGCCTGCTTCTCGAAGCAGACCAGTTCGGGGATCTCCGCCCCCGCACGGGCTGCGGACTCGAAGGCCCGCAGCTGCGCCATACCCGAGGGGCCGGCGCCGATGATCGCTACTCGTTCTCTACTCGTCACGTATCGTCCTCATACTCTTCAGTCATGTATCGGTCAGCGGCCGCATCCGAGCGAGGAACAGTTCTGTCCCGGTGGGAGCGAAAGGCTCGACCTGCCCGGAAAGCGGCTGCCCTTCGACGCTATCAGTGTCGGTCGTCGACGCCGGCGGGTGGGGGCCGGGTGGGGGTACGCCCCGGGGCGGAGATCTCGACGTGGGGCGGAGAGTTCGCGATCAGAGCTCCGCCCGACGGGGAGAAACCCGCCCCACAGGCGCAGCTATTACGCTGGTCGGCGGGGGGACGCGCCGCGCTCCTCAGGAGGAGAGAGCATGCATGACGTGAACGCCGCATCCCCGTATCCGGCCGCACCTCCGCCCCCGCCCGCTCCGGCGCGCACTCCCTCTCCCGCTGCCGCCCCGACCGCGACGGCGACACCCGCGAACGGCGCACCGACGGATGCCGAGATGGCCAGGGCCACCGAGGTCCTGCGCATCATCTCGACCTCTTACTCGGCGAAGATGGTCGGCCAGGAGCGGCTGCGCACCAGCCTGCTCGTCTCGCTCATCGCCGGCGGCCACATCCTGCTCGAGAGCGTGCCGGGCCTGGCCAAGACCACCGCGGCCAGCACGCTCGCCGACACCGTGAAGGCGCAGTTCAAGCGCATCCAGTGCACGCCCGACCTGCTGCCCAGCGACATCACCGGCAACCAGATCTACGACGCCGCGACCGGCTCGTTCCGCACGGTGCTCGGCCCGGTGCACGCGAACTTCGTGCTGCTGGACGAGATCAACCGCTCGAGCGCCAAGACGCAGAGCGCGATGCTCGAGGCGATGCAGGAGCACCAGACCACCATCGGCGGCGAGATCCACCACCTGCCGAAGCCGTTCCTCGTGATCGCGACGCAGAACCCGATCGAGCAGGAGGGCACGTACGAGCTGCCCGAGGCGCAGATGGATCGCTTCCTGCTCAAGGAGATCGTCGAGTACCCGAGCCCCGCCGAGGAGCTCGAGGTGCTCAGCCGCATCGACTCGGGTGTGCTCGACCCGGATCGGCATGTGACCAGCGCCGTGAGCCTCGACGACGTGCGCCTGCTGCAGAATGTCGCGAGCCGCATCTACGTCGACCCCGCGATCCGCAACTACATCGTGTCGATCGCCTACGTCACCCGGAACCCCGCGCCGTACATCGGCGAGGAGCGCGCCCGCTTCATCAAGTACGGCGCGAGCCCGCGTGCGAGCATCGCGTTCCTGCAGGCGTCCCGTGCGCTGGCCCTGCTGAAGGGCCGCTCCCACGTGCTGCCCGAAGACATCCGTGAACTGCGTCACCTGGTGCTCCGACACCGCGTGCTGCTGACCTTCGAAGCGGATGCCGAGGGTGTGCGCAGCGAGGAGATCATCGACCAGATCTTCGCGTCGGTCCCCACGCCCTGACCCCTCCGATGGCCAGCCTGATCACGCAGGTGAAGAGCAAGCTCTTCATCCACTCGACGCGCAAGTCGCTGCACGCGCTCGACGGCGCCTACGCGTCGCTCCTGCACGGGCGGAGCCTCGACTTCGAAGATCTGCGCAAGTACGAGTACGGCGATCAGGTGCGCGACATCGACTGGCGGGCGACCGCGCGCCTGGGCACTCCCCTGGTCAAGCGCTCCCGCGCCACCCGCATGCACACCGTGCTGTTCGTGGTCGACACGGGTCGCTCGATGTCGGCCCTCGCCGCCGACGAGCGATCGAAGAAGGAGCTGGCGACCCTCGCGACCGGGGTGCTCGGCGTGCTCACGCTGCGCCACGGCGACGACTTCAGCACCGTCTACGGTGATTCGGCGAAAGTGCGGCGTCTCGCCCCCGGCCGCAGCGAGGGTGCGCTCGAACACGCCCTGCGCACGATCGACCGGGCGATCGACGACAGCTCGGCGCCCAGCGACCGCGACGCCCTGCTCTCGTTCGTGACCCGCACGATCTCCCGCCGCATGATCGTGGTCGTCATCACCGACGAGGCCCCCGTGACGAGCGAGACCGAGCGGATGCTGCGCCGCCTGCGCGTGCAGCACGACGTGCTCTGGCTCACGCTGCGCGACGCCGACCCCGTGCTGGATCACTCGACCGGACGCATCCGCAGCGATGCCGACAGCCGCTGGCAGGTGCCGGATTTCGTGCAGGGCGACCGCGCCATCGTGCAGGAGCTGACCGCGCAGCACGATGCCGACGCCGCGCGCCGCGATGAACTCCTCACCCGCCTCGAGATCAGCCACTCCTCCCTCGACGGGCAGGACGACGCCGTCGCGCAGCTGCTGCAGCTGCTGAACCGGAGGTCGAATGCCCGGCTCTGAAGAGCTCTACCCGCCGGCGCAGTACGGCTGGGGCTGGATGCTGCTCGCGATCGGCATCCTCGTCCTCCTGGTCCTCGGCGCGTGGCTGCTGATCGTGCTCACCCGTCCCCGCCGCACCCTGCCAGCGGATGACGCCACTGGGCATCCGCCGCTGATCATCGACGTGCTGTCGCAGCTGCGCACCGAGTACATGGGTCGCATCCAGCAGATCGAGAACGACTACCGCGAGCGTCGACTCAGCGCCCGGCAGGCGAACCTCGAGCTGAGCCGCGTCGTCCGCACGTTCGTGAACGAGTACAGCGGCCTGGAGGCTCCGGTGCTCGCGCTCGACGATCTCGTGGCGCGGGGCGTGCATCCCGCGCTCATCGACGCCATGGGCCGGCACTACTACCCCAGCATCTTCCGCCCGGGGCCGGCCATCGATCCGATCGCGGGTGCCGAGGCCGCACGAACGGTGGTGCGGGCGTGGCACTAGCGAACGTGTGGATGCTGGTCGCCGCGGTCGCCGTCGTCGTGGTCGCCGTCGCGATCGGCCTGGTCCTCGGCCTGCGGCGGGGCGGGCGCGGTGGCGGCGGGGATACGGCGCGCGTCGCTCGGGCGGAACGGCTGCGGTCGCTGCCGACGTTCCGCAGGGCACTGGCTCGGCGAGCCCTCGCCCTGTCCGGCATCCTCGCCCTGGGCGCGGTCACGGCGATCGTCGCGGGGGTCGTGGCCGCTCGGCCGATGTCCGCGCAGACCATCCAGCCGGTCAACACGAGCCGCGACATCATGCTGTGCCTCGATGTCTCCGGCTCGATGTCCGAGGTCGACGTCGAGGTGCTGACGGTCTTCGAGGAGCTGCTCGACGACTTCGAAGGAGAGCGGATCGGGCTGACGATCTTCAACAGCTCGCCCGTGCAGATCTTCCCCTTGACCGACGACTACGACTTCATCCGCGAGCACCTGGACAGCATGACGCGGAGCTTCGACTATGTCGACGAGATCCCCGAGCACTGGGTCGGCACCCTCAACGGCGACGGCGCCTCCCTGATCGGAGACGGTCTCGCCGCCTGCACGATGGGGTTCGATCGCCCAGGCGATGACCGTTCGCGGTCGGTGATCTTCGCGACCGACAACGAGGTGAACGGCGCCTCCATCGTCACGCTCGAGGAGGCCGCGGCGTATGCGGCCTCGAAGGAAGTACGGGTGTTCGCACTGAATCCGGTGCAGGGGAAGGATGCCGACGTCAGCGCCGAGCTCTCCGCCGCGGCCGAGTCCACCGGCGGGGCCGCGTTCGGCCTGCGCGACACGACGACGGTCTCCGACATCGTCGAGCAGGTGCAGGAGCAGGAGGCGACCGAGCTGCGCGGCGAGGCGCAGGTGGTCTGGACAGACGCCCCGAACCTCTGGATCGCGGTCCTCGCGGTCTGCCTCCTCGGCTTCGTCGTGGTGCTGTGGAGGGTGCGGCTGTGATCTTCCAACCCGTGCTGAACCCGCTGCTGATCCTGCTGCTGTGCGCGCCCGTCGCCGCACTCGCGATCTGGGTCCTGGTGCGACCGCCCCGGTCCGCCGGAGGGGCGCCCGCCGACACGCGCACGATCGCCGGACACCGTGCGCTGTGGGCGATGCGCCTGGTACTGGTACTCGCCTGCGCCGCGCTGCTGCTGCGCCCCGGCCTTCCCGGCGGCGCCACTCAGACGCTCGCGACCGACACCGACATCGTGCTCGTCGTCGACACGACCGCGAGCATCGTGGCCGAGGACTGGGGCGACGGCGAACCGCGGCTCGACGGCATCCGCGACGACGTGCGAGCGCTCGTCGAGGAGTACCCGGGAGCGCGCTTCGCCCTCATCACCTCGGATGCGGCGGCCGAACTGCGGATGCCGCTCACCACCGACACCACGGCGCTCATGGGGTCGCTGGAGGTGCTACGGCCCGAGGTGACGAGTCAGTCGCGCGGCAGCTCGATCGGCATCGCGGCACCCCTGCTGACCGAGACCCTCGCGTCGGCCGCGGAATCATCCCCCGACCGCTCGCGGATGGTGTTCTACTTCGGCGACGGCGAGCAGACGGTCGACAGCGAGCCCGAGTCGTTCAGCTCAAGCGAGAAGTACACCGACGCAGGGGCCGTGTTCGGCTACGGCACCGCGGAGGGCGGGCCGATGCGCATCACCACGGGTGGACTGTCCGAGGGCGGTGCTGAGTACATCCAGTACGAGGGCTCCGACGCGCTCTCGGTGATCGACGAAACGAACCTGGGGGCCATCGCCGATCAGCTGGGCGTGGACTACGAGCATCGAACGGCGGAGGCCGAGCCCGCACTGCCGGAGGCGCCGGCCACCACGACCAACTACGCCGAGTCTGGCGAGGTCGGCAACGTGACCGAGCTCTACTGGGTCGCCGCGCTGGTCATCCTCCTCATCCTCGGCATCGAGCTCGCCCGTGCGACGACCCTGATCGCGAAACTCCGGCACCTGCGTCCGACCCGGCAGCGGCACCCCGGCGGCTCCGCGCGGTAGCACCGGCCGCGACCGGTGCTACTTCACGGAAACCGGTATGCAGGGGCAGGATCCGTGGCGCTCCCGCCCACCGTTCCGTATCGTCTTACCTGCCAGCGGCTGACCTGCCGTGGCATGGGTTCGTCGCTGCAAACCGACCGGATCAGGGGCTCGTGGGGAAGCCGTCTCGGTCAGGGGCGCACGGCGATGTCATGTCGACCCGAGGGTCGACATCGAACACTGGGGAACACAAATGGGGAAGAACCTTGCGCGCAAGCGCGTCCGGAAAACGGTTATCGGCGCCGTCGTCGGTGTCGTGGTCGTGAGCGGGCTGGTCTCGTTCGGTGGCGGAGCGGCTGCGGCGGAGGCCTCGCCGCCACCATTGCTGCAACGCGACGACACGGTCGTCTCGTCGGATCCGATTCCGACGGTCCAGATCGACAACGGCTACGTGTGGGCGCAGACGACGATCGGATCCACCGTGTACGCGGTCGGCAAGTTCGACAACGCCCGGGAGCCGAAAGCCGCACCCGGCACCGCCGTCACCGCACGCTCGAACGTGCTCGCCTACGACATCGAGACCGGTGCTCTGCTGCCCTTCGCACCCCAGGTCAACGGGGTCATCAAGGCCGTCGCCGCCTCACCGGACGGCAGCCGGATCTACATCGGCGGCTCGTTCAACTCGGTCAACGGCAAAGACCGTTGGAACATCGCCGCTCTCGACGCGAAGACCGGCGAACTGGTGCCGGGGTTCGCCCCGTCCATCGGCGGATCGGGCGTGTATTCGCTGACCACCTCGGGATCGTCGGTGTACGCCGGCGGTCTGTTCACGCAGGCCAGCGGCACCGCGCGGAAGAACCTCGCCGCATTCGACTCCACCAACGGGACCGTTCTGCCCTGGGCGCCTCAGACCGACCAGCAGGTCGACGCGATGGTGATGGACCCCGCCGGGGCGAACGCGATCATCGGCGGGCGGTTCACGCAGATCAGCGGCGACGCCACACGGCGGGGCATCGGCGCCGTCGACGGCGCCACCGGTGCGGTGGACTCCGCCTGGCAGGCCTCCGAGACGATCACGAACGTGCAGACGGCGAGTGCCGCGGGCCGAGCCGGCGTCTTCGGCCTCGCCACCGACGCGACCGGCGTCTACGGAACTGCATGGTCCTACGGCACGGGCGCGACGGTCGGCCTGGAAGGGGCGTTCGCCGCCGAGGCCGGCACCGGCGCGATCCGCTGGGTCGCCGACTGCCTCGGTGACCACTACGGCGTCTACTCCACCGGCACGGTCGTCTACACGACGAGCCACACCCACGCCTGCGAGACGGTGGGCCTGCACCCGGAGCAGCGGCAGCCCACGCATCGGTACTCCGAAGCCTTCACGGCCGACGCACGGGGGACGCTGGGCCATCAGCCGAACGCCAACTACAAGGACTGGGCGGGAACGCCGGCCCCGTCGGCGTATTCCTGGACTCCGGACTGGGGCGTCGGTCAGACCACCGGGATGGGCCAGGCTGGTCTGTCGATCACCGGAACGGGGAACATGATCTCCATCGGGGGTGAGTTCCGCTCGGTCAACAACGGGCAGTTCGAGGGCATCGTCCGCTTCTCCACGACGCCTCCCGGCGGAGCGAAGGACGGTCCGCGCCTCTCCGGCGACAACTGGACGGGAAGTTCAGAACCGAGCGCCGTCGCCTCCGAGGGCGTCACCGTCACCCTTCCCGCCAACTGGGACCGCGACGATCTGGCCCTGACATATGAGCTCTACCGCTCGGGCGTCTCGACTCCGGTGGCGACCACCACGGCCGACGCGACCTGGTGGAATCGACCGGGCGTCACGCTCGTCGACACGACAGCGACCGGCGAGACACCGCGGGAGTACACCGTGGTGGCGAAGGATGGCGACGGCAACACCGCCACCAGCGGCGGCATCACCTGGAACGCTCCGAACTAGCCGAACTTCTCCCGGCACCTGCTCCGCGCCTCCGCGACGGAATGGCAGAGAGCCGACCTCGGGCTGCCCCGAGGTCGGCTCTGCTGCCCCCGCCGCGGAGGCCGAGGACGTCGGATTCGCAAACCAGCATCCGATATGCTATTATTTTACATGTCGATAGCTATCATGCTTCGACCTGGGGGTTCGTCGTTGCGAACCGACCGAGCATGGCTTCTGGGGAGCCGTTTCCGTCGGTAGCGCACGGCGATGACATGCCGATCTGGGGTCGGCGAACAACACACTGGGGAATCAAAATCATGGGGAACAACTCTGCGCTGAGGCGCGCCCGGAAGGCGGCCTTCGGCGCCGTCGTCGGTGTCCTGGTCGTCAGCGGCCTGGTCTCTTTCGGCAGCGGAGCGGCGGTGGCGGCGGAAGTCTCGCTGACGCCGCCGCCGTTGCTGCAACGCGACGAGAACGTCGTGACGTCGGATCCGATTCCGACCGTCCAGATCGACAACGGCTACGTATGGGCGCAGACGACGATCGGATCCACCGTGTACGCCGTCGGCAAGTTCGACAACGCCCGGGAGCCGAAGGCCGCACCGGGAACCGCGCTCACCGCGCGCTCGAACGTGCTCGCCTACGACATCGAGACCGGGGCGCTGCTGCCGTTCGCACCTCAGGTCAATGGAGTGATCAAAGCGGTCGCCGCCTCACCGGACGGCAGCCGCATCTACATCGGCGGCTCGTTCAACTCCGTCAACGGCAAAGACCGCTGGAACATCGCCGCCCTCGACGCGAAAACCGGCGAACTCGTCCCCGGGTTCGTGCCGTCGATCGGTGGAACGGGCGTCTACGCCCTGGCGACCTCGGGCACCAGCGTCTATGCCGGCGGCCTGTTCACGCAGGCCAACGGCACCGCGCGGAAGAACCTCACCGCGTTCAATGCCTCCGATGGCGTTCTGCTGCCCTGGGCGCCGACGACTGATCTGCAGGTCGACGCGATGGTGATGGATCCCGCTGGGGCGGACACGATCATCGGCGGACGCTTCTCGCAGGTGAGCGGCGACACCACGATGCGGGGACTCGGTGCCGTGGACAAGACCACCGGCGCCGTGGACACCGCCTGGCTGGCATCCGACTCGATCAAGAACGGATCGAACAGCGGCACCGCCTCAGGCAAGGCCGGAATCTTCGCGCTCACGGCCGATGCCACCGGCGTGTACGGCACCGGCTGGGTATACGGGGGTACTGATGTCGGAAACCTCGAAGGCACGTTCGCGGCCGAGGCCGGCACCGGCAAGGTCCGCTGGATCGCCGACTGCCTCGGCGACCACTACGGCGTCTACTCCACCGGCAAGGTCGTCTACACGACCAGCCACACCCACGCCTGCGGCACCGTCGGCCTGCACCCGGAGCAGCAGCAGCTCACGCACCGTTACGCCGAAGCATTCACTGCCGACGCCAGGGGCACTCTGGGGCACCAGCCCAACGTCAAGTACAAGGACTGGGCAGGGACCCCGGCGCCGTCCGCATACAACTGGTCTCCGGACTGGGCCGTCGGCGTGACCTCCGGACTGGGTCAGGCCGGACTGTCGATCACGGGCACAGGGAACATGATCTCCATCGGTGGCGAGTTCCGCTCGGTCAACAACGGCCGGTTCGAAGGCATCGTCCGCTTCTCCACGCAACCTCCGGGCGGGGCGAAGGACAAGCCGCGCCTCTCCGGAGACACCTGGACGGGAACCGTGGCGCCGAACGCCGCAGGCACCCAGGGCGTCACCATCACCATCCCCGCCAACTGGGATCGGGACGACCTGACGCTCACGTATGAGCTCCACCGCGCGGGCAGCTCGACGCCGGTGGCCACGACGGCCGCCGACGCGACGTGGTGGAACCGATCGACGATCACCCTCGTGGACCCGACAGCGACGAGCGACACACCGGCGGAGTACACGGTGGTGGCGAAGGACGGCGATGGCAACACCGTCTCGAGCGGCGTCATCGCCGCGAACGCGACGGGCTAGTCGGGAGTCCGGGACGAGCCCGTAGACGCACTAGCGTCCCATATGCTATTATTTTACATGTCGAGAGCTATCGTGCTCCGACATGGGGGTTCGTCGATGCGAACCGACTGAGTCCGGTCTCGTGGGGAAGCCGTCTCGGTCAGGAGCGCGCGGCGATGTCATGTCGGCCTGAAGGTCGGCATCAGATCACTGGGGAATCAAAATCATGGGGAACTACCTTGCGCTGAAGCGCGCCCGAAAGACGGCCATCGGCGCCGTCGTCGGTGTCCTGGTCGTCAGCGGCCTGGTCTCTTTCGGCAGCGGAGCGGCGGTGGCGGCGGACGAGCCGGCGTCACCGCCGCCTCTGCTGCAACGGGACGAGAACGTCGTGACGTCGGATCCGATTCCGACCGTCCAGATCGACAACGGCTACGTGTGGGCGCAGACGACCATCGGCTCCACGGTCTACGCCGTCGGCAAGTTCGACAACGCCCGCGAACCGAAAGCCGCACCGGGAACCGCGCTCACGGCGCGGTCCAACGTGCTCGCCTACGACATCCAGACCGGTGCTCTGCTGCCCTTCGCACCCAAGGTCAACGGAGTGATCAAAGCCGTCGCCGCCTCGCCCGACGGCAAGCGGATCTACATCGGCGGCTCGTTCAACTCGGTCAACGGCAAGGACCGGTGGAACATCGCCGCCCTCGACGCCGCAACCGGCGAACTGGCTCCCGGCTTCATCCCGTCGATCGGCGGATCGGGCGTCTACGCCCTCACGACATCGGGATCGTCGGTCTACGCCGGCGGACTGTTCACGCAGGGCAACGGCACCGCGCGGAAGAATCTCGCCGCATTCGATGCCTCCAACGGCGCGTTGCTGCCCTGGGCGCCGCAGCCCGACGCACAGGTCGACGCGATGGTGATGGATCCGGTGGGGAAAGACACCATCATCGGCGGACGCTTCTCGCAGATCAGCGGCAACACCGAGTTGCGGGGCATCGGCGCTGTCGACAAGACGACCGGAGTCGTCGACGCGGCCTGGGAACTCCCCCGCACGGTCAAGAACGGCCTGACCACGGGCGCCACCGCGGGAAAGTCCGGAATCTTCGGACTCGCAGCTGACGCGAACGGCGTGTACGGCACCGGATGGGCCTATGCCGGGGTCGAGACCGCCAACCTCGAAGGCACGTTCGCCGCCGAGGCCGGAACCGGCAAGGTCCGCTGGATCTCCGACTGCATCGGCGATCATTACGGCGTCTACTCCACGGGCAAGGTCGTTTACACCACGAGCCACACCCACGCCTGCGAGACCAATGGCCTCCACCCGGAGCAGACGCCGCGCACGCACCGGTATTCCGAAGCCTTCACCGCCGACGCACGAGGCACGCTGGGCCACCAGCCGAACGTGAACTATAAGGACTGGGCCGGAACCCCAGCCCCCTCGGCATACGCCTGGACACCCGACTGGGCCGTCGGCGTCACCACCGGGATGGGCCAGGCCGGCCTGTCGATCACGGGCACCGGCGACATGATCTCCGTCGGCGGCGAATTCCGCTCGGTCAACAACGGCCAGTTCGAAGGACTCGTCCGCTTCTCCACGGCACCTCCCGGAGGAGCCAAGGACAAGCCCCGCCTCGCCGGAGAGAAGTGGGGCGCCACGGCCACGCGGGCAGCGGACGACGCCCGCCGCGTCACCGTCTCGATCCCGGCGAACTGGGACCGCGACGATCTGACTCTGACCTACGAGCTCTACCGGTCGGGCACCTCGACACCGGTGGCGACCACCACCGCCGATGCGACCTGGTGGAAGCGTCCGAACCTCGCGCTCGTCGACACGGCGGCCCCGACGGGTCCGCTGCCGCAATACACCGTCGTCGCACGGGACAGCAACGGCAACACCGCCACGAGCGGCGTCGCCACGGTCGCACCACCCACCGGAACCGTCGCACTCGTCGCACGGGACAGCGGGAAAGCGGTCGGGGTCTCCGGCACCGCATCTCCCGCCGTGCAGCAGGCGATCACCGGAGCCGCGTCCCAGCAGTGGACCGTCGTCCCGAAGGCGGACAACAAGTTCCAGCTGAAGAACGTCGCAACCGGAGCCTGCCTGGCCGTCTCCGGCTCGGGCCAGGCCGACGGCACACCGGTGCTCCAATGGACCTGCTCCGACAGCCCGAACTTCCTCTGGAGCCGCAACGACGTGGGCAACGGCTACAGCCAGCTCGCCGCCAGCCACTCCGGCAAATGCCTCACCCTCCGCGACGGCAACATCGCCGACGGAGCGAGCTACGGCCAGTGGAACTGCGGCGTGACCTCCGGGGCCAGCTACCTCCAGTTCGAACTGCGTCCCGCCGGCACGATCACGATCGTCGCCGAAGAGAGCGGGAAGGCCGTCGGGGTCTCCGGCACCGCATCTCCCGCCGTGCAGCAGACGATCACCGGAGCCGCATCCCACAAGTGGACCATCGTCCCGAAGGCGGACAACAAGTTCCAGCTGAAGAACGTCGCAACCGGAGCCTGCCTGGCCGTCTCCGGCTCGGGCCAGGCCGACGGCACACCGGTGCTCCAATGGACCTGCTCCGACAGCCCGAACTTCCTCTGGAGCCGCAACGACGTGGGCAACGGCTACAGCCAGCTCGCCGCCAGCCACTCCGGCAAATGCCTCACCCTCCGCGACGGCAACATCGCCGACGGAGCGAGCTACGGCCAGTGGAACTGCGGCGTGACCTCCGGAGCCGACTACCTGAAGTTCGAACTGCGCCCCGCGGCCTAGTCGAACGCGTCAAGAGAAGGGGCGGGGCGGGATCTTCCCACCCCGCCCCTTCTGGGATGAAGCCGAAAGCATCCGCGGATAGGATGTTCAGCGCCTCGTCCGCGCCCATTCCGAGGATCACTCGTCTCCCACCGCGCGGTCGACGACCGGTGAGGGGGTGGGCGTGACCGAGCTTCGCACACACCCCGTCACGCGCTCGTCCGGCCCCTCGGATCAGGCGGAACGTGCAGCCGCGCTGCTCCGGTCGAACCGTCGTCGCCGCAGCATCCGCCGCTGGGTCGCGATCGGGACCATCCCGCTCACCCTCGCCGCCCTGCTCTTCGTGGGAAAGCTGCTGAGCATGTACGCGTTCGCACACCAGGCGATCACCGCCTACGTGGTCGACGACTTCGCCGGATCCGAAGCATCAGCGCGCGGACAGGACTTCCTCAACTGGTTCGAGCCGTACAAGGCGCCGTTCAACATCGGGACCACCCTCGGCGCGGCCGAGCAGCTTCCCGAGGCCAGGACCGAGCTCGAAGAGGCACTCGACCTCGCGACCGGACTCGAGGTGTGCGGAGTGCGCATCAACCTCGCACTCGTCGTCGAGCGTATGGGCGACGCCGCGCGTGCCGACGGCGACGGTGCCGCCGCGGCCGAGTTCTACGGCGAGGCGCTGACCATCACCGTCGAGACTCCGGAGGAATGCCACAGCGACGAGGCGCAGCAGCAGTCCTCCGACCCGCAGCGCGACATGTCGGACACCCTCGACGGCACCGAGGATCGCCTCAAGCAGAAGCAGCAGGAGCAGCAGCAGGAGCCGCAGGAACCCGAGCAGCAGCCCGGCGAAGACGAACAGCCCTCCGAGGGCAAGCTGGACGAGCTCGAGGGCAAGCTCGAGCAGGGCACGCAGGAGCGGGATCAGCAGCAGGGCGACGATCCGGGCGGCACGGGAACGGACAAGCCGTGGTGATGGATCCCGAGCAGCAGCGGGCCCGCTACCTGGCCGGCAGCGAGGGCGCTCCTCCCGTCCCTCCGCCCGGCGGCTATCGCGGTGCGCGACGCGAAGCGTTCACACCCGCTCCGGCGCCCGCCGTCGCCCCGATGCCGTCCACAGAGGAACCCAAGCCCTCCGCGAGCGCCCTCGGCTGGATCGCGCTCGCCGTAGCCGTTCTCTTCGCGCTGACCCTGCTCGGCACGTTGATCGCCGGCGGCACCGACCTCCTCTATGGCCTCACGATGCTCACCGCGCAGCTCGTGGTCGTCGCCGTGGTCGTCGCCGCACTGTTCTCGCCGCAGGCGCGCAAGCTGGGGGCGATCGCCTTGATCGTCACCGTCCTGTTCAACGTCGCCACGGTCGGCGGCATGAGCGCCCTGCAGACCTCGGCCGCCGGCAGCTATCAGGGCGCCAAGACCGCCGATCAGAAGCACGCCGAGGCGTACCCCGGGATCAAGGGCACCGATCCGCAGGAGACCCTGTCGCAGCAATCCCTCGAGGAGGTGCGGGCGCAGTCCGAGGAGCTCTTCGCCGACATCCGCACTCGGCTCACGCAGGAGTTCGGATACACGTGGGTCCCCGTGGGTGACGAGGATCTGCGCCCCGAGCGCAACGGCTACGGCGGCGAGTCGATGCTCGTGGAGTACACCTCGGCGGCATGGGCGACCGAACAGCCCGTGCAGGGATACGCACGCAAGCAGGAGGTGATGGCCGCGATCGACGAGGTGGTCGTGCAGCACGGGCTGTGGAACCTGTACTCCTTCAACGACCCCACGGGGTCGGGCATCGACCCGTCGATGATCGCCAAGCTCTACGGCAGCGACGATCCCCGCACGCAGCACACGTGGGAGTACTACACCGAGAACTACCCCGATCCGATGCGGTTCTACGCCAACATCTACGACCTGTCGAACGACCGGGACGGCGGCTTCCACGCCGCACGCGAAGCGCAGAGCGCCCGTACCGGCGAACCGCTCGAGGGTCTGCAGCTCGTCGTGATCGCCAGCGGTGTGCTCGGCGAGGCCGACCGAGCCGAGTTCGAGAAGAAGCTCCAGGAGTACCCGGGCTTCGAGTGATCGGGCGCGGCATCCGCCCCGCCACGAGCGCCCCACCCGCACAGGATGAGTGTCGCACCCGCACCCCTGCGCCGCGTGTCACACTCAGGCATCACCTCGAAGGAGGATGCATGGACGCGCTTGTCTCCGCGAACCTGATCTGGACGACCCTGGCCCTCGCGGCCCTCGCCATCAATGTGGTCGCACTCATCTACATCCCTCGCGGCCGCAAGCCCACCGCGGCGATGGCATGGCTGCTGCTGGTGTTCCTGGTGCCTTTCGTCGGCATAGGTCTCTACCTGCTGATCGGCAACTTCCGGTTGCCCAGGAAGCGCCGGGAAGAGCAGCAGCGCGTCACCGAGATGATCGCCGCGGAAGCCGTCGACCATCCGGACGCGGGGGCCCCGCGCTGGCTCCAACGCGTGGCTCAGCAGAATCATGCGCTCACGGGACTGCCAGTGGTCGGGGATTCGTCGGCTGAACTGATCGACGACTATCAGGGATCCATCGACGCGATGGCCGCCGCGATCGACACGGCCGAGCGATACGTCCATGTCGAGTTCTACATCGCCGCACGAGACGCCACCACCCACGGGTTCTTCATGGCGATGGAGAGGGCAGTCGCACGCGGAGTCACCGTGCGATTGCTGGCGGATTACATCGCGTCACGCAAGATCCCGAAGTCCGAGGAGACCTTCGCCGAGCTGGACCGGATCGGTGTCATCTGGTCGTGGATGCTGCCGGTGCGGCCGTTCAAGGGGCAGTACCAGCGCCCCGATCTGCGCAACCACCGCAAACTCGTCGTCGTCGACGGGAGGGTCGGCTTCGTCGGCTCCCAGAACCTCATCTCGCGCGACTACAACGCCGAGAAGAACATCAAGCGCGGGCTGATGTGGCAGGAGCTGATCGCACGCGTCGAGGGCCCGGTCGTCGCCCAAGTCGACGCCGTGTTCCTCTCCGACTGGCTGATCGAGACCGGAGAGGATCTGTCGACCGTCGAACGGGTCCCGGCATCCGCCGTGCCGAAGCCCGCGGGCGCGGACCTGCACTGCCAGATGGTGCCGAGCGGTCCGGCGTACGGCACCGAGAACAATCTGCGGATGTTTCTCTCCCTCATCCACGGCGCTACCGAGAAGGTCATCCTCACCAGCCCGTACTTCGTACCCGACGAAGCCATGATCTACGCCATCACCACGGCGTGCCAGCGCGGACTCGACGTGCAGCTGTTCGTCTCGGAACTCGGCGACCAGGGGATGGTCTATCACGCTCAGCGCTCGTACTACGAGACGCTGCTGCGGGCGGGAGTGCGCATCTTCCTCTACCCGGCGCCGTACATCCTGCACGCGAAGCACTTCTCGATCGACGACGACGTCGCCGTGATCGGCTCGAGCAACATGGACATCCGCTCGTTCAGCCTGAACTCGGAGATGTCGCTGATGGTGCGCGGCGAGTCCTTCGTGGCTCAGATGCGCGCAGTCGAGCAGAAGTACCGCGCGGCGGGGCGTGAATTGACCCTCGAAGAGTGGTTGCGCGAGCCCGCGAAGTCGACGTTCCTCGACGGGGTCTTCCGCCTGACGTCGGCGCTGAACTGAGGCGACCTGTTCAGGACCCGAGCGTCAGCAGCATCCGGGCGAGCACATACCGTGCGTGCCCTCGAGGTGTGCGCGGGTCATAGCCGAGGCCATCGACGAGCGCCGTCAAGCGCTCCTGCACGCTCGAGTGATGCCGACCGAGGCGCATGGCGGCGGCACGTACGCTCTGCTCCTCGGCGACGGCATCGAGCAGCTCGCGACCGCGGTCGTCGAGGGCGGCGAGCGCAGCGGCATCCGGATGGAGCGATCCCTGCTCGGCGGCCTCCGCGACGAGCAGAAGGGCGCCGAGGTCGGCGGCGTCGACGACCGGTTCGGCAGGGCTGGTCAGTCGGACCGCCACGAGTGCGGAGGACCACGACCGGGGAAGCTGTTCCCCCGGTCCCGCGGTTCCGAGGCCGAGTCGCAGCCCTTCGCCGTCGGCCCAGGCGCTCACGGCCTCCGTCTCGGCATCCAGGATGGTCGCCCGGGTGAGGCCGTGCCGGGTGGCGACCACAGCCGACGGATGCTGCGGCAGGGGCGCGGGATCGGGCGGCGAGGCGACCAGCCGCAGCGCACTCGCGCCGAGCCGGAGCCGAGGCAGCGCAGCAGCCCGCTCGTCGGCTCCCGCATATGAACTGATCGCGAGCTCGACCGCGCTCTCCGGGCCGACCGAGCGACGAGCCCGGATGATGCCGAGGGCGAGGCTGAGACGTTCCAGGATCATCGCGTCGTTGGTGTGCGCAGCGCCGTCACGCTCGATCCACGCGATCGCTCCCGGTCCGCTCTCCCGCACCGGCCAGGCATGCGAGGGCTCGACCGGATCGATGCGCACCCCATCGGCACGCACACGTACTATCTGTCGGCCATCGCGCTGCCCGACAGTCGCGCCACTGAGCACCGCGGCACCGCGCAGCATGCTCTCCACGCCGACCGATCGGGCGACGAGGGCATCGAAATAGGTGACGACCTTGAGCGTCTCGCTGGCATCCGGGTCGAGGGCGGTGAGCCGCCCCAGCAGATCTTGCATGTCGGGCTCCATCGCGCGCGGGGATTCCACCCTACGGGGTCCTGCCCTCCGGGTTCCCGTCGCACTTTCCGTCGTTCTGAGACCCTGAAACCGACAGAAAGTGCGACGGGAGGAAGCCGCGTAGGGAGGTTGGGGCTCAGGAGAGCAGGCGGTTCACCCAGTTGTCGCGCGCAGCGAGCATGGCCTGCGCGACGGCAGCGTGCGGGGCGAACATGTCGAAGCCGTGGAAGCCGCCGGCCCAGACGTGCAGCTCGGCCTGGACCCCGGCCTCCCAGAGCTTCGTGGCGTAGGCGACGTCCTCGTCTCGGAACACCTCGGCGCTGCCGCAGTCGATGAACGCGGGCGGCAGACCGCTGAGGTCGGTGGCGCGGGCCGGGGCGGCATAGATCGACACGTCGTCGGTGCCCGTGCGGTCGCCCAGGAGCGCCGTCCACCCGGTGACGTTCGATCCGCGGTCCCAGACGCCGATGCCGTCGATCTGTCGGGTCGAGACCGACTCGTCGCGGTCGTCGAGCATCGGGTAGATGAGCAGTTGCCCGATCAGTTCCGGGCCCCTCCGGTCGCGGGCCAGCAGCGCGGTGCCGGCAGCCAGACCGCCGCCCGCGCTGCCGCCGCCGATCATCAGTCGCGACAGGTCGATGCCGAGCTCCCCCGCATTCTCGGCCGCCCACAGCAGCGCGGAATAGCAGTCCTCCACCGGGTACGGATCGGGGAACTCGGGAGCGAGCCGGTATTCGACCGTGACGATCACACCGTTGAAGCGCTCAGCCCAATCGAGGAAGCCGACGACCCCGAGCCAGCGATTGCCGATGATCATGCCGCCGCCGTGGGTGTGGAAGAACCCGGGGCCGGTGCCCGTCCGTCCTTCCTTCTCGATCACGGAGACGACGATCTCGTCACCCCCGTGCCCGGGGATCGTCACGTCGCGATAGGTGAACCCGCGGTCGGCGAGCGCGGCGAAGATCTCGTCCTCGCCACTGACCGGGGACTGGCGCAGGAGCGGGATCATCTCCGGCGTGAGAGTGGACGGCAGCTGGTCGCCGACGAGGGCGAGTGCGGCTTCGAGTTCGGGGTCGAAGGGCGGGCGTGCCAGGGTCGTGTCAGTCATCAGAACTCCTTTGTCCTCGGCCGCGGAAGGGGCGGCGTCCGGCCAGCCTCGTGCACGTCGCCCCCGAGGATAACCCGCCAGTCGAGGCGTATCCGGCGCTTCCCGTCCGCCGGGTGGCGGGGTCGCGATCGACGGAGCGCCTCGCCCGAAGGCCTCCGGAGCGCTGACTACACTGGCTGCAGAGGGAAGGAACGCGCATGATCCGAGAACTCGATGAACAGCAGTCCTACGATCTGTTGAGCACGACCACGATAGGACGCATCGGCTTCGTCCACGACGGACGTGTGCGGATCCATCCCGTGAACTTCGCCGTCTCCGGACACGATCTGTTTCTGCGAACGTCGCCCGATGGCCCGCTGGCCGATCTGACGCGCGAGACGGTCGACGTCTCGTTCGAGGTCGATTACCACGATCCGCTCGGGAGCACGGCGTGGAGCGTGCTTCTGCACGGCAGTCTCTCCCGCGCGCCGGAAGGCGATGCCGCCGCCGTCGCCGCGCGCATCCACCCCTGGGCGGGTGAGGATCGGAGCCTTCCTCTGGTCCTGCACATCGAGAGCCTCTCCGGTCGCAGCGTGCGACGGGACTCGACGCACGGAAAGATCTGAGTCGCGGCGGCGGAGTCTGCCGTCGCGCGCACTCTCACGCCAAAGCCAGCCCTGCGGCGAGCGCGAAGCCCAGCACGGTGGCGAGCCCCGTCGATTCCTTCGCCTTGGACTGGGCCTCGGGGATCATCGAGTCGACGAGCATCACCAGCAGCGCTCCCGCCGCGAACCCGCTCGATGCGGATCGGAAGGCGTCGCCGGTCACACTCGCCAGCGCGAATCCCGCCACCGTCGCCGCCGCACAGATCACGGCCACTCCTGCCCAGAGCAGCAGCACCCGGGATCTGGCCATGCCGCCCTCGAGCAGGTCGGCGGCCGACCCGATCGACTCGGGCAGGTTGGATACGAGGATGGCCACCACGAGCGCGATGCTCACCGGCTCGCCTGACGCCAGGCCGATGCCGAGCACGAGCTGCTCGGGGATGCCGTCGAGCAGGGCGCCGACGGCAAGCTGGCCGCCACCCGCCTGCGACTTGGTCTTCGCCGCGCGGGCATCGAGGATGCGATCGGCGATGTAGTAGCTGATGGCGCCGGCCGCGACGCCGATCACCAGCGGGACGGGGCCGGCGAGGTCGAGCCCCTCTTCCCAGAGCTCGAACGCGATCGAGGCCATGAGGGCACCGGCGCCGAACCCGAGGACGATGCCGAGCCACCGCGGCGGCCACTTCCGGAGCAGGGCGAGCACCGCTCCGACGAACAGCGGCGCCGCCGCGACCACGCCCCACAGCACTGCTGCACCCATATCGCACCTCCGTGGGGCCTACTCTCCCACTTCGTCCGGCGTCTCCCGGCTCGACGCACCAGGGGAGAACGCGGTGAATAGGATGACAGCAGCGGGTGGCGACGGAGCGGGGCGGTATGAGCGACAGACCGACAGAGATCCTGCGCGTCCCCGCGTTCGCCCTCTTCTGGTCGTCGTCCACTCTCGGCGCGTTCACCGGGGCCGTGACCGCGATCGCGTTCCAGGTCCTGATCGTGACGACACTGGACGCCACGCCGTTCGAGATCGGCCTGCTCAACGCGGCCAACGTCGTGCCCTACCTGCTCTTCGGCCTGGAGGCCGGCGCTCTGATGGACCGATGGCGACGCAAGCCCGCTATGGTCTTCGCGAGCATCGGTCGCGCTCTGATGCTGGCGCTCGTGCCGGTGCTGTGGCTCACGGGGACTCTGACCGTCTGGTCGTTCGGCGCCCTGTTCCTGCTCTACGGCGCGCTGACCCTCGTCGCGGACTCGGCCGCGCAGCCGATGCTCCCCCGACTGGTGCCACGACACCAGCTCGTCGCGGCGAATGCGCGCCTCGGACAGGCGGGCACCGTCGCCCAGACCACCGGCCCGGCGATCGGCGGTGCCCTCGTCGGCTGGTTCGGGGCCCCGTTCGCCATCCTCATCGATGCGGTCGCGTATCTCGTGAGTGCGGTCCTGCTGAGTCGGATCCGCGTCGAGGAGGTGAAGGCGCGACGCCGGACGGACGGTCGCCACCTCGGGCACGACATCACGGAGGGCCTGCGCTGGACCTACTCCCATCGCATCCTCGCGCCGATGGCGGCGTCGGTGAATGTGTGGTTCCTCGGCAACAGCATCGCGCTGACCGCATTCGCCCCCTATGCGTTGAGGGAACTCGAACTGAATCCGCTGGCGTTCGGCATCGTCCTGGCGATGGGCGGCGTCGGCGGATTCATCGGAGCCCTCCTCGCCCCTGTGGCGGGGAGACGTTTCGGCGTCGGCGGCGCCGTGCTCACCGGACGCATCCTGTCGGCGGTCGCCTGGACCGCGATCGTCGTCCTCCCCCTCTCGGACATCGCCTCTCTCGCCATCGTCGCCATTCCCCTCGGAATCGGGCAACTCCTGTTCGGGTTGGGCATGGGCCTGGAGGATCCCAACGAGATGGGCTACCGGCAGGCCGCGGCCCCCGACCACATGCAGGGGCGGCTGAACGCCTCGATCCGCACGGTCAACCGCGTCGCCTTCCTCGTCGGCGCGCTGGTCGCCGGCGGACTCGCCACCGCGTTCGGCTACCGCGCGACGATCGCGGTAGCCGTGGTGGTCTTCGCGCTCGCCGCGCTGATCGTCCTGTTCTCCCCGCTGCGCACGGCACGCCACGAAGATGTCGCCCAGTCGGAGTAGTCGGCATTCGGTGTGACCAACGCCACCGCGCACTCTCTGCACGCGAGCCGCTGATATCAAGCACAGGAATCCTCCGAAGGACATGGCGCCGGTCCGCGGGCGCATGCCATCGTGATGACATGAAGGCACACATGGATAAGTCGGGACGGATCGTCATTCCCGCCGCTCTCCGCGAATGCGTCGGACTGGTCCCCGGCCCTGTTGAGCTGGTCCTCGACGGCAACGGCATCCGTTTCGAGATGAACGCCCCGGACAACTCCTTCGAGCGGACCGCCCCTCACCCCGGAAGACGTCCGAGAGCTCCGACTTGCTGACCAACGCTGATCTCCGCATCAGCACCACGGCCGCCTCGCATGCCGCGTCGCGGGTCGAAATCCTACGCGTCTGAAGCGGGGGTCTCCGCCGTCACGCGGCACGGGGCGACACGCCGGTCGCGGATAGACTGGAAAGCATGTCCAAGGTCCTCCAGTCCCTGCCCGTCGGCGAGCGCGTCGGCATCGCCTTCTCCGGAGGACTCGACACCTCCGTCGCCGTCGCGTGGATGCGCGAGAAGGGCGCGGTGCCTTTCACCTACACCGGCGACCTCGGACAGTACGACGAAGACGACATCGCGTCGATCCCGGGCCGCGCGCTGGAGTACGGCGCCGAAGCCTCGCGGCTGATCGACTGCAAGACCGCGCTGGTCGAAGAGGGTCTGGTCGCCCTCTCCTGCGGCGCCTTCCACATCCGCTCCGGCGGCAAGACGTACTTCAACACCACCCCCCTCGGCCGCGCGGTCACCGGCACGCTCCTGGTGCGTGCCATGAAGGAGGACGGCGTCGACATCTGGGGCGACGGCTCCACCTACAAGGGCAACGACATCGAGCGGTTCTACCGCTACGGCCTGCTCGCCAACCCGCGTCTGCGCATCTACAAGCCGTGGCTCGACGCCGACTTCGTCACCGAGCTCGGCGGCCGCAAGGAGATGAGCGACTGGCTCGTCGCCCGTGACTTCCCCTACCGCGACTCCGCTGAGAAGGCCTACTCGACCGACGCGAACATCTGGGGCGCGACGCACGAGGCGAAGACCCTCGAGCACCTCGACGTCTCGCTCGAGACCGTCGACCCGATCATGGGCGTGAAGTTCTGGGACCCGTCGGTCGCGATCGAGACCGAAGACGTCTCCGTCACGTTCGAGGGCGGCCGCCCCGTGGCGATCAACGGCGTGGAGTACAGCGACCCGGTGGCCCTCGTCATGGAGGCGAACACCATCGGCGGACGCCACGGCCTCGGCATGAGCGACCAGATCGAGAACCGCATCATCGAGGCGAAGTCGCGCGGCATCTACGAGGCTCCGGCCATGTCGCTGCTGTTCATCGCCTACGAGCGCCTGGTCAACGGCATCCTGAACGAAGACACCCTCGCGACCTACCACGAGCAGGGTCGCCGCCTCGGACGCCTGATGTACGAGGGCCGCTGGCTCGAGCCCCAGTCGCTCATGCTGCGCGAGTCGATCCAGCGCTGGGTCGGCTTGACGATCTCGGGCACCGTGACGATCCGTCTGCGCCGCGGCGACGACTGGACCATCCTCGACACGGTCTCGCCGAACCTGTCGTACGGCCCCGAGAAGCTGTCGATGGAGCGTGTCGGCGACGCCGCCTTCGGTCCGGTCGACCGCATCGGTCAGTTGACCATGCGCAACCTCGACATCGCCGACTCCCGTGCCCGCCTCGAGCAGTACGCGGGGCTCGGCCTCGTGGGCGGCGCGACCGGGGAGCTGGTCGGTCGCGTGACAGCGGGCGAGTCCGCCGAGATCACCGAGTCGGTCCACGGCTCCATCTCCGAGGCCGACGAGAGCCTGGCGGATGCGGTCGACACCGTGTCCGAGGGCGCGGCGTTCGATTCCGGCACCGACTGACGTCGCTCGTCCGTCGCACGCGCCGCGCGCGACGGCGTATGGCCGCGCGCGGGGCCGGAGGGTTGCCGACGCGGCGGCAGACCTCGCTGTGATCGACTCGATCAGCGCCGCTCGTCGGCGCGGTCGAGCTCCTCGGTGCGGTCGATGATGCTCGGCAGCACCGAGTCGAAGAGCGTCACGATGGCCGCGCGGGTGGCGCCGGCGTCGCGCTGGCGAACGGCCTCGCGGATGGCGTTGGTGGACTCTTCGACCGCCGCCCAGTCGAACGTGCCGCGCGCGTGCTGCGAGAAGCGGCGGATCTGCGGCCCGAGGAACTCGATGACGTTCACGCGCGTGGAGTTGCCCTCGATGCGCGCGAAGCCGATCGTGATGGCGCGCAGCGCTCCCCCGAACTCGAGGACATCCTGATCCAGGATCGCGGCGGACATGTCTTCGGTGAGGTCGACGAGATACGTGACGTCGTCGGCCTGGATCAGCGGCATCGCGTGGCGTACCGAGCCGATCCAGATGTCGCCGAAGAGGGCGATCGCGTCTCGGATCTGGTCGAGGTCGAGAGGCGCCACCCGCGTGTAGCGGTTGCGCTGCATCTCGACGAGTCCCCCTTCGGCGAGCCGTGCCAGCGCGTGCCGCACGGGCGTCTTCGATGTCCCGAGATCCGCCGCGAGTTCGTAGTCGCGAATCCGTTCGCCCGGCCGCAGCTCGCCGCTGACGATCGCATCCCGCAGCCGGTGATAGACGTCTTCACTCACCGAGCGCCGTTCCAGCGCACCATCCATGCCCAACAAATCACACCCTCCTTCGACCACCGTGGTTCCCCCACCACTCGATGCGGCCGATAACGGCGGCCCCGACGCTCTCGCGCCGAGCCTCCGCATCGTCCCCTTGTCGCGCGTAGCGCAACGGGTAACATAACACATTCACCTGAATGGGAACCGAACAGCTCCGCGGTCTCTCCAATTCTTCCGGCCCGGCCTCATCGGATGATCCACCGAGCGCTTGCCCGGGACACTCGCGGCGAGCGCTCTGGCCGATATGATGCGAGGGCGCGACCCTGATACGCGCACTGGGGCTCGGTGGGACTGAGTTCCACCTGTCTACCCGAAAGAGTTCTCGACGATGATGACCGATTCGCAGGAGTCCGCCGTACCTTCTCGCCCCTCAGTGGGCGTTCGCATCGGACGTATCGCGTTCCTCGTGGTGGCCGGGATCATCGTGATCGCCGTCGCTGCCGCGTTCTTCGTGACCTGGACGATCCAGCGGTCGTTCCCGCAAACCTCGGGCGCCATCGAGCTCGACGGTCTGAAAGCCGAGGTCACGGTGCAGCGTGACGACCGCGGCATCCCGACGATCACCGCGGACTCGACCGACGACCTGTTCTACGCGGAGGGCTTCGTGCACGCCCAGGACCGGTTCTTCGAGATGGACTTCCGCCGGCACGTCACCGCGGGGCGCGTCGCCGAGATGTTCGGGGAATCCCAGGCGGCGACCGATGCGTTCCTGCGCACACTCGGCTGGCGCGCCGTCGCCGAAGCCGAGGTGGAGGCGATGGACGACACCACGCGCGGCTACTACGATGCCTACGCCGACGGGGTCAACGCGTACCTCGCCACACGGTCCGGCGCGGAGCTCTCGCTCGAATATGCCGTTCTCGGCATCCAGAACCCGGACTACACGCCCGAGCAGTGGGAGCCTGCCGATTCGGTCGCCTGGCTCAAGGCCATGGCCTGGGATCTGCGCGGCAACATCGAGGATGAGACCGAACGCTCCCTCCTGGCCGCCGAGCTGGACGCCGGTGCGGACGACGCGGGCGAGGCGGTCGACACCGGCGAGCTGCTCGCGAAGCTCTACCCCGAGTACCCGTTCGACGAGAATCCGGTGATCGTCCCGAAGATCTCGACGGTACCCGCACTCGACACCGACGCCGAACCGGCCGCGTACACCCCGACCGAAACGGACGACGAGATCCAGCAGGCGACCACCAGGATCGAGTGGAAGGAGACCTCGAGCGTCATCGAAGCCGCGAGCGAACTGGTCGGGGACGTCGGCGAGGGGATCGGGTCGAACTCCTGGGTCGTCTCCGGCGACCTCACCGAGACGGGCATGCCGCTGCTCGCGAACGACCCGCACCTCGGCGCCTCGCTGCCGTCGGTCTGGTACCAGGTGCAGCTGAAGTGCTCGACGGTCGACGACGCCTGCCCGTTCGATGTCGGCGGATTCTCCTTCTCCGGGCTTCCCGGCATCGTGATCGGCCACAACCAGCACGTCGCGTGGGGGTTCACAAACCTCACGACCGACGTGACCGACCTCTACGTCGAGCGGGTGGTCGGCGACGAGTACTGGCGCGACGGGGCACTGGTCCCGCTCGAGCAGAGCACCGAGACGATCAAGGTCGCCGGCGGCGACGACATCGAGCTGACGATCCGCTCGACCGTGCACGGGCCCATCATCTCGGGACTCACCGACGACTTCACCGCGATCGCCGATGACCCGGAGCCGGCACTGGCGGAAGGAACCGAGGCGCCCGCCGCCCCGCCCGCCGGGCAGGACGACGCCGAATACGCTGTCAGCCTGCGCTGGACCGCCCTCGACCCCGGCACGACCGCGACCGCGATCTTCGCCCTCTCGACCGCGCAGGACTTCGACGACTTCCGCTACGCCGCCTCCCTCTTCGACGTACCCGCGCAGAACCTCATCTACGCCGACACCGAGGGGAACATCGGCTACCAGACACCCGGGCGCCTCCCGATCCGCGGTGCCGGCGACGGATGGATGCCGCAGCCGGGATGGGACAGCAGCTACGACTGGACGGGCTACATCCCGTTCGAGGAACTGCCCGTCTCGTACAACCCGAGCTCGGGGTACATCGTCACCGCGAACAACGCGATCGTGACCGACGACTACGCCTACTTCCTCTCCCGCGACTGGGATTACGGCTACCGTGCAGCACGGATCGCGCACCTGATCGAGCGACACGCGGCCGTCGCCCCGCTGACCGCACAGGACATGCGCGACATCCAGATGGACGACGAGATGTGGATCGGCACGCAGTTGGCGTCCGCCATGGCCGACGTGGACGTGAGCCGGGCGGACGTGCGGGAGGCCGTGGACCTCCTCCTCCCCTGGGACGCCCAGAACACGGCATCCTCGCCCGCGGCCGCCTACGCCAACGTGCTCTGGTCGAACCTGGTGCAGAACATATTCGGCGAGCGCGAGCAGCCACTCCCGATCGACGGGCAGGCACGCCTGTTCACCGTCGTCGCCGACATGCTCGACGACCCGTCCGATCCGCTCTGGAGCAACCCGAAGATCGACGTCGACGGGATGGACGCCATGCTGGCCCTGTCCGCCGAGGAGGCCTACGACGAACTCGTGTCCCTGCAGGGTGACGTCCCTGCGCGGTGGAACTGGGGCGACCTGCACGCGATCACCCTCACCAGCGACACGCTCGGTACCTCGGGGATCGCGCCCATCGAGGCCCTCTTCAACCGCGGACCGTACCCGGTGGGCGGCGGAGCATCGGTGGTGAACGCGACCGGGTGGGAGCTCGGCGTTTCGTACGCCACCACGACGGTGCCGTCGATGCGGATGGTCATCGACCTGTCCGACTTCGACGCTTCGACCTGGAACCACCTCACGGGTGCTTCGGGTCACGCGTTCCACGAGCACTACACCGACCAGACCGCCGACTGGGCCGTCGGGGTGCAGAAGCCGTGGGCATATTCCGCGAAGGCGGTGGATGGCTCGACGGTGGACACGCTGATCCTGTCGCCGGCCGGCTGACCCGTGCGCTGCGCCGTCCTGAAGGGGCGGCGCAGGTTGCTCCGATACCGTGGGTGGGTGCCATCCAGCTACCTCGCCCCGAAGGGCACCACCGTCACGCTCCTCGAGTTCGAGCACTCCGGCGCCACACTGATCGCCGAGACGTTCGGCGAAGGCCCGCACACCTACCTCCTGCTGCACGGCATCGGCATGGGGCGGAGCGTCTATCTCGACGTCGTGCAGCGGCTCGACGGCCGGGTGATCGCGTTGGACCTTCCCGGTTTCGGCGAGGCACCCGAGCCGGAGCGCACGTTCACCATGGAACGCCACGCCGACCTCGTCGCGGCATACCTGAAACACGTGGACTCGGGCGCGGTGGTCGTGATCGGCCATTCGATGGGCAGCCAGATCGCGGCGGAACTCGCAGCTCGGCATCCCTCGCTGGTGGAAGGGGTCGTGCTGGCAGGACCCACCGTGAACAAGGCGGCGCGCAACATCGCGTCTCAGGCCCGCTACCTCTTGACCGACCTGGTCGGCGAGCGGCCGCTGGTGATCTGGCGCGGCGCCCGGGAGTACCTCCGTGGGGGCCCGCACCTGATCCGCAAGATCCGTGCCACCGTCGTGCACGAGCCCGAGGACGCCTTCGTCCGCATCGAGTGCCCGGTGCTGGTACTGCGCGGCGAGGACGACCCGCTCGCCCCGATGAGCTGGTGCCAGGAGATCCTCGACGCGATCCCCGGTGCCAAGCTCGAAGTCATCCCCGATCACGGCCACGGCACGCTCATCAGCGACTCCGAGCCCGCCGCCCGCCTGATCCACGAATTCGCCGCCCGTCTCTGACGCTCGGACCGTGCTCGCGCGGGGTTGTCGCGGCAGGTCATGTTCACGCGAGAACAGGCAACCGCTCCGATTCAGGCTGTTTCTGCGCCGAACTGCCTGATCCCGCGCGCTTGCCTGATCCCGCGCGGGTTCCTGAGGCAAACTCGGCGGGTAGCTCAGCCGGCGGCGGGAGGAGTCTGCTTCGATTCGGCGAGCTCATCCACGACGAGACCGCGCTGTTCGATGGTGCCGTTGCGGTAAGCCTGCCGCCCGACCATGTGCGCCGACAGCGGGGCGGTAGCGAACTGCATCAGCACGACGGGGGCGACGAGCACGAACCCCAGCAGGATGCCGCCGATCGACCGCTGCGACAGGGCGATCGCGATGCAGATCAGCAGCAGGCCGAGCACCTGCGGCTTGGTCGCCGCGTGCAGACGGGACGGCACGTCGCGGAAGTGCAGCAGCCCGACCGCGGCCGACAGGCACAGCAGCGCACCGAGCAGGATGAGCACCAGCACGGCCACGTCGATGACCGGATCGGGGATCATGAAACCGAGGATGTTCATGAGGTCGTGTTGTCCCTTCTCGCGACGAACCGGGCGACGGATATCGAACCGAACACCCCGATCGCGGCGATGATGAGGAGCACGGGGATGTTGCGGGTATGCCCGTTGATGGCCATCTCCGCCCCGAGCACGCACATGACCTCGGTGAGGAGCACGTCGGAGGCGACGGCGCGGTCGAGGATCGACGGCCCGCGGACGATGCGGATCAGTGTGAGGATGGCGGCGATGCCGAAGACCACCATGATCAGCAGCAGCAGGATGTTCATCGGGCGCCTCCCGTCGATCCGGTCAGGCCGGCGCGCTGGTCGGCCTTGAGCGCACGGTACTGCGCGGGGTCGCCGAGAGCCCGCACGACCCGTCGCTCCCAACGCAGAACTCCGGCGCGCTGCTTCTCGACGTCGTCGAGGTTCCTGACCCCGATCACGTGCAGGTACAGGATGCGCCTATCGCGATCGGTCTCGACCACCAGCGAGCCGGGGATGAGCGACGACACGACGGCGACGTGCGTCATGACCAGGTCGTCCGCGTAGCGCAGCGGCACCGCGATGATCGCCGTTCCCGGCTGGCGTCGGAAGTCGAACACCTGCACGGTCACCGAGATGGCTCCGCTGAGCACCGCGAACAGGAACTGCACCACGAACAGCGCGGCGTAGCCGATGTTGATGCGGCCGGAGAGCTCGACGGTCGGCAGCCGGAAGACGCGGGTCACGAAGATCGCGACGACGAGTCCAGTGAGGAAAGACAGCACAGTGAACTGCGCCCACAGCAGCATCCACAGCACGACGAGCCAGGCCAGGAAGGGCAGCTGCACTCGGATGTCGCGCCAGAGGTGGCGTTTGGTCTGTCGTCTCATCCGCCCACCTCCTCTTGCAGCTGCACGAGGCTGACCGGCTGCAGCAGTGCGGCGCCGATGCGGTCGCAGAGCGCGTACAGAGGTCCGGCGAAGATCGTGAGCGAGACGGTGACCGCGACCATACCCGCCGTGGCGACCGTCATGATCTTCGGGATGCGACGACGCTCCTGCTGCTCGTCGGCGGCCGGCGCGTTGCCGAGGTACGAGATGCGCCCCTCGGTCTCGGTGGAGTCCTCCTCCTCGCGCCAGAAAGCGAGGTTCCAGGCGCGCATGAGTGCGTACAGGGTCAGCAGCGAGGTGACGATGCCGCCGAAGATCAGCACGATCATGATCGGGGTGCCGACGGATGCTGCCGCTTCGAAGAGCGCGAACTTGCCGATGAATCCGGAGAAGGGCGGGAGCCCACCCAGGTTGATCGCGGGCACGAAATACAGCACGGCGATCACCGGTGCGACCTTGAGCAGTCCCTTGACCCGCAGGATCGAGGTGCTGCCGGCTCGTCGTTCCACGAGTCCGACCGCGAGGAACAGGGTCGTCTGCACGACGATGTGGTGGACGATGTAGTACACGGTCGCGCCGATCGCGGCGGGTGTCGCTATCGCGAGGCCGAAGATCATGTACCCGACATGGCTCACGAGTGTGAACGACAGGATTCGTTTGAGCTCGGCCTGCGCGACCGCGCCCAGCACACCGACGATCATGGTCGCGAGCGCGATGATCAGCAGCAGGGTGTCGATGCTGTTCGAGGCGAAGAGCTGGGTCTCGGTGCGGATGAGGGCGTAGACGCCGACCTTGGTCAGCAGGCCCGCGAACACCGCGGTGACCGGCGCGGGGGCGGTCGGGTACGAGTCGGGCAGCCAGAACGACACCGGGAAGATGGCCGCCTTGATGCCGAACGCCACCACGAGCATCAGATGCAGCACGAGCTGCGTCTCCTGCGGCAGCTCCGACATGCGCTCGGCGATCTGGGCCATGTTGACCGTGCCGAGCGCGCCGTAGATCATCGCGATCGAGGCCAGGAACAGGATCGACGACACCAGCGAGACCACGATGTAGACGGCGCCGGTGCGGATGCGCGACTCGGTGCTGCCGAGGGTGATGAGCACATACGAGGCGACGAGCAGGATCTCGAAGCCGACGTAGAGGTTGAACAGGTCGCCCGCGATGAACGCGTTGAAGATGCCGGCCGCGAGGATCAGGTACGAGGGGTTGAAGATCGAGATCGGGGTCTCGTCGGTTCCGTCCGCGGCTCCCTGGCCGATCGAGAAGAGGAGCACGGCGAGCAGCACGATGCTCGAGACGAGCACCAGGAGCGCCGCGAGCCGGTCGACGTAGAGCACGATGCCGAACGGCACCGGCCACCCGCCGACCGAGACCGCGAGCGGGTCTCCGGAGTCGACGACCACCAGGAGGACGGCGGCGATCACCGAGACGGCGGCGAGAGTCGCCACCGTGACGACGACCTGGAGGCGCGCGTTCCGGCCGAACACGAGCGTGATGGCGGCTCCGAGGAGCGGCAGAGCCACGAGGAGCGGAACGAGAGAGGTCATGGGCGGCCCTCCTCGTTCTCGTCGTGGTCGTGGGGTTCGTCGGGGGTGCTCGAATCACTCTCGGCGGGGCCCGACGAGTGTTCGTCTCCCCAGCCGGTGGGCGCATCGAACGGCGCATCGTCGTGGATGGCGGGGTGGTCGCGCATGTGCAGCACCGTGATCGGTGCGGTCTGCACACCGACGAAGTCGGTGGTCGCCTCGTCCTCGTCGGTCTCGGACTCGTCGTCCATGAGGTCTTCGTCGGCGTCGGTGCGCTCGCGGAGCGCGATGTCGGCCTCGTCGTCCTCGACCGTGTCGGCCTGACCGAGCTGCCAGGAGCGGTAGATCAGGGCGAGGAGGAAGGCCGAGACCGCGAACGTGATCACGATGGCGGTCAGGGTGAGGGCCTGCGGGAGCGGGTCGCTCATCTCGCCCTCGGTGCCGAAGAACGGCGCATTGCCCGGAACGCCCATCACGATCAGCAGCAGCAGGTTCGTGGCGTTGCCGAGCAGGAGGAAGCCGATCAGCACACGGGTGAGGCTGCGCTCCAGCATCGCGTAGACACCGCACGCGAAGAGGATGGCCATGATGACGATCAGGGTGAGCGAGACATCCATCAGCTGCTCCCCCTTCCGCGCGAGAGGAAGCCTTCAGGGCCGGGGGTCGAGCGGAGCGCCGCCTGCCGGTCGACCTCGGCCCCGAGGCTGCGCAGCACGTCGAGGACGAGCCCGATCACGACGAGGTACACGCCCACATCGAAGATGGTCGAGGTGACGAACTCCATGTGCCCGATGCCGGGGATCTCCCACTCCCAGAACGTGCTCGTCAGCGGCGCGAGTCCGAAGAAGAGCGGGACGACGGCTGTGCCCACGGCGAGGATGAGGCCGGTTCCGAGAAGTCGGCCGGCATCCGTCGGGGCGGCGGCACCGAGCTCCCAGCGTCCTCCGGCGATGTAGCGCATGACCAGGGCCATGCCTGCCACGAGTCCGCCCGCGAAGCCGCCGCCCGGGAGGTTGTGCCCGGAGAACAGCAGGAAGATCGACACCACGATGATGGTGTGGAAGAGGATGCGGACGATGACCTCGAGCAGGATCGATCTGTTCTCGGGCTTCATCTTCTGGCCGCCGACGAGCCACGCCCGCGGGCTGCTCTCGTTCTCGGAGTTCTGGAACCGGATGCCCTCGGTCGTCTCGACGAGCGGACGGCTGCGTGCGGCCTTGCGCGTCGCCTTCGGCAGGTTCTTGGTCGCGGCGAGCAGGTCGGCCCGGTGCGTGACGAACACCAGCGAGGCCACGCCGGTCGCGGCGAGCACGAGCACCGACAGCTCGCCCATCGTGTCCCAGCCGCGCAGGTCGACGAGGGCCACGTTCACGACGTTCTTGCCGTGACCGATCTCGTAGGCGATCTGCGGGAAGACCTCCGAGATCGGATCGGCGATGCGGGACTGCGTGGCGACCACCGCGACGAAGGCCATCGTCACGCCGACGCCGATCGCGAGGAGCGCCCGGGGGACCCGCCCCACCGAGGCGTTGTGCTCGCCCATCCGCGCGGGGAGGCGGCGGAGCACCAGCGCGAACGTGACCATCGTGACCGTCTCGACGAGGATCTGCGTGAGCGCCAGGTCGGGTGCGCCGCTCGTCGCGAACAGGACGACCATCCCGAGCCCCGTGACCGAGACGAGCACGACGCCCGTGTAGCGCTTCTGCGCCCGGACGGCGAATACCCCGGCGATGGCCATGATCGGGGCGACCACGATCTGGGCCGGCGTGTGCCAGGCGGAGAGGTTGTACCGATCGATGTCGCTGGCGATGAGGGCCGTGACCTCCGCGGCGACGAAGACCACGAAGATGGTGCCGACGTACACCGGCAGCGAGCCGCGCTGCGTGAGGGTCGTGCTGAGCACCGAGAGACGGTCGATGCCGCGCATGACCAGGTAGTACGCGTCGGCGGCGGTGAAGGGCAGGACGCGTGGTCGGCGATCCCAGCCCGTTCTGCGGGTGAGCAGGAAGAGCCCGATGCCGAGCAGGATCGACAGGATCGAGATGCCCAGGGCCGGCTCGAGGCCGTGCCACAGCGCGAGATGCCCCGGTCCCTCGACGGCTTCGCCCGCGTGGTCGAGCCCGGGGGTCGCGGTGAGGGCGTATCCCTGCAGAGCAGTGTCGAGCGCAGGAGCCCCGATGCCCGCAGCGAGCGTGACGCCGGCGAGGATGATCGGTGCCGACAGGAATCCGACCGGCGGATCGGGCCAGGCGGTGTCGGGCAGCTGGCCCTGGTCGTCGCGCTTCTTCCAGAAGGCTCCCCAGAGGAAGCGCGCGCCATATGCCGCGGTCAGCATAGAACCGAGCACTACGCCGATCAGGGCCACCAGACCCCACGGGGAACCACCCTGGGCGTCGTCGAGCAGAGCCGTGAGCGTGGACTCCTTGGCGACGAACCCGATGGTCGGCGCGATACCGGCCATCGACGCCACGGAGATGAATGCCGCCGTCGCCATGACCGGCGCCTGCCGCCCGACGCCGGAGAGCTCGGTGATGTCACGGGTCGACAGCTGGCGGTCGATGACGCCGACGATCAGGAAGAGCGCCGACTTGAACAGGGCGTGCCCGATCACGAGCGCCAGTCCGGCGAGCGCCGCCGCCTGCGTGCCGTATCCGACCACGATCGCGAAGAAGCCGAGCTGGCTGACCGTGCCGAACGCGAGGATGCGCTTGAGGTCGGTCTCGCGCAGCGCCTGGATGCCGCCGATCAGCATCGTCAGGATGCCGAGCGTGATCACGATCGGACGCCAGGGAGCGCTGAAGGCGAAGATCGGAGCGAATCGCGCGATCAGATAGATGCCGGCCTTCACCATCGCCGCGGCGTGCAGATACGCGCTCACCGGAGTGGGCGCGGCCATCGCGCCGGGAAGCCAGAAGTGGAACGGGAACAGGGCCGACTTGCTGATCGCGCCGATCAGGAGCATGACGATCGCGGCATCCACCGCAGGACCGGTCGGTGCGATCTCGAGGATCTCCCGGATGCTGGACGTTCCGGTGTCGACCACGAGGATCACGACACCGACGAACATCACGAGTCCGCCGAGCGTGGTCACGAGCAGGGCCTGCAGTGCCGCACGGCGGCTGGCCGCACGGCGGCGGTAGTGACCGATGAGGAGGTACGAGAGGATGCTCGTCACCTCCCAGAACATGACCAGCATGACGAGGTCGTCGGTGAGCACGAGGCCGTACATCGCCCCCGCGAAGCCGAGCAGCACCCCGGCGAACTGACCCACGCCGGCAGAGTCCTCGTAGAAGTACCACCGGCAGTAGAGGAGCACGAGGGCGCCGACGCCCGTGACGATCAGCGTGAGCACCCACCCGAGCACGTCCATGTTCATGGACAGGTTCAGCCCGAGCTGCGGGATCCACTCGACCGACTCGAACGGGACCGGGCCGTCGAGCACCTGCGGCGTCATGACCAGCGCATGCACGAACGCGGCAGCCGGGACGAGGGCGGCGATGGCGAAGGCCTGAGCTCCGAGCCAGCGCACCAGAACGGGCATCAACAGCGACCCGAGCAGGAACACGGCGAGGAGCATCAGCATATACGCGGCTCCCTCGGGGGTCGTCGGCCTTGCGGCCAGGCGGGGGGTGTCATAAGCAGTTTACCCGGGCGAAGAGTCCGCCCGGCGCGCGGGTTGCACGATCGTGCGAGAGTGGTCGCATGCGGCGGGTCTGGGTGCGGGAGCTGGCCGGGTGGTCCGGCGCCGTCGGGCTCGCGCTGATCACCACCGCACAGGTCGCATCATCCGCACGGTCGGAGCTGTTGTTCCGCGACGGGGATTCCCTGATCGTCGCCATGTTCGCGCGCTCCATGCTTTCGGGCGAACCGATGGACTGGGCGATGTCGAGCGTGCTCTTTGTCCCCGAGTCCACGGTGTTCGCCGCGCTCGACGCGATCTTCCCGCTGGACGTGAACGCGCTGCTCGCGGTGAACGCCGTGATCAACGTGATCGCCCTGTACGGTGCCCTTCGGCTCGCGGCGGGTCGACGCAGAGAGGGCCGGGCACCCGTGGCATGGTCCCTCTTCGGACTCGCCGTGTTCTGCGCCATCGCCGTGACCGAGCTCTCGGCGTCCCGCGATGCTCTCGAGCTCGCCTCGCTGCAGCTCACGACCACCTACTACTCGGCGTCGGCGGTCGCCGTCGTGCTCTCCGTCGGGCTGGTGCGTCGAGTTCTCGATCGCGAGTCGATGAGCGTCGGTCTCCTTGCGGCTCTCGGCGTCACGGCAACGGTCTCGACCCTGTCGAATCCGCTCTACGCGGCCTGGGCGACGGTGCCGATCACGGTGCTGCTCGCCCTCCTGGCCATCCGATCACAGCGACGGTTCCGGTGGACACTGCTGCTCGCGGTGCTCCTGGTCGGCACGGCGCTCGGCTTCCTCGCACGTATTCCACTTCAGGCATGGATCGCCAACACCGGTGCCGGCTACGCGCAGCCCGAGCGGTGGCCCGAGTCGATCGGCTACTACGCCGAGCTCGTCTCCGCCCGGCTGTCGACCCCACCGGGGGTGCTCGGCTGCCTGATCGTGCTCGCCCTTCTCGTGCTCGCAGCGGTCCGCACGGCACGCGCCTCGGACGAGGGCTCACGGTTCGTCGCCGCGCTCGCCTGGCTCATGCCCGCGCTCGTGGTGATCGGCGCGATCGCACTCGGCACCCACGCGGCCCGCTACCTGCAGCCGCTGGTGTTCGCTCCCGTGCTGGCCCTCGTCGCCATGCCGCGCACGGGATGGATGCCGCTCCGCCTTCGATCCGTGCTCGCGGCCGTCGTCGCGGTGCTGCTCGCGATCGGCGGCATCCTGAGCATCCCCCGGCTCGCTGCGGCCGCCGAGGCCGCCGACCCCGACCTCACCTGCGTCACCGACTGGGTGAACGCCTCCGGCCGCACCGGAGCCGGTCAGTTCTGGACCGTCCGTCTGCCGAAGCTGCACCTCGACGACCCGGCGCAGCTCGTGCAGGTCGATCATGAGCTGCGCGGCTACGCCTGGCTGGTGAACCGTCGCGATTTCGACGTCGGCGAGGTGACGTTCCTCGTGGAGGATGCGCAGACCGTCCCGTGGAACCTGCCCGCACCCGCCATCCCCGACGAGGTGATCGACTGCGGCCGCTACCGCATCCTCGATCTCGGCGATACGGTGCTTCCGCTCGGACCGCAACGCAGCTGACCGCGGCTGCCGACGCGTCCGAGGACGGCGCTCAGCGCGGCGCAGGGCCGGTGGTGCTGCCGGCGCGGAATCGGCAGGTGAGATGCTGCGTGATCCCCGGTTCCCCTCGCAGCATGCGGGCGACCTGCTCCCCCGCCGCACGGCCCTTCTCGACCGCCGGCTGCACGCTCGTCGTGAGGGTGAGGTCGCCGAGGCCGTCCAGTGCGATGCCGTCGAAACCCGCGACCGAGAGGTCTTCCGGGACGCGGAGCCCCAGCTCCTCGGCCGCACGGATGACGCCGACGGCCAACAGGTCGCTCTGCGCGAGCACCGCCGTCGGCCGGGTGTCGGGATCGGCGAGCAGCATGCGTCCGACCAGCACTCCTTCGTCGATGAGGCTGCCGGATGCCGAGATCGCGGGGGCGTCGGGGAACACTTCACGGGTGCCGGCCAGCCGATGGACCGTCACGTCGACGGTCGCGTTCGCGAGGCGCTCCGGCGTGACCGCCGCACGTTCCCGGTCGCTGTCGAGCGGAAGCGTGACCAGCGCGACGTCGCGGTGGCCGAGGTCGCGTACGTGCTTCGCGATGTCAGCCGAGGCCGCCGCGTTGTCGAGCGTGATGCGGGGGATCGCCTCTCCGGCGTCGCCCTCGATCACGACGACCGGGAGTCCGCGGCCGACGACCACCTCGAGGGATGACCGGGTGCGTCCGGAGCAGCCGATCAGCACGACGGCGTCGACGGGAGCATCGGCGATCGCTGTGCCCTCCCCCGGCTCGTCGCGCATCAGCAGGATGCCGGCGCTGAGTTCGGCGAGCCCGTCGGTGAGCCCGTCCATCATGGCGGTCGTCACGGGGTCGAGGAAGGCCGCACGCAGGTGACCTTCCAACACGACGGCGACGATGCCGCTGCGTCCGCGTCGCAGGGAGGCCGCGCGGGGGTCCGGTCCGGCGTAGCCGAGCTCGGCGGCCGCGGCCAGCACGCGCTCGCGGGTCGCGGGGGCCACCTTCGCCTTTCCGCTGAAGACGACCGAGGCGGTGGACGTCGCCACACCCGCCTCGCGTGCGACGTCGGCGATCGTGGGCCGACGCGGCGTCTCCTGACTGCTCATGCTTCGAGGATAGCTCGCTTCCGTTCCCCCCGGTCGAATCGATTCGATAGGCTGTCCGGCATGGAAGCAGCCCTGACCCGTTCGCAGTTCGTCCGCTGGCGTGCCGCGATCTTCGCCATCTTCCTGGCGAGCGGCCTCTCGATCGCGACCTGGGCGTCCCGGGTTCCGGGAATCAAACTGGCGCTCGAGCTGGACAACGCGCAGGTCGGGATGCTGCTGCTCGGCATGGGTGTCGCGTCGATCATCGGCATCTCGACGAGCCCGGCGGTGATGGCGCGCACCGGTGCCCGCCGCGGCATGCTGGCGGCGATGCTCATGTTCGCGGTCGGCATCGCGCTCGTCGGCCTCGGCGCGACTGTGTTCGGCTCGGTGACCGTCGTCCTCATCGGCATGGCCTTGTTCGGATTCGGCAACGGCTGCGTCGACGTCATGATGAACGTCGAGGCCACCGCGATCGAGCAGCAGATGGGCCGCACGATCCTCCCCGTCTTCCACGCCTTCTTCAGCTTCGGAACCGTCATCGGTGCGGGGATCGGCGCCCTCGCCGCCCACCTCGCGATCGATGTCGCGACGCATGCGGTGTCCATGGGCGTGCTGATCGCCGTGATCGCGGTGGTCTGCTTCTTCCAGGTGCCGGTGCGCGAGGCCGCTCTCGATCCGGAGGACCACGTCAAGCCTCCGTTCCGCGAGCGGATGCACACCGCGCTCGAGGCCTGGCGCGAACCCCGCACCTACCTGCTGGGCACGGTGATGCTCGGGATGTCGTTCGCCGAGGGCGGCGCGAACGACTGGATCGCGCTCGGCACCGAGCAGGGTCATGGCTTCGCGGAGGGCACGGGAGCCGTGTCGCTCGCGGTGTTCTCCATCGGGATGACGACCGTGCGGCTGTTCGGCGGGCCCCTCGTCGACCGCTTCGGACGCGTCGCGGTGCTGCGCATCCTCGCCGTCGCCGCGGCGTCCGGGATCCTGCTCTTCATCCTCGCGCCCACCTTCCCGCTCGTGCTCGTGGGAGCGGCGCTGTGGGGCGTCGGCGCCTCGCTCGGGTTCCCCCTCGGCATGTCCGCCGCGGCGGACGACCCTGCCAAGGCCGCGGCCCGGGTGAGCGCGGCTGCCACGATCGGCTACATCTCGTTCCTCGGCGGCCCGCCCGTGCTCGGCGTCATCAGCGAGCACATCGGCCTGCTGAACACGCTGTTCATCCTGGTCGGCCTGGTCGTACTCTCCGGACTGTTCTCGGGTGCCGCCCGCCCGCTGCGGGAAGACGAGAAGACCCCCGCGGCGAGCGCCGAGCAGGGCTGAGCGCGCTCAGTCCTCGCTGCCCCGCACGATCGCGGCCGCGTGCGACCTGCTGCGCGCGCCGAGCTTGGTGAGCACGTTCGACACGTGCGTCTTGACGGTGGGCACCGAGATACGCAGCCGCGCCGCGAGTTGCGCATTCGACCAGCCCTGCAGGATGCCGTCGAGGACTTCTCGTTCGCGAAGGGTCAGGTCGGCCCGCTCCGTCGCGCCCGATGCCGACGGCAGCGCCTCCACCCCCTGGGCCACGGCGGCGAGCGCACGCCGCGTCACCCGCGGATCCAGCGCCCCTTCTCCCGCGGCGACGGATCGCACAGCCTGGACGAGCGCGGGGGCATCGACCGTCTTGAGGAGGAAGCCGACCGCACCCGCGCGTATCGCCCCGAGGACGAGTTCATCCTCGTCGAAACTGGTCAGCACGAGCACGTCGCCGAGTCCGCGTTCGACGATCTCCCGCGTGGCCGAAATGCCGTCCCGGCCGGGCATCCGCAGATCCATGAGCACCACGTCGGGTCGCAGCGCGGCCGCATTGCGCACGGCGATGTCGCCGTCCGCGGCCTCGCCGACCACGAGGATCCCGTGTGCCTCGAGCATGATGCGCAGCCCCGCCCGGATGGCGCCGTGGTCGTCGGCGAGCAGTACGGTCGGCGCGCTCACACCCGCACCTCGAGTGGAAGTCGACCCTCGACCGACCACCCGTCCGCGTCGGGGCCGGCAGCGAAGAATCCGCCGAGCGCTCCCACGCGCTCCCGCAGCAGTTGCAGACCCCAGCCTTCTCCCCCGTGCGTGGCCGCCGCGCTGGCGACGCCTCCGCGGGAACGTACGCGCACCTGCAGTTCGGCGTTCCGCTCCTTGATCTCGACGTCGACGTCGGCGCCGCCCGCGTGCCGGGTGCAGTTCGTCAGGGCTTCCCGCACGATGCGGACGACTGTCTGCTCTGCAGCAGCTCCGAGCTCGGGCGCATCCGGGGCGTCGAAGCGGACGACGAGCCCCGCGCGTTCGGCCTCTCGGACGATACCCTCCAAGTCGGCCCAGCGCGGTGTGGGCACGAGGGCGCCGTCGCCGCGGCGGAGCACCGAGATCATCGACCGCAGCGCGCCGTGGGCATCCAGGCCTGCATCGCGCACGGCCTGCAGTGCTTCCCGGTCCTTCGTCTGGTCGGGCGTCGTGGAGAGGGCGGCTTCCGCTCGGATCGCCATCGCCATCACGTGGCCGGCCACCACGTCGTGCAACTCGCGCGCCATCGCCTCGCGCTCGCGCTGCACGGCCTCCACGCGATCCCGCTCGGCGACGGCCGCCGCGTCATCTGCGCGTTGGCGGTGCAGTTCGGCGAGTTCCTGCGCCTGGGAGACGGCGACCGCCCACCAGTAGTCCGTGCCGAAGATCGCGCCGAATTGCACCCCGACGAGGAAGGCGACCGCGAAGGGCATGTCGGTGAAGAGCCAGGCGGCGACGAAGAGGATGACCGTCGATGCGCTGAGGAGCACCAGCAGCACGCGGCGACGACGCGGGCCGGAGAGGAAGACCGCCGTCCACAGCACGTCGAGCAGCACGACGACCGTCCCGATGCCGCCGACCGTGAGGAGGTCCGCGACGAAGAGAAGCGACACGAGGCCGAGCACAGTCACCGGCAGGCGTCGCTTGGCGAGCGCGAGCCCACAGGCCGGAAGTGCGAAGGCGAGCGCCCACCACGGCGACACCGGCCCCGACAGGAGGGAGAACGACCCCCACACGCCGCGGAATCCCAGCGCCGCCATCACGACGGCGAGCAGTGCCATCGCGACCGGGTCCGCCCACCAGCGGTGCCGGGAATACCAGGCTCCGGGTACGTCGTCGACCTGCTCGTGCATGACCTCATGCAACCACGGAGCGGTCGCCGTCGCATCCGTCGAAGGGATGAGCAGCCCACGACGAACGCTACTTTCGCCCGATCCGCGGTCACCCCCGCCCGGGCGACGGTGGAGCCATGGAACTCTTCGGCGGCCTGCCGCTCCCCCTCTCCCTCGCGCTGCTGGCGCTGCTCGACGGCCTCAGCGTCGGCACACTGCTCATCCCGGTCTTCCTCCTGCTGCACCCCGGCCGCGTGCGCGCCGGACGCATCCTCCTCTACCTCGCGACGATCGCGGTGTTCTACCTCGTCGTCGGGCTTCTCTTTTTGTGGGGGCTGGTGAACCTCGTCGACGTGGCCGCGGACTTCCTGGCGTCTCCGGCGGGACTGATCGTCCGCCTCGTCGTCGGAGCCGCACTCCTCATCACCGCCTTGGTGATGCCGACGGGCGAAAAGCAGCCGAAGAGGGGCGCCGCTGCGCCCGAGGCTGCGCCCGTCGCGTCCGCGCCGCAGGTCTCGCCGTGGACGGGGATGCCCGTGCGTGACAACCCTGCTCCGGCGACGATGGCGCCGCCCCCGCCCCCTGCCGCTGCGGACCGGACCGGAGTGGCGGCAGCTCCCCGTCCGGGCCGCATCACGCGATGGCGTGAGCGCCTGCTCGATCCCCGCACCCGGGGCACGGCCGTGATGGCCGTCGCGATCGCCGCGGGGCTCGTGGAGATCGCCACGATGCTGCCGTACATCGTCGCGATGACGATGCTCGCGGATGCTGCGGTCGACACTCCTGTGCGGGTGCTGTCGCTGGCGGGATACTGCGCGCTGATGATCCTCCCTGCGATCGTGCTGCTCCTCCTCCGCATCGTGGCCGCTCCTCTCGTGCAGCGTCCTCTCGAGCGCTTCGCCGCCTGGATGGAGCGCACCGGCGCAGAGAACACCGCCTGGATCATCGGCATCATCGGGTTCCTCATCGCCCGCTCCGCGGCCACCGAGCTCGGGCTCTTCGAGGCACTCGGGAACGTCCTCGGTAACTGATCGCCACGCGCCCCGGGGCGGCGAAGAACACCGCGGCGACGAAGTAGGCTCGACGGGTGCGTCTCGTCATCGCCCGCTGCTCGGTCGACTACACCGGTCGGCTCAATGCCCATCTCCCGCTCGCCACGCGTCTGCTCGTGCACAAGGGAGACGGGAGTCTGCTCGTGCACTCCGACGGCGGCAGCTACAAGCCGCTGAACTGGATGAGCCCGCCCTGCTCGCTGTCGAGCGAGGAACCCGGCGAAGAGGAGGCGAGCGCAGGCGTCGTCGAGGTCTGGCGCGTCACCCACAAGAAGACCGGCGATGCGCTGCGGGTGCAGATCTACGAGATCCTCCACGACACCTCCCATGAGTTGGGCATCGACCCCGGGCTGCAGAAGGACGGCGTCGAGGCCGACCTGCAGCGACTGCTCGCCGAACAGGTCGAGCGCATCTCGGAGGGTGCGACGCTCGTGCGCCGCGAATACCCGACGGCGATCGGCCCGGTCGACCTGCTCGTGCGGGACGCCGACGGCGCCGCGATCGCGGTGGAGATCAAGCGCCGCGGCGACATCGACGGCGTCGAACAGTTGACCCGGTACCTCGAGCTTCTCGGCCGCGACCCGCACCTCTCCCCTGTGCAGGGTGTGTTCGCCGCACAGGAGATCAAGCCCCAGGCCCGCGTGCTGGCCGAGGACCGCGGCATCCGTTGCCTGGTGCTCGACTACGACGACATGAAGGGCATCGAGTCGGGCATCCCCCGCCTGTTCTGAGTCAGCTCCGTCAGCGCGCGGCGATGAGCCGCGGCGGCGGACCCTCCAGTCGCGCGATCGCGATCTTCACCTCGAAGATCTCGTTCTCCACGCGGTCGAGCCGCTTGTCGACGCGGTCGAACCGCGCCTCGAACTTCGCGTCCTGCGCCTCGAACCGCGCCTCGAACTTCGCGTCCTGCGCCTCGAACCGCGCGTCCACCTCCGCGAAGCGCGCATCCATCCGAGTGATCATCCAGCCGAACCCGCTGACGATCGCGACCAGAGTCGCCGCTGCTGTCGCCAGCATCGTGATGACTTCCACCGACACGTACATGCCTCCATTCTCACCTGTGACTCCGCTCTTGTCACGACCTTATATGAGGACATTGCGCTCTCACATAAGGTGTGAACAAGCTTTTTCGGGGCACAGCTGTGCAGGAAGAATGACCGTCGCCGTCGGGCCCATAGGCTGGAAGCATGCCCCACTCCCCCTATTCCTGCGTGCTGTGGGACGTCGACGGCACGATCATCGATGCCTCCGTCGGCATCCTCCGACGCCTGAACGTCGCCCTCACCCACTTCGGCCGGCCGGCACCGACGCGCGAAGAGCTCGTCCACTGGATCGGGCCACCCATGTTCCAGTCGTTCCAGGACCAGGCGGGAATGACCCCCGAGGAGTCCCGCGAGGCGGTCACGTTCTACCGCACGCTGGGCAAGGCCGACGGTTACACCACCGACGTGGCCACATACCCCGGCGTCACGGACCTCATCCACGAGCTGGCGGCGGCGGGCATCCCGCAGGCGACGGCCAGCTCGAAGCCGGAGATCCAGGTCGACGCCCTCGTCGACCATTTCGGCCTCCGCCCGTCGTTCCTGACGACCGTCGGTGCGACACCTGATGAGTCGACGCTCGCTTCGAAGACCGACATCGTCGCCGAAGCGCTGCGGCGGCTCCGCGAGCTCGGCGCCGACACGTCACGGCCGGTGCTCATCGGCGACCGTCATCACGATGTCGAGGGCGGCAAGGCCAACGGCGTCCCCGTGATCTTCGTCGAGTGGGGCTTCAGCAACTCGCACGAGGGCGATGAGGCGGAGTTCCGCGTCACGACCGTGGCCGAGCTGCGCGCTCTCCTCATCGGCTGACACCGGCTACGGCACCCGCGAGCACCTGACGCTCACCGTGCCTGCGCGCCGGAGCGCACCCGCCGGAAGCACAGAACTCCCCGCCGGATGACGCCGTCATGGCGCTCCGGTCGGGGAGTTCGTGTTCCCGCCCGTCTCAGACGGGGCGGATGTTCTCTGCCTGCAGGCCCTTGGGGCCCTGTGCCACATCGAACTCGACTCGCTGGTTCTCTTCGAGAGACCGGTAGCCGGATGACTGGATGGCGGAGTAGTGCGCGAAGACGTCAGCGCCTCCGTCGTCGGGGGAGATGAAGCCGAAGCCCTTCTCCGAGTTGAACCACTTGACCGTGCCCTGGGTGCTCATGTACTGCCTGTTCTGCTGATGAAGAAGCCGACGCAGGTATGCCCCGACATCGCTAACGCTAGTGGAGGAGCCCCCGAGCGGAATAGCCGCTGCAAGAAGGTAATCCAAATGTTGCATGAGCGGCACACGGCCGTCATCCGGGGGATTCAGCGGCACACGAGCGGAAGGCGCCGAGAAAATGGTGTGGCCCTCACCGCGGGGGGAGCGATGAGGGCCGAAGACGACCGGAGGGTGCGTCAGAAACAGCCTAGCTCCTTTTCGGAGTGCTTGTCCCCCTTTTGGGGGACAAATCCGAAAATCACGGCGCGGGACGCGATAGCGACCCCCTCGAGCAGCCCATTGGGGACTGAGCTACTCGAGGGGGCCCAATCGCGTGCACGGATCGTCTTGCCCCTGGGGTGGGCGGTTCGTCTCCTGGGGAGAGACGAAGACGATCGATCCCCGTGTGCACGCACCTTCACCCTAGGGGAGGACGCGCGGTCCCGTCACGGGCCTCGCCCGGGCGAGTCCCGACCGGGCGCAGGCGCCGATCCGCGCAAGGGAAACGATGCGAAGGTAGCCTGATGCGGTGACGCTGCTCAACAAGGACATGACGCTCTGCATCTCGCTGTCGGCGCGGCCGAGCAACAACGGGACGCGATTCCACAACCACCTCTACGAGGCGCTCGGGCTCAACTGGATCTACAAGGCCTTCGCCCCGACCGACCTCGCCCAGGCCATCGCCGGCGTGCGCGGACTCGGCATCCGCGGCTGCGCGATCTCCATGCCGTACAAGGAAGAGGTGATCGCGCTGGTCGACCGGATGGACCCCTCGGCGAGCGCGATCGATTCGGTCAACACGATCGTGAACGATGCGGGCGTGCTCACGGCGTACAACACCGACTACTCCGCGATCGCGCAGCTGATCGCGCGCAACGAGCTCGACCCGGCGGCCTCGGTGCTGCTGCGCGGCTCCGGCGGCATGGCCAAGGCGACCGCAGCCGCCTTCCGCGACGCCGGCTTCACCGACGTCACCATCGTCGCCAGGAACGAGTCGAACGGACGCGCGCTTGCCGGTCTGTACGGGTTCCGCTGGAGCGCGGACGTGTTCGATTCGACGGCGGACATCCTCGTCAACGTCACCCCGATCGGGATGGCCGGGGGGTCGGAGGAGCAGTCGCTGTCGTTCTCTGAGGCGGCGATCGCCGCGGCATCCGTCGTCTTCGACGTCGTCGCACTGCCCGCCGAGACGCCCCTGATCGCCGCGGGTCGGGCCGCCGGCAAGATCGTGATCACCGGCGCCGAGGTCGCGACCCTGCAGGCGCTCGAGCAGTTCGTGCTCTACACCGGCATCCGCCCGAGCGCGGAGCAGGTGCAAGCAGCCGAGGAGTTCATGCGCGCCGGAACGGCGTGATCCGGAGCCCGATACATCGGTACCCTTGGCGCATGAGCGCGCCTCGCACCGCACGAAGGACCACCATCCGGCGAACACCTGTCGCCCTCGCGACGGCGGCGATCGTCGCGCTGGTGCTGGCAGCCTGCACCGGCGGGGGAGAAGAGCCCACCCCCGACGGCAGCCAGGGCTTTCCCGACGACGGCTGCACGCACATCACCGTGGCGACCTCGTCGGAGAAGGTCAACATGCTCGATGAGCTGGCTACCGCGTTCAAAGACTCCCCGGAGCACGAGAAGCTCGACACCTGCGCCACCGTGCGGCCCACCAACGTCTCGTCCGGCAATGCCGCCCGCTACCTGACATCCGGCGAGGACTGGCCGAGCGACGACCGCGCCCTGTGGCCGACCCTGTGGTCGCCCGCCTCCACGGTCTGGACCGACCGCGTCGCGGCAGCCGCCTCGCAGAACCTCGTCGGCACGCCCGCATCCTTCACGCGCACACCCGTCGTGTTCGGGATGCCCGAGCCGATGGCCAAAGCGCTCGGCTGGCCAGACAAGCCGATCAGCATCACCGACCTGGAGGGCCTGTGCCAGGACCCCGACGGCTGGGGGAGCGTGGGCAAGGACATCTGGGGCGCTTTCAAGATCTCGAAGACGAACCCCAACACCTCGACCACGGGGCTGTCGACCATCCTGATGCAGTCGTACGAGGCGTCGGGCAAGGCCGAGGGGCTGACGTCGGCGGATGTGGATGCCGCGGCCGACTTCTCCCGCGTGTTCGAGGAGTGCGTGATCCACTACGGCGACACCACCGGCAACGTGCTGTCGACCCTGTACGACGAGACGCAGAACGGCGCCAACGGCTCGGCTTACGTCTCGGCGGTCGCGCTCGAGGAGACCTCGCTGCTCAACTACAACAAGGGCAACCCCGACTCGCACACCGTGCAGCCGGGAGAGACCCTGGTCCCGCCGAAGACCAAGCTGGTCGCGGTGTACCCCGCGGGCGGCTCGATGTGGTCGGACAACCCCGTCACCGTGCTCGGCGCCGACTGGGTGACGCCCGAGCAGCGCACAGCAGGTGAGGCCTTCGCCGCCTTCCTCCAGACCGAGGCCGCGCAGAAGATCCTCCCCGAGTACGGCTTCCGTCCGCTCGACGAATCCGTCCCGCTGGGCAACCTGTTCACGGCGAACTTCGGCGTCGATCCCGCACAACCCACCGTCACGCTGCCGAAGCCCGAAGTAGACGTGATCTCCACCGCGATCGACCAGTGGACGCAGGTGCGCAAACCCTCGTCGGTGCTCGAGCTCATCGACATCTCCGGCTCGATGGACGAGCCGATCGGCGACGGCCGCTCCCGGCTCGACGGGGCGATCCAGGGCGCCCAGACGACGCTCGACCACTTCCGCTCCACCGACGAGGTCGGCGTCTGGGCATTCACCACCGGTGTCTCCTCCGACGAGGGCGAGCACATCCAGGTGCTCCGCGGGGTCACCCCGCTGGGCGCCGACGGCGAGAAGCTCGACTCCTCCCTCGACGACCTCCGCTACGCCGAGCGCAACGGCACGCCGCTGTACGACGCGGTGCTCACCGCGTACGAGGCCATGAGCGAGCGGGCCGAGCCGGGACGGATCAACGCGATCGTGGTGCTCTCGGACGGTGAGGACACCGACTCCACGACATCGCTCGACTCGCTGATCGCCAAGATCGGCAAGAGCACGAAGGAGGGCGGCACCGACGCCCCGGTGCGCATCTTCCCGATCGCCTACAGCTCGGCGGCCGACACCTCGGTGCTGCAGCGGATCGCCGATGCCACGGGCGGCCAGATGTTCGACGCTTCGGATGCCGAGCGCATCGACCTCGTCTTCGCCTCCGTGATCAACAACTTCTGAGGTGGGAATGATCAGCTCCACGGCATCCGACCCGAGCGGGGTCACCGACGCGATCGCCGCGCTGCAATCCGGTGATGTCTACGTCGCACCCAGCGTGCAGGGGCAGTCGGCGATGACCGATGCTCTGCTGGCCACCGTGCCGGGAGACCGGACGATCGCCGTCGTGGTGCTTCCGAAGGATGCCGACCTGGGCACGGTCTACCCCCTGGAACTGCTCGATCGGCTCAGCGAGCGCGTTCCGCAGACCACCGTCGTCCTCGCCGTGGGCGACGACGTGCAGGCGAGCTCTACCGTGATCGACAGCAACGACGTGCTGCGGATCGCCAACGAGAACGAGGCCGCGGCGGGCGGCGACACCCAGACCGCGCTCGTCGAGACCGTGCAGCAGATCGTCGAAGAGGCTCCGTCTTCTCCGGGTGTGGAAGCCGGGGGAGGGACCGACTGGCTGCTGCCTGTGGTGATCGGCGGGGCGGTCCTGCTCGCGGCCGGCGGCACGGCGATCGGACTGCTCGCCCGTCGCCGTCGCGCGCCGAAGACCGCAGCGGATCCGGTTCCTCCCGGCATCCGACTGCGGGTGGACCGGCTGCGCGAGCTGCGGGTCGACTACGCGAACCTGCCGACCAACCCGGTGGCGGCGGAGACGGCCGCAGGCATCGATGCGCTCGCCTCCCACGTCGAGCAGCTCTTCGTGCGACTCGACGCCAAGGCCGAGCGCGACCAGGTCGCGCTGGCCGAGGCGGAGTACTCGGACAAGCTCGCCCGACTCGTCGCGGCACTCGAGCCCGATTATCTGCTCGACCTGCTCACCCGTCCCGACCTGTGGGATGCACCGGACGAGCGGATCGCCGAGGTGCGCGAGGCGCTGGCGGCCGTGACCACCCAGATCGTCGACAACATCAAGCAGGTCAACGCCCGCAAGGGGCTGCTCTTCCAGGTGTCGCTCGACTCGCTCATCGGACGCTCCGAGCTGCGCGACTGGGAGCGTCAGTTCAAATCGAACTCGGGGGAGTGAGCCCCGAGGGTCACTCCCACCGACTCAGCCAGCTCCGGCCTCGGCGAGGTACGCCAACCGGTGCAGCGTCTCGGCGTTGCGCCACCGCAGCATCGGTGTCGTGATCAGAGCCGGGACGAAGGTGGCAGGCCCCTTCACCGGCTCCTCGTCGATGCGCACCTGACAGCCCGAGGGAATCGTGCGCGCGCGGATCGTGACCCGCGCCTCGCCGACCGGCCAACCGCGAGCGCGCAGGACGGCCCGGTGCGGCGGGTTCCATTCCTCGACCCAGGTCGTGTCGTCCAGGAGGGCGGGCCAGACACCGAAGGAGTGATGCAGGCGGGCACCGGGATCGGGCCAGGTGTCGTCCACGTCCCGCATGCGGGAGGCGCCCACCACCCATCCCGGATAGAGCCAGCCGTTCGCGAGCACTCGGAACACATCATCCGGTGTGCACGCCATGTCGCGGGTGTTCGTCGCCATCATGCCTCCATTCGTGCCCCATCCTGTGCCGGAGGATGTCGTGGGGCGAGGTGCTTGACAACCGGCGCGGCGCGGGCGCTAGCACACTCGGTCGCGGCCGACAGCCCCCTGGAATGCCCGGGTGCCGCCTGTCATGGTCGACCCATGCTCCCCAGATCAGCCAAGCCCGCGTCGAACCCGCCGACCTCGATCCTTCGGGACGACTCCCTCTCGCTCCTCACCCGCGGCTACGACTTCGGCGAGCGCATCTGGCGTCGCGCGCGACCCGGCGCCCGTTCCGCGCCGATGCGCCTGCTGGGCGACGAAGCCGCCCTCGTGCGCGGAGTCGAAGGCGTGGAGCTGTTCTACGACGAGACCCGCATCGCCCGCCACGGCGCCATGCCGGCGATCGTGCAGGAGACGCTGTTCGGCCACGGCTCGGTGCACAGCCTCGATGGAGCCGCGCATCGGCACCGCAAGGCGACGTTCGTGGAGGTCGCCTACGAAGACGCGCAGGTCGAACGCCTCACCCCGTGGCTCGAGCGGGAATGGCAATCGGAGCGCGAGGCCTGGCTCGACGGCGGCACACGCAGCGCGTACGACGCAGCGGTCGGTGCGCTCGGTCGCGCCATCATGGGCTGGGCGGGCCTTCCCGGAACGCCGGCCGCCAAGACGCGGTGGGCGGCACGGCTCGCGCAGATCGTCGACGGCTTCGGCGTCCCCCACTCTCCCGAGTTCGTCGCCGCCGCCGTCAACCGACTGTGGTCCGATCGGCACTCCCGACGGCTCATCGAGGCCGTCCGCGCCGGGTCGCTCCCTGCCAAGGACGGCACGGCGCTCGCGCTGTGGGCGTCGCACCGTGGCCCTGACGGCACGCTCCTGCCGGCGCGACTCGCCGGCGTCGAGCTGCAGAACAGCATCCGACCCATGATCGCGGCTGCGCGGTTCGTCGCCTTCGCGGCGAAGGAGCTGCATGACCGGCCGGAGTGGCGGGAGCGAATCGCCGCCGAGACCGAGGAGCGCGGCGTGCTCGTCGGGGGAGAGCTGGCGACCCTGTTCGCCCAGGAGGTCCGTCGGACGGGACTGTTCGTGCCGATGCTGCCCGGTCGGGCGCTCGTGGACATCGAGATCGGTGATGTGAAGGTTCCCGCCGGCGGGCGCGTGGTGCTCGACATCCTCGGCACGAACACAGACCAGCAGTCCTGGGCGCATCCGAACCGCTTCGCCCCGGAGCGGTTCACCGGGGTCGGCGACTACGAGGACGTGCGGACGTTCATCCCGCAGGGCGGGGCGGATGTCGCGACCGGGCATCGCTGCCCGGGGGAGAAGCTCGTGATCGCCGGGCTCGCCGGTGCGATCGCGGTGTTGAGCGATCCGCGGCTGCGCGTGCTCGACTCCGGGCTCGACGTGAATCGACGACGACTGCCGACCAAGCCGGCATCCGGCGGCAGGGTTCGCGCGGCGTCCGGCTCCGGACGGAGCTGCCCGTTCCACTGATCGACGACGCCGCTGATCGGCGACGCCGCACGATCGCGCGCGCCTGTCAACCGGGTGGGCGGGTCGCCCGGCAACGACGACCCTGGACAGGACGACAGCATCCGACGATACGGAGGACGATCATGAAGGCACTCACCTGGCAGGGCAAGCGGAGCGTGACGGTCGAGGAGGTCGCCGATCCGGTCATCCAAGAACCCACGGACGCCATCATCCGTGTCACATCCTCGGCGATCTGCGGATCGGACCTGCACCTGTACGAGCTTCTCGGGCCATTCCTCGACCGCGGAGACATCCTCGGGCACGAACCCATGGGAATCGTCGTCGAGGTCGGCGCGGGCGTCACGACCCTCTCGGTCGGCGACCGCGTGGTGATCCCCTTCAACATCGCCTGCGGCGAGTGCTTCCTCTGCCGCCGCGGGCTGCAGTCGCAGTGCGAGACCACGCAGGTGCGGGAGTACGGCAGCGGCGCGGCACTGTTCGGCTACACAAAGCTCTACGGGCAGGTTCCGGGCGGGCAAGCCGAGTATCTGCGGGTGCCCCTCGCGGATTACAACCACATCCCGGTCGGGCCCGACCTGCCCGACGAGCGCTACCTGTTCCTCAGCGACATCCTTCCCACGGCCTGGCAGGGCGTCGAGTACGCGCAGGTGCCGGAGGGCGGCACGCTCGCGGTGATGGGTCTCGGGCCGGTGGGGCAGTTCGTGGCTCGGGTGGGCCGGCACCGCGGGTACCGGGTGCTCGCGGTCGATCCGGTGCCGGAGCGGCGGGCGATGGCGGAGCGGCACGGCATCGAGACGTTCGACCTGACGGACTCCGTCGTCGAAGAGCTGCGGGATCTGACCGAGGGGCGCGGTGCCGACTCGGTGGTGGATGCCGTGGGACTCGAAGCGCACGGCAACTCGGGAGTCGAGTTCATGCAGAAGGCGGTCGGACTACTGCCCGATCCCGCCGCACGCCAGGTTCTCGACAAGGCCGGGGTCGACCGGCTCGCCGCCGTCTACGCCTCGATCGACGTCGTGCGCCGCGGCGGAACGGTGTCGCTGAGCGGTGTGTATGCCGGGGACGCCGACATCATGCCGATGAAGACCCTCTTCGACAAGCAGATCACGCTGCGGATGGGGCAGTGCAATGTGAAGAACTGGGTCGACGACCTGCTGCCGCTCGTGGAGGACGCTTCCGATCCGCTCGGCGTCATGGACCTGACCACCCATCACGCGCCCCTCGACGACGCACCCGACCTCTACCGCACGTTCCAGCAGAAGGAGGACGGCTGCATCAAGGTCGTCCTGCACCCGTCGACGGTGTGAGGGCGGAGGGGCTCAGGCGCGACTGCCGGGGTCCCCGTCGTCGCGGTTCGCCGCGTCGACGTCGGCGCGGCGGGTGCCGATGCCCGGTTCGTCGTTGTGAGTGGATTCGTCCGGGATGGACGCACTCGATCCGGGCTCCACTCCCACGGTGCCGGCGGCGCCGGAGTCGGCACCGGCTCCGCCGGCCGGAACCTGCCCCGCGGTATCGGTGCCTTCACCCGTGCGCTCAGCGAGATGCTCGGCGATCCGCGCATCCGCATCGGCGTCGGCCGCGGATCGGACGTTCTCCGGGCGCGCGCCCTGGTCCTCGATACCGCTCATCGCACACTTCTCCGCGCACTCGCGAGGGTTTCTGGAATCGACATGCTGCGTCCTTTCGTCGGAGAGACAAGGGTGGGTCGGATGCCGAGGCGCCGCAGGACCGTTGACACCGCCGCCAGGGCGGAGTAACCGGGTTCGGCCCTGAGCAACCCAGGTTGACATGCGGCCGGTAAGCAACGTAGGTTGACGGCATGGAATCCCTCGACGTCGCGCAGATCGCCGCGGATACGACAGACCCCCGAGCGGGACTGCGGGCCGTCGCATCGCTCCGCACCCTCGCCGACACGCTCGAACTGCGCCAGGTCGAGGCCGCCTTGCGCGCTGGCATGAGTTGGCAGGCGGTCGCCGATGCCCTGGGCGTCACCAGACAGGCCGTGCACAAAAAGCATTCGAAGCGGATCGACCCCACGATCACCGTTCCCCGGAGGAACTCGTGAGCCGGTTCACGCAGGCGGCCGCCACGATGCACACCCTCTCGCTGGCAGCCATGGAGGAGGCCTCCCGGTTCGGTGTCCGTGACGCGGACATCGATCACCTCCTCCTCGCATTGACGATCGATCCCGACACCGGCGGCCAGACCATCCGCGGAATGGGCGTCAGCCTGGAGACGGCGCGCGTGGCCGTCGCGGCGCAGCACGCGGCTCAGCTCGGTCTCGTGGGCATCGCCGCCGCTCCGGACAGCCCCGGTCGCATCGTCTTCCACGAGACCAGCGGCTATGAATGGACGGATCGCGCGATCACGGTGCTGAAAGACGCATCGAGCGGGGAGCGCCGCGGCGACTCGACGGCCGTACTCCGCGCTCTGGTCGACGAGCCGAGCGGACTCATCGATCAGATCCTGAGGCGGCTCGATGCGGATCCCGACACCCTGCGAACCCGCCTGGACGAGGTGCAGCGGCTACGCCTCGTCGACCCCTCCCCGTCGGCCGACCAGAACCTCTCCGGCTCCCGCTCGATCTTCGTGCCCGCGCCGATCGAAGACGTGTGGGCGCTGTTGTCCGCTCCCGCGCGCATCCCGGAGTGGGACCAGGGCATCGCCGCGGTCGATGCGGACCACGAGACGAGTGGGCCGTGGGAGGCCGAGACCGCGACGACCATGCCCGACGGCAAGCCGATTCATGTCAAGGATGACTTTCGGCGTCAGCGCGTGCACCTCGCCCAGCGCGAGGAGCTGACGAGCATCCAGTGGCTCTTCACCCACCCCGATGCAGCGCGCTCGAACCCGCGGTCGGTGGCGTTCGCACTCGAACATGCCGCAGGAGGAATGCAACTCCGCGTGACTCTGACATGGCTGACCCCTCCGCGACGCGGCGGCCGTCGTATCGTCCGCGCGCTGATGAAGCCGCTCTTTCGCTTCGTGCTCTTCATCCAGCTCACGCAGCTCGAAAGCGGCATCACCCGCGTCTTCCGCTGACACCCGGACGCCCGGATGACCGGACGCCGGCGGCGCATCATCCGCGTCCGGGACGATGCGCCGCCGGCTGGATTCCCGTCAGCCCTTCGCGCCCTTGCGGGGCTTCAGGAACTCGTCGGGTGCGCTCTTCTCCCGCTTCGCCGCACGCTTCTCCTTGAGCGTGAGCTGCGGCGCCTTCTTGCTGTCGCGACCCTGAATGGACTTTCCGGACATGGTTACTCGCTTCCCCTTCGGTGGCTGGCGTAACCTCCGACCATAGCCAGCGCCCCGCGGAAGTCAAATCTCCCCCTGATCGGGAAATTTTTGCTAGGATTGCGGAGTCAGAAAGTGCGTTGACACAACGCTGCGACCGGGACGGCCCGCTCGTGGTCATCAGTCGGGGACGGCCCCACCTCGAAGGAGTCCGGCGATGTCACGCACGGAACTGAAACAGCTGATCAGACCGACGGACATCGTCCGCGTCGCTCTCGGATGGGGAGCTTTCGTCGCGATCCTCCTCCTCCACCCGGTCCTGGTCGCGCCGGTGCCGGGACCCGTCCTCGTGATCGCCCTCCTCGCGATCATCGCCGTGATCCTCGTCTGCGCGTTCGGTGTGGTCAAGCAGGCCGAGGCGCTCGCGCACCGACTCGGCGACCCCTACGGCTCCCTCGTCCTGACCCTCTCGATCGTGCTGATCGAAGTCATCCTCATCTCCGCCGTCATGCTCGGACCGGGTGAGCACGCCACCATCGCCCGAGACTCGGTGATGGCCGTCGCGATGATCATCATGAACCTCGTCATCGGCCTGGCACTGCTCGTCGGCGGGCTCCGTCACCGCGGCATGGCCCACAACCGCACCGGCACCTCGGCCTACCTGTCGATGCTGGTGGTGCTGGTCGCCCTGGCGTTCGGACTCCCCGCCCTGATCGGCACGGACGGGTCGTACACGACCGCGCAGGAGATCCCCATCGTGGTGCTGACCCTCGCGCTGTACGCGTTCTTCCTCTACCGGCAGATGGGCGCACAGGCGAGCGACTTCACCGAGGTCGACCCGCGGCTGCGTCAGCGCGTCGAGCGTCAGGAGAAGGCGGAGGAGACGGGCGGGATCCGGCAGGTACTCAGGGAGCACCGCACGGAGGTGATCGTGCGGCTCGCGCTGCTGGTCGTCACCGTCATCCCCATCGTCCTCCTGTCGCACGACATGGCGGCGCTGCTCGACGACGGGCTCGGCCGACTCGGCGCTCCCGTCGCGCTCGCAGGCGTGCTCATCGCCGGGATCGTGTTCCTGCCCGAGTCGATCACCGCGGTGCGCGCGGCGCTCGGCGGCGAGGCCCAGCGCGTCAACAACCTGTGCCACGGCGCACTGGTGTCGACGGTGGGCCTCACGATCCCCGCGGTGCTCATCATCGGGATGCTCACGGGGCAGACGGTGATCCTCGCGGAATCGCCCGCGAACCTGCTCATGCTCGGCGTCACCCTGTTGCTCTCGGTCACGACGTTCGCGGCGAAGCGGGTGACCGCGATGCACGGCGCCGCGCACCTCGTGACGTTCGCCGTCTACGTGATCGTCCTGTTCAGCTGAGGGTCCGGCTGCCTGCTCGATGGGGCGGGCGGCCGACCTAGACTGGCCGCATGGAGGCGATCCGGCGACCGGCGAACTCGGCCGCGACGGCCGCCGCGACGTGGGGACGTGTGTACTTCGCCGCCCAAGCCCTGGCGGGCGCGGGCTGGTGGATCGGGGTGTTCACGCTCCCCTGGGTGCGAACCGCGACGCTGGGCACGCTCGACGTCCGGCTCCTCGCTGCGCTGGACATCCCGCTCTTCGTGATCGCCTCGGCCCTCGTCGGCTGCGGGCTCCGGTTCGCCGCATGGATCGCCGCACCCTGGACGGTGCTCGTCGCCACCGGCATGGTCCTGTACGCCACCGTGACCGCGAGCGCAGGGTGGGGCGCGTTGCTGATGGTGGCGGCAGCAGCCGGCTCCACGGCTGCCGCGATCGTCGTCCTCGTGGGTCGCCTGCCCTCGGAGTGGCTGTTGATCGGCCCCTTCCGCTTCCGACCCGCGGCGCCGACCACGACCGGGGCGCTCATGGTGAGAGCCGCGGTGCAGACCCTCGTCTTCTCGGGGATCTTCCTCGTCGCGCTCCCCGGCATCATCCTGGCGCTCGAATGGCGCTGGGGCCTGCACCTGGACTTCCCGGCGGCCTTGCGCATCGGAGGGGTGGTCCTGTTCGCCGCGGCGCTCGCGCTGTCGCTCTGGTCGTCGGCGGCGATGTCCGTGCGCGGTGCAGGGACTCCGCTGCCGTCGGAGATGCCGCGCCGGCTCGTGATCTCCGGGCCGTACCGGTTCGTCCGGAACCCGATGGCGGTCGGCGGGATCGGACAGGGTGTGGCGATCGGCCTGATCGCTGGCTCCTGGCTCGTGGTGCTCTACGCCCTCGCCGGCTCCCTGGTGTGGAACACGCTGGTTCGGCCGCTCGAGGAAGCCGACCTCGAGGAGCGGTTCGGCGCGGAGTTCCGCGCGTATCGTGCGGCGGTCTCCTGCTGGGTCCCCCGGCGTCCGGCGGTCGCGGTTCAGACCGCAGCCGACCTCTCCTGACGCCGGTTCGCGTATTGCGAGCACGTTCGACAGCTCAGGTTATTTTGAATGACTCAAAATAACGTGATACGGTCATGGGGAACCGGACGGCCGGATCCGAACCTCCCCGCCATCGCCGATGGCACTCGAAGCAGCGGGCTCCCGGCCGGCAGACAGCGCGCCGTTCTTCCGGGGCTCATCGCCCCACGGCGGTGTTCGGCGCGCCCGCCGCGCAGAGCACATGCGCGCGCATCCACCTGCCCCGGTGCGAGATGAGAGGAACCGCTGATGGAAGAGACCCGAACCGGCTGGAAGCCGAATCCGGTGTTCAGCTCGATGCCGCACTCGATGGGCCGCGGCTCGCGCGAGGACATCGTCTGGGAGGCGCTCGACCGCGTGAACGGCAAGCCGGCACCCACGATGGGCACCATGCAGGCAGCCATGAGCAATGAGGCGCAGATCCGCATCGTCCACGACACGATCCGCGCCTACCTCGACGCGCACGGTCTGCGCGACCTCGCCGACCTCGGCGCTCGTGCCGGAGGTTCCGCATGAGGGCGCGGACGGCCCCGGCCGACGTGACCATGCGCATCCGCCCCTCAGACCTGTGCCGCACGCCCCCGACCGCCCTGGATGAGGGCCGCTTCGTGGGGCAGCTGTGCTCGACGGGCCTCGGCAGCGTCTCGTTCGTGGTCGGTCAGCGTGACCCCGACGCTCCCGAGTGGATCGCTCTCGGGTACTCCACCGGCGGACACGAGCGGGTGTGGCGGCGAGGACGACCGTCAGCCGACGGCGTGATCACGTACCTCCTCGTCGAAGACGACTCCTCGAGCGGATACGTCAGCGTCGCCTGAGTCGTCGCACAGGCGGTGGCGGCGTTAGCGGTGTCACGTCACCGCCGGCCCGAGGGCGACCATCCACAGGACCACGTCTTCCGTGCCGTCATTCACGCCCTCGTGGAGATGGTCGGCACCCTCGAGGAACGCCTCTCCTGCGCGGTAGAACCGCGTGCCGGCCGGGTGCGCGGCGGCGTGATGGGTGAGGGAACCGCACTCGACCATCACGAGGATCGGGCAGTCGTGACGATGCTCGCCTGTCGTGCCGCCGGGTGCGATCCTGACCCTGCTCAGCGCGAGAGATGATCCCTCCACGACGCGCATCGCGAACGATGTGGTCGCCGTGGTGACGGCGACCGTGGTCATGTCGATCGCGGCGTCCGGCGTGCTGTGGTCGGTCGTCCTGCCGTCGGTCATGAAACCCCCCGGTTAGCGCGCCTCGATCAGACGTGCATCGCGCCTCGACCGCGGAGTGGGGGTGATCGGGCTGTCTGCCTCCACGGTACTTCGGCGGTCGATGCTTCGGGGCTCACCCCACCGCGACGTGGGTGTTGCGACTCGTCAGCGGCGCCCCATCCGAGCCGACGGGAACCGGCGCCGTCACACGCTCGCCTCCGACATCGACGAGAGTCGAGTGCTTCTCCCCGTCGGCGAAGGCGTGGCGCTCACCCCAGCTCCGAAGGGCCAGGATCACCGGGAAGAGCTCTTCGCCGGCCGGGGTGAGCTCGTAGTGCTTGCGCTTGGCCGGGGGAGCATCGACCTGCTCGATGAGACCGTATGCGGCGAGGCGGCGGAGCCTGTCGGCGAGCATATTCCGTGCGATACCCGTGCGTTTCTGGAAGTCGGTGAACGTGCGGGCGCCGTCCATGGCGTCGCGGATGATCAGCATGCTCCAGCGGTCTCCGACCAGGTCGACGGTGCGTGCGACGGGACAGTTCGGATCGGTCCATTGCGGACGGTCGGGGGCATCGCTCATGAGATCTCCAAGAGTTGCAATCTGCAACCATTATGCCCTACCTTCAGTTTGGTAGCAATATGCAACCAAAGGAAGTGACGTGACTCTCAGGTTGAAGACACTGCTGGCCGCCATCTGCGCCGTCGCCGTTGCGACGGTGTATGCCGCGCAGCCCGTGCTCGGCCAGATGGGGCGAGATCTTCACGTGCCGACGGATGCGCTCGGCTGGCTGGTGTCGGCGGGACAGCTGGGCTACCTCGTCGGGCTCGTCCTGCTCGTCCCCCTCGGCGACCGCTTCGACAGGCGGCGCCTGATCGCCCTGCATCTGGGCCTGGTGGGCGTCGGGATGCTCGCAGTCGCACTCGCTCCGGCCGCGGGGGTGGCGTTCGCCGGTCTCGCGCTCACGGGGATCTTCGCCGTCGTCGTGCAGACGACCGTGGCCTACGCCGCCGCGGTGTCGGAACCCGGCGAGCGGGGGCGGAACCTGGGCTTCGTGACGTCGGGCGTCGTCGTCGGCATCCTCGGGTCACGACTCATCGCGGGCATCCTGGCCGACCTCTGGGGGTGGCGCAGCATCTACGTCGTCCTCGCGACGCTCTCGATCGCGCTGGCGGCCACCGCACTTCGCCTGCTGCCCACCGACGTGGGCCCACCCTCCCGCCGCTCTGCGGACCTCGTCGGAGGCATCGGCCGGCTGCTCACCGAGCCCGTCTTCCTCAGCCGCGGCATGATCGCCTTCTTCCTCTTCGCCTCCTTCGGCACGCTCTGGAGCGGGATGGCGCTTCCCCTGTCGGGCACGCCGTGGCAGCTCACCGAGAGCCAGATCGGACTCTTCGGTCTGGCCGGTCTCACCGGCGCGCTGGGAGCGACCCGCGCGGGTCGCTGGGCCGACGCCGGCAAGGCGAACCGTGTCACCGGTGCGGCCCTCGTCGCCCTGGTCGTCTCCTGGGTGCTGATCGCGCAGCTCCCCTGGTCACTGGCGCTGCTGATCGTCGGCATCGTCGTGCTCGACTTCGCCGTGCAGGCCGTGCACGTCAGCAACCAGCACATCCTGACCACGCAGCATCCGGATCGCGTCTCCACCACCATCGGCGGCTACATGGTCTTCTACTCGCTGGGGTCGGCCGTCGGCGCGGCGACGACCACCCTGGTGTTCAGCACGTGGGGGTGGACGGGGTCCGCGATCCTCGGAGCGGTTTTCGCCGCAGCCGGCCTCGTCGCGTGGGTTCTCGGCATTCCCGCCGTGCGCCATGCGCAACGACGAGAGCCGGCTCCGGTTCGCGCGTCACGCTGAACGGGGGCGGTGAGGGATGCCCACACCTCGAACCCGCCCCCACGGTCTACGACGCGACCCGCTGAGCGGTCAGCTCAGCGTGCACCGGCTTCGGGATGAACATCGAGAAGACCAGCGCTCCGACGAGCACGACGGCACCGGTGACCAATGCGGCGACGTATCCGGCACCCGCTCCCGCCGAGTCCGAGGCGAACGAGGTCTGGGCGGCGTAGATCACGACGAAGCTCAGTCCCGCGCCCAGGTTGATGGCACCGGTGTTCAACCCGGGAAGCGACCCGGGGCGCTCCTTCGGCGAGAGGACGACGCCCAGGCCGTTGAGCATGATGTTGCCGATCCCGGCGTAGGTGATGCCGACGGCGACGGAGAGTAGCAGCAGGACGAGGCGCGAGGCGGTCTCGACGTTGGCGACCATGAGCCCGAGCACCACGATCGTGCCCCCGAGGCCGATACGCAGCATCGTCCGGTATCCGACCGTGGCAGCGAGCCTCCCGCTGAGCGGCCCCATCAGCAGGCCGGCGAGGGCGTACGGCATGAGGATCCACAGCGACACCTCTTCGGCACTCATCCCGAGGTTCATCAAGGAGTCCTGCGCGAGGGCCGGCACGACGCCGTTCATGATCGCGAAGATCCCGGAGAGAGTGAGGAGCGACGTGGCGCTCAACGCCCATGTGGCGCGCTGCTTCAGCTGGGGGATCGAGACGAGCGGATGATCGAGCCTGCCCTCGAGCTTCCAGAAGGAGAGGAACGACACGACGGCGACCACGGCGAGGACGATCACGAGGATCAGGTCCGCATCGGCGAGCTTCCCGAGCTCGTTCAGCGCGACGAGCATCGAACCGACCGAGACGACCAGCAGCAGCGATCCCCACCAGTCCATCCGCGGGCGGTCCTCGGCCATCGTCTCGGGGGCGAGGAAGCGCACGACGAGTGCCGCGGCAACGGCCACGCCGGCCATGGTCCAGAAGATCGAGGCGAAGCCGTGGTTCGTCGCCAGATAGCCGCCGAGCAGCGCGTCACCGCCCGCGATGCCTCCGTTGACCGCCGTGACGACACCGAGCAGGGTGCCGTACACCTTCGGATCCTTGACGGCTGCACGCAGCATGATCAGGCAGAGCGGGACGACGGGTCCCGAGACGCCCTGGATCAGGCGGCCGATGAACAGCATCGGGACGTTCGTGGCCAGCGCCGCGACGACGCAGCCCACGGCCATGACCACGAGCATGCCGACGAGGACGCGACGGCGCCCGATCAGGTCACCCAGACGCGGAAGGAAGAGGGTGAAGAGGGCGGCGGCGGTGAAGAAGACGGTCTGCGTCGCCGCGATCTCGGATGCCGACGCATCCAGTTCGCGCTCCATCGTCACCAGCGCGGGGCTCAGCATGCTGGCGTTGAGCTGGAAGGCGAGGCATGCGGCGAGGAGCGCGATCATCAGCGAGACCACGTTGGTCCGGGTGCGAATCGCATCTGTGTGATTGGTCATTACTCACTTCTTCGTGTCGAATCGTTGGCTGTTCGCGTGCGTAATCCTTTACGCACGCTCTATCTTTGAGTCGTGGTGCCACAGCGGCGCCGGGGGAGATCGAGGTCGTGATGAAGAAGGCGTCCGTCACGCTGCACGAGGTCGCCGCCGCCGCCGGTGTCTCCATCGCGACGGTCTCGCGGGCCCTCAACGGCAAGGACCGCGTGTCCGGACGCACGGCCGAGCATGTCGCACAGGTGGCCGAGCAGCTGGGCTACCGGGTCAACCTCATCGGTCGAGGGCTGCGCGCCGGCACCGGCGCCACCATCGGCGTGGTCGTCCCGGTCATCAGCAATCCCTTCTACGGTGAGCTCATACACCGCCTCGAGGACCACCTGCAGCGCCGCGGGCTCGACCTCGTCATCGCGGACTCGCACGGCGATGTCGACCGCGAGCGCGACCGTCTGCGCATGCTGGTCGAGCGGCGCGTCGAAGGCATCTTCGTCGTGCCCGCCGATGCCGAGCTCTCGTTCGAGGCGGTCGCCGACACCGCACGGAGGGTCCCGCTCGTGCAGCTGGACCGGCATGTGCTCGATCTTCCGGCCGACTTCGTCGGGGTGGACAACGATGCCGGCATCGACCTCGCCGTGGAGCACGTCACGTCCCGCGGCGCGCGGCGGGTCGTGCTCGTCTCGGGCAACGACGTCACCTCGGTGGGTCGAGAGCGGCGAGCCGCCTTCGAGGAGACGGTGCGCACGCGTGCCCTGCCCGCGGAGGAGAACATCTTCGGCGAGTACCTGCTGTCGTTCGGCGAGAGCGCTGCGGAAGCGCTGCTGGCACGAGGCCCGCTTCCCGACGCGATCATCGCGGGAGACGACCTCGTCGCGGCCGGCACGATCGCCGCATTGAAGCGTGCGGGCAGGAGCGTGCCCGCCGACGTGCAGGTCACCGGGTTCGACGGCACGATGCTCGCCGACGTCTGCGAGCCACGGCTGACCACTGTGGTCCAGCCGTTCGACGAACTCGCGCGCGAGGCGACGGAGGCACTCGTGCGACGGATGGAAGACCCCGACGCCCCGTTCGTCCTCCGTCGGCTCGCGCCGAGTCTGCGGGTCGCCGAATCGACGACTCCCGCCCCGCCTCGCTGAGCGTCAGGCCAGCGCGCCGACGGCATCCGTCACCAGATCCCAGAACTTCGGCACGTCGAGCGTGATCGCGACGTCGGTGTTCGGCTCCTTGCCCAGCATGTCGTGCAGGTCGACGCAGGTCGCGCCGGCCGTGAACTCCCCGGTCGTCTCGATGTCGACGTGGCAGCGCTGGATCGTGGCGACGGCCCGATCGATCGCGATGGCGACGGTGATGGGATCGTGCAGCGGGCCTTCCGGCATCCCCTCGGCCTTCTCGTACGTGCCGCAGAAGAAGCGCAGCAGCTCGACGCCGAACGCCGAGGTCTCGTTGCCGACCGCACCGATGCGCTGGATCACGTCTTCGGTGATCAGTGCCTGGTGGGAGATGTTGAGCCCGACCATGGTGAGCGGAACGCCGGAGGCGAAGACCACGGCTGCCGCCTCGGGGTCGGCCCAGGCGTTGAATTCCGGGTACGCGCCGACGTTGCCCCGTCCGGTGGAGCCGCCCATCCAGATGATCTCCTTGATCTGGGGGACGACCTCCGGGTGCTGCTGCAGGAGCAGCGCGATGTTGGTGAGCGGGCCGGTGGGGATCACGGTGATCGGCTCCGGCGCGGCGGCGAGGGTGTCGGCGAGGAACTGCACGGCATGGCGCGGGTCGAGGGGCACGGTCGGCTCGGGGAGGACCGGTCCACCCAGCGCATTCTCGCCGTGGATCCACGCGCCCGGGGTCAGCTCTCGCACGAGAGGCTTGTCGGCTCCGGCGGCGACCGGCACGTCCGTCACGCCGGCGACGGTGAGTGCGATCCGCGCGTTCCGGGTGGTGTGCTCGAGGTAGCCGTTGCCGCCTACCGTCGTCACACCGCGGAGGTCGATGGCGTCGTTTCCGGCCGCGAGCCAGATGGCGAAGACGTCGTCGTGGCCGGGATCGCAGTCGAGAAGGACGGGAATAGTCATGGTGCTCCTTTGCAGATGTGCGTGCGTAAACGTTTACACTTTCTAGCATGAACGTCAAGTCGGCCGCGATGTCCGCGTTCCGATGCCTCCGCTCGATCCGAAAGCTGCTGCCATGACCTCTCCCGTGCTTCCCTCCCTCGTCGTCGTCGGCAGCGCGAACGTCGATGTGACCGCGTTCGTCGATCGCCTTCCCACGGCCGGCGAGACGGTGGCCGGCGGGCGGCTCTCCCGGGATCTGGGCGGGAAGGGCGCGAACCAGGCGGTCGCCGCGGCGAAGCTGGGCGGACGAGTGCGGATGATCGGTGCCGTCGGCGATGACGCCGACGGATCCTGGACCCGGGAGGAGATGAAGCGGGCCGGCGTCGACGTCACCGACCTGCGCACCGTGGATGACGCCACCGGAACCGCGCTCATCGTCGTCGACGCGGATGCCGAGAACCAGATCGCCGTCTGCCCCGGTGCCAACGATCACGTCTCGCTGGACGGTGTGACCTTCGGCGCAGACGAGGCGGTGCTCATGCAGCTGGAGATCTCGCTCGCGGTGGTCGAGGATGTCGTCGCCACGGCGGAGGGCTTCATCGCGATCAACGCCGCCCCTGCCCAGCCGTTGCCCGAGGCTCTGCTGCGCCGGGTCGACCTGTTCATCGTGAACGAGACCGAGCGGGAGCTCATGCCCGAGCTGGCCGGGGCAGAGCTCGTCGCGGTCACCTACGGCGCGGCCGGCGCTGCGCTGTACCGCCGTGGCGAGGAGATCGCCCGGGCCGACGGCGTCCCCGCGGAGGCCGTCAACACCGTCGGCGCCGGTGACGCCTTCTGCGCGGCGCTCGTACTCGCGCTGCGCGCCGGCCATGCACCCGCCGATGCGCTGGCCGCCGCCTGCGCGGTGGGATCCGCGGCCGTGTCGCACCTGTCATCCCAGCCGCCGTTCGAGCACCTGAGCCGGTACCTTCCGGGGGCCTGAGCGACGCTCGGAGACGGAGGTGGCCCGGCTTCCTGGATGGAACCGGGCCTTCTTCGGAACGACAAAGGCCGAACCCTCTGGGCCCGGCCTTGTGTCATTCGCTGTGCGCGAGGGGGGACTTGAACCCCCACGTCCTTACGGACACTGGCACCTGAAGCCAGCGCGTCTACCATTCCGCCACTCGCGCGAGTGTCTCGTTCCGAAGAACTCAACTTCCCAAAGATATCACGCGATTTCACCCCCTGATGCACACCTCAGACCCCGATCGGCGGCGTTCCCCCAGGTCACCTGGCTACGATGTGTCTACCGGTCGGCATGCCAGAGGAGCCCAGTGGGACTACTTGACAGCTTTGAGAAGGGTCTCGAGCGCGCAGTTAACAGCGCGTTCGCGAAGACCTTCCGCAGCGGCATTCAGCCGGTGGAGATCGCTTCGGCGCTCCGCCGCGAGGCCGATACGAAGGCGGCGGTCGTGAGCCGTGATCGCATCATCGCGCCGAACAGTTTCGTCGTGCGTCTCAGCCCGGACGACGCGGAGCGGATGCGCGGACTCGGCGGTGCCCTCACCGATGAGCTGCTCGCGCTGCTGACCAAGCACGCCAAGGCCCAGGGGTACAGCTTCTCCGGCGCGCTGTCGATCAACCTCGAAGCCGATGAGAAGGTCGCCACGGGAACCGTGCGCGTGAACTCCGGCACGGTCGAGGGCCGCGTGAGCTGGCAGGCCGTGGTCGACGTCGACGGCCGTCGCCACGCGATCAACCGCGCCCGCACGGTCATCGGCCGGGGGACGGATGCCGACATCACGATCGCCGACGCCGGATCCAGTCGCAAGCACGCCGAGATCCTGTGGGACGGCGAGCGCGCCATGATGCGCGACCTCGGTTCCACGAACGGCACAAAGGTGAACGGCCAGAAGCTCCGCGAAGCCGCGCTCCCCACCGACACCACCATCACCATCGGCCGCACCGACCTGGTGTTCCGGATCGTCCCCGTGGCCAGCCCGTCGGGTCCTGCCCCGCGTGGCGACGACGCCACCCGAGCGTTCGGAGCCCTCGGTTGAGTGAACTGATCCTCCTCCTGCTCCGCATCGGGTTCCTCGTCCTGATGTGGTTCTTCGTGTTCGGCGTCGTGTACTCGCTCCGCGCCGATCTCTTCGGCGTCCGCGTGCGCAAGTTGCCCGCCGAGGCGACCGCCGGCGCATCCGCTCCCGCAGCAGCACCGGCAGCGGCCCCGGCGGCGAGGCCGGCCTCCGCACGCCCCTCGACCGGACCGGCCACCGTCGCCACGGCCAAGCGCCTGGTCATCACCTCCGGCCCGAAAGCCGGCCTCGAGCTGCCGCTCAGCGCCGACTCGCTCACGATCGGCCGCTCCAGCGAATCGGCGCTGGTGATCCGTGACGACTACACGTCCAGCCACCACGCCCGCCTGATGCTGCGCGGAGACAGCTGGGCGATCCAGGACCTCGACTCCACCAACGGCACCTTCGTCGCGGGCCAGCGGGTCTCGGGCTCACCGGTCGCCCTCTCGCTCGGAACCCCCATCAAGGTGGGCGCCACGACCTTCGAGCTGCGAGCCTGACCCCGGCATGGTCTTCGAAGGCTCGAGCGTCGCGATCTCCCACACCGGGAAGATCCGCTCCAACAACCAGGACTCCGGGTATTCCGGGGCGAACCTGTTCGCCGTCGCCGACGGCATGGGCGGCCACGCCGGTGGAGATGTCGCTTCGAGCATCGCGATCCAGCGGCTGCAGCCCCTCGACCAGGGCTACTCCTCGGTCGAAGACGCGCAGGCCTCGCTGCAGGCCGCCGCGACGACCGCCGCGGGCGACCTCATCCGCGCCGCCAAGGAGCGTCCCGAACTCGCCGGCCTCGGCACCACGGTCAGCGCGATCATCATGGTCGACGAGTACGCGGTCATCGGCCACATCGGCGACTCGCGCATCTACCTGTACCGCGACGACGCACTGACTCAGATCACCGCCGACCACACCTTCGTGCAGCGCCTGGTCGACTCCGGTCGCATCACTCCGGAGGAAGCGCGCTACCACCCGCGCCGATCCGTCCTCATGCGCGTCCTCAGCGACATGGACGCCGACCCCGAGCTCGACATGTTCGTCATGCACACGCAGCCCGGCGACCGCTGGCTGCTCTGCTCCGATGGCCTCTCCGGAGTCGTCGACGAGACTCGCATCCTCAAGGCGATGCAGCTCGGTGTGGCCCCCGGTCGCACGGCGGACTACCTGCTCAAGCAGGCTCTCGACGGCGGCGCTCCCGACAACGTCACGATCGTGCTCGTCGACGTCGGCGGACAGCATCCGATCCACTCCGGCACACCGACGATCGTGGGCTCGGCGTCGAACCCCGACGGCGTCTACGTGCCTCCGGTGCGCCCGCCGCGCGGGAACTGGCTGCACCCGGTACGGCAGGCCGCGAACGAGCCCAGCCACTTCGAGCCGGCCCCGGAGTACCTCGAAGAGCTCATCGAAGAGGATCGCCGTCGCGCGAAGCGCCGCCGCGCGGGTTGGATCGCCGCCGCGCTCCTCGTCGTCGCGATGCTCGTGGTCGCCGCCTTCGCCGCATACAGCTGGACCCAGACGCGCTACTTCATCGGCGCCGACGACGACAGCGTCGTGATCTTCCAGGGCGTGCAGCAGAACATCGGCCCGATCACGCTGTCGACCCCGATCGAGGACACCGACATCCTCCTCGCGAACCTCCCGGAGTATCAGCGGGCGTCCGTCGAGCGCACGATCAACGCGCGCTCACTGTCCGACGCGATGGCGATCGTCGATCGCCTACGGGCCGGCGCCGACGCGAACGTGATCGAGCAGACCCCGCTGCCGACACCGCTGCCCACCCCGGCGCCCTCCCAGACCCCCGCTGGGGGTGAGGGATGAGCACCGACGTGCAGGCCGACACCACCGTCATCAAGGCTCTCAAGCGTCTCCGGATGCCGCAGACGCAACGCAACCGCGAGTTCTGGCTGCTGCTGTTCGCGTGTGTGATCAGCGGCGCCGCGCTCACCCTCGTGCAGCTGGGTGCGCTCGGCGTGATCGACCCGATGATCCTCGCGATCGGCGGAGGCCTCGCGGCGCTCGCCTTCGCCCTGCACATCGTGCTGCGTTTCGTCGCCGCCGATGCGGATCCGTTCGTCGTCCCGATCGCGACGCTGCTCAGCGGCCTCGGCATCGCGATGATCTACCGCATCGACATCGCCTTCAAGAACACCGGCTGGGACGCGTACTCGACCAAGCAGTTGGCCTGGACCGCGATCTCTCTCGCGGGCGCCATCGCGGTCGTGATCCTGCTGCGCAACTACCGCATCCTGTTCCGGTACACCTACATCTTCGGCCTCGCCGGAATCCTGCTCCTGCTGCTGCCGTTCGTTCCCGGGCTGCGCATCCCCGACGCGAACGCGGCCGTCTGGGTGTCGCTGGGCGGCGCCTTCGCATTCCAGCCGGGCGAGCTCGCCAAGATCTGCCTGGCGATCTTCTTCGCCGGATACCTCGTGCGCACACGCGAGAGCCTCACCTCGGTCGGAAAACGAGTCCTCGGCATCACCTGGCCCCGCATGCGGGAGCTGGGGCCGGTGCTCGTGGTCTGGCTCATCTCGCTCGGGATCATCGTCTTCCAGCGCGACCTCGGCACCGGAACCCTGATCTTCGGCATGTTCGTCGCGATGCTCTACGTGGCGACGGGAAAGACCAGCTGGGTCCTCATCGGCCTGGCCCTCGTGGTCGCCGGCGTCGCGCTCGCGACGCAGATCCTCAGCTACGTGCAGGGCCGCTTCATCAACTGGCTGTTCCTGTTCGACCCGAACCAGGTCGACCCCGACGGCGCCGGCTATCAGCCGATGCAGGGCCTGTTCGGGCTCGCCCGCGGCGGACTCATCGGTACCGGCTGGGGCCAGGGCCGACCGGAGGTCACCCCGCTCGCCCACAGCGACTACATCATCACCAGCCTCGGTGAAGAGCTGGGCCTGATCGGGCTGTTCGCGATCCTCTGCCTGTACATGGTCTTCGTCAGTCGCGGCATGCGCATCGGCCTCGCCGGTCAGGACGACTTCGGACGACTGCTCGCCACCGGCCTCTCGTTCACCATCGCGCTGCAGGTGTTCATCATGGTCGGCGGCGTCACCCGTCTGATCCCGCTGACGGGCCTGACCACGCCGTTCCTCGCCGCCGGCGGATCCTCGCTCGTGGCCAACTGGCTCATCGTGGCGCTGCTGCTGCGCATCTCCGACGGCGTCCGCCGCCAACCGAGGGTCGTGATCGGATGACCCGAGAGCTCCGCCGTCTCAGCATCATCATGCTGTTCATGTTCATCGCGCTGTTCGCAGCGACCAGCTGGATCCAGGTCGTCGAGGCCGACACTCTCGCCCAGAACAGCAACAACCAGCGCACCCGCCTGGACAGCTACGAGATCCAGCGCGGCGCGATCATCGTCGACGGTGCCACCATCGCCAACTCGGTGCCCAGCGACGACAGGTACCAGTTCCAGCGCGTCTACACGGATGCCGCGATGTGGGAGCCGGTGACCGGCTACTTCAACGCCGCTCTCGACTCGCGCACCGGCATCGAACGCGCCATGAACGCGGAACTCTCCGGTACCGGCGCGAACGCGCTGCTCGCCGAGGTCGAGCGCATCATCTCGGGCCAGCCGCAGCGCGGTTACAGCGTCGAGCTGTCGCTGAACACGGCGGCTCAGCGCGCCGCCTACGAGGCCCTCGGCGGGCTCCAGGGCGCCGTGGTCGCGATGGAGCCGAAGACCGGACGCATCCTCGCGATGGTCTCCACCCCCGGTTTCGACACGAACCAGATGGCGACGCACGACGCGGATGCGGCGAATGCCACTTACGATCAGCTCGCCGCAGACCCCGGAAAGCCGCTGTCCAATCGGGCGATCGCCGGCGACCTCAACCCGCCGGGCTCGACCTTCAAGGTGGTCGTCGCGGCGGCCGCGTACGCCAGCGGGAACTGGACTCCGCAGTCCACCCTGCCGAACCCGGTGTCGTACACCCTCCCCGGGTCCTCCAATCGCGTGTCGAACGCCTGGGGCGGCAAGTGCGGTCCCGGAGCCACGGTCACGATCGCCGAGGCCATCCGGCTCAGCTGCAACATCCCGATGGCGGAGCTCGCCGTCGAGCTCGGCGACGACACGATCCGCGAGATGGCCGACAAGCTCGGTTTCAACCGATCCTTCGAGACGCCTCTGGAATCGACCCCCTCGAGCTACCCCCGCGCCCTCGACGACGCGCAGACCGCACTCACCGGATTCGGTCAGGGCAAGGTCACCGCGACCCCCCTGCAGATGGCCATGGTGTCGGCCGGTCTCGCGAACGACGGCGTCGTGATGAACCCCCGGATGGTGGATGCCGTGATCGGGAACGATCTGTCGGTGATCGAGGCCTTCCAGGACAGCGAGTTCGGCCGTGCGATGGAGGCCGATGTCGCCGACGACGTGACCGCGTCGATGGTGGCCAGCGTCGCTACGGGCGCAGCCCAGGGTGCAAGAATAGACGGGATCGACGTGGCCGGTAAGACGGGCACCGCAGAGAACGGAAACAGGCCGCACACGTTGTGGTTCACCGGCTTCGCGCCGGCGGACGACCCCGCGGTCGCAGTAGCGGTCGTCGTCGAAGACGGCGGCGGACAGGGACAATCAGGCAGCGGCGACACCATCGCCGCTCCGATTGCGAAGAAGGTCATAGAGGCGGTGCTGGGCAGATGAGGCCGACGCAGGGTGTGTCGTTCGGTGGTCGTTACGAGCTGCAGTCGCGTATCGCGATCGGTGGCATGGGCGAGGTGTGGGAGGCGACGGATCACGTCATCGGACGTACCGTCGCGATCAAGATCCTCAAGGACGAGTACATGGGGGATCCCGGGTTCCTCGAGCGTTTCCGTGCTGAGGCACGTCACGCCGCTCTCGTGAACCATGAGGGCATCGCCAGCGTGTTCGACTACGGCGAGGAGAACGGCAGCGCCTACCTCGTCATGGAGCTCGTGCCCGGCGAAGCTCTGTCGACTGTGCTCGAGCGCGACGGTGCGCTCAGCGCCGACAAGACGCTCGACATCGTGGCCCAGACGGCATCCGCCCTGCAGGCCGCGCATGCGGCCGGTCTCGTGCACCGCGACATCAAGCCGGGCAACCTGCTGATCACGCCCGACGGCCGCGTCAAGATCACCGACTTCGGCATCGCCCGCATCGCCGACCAGGTGCCGCTGACGGCGACCGGACAGGTCATGGGCACCGTACAGTACCTGTCGCCCGAGCAGGCATCGGGTCACCCGGCCTCTCCCGCGACCGACACCTACTCGCTCGGCATCGTCGCGTACGAGTGCCTGGCGGGCAAGCGTCCGTTCACCGGTGAGTCGCAGGTGGCGATCGCGATGGCGCAGATCAACGAGCAGCCGCCGCCGCTGCCGCCGACCGTGCCGATCCCGGTGCAGAACCTCGTCATGGCGATGATCGCCAAGAAGCCCAGCGACCGCCCGTCTTCATCGGCGACGGTGGCGCGTGCAGCACAGGCCCTGCGTCGCGGAGACCTGAACTCCGCAGCCATCGCCGTTGCCGCGATCGCGACCGGTGGCATCGCCGGCGACGACGACGCGACCCGCATGCTCACGGCATCGGGCGACGACGGCACCACCCGCATCCTTCCCACCACCGCTCAGCTCTCCACCGAGGAGACGACGGAGGAGACGAAGAAGAAGAAGAAGAGCCCGTGGACCTGGCCGCTGATCGCGCTGATCGCGCTGCTGGTGATCGTGCTCGGCGGTGCCGTGTGGGCGATGCTGATGAACCAGGGGGATCCTGACGCCAAGCCGTCGGATTCGCCGTCTCCGTCGCAGTCCCAGTCGCAGACGCCGCCTCCGGCGACGACCCCTCCCCCCGAGGTGGTCCGCGTCGACGTGACCGCGTTGGGCCTGGCGGGCATGGACTGCGGCACTGCCACATCCACGCTCAAGGAGGCCGGTTTCACGGGCGAGATCACCTGCCCCGAGGGAGACCCGGCTCCGAGCGACGGTGAAGTCGGCAAGGTGTACCGTGTCGTCCCCTCCGGCAACGTCGAGACGACCCAGCCGATGACCCTCACGGTCTACGCCGCGCGCGCAGCCCTGCCGACCCCGACCGACACCCCGACCATCACGGGTGACCCGGTCGCCGGCAGCACGGTGACCATCTCCTGGGGCACCGGGTTCACGTGCCCGAGCGGCACGACCCTCTCCGGATACGTCGTGTCCCTGCAGAACGGCACCTTCGTGTCAGGCGGGCCGAACTTCCAGCCGACGCAGCGCAACACGCAGGTGCAGGTGGCGGATGCCGCGGGCCAGCAGCTCATCGTCACCTACCAGGGCATGTGCTCGGGTGGCGACCAGCGCACCTCGTCGGCATCGCCCCCGCTCTCGGTTCCGATCGTCGCGGCGACCGACCCCGGCGAGGGTGACGGCGGCGGCGGCACCGAAGGGTAGCCTTTAATCCAGCTCAGTCGCAGTCGTTTTCCAGGGGGTAGTACGTGTCCACAGAGCCACGAGTCATCGCGGGTCGATACCGCGTCGACGAGCTCATCGGGCATGGCGGGATGGCCAAGGTCTATCGCGGCTACGACCTGACCCTCGGCCGTGAGGTCGCGATCAAGATCCTCGACCCCGAGCTGGCTCGTGACACCGCCTTCCGCAACCGCTTCCGGTTGGAGGCGCAGGCGGCGTCCCGCATGTCGCATCCGTCGATCGTCCGCGTCTTCGATGCCGGTGACCCCTCATCGAACGACCCGTCGTCCGATGAGCCCCCGTACATCGTGATGGAGCTGGTCAAGGGCACGCTGCTGAAGAAGATCATCGCCGACGGACCGGTGCCGGTCGAAGACGCGGTGCGCTACGTCGACGGCATCCTCGAGGCGCTCGACTACTCGCACCGCGCCGGTGTCGTGCACCGCGACATCAAGCCCGGCAACGTCATGGTGACCGACAAGGGCCAGGTCAAGGTGATGGACTTCGGCATCGCCCGAGCCGTCTCCGACTCCTCGTCGACCGTGGCGGAGACCACGCAGATCATCGGCACCGCTGCCTACTTCTCGCCGGAGCAGGCCAAGGGTGAGCCCGTCGATGCCCGCGCCGACCTGTACTCAACCGGCGTCGTGCTGTACGAACTGCTCACCGGCCGCCAGCCGTTCCGTGGCGAGTCGCCGGTGGCCGTCGCCTACCAGCACGTCAGTGAGACCCCGATCCCGCCGACCGAGGTGAACGAGGATGCACCGGGCGCACTCGACCCGATCGTCCTGCGGGCTCTCGCGAAGGACCCGTATCAGCGCTACCCGGATGCCGCGCACTTCCGCGCCGCACTGGATGCCGCCGTGACCGGGGCGGCGCCGACCCGCAAGCAGCTGGGTGCGCTGACGAGCGAGCTCTACGGTCCGAGTCCGCGGCAGGCGCAGGAGACGGCGCGGTCGCTGCGCCAGCTCAGCTCCGACACCACCATGACCCGCACCCAGTCCGGCCCTCCGGTCGCCTGGATCTGGGCCGGTGTCGCTCTGCTCGCTGTGCTGCTCGCGTCCGTCCTGTTCTGGGTCGTGACGATCAGCATGCGTCCGCCCGAGGTGCCGAGCACCTCGCGCATCATTCCGAACCTCGTGAACGTGTCGTCCGAGCGCGCGCAGGACGACCTCGCCAAGCTCGATCTGACGGCGAAGATCGTGATCGAGTCGAGTTCCGAGATCACCGAGGGCAACGTCATCCGCACCGACCCCGAGGCGGGAGTCTCGGTGGAGGAGGGCTCGACGGTCACCGTGCACGTCTCCTCCGGCGTGGAGACCGTGGTGGTGCCGAAGATCGAAGGCATGGCGCTCGAGGATGCCACCAAGGCGCTGAAAACCGCCGGCCTCGAACTCGGGACGGTGATCCAGAAGAACGACAAGGGTCTCGCCGCGGGAACCGTGATCTCCGCCAGCGAGGCGGCGGACACCGAAGTGGCTCCGGATACCGTCGTCAACCTCGTCGTCGCCAGCGGAAAGGTCACGCTGACCGACCTCGTCGGCTGGACAGTCGAGGCGGCGACGACGAACCTCACCGACCTCGGTCTGACCCCGAAGTCCGTCGAAGAGGCGGATTGCGCCCCCACCGAGCCGCCGACCGTGCACTCGATGTCGGTCGCCCCGGGCGATGTCCCGATCGGCTCTACGGTCGAGCTCCGTTACTGCGCCGCGCCCTGAGTCCCTCCTGACGCGCCTCGTGCGCCGAGGCGTCAGCGCGCGAGCGGGTGCAGGCTCTCCGACCGAGCGACGGCATCGCGGTCGCCGCAGAGTTCCAGCCAGTTCGCGAGGAGCCGGTAGCCGCCTTCCGTGAGCACGCTCTCCGGGTGGAACTGCACGCCGTGCAGCGGCAACTCGCGGTGCGAGAGCGCCATGACCGTTCCGCTGTCCGTCCAGGCGGTGACGACGACCTCGGGCGGGAGGTCGGATGCCGCGAGCGCCAGGGAGTGATACCGGCCGGCGTCGAACGGCGACGGGATCCCCGCGAACAGCGCCGATCCGTCGTGCGTGACCGCGGAGACCATCCCGTGCATCAGCTCGGGTGCCTCACTGACCGCGGTGCCGAGCGCTTCACCGATGGTCTGATGCCCGAGGCAGACCCCGAGCGTCGGCGTCCGCAGTCGAGCAGCGATCCGCACCGCTTCGACGGAGATTCCGGCATCGGCAGGGCGCCCGGGGCCGGGGGAGAGCAGCAGGGCCTCGTATCCGGGCAGCATCCGCTCGAACTCGGCGGCGCTGAGCGCGTCGGATTCGACCATCGCGGTCTCGGCGCCGAGCTCGTGGAGGTAGCCGACGAGGGTGTGCACGAAGCTGTCGTGGTTGTCCACCACGAGCACTCGGGTCATTCGACGTCGACCTCGCCGGGGGCGATGATCGGGCTCAGCCACGGGAACACGTACCAGAACAGTCCGTACAGCACGGCGGCGACGAGGACGATCAGGATGAGGACGCGCAGCCACCACGGACCGGGCAGCAGGCGCCAGAGTGCGGCGTACATCAGTGTTCTCCCTCGTGGGTGTCCATGGTCACACCGATGGGGCGGCCGGAGGAGGCGGCGGGTCGGTCAGCGCGGTCGGGAGTCCCTCGGCGCGGGGCTGGAAGCTCTCGAACACCCCGTAGGCGACGATGCGCTCCGCGAGGGAGTAGAGCGGAGAGCAGGCGGTGAGCGTGATGTACTGCTCGCCGGTCTGCTGTGCGGGCATCTGCGGCACGTCAGCGAGGACGTCGGTCTGCGTCGGCTTGACGTATTCGAGGGTGCGGAACCGGTATGTGTACCAGCCGTCGGGGGTCTCGACGACGATCGCATCGTTCAGCTGCAGCTTGTCGAGCTGATTGAAGGGCTTGCCCCAGGTGGTGCGGTGTCCGGCCATCGAGAAGTTGCCGACCTCGCCGGGCATCTTGGAGTCGGTGTAGACGCCGATCCCCTTCTGGTCGAGGGTCCGTGCGCGGCTCGTTCCGCCGTAGATCCCGAAGTTGTAGTCCGCGCCGAAGCGGGGGATGTGCATCTGTCCGAACCACTCGGCGTCGGCCGGGGCCGCGGGAACCGGGGGGACGTAAACGGTGGCGCCGTCTTCCGTCTCGACGACAGGCGGGAGCTCGGGCGCCTCACCCTGCGCGAGCTCCTGCGAGATCGCCGCACCCTCGTCGTTCTTCTGTGCACTGATGATGATGTCGCCGATCCACATCTGCCACGCGACGAAGAGCAGGACGAGCACTCCTGCGGTGAGGAGAAGTTCGCCGAGCACGCTCGCGAAAGTCGCGCGAGAGCGTGGTCGCTCCCGCCGCGGGCGTCGCCCCCCAGGCACGACGGATGCAGTCATGGCGCGATCATATCCCGGGACGCTGAACGGATGCCCGCCATCCCCGCTCGTCCGTTGCGATCGCCGCCTCGTCGGATGACAGGTCTCATGGGTACAATGACGGCATGGCACGAGACCGTAACACCGAAGAACCCGCTGTCGAGCGCGCCGAAGGCGACGCCGCTCCCAACGCCGTGTGGTTCAAGCCGGTGATGATCGGCTTCATGCTCCTCGGCCTCGCGTGGATCCTGGTCTTCTACATCTCGGGCATGCAGTTCCCGATCCCGGGTCTCGACAACTGGAACCTCGCGATCGGCCTCGGCATCGCCCTGATCGGCTTCCTGATGACCACCCGCTGGCGCTGACGCCACTCCTTCTCGAAAGGCCCCTCGCGCAGCGAGGGGCCTTTCGCATGCTCAGAGCGAGCTATGGCTCCAGGCAAGGGCGCGGGGTTGTTCCCGGAGCGAGCATCGGGAGGGCCCCGCGAAGCGGGAGGGACCCGCTCTGCGAGCGAAGGGAACGACCCCGCGCCCGACCCACAAGACGAACCGAGCGAAAGTTATCCACAAGGCTCTCCACAGCCTGGGGAGAATTACACCGGTGTTATTCACAGGGGTTAACAACCCTGTTAACAACTCGGGATCAGGACAAAAGGATCAGCGGCGGGATGAAGGCGACGATGACGATCAACAGAACGACGAGTGCGGAGAGCAGGACGATCTGCCAGGTGCGCTGGTCTCGACGCCTCGTCTTGGTGTAGATGAGGGCGACCAGGGCGCCGACGATGGCGCCACCCAGATGCGCCTGCCAGGAGATGCCGCCGGCGAAGAAGCCAAAGGCGAAGTTGATGCCGAGGATCACGAGGATGCCGGTCACGTTCGCGCCGATGTGGCGGCCGATGATCAGCAGTGAGGCCAGCATTCCGAAGATCGCACCGGATGCGCCGACCGTCGGGTCCAGGGGTGCGAGGAGAGCGACCGCCACCGATCCGCCGAGGCCGCTGATCAGATAGAGGGCCAGGAAGCGGGCGCGACCGAGCATCGGCTCGAGGCTCTGTCCCAGCATCCACAGGGCGAGCATGTTCAGCGCGAGGTGGATGAACCCGCCGTGCACGAACAGCACGGAGAGGAGGCGCCAGGGCTCGAAGCCCGCGCCGAAGAGGTTCGGATAGAGATAGGGCGCGTAGAAGGCGAGCGCCTGCGTGATCGGCCCGTTCATCCCGGGTATCAGCTGCACCAGGCCGATGAACGACGTGACGGCGAGCAGCACGTACGTGACGATCGGCTTGCCGCCGCGGGCGATCGCCATGGTCCCGCCGCTGCGAGCACCCCACCGGCGCTGGGCCTTCTTCTGCGCGGGGGTGCGGTTCTTGCGCTCGGCGTTCATGCACTCCGGGCAGATGACGCCGACGGGCGCCTGGGTCTGGCACTCGGGGCAGATGGTGCGCATGCACCGCTGGCAGAGCACGAAGCTCTGCCGATCCGGATGCCGGTAGCAGAAGTTGTCGCGATTGCTCGTGAACTCAGGCGTGGTCATCCGGATCGGCCGCAGCTGTCGTCAGGCCGCGACGATGTCGATCGACTGCAGCACGACGGGCTCGATCGGACGGTCGCCGCCGCCGGTCGGAACCGCACCGATCTTGTCGACGACAGCGCGGGAGGCGTCATCGGCGACCTCGCCGAAGATGGTGTGCTTGCCCTGCAGCCACGGAGTCGGGTCGGTGGTGATGAAGAACTGCGAGCCGTTGGTGCCCTCGGGCTTGCCGGTGATGGCGTTGCGGCGGAGGCCGGCGTTCGCCATCGCGAGGATGTACGGCTTGTTGAAGTCGAGCTCCATGTTGATCTCGTCGTCGAAGTTGTAGCCGGGGCCGCCGACGCCCTGTCCGAGCGGGTCGCCGCCCTGGATCATGAAGTTCGGGATGATGCGGTGGAAGATGACGTCCTTGTAGAGGGGACCCTCGCCCGGCTTGCCGGTGGCGGGATCGGTCCACTCCTGGGTGCCGTCGGCGAGACCGACGAAGTTCTTGACCGTCTTCGGTGCGTGATCGCCGAAGAGGTTGATGACGATGTCACCGTGGTTGGTGTGCAGGGTTGCGACGTGGGAAGCGTGAGCCATGCCCTCATTCTCGCAGAGCTTTCGGTGAGTTCGCCCGGTGTACCGCGGATCCGTCAGCGGCGCAAGGGCCGGGCGATTCCCGCCCGGTATCCAGCCTCTCGTGGCAAGATGGGGAACCCGTACTCCAATGGACAGGAGAGCATCGTGAGCCTCAGCCGCAAGCGGAAGAAGGAACTGCGTCGTCTTCAGAACGACGCGAACCAGCTCTGGGAGAACCAGCAGGTGCTCGTCGGTCACGCCGCCGATGTCGCCCGCGAGGCCGGACGTCAGCTCGGAAACATCAATCGCGAGCAGGTCGTCCCCGTCATCCAGGACACGTACAACCGCCGTGTCGCCCCGGTCGTCGACCGTGGCGTGAAGATCGGCAAGCACGTCGTCGACGACAAGGTCGTCCCGATCGTGGGTGGAGTCGTCGGTTCGGCTCTCACCGCCTGGGATGTCGCGAACGCCAAGCGTCACGGCGTGGCAGCACCCGCTCGTCGCGGCGACTTCGGCAAGAAGCAGAAGTCCGGCCCCGGCCTCGGTTCGGTCATCGCGATCATCCTCGGTGCTGCTGCTGCCGTGGGCGTGCTCTACGCCGCATGGCAGGCGCTGCGTGCCGACGATGAGCTCTGGGTCGCGGACGACCCGCTCGCCGCGCCCGACGCGTGACCCCGTCTGATCCCGCCTCCGTCGCCTCTGGTGACGGAGGCGATCGGCATGCGCGGGTACGAGACGCGGCCGCTGCTCGCGGTCTCGACATCGAGATCCGCGAGCGCCCCGCGGCCGACAGCCTGTTCGAGGCGGCCGAGCTGCTCGGCATCCCGCCGTCCGGCATCGTGAAGACGCTCGTCGTGAAGCGTTCGGACGACACCTTCCTGTTCGCCCTCGTGCCCGGCGGACGCTCGATCTCCTGGCCGAAGCTGCGCGCACTGGTCGGCGTGAACAAGCTGCGCCTCCCCGAGCCCGAACTCGCACTCCAGGCGACCGGCTACGAGCGGGGCACCATCGTCCCCATCGGCAGCACGACGGACTGGCCGATCTACGCCGACGAGTCGATCGTCGGTCAGCGCATCGCGATGGGCGCGGGTGCCCACGGTTACAGCCTCTTCGTCGACGCGGACGACCTCATCGCCGCCTATGGAGCGACGGTCGCCGACATCTCGGTTCCCGAGGAGCGCTGAGGTCAGAGAAGGCCGGCCATCCGCATCGCGATGTCGACGAGCTTGACGCGCTGCAGCTCGGCCACGGCCTTCAGAGGGAACCACTCGGCCATGTCGGTCGAACCTCCGGTCTCGAAGCGCAGCTTGCCGCCCGTGACCTCTGCCCGATAGACGATGCGCAGCGTGTGCAGCGGATCCGCGGCCTTCTGCACGCGGCGTCCCGCAGGGATGACCCGGGAGTGGATGCCGAGGAGCTCGCCCACCTTCACGGTGTAGCCGGTCTCCTCACGGAGCTCGCGGCGCACCGCATCCTCGGGCGATTCACCGGGCTCGAGTCCCCCGCCGGGCATTGTCCACGCCACGCGGCGGCCCTCGGTCCAGCGCGCAAGCAGCAGACGCCCGTCGTCATCGGTGACGACCGCGTACGCCGCGACACGCAGGTCCATGGATCACACACTATCCGGCGGCGCAGACCGCCGATGACCGTGTGTCAGGCGACCCTGGTGCCGCTCACATAGGTCGCCATCACCTGCGTCTCGGCGAGGTCTTCGGCCGAGACCGTGAGGGGATCGCGGTCGACGACGATGAAGTCGGCCAGGAGTCCGGGGGCGAGGGCGCCGACCTCATGGTCGCTGAACAGTTGCCACGCCGCGTTCACGGTGTGCGCGAGAAGGGCCTGCTCGCGCGAGACCGGGGTTCCGCCCGGCATCCGGTATCCGTTGCGCGTGGTGCGGGTCTCGGCGACGGCCATGTTCCGGAAGGGCTCGTTGGGGGTGACCCATCCGTCGTTGTGGAAGGTCGCCCGGTGACCGGTGGCGAAGGCTGCTCCGGCATCGGCCCAGGCACCGCCGCGCTCCGGACCGAAGAGGTCGTCGACCAGCACCTCTCCCCAGTACGTGATGTGGTCGACGAAGAGACTGACGGTCACGCCGAGAGAGGCTGCTCGCTCGAACTGCGCCGGCGTCATGGCCCCGCAGTGCTCCAACCGGAAACGGTGGTCGGTGAGCTCGTGCTGCCGGACGAGCTGCTCGTACACGTCGAGCGTCGCGTCGATCGCGAGGTCTCCGTGCACATGACAGGCGAGCTGCCAGCCGGCGGCGGCATAGGGCTCTGCGATCGTCCGCAGCTGCTCGGCGGTGTAGTTCGCCCGCCCGATGTGATGCGGTTCGAGCCCGAGCGAGCGGGTCGCCGCCGTGTCGAGGTAGGGGAAGGATGTGGCGATGTTGCCCACCCACGGAGAACCGTCGGACCAGGTCTTCACGCCTGTCTGACGGAACACGGGATCGTCATCGCTGCGCGGGGCGGCGACACCGCCGGGGCGGGACATCTCGTACCACCGCAGCCGTACCGGCATCGCGCCCTGCGCACGGAGAGCGTCGATGAGCGGGTTCAGCTCGGGGTTCCACGACAGGTCCGACACGGTGGTGATGCCACGGGATGCGAGGTCGTGCAGATGCGCGGGGAGGATCCGGGGGAGATGCTGCTTCGCCTTCGCGAGCATCGGCGCCACGACCTGCTCGACCGCGGCGGCCTCGAGGGCGACCCCCGTGAGCTCCCCCGCGGCGTCGCGACCGAACGATGCGCCGACCGGATCGGGGGTGTCCCGATCGAGGCCCGCGGCGAGCGCGGCCGCAGTGTTGAAGTACACCGAGTGACCAGAGTTGTGGATGACGACGAGGGGCACGCTGCCGGCGAGCTCGTCGAGGAAGCGGATGTCGGGGTCGGGGAGTCCGCGCTGCAGCAGCGCATCCCACCCGTTCGCGAAGATCGCTTCGCCACCGGCATCCTCGACCGCCGCTCGGAGCGCCCCGAGGACGCCTTCCGCGTCGGGGATCATGACGGGACGCAGGTCGACCACGAGATCGGACAGCAGGATCGCGGAGAAGCCCGGATGCCCGTGCGGCTCGATCAGCCCGGGCATGACCCATCCGTCGAGGGCTATGGTCTCCGCGTCCGGGAAACGGTGGCGAAGCTCGTCCGCTGCCCCGACGGCCACGATCGTGCCGTCGTCGACGGCCATCGCCTCCGCTTCGGCGTCTGCGCTCGGCGAGAGCGGACGGATGCGGCCGGTGAAGACTGTCGTCATGGCGCCAGTCTGGCAGCCGGGGCGGCTTCAGGGATCGATCACGAATCGAGAAGCACACGGAGGATCGACCTCCGTAGTGTGAATCCCACACCGGAAGCACTTCGAGAGGACCGATCATGGCCGAGAAAGAGAAGAACTTCAGCGCCGAAGAACGCGAGGCCATGCAGGCCGCCGCGAAGGAGGCCCGCACCCGACGCTCGCGCGCGAAGAAGTCACCCGAGGAGCTGCGCGCCGCGGGGGAGGCCGACATCAAGGAGGCGATCGAGAAGCTGACCACCGAAGACCAGGCTCTGTCGAACAAGCTGCACGCCCTCGTGTCCGAGGTCGCCCCGGAACTCGTACCCCGCACGTACTACGGGATGCCTGCGTGGGGTCGGGATGGCAAGGTGCTCTGCTTCTTCCAGCCGGCGAGCAAGTTCAAGGTGCGGTACGGCACGTTCGGTTTCGAGCCCATCTCGAACCTCGACGACGGCAACGTCTGGCCGACCGCCTACGCAGTCACGGATCTCACCAAGGCCGACCTGGAGTTCCTCGCCGAGCGCATCCGCCTCGCGATCAGCTGACCTTCCGGTGCTGAGAGGGTGCGCGGCCTGGCGCCGCGCACCCTCTCACTCAGCCGTTGATGACCTGCGGCACGGCGACCGACTTCAACCCTTCGACGCCGAACTCGAGGCCGTAGCCGGACGACTTGTGGCCTCCGAACGGGATCATCGGGTGCACGCCGCCGTGCGAGTTGATCCACACCGTTCCGGCCTGGATGCGCGCGGCGACCTTGCGGGCCTCGTCGCGCTCACCCCAGACCGACGCTCCGAGGCCGACGTCGAGTCCGTTGGCGCTGGCGATCGCGTCGTCCACATCGGTGTACCGGATGATGGGCAGCGCGGGACCGAACTGCTCCTCGTCTACGAGCGCGACCCCGTCGGTCACGTCCGCGACGAGGGTGACCGGATAGAAGAGCTCGCCGAGCTCGGTCGCGGGTGCGCCGCCCGTGACGATACGGCCGCCAACTCGCGCCGCGTCATCGACCAGGTCGCGCACGATCTCGAACTGCGCACGGTTCTGCAGCGGACCGAGCACGTTCTGCTCATCCAGACCGTTGCCCATCGGCGTCTGCCGCGCGACATCCGCCAGCGCGTCGACGACCTCGTCGTAGACCGAGTCATGCACATAGAGGCGCTTGAGTGCGGCGCAGGTCTGACCCGTGTTGATGAAGGCGCCCCAGAAGAGGTCCTGCGCGATGGCCGCCGCGTCGACGCCCGGCAGCACGATCCCCGCATCGTTGCCGCCCAGCTCGAGCGTGAGCCTGGCGAGGTTCTTCGCCGAGCTCTCGACGATGCTGCGGCCGGTCGCGGTCGAGCCCGTGAACATGACCTTGCCGATGTCGGGGTGCGAGGCGATCCGGGCTCCCACCTCTCGGTCTCCGGCGACCCCGATCAGCACGTCGCGGGGGAGAACCTCGTTCATGACCTCGATCAACGCCAGCACGCTCAGCGTCGTGTACCCGCTCGGCTTCACGACCACCGTGTTCCCCATGCGCAGCGCCGGGGCGATCTGCCAGATGCCGATCATCAGCGGCCAGTTCCACGGTCCGATCGCGCCCACCACGCCGATCGCGCGGTAGTGCAGCTCCGCATGCGTGTCGCCGTCGTCGACCACGAGCTCGGGCTCGAGGGCTGTCGCGGCCGCGGTGCGCAGCCAGGCGGAGCACGCGCCCACCTCGAAGCGGGCGTTCGGGCCGTTGAGCGGTTTCCCCTGCTCCCGCGACAGCAGGCGGGCGAGCGGCTCGGCGTTCGCGTCGATCGCATCGGCCACGCGGTTCAGGAGCGCACTGCGCTCCGCATGGCCGAGCGCGTCCCACGCCGGCTGAGCCGCCTTCGCCCGCGCGACCGCGGCGTCGAGTTCTTCGACCGTGTGCACGGGTGCCCGACCGATGGGCTCCCGTGTCGCCGCATCGACCACTTCGCGACCCTGACCCGCGGGGACGCCGACGCGCTCCAGCAGGGCGGCCTCATCCAGAACCGGGGCGATCTCCGACATCACTGTCTCCTCACGATGGGATGCACGACAGGTTCATCGCGCAGTTCGAGTCTGTGCTCACGGGTCGAGCTGAGTTTGACTGCCCGCGCGGCGCGCTTGCCGGTCCGTGACCGAAGGGCGTCGCACGGAAGCCATCAATGTCCACCGCCGCGGTATGCACCGACGGTCGCCAAGCGGTCGAGGTGGGCGCCCAGCGAGAAGTGCGGGTCGATGTCGGATGCGCTCGGCTGGGTGGCGAGCCGAGCCGCCCATTCCCCGAGCACGGGCGCGAACTTGAAGCCATGCCCGGAGAGTCCGGTCACGGTCACGACCCGCTCACTCTCGCTCACATCCACGATCGGCGTGCGATCGGGCGTGTAGGCGCAGTGGTGCACACTCGACCGCACCGGTTCGGGGTTCAGGCTGGGGAAGAACTCCTTGGCCTGCTGCCCGATCTTCGCGAGTTCGCGTCGCGTGTACTCCCGCGGAACCTCGTCGACGTCGCGGGCGACCGGCCAGGTCGGGTTGCTGCTCGCCTTGATCGAGTAGCCGTCGAGGCTCGGCGCCCCGAAGAAGTGCACGGGTCCGACATCGCGCAGGAACGCGGGGAAGCGCTCTGGAAGGAAGTCGGCGATGTCCGTGGGCATGAACCAGGTCAGACCCAGCACCTGCAGCCGCAGCAGATCGCGCAGGCGACCGTCGAGTCGGGTGGACCAGGAGCCGGAGGCGAGGATCACGGTGTCGGCCCTGATCGCCTCGTTCGGGGTGCGCACCACCACGCCTCCCGGCTCTTCCTCGATCGCGAGCACCGGGGTATGGAAGTGCAGCTGTGCGCCGGCGGCCTCGGCGAGGTCGAGTGCTGCCAGGAGCGAGACCTCCGGACGGATGCCGCCGCCGTGGTGGTCGAGCACCCCGACGTCGCCGTCGCGCACGTTGTGCTGCGGGTGGGCGCGCCGCAGCTCCTCGGTGTCGTACAGCGTGTGGGGCAGGTCGAACTCGCGCGCGGTCTCGAGGGTCGTGCGCATCTCGACCCGGTCGGGCTGGGCGATCGACAGGGCCCCTACCTCGAGGTAGAGCTCCCGGCCGGACTGCTGCTCGAGATCTCGCCACAGTCGCCGCGACTCCTGGAGCATCGGCACGTAGCGCCCGCCCTCGTGGTACGCAGTGCGGAACACTCGGGACTCCCCGGCATACGAGCCCCTGTCGTGCACCTTGCCGTACTGCTCGACGCCGACGACCTCGACATCATCGCGCTGCGACAGGCGCCACGCGGCGAGAGCACCCACCGCCCCCAGCCCGACGATGACGATCCGCTTCCTGACCTGCGCACTCATGGGTACTCCCGACGAATGATCGATGCGAGACGGACGCCGGTCATGCGAGAGCCGGCGTGTCCCAGAGCAGCAGCTCGGTGCCGATGCCCTCGGCCACCGCGCGCCGGTAGACGACGGTTCCCCAGGCGACGTCCTCCACCGGCATCCCGCCGACGGAGTACAGGAAGATCTCGTCGTCACCCCGGCGGCCCTCGGCCTCGCCGCTCATGATCGCCGGCAGGTTCTCGAGGGTCTCCGCGCCCACGTCGCCGGAGCGGATGCGGTCGAGCAGGTACATGCCGTGGAGACCGATGTGCTCGTGCGCGGGATGGGGCACTTCTTCGCTCCACGCCTCGTACAGGCCGCGGAAGTCCGCGATGTGGCGCGCACCGTGGAGCAGCTCGTCGTCGATCATGATGTCGGCGGGCAGGCTCACCAGCGCGCCGGGCTTGATCCACTGCTTCTCGATGCGCACGTAGTTCGCCGACCCGGCCGCCGTCGTGGGGGCGATGGTGACCAGATCGCTGCCGCGCACGGCATCCTCCACGCTGTCGACGACCGTGACCGTCGTGAACTGCGGGTACTCGCGCCGGACCCACTCGACGAAGGAGTCGATACCGGATCGGCTGCGGCCGGCGACCTTCAGCGTGTCGAGCTCGGGGCGCACGGCCACGAAGGCTTCGAGCGTCGTCCGGTTCATGACGCCGGGGGCCACGATGCCCACGCTCCGGGCATCGGCGTTCGCGAGGTGTCGCGCGCCGACACCCGGCACGGCGCCGGTGCGGTAGGCGCTCAGCAGGTTCGCCGACATGTGTGCGAGGGGTGCACCGGTGTCCTTGTCGCTCAGCGTGAGCATCAGGATCGATCGCGGCAGACCGTTCTCGCGGTTGGCCATGTTCGACCCGTACCACTTGCATCCGGCCGTCTGGAAGGTGCCGCCGAGATACGCCGGCATCGCCATCATCCGTCGATGCGGACCGTCCAGGGGCATGCCGTCGTGAGGGGACTCGGTGGGGAAGGTGACCATCGACCCGTGGGAGTTCCCGTCCGGCCCACCCATCCGGTAGTCACCGGCGTCGACGAGGCGCAGGGTCTCCTCCATCACGTCGACGCACAGACTCATGTCTGTGACGCCCGCCGCAACCGTGTCCGGCTCGGACAGATATCGGAACGTCAGCCTGGTGTCGGGGGCGCTCACAGGTTTCCTCTCGTCGCGTCGACCACTGGCTCACCGAGGAGTGATGCCTCCGGCAGCTCGGTGCCGTGGCCGATCTGGCGGTAGACCTCGGGCCGCGCCCTGCGCAGCCACAGCGCCCACACCACGGCCAGCGCCGAGGGCACGAGCAGCACAGCCGGGAGGATGAAGGTCGTCGGGGTGGACTCGGCCTGACCGAGCAGCACGTCCCAGTTCAGAAGGATCAGCACCCACACGATCCCGAGCGCCACGAACGCGATGATCGGTGCGACCAGCCTGCTGCCGGCGCCCACCTCTCGGCTGTCGCGTCGGAAGAAGCCGATCACCGCGACGGAGACGAGCACCAGGAGCAGCACGAGCCCGAAGGCACCGAGATTGGTGAGCCAGGTGAAGAGGGTGATCACCGGATACGGGCCGTTCTCGGGATTCCAGCCCTGCTCGCCGATCGCGAAGCCGATGATCACGACCACCGCGATCGCGGACTGCAGCAACGACCCTGCCCACGGTGCACCGCTCGTGATGCGGACGGTTCCCAGCACCCGCGGCAGCACACCCTCGCGACCGAGCGAGAAGGCATACCGGGCGACCGCGTTGTGGAAGCTGACGAGGGCGGCGAACAGGCTGGTGATGAAGAGGATCGACATCACGTCGACCCAGATCACGCCCAGGTGCTCGGCGACGAAGTTGAAGAACAGCGGAGGGCCGGCCTCTTCCGGCGAGATGCCCGCGGGGTCGGTGATCTTGCTCGGGCCGACGGCGAGCGCGAGCGCCCAGGAGGAGATGGCGTAGAAGATGCCGGACACGCAGACAGCGAGGAATGTCGCGCGCGGGATGGTGCGCTTCGGATCCTTCGACTCCTCGCCGTAGATCGCTGCCGACTCGAAGCCCATGAACGCGGCGATGCCGAACGCGAGGACCGCTCCCACTCCAGGAACGAACAGGGCCGCGGGGGTGATGGGTGCCGCCGTGAATCCCTCAGCCGGGTTCCCGAAGGCGAACAGATCGAACACGATCACCGCCACGAACTCCAGCGCGACGAGCACGCCCAACACTTTCGCCGAGAGATCGACCCGGTGGACGCCGAGCACACCGACCAGCACGATCGTGAGGAGCACCCACACCCACCACGGACTCGCCCACCCGGTCTTCGACTCGATGAACGAGCTGATCTGGAAGCCGAGCATCCCGTAGATGCCGATCTGCATGGCGTTGTAAGAGAGGAACGCGAGCACCGACGCCCCGACGCCGGTCGGGCGACCGATTCCCTGCGCGACGTACGCATAGAACGCACCGGCATTCGTGACGAACCGGCTCATGGCGGCGTAGCCGATCGCGAACACGGCGAGTGCCACCGCGAGCACGATGTAGCCGAAGGGGATGCCGTCGACGTGTGTGACCGCGTAGGCGCTGGTCACTCCGCCGGCGAGAACGGTGAGCGGCGCGGAGGCCGCGATGATCATGAAAGCGACCGCGAAGACGCCGAGGCGCCGATGCTCGGCCGTTCTCGTCGTCGACGTTGTGGGAGGGGACGTCACCATGGCACAGCTCCTTCGATGCTCGGGTCAGTCCTCATACTCGCCAGGGGGAGCCGTCGTCGATTGACGGCGAGGGCAGAACACTTGTCTACGCGGGCACACCGACCGAGTGCTAAAATGCGTCATCGTATATGATCGGCCACAGTGAGGTGAGCCCTGATGCAGAGTCTGTCGTTCCTCGACTATCGCCATGCGGTTTCCCGCGCTGTCGTCGCGCTCGACGTGACGGCGCCGGAGCAGGATCGCTTCCGTGGCGCGATCGATGCCACCGCTGCCGGAGACATCCACGTCTTCGCGATCGACGCCGACGGGCATGGCGTGCACCGCACCCCCTCGCTCATCTCCCGTGCCCCGCAGCAGTATTTCAAGTTCTCCCGCATCGAGCGCGGCAGCGGCATGATCGTGCAGGACGGCCGCGAGACCGCCCTCGGCAGCGGTGACATGGCCCTCTACGACACCGACCGCCCGTACTCCCTCCTCTTCGACGACGCCGTGCAGATGTCGGTGGTGATGTTCCCGAAGGTCCTCCTCGACATCCCCACGGAGGACACCAGCCGCATCACCGCGACCCGCCTCAACGCCGGTGGGGCGCTGGGCGCGATGGTCGGCCCCTACCTCGGCTCGCTGGCCGAAGGTGCGCACCACCTCGACAGCCGCGTCGCCCGGCGGATGCTGCGAACCGCCGTCGACATGCTCAGCACGGTGCTCGAGGCGAACCTCGCCGCGACCGACGGCCCGGTGAGCGCGCATTCCACGACGCTGACGCACATCCTCACCTACATCGACGTGCACCTCGCCGACAGCGAACTGTCTCCCTCGCAGATCGCGGCTGCGCACTACATCTCGGTGCGTCACCTGCATTCGATGTTCAGCGAGCAGGGCGCCTCGGTGTCCACGGTCATCCGACGGCGGCGACTGCAGCGGTGCTACGACGCTCTGATCGACCCGTATCAGGCCCAGCGCTCCATCGCCGAGATCGCGATCGGCGCGGGGTTTGTCGATGCAGCGCACTTCAGCCGCGTGTTCCGCGCCCAGTATGGAGTGCCTCCCCGCGCGGTGCGCGGCCGCTGACCCTCGATCACAGAACCCGCATGCCGCTGCGGGCACCCGCGCAGTAGCGTGGAACCCGTGAGCACACTGCCCTTCCCCGCCTCCGTGTACGCCGCCCGTCTCGCCCGTGCCGCATCCCTCGCCGCCGAATCGGGCCTGGATGCGATCATCGTCGGGCCGGGACCCGACCTGCAGTATCTACTGGGCGTCGAGGGCGACACGATCGAGCGGCTGACCGCCCTGGTGATCGGCCCCAACATCGCTCCGACGGTCGTGGTTCCCCGGATGGAGCTCGCGAAGGTGCGCACCACGGCGGTCGGCGAGCTGGGTCTGACCGTCGCCGACTGGGTCGACGGCGAAGATCCCTACGCGCTCGTGACCGCGGCCGCGGGGGAGGTCTCCCGCGTCGGTGTCTCGGATGCGCTGCCCGCACTGCACGTCGTCCCGATCGGCGAGCGTCTCGACGTGCGTCTCGAGCTGGCGACACCCGTGCTCCGCGAAGGACGCATGATCAAGGACGCCGAGGAGATCGCCGAGCTCCGCCGAGCGGGAGACGCGATCGACGCGGTGCATCGCCGCGTGCCGGAGTGGCTTCGGGCCGGGCGCACGGAGCGCGCGGTCGCCGCCGACATCGCGGAGGCCATCGTGGCGGAGGGCCACCGCACCGTCGAGTTCGTGATCGTCGGATCGGGCCCGAACGGCGCCGACCCGCACCACGAGGTCTCGGACCGGGTGATCGAAGAGGGCGACGTCGTCGTGGTCGACATCGGCGGCGCGGTGCCGAGTGGCTACAACTCCGACAGCACGCGGACCTACGTCGTCGGCAGCCCCGACCCCGAAGCGGCCGAGCGCATCGCGGTTCTCGTGCGGGCGCAGCAGGCCGCGGTGGATGCGGTGCGCCCTGGCGCCACGGCCGCCGAGGTGGATGCCGCAGCTCGCAGTGTGCTCGCCGAGGCGGGACTCGGCGAGGCATTCCTGCACCGCACCGGCCATGGCATCGGCGTCTCGGTGCACGAGGAGCCGTACATCGCGCCTGGCAACGACCTCGTGCTGCGAGAGGGGATGGCGTTCAGCATCGAGCCCGGCATCTACTTCGCCGGTGAATGGGGCGCACGCATCGAGGACATCGTGATCGTCACGGCCGACGGCGGTGAGCGGCTGAACGTCGCGCCGCACGAGCTGACCGCGGTCGGCTCGGCCTGAGTTCCAGCGTCGTCACCCAGCGGTAACATCAGCGCATGCGCCGCCCCCGCAAGGTCTCGTCCGCCAACGCGTCGCCGGCGACCCGAGCCCGCTATGCCAAGCGGCGGAAGAATCGGCTCGCACGCGTCGACAACGACCTCACCGACGCACAATGGCATGACCTCATGGATGCCTGGGGCGGATGCGCCTACTGCGGCGGTGAGGGGGCTGCGTTGCAGCGCGACTGCATCCAGCCCATCTCGCGCGGTGGCCGCTACACGATCGAGAACGTCGTCCCGGCCTGCGCCTCCTGCAACGCCAGCAAGCACAACGCCGAGGTGACCGGTTGGCTCCGGCGCAAGAAGCTCGACGAGCGCACCTTCCTCGTCCGGCACGCGACGATCCTGCGGGACCTGCGTCCGGTCGACTGAGGTCGTCGCGCCCGACGTCGCCTTACACGTCGATCGAGGAGACCTACGACGAGACGAGCCCGGCATCTGTCCGGGTCCAACCCGAAAGTGAGCACCCCTGATGGCAAGAAACGACCGGAACAACCAGCAGGGAAAGCTCGGCGAGCTTCGCGTGGCAGAGGTCTTCGTCAAGGCCGGATGCGCGGTCAACTTCCTGCCGTTCATGGATTTCGGTCTCGACCTCCATGTCCAACTTCCCGTCAGGGTCCCCGAAGCGGATGATGAGTCCTGGTCGATGTCGGGCTCGACCGCGCATGTGCAGGTCAAGACGACGAGGACGACGAGCTTGCCTGCAATCACGCGAGAGACGGCGGCTGCGTGGCAGCTCGGTGCACAAGCGGGAACACCGACGTTCGTCATAGCCGTCGTCTCCCACGAGCCCACAGCCGTTCACTACCGCTTCTTCGATCCTCTCGTCGTCAAGCAGTACGTCGACAAGAGCAAGGGCGACAGCTTCAAGCTGCCCATCAGCCGCGGGGTCGTCGTTCACCCCGAAGACCTCTACGATCACGTTTCGGAATGGGTCGTCAAGGCCCGGTACTACCTTTCGGCTGCGATCGGGTTCTTCTGGTCCGACGTGAAGGCGGAAGTGTGGGAATCCGCTGTGATGATGGTCTCGCAATTGACGCTCATCCATGAACGAGCGTTCCACGATCCGTCGACGTCCGCGCAGCTTCAGCCGTGGGCAAATACTGCACGCACGCTGATGTCCGCTTACCTCGACGGCGCCGGGTACCCTCCGGAGACGCTCGACGAACCCTTCGGTGCCCAGGCTGATTCACTTCTCCATGTCATCGAGCAAGACGCCTTCGACAAGGTCAACAACGGCGGTTCTGAGAAGCACGGATGGAACGAGTGGGTCGAGCCCCTGGCCTCGGTGTCGCCGGAGGGCGACGAGAGCGGTTCCCTGACCTACCTCGCGGAGATCTGCCGTGCCTATGGTCGGGTCTCGAACCCCGACGGCGATGCGCGCTGATGGCCAGAAAACGTGGACCAATGAAAGAAGCCCCCGGCAGGTGCCAGGGGCTTCTCGATCCTGTGGAGCCTAGGAGATTCGAACTCCTGACATCCTGCTTGCAAAGCAGGCGCTCTACCAACTGAGCTAAGGCCCCGTGAGGGAATTTCTTGAGTTAAAGGGTGGGGCTACCAGGACTTGAACCTGGGACCTCTTCATTATCAGTGAAGCGCTCTAACCGCCTGAGCTATAGCCCCGTCAACCTCCAAGACTTTACCGGAGAAACACGGAAAATCCGAATCGAGGGGGAGGACCCGGGAGAGTCCTCCCCCTCGACGACGTTCAGCGGCCCGGGCGGATGGTCGCCGTGCCCGCGGAGAGCGACACGTCGATGGTCCTCCGCGCACTCGGGGCCTCGTCGACCTTGGCGTTCAAGGTGCCGGCGCTGACGTTCTGAGTGATCGCGTATTCGACATCGGGCACCGTCAGATCGAGCGTGCCGGCGCTCACATCGACCGTGGTCTGCGTCGGCGCCGTACCGGTCAGCTCGACCGTGAGGTCGCCGGCGGAGACGCCGAGGTCGGCGCGGGTGACCCCGTCGAGGAGGATGTCGGCGCGACCGGCGTTCATCTCCGCGTCGAGCTCGACGGCCGATCCTTCGACATCGAGGGCGCCGGCGTTGACCCGGACGTCGAGCACTCCGTAGTCTCCCACCACATCCAGGCTGCCGGCGTCCAGATCGAGGTCTGCGTCCAGCGCGTCACCGCGCAGGCTCTCCGGCAGGGTGAGCACGGCGATCTCCTCATCGCCGAACCAGTTGCCGAACCACCAGCCGAACACGCCGTCAGGGCTCCGGACGATCAGTTCGTCACCGTCGCGGTCGAAAGTCCACGCGGTGCCGCGGCCGTTGGTGATGGAGAGCTGCGCCTCCTCGACATCGCCGAACTCGACGCGCATGCTGCTGGCGTCGGCGTCGACGTCGATCCCCTCGATGCCATCCACGCCCACGGTCTGCACCGAGTCGGGTCGGCTCGACGAGATGATGTTCCCGGCGGCGGCCGCGGCGGCGGTTCCCCCGGAGCCGAGCAGGGCGATGCCGCCGACCACGGCCGTGATGACCATGACCGCGGTGGTTCCCGAGGAGCGACCGCCCGAGGCCCCGGGCGGGGGTGCCGTCGGAGCCGCATGCGGGGCGGGTGTCGGGGGTGCCGGCGTCTGCGGCGCGGAAGCGTGCGGGGCCGAAGCGGGCGGCGGGGTGAGCGGGGTGTGCTCGCCTGCGGCGACGTTGTTGTCGGTGGTCATCGTGCCACTCCTGTCTGGCCGGTCGGCGGCGTCGGGCCACCGGTGTTCTCGATGTGGGCGAGGGCGGCGAGCACGCGGCGGTTGCCCGACTCGTCCTGCTCGAAGCCCAGCTTCTGGAAGATGGAGGTGATGTGCTTTTCGACACTGGCCTCCGAGAGGAAGAGGAGGCCGGCGATCGCCTGATTCGATTTGCCCTCCGCGATCAGCGCGAGCACGGTGCGCTCCCGTTCCGTGAGACGCATCATCCTGTCGTCGCGGTTGCGCCGCGTCAGCAGCTGCGCCACCACTTCGGGGTCGAGCACCGTGGCCCCCTCGGAGATGCGCTGCACCGAAGCCAGGAACTCCGAGACGTCGGCGACCCGATCCTTGAGCAGGTATCCGAGCGGACCGCCCTGCGCCGCTATCAGATCGGAGGCGTAGCGCTCCTCCACATACTGCGAGAGCACGAGGATGGCGAGCGACGGATGCGTGGACCGCAGTCCGAGCGCGGCGCGGATGCCCTCATCCGTGAACGTGGGAGGCAGCCGGACATCCAGGATGCAGAGGTCCGGTGCCGTGTTCAGCACGGCTTCCTCGAGTCCCTGCGTGTCGGGGAGAGCGGCGACCACCTCGTGGCCGGCGTCCTCGAGCAGACGGACGAGACCTTCTCGCAGCAGGACCGAGTCCTCGCAGATCAAGATGCGCACGGGACGTTCACCTCCAGGCTGGTCGGTCCGCCCTGCGGACTGTCGAGGCGGAACGTTCCGCCCGCGGCGAGGATGCGGTTCGCGATGCCGTCGAGGCCGCCACCGGGCTGCACCTGCGCGCCGCCGATGCCGTTGTCCTCCACCCGCGCCCAGAGGGTGTTCCCCTCGCGGAGCCGCACGATGACGCGGGCCTCGCTGGCCCTCGAGTGCTTCGCGGCGTTGGTCAGGGACTCGGCGATCGAGAAGTACACGGCGGCCTCGGCCTCTCTTCCAGGCCGCTGGGTCCCTGAGCCTGTCGAAGGGTCCATGCGCACATCGAGGTGCACGGGGATGTGCGACCGGCCGGCGAGTGCCGACAGCGCCGCGTCGAGGCCGCGGTCGTCGAGCACGGAGGCGTGGATGCCGCGGGCGAGCTGCCGCAGTTCGGTGATGGCCGCCTTGGTGGAGGTGTGCGCCTCGTTGATGAGTTCCTTCGCGGTCTCCGGGTCGCTGTCGATCTTCTGCTGCGCGAGCCCGAGCGTCATACCGACCGAGACGAGCCGCGGCTGCACGCCGTCATGCAGGTCGCGCTCGATGCGCGTGCGCTCCACGTCGGCGGCACGCACCGCTCCCTCTCGCTGTGCGGTCGAGGTGCGGACGCGTTCGGTGAGCTCCGTCTCCTTGCTGCGGACCACGATCGCCAGAGAGAGCGTGCGGTGCAGCAGGGCCAGCCCGATCATCCCGACCACCGAGGCCGCGATGCCGAGGATGCCGACCAGCGGCGCCCAGGCGACGGGGATGCCTCCGCCGCCGAAGGGTCCCATCACCGCGTCCGCTGCCGTGAGCGGGGCGAAGGAGATGATGATCGACCATACGAGGCTCCAGGCGAGCCGCAGCACGATGAAGCCGAGCACGGCCGAGATCGCGAAGTTCGCGACCGCGCGCCACATGCGGGGGTCGATCGCCTGGCGTCCGAGGGAGCGCAGCCAGCCGCCGAATCCGGGGCGATCACGCCGCTGCGGTCGCAACGGACTGATGGGCGCACGGTAGAGGGCACCGACACGGGCGACCTCGAACCAGCCGAGCCCGTACAGGGCGTACACGAGGCCGACGAGGAGCACGAGGCCGATGCCGGCGACGAAGAGGAGTCCGAGTCCGGTGCCGAGAAGCCCGCCGAGCATGCCGAAGATGGCGCCGCCGAGCGCGCCGACGCCTGCGAGATGCAGGATCGTGAGGAAGATGCGCAACGGCGGCTTCACCGCCGTTGCGGGAGCCGGGGTCGCTGTCTGAGTGGTCATGGTTCCAAGGTACGGCGGGGCCGACACGCACGACACCGAGTCAACCGGACACTGCGCTTCGGGTTTTCCGTAAACGAACGCGGGTGCTTTCCGCCCCATCGAACGCAGTGTCTGGTTCACTGGCTGCATGACAGCCCACGAAGGAGAACCTCACGGCGCAGGTCTCGGCCAGCGACTGAACTGGTTGCGTGCCGGAGTGCTCGGCGCGAACGACGGAATCGTCTCGGTCGCCTCGCTCGTCGTGGGCGTGGCCGGCGCGACGACCGACAACGCGGCACTCCTCACCGCGGGGATCGCCGGACTCGTCGGCGGGGCGATCTCGATGGCGCTCGGTGAGTACGTGTCGGTGAGCAGCCAGCGCGACAGCGAACGCGCTCTGATCGCGAAGGAGAGGGAAGAGCTGCGCACGATGCCGACCGCGGAACTCGCCGAACTCACCGGGCTCTATCGCGACCGCGGCCTCTCCGAGGAGACGGCGCGTCGGGTCGCCGAGGAGCTCACCGCACACGATGCGCTCTCCGCCCACCTGGAGGTCGAACTGGGCATCGACCAGAACGACCTGGTCAATCCGTGGCACGCGGCGATCTCCTCGGCGGTCGCCTTCACCCTCGGCGCGCTGCTCCCGCTGCTCGCCATCCTGCTGCCACCGCCGGAATGGCGTGTTCCGGTCACCTTCGTCGCCGTGCTCATCGCCCTCGCGATCACCGGCGCGGTGTCTGCCAGGATCGGCGGATCACCCCCGCTGCGGGCATCGATCCGGCTGGTCATCGGCGGGGCGCTCGCTCTCGCCGCGACCTGGCTGATCGGCACGCTCCTCGGAACGACCGGCGTCGTCTGATCCCGAGGGTTCCGAAGGACGACGAAGGGCGGATGCCGCAGCATCCGCCCTTCGTGAATCCGGTTCGAAGACCGAGGATCAGTTCGACATGAAACCGACGAGCAGTCCGCCGGTCACCTTCACTGCGAGGTTGTAGATGCCTGCGACGACGGCGCCGAGCACCGTGAAGACGATCAGGTTCAGAATCGCCACGACGGCGGCGAACGCCATGACCTGCGGCAGGCCGACGACCTCCGACAGCACGAACTCGTTGCCGGTGATGCCGAGCAGGAAGCCCTCGGCGGTCTTCATGATCCCGGTCGCCTGGAGCACCAGGAAGATCAGGAAGAACGCCACCATCGTGACCACGGCGAGAGCGACCGCTCCGAGGAACGAGAGCTTCACGGCCGACCAGAAGTCGACGTAGACCAGACGCAGGCGGACCTGCTTGCCACTGGTCTTGCGTGTCGACTTCTTCGCCAGCTTGTCGGCCACTGTACTCATGCGTCTGTATCCTCGGGGGTCTCTGTCGTCTCAGGTGCCTGGGTCTCGGCATCCTCCGCATCCGCCTCGTCTTCAGCGAGGCCACGCTCGCCATTACGGGCGATGGCGAGGATGCGGTCGGCCTCCGTCGTCCGGGCGAACACCACTCCCATGGTGTCTCGACCCTTCGCAGGGACCTCGGCCACGGCAGAGCGTACCACCTTGCCGCTGGAGAGAACCACCAAGACCTCGTCGTCCTCGGCGACGATCAGACCACCCGCGAGAGTGCCCCGATCGTCGTTCAACTTGGCGACCTTGATGCCTGTTCCCCCGCGTCCCTGGACCCGGTATTCCTCGACCGCGGTGCGCTTCGCGTAACCGCCGTCGGTGACGATGAACACGAACTTCCCCGGGGCGGCGACCGACGCCGACAGCAGGCAGTCCTCGTCGATCTTGAACTTCATGCCCCGCACACCGGCTGTGGCTCGCCCCATCGGACGCAGCGCCTCGTCGGTCGCCTCGAAGCGCACCGACATGCCGCGACGGCTGATGAGGAGGATGTCGTCCTCGGCGTTCACGAGGAGCGCACTGACCAGCTCGTCCTCGTCGTTCAGACGGATCGCGATGACGCCGCCCTGGCGGTTGGTGTCGTACGCCTCGAGGCGGGTCTTCTTGACCAGGCCCTCTCGCGTGGCCAGCACCAGGTACTCGGCGACCTCGTAGTCGCGGATGTCGAGCACCTGGGCGATGCTCTCGTCCGGCTGCAGCGCCAGCAGGTTCGCGACGTGCATGCCCTTGGCGTCGCGCCCGGCCTCCGGCACCTCATAGGTCTTCGCGCGATAGACGCGACCCTTGTCGGTGAAGAACAGCAGCCAGTGGTGCGTCGTCGTCACGAAGAAGTGCTCGACGATGTCGTTCGCACGAAGCTGCGCGCCCTTGACGCCCTTGCCGCCGCGGTGCTGGGAGCGGTAGTTGTCGCTGCGCGTGCGCTTGATGTAGCCCTCGCGCGTGACGGTGACGACCATCTCCTCCTCGGCGATGAGGTCTTCCATCGAGACGTCGCCGTCGAAGCCGTGCAGGATGTGCGTGCGCCGCTCGTCGCCGAAGCGGTCGACGATCCCTGTCAGCTCTTCACGGATGATGGTGCGCTGGCGGCCCTCGTCGGCGAGGATCGACTTGTAGTCGGTGATCTGAGCCTCGAGCTCGTTCGCCTGGTCGATGATCTTCTGACGCTCGAGCGCAGCCAGTCGGCGCAGCTGCATCTGCAGGATCGCCTCGGCCTGGATCTCGTCGATATCGAGGAGCTTCTGGAGTCCCTCGTTCGCATCCGCCGTGGTCTGCGACCGGCGGATGAGCGCGATGACCTCGTCGAGCGCGTCGAGCGCCTTCAGGTATCCGCGCAGGATGTGCATGCGCTTCTCGGCCTCACGCAGACGGAACTCCGTGCGCCGGACGATCACCTCGATCTGGTGGGTGATCCAGTGCGTGATGAAACCGTCGATCGCGAGCGTGCGCGGCACGCCGTCGACGATCGCGAGCATGTTCGCGCCGAAGTTCTCCTGCAGCTGCGTGTGCTTGTAGAGGTTGTTGAGCACGACCTTCGCGACCGCGTCGCGCTTGAGCACGACGACCAGGCGCTGACCCGTGCGGTCGGACGACTCGTCGCGGATGTCGGCGATGCCGGTGATCTTGCCGTCGCGGGCGAGGTCGCCGATCTTCACCGCGACGTTGTCGGGGTTGACCTGGTAGGGCAGCTCGGTGATGACGAGGCAGGTGCGGCCCTGGATCTCTTCGACGTTGACGACGGCGCGCATCGTGATCGAGCCGCGGCCGGTGCGGTACGCCTCGTGGATGCCCTTGGTGCCGAGGATCTGCGCACCGGTCGGGAAGTCCGGGCCGGGCACGCGCTGGATCAGACCGTCGAGCAGCTCCTCACGGGAGATCCCGGGGTTGTCGAGCGCCCAGAGCGCGGCGGCCGAGACCTCACGCAGGTTGTGCGGCGGGATGTTCGTGGCCATACCGACCGCGATGCCGACCGATCCGTTGACGAGCAGGTTCGGGAAGCGGGCCGGGAGGACCGTCGGCTCCTGGGTCTGACCGTCGTAGTTGTCGGTGAAGTCGACCGTGTCCTCTTCGATGTCGCGCACCATCTCGAGCGCGAGCGGGGCCATCTTGGTCTCGGTGTATCGCGGAGCCGCGGCCCCCATGTTGCCGGGGGAGCCGAAGTTGCCCTGGCCGAGAGCCAGCGGGTACCGCAGCGACCACGGCTGCACCAGTCGCACGAGGGCGTCGTAGATCGCCGAGTCGCCGTGCGGGTGGTACTGACCCATGACCTCGCCCACCACACGGGCGCACTTCGAGAACGACTTGTCGGGGCGGAACCCGCCGTCGTACATGCCGTAGATCACACGACGGTGCACGGGCTTGAGGCCATCGCGCACGTCGGGGAGGGCACGCCCGACGATGACCGCCATGGCGTAGTCGAGGTAGCTGCGCTGCATCTCGAACTGGAGGTCGACCTGGTCGATCTTGCCGTGGTCGTGTTCCGGCTCGGTGCGTTCTTCGTCAGTCATCAATCAATCTCTCTGTCACACATCTGGTCTGAGCCCGTGGGGCGTCAGATGTCGAGGAAGCGGACGTCCTTGGCGTTGCGCTGGATGAAGCTGCGTCGGGACTCGACGTCTTCACCCATCAGCACGCTGAAGATCTCGTCGGCGGCGGCGGCGTCCTCGATGGTGATCTGCTGCAGGGTGCGCGTGGTGTGATCCATCGTCGTCTCCCACAGCTCCTTCGGGTTCATCTCACCGAGACCCTTGTAGCGCTGGATGCCGGCATCCTTCGGGATGCGCTTGCCGTTGTCGAGACCGTGCTTGAGCAGAGCGTCGCGCTCGGCGTCGCTGAACACGTACTCGTGCGCGGAGTTCGACCACTTCAGGCGATACAGCGGCGGCATCGCGAGGTATACGAAACCGGCCTCGATGAGTCCACGCATGTAGCGGAACAGCAGCGTGAGCAGCAGCGTGGTGATGTGCTGGCCGTCGACGTCGGCATCCGCCATCAGCACGATCTTGTGATAGCGCGCCTTCTCGATGTCGAACTCTTCGCCGATACCCGTGCCGAAGGCCTGGATCATCGCCTGGACTTCCTTGTTGCCCAGAGCCTTGTCGAGGCGTGCGCGCTCGACGTTGAGGATCTTGCCTCGGAGAGCCAGGATCGCCTGCGTGTGCGGGTCGCGACCCTGCACCGCGGAACCACCGGCCGAGTCACCCTCGACGAGGAAGATCTCGCTGATCGAAGGATCCTTGCTCGTGCAGTCCTTGAGCTTGTCGGGCATGGCTGCCGACTCGAACACGCTCTTGCGGCGCGCGGTCTCACGGGCCTTGCGGGCGGCGAGGCGAGCGGTCGCCGCATCGAGAGCCTTGCGGATGATGTTCTTCGCCTGGACCGGGTTGCGCTCGAACCAGTCTCCGAGCTGGTCGCCTACAACCTTCTGCACGAAGGCCTTGGCCTCGGTGTTGCCGAGCTTGGTCTTGGTCTGACCCTCGAACTGCGGCTCGCCCAGCTTGATCGAGATGACTGCCGTCAGCCCCTCGCGCACGTCGTCGCCGGAGAGGTTGTCGTCCTTCTCCTTGAGGATGTTGTTCGCCCTGGCGTATCTGTTCACCAGAGTGGTCAGGGCGGCACGGAATCCCTCTTCGTGCGTTCCACCCTCGTGGGTGTTGATCGTGTTCGCGTAGGTGAAGACGTTCTCGGTGTACGAGGTGGTCCACTGCATCGCGATCTCGAGAGAGATCTTGCGCTGCGTGTCCTCGGACTCGAACGCGATGATCTCGTCGTTCACGACCTCGGCGTGACGCACCTTGTTGAGGTACTCGACGTAGTCGACGAGGCCGCGCTCGTAGAAGAACACATCGCCGGGCTGCTTCGTGACGGTCGAGCCGTCTTCCTCCACCTCGTAGGCGGAGGACTCGCGCTCGTCCCGCAGCTCGATGCGCAGTCCCTTGTTGAGGAACGCCATCTGCTGGAAGCGCGTGCGCAGCGTGTCGTAATCGAAGTCGATCGATTCGGTGAAGATCGACGCATCGGGCCAGAACGTGATGCTGGTTCCGGTCTCGTCGGTCGCCTCGCCCTTCTCGAGCTTCTGCTGCGGGATGCCGCCCTCGGCGAAGGAGTGCCGCCAGACGAAGCCCTTCTGCTTGACCTCCACGTCGAACCGGGTCGACAGCGCGTTCACCACAGAGGAGCCGACGCCGTGCAGACCACCGGAGACGGCGTAGGCGCCGCCGCCGAACTTTCCACCGGCGTGCAGGATCGTCAGCACGACCTCGACCGTCGACTTGTTCGGGTCGGAGGAGTGCGGGTCGACCGGGATGCCGCGACCGTTGTCGACCACGCGGACGCCGCCGTCGGCGAGCATCGTCACGAGGATCGTGTCGGCATAACCGGCGAGTGCTTCATCGACCGAGTTGTCGACGATCTCGTAGACCAGGTGGTGCAGACCGCGCGGACCCGTGGAGCCGATGTACATACCGGGGCGCTTGCGCACGGCCTCGAGGCCCTCGAGGATCTGGATCGAGTCGGCGCCGTACTCGCCGGGCTGCTTGATCTTGGGGGAGATCGTGTTGCTCGTGGTCTCGGACCCGTCGACGGGGTCGGGGGTGCCCCCGGTGTTGGATTCCGTCTCGTCAGCAGGGGATTCAGGCGTCATCAGAGGGCATTCTCCACATCGATATCACGAACTCCCATTCTAGCGGGGTTTCGTCGGGAAATGCCGCTCAACGGCCGTGTGTGGCCCTCTGAGCGTTGCGGACCCCATTCGTGGTGTCCTACCCGTAGGTGTCGCGCGGGCCCCGCCCTGGAACGACTCTGGGACCCCATTTCCAGGAGGGGACGTCCGGTCCGATGAAGCGGAGGTTCTCGACACCCGCATCCGGATAGCGACGACCGATCTCCGTGAGAATGGTCGCGCGCATGAACTGGAGGTTCTTCGCCCACGCCGTCGAGTCGCACTTCACCGTGAGCAATCCGCGCTCCAGAGACACCGGCTCGGAGTGCTTCGCAGTGTCGGCGCCGGCCAGATCGGCCCACTGCCTGACCAGGTCCTCGCGGGCCAGCGTGATCTGCCAGCCGGAATCCCGACTCAGCTTGTCGAGCACCGCGCCGAGAGCACCCGGGTCGCGTCCGGGGGTGAACGGAGCGTTGTCGTCGTCGGAGACGATGCGGCGCTTACGCTTCCAGCTCTTCGAGCTCGGCTGCAGCCCGCGCAGGCGCAGGTATGTGCCCACGGTCTCCGGCACGTCGGCCGGCGGAGTCGGCGCGGCGTCACTCATCCGCTGCCTCCCGTTCGTCGCTGATCGTCCCGGCGCTGATCCGCACGACGTGAGCGTGCAGCACCTCGGGGATATCCTCCTCCACGGCGGCCGTAACCACGACCTGCTCATATCCGGCAGTGAGGGCGGCGAGCCGCTGCCGCCGGTCGGCATCGAGTTCGGCGAACACGTCGTCGAGGATCAGTACCGGATCGCCGGCGGGGGATTCGCTGCGCAGCAGCTCGGCCGACGCCAGCCGGAGCGCGAGTGCCACCGACCACGATTCACCGTGCGAGGCATACCCCTTCACGGGGAGATCGCGCACGCGCAGCACCAGGTCGTCGCGGTGCGGGCCCGTGAGTGTGAGACCGCGATCGATCTCCTTCGACCGCTTCGCCGCCAGCGATGCGCGGAACACCTCGGCGATGCGCTGTGTGTCGCCGAGTTTGCCGAGGGAGGACGCCTCATCGGCACCCGTCATGTCGTCGTCCTCCTCCGGATCCCCGCCGCTGACCGAAAGCGCCCACTCCAACTGCGGACGATGGTCGGCGCCGGCGATGGCCTCGTACGCGTCGGCCACCGGTTGCTGAAGATCCGCTGCCAGCCGCTGCCGCGCCGTGATGATCTCGGAACCGAGGGCGACGAGCTTGTCGTCCCAGACATCGAGCGTGCTCAGGCCCTCCCCACGGATGCCGCGCGCTCGCGCCGACTTCAGCAGAGCGTTGCGCTGCTTGAGCACACGGTCGTAGTCCGCGAGCACCGCCGAGATTCGAGGAATGCGCTGGATGAGGAGCTGATCCACGAATCGACGACGAGCCGACGGATCGCCCCGCACGATCTGCAGATCCTCCGGGGCGAAGAGCACGACATGCGCGTAGCGCGGAAGCTCGTTCGGCTTCGACGGCGATCCGTTGATGCGGGCCTTATTCGACCCCTGCCGGTTCACCTGGACCTCGGCGAGCACGCGACGCTCGCCATGAGAAAGCCGTGCTCGGATGACAGCGAACTCCTGACCGTCGCGCACCATCGGCGCATCCGACGACACCCGGTGCGAGCCGAGAGTGGCGAGGAAGACCACGGCCTCGGCCAGATTCGTCTTGCCCTGCCCGTTCCGACCGACCAGCACATTGGGACCGCGGTGAAGCGCCAGTTCGGCGGTCGCGTAATTGCGGAAATCGACCAGACTCAGGTGCTCCACAATCACGGAGTCAGCCTACCTTCGGGGTCTGACACTTGTTCTTCTCGGTTTGGTGCTTGTGGGTCGCAGGCGGCGACGCACCCTTCGCTCGCAGAGCGGGTTCCCTCCCACTTCGTGGGCCCCTCCCGATGCTCGCTCCGGGAGCATCGTCCCCTGCGACGGTTCCGTGGATCGTCTTACGGCTCGAGCTCCGGGACCGTCACGGAAGAGGGGGGACGGCGTCTCGCTGCGCTCGACGACTGCGTGCCTTGCCGATCAGCGGAGGAGGAGGTTCGGCTGAAGAAGGTACTTGAACGAATCGAGACCGGCCTGATCGACCGAAGTCTGGCTCGTGATGAGCACCGGGCTGAGCTTGTTCGCGTTGTCGCTCGATGTGAAGGTCACGCGGACGAACTCGCTCTTCACCGCACCGAGCGCCTCGATCAAGTACTGCGGGTTCAGGCCGAGCGTGACCTCTTCGCCGCCCGAGAGGATCGCATCGACCGACTCGGAGGCCCTGGCGTGCTCGCTGCCTGACGCATCCATCGTCACGCTGTCGTTCGAGAACGTGAAACGCAGCGGTGCCGCGCGGTCGAGCACGAGCGACACACGCCGCACGGCCTCGACCAGATCAGCGGTGTTGACGACCGCGTAGTGATCGGTCTGCTCGGGGAAGAGTCGGCGGACCGGCGGGAAGTTGCCCTTGATCAGCAACGACGTGACGGTCTTGTTGCCGGCGGTGAAGGCGATGATCTCGCGATCCCCCGCCCCGGAGAAGGCGATCTGGATGGTGCCGGCGTGGCCGAAGGTCTTGCCGACTTCGAGCAGCGTGCGCGCCGGAACCAGTGCGGTCGCCTCGACGGATTCGCCGTCCCACGGCACGTCGCGGAGCGATACGCGGTAGCGGTCGGTGGCGACCAGGCTCAGGCTGTGACCGGAGACCTCGAGCTGCACACCCGTGAGGACGGGGGTGACGTCGTCGCGCGATGCGGCAAAACCGACCTGCGAGATCGCCGTTCCGAAGTCATCGGCGGGAACGACGCCGGATGATCCGCTCACCTCGGGGATCGACGGGTATTCCTCGACCGGCATGGCAGCCAGGGTGAAGCGGGCGGAGCCGCAGGTGACGGCGATGCCGCCGTCTTCCTCGACCGCGATCTCGATTGGGGCGTTCGGGAGGCGGCTGGCGATGTCGGAGAGAAGCCGACCGTGCACGAGGATCGTGCCCGGTGTGTCGACGGTGGCTTCGATCGTGGTGCGGGCAGAAGCCTCGTAGTCGAATGCCGAGAGCGTGAGTCCGGAACCGTCTGCCTCGATCAGCACTCCGGCCAGGATCGGCTGCGGATTGCGCTGCGGCAGAAGCTTGACGACGAACGAGACAGCCTCGCTGAAGACATCGCGGTTGACCTGAAACCTCACTGGTGCTCCCTTGTCGTCGAACTGTGACGCGTTGTCGTCGGCCCTGCCGGTGCAGGGCTTCCCATGCTAGCCCCCAGTCCGGCTTGTTCCCTACGCCGGAGTTCTTGTCATTCGTTCGACGGTTCTCCCCACCGTCTGGTGATGGGATCGCGCCTTGAAAGACTTAACTCCTTAACGGTGTTAACAGCTGTGGATACTGTGGATAACTCGGTGGATAGCAAGAGCGAGTAGGGAACTACAAGCTTGTCAGTTGTGGAATCCCTGAGGAATCCGGGGGCTAGCGCCTGCTGGGGGTGCGGTGGCTCCTCCACAGTTATCCACAGGTTTGCCCGATTGACCCACATCCGTCCCGATCTGAGTGCCGGTCATCCACAAGTTATCCACATGTGCATAGAAGCATTTATCGGACGCCTCGCCGCCCTGTCAAGACGCGAAAAAGGGACTCGGCACCCCTTCGGATGTCGGGTCCCCCTCGTGCGCGTGATTGCGGCGTCAGCGACGACCGAGCTGCGTGGTGATCTCGGTGACCTGGTTGTAGATCGAGCGGCGCTCCTTCATGAGCTCGCTGATCTTCTTGTACGCGTACATGACGGTGGTGTGGTCACGGTTGCCGAACAGCTGACCGATCTTCGGCAAGGACAGGCTGGTGCGCTCTCGACAGAGGTACATGGCGATCTGACGAGCGGTGGCGATCTGCTGCGACCGACTGGAGCCGTAGAGGTCGTCGACCGTGAGCTTGAAGTACTGTGCGGTGGCCGTGATGATGTCGGTCGGCGAGATGATGTTGTCCTCGGCCGTGTCGATGATGTCGCGGAGCACGGTCTGAGCGAGCGAGATGTCAAGCGCCGACCGGTTCAGGCTGGCGAAGGCCGACACCCGGATGAGGGCGCCCTCGAGCTCGCGGATGTTCGACGAGACGACGGTCGCGATGTACTCCAGGACCTCGTCCGGGATGTGCAGTGCCTCGCTCTGCGCCTTCTTCCGAAGGATGGCGATGCGTGTCTCCAAGTCGGGCGCCTGCACGTCGGTGATCAGACCCCATTCGAAGCGGCTCCGCATCCGATCCTCGAAGCCGGTCAGGTGCTTCGGGGCCACGTCGCTCGTGATCACGACCTGCTTGTTGTGATCGTGCAGCGTGTTGAAGGTGTGGAAGAAGGCTTCCTGCGTCTCCGCACGGCCCTGGAGGAACTGGATGTCGTCGATCAGGAGGATGTCGACGTCGCGGTACCTGGCCTGGAACGCGGCGCCACGGTTGTTCGCGATCGAGTTGATGAAGTCGTTGGTGAACTCCTCACTCGATACGTAACGAACCTTGACCCCGGCGTAGAGGGACTGCGCATAGTCTCCGATCGCGTGGAGGAGGTGCGTCTTCCCGAGTCCGGAGTCGCCGTAGATGAAGAGCGGGTTGTAGGCCTTCGCCGGGGCTTCGGCCACAGCGACGGCCGCGGCGTGTGCGAAGCGGTTGGACTGGCCGATCACGAAGTTGTCGAAGGTGTACTTCGGGTTGAGCCGCGATTCGTGGCGCAGCTGCGTCGGCTGCTCCATGGGGGATTCGACGCGGACCTGCTCGTGCCGCCCGAAGTCGCCGACCGCGATCGGAGCCGCCTGCTGCTCGGCGAGCTCGTGGTTGACCACGACCCGATACGAGGTGACCTCATCGCCGATGTGGGAGAGGGCTTCCATGATCGGCAGCCGGAGACGCTTGTTGATCTGCGCAGCGGTCAGATCGTTCGGCACCTCGAGGTACAGCGTCGCGGACATGACGCCGGCGGGGACGGCCAGACTCAGGAATCCCTGCAGCTGGGGAGTGACGCGATCATCATCGACCAGAAGCTCCTGCACCGTGGTCCAGATCGGGACGTCGGGCTGGGCAGGTGATGACATGACGCTCCGGACGAGGAATCGAGGCGGGGTCGACGTACCGTGCCCCTGTGGATAACTTAGGATGCCACGGTAGTCATCGCGGCTGTGAACGGCAACCTGCCCTTGAAAATACGCGCGCGTGTTGTACTCGCCGGGCGCGCCCCGGTTGTGGATAATGGCTGTGCGGTTCGTGCCGGTGTCCCACCACGGAAGCGCGCAGATTTGCTCTGCGCGCCGGTAAGACGTACCCTAAGTCGGTTGACTTATGCCTTTTTCGGCAGTTCCCCATGTCTCCGGTCGAAGTGAATCCGGTGGCAGCATTCCCGGAGTGATTCCATGAGCAAGCGCACTTTCCAGCCCAACAACCGTCGTCGCGCCAAGAAGCACGGCTTCCGTGCCCGCATGCGCACGCGTGCCGGCCGCGGCATTCTCGCTGCCCGCCGTGCGAAGGGCCGCACCGAGCTCTCTGCGTAGTCCACTGTGCTCGCCCGCCCGTATCGGCTGACCCGCGGGAGCGACTACCGTCTGGTCGTTCGACGCGGATCCCGTTGTGGCGGGGCGCGCGTCATCACCTCGATGCTGACGACGGGCGAGAGCAGAGCCGCAAGGTTCGGATTCATCATCAGCAAGCAGGTGGGCACCGCTGTGGTCCGCAACACCGTGCGTCGGCGACTCAAAGCCGTGTGCGCGGAGGCGCTGCAGCGCGTTCCCGAGGGCACGGATGTCGTCATCCGTGCCCTTCCTGCGTCGGCGACCGCGTCGTTCGCGGAACTCCGCGCCGATGTCGATCGGTGTCTGAGCAGACTCGCGCCCGTGCAGCCCGCGGTGTCGGCATGACCGCGCTGCCCGCCTCTTCCGTCGGGAACGCACACCTGCACACACGAGACCTCGTTCGCAGCATCCCCGTGATCCCCCGCAATCTGGTGCTGGGGTTCCTCACGGCGTACCGCAAGGTCATCTCCCCGATGTACGGAGATGTCTGTGCGTACTACCCCAGCTGTTCCGCCTACGCTGTAGGTGCGGTGCAGCAGCACGGCGCGGTGAAGGGGGCGGTGCTCTCGGCATGGCGCATCCTCCGCTGCAATCCCTGGACCAGCGGTGGCGTCGACGACGTCCGTCCGCATGAACACTTCCGCTACGACCTGACTGCACACGGTTTCGTCGTCCCTTCCCGAAAGGACTGATCGGTGGGTCTTGACCTTCTGCTAGCCAGCTCCACTCCCAGCGATGCCCCTGCTGCGGGTGGCTTCGATCTGATCGGCACCATCCTGTGGCCGCTGAAGTGGGTCGTCGAGCTCATCCTCGTCGCCTGGCACTGGCTCTTCACGGCGGTCGGCCTTCCGGCGGCTTCGGGTATCACCTGGGTGCTGTCGATCGTGGGACTCGTGATCGTCGTGCGCGCTGCGCTGATCCCGCTCTTCGTGAAGCAGATCAAGAGCCAGCGAAAGATGATGGAAATCGCTCCTGAACTGCGAAAAGTTCAGGAGAAGTACCGAGGCAAGAAGGATCAGCTCTCTCGCGAGGCCATGAGCCGCGAGACCATGGCCCTGTACAAGAAGCACGGCACCACGCCGATGTCGAGCTGCCTGCCGCTGCTCGTGCAGATGCCGATCTTCTTCTCGCTCTACAGTGTGCTGAGCGACGTCAGCAAGCACGCGAAGGACGGCATCGGCGGCGTCGGCCTGCTCAGCCCGGAGCTCACGAAGGAGTTCTACGACGCGAAGCTCTTCGGTGTCGCATCGCTGCACGAGACTCTGGGCAACGCCGTCGACGCCCAGAACACCACGGCGATCATCATCCTGGTGACTCTCGTCGTCCTCATGATCGCGTCGCAGTTCTTCACGCAGTTGCAGATCATCTCGAAGAACCTGTCGCCCGAGGCCAAGACCGGCCAGGCGTACCAGATGCAGAAGATCATGCTCTACGTGCTGCCGTTGGGCTTCATCTTCTCCGGTGTCTTCTTCCCGCTGGGCGTCGTCGTGTACTGGTTCATCTCGAACCTCTGGACCATGGGACAGCAGTTCCTCGTCATCCGCGAGATGCCGACTCCCGGCTCTGAAGCCGCGAAGGCCCGTGAGGAGCGACTGGCTCGCAAGGGCAAGGCGATCGACTCCTCGGGCAAGGTCGTTCCGATGGCCGCTTACGAGGCGGAGCAGCAGCGTCTGCTCGAAGAGGCCGAGAAGGCCAAGGCCGAAGCACCGAAGCGTCAGCAGCCGGTGGGCAAGAAGCGTGCGAAGAAGAAGGGGAGCGGTTCATGAGCGAGACCATGACCGAGAACACCGAGCCGACCGTTGCTCAGCTCGAGAACGAAGGCGACGTCGCGGCGGACTACCTCGAGGAGCTCCTCGACATCGCCGACATCGACGGAGACCTGAATCTCGACGTTCGTCAGGGGCGTGCGTACGTCTCGATCGAAGCGGAGGGCGATGGGCTCTCCCTGCTCTCCGCACCCGACACCGTGCAGGCACTGCAGGAGTTGACGCGTTTGGCGGTGCAGAGCAAGACCGGTTCGTTCTCACGACTCATCCTCGACATCGCCGGCTCGCGGGACACTCGCCGCCGTCAGCTCGAGACTCTCGTTGACGCGGCTGCCGCCAAGCTCGACGAGGGTTCCTCGCAGGCATCTCTGCCCTCGATGTCCAGTTATGAGCGCAAGCTCGTGCATGACATCGCGGCGGAGCGCGGGCTCGTCTCCGAGTCGTACGGCGAGGGCGCCGACCGTCACACGGTTCTTCGCCGTCGTTGATGTTTCACGTGAAACATCGGTGCTTCCCGGACGATCATGAGTGAGCTCGAGCAGGAACCGGCGGTCTCTGCGGAACTGTTCGGAGACCGCATCGATGTCGCACGCGCCTTCACGGACGCACTCGCGCGCGAGGGTGAGGAGCGAGGACTCATCGGTCCTCTGGAGCTTCCTCGTCTGTGGACTCGGCACATCCTCAACAGTGTGATCGCCGCGCCGCTCTTCCACGGAGCTGTTGCCGACATCGGGTCCGGCGCCGGTCTGCCCGGGATCGTGTTGGCTATCGCCCGCCCTGATGTGCAGTGGACACTCGTCGAACCGATGGAACGTCGGGTCACCTGGCTGAACGAACAGGTTTCCGCGTTGGGTCTCACCAACACCACTGTGTTGCGTGCGCGGGCTGAAGACGCTCCTGCCGGTGAATTCGATGTCGTCACCGCCCGCGCGGTGAGTGCGCTGCGGACTCTGATCCCGATCACCGCGCCGCTGGTGCGCGACGGGGGAGAGCTCACCCTGCTCAAGGGCATGAACGCAGCGAATGAGATCGAGGCCGCCCAGAAGCAGGTCAAGAAGTTCCGTCTCTCTGACGTGCGGGTCGAGGTACTTGGGGATGGAGTGCTCCCTGAGACGACGCGCGTGGTGCGGGCTCGCGTTCGCTGAACTTCGCAGGAATTGCAGACGGGGTGTTTCACGTGAAACACCCCGTTTGTCGTATGCGGAGGTTTCCGGCGTCGACGTTTCACGTGAAACATCGGTGATGCGGAGTCTCGCGGCCGGATTCCCGAACTGTTCATGACCCGGCGATCGGGCTATGACACCGAAGGCGATGGAGATGGGGTCACAGACATTCGCCGGATAGAAGACCAGGTGATGGCTCCCGTGGCGACTGCGCGTCGAACACTTGATGTATCGAAGCGATGCCTGCAAACCGTTCGGATCGGGACTGATGTGGAAGTGGACTACCCGCCGTCCCCTCCGAGCGCTCCCGAAGCGCTGTGAGTCATTCACGCCGCCAGCTTCGTGTGGTGCGTAATCGCGATGTTTCACGTGAAACGGAGGGGTGCTGACCGGTGGGGTACTGAAGGCGCCCCGTGTCGCGGATGCGGGTGCGGATGCCCGATTGTCGCTGAGGATGTCAGACGCCTCGTGGGGCTGCGTAGACGGTGGCACCGGCGACAAGCACCCAGCGTATGCGAGTGATTCTCGGTGGGGGCGTTCCGCTTCGGGGGCTCGGTGCTGAGTTGTCCCGGGGACATCTTCGAGCACGCGACTGCCGCTGGAGGGCAGGGGAGGGGGGCCGAGCAACGCTTCAGCGTGGGTTCGCGGACGCGGTGACGCGGGGATCAGCTCGACTGCGTGCGGGCCGAAGCGAGTCGGGTGAGGGGTACACGGTCAATTCCTGTGGGCGTTTGCTGATGCGTCTTTCTCATCTGGGGATCGAGGCATCGGGTTGAGGTGGCGAAACCCGCTCTCACCGATCGACATCTGTGGGTAGGGGTGGGGCTGAGCACGATCTCCCTGTCACGATCGTGGATGCGATGGCGCGGAGGAGGGACTGACGATGAAAGCCGTGAGTTGGTCCGAGTGTGTGGGGTGTGTGGCCACGGGGCGAGATGTGCACCGGGGTGCGGGGTGCGACGTCGGATCGCGTGACGATCGGGCATTCGATGCCGATCGACGACCGGGGAACCGACACCTCTGCCGACCTGGGACCGTCGGCCGCGGCGACCAGACATGATGAAGTCGGGCTCACACCGCGGCCGGCGCTTTGTTTCACGTGAAACAGGGGCCTTCCTCGGCGGCCGCGCGCGGGAGCGGCACACGGAGTAGCTCGGAGGGAGTGCGGTGTGCGGGAGCACTCCGTGCGGAGTGCGCCGTGGAGCGTGCCGTGGGGGATTGGGCGTGCCGAGGGGATTGTGCCACGGCGATGCGGCCCGGGGATGCCGCGGGGAGTGCGCTACCGACGTGCGACGGGCTGTTTGCCAGGGGGGTTGTGTCGTGGGGGGCGCCACGGGCATGCTGCGGAGTGCGCCACGGGCGGTGTGCAACCGGCTGTTTGCCAGGGGGTTGTGTCGTGGGAGTCCGCCACACGGACGGTGCGTCGCGGAGGCGTGTCGTGGGGAGTGTGCGCCGCGGCAAGTGTGCCGTGCGGCAGTGCTTCGCGGGGGAGGGTGGGGCATGTTTCGTGGGGGACTCTGTCGGGGCGACGGTGAGTGGACACGCTGCGGACGTCAGAAGATGACGCCAGCGTCGCAGGAGCAGCGACATCCTCCTATCGCTTCGGTGCGCTCGGTGGATAGGAGCTCGGAGAGCCGGCACACGGCTGGGGCTGCTCTGACACCGGTCACCTCTCGGCATGTCGTCCCGGTCAGGCAACCAGCAAACGCAGACAACGTTTCACGTGAAACATGGTGCCCCGGCCGTCCGTGTGCCGGTGGGCCGACGGCCGCACCGATATGCCGCGGTCCCTTTACTCGACGGGTGCGCAGCGTATTACTGGGGCGTTGCGAGATCCGCACTGTGCCCACGTAAGCCGGTGTCGCCCGCAGCGATTAGAGTGGAACGCGGCCCCGAAAGGAGTGGATGTTTCACGTGAAACAATCCGAGAAGACATCGTCGAACGAATCGTTCGGGATGGATACGCCGCTCGCGCGGGAGATCGCCGACCTTTCCGCTCGGAGGCGTGCGCTGGAAGCCACGTCGGTGGAGTTCAGCGGCCAGACGCGCGTCCTGACGGTGTCGAACCAGAAGGGCGGCGTGGGAAAGACCACGACGGCCGTGAACATCGCCTCCGCCCTTGCCGGCTTGGGTGCGAAGGTCCTCGTCATCGATCTCGACCCGCAGGGCAATGCCTCGACGGCGTTGGGTGTTCCCCACAGCGCCGACATTCCCAGCGTCTACGACGTCCTCATCGAGGAATTCCCCCTCGCGGACATCGTGCAGCAGAGTCCGGAAGACCCCAATCTCTTCTGCGCGCCCAGCACGATCCACCTCGCAGGCGCGGAGATCGAGCTCGTCGCACAGGTGGCGCGTGAACACCGCCTGCGCCGCGCGCTCGTGGACTACCTCGCCGACAATCCGATGGACTTCGTGATCATCGACTGCCCGCCGTCGCTGGGGCTGCTCACAATCAACGCGTTCACGGCGGCGTCCGAGGTGTTCATCCCGATTCAGTGCGAGTACTACGCACTGGAAGGGTTGAGCCAGTTGCTCGGCAGCATCCAGATGATCCAGAAGCATCTGAATCCCGACCTGCATCTCTCCACGATCCTGCTGACGATGTTCGACGGCCGGACCCGCCTCGCCCAGCAGGTGGCGGAAGAGGTGCGCACGCACTTCCCCGATCAGGTGCTGGAGACGGTGATTCCGCGCTCGGTCCGAGTGTCGGAGGCGCCGAGCTTCGGGCAGACCGTGATCGCCTATGACGGACAGTCGGCCGGCGCCATCGCCTACCGCGAGGCCGCTGTCGAGATCGCGTCGCGGACTGCGACGCAGAGCAAGGAGAAATGATGGCCAAGCGCACTGGACTGGGTCGGGGTATCGGAGCCCTGATCCCCACGGCTGATCAGGCGGAGCGTCCCGTCGACGTCTTCTTCCCCGGTGCGAGCCTGCGGCCGAGTGCCGCCGAGGCGACCGTCGGACCCGACGCCGAGGTGCCGGCACTGGAAGAGGTTCCCGGGATTCATCTGATCCAGGTCGACCCCAACGCGATCGTTCCGAACCCTCGTCAGCCGCGGACGCACTTCAACCCGGAAGACCTCGCGGAGCTGGTGCACAGCGTGCGCGAGTTCGGCGTGCTGCAGCCCGTGGTCGTTCGCAAGAACACCGAGGGTGAGTACGAGCTGATCATGGGGGAGCGGCGCACCCGGGCCGCTCGCGAGGCAGGCCTCGACACGATTCCGGCCATCGTCCGCGAGACGGCCGATGAGGATCTCCTCCGCGACGCCCTGCTCGAGAACCTGCACCGGTCTGAGCTCAACCCGTTGGAAGAGGCTTCCGCCTACCAGCAGCTTCTTGAGGACTTCGGCATCACGCAGGAGGAGCTGGCCACGCGTATCGGCCGCTCGCGTCCCCAGATCAGCAACACGATCCGCTTGCTGAAGCTGCCTGTCCCCGTGCAGCAGCGAGTAGCCGCCGGCGTGCTCACGGCCGGCCACGCCCGCGCGATCCTCAGCCTCGAGAATCCCGAGTCGATGCAGCGTCTCGCCGACAAGGTCGTGAACGAAGACCTGTCCGTGCGCGCCACGGAAGAGGCCGCCAAGTCGCAGCCCTCGGCCGGAAAGACGACGAAGGCGACTCCCGGCGCACGTCGGGCGTACCTCGACGAGGTCGCCGGAAAGCTCGGAGATCGTTTGAACACCCGCGTCAAGATCGCTCTCGGCGCTCGAAAAGGCCAGGTCACGATTGATTTCGCCTCAATCCAGGATCTCAATCGCATTCTCGAGGAGCTCGGCGAGAGCGGTTACGGCTCCGCCAGGTAACACCCACCGTCGTCCACCCTTCATCTAGACTCGCGTCATCTTGACGTCGAGGGGGAGTCAGTTATGTCCAGACCTGCAAATCCGGCTGCCATCAAACGCCGCGTGATCGCGGTGAGCATCGCGGCCGCGTTGGGTGGTTTCCTCTTCGGATTCGACACCGCCGTGATCAACGGAGCCGTCGACGCTCTCGCCGGTGACGTCTCCGGGTTCGACCTCGGCACCGCACTGAAGGGATTCGCCGTCTCCTCAGCGCTCATCGGCTGCGCCGTGGGCGCCTGGTTCGCGGGACCGGTGTCCAACAAGTACGGGCGCATCCCGGTGATGGTGGTCGCCGCGGCGATGTTCTTCATCTCTGCGATCGGTTCCGGACTCGCGTTCGGCGTCATCGATCTGATCGTCTGGCGAGTGATCGGCGGACTGGGTGTCGGGGCGGCGTCGGTCATCGCTCCCGCGTACATCGCTGAAGTCTCTCCTGCCGCCGTGCGCGGGCGCCTCGGATCCCTGCAGCAGCTGGCGATCGTAACCGGTATCTTCGCGGCGCTGCTCTCCGACGCGCTGCTCGCGAACATCGCGGGCGCCGCCGATCAGCCGCTCTGGGGGCTCACAGCCTGGCGATGGATGTTCATGGTCGCGGCGATCCCCGCCCTCATCTACGGGCTCGTGTCGCTGCGGCTGCCGGAATCGCCGCGCTATCTGGTGCGAAAAGGTGAGCTGGAACGGGCAGCCGAGGTTCTGGAGACCGTCACGGGGACGGTCGACACCGACGCGAAGATCAAGGAGATCACCGGGACGATCAACACGGAGCGGTCCGAGTCCCTGCGGGACCTCCGTGGAAACCGCCTGGGTCTGAAGCCGATCGTCTGGATCGGCATCCTGCTCTCGGTGTTCCAGCAGTTCGTCGGCATCAACGTGATCTTCTACTACTCGACGACCCTGTGGCAGTCGGTCGGATTCGACGAGTCGAGCGCACTGCTCACGTCCGTCATCACCTCGGTCACGAACATCGTCGTCACGATCGTGGCGATCCTCCTGGTCGACAGGATCGGCCGACGGATCATGCTCCTCGTGGGATCCGTCGGCATGACGGTGACGCTGGGGCTCATGGCGGTCGCGTTCTCGTTCGGAACCCTCGATGCCCAGGGGACGGCGACGCTTCCCGACCCATGGGCGACCATCGCCCTGATCTGCGCGAACGGTTTCGTGGTGTTCTTCGGTGCGAGCTGGGGCCCCTTGGTGTGGGTGCTGCTGGGCGAGATCTTCCCGAACTCCATTCGCGCCGGGGCTCTCGCGGTCGCTGCGGCCGCACAGTGGGTCGCGAACTTCTTCATCTCGACCACGTTCCCGGCCTTCGCCGAGATCGGACTCACGTTCGCCTACGGCTTCTACGCGTTCTTCGCCCTCCTGTCGTTCTTCTTCGTGTTCTTCAAGGTCCCCGAGACCAAGGGCAAGGAGCTCGAGGACATGACCGAGAACATGAAGGTCGTGCGCCGCGGGGGTGCACAGCAGACGTAGGCTGGATGCATGACCGAGTCCGTACAGCGCCGAGCCAGCTTGGAAGTGCTGCGCGCGGAGGCGGCGGACGAACTCGCGGTTCTCATCCAGGAGCGCCTCCTCGGTGGGGAGGACCCCTGGGAGTTCATGGAGGAGCTTCCGAGTGTCGACGAGTTGGTCGTCTACCTCCTGCGCGCTGACAACATCAACGCGAACGACGGAGTGCGCCCGAACGCCGCTCGGCACTACCGTGTGCTGCGCCAGATCGCGCTGGAGTATCCCGAACTGACCTCGGCCGTCTGGGGGCTCCTCGACGAGAAGCAGCGCCACCGTCGCTGGGACCCCAGCGTCGCAGACGCGTCCTGACCGCCCGAGAACACGAAAAGGCCGCCACCCCCGGGGGATGGCGGCCTTTCGACGTCAGAGGATCAGCCGATGAACGCGGCGAGGTCCTTCTCGAGCGCGAACTTCGGCTTCGCACCGATGATGGTCGTCTTGACCTCACCACCCTGGAAGACCTTCATCGCCGGGATCGACGTGATCTGATACTTCATCGCCAGCTCGGGGTTCTCGTCGACGTTGAGCTTGACGATGGTGATCTTGTCGGGGTTGTCGGCCTGGATCTCGTCCAGAACCGGCGCGACCATGCGACACGGACCACACCACTCAGCCCAGAAGTCCACCAGCACCGGACCGTCGGCCTGCAGAACGTCCTGCTCCCAGGTCGCCTGGCTCGTAGCCTTTGCACTCATCAGAGTTCTCCTTGATTGGGGTTCGCCTGCTACAACAGCGGACGAGGGAAAAGTGTTCCCGCCGCCTCAGGCGACGATGATCTCGGCGGCCTCCGCCGCCGGAACCTCCACGGAGGCATCCTCGAGATCCGCGAGGAAGTGCTCTGCATCCAGCGCCGCGATCGTTCCGGTGCCGGCAGCCGTGATGGCCTGGCGGTAGGTCGGGTCGATCACGTCGCCGGCGGCGAACACACCGGGAACCGAGGTCTTCGACGAGCGGCCGTCGACCCAGATGGTGCCCTCTGCGGTCAGCTCGAGCTTGTCGTGCACCAGGTGCGTGCGCGGGTCGTTGCCGATCGCGATGAAGAGTCCGTCGATGGGCAGGTCGCTGAGCGTGCCGTCGACCGTGTTGCGCAGCTGCACACCGGAGACGGAGTCGCCACCGAGGACCTCGGCGACCTCGCTGTTCCACACGAACTCGATCTTCTCGTTCGCGAACGCGCGCTCCTGCATGATCTTGGAGGCCCGCAGCGTCTCCTTGCGGTGGATCACGTAGACCTTCTCGGCGAAACGGGTGAGGAACGTAGCCTCTTCCATGGCCGAGTCACCGCCGCCGACGACCGCGATCGTCTTCTCGCGGAAGAAGAACCCGTCGCAGGTCGCGCACCAGGAGACGCCGTAGCCGGAGAGGCGCTCTTCGCCCTCGATCTGCAGCTTGCGGTATGCCGAGCCTGTCGCGTAGATCAGCGACTGGGCCTCGTGCTCTGCACCGCTGCCGAGGACGACCTTCTTGACGGGACCGTCGAGATGCAGCTCGGTGACGTCGTCGTACAGGACCTCGGTGCCGAACTTCTCGGCCTGCTCCTGGAACTTCGCCATCAGCTCGGGACCCTGGATGCCCTCGGGGAAGCCCGGGTAGTTCTCGACCTCGGTGGTGTTCATGAGCTCGCCGCCCACCTCGACCGAACTCGCGATGAGCAGCGGCTTGAGGTTCGCCCTGGCCGCGTAGATGGCAGCCGTGAATCCGGCGGGGCCGGAGCCGATGATGATGACCTGACGCATGTGCTCTCCGTCTTAGAAACTGCGGTCGAATGACCTTCGACTGCTTCAACCCATGGTAACCGCGCGGCATTCCCTCGCCAGTGTGCGCCACCGGGCTGGGAGACGCCTCCGCGCGCGGATCAGCGACCGGGAAGGAAACGACGGACGAGGGAGCCTGCCGCCTTGAGCTCGGGCGCGCGCATGAGGGCGAGGATCGCGACGTAGACGACCACGACGGTGAGGCCGATGATGGCGGTGCCGATGGCTCCCTGGATCTTGTCTTCCATCGTCCATCCCGCGGTGCCGCCCAGGAGTGCGAAAGCGCCCCATCCGGCCAGACCCGCGGGGATGCCGGCGATCGCGAAGCGACCGATGGCAGACATCCAGGAGCGGATCCGCAGGCCGCCGATCTTTCGGTGCAGCAGGTAGGTGGCGACGATCGTCTGCAGGATGCTGGCGATGGACTGTCCGAGTGCGACGGCAGCGGCGAGAGCGGTGAGCGGGATGATGCCCGCCTCGCGCATCCCGAGAGCGATGAGGGCGGTGACCACGATGAGGACGCACTGGAAGATCGTGAACCAGAACGGGGTGCGCGTGTCGTCGTACGCGTAGAACGTGCGCTGGACGATGAACAGGATCGTGAGCGGGATGAGTCCGACGAGGTAGGCGATCAGCACCAGGGCGGCAGCCTGGGCGTCTGGGGCCGAGTCAGTGAACACCCGCGACGCGGGGATAGCCGCGGCCGCGACGGCGGCGGTGGCTGCGACGATGAAGAACAGCAGGGTGCGGATGCTCCGTGCGATGTCGGCGCGGACCTCGTCATCGCGCCCGGCGGCGGCGTGACCGCTGATCTGGGTGAAGTAAGGAGTGCCGATCGAGAGCACGATCACCGAGTAGGGGAGCATGAAGATGAGCCAGGCGTTCGCCGTCACCGTGGCGGAGGCACCGAGACCGGCGACCTCACTGACGATGTAACCCTGGAGGACTCCGGCGGAGAGGCTTGCGAAAGCCATGAGGAACGTCCAGCCCGCCAGGCGTCCGACGTTGCCGAGACCCACGCCGCGCCAGTGGAAGTCGGGCTTCAGGGCGAGGCCTGTGCGACGCCAGAAAACCAGCAGTACGACGGCCTGGAGCGCGATGCCCAGAGTGGCCGTGGCACCGAGCAGGGTGATCATCTCCGGCGTCCAGTCAGCGGCCTTCGTGGACACGGGGCCGAAGAGGGCGCCGAGTGCGAGGAAGCCGGCGATCGACACGATGTTGTTGACGACAGGTGCCCACGTGAACGGACCGAAGATCTTCCGTGCGTTGAGGGCCTCGCCGAGCATCGCGTAGAGACCGTAGAGAAGGATCTGTGGCAGGCACCAATAGGCGAGTGCCGTGGCGAGGGCGAGAGTGGACTCGTTCGCCTTGCCGGCGACCAGATGCACCAGCCATGGCGCCGCCGCGGTCGCGATTCCCGTCACCACGACCAGAACGACGGTGCCGAGGGTGAACAACTTGGAGATGAACGCGTTGCCGCCGTCAGCGTCCGCCGTCGCCTTGACGATCTGGGGGACGATGACGGCTGTAAGGATTCCGACCGAGATCAGAGAGAAAACGCTGTTCGGCAGCTGGTTCGCGTAGGTGAACGCATCTGCCGCTTCGGATGCGACGGACCCGATCACGCCGACCAGGACGATGCTGCGCAGGAGGCCGGTGAGGCGCGAGACGAGTGTGCCGGCGCCGATGACGGCGCTGGCGCGGCCGAGGCTACTCACGCGGGTCTTCTGTCGTGGCGGCATCCGGGCGGGCTTCCACGGCTTCCTCTTCCTCCAGGGCTTCGATCTGCGCTTCGACGGCCGATTCCTCGGCCGCCTCACGGCGCTTGCGACGCACGGTGCGGATCACGCCGAGCGCGATCAGCAGCACGATGATGCCGCCGAGGACGACAAGACCGATCGTCTCCCACTCCGCACGCACCGCGACCCTGAGCGTCTGATCCCCCTGGATCTGCACGCCCGTGGGGCTGTAGAGACTGAGTCGGAGGTCGACCTCGCCACTGCCGACCCGCGCCGACACCGGCACCTTGATGCGGGTCGTGGACTGAGCCTGCACGACCGTCTCGTCCGGGGACCTGACCTCGAGACGCGGATCCGTCGGCGAGACGAAGAGCTGCACCGTCACGGGCCACGGCAGATCGTTGCGCACCGCGATCGGCAGATCGGCATTCGCCGTGAGCAGCTGGATCGTGCTGGACTGAGGGATGTTGACCGCGTTGAGAGTGGCGGTCGTCTGTGCCTGATGATCGGCAAGACGCTCGGCGAAAGCGTCAGCCGACGTTCCGACGGAGAGCGTGCGCAGGATCCGGATACGCTCGGGGCTGAGCAGCACCTGCGGGTCGGCGAGGATCGACGAGAAGGCGGTGAGCCGGGACTCATCCGCGAGGAGCGTCGTGACGGCGTTGGCTCGCGCGGCATCCGGCTCCCCGGCGACGGTCGCCGCGACGGGTGCGGTTGCCCGGAGCGTCGCGAGCTCGAACCCGGCCGAATCGGCTGCGGTGATCGCGTCGCGGAGAGCGTCGGAGGTGCGGTTCTCGTCCCGGTCGAGTCCGATGAGCAGAGGAGCCGCGGGCGCGCTGCCCTGTGCCAACTGGAGGAGTGCCGCGGCTTCGGCGAGAAGACGCTGACGCTCGGCGGGATTCCGCTCTGCCGCCACCCGCGAGAACACGTCGGACGTCGCAGCATCCGTGACCAGGAGGTCGTTGCCGCCGGCCGTTGCATGAGCAGTGCTCTGACCGCCGACCGTCGCCGACGAGACGATCGTCGTGGTGTCGTCGCCCACGTAGCCGGCGAAGGCGGTCAGGTCGGCTGAGGTGAGCGGGCTCTGCGGCCACAGGATGTGCGGCAGCGCTCCGTCGATCGCGGCGAGCTCGTCGTCGCTGGGAAGTGCCGGGGACTCCGTGACACTCGGAGTTGGACCGGGCGTCGCATCGGTCGCATCGGTCGGTGTGGCCGTGACCGGCACGCGCGGGAAGTTCGCGGGATCGAGCAACGGGGCGAGAGCCCGGGGCTGGAGCAGCTCGGGCAGACCCGCCTGCGCCTGCGCCGTCGCATCCGCATCACCGAACTGCAGCGCGAAACGCGCGTTCGGCAGGTTGTCGAGTCGTGTGATCCAGTCACGGGCGGTCTCCGGGGCGGCGGTGCCGAGCGCCCGGATCGCAGCGGGGATGGACGGGTCGATGGCCAGCACGGCGGTCGTCCCGGCGACGCCGTCGAGCTGGGCGGTCAGGGCTCCGTCGGGACCGGTGAGCTCCGAGAGCTCAGCACTCGACAGCAGGGCGCCGCCTTCCGGCGTCGCCGTGAGGGGAACGAGCACTCCGACCTGCGAGGTCTGGGGGGCCGCGACGACCAGCACGCTCGTCGCGGTCGCGTCGACGGTCTCGGTGTCTTCGGCTGCGGGGTCACCGGTCGATGCGCTGAGCTCCGCGCGCAGCGGGTAGACACCGGGCGCGAGGTCGCCCAGGGTGGCCTCGGACACGAAGACGGTGGTCGTCGCCGACGCATCGCCGTCGATCGGGTCGGTGTCATCCGCGCCGATGGAGGCGAAATCGCCTGCGGCGTCGCCGTCGTCGAGCCACGTGGACACGGCCGCCGCATCGGTGAGCGGCGTGCGATTGAGTTCGACCTCGACCTGACCCGCGCTGAGCGCCGAGTCGGCACCGTTCTGCACCGTGACGATCGCCGACGTGGAGGATCCCGGTGCGACGAGGCCGCGAAGACCGGCCGACACATGCAGCTCGACGCTTGGCTCGTCGCCGGTCTGCGCCTGATCGGCGGCGACGGCCACGCTCGGCGCGACCAACGCGCAGCCGCCGAGTGCGATCGCGAGAACAGCCGTCCTGCCTGCGAGCCGTCGCAGGCGCGCACGGAGGCCGATGTCGGGGGTGATCGCGGTCATGAAGGTCTTCCTCGAACGCCCGGGACGGGGCTGCTCGTGAGTACTGACCTAGTGATTCTAGGAGGCTCCACGAAAGAGAACCCTGAAGACGCGTAGAGTGACGGCCGTGTCCGACACCCCCGCTCCCGTCCCCGACCCGCTCCGCACGGCCGCGCTCGCCGCGGATCTCGACGCCGCGGACCTCCGCTCCGAGCCGCTGCGGCGCCTGTGGGGCGAGGAGGCGGACGACGCACTCGCCCGCGGGATGCGGGAGCCGATCCTACGAGCCATCGACGGGGACTCCGGCACGCTCGCGACGCTCGGTCGTCTGCTCGTGCTGGGGATGCCGCAACCGCGCACGCACGTGGTCGAGGCCCTGCCGCAGCTGGGCGTGGACGGACTCGTGGCGCTGGGTCTCGCCGAGACCGACGCCGACACCGTGACACCGACGGCCCTGCTGCGACCGCAGTCGTTCGTGGATGCCGACGGGATCGGCGAATGGTGGATCGCGAGCGACCTCGACGAGGTCGCTCTCGACGGACCGCTGCCCGCGGACCACGTGCTCGGTGTCGGCGGAGCGTCGCGCACGCTCGCCGAGACCGTCGTCCCGATCGAAGTGGACCGCGCGCTCGACCTCGGCACCGGCTGCGGCATCCAGGCGCTCCTCGTCGCGCGACGGGCGGGCACCGTGGTCGCCACAGACATCTCGACGAGGGCGCTCGCGTTCGCCGAGCTCAATGCGCGCCTCAACGGGGTGACGAACATCGAGTTCCGTCACGGCAGCATGTTCGAGCCGGTAGCTGGGGAGGCGTTCGACCTGATCGTCTCGAATCCTCCGTTCGTGATCACCCCGCGCGTCGAGGGGGTTCCGGCGTACGAATACCGTGACGGCGGGCTCGTGGGGGATGCGCTGGTCGAGCAGTTCGTGCGCAGCGCCCCCGCCCATCTGACGCGGAACGGCATCGCGCAGCTGCTCGGCAACTGGGAGTCGAGGGCCGCCGTCACCGGGCTCGCACGCCTCGAGGCCTGGGTGCCCGCCGACCTCGACCTGTGGGTGATCGAGCGGGAGGAACTCACGCCCCTGGGCTATGCGGAGCTGTGGATCCGCGATGGCGGCACCACGCCGCGCGACCCCGCTTTCACGCCGCTGCTGACCGCGTGGCTCGACGACTTCGCCGCCCGCGGAGTGACCTCGATCGGCTTCGGCTACGTGCTGATGCGTCGGGGAACGTCCGGCGAACCGCTGCGGCGCACCGAGCGCATCGCCCAGCACATCTCGAACGTCGGCGCCGCGCTCGCCACCGGTCTCGCGGCACAGGACGTGCTCGCCGACGGGCTGCCGACGACGCTGGTGGTGGCTGCAGATGTCACCGAGGCGCGGCACCTGATGCCGGGCGACGACGATCCGAGCGTGATCGAGCTGCGTCAGGGCGGCGGCTTCGGGCGCACGATCTCGGTCGATCCTGCGCTCGCCGGCTTCGTGGGCGCGTGCGACGGCGAACTCACCGTGGTGCAGATCGCGGCCGCGCTGGCGGACCTGTTCGAGGTACCGCTCGCCGACCTGTGGGCGGACCTCGAGCCCCGCATCCGCTCCCTCATCCTCGACGGCATCCTGCTGCCGGGGGAATAGTCCTCCGATTCATGCGTTGGAATAGATCATGAAGGCTTTCGGATTCCTCTCTTTCGGTCACTACGCCGACGTTCCCGGATCGGCGACCCGCACTGCGGGCGACATGTTGAAGCAGACGATCGAGATCACCGAAGGCGCCGACGAGATCGGCGTGAACGGCGCCTCGGTGCGCGTGCATCACTGGGCACGTCAGGCCGCGTCGCCGATGCCGTTGCTGTCGGCCATGGCCGCGCGCACGAAGCGCATCGAAGTCGGCACGGGCGTGATCGACATGCGCTACGAGAACCCGTTCCAGTTCGCCGAAGAGGCAGCCGCCCTCGACCTGATCGCTGACGGCAGGATCGCGCTCGGCGTGAGCCGTGGTTCACCCGAGACGGCTCTGCGCGGTTACGAGACGTTCGGCTACGTCGACGAGGAGGACCCGGAGCGCGGCAGCGTGCTCGCGCGGGAGAAGTTCGACCTGTTCCTGCGGGCGATCGACGGCGAGGGCATCGCTCCCGGCGACCCGCGCATGGTGGGTGCCGGTCGGTACCTCGCGATCGAGCCCCAGTCGCCGACCCTCCGCGACCACATCTGGTGGGGCTCGGGTTCGCGCGCCACAGCCGAGGAGACGGGGCGCAAGGGGCTCAACATGATGAGCTCGACCCTCGTGACCGAGGCTACCGGGCAGCCGTTCCACGAGTTGCAGCGCGAGCAGATCGAACTGTTCCGCTCCGCCTACAAAGCGGCAGGGCACACCGGCCGCCCTCGGATCTCGGTGAGCCGCAGCGTCTTCCCGCTCGTCTCCGACATGGACCGGGCGTACTTCGGGCTGCGCAGCGAGGAGAACGCCGATCAGATCGGTGTCATCGATGGCTTTCGCTCGACCTTCGGCAAGACGTACGCCGCCGAGCCGGATGTGCTCATCGAGCAGCTGAAGCAGGACGAGGCCGTGATGGCCGCCGACACCCTTCTTCTGACGATCCCGAACCAGCTCGGCCCGGAGTACAACCTGCACGTGCTGGAGGCGTTCGCGACGCACGTCGCCCCGGCGCTCGGCTGGAAGCCCAACACGGAGGGACCCGTTCAGGGCGACGCCGTTTGAGTGAGGCTCGCGCGGTCACCGGGCGCCTGTCGACGGGAATTCACTTCCCCGTCGATCGGTATACCAGTACTCTGACCGCATGCGTGCCTCTCGCAGAGCGACCATCGCCGGAACCATCGTCCTCATCGCCGTGCTCGTCGGCGCCCTTCCCGCCTCGGCCGCGACCGTCGCCTCCTGGGCGACCTGGCAGCCGCTCGTCGGTGTGGGCGGAGCCTTCACGACGTCGGTCCAGGTGGCGGCGAAGCCCGCGATCACCGCGACGGTCACCAGCGATTCACGCGGCGGACAGGTGGGAGTGATCAGCGGTGCCTCGACCTGGCTGTCGGAGGGCACCGCGATCGGGGCGAAGTACGGCTCGAGCAGGGACCAGCCGTACCTGAACCTGCGCCCCCGGGCCGACAACGCCACGAGTCCCTCGACGACGACCTACTCCTTCGCGACGCCGACCCCGACCTCGGGATGGGCCTTCGCGGTCGGAGACATCGACGCGGACTCGGTGCGCATCCACGCCGTCGCCCCCGACGGACACGTGCTCGACGCGACGGAGATCGGGCTGCGGGACCGGTTCAATTACTGCGCCCCGGGGATCGTGGGCAAGCCGTCGTGCACGGGTGCTGCCGATGACGTGCCGAGCTGGGATGCCACCACCCTCACCCTCACCGGCAACGCGGCGGCCCTGGACACCAGTGGCGCGGCGGCATGGTTCGAGCCGAGCACGCCGATCAGCTCCCTCAGCCTGATCTTCACGCGCCGCTCGGGACTGCCGGTCTATCAGACCTGGTTCGCGTCGATCGCCCAGGACGTCACCGGCACGGTCACCGACACCGGCGCCCCGGTGGGGGGGATCCCGCTCACGCTGACTGATGCGAACGGCACGGTTGTAGGAACCACGACGACCGCTGCGGACGGAACGTACTCCTTCCCCGGGTTCGTCGCCGCTGACGGCTACACCGTGCGCGTGACTCCGCCCGCGGGCAAGATCTCGACCGGGCCGACCACGGTCGCCGCGAACCTGAGCGGCGGGGACGCCGTCGCCGACTTCGGACTGCGCGACATCGTGCCCGTCGCGGTCTCCGGAACTGTGACCGACACCTCCGGCGCCCCGATCCCCGGGGCGACCGTGACGATCGACGGGCAGACCACCACGACGGATGCCGACGGGAGCTACCTGTTCGACCAGGTGGCGGTCGGGACGCATCCGGTTTCGCTCACGACCCCGCCCGGGTACACCATCGCCACCCAGCCGTCTCCCGTGACGGTTCCGGGCGGCAGCGAGGTCCCGATCACGGACGTCGACTTCGTGGTCGCCGAGAACGCCGACCTGCGAGGCACGGTTCGGTTCGACGGGACGGGTGTGGCCGGTGTGACCGTCACTGCGGTCGCTCCGGGAGGGGCAACCCTCACGCGCGTGACGGATGGATCGGGGGCGTACTCGTTCCCCCGCCTCGCTGCCGGTGACTACGCGATCACGATGACGACGCCCGCAGGGTTCGTCGCGACGTCTCCCGTCACGCGGAACGAACAGGTGGCCGCGGTCGACGTGGAGAACGTGGACTTCGAGCTGGCGCGCCTCGGCGCCATCGACGGAACCGTGCGCGACGACGACGGTGCCCCCGTCGCGGGAGTGGTGGTGACGCTCACCGGACCCGGCGCCCCGCAGCAGCTCACGTCCGACGCGGACGGCGCGTTCGGGCTGGGCGCCCTGCCGCCCGGGACCTACACCCTCACGGTGGTTCCCCCGACGGGCACGAGCGTCGTCGGCTCGCCGACGCGCACGGTCGTGATCACCGCCGCCGGTGACGTCATCGCCGAGCAGGACTTCACGCTCGCCGCGGATGTCGTCGTGGTGCCGCCGGACCCCACAGACCCGCCGGACCCGAGCACTCCGCCGGCCGGCGGAGGGAACGATGCGTTGCCCGCCACCGGGTTGGGGCCCGAGACGCTGGCCTGGGCCGCAGGCGGTGCTGCCGTTCTCGTGCTCGGCGCGACACTCCTGATCCTCGGCCGCCGGCGCTCCGCGCGGAAGTAGCCACGACGGAGAACCGCACCCGCGTCGCACATTTCCCGGGGAATCGTGCGACCGCAGGCGAAGAGTGCGACCGCAGGCGAGGAGTGCGACCGCGGTCAGCTGCCCTTCGCCGGGCCGAAGAGCTCTTCGCCGTGCTCGTGGAGGAGCCTGTACGCGTCGGCGAACGTCTCCGGCTCCTTCTCCCCGGGTTTGCCGTAGCGCGCCAGAAGCAGCCCGAGCAGCCCGCGAGCCGGCGGCGTCAGCGGCTTGAGGTGCTCCTTGAGATCGGGCTGCGGCACCCCTTCCTCCGGGTTCGGCGGCGTGTAGGAGGGCTTCGTCGTCGGCCAATCGGCCGGATGCCGGGGCTGATCCAGATTCACCACGTTGAACAGCGTGTTGGCCGAGGCATCCCGGTCGTTGAGCGGCTTCAGGCCGTGCAGACGCGAGAGCGTCGCCGTGACCGAGCCGTGGTGCATCTCGTCGTGGATGATGGTGCCGCGCTTCGTGTACGCAGACACCGCGATGGCCGGGACGCGGCATCCGAGTCGATCGAAGGTGAACCCCATCTCGCCGGCTTTCGTATCCTTGGTCGGCCTCGTCGCGGCGGGCGGCGGTACGTGGTCGTAGCATCCGCCGTGTTCGTCGAAAGTGATCAGCAGCAGGGTGTTGACGGCGTTCGACCCCGATGGAGACGCGCTCGTGCGCACCGCCTCGTAGATCTCGTGGATCAGCAGATCACCCGCGCGCACGTCGGAGATCGCACTGTCGAAGACCTCCTCGCCCTCGACGAAGCTCTCGCGGGGTGAACCGAACGGCGGGTGGAAGTCGTTGTGGTCATAGACCATCCGCGGCTCGATGAACGCGTAGGCGGGGAGCTTCCCGTCCTTCACATCGGCGTAGAAGTCCTCCATCGTGCCGAAGTGGTCCGTGCGCCAGTACTTCTCCAGCACGGGCGCGTGCAGCATGCCCGTGAAGGAGACGAGCTGGAGCTTGTCGATGTAGATCTTCCAGTCGAGCTTCTTCTCCTCGAGCCGGTTGAACACGGTCGGGGCTGCGGGCGCATCGATCCACTTGTCGTAGCCGCCGCCGGCCTGGTTCGTCACGAAGCCGTGCGAGGTGGAGGCGTGGAAGAACGAGCGATTGCAGAACGTCTGCGACGGGACGGCGGCGTACCAGTGGTCGAAAACCGCGAACTCGGCAGCGAGCGTCGACAGCACGGGCAGCATCGCGGGGGAGAAGGAGCCCATGATGTGCTTCGCCTCGTCGACGGTCGGCTCCTTGCCCTTGCGCAGGCGGCGGAAGTTGATGATGTAGTCCTGGAGGAATCCCGACATCGACGCCTTCTCGCCGTTGGTCGGCGCGTTGTACGGCGCCTCCATCTGGTCGACGAAGAGCTCGGCGTTCGACTTCGGGTCCACGGTTCCGAAGATCTGGGTGTTGACGTGCGGATACTCCTCACCCGGATCGGGGTCGGGGTGGCTCATGATGCGATCGGTCTCACCCTCGTAGACGTGCGCCTCGACCACCGTGCCGTCGGAAGCCGTGTTGCTGTGCGTGCCGAACGCCAGGCCCTCGAACTTCTCACCCGCCGGGAGGTTCTCCTTCGAGTACAGATACCCGAGGAGGTTGTCGAACGAGCGGTTCTCGCCCATCACGACCACGATGTGGTCGAACCCGGGTTCGCTGCGCGGGGTCAGCGCGGCGAAGGGGTCCGGCTCGTCGGCGAACCCGTCGCGAGCACCGGCCGCGACCGACGCTCCGATCGCCGCACCCCCCGCGCCGCCGACGACCGCGCCCGCGAGGGCCGCACCGCCGATCTTGAAGAAACCTCGGCGCGAGGTGTCGGGTGCGGGGGAGGCATGCACGTCATCGTCGGCCATGCCGCGATCCTATGGCTGTGCCGCCCCGCGCGCCCAGGCTCCCGAGCTCCCGACACAGCTTCGGAGATCGCGGCCGACACGCCGCACCGAGCCGGCCGCCTGCGGCGTGTCGCGGTGGAACTCCGAAGTTGTGTCGGGACGGGGGTCGGGTCGGATGCGGCCAGATTACGCGGCGGCGATCCAGAGCACAGCGCCCTCGCGCCAGCCGAGACCGGCGGTCCCTTCGGGGATCGGATCCTCATGCCGCGGTCGCACGACTTTCATCCGCTTGCCGGCGAGCTCGACGATATAGACGATGTCCGCTCCGCGATAGACATGGGCGACGACCTCGACGCGCACCGGGGCGTCGGCGCCGACGGTGGGGAAAAGGCGCAGGTCCTCCTGACGGAGCACCACCTCGCCTACGCCATCCGGCCCGGCACCGGACAGAGGCACGCGCATTTCGGTGCCGTCGATCGTGGCGACGGCGCCCGAGCGGACTCCGTGGAAGGCTATCTCAGTGGAGGATCGGCCGGAGCGTCGGCGAAACTGCCGATGCGGGTCAGATGTCGCTGAAGTCGTTGCCGCCAGTGCTGAGACGGGAGACGGCGTCTTCGGTGATCTTCAGGTCGATGTACTCCACACCGACCTCACCGGGATTCACGAGGGACGACGTGCCAGGAACCTCTCGGACGCCGATACTGAGATAGTCGGCGGTGCCGTCGCCGTCCTCATCCCACCCGTCCACGGCTCCCGCGGCAATCGCCTCGGCGCGCGTCGAACCGATGCCGATGCCCTCCGGGGTGCGGAACGTGACGCCGGGGGCATCCGCCGACACGACGAGATCGATACGGGGCTCTCGGACCGTCGCTTTCGTTCCTTCCCAATCGAACCCGGCGTACACGCTGCCATAGGGACCCTCGACCGGACCTTCGATCGGTGCCGATCCGAAGGCGTCGGTGAGGACGGCGACAGCACCATCCGAGTCGTCGTATGCGATCACGGGTCCGCCGTCGACCGAAAGCCCGTCGACGGAGATCTCGACGATGCGGTCAGTCGGCGTGGGGGTGGCGGAAGGAGAATCGGCGGGCGATGACGTCGGTGACGGGGAGGCTGATCCGTCCGTGCTCGCGGGGGTGCAGGCGGTGAGCGAGAATCCCAGCAGCACGGCGGCAGCGGAAGCGAGGACGAGGGGGGAGCGACGGTGCATGGCACGAGCCTAGGGTGAGCGCGGGGGAGGGGGCTGACCCGCAGCGGGCGCAATCTGCATCGTTACCGATGGGAGATCTGCGCGCGGTGAACGGGCGCCGCCGGGGTCGAAACCCCGACGGCGCCCGTGGATGCTGCGGACTACTCCGCGTCGATGACCTCCACCGTGGCGTGTTGTCGACGGCGCCGCAGCGCGAACAGGCCGAGGCCCGCCGCGAGGAGCACGACGGCCGCGACGATGTACGGCATGCTGTCGGCGCCGGTCGTGGCGAGGTCACCGTCCGTCGCGCCGGAACCGCCCGAGCCGTCGCCCGGGGTGACCGCCCCACCGCCGGACACTGCGGTGACGGTGACCGAGGCCGTGACCTCGGTGCCGTCCGGCAGGATCGCGGCGAGCGTGTGCGTCCCGGCCGGGGTATTCGCCGGGATGGTCACCGTGCGCTGGAACGACCCATCGGCGTCGGCGGTCGCCGTGCCCAGCTGCACCGGGTCGGAACGCAGTTCGAGCCGCAGCTCAGCGCCCTCCGCGAAGCCGCTGCCCGACACGTTCACGGTGCCGCCGGCCTTGACCGATGCCGCGCCCAGCTCGATTTCAGCCGGAACCTCGGGCTCCGGCGTGACGGGAGGCGTGACGCCCTTCTCGGTGACCCACTTCTCGCCGGCATCCGACTTCGTCACCGTGAACGTGTCGTACACGGCTCCGACAGGAAGGTCGGTGGTGGCATCCGGCTGCTTCTCCGCCAGGTACGAGCGGTAGACGAGCTGGTTCTTCGACACGTCGATCACCTGGTAGGTCGTGACGCCCTGGCCGCGCAGCACCTGGGTGGCGCCGTTGTTGGTCCAGACGTTCTTCTCCGGCGTCTCGAGCTCGTAGTGCTTCGCTCCCGAGTTCGACACGACGTATACCGGGCCCGTGGTGATGCCGGGCGTCTCGGTCGCGTCGGTGTTCACGTAGCCGCGGGCGTACGTGTGGTCGTGGCCCATGAGCACCAGGTCGATGTCGTTGCGCTGGAACACGGGGACCCAGTCGGCGCGGAGCTTCGGCTCGTCGCGACCCTCGGATGCCGAGAAGACCGGCTGGTGGAAGGTGACGACGTTCCACTTCGACGGGCTGTTCTGCAGCAGCAGGTCGAGCCAGGCGCCCTGGAAGCGGATCCACAGTTCTTCGCCCTTCGCGATCGGGCAGTCGGCGCCCGAGCACGACGGCAGTGCCGGCGGGGTGAGGAAGGTCGCGTCGCGCGTCGCGTTGAGCGTGATGAAACGCACGCCCTGGTAGTCGGTGTAGTACGCGGTCTCGGCGGCGAATGCGCTCCAGTGCTCGAACAGCGAGCGGTACTGGGCCGCGACCTCGGTGTCGCCCTTGGCGAGATCGGCCAGTTCACCGATCGAGCTCATCGAGGGGTTGTTGTGCGGGTACTCGAATGCGGCCTTCCAGGCGGTGAGCAGCTTGTCACCGGAGTACTCGTGGTTGCCAGGGGCGGCCATCACATTGGTACGCACGGCCGAGTCCTTCATGCCCTTGAACCAGTTGACCCACTCGTTCTCGTTGCTGGACGTGTTGATGAGGTCACCCGCATGCACCGAGCCGATGGAGCGCGGAGCGTTGGCCTCGGCCTGCTTCACGACGCTCGGCCACGTGGTGTCGAGGCCGATCTGCGCGTCGCCGTAGTAGATGAACTGGAAGTCGGTGGCTTTCGGGTCGGCCGTGCGGAACTCGTACCAGTCGCTCCAGCTGCCGGGAAGGCCCACGCGGTAGCGGTACTCGGTCGCGGCGGTCAGCCCCGTGACGGTCGCCGAGAAGTGCTTGTTCGGGTTGCCGTTGACCACGCCGGCGTCGTAGGCGTCGACGGTGCGGACGTCGCCACCCGCCGTCGGGGCGATCTCGACCTGTCCGACCGTGTGCGAGGCGTCGCCGGCGAGCCACGAGAACGCCTGCGAGACGGCGGGCTGCTCGGTGGGGGTCAGGATGACCCGGGTCGGCGGGGCGATCACGGGCGTGCCGGGGTCGGATGCCTCGACCAGGGTCAGCGACGACATGTCGAAGTAGATGTCCGAGCTGGTCTCGCGGTCCTGGAACAGCGACACGGCGATCGTGTTCGTGCCGTCGTGCAGCAGCTCGCCCTCGGCGCTGAACGTGCTCGTGAGCGGGTCGCCGTTGGAGTCGCCGGCGTACTCGAGGTTCTTCGTGTCGGTGATGCGGCCGTCGACGTAGCGGGCGACCTCCTCGCCGTTGATCCACACGATCACGGCGTCGTCGTAGGTGATCGTGCTCTGCAGCGCCGCGACCTTCTCGGCCACGCCCGCTTCCAGCTCGAACGTCGTGCGGAAGAAGTACGTCGGCACGGTCGGCGCCTTCGCACCGTCGAGGTAGTGGTTCAGGAGCGTCTTCGGCGTCTGCGGGCCCACGGCGCCGAGCTTGCCGTTCTTCGCGCCGAACGAGCCGGGGGCACTCTTCCAGCTGCCGTCGTCGAACGTCGGTTGCGTCCAGTCGCGGATCGCGGCCGGTGCGGGCGACGGGTCTGATCCGTCGTCGAGATAGTGCCAGGCGGTGTCGCCGGTGACCAGCGAGCCGGTCGGCACCTCGGGCTCGGGGGCGGCGAGGGCCGCGGGGGCGACGACGGCGCCGCCGAGCAGGGCGAGGAGCGCGACGGACGTCAGTCCGTGACGCCGCCACCGCACCGCAGGGGTGGGGGAGGTCATGTCAGTCCTTCGTGGGGGTGGGGTTCCGTGCTCAGCCGCACGGGGCTCCTCCACCCCATCGGTGTCGGGTGACGGGAGGCTGGCCCCCGGGCGACGGGGAGGTGAACAGCGCGTCGGTGGGGATGTCGTCCGGGATGGGCGCACAACTTCGGAGATCGCAGCCGACATGCCGACGGAGGAGCGGCAGCAGCCGGCGTGTCGCGGCTGATCTCCGAAGTTGTGCGCAGCAGCAGGCCCCGAAGCCGCACCTGCCCACCCGGGTACGCTGGAAACCATGCTCAACATGGCCGACGGCCTCGCCCGTCTCGGCGCGCTCGCCGAGAACCCGGTCGTCCGCACCCTCGCGACGGCGTTCGCGGATGCCGGCTTCGATCTGGCCGTGGTCGGTGGTCCGGTGCGCGATGCGCTGCTGGGCCGGGCGACGCACGACCTCGACTTCACGACGAACGCCTCTCCTGACGAGATCCTCGCGATCGTCACGCCGATCTCGACCGCGCAGTGGGACATCGGCCGCGCGTTCGGCACGATCGGCGCGCGCGTGCAGGGCGAGCAGGTCGAGATCACGACCTACCGCGCCGACAGCTACGACGGCGTGACCCGCAAGCCCACGGTCGAGTTCGGCGACACGATCGACGGCGACCTCGTGCGCCGCGACTTCACCGTCAACTCCATGGCGCTGCAGGTGCCGTCCGTCAAGCTCGTCGACCCGACCGGTGGGGTGGAAGACCTCGTCGCCGGCACCCTGCGCACTCCCGCCGACCCTCGGATCTCGTTCGGCGACGACCCGCTGCGGATGCTGCGGGCAGCCCGCTTCAGCGCTCAACTCGGATTCCGCGTCGAGGAGGCCACGGCCGAGGCGATCGCCGAACTGCGCGAGACCCTCAAGATCGTGAGCCCGGAGCGCATTCAGTCCGAGCTCGTGCGTCTCATGCAGACCGACGACCCGGTGCGCGGCATCCGCGTGCTGGTCGACACGGGCCTGATCGACGAGTTCCTCCCCGAGGTCACCGAACTGCGTCTCGAAGTCGACGAGCACCACCACCACAAAGACGTCTACGAGCACTCGCTCACCGTGCTCAGCCAGGCGATCGAGCTCGAGCACTCCCGGCATCCGGGTGCCGCCCCCGATGTGCCGCTGCGCCTCGCCGCGCTGCTGCACGACATCGGCAAGCCGCGCACGCGCAAACTCGAGCCCGGGGGAGTGGTGACCTTCCACCACCACGACGTCGTCGGATCGCGCATGGCTCGCAAGCGCCTGCAGTCCCTGCGGTTCGACACCGCCACGACGGATGCCGTGGCCACCCTGATCGAACTGCACCTGCGCTTCTTCGGCTATGCCGAGGGAGCGTGGACGGATGCCGCGGTGCGGCGCTACGTGCGCGACGCGGGTGACCTGCTGGAACGCCTGCACATCCTCACCCGCGCTGACGTGACCACGCGCAACAAGCGCAAGGCCGGTCGCCTGGCAAGCGCCTACGACGACATCGAGTCGCGCATCGCAGCGCTGCGCGAGCAGGAGGAACTCGACTCCATCCGTCCGGAGATCGACGGCAACCGCATCCAGGAGGTGCTCGGCATCTCGCCCGGCCGTGAGGTGGGCGAGGCGTACAAGTTCCTGCTCGATCTGCGTCTGGACGAGGGTGTTCTCGGCCCCGAAGTCGCCGAGCAGCGGCTTCGGGAGTGGTGGGCCGCGCGCGACTGACGCCTCAACGCAGCTCGGGGACGATGATCTCGACTTCGTCGGACACGAGCTCGAAATCCTTCGGGTTGAAGGTGAGGAATGCCGCGCCGAGCGCGTAGGCGTGACCTGCCAGCATGATGTCCGTGCTTCGGGCGTGGGCGGGACGTCTTGTGGCTACGTGCGCCGCGAGTCTGGCATACGAATCGGCGGCGGCGGTGTCGAAGGGCAGCCAGTCGCTGTGGAACATGGTCGTGACCCGAGCGAGGTCCATCTGGCGCTCGCGGCGGACGTCGGGTTCGGTCGCACGCTCGATACCGAATCGAAGTTCTGCGAAAGAGAGCGCGCTCAAGGCGACTTCGTCCGCCGGAAGGCGTACGTACCGGATGCGGATGAGCACATTCGTGTCAAGAAGAATCACGGTTCTCCCACGGGTCACGGATGGACTCGTCGAACAGCGGGTTCTTCCGATCGGCCTCGAGTTCCGCCGCCCATTCCTCCCGCATCTTGTCCTGTTCCGGAGTCGAGGGATTCGCGTCGATCCATGCCATGATCTCGCTCGACGGAACGGACCACCGCCGTGGACGCGGCACCCGCTGCTCGAGTTGCGCCTCGAGCCCGCTCTCGTCGCCCTGTGCCAAGCGCGTCAGCACATCGCGCACCTCGGCCTCCATCGAGCGGGAGTTTCGCCGGGCGCGTTCCTTGAGCGCGACGACGACGTCATCGCTGAGGTTGCGGATGGTCACGGTTGCCATGTCTGCCTCCTGACAGCACAATGCTAGCACTCGTCCCGCGTTGCGTCACCCCTCGCGTCGGCGCTCCAATTCGGTGAACACGACCCCGCTTTCGTACGCGATGGTCTCGACCGGGTCGAAGCGTTCGGGGCGATACGGGCGCTCGCCGAAGAGCGGGATGCCCGATCCGAACAGCAGGGGCTGCCGCTTCAGCACGAGCCGGTCGATCTCGTCGGCGAGCGATGCGGCGAGAGCCCCGCCTCCGCAGAGCCAGATGTCGGCGCCGTCCTCCTGCTTCAGTCGGCGCACGACGTCGACCGGGTTCTCTGCGGTGACCTCGAGGTTCTCGGCCTCGGCGGTCTTCGTGCGACTGAACACGATCTGGCGCAGGTGCGAGTACGGACTGGGCAGCCCGCCCACCTGGTAGGTGTTCCAGCCCATCAGCACCGTGTCGAACACGTCGCGCTTCTGGGGGATGCCGAGCGCTTCGGCCGCGACGGTCGGGAGCGTGTCGGCGAAGCGGGCGTTGATGCCGTCCATGTGGTCGCCCTCGATGAGGAAGGCGTCGAACTCGCCGTTCGGGCCGGCGATGTAGCCGTCGAGGGTGACGGCGGCGTAATACACGAGTTCTCGCATGATTCTCCAATAACTACAGATGTAGCAGTTACAGTACAACAGGTGTAGTGATTGCGCTAGTCTCTTCTCATGGTCAAGAACGATTCACGCCGGAGGACGATCGCGGATGCCGGGCTCACGGTCCTCGCACGAGAGGGTTCCCGGGGCCTCACCCACCGCGCGGTCGACATCGCCGCGCAGGTTCCGACGGGCACGACCTCGAACTACTTCCGCAGTCGTGATGCGCTGATCGAGGGCCTCGTCGAGCGGATCGGGGAGCGCCTCGCACCCACCCCCGACGATATGGAGCGGCGTGCGACGGCCACGCCCGGCCCCGCTCTGTTCGCCGACTACATCCGCGACATCGTGCGGCGGCTGACCGAGGATCGAGACGTGACCCTCGCTCTGTTCGAACTGCGACTCGAAGGAGGGCGGCGGCCCGAGGTCGCTGCGGTCCTCGGCGCCTGGCAACGGGCCGGTTTCGACGGCGATGTCGCCTTCAACACCGCGGCCGGCCTCCCCGGCGGACGCCGCGAGATCGCCCTGTTCCACTACGCGATCGATGGATTGCTTCTCGACCGGCTCACCACGCCGATCGATCCGGACACCTCCACCGACGAGGTGATCGACGACCTGGTCGCCGGGCTCATCCGCTGACGGGGCAGGTGTTCCCTCGGGCACGCGCGGCTCGTACACTGAGGCAACGCATGCTCTCGACGATCGGAGACCGCTGTGTCTGCGCCGTGGCAGGTACCCGGCGAGTCGCTTCCGGCGACATCGCGACTGCTCATCGAGCGTGCGCATGAGGAGCTCCTCGCCGGCAACCTCGACGACCGGCGTCTGCAGGAGGTGCGGCCCCTGGTCCGCGAGTCGTGGGAGAGGTCGTGGCGGCGCAGGGTCGGGCCCGAGGCGCCTCCTCCGCTCGAACTGGTCAGCGACGAGCTCGACGAGTACCGCCTCGCCCACCCGCTCGCGTCGGCCATGGACATGATCCGTGCACTGCTGCTGCCCGGCGACACCGAGGACACGGGGGTGATCATCGCGGTGGGGGACCAGGCCGGGCGTCTGCTCTGGATCGAGGGCGATCATCGACTCCGCACGCTCACCGACGACATGGGTTTCGTCGCCGGAGCGAACTGGTCGGAGGATGCCGTCGGCACGAGTGCACCGGGAACCGCCCTCGAACTCGGACAGTCGGTGCAGATCCGCGGCGCCGAGCATTACAACAGGCTCGTGCATCCGTGGTCCTGCACGGCCGCGCCGGTGCGCGACCCGGAGACGAAGCGCGTGCTGGGTGTGATCGACATCACCGGCGGTTCGGATGTCGTCTCGCCGCAGGCTCGGCTGCTGGTCGACGCGACCGCCCGTGCCGTGGAGTCGGAGCTGATGGTGGCGCGCCTACGGGAACGGGGCGAGGTGCCACGGAGCAAGCCCACGACCTCGAAGCCGCGCACGCCGGTGACCGCTCGCGCGACGCTGCATGTGCTCGGCCGCGACCGTGCTCGGCTGGAGACGGAGTCGGAGCACGGCGAATCGGTGATCGAGCTCAGTGCGAGGCACGCCGCCATCCTGCTGATGCTCGCCGTGCATCGTCAGGGCCTCTCCGCAGAGCGGCTGTCCGAGCTCGTCTACGGCCCCTCCGTCTCACCCGATACGCTGCGGCCGGAGATGGTGCGTCTGCGCAAGGTGCTCGAGCGCACGGCCCCGGACCTGGTGCCGGAGTCGCGCCCGTATCGACTGCCCGTCGCGCTCGACACGGATGCGCACGATGTGCTCTCCCTGCTCGACCGCGGAGCTCACCGTGTGGCGCTCACCGCCTATCGGGGACCGGTGCTGCCCGAGTCGACGTCGCCCGGAGTCGAGGACTTCCGCGAATCGGTGCGGGCGGCGCTGCACGAGGCGATGCTGTCCGAGGCCAGCCTCGACGTGCTGCTGTCCTATGCGGAGATCCCGGAGGGCCAGGCTGACGCCGAAGCTCTGCGCCTCGCTCTGGAGATGCTCCCGGCGCGATCGCCGAAGCGCGCGGGAGTGGTCGCCCGCATCGAGCGCCTCGCCGCCGACTGAGGGCTCGATTCCAACGGAAGCCACTCGTGTCGGTGGCGAGGAGTACCGTGCTCGCATGTCCGAGATCCGGCCGTTCCGACTCCACGTCCCCGACGAAGTGCTCGACGACCTGCGAGCGCGACTCCGAAAGACCAGGATCCTCGAGGATTCTCCGAGGCGGATGCCATCGGGGATGAATGCCCGGTGGCTGCGGGAGCTGGTGGAGACCTGGGCCGATTGGGACTGGAGGGCACGCGAGGAGTGGCTGGCCGGGTTCCCGCAGTTCCTGGTCGACATCGACGGCACCGACATCCATTTCGCTCACGTGAGATCGGAGCGCGCCGATGCCCCGGTGCTGCTGATCATGCACGGCTGGCCGCACACCTTCGCCCTGCAGCTGGACATCACGAAGATGCTGCCCGACTTCGACGTGGTCGTCGCCAGCCTCCCGGGCTTCGCCTTCTCCGAGCCGTATGCCGACGGACCGATGAGCGAGCGGCGGATCGCCGAGACCATGCACCGGCTCATGACCGATGTGCTCGGCTACGAGAGCTACATCACCTACGGCGAAGACGTCACGGCCAATGTCAGCGACCTCATCGCCGGCGCGTATCCGAGCCAGGTCGCCGGCATCGTCGCGACGCACGCCCACTTCGGCACGCCCGCCGAGCGTGAGGCATCGGACGACCCGGAGGTCCGGGCGTTCTTCGCGCGGCTCGAGGCGGAGCACGGCCCGAACGGATCGTACGGGCATGTGCAGTGGGCACGCCCCGACACACTCGCCACCGCTCTCAACGACTCTCCGGCCGGGCTCCTCGCCTGGATCGCCGAGAAGCTGGCCGAGTGGTCGGACACACCGAGCGACGATCCTGCATCCGTCGAGGCGGTCATCTCGCGCGATCGCATCCTCACCGAGGCGATGATCTACTGGGTCACGCAGAGCATCGCGACCTCTTTCCGCCCCTACTACGAGGGGGCCGACACCCCGGATGCGATGCCGCCGGTCGACGTTCCGGCCGTCGTCTACGTGCAGCGCCATGAGCACGACTACCCGGAGTCGCTCGCCCGGCGCTTCTACACGGACCTGCGCGTCTTCGAGCGGCTCGATCGGGGCGGGCACTTCACCGTGGCAGAAGTACCGGAGGCCATGGCCGAGCGCTTTCGGGCCTTCGCCGCCGCCCTCCGTGAGTGACGCAATATATTGCAACGTTGCGCATCCGGGTGCAACCTCGCACGACCTACCTTCGGAGCACAGCCGCGAACCGAAGCGCGGCTCCGTCGAAGGAGACCCCATGAGCATCGTCGAAGAAGACGTGTCCCTCGCCTACGCCGCTCCCGGTCAGCCGGGCGCCGTCGCGAATTATCGCCCGCAGTACGGCCACTACATCGGGGGCGAGTTCGTCGCGCCCGTCAAGGGACAGTACTTCGAGAACGTCAGCCCGGTGAACGGCAAGCCCTTCACCGAGGTCGGCCGTGGCACCGCGGAAGACATCGACCGCGCGGTCGACGTCGCCTGGAAGGCCTTCGCGAGTTGGGGCAAGACCAGCCCGGCGGAGCGATCGGTGATCCTCAACCGCATCGCCGACCGCATCGAGCAGCACCTCGAGGAGATCGCGGTCGCCGAGACCTGGGAGAACGGCAAGCCTGTGCGCGAGACGCTCGCCGCCGACATCCCGCTCGCCGTCGACCACTTCCGCTACTTCGCCGGGGTGCTCCGCGCGCAGGAGGGCGGCATCAGCCAGCTGGATGAGAACACCGTCGCGTACCACTTCCACGAGCCGCTCGGGGTGGTCGGACAGATCATCCCGTGGAACTTCCCGATCCTCATGGCGGTGTGGAAGCTGGCGCCGGCGCTCGCCGCGGGCAACTGCGTGGTGATCAAGCCGGCCGAGCAGACCCCGGCATCCCTCCTCTTCCTGTTCGACATCATCGGCGACCTGCTGCCCGCCGGTGTCGTCAACATCGTCAATGGATTCGGCATCGAAGCGGGGGCTCCGCTCGCGCAGCACAAGCGCATCCGCAAGGTCGCCTTCACGGGAGAGACCACGACCGGGCGGCTCATCATGCAGTACGCCTCGCAGAACCTCATCCCCGTGACTCTGGAGCTCGGAGGCAAGAGCCCGAACGTGTTCTTCGAAGACGTCGCGCGGTCGACAAGCGACCCGTTCTACGACAAGGCGCTCGAGGGCTTCACGATGTTCGCGCTGAACCAGGGCGAGGTCTGCACCTGCCCGTCGCGCGCACTGATCCAGCGGTCGATCTACGACGGCTTCCTCGCCGACGGGCTGGAGCGGGTCGGCAAGGTCCTACAGGGCAACCCGCTCGACCCGGCGACCATGATCGGGGCGCAGGCCTCGAACGATCAGCTGGAGAAGATCCTCAGCTACATCGATATCGGCAAGCAGGGCGGGGCGCGGCTGCTCACTGGCGGCGAGCGGGTCGACCTCGGCGGCGATCTGAGCGAGGGCTTCTACGTCGCTCCGACCGTGTTCGAGGGCACGAACGACATGCGCATCTTCCAGGAGGAGATCTTCGGGCCCGTACTGTCGGTCACCTCGTTCGACAATTTCGACGATGCGATCTCGATCGCCAACGACACCCTCTACGGGCTCGGCGCCGGAGTCTGGAGCCGCAGCGGCGACACCGCGTACCGCGCGGGCCGGGCGATCGAGGCCGGACGCGTGTGGACGAACACGTACCACCAGTACCCGGCACACGCCGCGTTCGGCGGGTACAAGCAGTCGGGTGTGGGTCGCGAGAACCACAAGATGATGCTCGACCACTACCAGCAGACGAAGAACCTCCTCGTCTCGTACGCGGAAGGGCCGATGGGCTTCTTCTGAGTTCGGGCCTCTCCGGGCGGGCGCTTCGGCGTCCGCCCGGACCATCCGCACGAAAGGTCGGGATCATGGTCAGCATCGGCACGTATCAGCGAGTGGACGTGACGGATGCCGCGGCATCCCTCGTCCGTGATCTCACCGTGCAGCACGGTCCGCTCATGTTTCACCAGTCGGGTGGATGCTGCGACGGGTCCGCACCCATGTGCTTCCCGGTCGGCATGTACCTCACCGGCCCGGGCGACGTGCTGCTCGGGCGACTCGACGTCGGGCTGGAAGCGCCCGTCGAGGTCTACATGTCGGAGTCGCAGTTCGAGTACTGGAAGTACACGCACCTCACGATCGACGTCGTGCCGGGGCGGGGCGCCGGCTTCTCGGTCGAGGGTCCGACCGGGATGCGGTTCCTGATCCGCTCGCGGATGCTGAACGATGCGGAGCTGGCGTACTTCGGGTTGGCGGTGCCGGAGGCCTGAGGGACGTATGGCCTGAAGCTTGAGGCCACGTGTTCCGGAATGCAAGCTGCCTGAGCCGACGAGCGACGCTCAGGCTGCGTAGAATGTAGATGCAGGCCCGCCCCACTCTCGTGGATAAGCGGGTCTTGCTGCTTGTCAGGCCAGTTCGATCGGATCCCCGAGCGGATTCAAGTCCCTGAGGTAGTGGTCGTACCAGGTCCATGCAAACTCGTTGCCCGCATGAGGGTTCAGATGGGTGAACCCCGACCAGGCCACGATGTCCGCGATCTGAGTCCATTGAGATCGCCGCGAGCTGTGGAACATCGGATCCTCGATGATCCGACGTGTGGAAAGGCTCAGCGCCCGGTGCGCGCTGTAATAGATGGGATCGGAGCCATCCCCATCCATTCCGACTATCCCGTATTCGCGGGACCTGTGTAGTTGGGAATCCCAGAGAGCGACGAGCGACGAGTAGACCGCTTCACGGTCGCGGTTGATCTTCTTGTTCCGGAGAGAGGACTTTCTGAAGCACACTCCGATCTCGATGTGCGGGCACTCCCGTACTGCTTCGAGACAGCGCACCGCCACTTCGCGTCCGAGAGGCTTCCAGAGAGTTTCCCCTCCCCTGACGAAACGAGAGGGCGGCGCCGTCGAGACGTGGCCGCGTCCGTTGACGAGCGCAGTCATGTGCAATTCCTGTGCGGTCGGAATTCCGTAGTCTGCGACAAGCCGCTTCCGAAACGTGAGCCAGTGAGTGAGCACCGCATCCCAGTCCTCGACCGCGAGCTCGACCCAGCCGTAGACGATCCATCCCTCCTCGAGGTTTCCGGAGTCGTCTGCGTAGAACATGTGAGAGATCGGCCCGGCCACTCCGACACCGTATTCCCGGCACGCCCGGCGATGAATCGTCGAGCGAGAGGCAGTGGACGAAACATCGGAATACGATTCCTGATGCAGGTAGCCGCGACCCGCGGCTCCACCCTGCCTTCGCCTGAGCCGGGGGACGATCAGCGCGGCAGTCGCGGAACCGCGTCGACCAGCGCCCGGGTGTACGGGTCCTGGGGATCGTGCAGCACATCCGCCGTCGCGCCCTGCTCGACGACGCGACCGTCCTGCAGCACGACCGTGCGGTCGCATGCTGCGGCGATCGCGGTCAGGTCGTGCGACACCATCACGAGCGACAGACCGTTCTCGCGGCGCAGCCGGTCGAGCAGCTCGAGCACCTGCACCCGTGTCGTGACATCGAGAGCGCTGACCGGCTCATCGGCCAGGAGCACTCGGGGGCGCGACACCACGGCCCGCGCGATCGCGATGCGCTGACGCTGTCCGCCGGAGAACTCATGCGGGTACCGGCGCGCGGTGTCGGCGGGAAGGCCGACCGAATCGAGGGCTTCCGCGATGCGGCGCTGGGCGTCGGCACCGGATGCCAGTCCCAGTGAGCGGAGCGGTTCGCCGATGATCCGGTCGATGCGCTGCCGGGGGTCGAGTGACGAGTAGGGGTCTTGGAAGACGGGCTGCACGCTCGCCCGGAACCGCCGCATCTGGGCGCGGTCGCGCAGCGTCAGGGATGCGCCGTCGAACAGCACCTGGCCATGACGCGGTGCGGCGAGCCCGAGCATCAGCCGCAGGATCGTCGACTTGCCCGCACCCGACTCGCCCACGAGGCCGAGCGAGTCGCCGTCGGAGAGGCTCAGCGACACATCGTCCAGCACCCGGTGAGAGCCATAGGCGAAGCCTGCGCCCCGCAGTTCGAGGATCGTCATCGCGTGCCCTCCTCGGCGTCGAGGTAGGCATCGAGAGCACGGGCGCTGTCGACCAGCATCCGCGTGTACGGCTCGGCCGGCTCCCTCAGCACCTGTGCCACCGGCCCTGCCTCGACGACACCTCCGTCGCGCAGCACCACGATGCGATCGACCATGCGCGAGACCACGGCCAGGTCGTGGCTGATGAACAGCAGCGCCATGCCCCGTTCGGCGATCAGCCGCTCCAGCAGCGCGAGCACACCGTCCTGCACGGTCACGTCGAGCGCCGTGGTCGGCTCGTCGGCGATGAGCAGCTGCGGTTCGGCGGCGAGGGCGATCGCGATCGCCACGCGCTGACGCTGGCCACCCGACAGCTCGTGTGGGTAGGCGCGGGCGATGCGGGGATCGGTGAGGGCGACCTCGTCGAGCGCCGCCGCGACAGCCGCGCGCAGTTCGGCACCGCGCAGGCCGAGATGCCGGCGCAGGGGCTCGGCGACCTGCCGGCTGACCTTCATCAGCGGGTCGAGCGCGGTCAGCGGCTCCTGGAACACGATCTGCGCGACGGGTCCGCGCAACGGCCGAAGGTCGGCATCCCGCGCGCCGACGACCTGATGCCCGCTGAGCAGCACCGAGCCCGACGCGACGAGGGCATCCGGCAGCAGCCCGGTGACCGCGAGCGAGGTGAGCGACTTGCCGGAGCCGGACTCGCCGATCAGCCCCAGGCGCTCGCCGGGCTCCAGCGAGAACGACACGTCTCGCACGAGCACACCGGATGCCGAGCGCACCGTGAGGCCGGCGACATCGAGAAGACTCATCGGCTCCTCCTGCGGGTCGGGTCGGCGAGGTCGCGCAGACCGTCGGCGAGGAAGTTCACGCCGAGCACGAGCGCGATGATCGCGATGCCGGGAGCGATGGCGCCGACGGGCGCCGTGAGCACGGTGCCCTGCGCCTCCTGAAGCATCCGTCCCCACGACGCGTTGGGCGGCGGTGCGCCGAGGCCCAGGTACGAGAGGCTCGCCTCGGCGAGCACGGCAGCGCCGAACTGCAGCGCGAGGCTCACGGCGAGCGTCGGCGCGATGTTCGGCAGCACATGCTGGAACACGATGCCGAGCACGCCGGTGCCGCTGGTGCGGGCGGCCGTGACGAACTGCTCCTGCAGCACGCGACGCGCGAGGATGCGGGTGAGCCGCGCGACCACCGCCGACATCGCCAGCCCGATCGCGAGCACCGCCGACCACAGCGATGCCCCCTGCACGGCGACCACGAGCATCGCGAGCAACAGCACCGGGAACGCGATCACGACGTCGAGTCCGGCTGAGAGCGTGTCATCGACCCACGGCCGGGCGAACGCAGCGAGGAGTCCGACGATCGTGCCGAGGACGGCGGCGATCGCGACTGAGCAGGTTCCGACGATGAGGGCGATCCGCGCGCCCCACATCAACTGCGAGAGCAGGTCGCGGCCGAGTCGATCGGTGCCGAGCAGGTGCGGGGCGCTCGGGCCCTCCAGGCGGCTGCCGCTGGTGTCGGCGAGCGGATACGGGAGCCAGAACAGGGAGACCAGAGCGATCAGCACGATGACGCCGGTGAGCACGATCCCGATGAGCAGCGTCGCCTTCGGGCGCCTCCGCGCAGGCACGGATCCGGTGATCAGCTGTTCGGCGACGCGGCTCATCGGTTCCCCGAGACGCTCGTGCGCAGGCGTGGATCGATCAGGCGCTGCACGATATCGGCGGCGAATCCGACGAGCAGCACGAAGAGGGTGCTGACGACGAGAACGCCCTGGATGACCTGGAAGTCGTGCTGCTCGATCGCCGACAGCAGCAGGCTGCCGAGACCGGGGAGCGTGAACACGCTCTCGACGACCACCGCGCCGAGCAGAGTCGTCGACAGCTCGATGCCGAGGACCGCGACGACCGGCACCGCGCCGTTGCGCACACCATGACGCAGCAGCGCCTCACCCACGCCGGAGCCTCCGGCGCGAGCGGTGCGCAGATAGTCGCTGCCGAGCACGTCGAGCGTGGCGGAGCGCACGTAACGGCTGAGGGAGGCGCTCATGACGATCACGATCGTGATGATCGGCAGGGCGAGCGATCGCAGCGCGTCGGCGGGGTCCTCCCAGTCGTCACGGGGAAAGCCCCCGGAGGGCAGTGCGCCGAGCCCGAGCGCGAACACCCAGACGAGCACGACGCCGACCCAGAACACCGGGACGGCGACGCCGAGCTGCGCGAAGCCGGAGAGGGCTATGCCGTACCAGCGGTCGGACTTCACGGCGGCGGTGATGCCGATCACGAGGGAGACCAGGAGGGCGATCGTGAACGCGATGAGCGTGAGCGGAAGCGTCACGGCGAGGCGGTCGGCGATGTCGGGTCCGACCGGGCGTGAGCTCAGGAACGACTCACCGAGGTCGAAGCGGATCAGTTGCCCCGCCCAGGTCGTGAACTGCTGCAGCAGCGGCTGGTCGGAGCCGACCTGCGCGCGGGCGGCGGCGATCTGCTCGGGGGTCGCATTCACCGAGAGCAGGGCGTTCGCCGGGTCGCCGGGCAGCAGCCGCAGCAGCACGAAGATCGCGATCATCGCGACGACGAGCGACACCACGAGGAAGGCGAGACGGCGGATCAGGTAAGCGAGCATGACTGTTCAGGATGACGAGGGGGATGCCGACGCGCGGCATCCCCCTCGCGCGTCAGGACTTGACGATGTCGTAGGCGAAGAACTGGGAGTTCAGGCCGTTGACCGGGTATCCGCTGAGGTCGCTCGAGGCGACCACGATCTGCGGGTAGAGGTACAACCATACGCTCGCCGCGTCCTCGGCGATCTTCTCGTTGACCTGCTTCAGCAGGGCGGTCTGCTCGTCGGTCGTGGTGGCCTGTTCGGCGTCGGCGACCCACTTCTGCACGTCGGCGTCGTCGTAGCCCCAGTAGAAGTCGGGGTTGCCGTACCAGACCACATCACGGTCGTTCACGTGCTCCTGGAGGGTGGCCTCGAAGTCCTGCTCCTTGAAGACCTTCGTGTACCACTCGTCGGCGCTGATCGTGTTGATCTCTACCGTGATGCCGACCTCGGCGAGCTGCGACTGCAGGAACTCCGCGACGGCGGGGTGCGGGTCGTAGCTCGGCGTGTCGAGCGTAAACGTGAATCCGTCGGCGTAGCCGGCCTGCGCGAGCAGGTCCTTCGACAGCTCGACGTCGTACGGGTTCACCTTCGTGAGGTCCTCGTACCAGGGGTCGGTCGGCGGAACCATCGAGCCGATGAGCGTGCCGTAGTCGCCCCAGATGGACTCGAGGAGCTTCTGGGTGTCGATCGCCGAGTAGATCGCCTTGCGCACGAGTGCGTCGTCGAAGGGGGCGACGCGGTCGTTGAACGCGAGCAACTCCTTCGTGGTCGAGGTGCCCTCGCTCACGACGTAGTCGTCGGAGTCGAACTGCGAGAGGGAGTCGGGGCTCTGCACGCTCGTGATCACGTCGATCTCACCCGTGAGGAGGGCGTTGTTCTCGGCCGTCGCGTCGGTGAAGTACGTGTAGACGACCTCGCCGTTCTTGGCGGGCTCGCCCCAGTAGTCGTCCCAGCGGTCGAGAGTGAGGGTCGAACCCTTCTTCCACTCGTCGAGCGTGTACGGGCCGGTGCCGTCTTCGGCGCTGGTGATGTCGCCGGCCTCGTCGTTCACGATCCACACGTAGCTGAGGTTGTAGAGGAACGAGATCGACCGCTGCGACAGCGTGAACACGACCGTGGTGTCGTTCGGCGTGGCGATGTCGGAGATCACTCCGAAGCTCGACTTGCGCGCCGAGACCGAGTCCTCGGCGGTGACGGCTTCGACGCTCGACTTCACGTCGGCGGAGGTGAGCGGGTCGCCCGAGTGGAAGGTCACGTCGTCGCGCAGCGTGATCGTGTAGGTCAGGCCGTCGTCGGACACCTGGGCGTCTTCGGCGAGGAGCGGCTCGACCTCGCCGTCGTCCGTGAGCCGGTAAAGGCCCTCGTAGACGTTGCCGGTGAGGGCTTCGGTCACGCCCTGGCCGCCACCCTGGGTGTTGCTCAGGTTGGTGGGCTCGTACAGCGAACCGACGAAGATGGTGGCGTCTTCGCTCGGGGCGTCGTCGGTCGTGCCCGACGCGCAGCCGGCCACGAGGGCGAGCGTGGCGACGGCGCCGAGCGCGCCGAGGATGCGAGTTCTTCTCATGGGTACTCCAGGGTGAGAGTGCGCGGCTCAGGCCGCGTAGATGTCGAAGCCGTCGCGGAAGACGACGTTCTTCTCGCCTGCTCGGATAGGCAGGGGGAAGCGGTTGGATGCCGGCGGCAGCGGGCAGTTGTACTGGGCGCTGAACCCGCAGGGCGGCACGAACGCGCGGTTGAAGTCGAGGGTGACGGAGCCCTCGTCGTCGCGCAGCTGGACGAACAGGAAGCGGCCGGACCCGTAGGTCTCCGAGCCGTTGGTCTCGTCGCCGAAGACGAGCAGCAGCGTGCCGCCGTCGTCGAACGCGGCGAGGTCGTACTCGCGACCGTCGAGCTCGAGGCGGATGTCGCCGGGAACGACGAGGTCGCGGGTGCCGCCGTTGTCGCGGATGTGCTCGAACGAGACCCGGCGGTCGCCGGAGACGGGAGTGAAGTGGCCCTCGAGCACCCACGCCGGGTCGTACTCGTAGGTGTCGATGTGATCGAAGGCCCGGATGGCGGGGGCGTCGGCATCCCAGACCCGCAGGCCGTGCTCCGCCTGGCCGGTCTCGTTGTCCGTGCGCTGGATCGGCGTCACGGTCTCGGTGGGAGACGCTGCGCGCTGCGCGGCATCCAGGTCGGGACTCTCACCGGTCCAGCGGGTCTCGACCAGGGCGAGGTTGCCGGTGGCAGACGTGACGGAGGCGCGGCGCTCGGCCTGCCACTGGGTGTGCTCTTCGCGTTCAGACATCACTTTCGATTCTCCTGCATGGAGAAGGGGGCGGGGCCGGGTTCGTCACTCGGGGTAACGAGTTCCGACGCTCAGTCGCCGGCGCCGTCCAGCATCACCTTCGACGCTCGCGTCTGCGCGCGCAGGGCCTCGGCGAGGGCGGCGACGGCGGGAAGCCGGAGCGATTCCGGGCGGGCGACCAGGTAGTAGGGCAGCTTCTCGGCGAAAACCGACGGCAGCAGCCGCACGAGGTCGCCATGCCGGTCGGCGGCGAAGCAGGGCAGCAGCCCGATCCCGGCCCCGGCGCGTGTGGCCTCGACGTGTACGAACACGTTGGTGGAGGTCAGCCCGTCCTGCATGCGGGGCACGAGGCGGCGGGGGAGGTCGAGCGCGTCGACCTGCAGCATGGAGTCGACGAAGTACACCAGGCGGTGCTGCTCCAGCTCCTCCCGCGTCTGGGGCCGACCCGCTCGGGCGAGGTAGTCGCGCGACGCGTACATGCCGAGCGTGTAGGTGCCGAGCTTGACCGCGTGGGCGCGGTGGGTCTGCGGCGCTCCCACCACGACCTCGAGGTCGAGGCCTGCCCGATGCTCGGCCGCGCGCCGGGTCGCGGCCACGATCTCGACCGTGAGCCGGGGGTGCTCGATGCGCAGCGCGGCGATGGCGGGCGCGGCGATGTAGGCGCTGAAACCGTCGGTCGCCGACATGCGCACGACGCCGGCGATCGGGTCGGGCGCGTCCGCGCCACCGCCGTCGAGCTGGGAGAGCGCGGCTTCGATGCGTCCGGCGCTCTCCGCGGCGGCGCGTCCGCGGTCGGTGAGCTCCCATCCTGTGGCGGACTGTGCGAGCAGGCGGCCACCCAGCGCCGCCTCGAGGGCCGCGATCCGCCGGGCGACCGTCGTGTGGTCGAGCCCCAGGTGGGTGGCGGCGCTGGTGTAGCGGCCGGTGCGGGCGACGGCGAGCAGCACCAGCAGGTCGTCGGCGCGAGGGCGCTTCGTCGCATCCATTCTGCAATTATGCACATCCCGTGTGCAGCACTGGGCGTTGATGCGATGCGGGCGATGCCCAACACTGGACCGTGGTGTCACCGTCGACACCCGAAGGAGAGACATGGCATCCTCAACCAGCGCAGCCCCCCTCGCGCCCACCTCGACGTCGAAGCTCAAGCGCGTCGTCGCCGCCTCCATGGCCGGCACGGTCGTCGAGTGGTACGAGTTCTTCCTCTACGCCACGGCCGCGAGCCTGGTGTTCGGCACCTACTTCTTCCCGCCGACCGGTTCGCCGCTCGACGGCATCATCGCGGCCTTCGTGACCTACGCGGTCGGATTCGTCGCCCGGCCGCTCGGTGGCATCGTCTTCGGCCAGATCGGCGACCGGTTCGGCCGCAAGCCCACGCTGCAGGCCACGATCATCATCGTCGGCGCCGCGACGTTCCTGATGGGCTGCCTCCCCGGGTTCCAGAGCATCGGCTACTGGGCGCCGGCGCTGCTCGTGGCCCTGCGGTTCATCCAGGGCTTCGCGGTCGGCGGCGAGTGGGGCGGTGCCGTGCTGCTGGTCGCCGAGCAGAGCCCGGACCGTTCGCGCTCGTTCTGGTCGAGTTGGCCGCAGGCCGCCGTTCCCGTGGGCAACCTGCTCGCGACGCTCGTGCTGCTCGTGAGCTCGTGGGCCATGAGTTCGGCGGCCTTCCTCGAATGGGGTTGGCGCATCGCCTTCTGGCTCTCGGCCGTGATCGTCCTGGTCGGCTACTACATCCGCCGCAACGTCGAGGAGGCACCGATCTTCCTCGAGGCCAAGGCGCACGTGGAGGCCGAGAAGGCCATCTCCTACGGGGTCGTCGAGGTGCTGCGCCGGTATCCGAAGGGCATCGTGCAGGCGATGGGCATCCGCTTCGCCGAGAACATCGTCTACTACATCGTGGTGAGCTTCACGATCGTGTACCTCAAGACCGTGCACGAGTACGACACCAGCCAGCTGCTGCTCGCGCTGCTCATCGCGCACGTCGTGCACTTCGCGATCATCCCGCAGCTGGGTCGTCTCGCCGACCGCTGGGGGCGCAAGCCGGTCTACCTGACCGGGGCTGTGCTCAGCGCCACGTGGGCCTTCTTCGCCTTCCCGATGTTCGACACCCTCAACCCGGTGCTGATTGTGCTCGCCGTGACGATCGGGCTCTGCTTCCACGCCTTCATGTACGCGCCGCAGCCGGCCGTGATGGCCGAGCTCTTCCCCACGCGGATGCGGTACTCCGGTGTCTCGCTGGGCTCACAGGTCACGGCGATCCTCGCCGGCTCGCTCGCGCCGATCCTCGCGATCCAGTGGCTGCGCGACTTCGGCTCGTGGCTGCCCATCGCCATCTACATCGTCATCGCCTGCGTGGTGACCGCGGTCGCAGTGCTTTCGTTGCGCGAGACCAAGGGCGTCTCGCTGCAGGCGATCGACGATGCGGATGCCGCGCGCTTCGCGACTGCCTGAACGACCAGAGGAGCACGACATGACGGATCTACGAGGCCGCCGGGCGCTAGTCACCGGGGGAGCGAGCGGGATCGGCGCGGCCTGTGCCCGTGAATTCGCGACGGCGGGCGCCCACGTCACGGTCGCCGACATCGATCGCGAGGCGGCGGAAGCGCTCGCCGCGGAGATCGACGGAACGGCGTGGCATGTCGACCTGGCCGACGTCGGGGCGCTGTCCGAGATGCGCCTCGACGTCGACATCCTCGTCAACAACGCGGGCGTCCAGCATGTGAGCCCGATCGAGGACTTCGACCCGGAGCGGTTCTCGTTCATCCTGCGACTCATGCTCGAGGCGCCGTTCCTGCTGATCCGGGCCGCGTTGCCCGCGATGTACGAACGCGGTTTCGGCCGTGTGATCAACGTGTCGAGCGTGCACGGGCTGCGCGCCTCCGCCTACAAGTCGGCCTACGTCGCGGCGAAGCACGGGCTCGAGGGGCTGTCCAAAGTGACAGCGCTGGAGGGCGGATCGCGGGGAGTGACGAGCAACTGCATCGACCCCGGCTATGTGCGCACACCACTCGTCGAGAAGCAGATCGCCGATCAGGCGCGGCTCCACGGCATCCCCGAGAGCGAGGTGCTCGAGAACGTGATGCTCACCGAGGCGGCCATCAAGCGGCTGGTCGAGCCGGAAGAGGTGGCGTCTCTCGCGCTGTGGCTCGCCGGCGACACCGCGGGGATGGTCACCGGAGCCGGTTACACGATGGACGGCGGCTGGTCAGCCCGCTGAGCTGCAAGTCGTCGCTCAGCCTGTGATCTCGGCATCGACCGCCGCGCGCAGCCACGCGGCGTAACGGTCGGCCGTCCACCCGGATTGCGCGACGAGCTGCTGGTAGCTCTCGGGCGAGAGCAGGAACGACAGGGCGTCGGCCGTCGCCGCCTCGTCGATGCCGGGGGCGGCGATGCCGCGCCGCCGAAGTTCCGAGACGAGCGCGCGGTAGTCGGCGCCGCGACGCTCCAGGATGCGGTGCAGGGCGGCGTCGACGACGGGGTCGGACAGCGCGGCGCCCAACAGCACCGTCCACAGCCCGTGACCTCGCGCGTTCGCGGTGGTGATCTGGGTCAGCACCAGGTCGAGGAAGACCTCGTCGGGCAGCTCGAGGAGTCCTGCCGCGACCTCGGTGTCGGTGAGCGAGTCCGCGCCCTCCGAGCCCGAGAACGTGACCTCGAAGGCGGCGATCAGCAGCTCGGCCTTCGCGGCAGTCGTCTTCACGGTCTCGGCGGACACTCCCGCCTCGCGTCCGATCGCGGCGATCGTGGTGGCCTGGTATCCCTGCGTCGCGAACAGGCGTGCGGATGCGGCGACGATGCGTGCGCGGGTCTCCTGCGCCTGGCGGGCGCGCAGTTCCGATCGATAGGCACGGGGAGCGGCCTCAACCATTGACTTTCCTAACGAGGTGATGAATACTACGACGGTACATTCGATCTTAGGGAAAGAACCCGTCATGTCCAGTTACCTCATCACCTGCACACCCGCGCACGGCCACGTCGTGCCACTGCTGCAGATCGCTCGCCATCTCCTCTCCCGCGGCCACGACGTGAGCTTCCTCACGAGCAGCCGCTATGCCGAACGCGTGCAGGCCGCCGGCGCCCGCTTCCTCCCGCTGCCCGACGACGCCGATGTCGACCTCGACGACGCCGACGGCGCCTTCCCCGAGCGCCGCGGGCTCACCGGCCCGGCCGCTCTGCGCTTCGACATGACCAACCTCTTCGTCCGCCCCGGTGCGGCGCAGCTCGCCGCGGTCCGCGCCGAACTCGACGCCCGTCCCGTCGATGCCGTCCTCACCGAGCCGCTCTTCGTCGGCGGCGCGCTCCTGCAGCTGCTGCCCGCAGACGAGAGACCGCCCGTCGTGGTGCTCGGCATCTTCCCGCTCGGGGCGCGCAGCGCGGACACGGCGCCGTTCGGGCTCGGGGTCACCCCGATGCCCGGCCCGCTCGGTCGACTGCGCAACGCCGCCCTGCGCACGGTCGCCGAGCGTGCGATCTTCGGTGGCGTGCAGAAGGAGGCCGACGCGATGGCGCGGCGCGAGGTCGGCCGCGACCTCGGCGGCTTCGTGCTCGACTGGGCCGGCCGCGCCGACGCTTACGTGCAGTTCACGGTGCCCGAGTTCGAGTATCCGCGCGCCGACCTTCCCGCCACCGTGCACTTCGCGGGCCCGCTGCCTCCGTCGCCGTCCGACCCCGTCCTGCCGGAGTGGTGGTCCGACCTCGACGGTTCGCGACCGATCGTGCACGTCACCCAGGGGACCATCGCCAACTCCGACTTCGGTCAGCTCGTGCAGCCGACCATTGCCGCGCTCGCCGCAACCGATGCCCTGGTCGTGGTGTCGACGGGGGGCCGCCCGGTCGAGGCGCTCGCCGGGACGCTGCCCGACAACGTGCGCGTCGCCGAGTACCTCCCGTACGACCGGCTGCTGCCCCTCGTCGATGTGCTGATCACGAACGGCGGTTACGGCGGCGTTCAACAGGCGCTCGCGCACGGGGTCCCGCTCGTGGTCGCCGGGCAGACCGAGGACAAGGTCGAGGTCTGCGCGCGTGTGGGGTGGTCGGGGGCCGGGGTGAATCTGCGCACCAGCACCGCGACGCCGGCGCAGGTCGCGCGCGCGGTGGACCGCGTCCGGTCCGACCCCTCGTATCGGGGGAACGCCGAGCGGATCGGAGCGGCCATGCGCGACGCCGATGCGTGGCGAGCGCTCGACGGTTGCCTCGACGAACTCACCGGTCGCTGGGCCGGCGTGCGCGGGGGATCCCGGGGCTGACTCCGCGGCAGAAAGCGCATTCCGATGCATGGATGCAACGCGTTGCAACCCCATCCGGTATACCATTCCCTTATACGCCCAGCAGTGTCAGTCCCCAGCTGAACGCGGGCGGGGCGGCTCAGCCGCCATGCGGAGGGAGAGTCGATCTTCTTTCGATCCCGAGGGGGGATGGGGTGGGAGTTCGGTCCCCAGCCGACACCCACCCCCACACTCGGACTCCGCCTCAGTCGCTGCGCCTCAGTTCATGCGGCTCAGGAACCAGAACGCGACGAACGCGATCACGACGATCAGCGGCACCCACGTTCCCCCGCGCTTCAGTCGTCGCCCCTGCGGTGCGACTCCCGGCGGCGGCGTGAGCAGGCCTGCCGGCGGAGCGAACGGCAGCGCCTGGTTCGTCACCGTGCTGGATGCCGGTGCCTCCGGGTTCTCGGCGATCAGGCGCTCGTCGCGCCACCGCGCCCACTGATCGAACTTCGTCAACAGCGCGCCGACCGTGCCGAACAGCCACGCCCAGGTCGCGGGATCGAGCGTCGACACCTTGCGCTGCGTGTACAGGAACAGCCAGTCGTCGACGATCTCGACATCGAGTTGTGCCGCGTTGTCGATGAACCGCGCCATGATGTCGGGCGTGAACAGGTAGAGCGCATCGCGTTCGTAGCTGGACGGGCAGTAAAGCGTGAAGTGCTGATCGAAGTCGCCCTCGAGCGACAGCCGCTGCTCCTTGTGGAACGAGGCGGGCAGGTTCGAGCCGAAGCCGTTGTTCCCCTTGGCGTCGAGCACGATGTTCGGCAGCGGCACGTCGAGCTTCACGGCCACGTATCCCCAGCGGTAGGTGGTCGAGTTCTTCCCCGACTGCACCGTGTACTGGTAGTTGCCGAACTCCACGAAGCGCGGCGTCGTGCCCCGGATCAGGTCGGTCGACTGACGCGAACGGCCGAGACTGAAGATCATGCCGGGCAGGGGAGGGTCGGCCACCCTCGGCTCGTACGACATGCCGTTCGCCTGCGCGAAGCGGTGCAGCCGATACCGCGTGGTCTGCGCGTTGCGCACGCCCATCCAGATCATCACGCCGACCGCCGCCAGCAGCAGGACGATCAGCACCAGCGGGATCGCCATGGCCGAGGGGCTACCGCCGAGGCAGGCGATGCTCACGATCACCGTGACCATGATCGGGATCAACACCACGGCGGCGATCGCGACGGCGACGATGCCGATGACGGTGGATGCCGACATGCGCGACGACGGCCGCGAACGCAGCTCCGCGGCGAAGGCCCGCACGGCGGCCGCGTCGACCGGATCGATGAGCGGCCGCGCGTCGAACCTCGTTTGGGGTGAAGTCACCGGTTCACCGTGTCCGCATCCCATGTGAGGTCGGCGCCCTCCGGGATCGCGAAGGCCTCGAGCCGCTCATCCGCGCAGATCGCGTCGACCAGCGCGGGGGAGCCGGCCACGATCGTCGAGTCGAAGTCGACCTCGCTCACCAGCACCCAGGCATGATCCTCCGGCCACAGGAGGCTCGGGCTCTGGGGCGGCCGCGGGAACCCGCGCTCCTCGGCGGCGCGGTCGCGCCACGGAACCTTCCGGTCCCACTCGGGGTCGGCGAAGGCGCGCGGCGGCGCCGAGAACAGCACGTGGTCGCGCATCGGGAGGCGAAGGCGCGGCCCCTCGGAGATCTCGCGCGACAGGATGCCCTCCTGCCAGGTGGGCTTGCGGAAGACGTTGTTGAACGGATCGTGCGTGCTGCGATCGATCATCGCCTGGTGGTTCGGGTCGTCCGTGAAGGTCAGAGAACCGCCGGACGGGGTGATGCCGTAGAAGCCGAACAGATCGCCGCGGCCCTCCCAGAGCGCGGCGAAGCCGGCATCCGGGGTCTGGGTGTGGTCGACGAGGTGCGCGGCGATCGCGGCCAGGTGCTCGGGCGCGAGCTCGCCCTCCAGCGGGGCCGAGAACTCCCGTCCGTCCGGAGCGATCCGCGTGCGCCAATCGTCATCCGCCGGCGTCCGCACGATCCGGTGCCACTGTGCGAGCGGGTGCAGGATCGTGTCGAAGGCGGCGGCCGTCTGCGCCCAGGTGGCGGGCTCGTCGACGAACTGCGCGAGACGTGCATGCTGCTCCGCCTCGGGCAGCCGATCCCACTCCTCCGAGGTCGGCACCGCGCGGTCGGGCAGTGACCGCACGATCGCCGGATGCAGGATGCGCGCATAGGCGGGGAAGCCCCGGGGGACCACCGAGTGCATCGTGTCGAGGCTCGTATCGAGTCGCTCGCGTACCCAGGCCCCCGCCGAGGGATCAGACATCCACTCCATGCGACCACGCTACCGGGGCGGTCGCCCGCTGAGCCGGTCGCGCGGCCGTAGGGTGAAAGCCGTGTCCCCGACAGCCGAGCCGTCCCCGGGTGCTTTCGCCCCGGAATATCCGATCCGTACCGAACGCCTGATCCTGCGCCCGATCGCTCCCGGCGACGCCGCCGCGATGCACGCGTACAAGTCCGACCCGGATTCCGTCCGCTACGTGCCCTATGGCCCGCTGGAGCAGACGGACATCGAGCGGCGCATCGCCACGACGTGGTCGAACACGCGCTTCGACAACGAGGGTGACGCGGTGAGTCTCGCCGTCGAAGAGCGCGCAACAGGCACGCTCGTCGGCGACGTCGTGCTGTTCTGGCGCAGCGAGAAGGACCGTGCGGGCGAGGTGGGCTACATCTTCGACCCCCGCGTCGCCGGACGCGGCTACGCCACCGAGGCCGTGCAGGCCCTCCTCGCGCTCGGCTTCGAGGGGCTCGGGCTGCACCGGATCGCCGCGCGGATCGACGAGCGCAACACCGCATCGGCACGCGTCGTCGAACGACTCGGCTTCCGGCGCGAGGCGCGGTTCGTCGAGAGCGAGTGGTTCAAGGGCGAGTGGGCGACTCTACTGGTCTACGCGCTCCTCGAAGACGAATGGCGCGGGCGCGGGGCGACCGCCGGATGACGGCATCCCGCATAATCGAGGATGTGACTGCGACAGCAACCCTCCCCTCCCTCGACGGCCGCCGCTTCCGGATGGTGTCGTCCACGACCTCCGCGGTCGACCCCGAATCGCCGAGCATCTTCGAGTATTTCGAGCGCGACGGCGCGATCTGGGGCGGATACGAGGGCGACACGGTCACCTTCGGCAAGTTCGTCGGCACCCGCACCGGCGACACGATCTGGGTGTCGTTCGTGCATGTGCTCAAGGCCGACGGCACGGTCGTGACCGGCGACGGCGAGAGCGAGCTCGAACTCACCGACGACGGCGGCATCCGCCTGGTCGAGCACTACGAGATGCACGGACTTCCGCAGCTGAGCGTGTGCGAGGAGATCGCGGCCGCCTGACCCCGCACCCCCCCCGTGCGCCGAGCAGTCGGTCCCGTGCGCTGAGGGGTCAAGACACGCCGTATCACGGCGTGGGGATGCGGCGTTTCCTGACCCTTCGGCGGGGAGCTGGCGGCGAGGAGCGGGAGCGGGGAGCGGGAGCGGGACTCAGCGCGGGGGCAGGGCGTCCCGGCCGGCGGTGGCCGGCGTCCAGCGCGTCATCCCGAGCGGGATCTCGGTGCTGCGCTCGGGCAGATCGGCGGGCAGCAGGTACGGCCGCCGGATGACCTCGTCGAGCACGACGACGCTGACCACGGTGCGCACCTCCGGCAGCTGCGCGATCACGCCGGTGGAGAACTCGTGCACGCCGCTCACGTCGACCGCGCGGATGAGCAGCATCGCGTCGTGCTCTCCGGTGGTGATGGCGCACCACTCGACGTCGGGCATCTCGAGCACGCGTTCGCGGAACGAGGCCCAGGCCTGCGGCATCACCGTGACGAACACGAGCGCGCCGATCGAGAGCCCGGCCTTGGCCTGATCGACCCGGGCGCTGAAGCCCGTGATGACCCCATCGTGCACCAGCGACTCGACCCGCGTGTACGCGCTCGCGCGGGAGATGCCGACCTTGTCGGCGAGGGCGGCGATCGAGACGCGACCGTTATCACGCAGCACATCGAGGATTCTGTATGCCGTCTCGTCCAATGGGGCGGCACTTCGTCCAGAATGCTTCGACTGATCCGCATCCTTGCTGGACATATTGCTCCTCACGACCGACGTTCTGGACAGAGCGTGTCGAGACCACCCACACTCGCTGGACACATCGTCGCATATGATGCGAATCTGATCCCCGGTCGTCCACATCGGTGGCGACTCACCCGAATGTACTCCTCGCCCCTGGAGGTCCTCATGTCGTCACGCCGTATCACGCCGGTCATCGCGCTCGGAGCGGTCGCGATCTTCGCGCTCGCCGGATGCTCGGGAGGGAACTCGGCCGGAAACGGCGGCGACTCCTCCGCCTCCGACTCGCTCGTCATCGACACCGCATTCTCGATCGAGACGACCGACCCGGGTCACACCTACGACCCGACCGGCAACATGATCGCGAAGGCGCTGTACGAGACGCTCGTCGACTTCGAAGGCTCCGACGTCTCCACCCCGGTCCCTGGACTCGCCTCGTGGGAGCAGAACGACGAGGCGACCGAGTTCACCTTCACGCTCGAGGGCGACCGCGTCTTCTCCGACGGTTCGCCGATCGAGGCGAAGGACGTCGTCTTCTCGCTGCAGCGCATCCAGGGCATGGCCGACGCCAAGCCGAACTTCCTGCTCGGCGGCCTCACCATCACCGAGGTCGACGACAAGACGATCCAGTTCACGTCGGAGACCCCGCTGCTGCAGCTGCCGGCGATCCTCGCGAACCCCGCGCTCGGCATCGTCAACTCCGACGTCGTGATCGAGAACGGCGGCACGACCGACGGCACCGACTCGGCGCAGAAGTTCCTCGACGGCGAGTCCGCCGGATCCGGCCCGTTCGTGCTCGACACGCTCGACCTCAGCTCGCAGGTCGTGCTGACGAAGAACGACGAGTACAACGGCGACGAGGAGTCCGACTACAAGCGCGTCGTCGTCCGCAACGTCTCGGAGAGCGCCACCCAGCTCGCCAACCTCAAGGGTGGCGACTCGATGGTCGCGATGGACCTCAACGGAGACCAGGTCGCGGGTCTCGGCGACGACGTCACGGTCGACTCGGTCCCCTCCGGGCAGACGATCTTCCTGCTGCTGAACCAGTCCGAGGCCGTCGCGGGTGAGCTGGCGAACGTCAAGATCGCCGAGGCGATCCGCTACGCGCTCGACTACGACGCGCTGCTCGAGCTCGCCGGTGCCGGCTCCGTGCAGGCGACGGGCGTCATCCCGCCCGGATTCGAGGGTGCTCTCGAGACCGGCGTCGAGCAGGATCTCGACAAGTCCAAGGCTGCGCTCGAAGAGGCCGGCTACACGGGTCAGACCCTGAAGCTGCAGTTCCCGAACGACTACCCGGTCGGCGGCGTGGAGTTCACCCCGCTCGCCGAGCGCGTGCAGGCACAGCTGGAGGATGCCGGCATCGCGGTCGAACTCGCCCCCGCGCCCTTCGCGACCGAGCTCGACGCCTACGTCAACGGCACCGAGGGCTTCGGCCTGTGGTTCTGGGGTCCGGACTACGCGGACTCGGCGAACTTCCTCCCGTTCGGTCCCGGCCTCAAGGTCGGACTCCGCTCCGGCTGGGCCGCCGAGGCCAACCCCGAGATCGCCGGAATCGCCGCCGGTGCCGCGGCAGCGACCGACCCCGAGCAGCGCACGGCCGCGTTCACCGAGTTCGCGGAGGCGATGCAGGCCGAGGGTCCGTTCGTCCCGCTGATCGTCCCGGGTCGCAACATCTCGTCGGCCGACAGCGTGAGCGGTGCGGTGTACAACTCCGTCTGGGAGATGGACATCGCCGAGATCACGCCCGCCGGCTGAACGGACATCCCATGACGACAGTGGCGGTGCAGAGGCAGGCGCAGCGGCGCCGATCGCCTCTGGTCGGATACCTGCTGAGGCGGGCGGGCACCTCCCTGCTCCTGCTGGTGGGTGTGACGATCGTGACGTTCGCGCTCACCAACCTGGTGCCGGGAGACCCGGTCTCGGCGGCGCTCGGTGAGGGCGCCTCGCAGAACCCGGCGACGCGCGAGGCGTTCATCAAGGCGAACGGCCTCGATCAGCCACTGTTCGTGCAGTACTTCATCTATATGGGGAACCTGCTGCGCGGGGACCTCGGCACGTCGCTGGTGACCGGACGCCCGGTCTCCAGCGACCTCGCCACCGCGGTGCCCGCGACCATCGAGATCGCGATCAGCGCGATCATCGTCAGCCTCGCGGTCAGCATCGTGCTCGGCACCCTCGCCGCCTACCGTCGTGGCCTCGTCACCGACCAGGTCATCCGCGTCGTCACCCTCGTCGGGCTGAGCGTGCCGACCTTCTGGCTGGCGCTCGTCAGCTTCTACGTCTTCTTCCTCGAGCTGCGCATCGCCCCGGGATCCGGGCGCATCTCGCCCTCGATCACGCCGCCGCCGCGCGTGACCGGCCTCTACACGGTCGACTACCTCCTGAACGGCGATGCCGTCGGTTTCTTCGACGCCCTCGCGCACCTCGCGCTGCCGGTCATGGTGCTCTCGCTCGTGACGATCGGGCTGCTCACCCGCTTCATCCGCACGTCGGTGCTCGAGGTGCTCGGCAGCGACTACGTGCGCGCCGCCCGCGCCAAGGGGCTTCCCGCCATGCGCGTGATCCTCGACTACGTGCTCCGCGGAGCCTCGCTGCCGATCCTCACCGTGGTGGGCGTCGCTTTCGGGGCCCTGCTCTCCGGAACGGTGCTCGTCGAGTCGGTGTTCGCCTGGCCAGGGCTCGGAACCTACGCCTACAACTCCGCCGCCAACCTCGACCTGCCCGGCATCATGGGCGTCGGTCTCGTGGTCGGCATGATCTACCTCCTCATCAACTTCATCGTCGACATCCTCTACGGCGTGCTCGACCCGAGAGTGAGGATCGCATGAGCCGCATCGCCGCAGCCACGCCGGCCGGCCGCTTCCGCTTCCGCTGGCCCCGCGCCTGGCGCACCCCGCTCGGCATCATCGGCACCGTCATCGCGGGCGCCTGGGTGATCGTGGCCTTCACCGCGCAGTGGTGGGTGCCGTATCCGCCGAACGCCCAGGTGCTGCCCCGCCTGCAAGCGCCCGGCATCGACACGCTGCTCGGCACCGACGGCAACGGCCGCGACATCTTCTCCCGCCTGATGACGGGTGCGACCGTGAGCCTCCCGCTCGCGCTCATGCTCGTGGTCGCCGCCATGATCATCGGCACGGTCATCGGCGCCGTCGCCGGGTACTTCGGCGGTTGGGTCGACGAGACCCTGATGCGCATCACCGACCTGTTCATGGCCTTCCCGACCGTGATCCTCGCGATGGTGGTCGCGGCGTCCCTCGGGCCGTCGCTGTTCAACGCGGTGATCGCGGCGATCGTGGTGTCGTGGCCGCAGTACTCGCGCGTCACTCGCAGCATCGTGCTGGGTCTGCGCGGGCAGAACTACGTGATCGCCGGACGACTGCTCGGCCACTCGCCCGCTCGCACGCTGTTCGTCGACATCCTCCCGAACATCGCAGGCCCCGTCCTGGTGCTCGCGACGCTCGACATCGGTGCGGCGATCCTGCTGCTCTCCGGCCTGTCGTTCCTCGGTCTCGGTGCACAGCCGCCGACCGCCGAGTGGGGCTCGATGATCTCGGGTGCGATGCAGAACTTCGACGCCTGGTGGCTCGGGGTCTTCCCGGGTCTCGCGATCCTGACCGTGGTGCTGGCGTTCAACTTCCTCGGCGACGCGATGCGCGACGTGCTTGACCCGACGGCCGAGATCACGCACGAGAAGGCCGCGGAACACAAGGCCTCGGCGACGGGGGTGGCGGCATGACCTCCGTGCAGGGATCCTCCGTGCTCAGCATCCGCGATCTGACCATCGACATCGGTCGCCCGCTCGTGAAGGGCGTCTCGCTCGAACTCGAGGCGGGTCGCATCCACGGTCTCGCCGGCGAATCCGGATCGGGGAAGACGCTGACCTCGCTCGCCGTGCTGGGGCTGCTGCCCCGCCAGGCGAAGACCGGCGGATCGATCCTGCTCGGCGGCGAAGAGCTCGTCGGCCTGAAGCGCCGCTCCCTCAACCGCGTGCGCGGCAAGCGCATCGCGATGGTGTTCCAGGATCCCTCGGCGTCGCTGCACCCGCAGCTGCCGGTCGGCCGCCAGCTCACCGACCACATGCGCGTGCACCTCGGGCTCAAGGGCGCCGCTGCTCGCGAGCGGGCGATCGAACTGCTCGAGACCGTGCAGGTCCCGAACCCCGCCGAGGCGCTGAAGCGCTATCCGCACCAGTTCTCGGGCGGGCAGCGGCAGCGCATCGCGATCGCGTGCGCCCTCGCGTGCGACCCCGAGGTGCTGCTGGCCGATGAGCCGACCACGGCGCTCGACGTCACGGTGCAGGCCGGCATCCTGAAACTGCTGCGCGACCTCGCGGTGGAGCGGAACCTCGCCGTGCTCCTCGTCACGCACGACCTGGGTGTGATGAGCGCGATCGCCGACAGGGTGGCCGTCATGAAGGACGGACGCGTGGTCGAGCTCGCCGATCGCGAGACGCTGTTCCTCGACCCGCAGCACGACTACACGCGGATGCTGCTCGCGGCCCTGCCGGGTTCGCGCATCGATGAGGCACCGGAAGGGCAGGCCGCAGATGAGTGAGGTCCGAGTCCTCGACGCGCAGGACGTGGTCGTGCGCTACCCCGGCAACCCGCCCGTGATCGCCGTGAACGGCGTGTCCATCAGCGTCGCCGCCGGTGAGACGGTCGCGCTCGTCGGGGAGTCGGGCAGTGGCAAGTCCAGCCTCGCCCGCGCCGTCGTCGGCATCGAGAAGATCGCCGGGGGAACGGTGCTCTTCCGCGATGAGCCCGTGGCGCCGCTCGGCATCCGTCGTCGGCCGACCGCGATGACCGGCATCCAGATGGTGTTCCAGGATCCGGCGACCTCGCTGAACCCCCGCCGCCGCGTGGGCGACCAGATCGCCGATGGCATCGCGACCGCCCGTGCGCGCGGCGCCGAGGGCTCGACCGTCGACGAGTGGCTCGAGCGCGTGGGGCTGCCGACGACGGTCAGCACCCGCTTCCCGCACCAGTTCTCGGGTGGGCAGAAGCAGCGCATCGCGATCGCCAGGGCACTGGCCGCGCGGCCATCGCTCCTCGTCGCGGACGAGCCGATCTCGGCACTCGACGCCTCCACCCAGACCAGCGTCGCGGGGCTCATGCGCGACCTGGTGGCGGAGTCGGGAGCGGGGATGCTCTTCATCTCGCATGACCTCGCCGTGGTCCGCCGCATCGCCGACCGCACGTTCGTGATGTTCGGCGGCCGTGTGCTCGAGTCCGGCCCGACGGATCAGCTCTGGGCCGCGCCGCAGCATCCGTACACCCAGGCCCTGCTGGCCGCGATCCCGGAGCCCGACGGCGCCGGCCGCATCCCCGCCGCGCCCTCGGTCGACGACCGCACCGTATGGGCCGAGATCCCGCCGGTCATGTACTGAGCGCGAGACTCGAAGGAGATATCCCGACTTGAAGGACCGGATCGGGCAGGGGCTCCTTCATAACGCGTGATCTCCTTCATTCCGTGTGACCCGGAGTCCAGTTCATTCCGTGTGACCCGGAGTCCAGCGGGATGACCGAACGCACTGCGGGCCGAGGCAGCAGCCCCGGCCCGCAGCATCCGCTCTGGATCAGAGCGGTGCGACGATGTCCTGCTTCACGTCCCACTCGGTGATCTCCATCGAGATCTCGACGGACTGGCCCTCGACCGAGGCGGTGCTGGTCATTGCGAGGTTGACGTAGTCCGCGGTGACCTCGAAGACGACGTCGACCGCGGTGCCCTGCTGCTCGATCGTGCCGGAGACGAGGTAGACCTCTTCACCCAGGCGCTCGCCGGTGCCGGTCACCGTGAATTCGCCGGTCATGGCCTCGGCTGCCGTCGTCGGGTCGAGCGACGAGATGTCGGAGGCGGCGGCGCTCAGCGCGGCGATGACCGGGTCGCTCGACTTCGGATCGGCGGGCTGCCACTCGCTCGTCGCCGACTTCACCCAGACGTCGTCGCCGATGGCGATCAGCGAACCGGCCGGAGAGGTCGACTCGAGGGCCTTCTCGGACGGGTTGAACTTGGCCGTCGACTCGATGCCCATGACGTTGGTCTTCGCTGCGTAGCCCGCCGTGCCCGACATGGCGTCGGAGATGCAGGTGCTCAGTGCCTTGCCGTCGACGGTGGCGCCGTCCTTGAGCTCAGGGCAGTCCGCGGCCTGCGCCTCGGCCTCCTGCGAAGCGCCGCTGCTGGGCTTCGATTCGGCCGGCTTGTCGGACCCGCCCGCCGAGCATCCGGTGAGCAGCACGGCGGCGGCGAGAATCACGCCGACCCCCCATTTGTTGACGCGCATGGCGTCCCCCCTCTGGTCGAGTGCCGGCGACTGTCACAGGCACGCCCTCCAGCATGCCAAGGGTGAGCTCCGACCCGTGCGGGCGACACGGAGGAATGTCCGCTAGACTGTCGAGGTTGTCTGCCTTCCGGCGTCCATTCGGGATTCCTGGGGCGGGCACGTGCACACACCCTCCTGCTCCCGGGAAAGTCCCGAGAGCCGTTCTAGTCCGAAGGAGGTGGGTAAGTGACGCACCAGTACGAACTCATGGTCATTCTGACTCCCGAGATCGACGAGCGCCAGGTCGCACCTACGCTCGACAAGTTCCTGAAGGTCATCACCAACGATGGTGGCTCGATTGACAAGGTCGACATCTGGGGTAAGCGCCGTCTGGCCTACGAGATCCAGAAGAAGAACGAAGGCATCTACGCCGTCGTCAACTTCACCGCTACCAGCGAGGCCACGCAGGAGCTCGACCGTCAGCTGAAGCTGAACGAGCAGATCATGCGCACCAAGGTCCTCCGCTCGGAAGAGGCTCAGGCGATGGTCGCTTCGGAGGCCAAGCGCTCCGAAGAGAAGGCTGCTCGCAAGGCCGCCAAGGCTGCGAAGGCCTGACGTCCATGGCCGGCGAAACCGTCATCACCGTTGTGGGAAACCTCACGGCCGACCCCGAGCTGCGCTACACGCAGAACGGGCTGCCGGTGGCGAACTTCACCATCGCTTCGACGCCTCGGAACTTCGACCGTGCCGCGAATGAGTGGAAGGACGGCGATGCGCTGTTCCTCCGTGCATCCGTCTGGCGCGAGTTCGCCGAGCACGTGGCGGGTTCGCTGACGAAGGGCATGCGCGTCATCGCGCAGGGCCGTCTGCGTCAGCGCTCCTACCAGGACCGCGAGGGCAACCAGCGCACCGCTATCGAGCTGGAGGTCGACGAGATCGGCCCCTCGCTCCGGTACGCGACCGCGCAGGTCACCCGTGCGGCCTCGACCGGCGGTGCCGGCGGCGGCGGACAGGCTCGCCCGGCGCAGCAGCAGGTGTCGGAAGAGCCGTGGTCGACCCCCGGTTCCTCGACGAGCGCAGATGCCTGGAGCACTCCCGGCAGCTTCGGCGACGACACCCCGTTCTGAACAACTTCTGGCCCTGAGCTCGGCCCCACTTGGGTCCCTGAGCTTGTCGAAGGGCCGCTCATCACTAAGGAAAAACAATGGCTGGAAAGTCGAGCGGCGACCGCCGCAAGCCGCGGAAGGGTGGCAAGCCCACCGCTCCCGCGAAGTCCATCCGGGTCGGTGTCATCGATTACAAGGATGTCGCCACCCTTCGCAAGTTCGTCTCGGAGCGCGGCAAGATCCGTGCCCGTCGTATCACCGGTGTCTCGGTGCAGGAGCAGCGTCTGATCGCCACGGCGATCAAGAACGCGCGCGAAATGGCGCTCCTGCCCTACGCTGGCGCCGGCCGGTAAGGGGTATCGAGATGGCAAAGCTGATTCTCACGAACGAGGTCGTCGGGCTGGGTAGCGCCGGCGACGTTGTCGAGGTCAAGAACGGGTACGCCCGTAACTTCCTCATCCCGCAGGGCTTCGCTACGGCGTGGACCCGCGGTGGCGAAAAGCAGGTCGCTTCGATCCAGGCCGCGCGTCAGGCACGCGCGATCCACGATCGTGACGACGCTGTCGCACTGAAGAACGCTCTCGAGGGCACGAAGGTGCGCCTCACGGTCAAGGCCGGCAAGGAGGGTCGTCTCTTCGGCTCCGTCAAGACCGACCACGTCGCGGATGCTGTCGCAGCCGCCGGCCTGGGTTCGATCGACAAGCGCAAGGTGCACATCCCGTCGCCCATCAAGGTGACCGGTGACCACGAGGCGACCGTGCGTCTGCACGAAGACGTCACCGCAGTCATCACGCTGCAGGTCGTCGCCGCCAAGTAACTCCCCGATGGGCCACTGAGCCCGTCGAAGTGCGCCCCCTGTCCTTCGGGACAGGGGGCGTTCTGTGTGTGCGCTTCGCTCTGGCGGGCCGCGCCGTGCGCCCCGTGTCGTGCCAGGTGCGAGGGTACGGATGTCGGGAGGATGCACGGATGTCGGAGGAAACGCGGCAGTTTCGCCCGACCGGTGTGCGAACTCCCGACATCCGGCACCGGAACGGGACGGGATCGGCATCGGCGCGGCAGTTTCGCCCGGCACGTGTGCGAACTCCCGACATCCGGCACTGGACACCGGGACATCGGACACGACCGAGTGGTTTTGGATCCAGAATGCAGAGTTCGGGGCGCTGATCCGATAACCTCGGCCCATGGTGCAATCAGGGAACGTGGTGTCGCCCAAGGAGCGGGCCGAGGCGCTGCAGAAGCTCGCGCAGCGGCACGGAGCCGGATACCGGTCGGTCGGGGCGATGGCGTACGACATCATCCGCGATGCGATCCTCGACGGAACGCTGCCACCGGGAATGAAGTTGCGGCAGGAGACGCTGGCCGAGTCCATCGGCATCTCCCGGCTGCCGATCCGCTCCGCCCTGATCCAGCTCGAGGCCGACGGGCTCGTGATCTTCCACGCCCGCCGCGGTGCGATGGTGCGTGCGCTCTCGGTCGAGGAGGCCACGGAGGTCTACCACCTGCGCACACTGCTCGAGAAAGAGGCACTGCGCCTGGCGATGGCCGAGATCACGCCCGAGCGGGTCGACCGCCTGCGTGAGCTCGCCAAGACGGCGGACGACATCTCCGAGGGCGGCGAGTTCGTCGAGGCGCGCACCGAGTTCTACGCGACGCTCTACGACGCCGAGTCGCGCCCGCTGATGTGGGAGATGATCGAGCAGCTGCGCCTGAAGCTGGGCCGCTATGTGCTCGGCTGGCGCCTGGTCTCGCCCGGTGCGCACGACCACTCGCACAGTGAACTCATCGACGTGGTCGCGGCCGGCGACGCGGACGAGGCGCTGCGCGTGCTCGAGTCGCACCTGAACCACGTGCGCGACGGTGTCATCGCCCTGCTCGACGCCGCGGCGACCGAGGCTGCGGGCGACAGCGCCTGAGGCGCAACGCGCGAGAGGTGGAGCTGGCGCCTATTTGCGCGAGAGGCGTCAGTTCCGCAGAGAGGAAACAAAGGCGCTAGATTCGAGCGATGAGCGGATACAGGCGGCCCAAGGTTCAGCTTCACAAGGAGTTTCTGTATTTGAACCATGAGACGATCATCAATAGTCTGTCTGCTTTCGAGGCGGGGAAAGTCGATGAGATCCTCGAGAAGGTCAGCGAAGCTCGGGAGGGCGGGCTCGGAGGTACGGTCGGTTACGGTCCAGTAAAGGCCAACGCGTCGAAGAAAAAGGCTTCGAACGTTGAAGAAGAACTTACTCGCTCGCGTACCAACTTTTCTGCCTTCGAGGCCTGGAGCCACCACCTCACCGAAGCAAGCGCTTTCGGCGAGCTGGACGCATGGGACGTCGGTACTCGCAACGAGATCGCCGTGGGAGACACGATCCGGTTCAAAGCCGTTGTGAGCCTTTCGCCCGTCCAACAGCTGTTCCTGACGTTTATTGACTACGCCAACCAGGCGGCCGATCAGAATTCGATCTTCAAGCAGCCCGCCGCTCAGCTGGCCGAGACCAAGAAGCAAGCGAGGATGATGGCGGGCTGGATGAGGGGGCGAGGCGAGGGCAAGAGCATCATGGTGTCTATACAGCCTCTAGGGGTTCCTGCGCCGCGAGTCTCTGCGCGGTTGGACGAGGACTATATCGTCAGCGGCACTCAATCTGTAGAGGGGGAGTTCACCGTTATTGCTCAAGTAGAGTCACTAATCAACGAAGGCGAGGCGATCCCGGCAATTCGTGTGCTCCGAGAGACGCCCCCGACTTCTAAGGAAACGGACGTTATTACCGAAGCGCTGGCGGGCTTCATTGAGCCAGCTGCTGCGCTCGGTGTTGAACTCACCATGGACGACATTACGTTGCGGTATCCCGGAGTAGTGCTGCATCCAATCGCGATCTATCGGTGAAACAGGGCGACGGACCTCTCCTGACCCGCACTTCAGTTGACGGTGTTCAGGTGACGGTGCCGCGGCGGGCGAACCGCGGTTCGCGCCAGACCTCGGTGCGCAGCACATCCTCCAGCACATCGACCGCATCCCACACGTCGGCATACGAGGTGTAGAGCGGCGTGAAGCCGAAGCGGATGAGGTCGGGCGCCCGGAAATCGCCGATGACCCCGCGCTCGATCAGGGCCTGCATCACCGCGTAGCCGTCTTCGTGGCGGAGCGAAACCTGGCTGCCGCGGCGGCTGGACTCCCGAGGAGTGACCGGCTCGATGCCCCAGTGCGGGGTCAGCCGCGTGTCGACGAGGGACATGAAGAGCTCGGTCAGCCGGAGGCTCTTCTCCCGGACGAGCTCCATGTCGACGTCGTCCCAGATGTCGAGGCTGGCTTCGAGCCCGGCGACCGACAGTAGCTGCGGCGTGCCGACGCGGAAGCGCTCGATGCCCGCGGCGGGGGCGTACTCCACGGTGAAGTCGAACGGGCGGACGTGGCCGTGCCAGCCGGTGAGCGCCGGGCGGGCGGCATCGTGGTGGCGGGTGGCCGCCCAGATGAACGACGGCGAGCCGGGACCGCCGTTGAGGTATTTGTAGGTGCAGCCGACCGCGAAGTCGGCATCCGCTCCGTTCAGGTCGATCGGGACCGCACCGGCGCTGTGGCACAGGTCCCAGACCACCAGCGCACCGGCGGCGTGCACCTTGCGCGTGACCTCGGCCATGTCGTGCATCCGTCCGGTGCGGTAGTCGACCTGGGTGAGCACGACGACCGCGACGTGATCGTCGAGCACGTCGTCGAGGGTGGGGCCGTCGTCCGAGATGAGGCGGCGCTCCAGGGGCGTTCCGCCGCCGAGCAGCTCCTGCACGGCCTCCAGCATGTAGAGGTCGGTGGGGAAGTTGCCGCGCTCCGCGACGATCACGCGTCGGCCCGGTCGCAGACGGACAGCGGCGACCGCTGCCTGGAACAGGCTCGCCGAGGTCGAGTCGCCGAGCACGACCTCCCCGGCATCCGCCCCGATCAGCGGCGCGATGCGGTCGCCGACCGTGCGCGGCTTCGCGAACCACCCGGCGTCGTTCCAACTGCGGATGAGCCCCGTGCCCCACTCCTCGGTGATGACGCGCTGCAGGTGCGCGGCCGTGTGACGCGGCAGCACACCGAGCGAGTTGCCGTCGAGGTAGATGACGCCCTCCGGCAGCACGAAGCGGTCGCGCATCGGGGCCAGCGGGTCGGTCTCGTCGAGGGCTGCGCAGGTCGCACGGTCGATGGCGGGGCGGGTGGAGGTGGTGCTCATGAGTGTCCGTTCGGGGTCGGGCGGGGTCAGCGCCCCAGGAAGCGCAGGGCGTTGTCCCGGCGGATGGCGCTCTTCTGCGCCTCGTCGAGGAAGTCGGCGCGGTCGACGACGCTGCCGACGGGCCGCTCGCCCAGCGGGTAGGGATAGTCGCTTCCGACCATCACCTGCGAGGTGCCGAGTGTCTCGACCAGCACCCGCAGCGCGACCGGGTCGAACACGACGCTGTCGACGCTGAACCGGTCGAGGTAGGCCGACGGCGGGCGCTCGCTCACGCCGATGAGGTCGGGTCGCTGCAGCCAGGCGTTCTCGAACCGGCCCAGCCAGAAGGCGAAGGATCCGCCGCCGTGCGCGAACGCCAGGCGCAGCGACGGCGGCACGCGGTCGAAGACACCACCCAGGATGAGGGCGATGATCGACAGGTGCGTCTCGGCGGGCATGCCGGTGAGCCAGCGGGCCATCCACCGGTCGAGCCGCGGCGAGCCCGCCATATCCCACGGATGCACGAAGACGGGGATGCCGCGATCGGCGCAGTGCTGCAGGAACGTCACGGTGCCCTCGTCGTCGAGATCCCGGTCGCCGACGTGGTTGCCGATCTCGACACCCGCATGGCCGGAGGCGATGGCGCGGTCGGCCTCGGCGCACGCCGCATCCGGATCCTGCAGCGGCACCTGCGCGAACGGGATCAGCCGATCGGGTGCGGGAGCGCAGATCTCCAGGGCCAGGTCGTTGAAGATGCGCGCGACCTTGACCGCCTCGTCACCCGACTTGTCGTAGGAGAAGAACACGGGCGTGGGGGAGACGACCTGCATCTCGACGCCGTCGGCATCCATGTCGGCCAGGCGCACCTCGGCATCCCAGCAGTCGTCGCCGATGCGTCGGAACTCGGTCTCGCCGAGCATGATCATCGCCTCGCGCTCGGAGTCCACGCGGAGCGTCGGCCAGAGACCCGGCCCGACCTGCGTGTACAGGTCGGGCCAGGAACTCGGCACGAAGTGGGTGTGGACGTCGATCGTGCCCAAGGGGCTTCAGCCCTTGCCGGGATGGACGGCGCCGCACTCCGGGCAGGTGCGCCCCTCTTCGCTCTCGTAGAAGTCGCGGAACACCGGCGGCAGGTCCTCGACGATGTCACGCACCTGCAGCTCGACCTCGTGCACCTTGGCGTTGCAGTTCGGGCAGAACCAGGCGAACTTCTCGAGCGTGCCCTCTTCGCGGATGCGCTCGATCACGATGCCGATGGAACCCTCTTCGGGGCGCTGCGGCGAGTGGAACACGTTGCCGGGCAGCAGCCACATCTCGCCCTCGCGGATGTCGATGCGCCGCAGGCCCTCGGGCGTCTGGATGTTCACGTGCATGTTGCCGCGGTACTGGTAGAACCACTCCTCGTACGGGTCGAAGTGGAAGTCGGTGCGCTGGTTCGGGCCGCCGACGACCTGCACGATGAAGTCGCCCATCGGCGTCCAGGCGGCCTTGTTGTTGACCGGCGGCTTCAGGAGGTGCTCGTTCTCCTTGATCCACGCGGGGAAATCGATCACGGGTGGGATGACGGGTGTGGTGGTGCTCATTTCTCCTCCTCGAGAGTGGCAGCGGTGTTGTGGTCGGTGGTGGTTACGGGTTCGGGGCGTCGAGCGATCGCCTGGATCTCGATGCGCAGGTGCGGATGGGGCAGGGCGTGCACGGCGACCGTGGTGCGGGCCGGGCCCTGCTCGTCGAAGTACTCGGCCCAGACGGCGTTGTACTCAGCGAAATCGTTCATGTCGACGAGGAAGCTCGTCGCCTGCACGAGGTCGTCGAGCGTGCAGCCGGCGGCGGCCAGCACCTCGCGGATGTTCTCGATGACCGCGCGGGTCTGCACGGCGACATCGAGGCGGGTGGCCCCGAACTCGTCGGCCTCGGCGCCGGCGATGGTGTTGTCGGGGCGCCTGCTCGAGGTTCCGGAGACGAAGACCAGGTCGCCGGAGACCTTGACGTGCGGGAAACGACCTCGCGGGGTTGCCTTGCCCTCGACGAGGATGCCGCCTGATCCGGTCATTGTGATCCCTCCTGCGCGAGGCTGTGAGCCCCGTCGTGCGTACGGATGCCGACGCGGCCGAGCCCTGTGATGGTCGCCTCGACGACGCCATGGTCAGGCAGGGGGATGGCGGCGGTCGCGGCGCCGGCGAGCAGCACCGTGCCGGCGCGGAGCGTGAATCCGTGGCGGGCGGCGAGGCGTTCAGCCGCGGCGATGGCGCGGGCCGGGTTGCCGAGGATGGCGGCCGTGGAACCCGTTGCGCTGACCCTGCCGTCGACCTCGAGCCGCACGGCCCTGTTGTCGAGGGCACCGGCCTGGGCCAACGGAATCCACGGGCCGATGACGTACGCGGCGGCCGAGGTGTTGTCGGCCACGACGTCGGCGAGGCTGAAGCGGAAGTCGCGGTACCGCGAGTCGATGATCTCCAGCGCGGGAGCGACCGCGGCGACGACGTCCGCCAGCGGACGACCGGCCTCGGACCCGTCGATGTCGGCCGCCAGAAGGTAGGCGACCTCGGGCTCGATGCGCGGGTGGATGGCGGAGCGGCGGTCGAACTCCGCTCCGTCGTCGAGGCGCATGGCATCGGTGAGGGTGCCCATGATCACGTCGTGCACGCCCATCTGCTGCGCCTTCGCCTGGCTCGTGAAGCCGAGCTTGAGACCCGTGATGCGCTCGCCGCGGGCGAGTCGGCGGGCGATCAGAGCGTGCTGCGTGGCGTAGGCGGTGTCGAGGCCGACGTCTTCGGTCGAGGAGAGCTGGCTGATCGGGCTCGCGGTGCGCTGCGCGGTGTCGAGCGCGGCGGCGAACACGGCATCCGCGGTCATGAGGTCACCCCCGAGCGGGCGGCGACGAGGTCGAGGGCCACGTCGACGATCATGTCTTCCTGGCCGCCCACCATCCGGCGGCGACCGAGCTCCACGAGGATGTCGCGGGCGTCGAGACCGTGCTTGTCGGCCGCCCGCTCGGCGTGCAGCAGGAAGCTCGAGTACACCCCTGCGTAGCCGAGCGTGAGGGTCTCGCGGTCGACGCGGACGGGACGGCGCTGCAGCGGACGCACGAGCTCTTCCGCCGCATCCTGCAGCGCGAACAGGTCGCAGCCGTGCTCCCAGCCGAGCAGGTCGGCCACCGCGATGAACGCCTCGATCGGGCAGTTGCCCGCCCCGGCGCCCTGTCCTGCGAGCGAGGCGTCGACCCGGTACACGCCGTGCTCGACCGCCGTGACGCTGTTGGCCACGCTCAAGGAGAGGTTCTCGTGCGCGTGGATGCCGATCTGCGTGCCCGGATCGAGCACGTCGCGGTAGGCGTCGACGCGGTCGGCGACGTCGCGCATGGTGAGGCGCCCGCCCGAGTCGGTGACGTACACGCAGTGCGCGCCGGCCGCCTCCATGATCTTCGCCTGTTCGGCCAGGCCCCGCGGGTCGTTGAGGTGGCTCATCATCAGGAAGCCGGAGACGTCCATGCCGTGCTCGCGCGCCCAGGTGATGTGCTGGATCGCGACGTCGGCCTCGGTGCAGTGCGTCGCGACCCGGACGCTCGCGACACCGAGGTCACGGGCACGGGCGAGGTCGTCGATCGTGCCGATGCCGGGCAGGATCAGGGTGGTCAGGACGGCGCGGTCCAGCACCTCGGCCGCCGCCTCGATCCACTGCCAGTCTGTGTGCGCGCCCTGGCCGTAGGCGACGCTGGACCCGCCGAGGCCGTCGCCGTGCGCGACCTCGATGGCATCGACCCCCGCGGTTTCGAGAGCTCGGGCGATGTCACGCACCTGTTCGGTCGTGTAGCCGTGGCCGATGGCGTGCATGCCGTCGCGGAGGGTGACGTCTTGCACGTACACACGGGGAGATGAGGCGGTCATGCGGGAACCCCTGTCCGTTCGGCGACGAGTCGCTCGGCCGTGCGCAGGGCGGCCGAGGTCATGATGTCGAGATTGCCCGCGTACTCCGGAAGATAGTGCCCGGCGCCGGCCACCTCCAGCAGCACGCTCACGCGCGTGCCGCGGAACGGCCGGTCGAGCGCGGGCACGTAGGCCTCGTCGACCGCATCGAACTGCACCTGCTGCTTGAGTCGGTAGCCGCCGACGTAGGCCTGCACTGCGGCGACCATATCGGCGACCGAGGCGCTGACGGCCTCCCGATCCAGTGCGTCCGGGTCGCCCTCGACCAGGCAGAAGACAGTGTCGCGCATGATGAGCGGCGGGTCGGCGGGGTTGAGCACGATGATCGCCTTGCCGTGGTCGGCGCCGCCGATCACCTCCAACGCGCGGGCCGTCGTCTCGGTGAACTCGTCGATGTTCGCGCGCGTGCCGGGGCCGGCGGACTTCGAGGCGATCGACGCGACGATCTCGGCGTATGCCACCGGGGCGACGCGCGACACCGCGGCCACCATCGGCACCGTGGCCTGGCCACCGCACGTCACCATGTTCACGTTCGTCGCACCGAGGTGCGCCTCGAGGTTCACGACCGGCACGACGTAGGGGCCGATGGCCGCGGGGGTCAGGTCGACCATCACTCGACCGGCGTTGCGCACGAGCGCGTCGTTGCGGGCGTGGGCGCCGGCCGAGGTCGCGTCGAACACCAGCTCGACATCGGCGAACTCGGGCATCGCGATGAGTCCGTCCACGCCCTCGTGAGTGGTGGCGACACCGAGCCGGCGTGCACGGGCGAGCCCGTCGGACTGCTCGTCGATGCCGGCCATCGCGACCACATGCAGCGTGGTCGAGAGCCGCTTGACCTTGATGAGCAGGTCGGTGCCGATGTTGCCCGAGCCGATGATGGCGATGCCGACGGTCATGCCGCAGCCCCTTCCGATGACGTGCTCGATGCTGTTCCGGATGCCGCACCGAAGAAGTCGGCACGCACCTCGCCGAGCCCGTCGAGTCGGGCGCGGTACACCCCGGCGGCCGCATCGACCATGGGGCCGAGCGCGCCGGAGAGGATGACCTCGCCCGCGCGCAGGGGTTCTCCGCGTCGGGCGACCTCGCGTGCCAGCCAGGCCACCGCGATCACCGGGCTCCCGAGGCACGCGGCCCCTGATCCCGTCGAGACCGGGTGGCCCTCGCGGTCGAGGGTCATGCCGAGCGCGGTCAGGTCGAACCCGTCGAGGCGGCAGGGCGTGGTGCCGAGCACGACCGCTCCGCTGGAGGCGTTGTCGGCGATGGTGTCGGTGATGCGGATGTCCCACCCGGCCACGCGGCAGTCGACGACCTCGATCGCCGGCAGCACGAACTCGGTGGCCCGGATCACATCGGCGACATGGGTGGTGGGGGAGTCGAGGTCGCGGCCGAGCACGAAGGCGACCTCGGCCTCGGCGCGTGGCTGCAGGAAGCGCGCGAGGTCGATCGGCTCACGGTCGGCGAACATCATGTCGTCGAGCAGCACGCCGTAGTCGGGGCTGTCGACACCGAGCTGCGTCTGCACGGCGGGCGAGGTGAGGCCGATCTTGCGGCCGACGACCCGGCGGCCCCCTTCGAGGCGCCGGGCGATGCCGAGCGACTGCACCGCGTACGCGGCATCTTGATCCGTCTCGCCGAGGAGGTCGCGCACCGGGGTGCACGGGCGCCCGGATTCGGCCGCGCGCCGCAGCCGCTCGTCCGCCGCACGGACAGCATCCGAATCGTGGATGCCGGTCACAGCTGCACGCACACGTTCGTCGGCTCGGTGTAGAACTCGAGCGAGTGGTGCCCGCCCTCGCGGCCGATGCCGGAGAGGCCGACGCCGCCGAAGGGGCTGCGCAGGTCGCGCAGATACCAGGTGTTGACCCACGACATACCCGTGCGCATCTGCTGCGCCACGCGGTGTCCGCGGGTGAGGTCGGTGGTCCAGGTGACGGCGGCGAGGCCGTAGTCGGTGTCGTTCGCCAGCGCGATCGCCTCCTCCTCGGTGTCGAAGGGGATGAGAGCGGCGACCGGACCGAACACCTCTTCACGCACGGTGCGGTGGCTGTTGTCGAGGCCCGTCCACAGGGTCGGCTCGATCCACGATCCGCCGTCGAGTCCGTCGCCGAGGGTCGGGATGCCACCGCCGGCGAGCACGGTCGCGCCCTCGGCGACGGCGAGGTCGAAGTAGGAGCGCACCTTGTCGCGGTGCGCCTGCGAGATGAGGGGGCCGGTGGTCGTGGCCGGATCCTCGGGGCGACCCAGACGCAGGCGGGAGGCGTGCTCGGCGAGGCCGGCCGCGACATCGTCGAAGACCGCACGCTGCACATAGATGCGCTCGGTGCACAGGCACACCTGGCCGGTGTTGAGGTAGGTGGAGCGGGCGAGACCGGCGACGGCGGCGTCGAGGTCGGCATCCGCGAACACGAGAGCGGCGTTCTTGCCGCCGAGCTCGAACGAGACGGGGCGCACGCGGGGCGAGACCGCCCGCATGATGGCGGATCCGGTGGACGATTCTCCGGTGAAGGTGACGCCGTCGATGCCCGGGTGCTTCGTGAGCGCCTCGCCCGCGGAGTCGGCACCGAAACCGTGCACGACGTTGACGACCCCGGCGGGGACGCCGGCGTCGACGAGGATCTCGGCCAGCAGGGTGGCCGACGACGGCGTCTCCTCCGAGGGCTTGATCACGACCGTGTTGCCGGTGGCGAGAGCCGGGGCGAGCTTCCACGTGAGCAGCAGCAGCGGGAGGTTCCACGGCACGATCACGGCGACGACCCCGAGCGGCTTGCGCACCGCGTAGTTCAGGGCGCGACGCCCGTCCGGCAGCTCGGTCAGGAAGGAGTCGAGTCCGGCCGACGAGACCGTGTCGGCGAAGGAGCGGAAGTTGGCGGCGGCCCGCGCCACATCGAGGTCGCGGGCGAGGGCTTCGGGCTTGCCCGTGTCGCCGACCTCTGCCGCGACGAGCTCTTCGGCGCGGCGGTCGATCGCATCGGCCACCCCGCGCAGCAGACGGGCGCGCTCGGCCACCGTCATCCGCCCCCAGGGTCCGTCGAACGCCGCCCGGGCAGCGGCCACGGCGCGGTCGACCTGCTCGGTGCCGGCCTCGTGCACCTCGGCGATGATCGAGCCGTCGACCGGGCTGATCTTCTGGAAGGTGGCGACGCCCTCCACGCGCTCGCCGGCGATCATGTTGTGGATCGCGCGCGGCGCCCGTCCCGCCTCGGCGGCACGGAGGGGAGGCGTCATCGTCTCGGAAGGCATGGGCTCAGGCTAGGAAGGTTCGAGGGATGCCGACAAATACTCTCTTGATGCACTGCCATGCCCATACGGCTATAGTCCGGATCATGGTCACCGATCGACTGCTCGACGGACGGGTGAAGATCCGTCACCTCGTCCTCGTCACCGCCATCGCCGACGAAGGCACCCTGGTGCGCGCCGCCGAGTCGCTGCACATCACCCAGCCCGTGGTCACCCGCGGCCTCCGCGAGGTCGAGGAGGTGTTGGGCGTGCCGCTGTTCGAACGGCTGCCCCGCGGGGTCAGGCCCACGCAGTACGGGCACTCGTTCATCGAGCGCGCCCGCTCCGTGCTCGCCGAGCTGCGCGCCGCCGGGGAGGAGGTGCGGCTGCTGCAGTCGGGGCAGCTCGGCACCGTCACGGTCGGCACCCACCTCGCCGGCTCGAACCTGCTGCTGCCGCGGGCCATCGCCGCGCTGAAGGCCGAGTATCCGCGGCTGACCGTCGTCGTTCGCGAGGGCACGCCCGACACCCTGCAACAGCTGCTGCTCGCCGGCGACCTCGACCTCACGGTCGGGCGCCTGTCGCCCACCGTGCCGGTGCGGCTCGAGCAGGAGCGCCTGCACCAGGAGCCGATCCGCCTGGTCGCGCGAGCCGGGCATCCGGTGCTCGGTGGCATCAAGGCCAACTCGCTCGCCGAGCTGATCTCGTATCCGTGGATCTTCCCCGTCGCCCAGACGGCCCTGCGTGCCGAGCTCGAGGCCGTCTTCTTCCACGAGGGACTGCCGCTGCCGCCCGACCGCGTCGAGTGCACCTCGATGCTGACGTTGCGGACCCTGCTCATCTCGACCGACGTGATCGCGGCGCTGCCGATGTTCATCGCCGTCGACGATCGTGAGCTGCGGATCCTGCCGACGCCGCTGAGCTCCATCCGCCGCTCTGTCGGTGTGACGGTGCCGAAGGACCGGGCGCCGTCGCCCGCCGCATCCGCGCTGCTCGCCCACCTGCGCGAAGAGGGTGCACGTCTGGCCGAACTCGAGCGCGAGTATGCGCAGACGGAGCCGCGCTTCGCCGGCTGATATGTCCGAATGGTCATAGCTCTGACCCGTATGGATATTGGACAGCATCGCTCCCGCAGGGTGAACCTGATGAGACGACACGACGTCGTGACGATCTCACCCGATTCAGCCAATGGAGGCGACATGGCCGGCTCTCCCTACGTGCCCGACGCGAAGAAGTACCGCCCGGAGGATTTCCCGCGCGTCGAGGGCGAACCGGCCGATCCCGACCCCTCCAGCTGGGGCATGCAGCCCGACGGCACCTTCCTGCCGCCGGAGCACACGCCGTCGGTGCCGCGCGACGTCTTCGTCGACTGGCCCGGCCAGCTCGACTACCGCGACCCCGAGACATACTCGCTCAACGCGACCGCCGAGGCGTTCTACCCGATCGTGGTGAACACGAGCCACTCGTGGCAGTGCATCTACGACTGGGACGGCCGCCGGCTCATGCTGCACTACGGCGGCGGCAACCACTGGAAGCTCTACGACATCACCGACCCGCGCGACCTCACCATCGTCGACGAGGAGCAGTGGGGCTGGGACGACCCGCGCCCGCAGTTCGGCGCCACCACGGTGCAGTGGAACCAGAAGCTCGGCAAGCACATCGCCATCCAGGCGAGCGAGACCCCGCGGTACTTCCTCAAGGGGCGCGTCGCCAACAAGTGGATCGACGACACCGTCGAGGGGCAGCTGAAGGAGTGGGAAGGCCTGCGCGGCTTCCGCACCTGGGAGATGAACGGCCCGAGCCCCCGCGACTGGACCCTCATCACCGAGGTCTCGACCGACCCGAACCACGGACCGGACGAGATCCAGGAGGGCAACGGCGTGCTCGACCTGCCGGTCTACTACGGAGACAAGTACCTCTTCGTGGCGACCGCGCCCGACAACACCTTCACCAACCAGCCGTACAAGACCACGCTGTGGACGGCGGGGCACGCCGCCTACGACGTGTCGGACCCCGCGAAGCCCGAACTGCTCTCGAACTGGTGGGTGCCCGGCTCCCGCGCCGGCGAGGAGGCGGACTCCGAGTACCTCGCCGACAACGAGCGCTGGAACAACAAGACCTCGTGGTTCGGTTCGCGCATGGGCATCTTCATGCCGCGCTCGGTCGAGTCCGGGTGGAAGTACGGCTATGCGGCGCAGGGTGGCCAGGGCCTATTCGTGCTCGATGTATCCGATCCCACGAACATCCACCACGTCGGCTGGTGCCACCTCCCGGTCAGCGTCGCGGGCACCGAGGGCGACAACGTCGACACCACCCAGGTCGAGGAGACCGGCTACGTCTACGTCTCGGGCTACCCGATGAACACCGACTGCTACGAGCCGGCCAAGGAGATCTACCAGATCGACGTGAGCGACCCGACGAACCCGCGGGTCGTGCGCACGCTGCCCCGGCCGACGCCGCCGGCAGAGGCCGCGTTCACGGACTGGGCGCAGCGCCGCGGATCGTTCGGTCCCAAGCGCTCGGGGTACTTCACCAACACGGGCACCCCACACGGCGGAGTGATCCCCTACGCGTTCTACGCGGCGGGGCTGCAGATCTTCGACGTGCGCGACCCGGAGAACCCGAAGGTGGGCGCGTACTTCGTGCCGCCGATGGGGCTCAAGGACGACGATGACCTCGCCGCACCCGTGCACGGCATCTTCGTCGAGTGGGACCGCAACGTGATCTGGCTCTTCGCCAACCACGGCATCTACGCGGTCTCCACCCCGCTGCTGGGTGAGGTCGTCACCGGCATCCCCGCCACCGACGGCTGAGCTCTTCCCGGAAACTCCGGTGTCCGTCCTCCACATCAGGGGCTGAGTGGACGGACACCGGCTCCCGACCCATGACGATCCCTCCCGAAAGAGATCCATGAACCAGAACGTCCGACCGTGGCCGGCCCTGTGGGCGCTGTGCATCGGCTTCTTCATGATCCTCGTCGACACGACGATCGTGGCGATCGCCAACCCGGTCATCCTCGCGGCCTTCGACGCCGACCTCACCACGGTGATCTGGGTCACGAGCGCCTACCTGCTCGCCTATGCGGTCCCGCTGCTGGTGACCGGCCGGCTCGGTGACCGGTTCGGCCCCAAGCGGGTCTACCTCATGGGCCTCGTGGTCTTCACCCTCGCTTCGCTGGCGTGCGGGTTGGCCGGCAGCATCGAGATGCTCATCGCGGCGCGCGCCGTGCAGGGTTTCGGCGCCGCGCTGATGACGCCGCAGACCATGGCGATCATCGCCCGGGTCTTCCCGCCGCGCGGTCGCGGTCAGGCCATGGGGGCGTGGGGCGCGGTCGGCGGACTGGCGACGCTCGTGGGGCCGATCCTCGGCGGCGTGCTCACCGACACCGTGGGCTGGGAGTGGATCTTCTTCGTCAACGTGCCCGTCGGGATCATCGCCTTCGTCGTCGCCTGGCGGCTGGTGCCGAACCTGGAGGGACACCCGCACCGCTTCGACTTCCTCGGCGTCGCCCTCTCCGGACTCGGACTGTTCCTGCTGGTGTTCGGCATCCAGGAGGGCGAGGTCTACGACTGGGGTGTGATCCTCGCTCCGATCACGGTGTGGGGCGTGATCGTCACCGGCGTCGTGCTGCTCGTGCTCTTCGTCGTGTGGCAGCGCGTCAATCGCGCCGAGCCCCTCATGCCCCTCGCGCTCTTCCGCGACCGCAACTTCTCGGTCGCGAACGTCACGATCTTCCTCGTCGGGGTCGGCATCACCGCGATGCCCGTGCCGCTCGCCTTCTACTTCCAGGTCGCCCGGGGCCTCGACCCGACGCTCGCAGCGCTGATGCTGGCGCCGATGGCGGTCGTCTCGGGCGCGCTCGGGCCGTTCGTCGGCAAGCTGAGCGACCGGATCGGCCCGCGCTGGGTGACCTTCGCGGCCTTCGTCATCTCGGCCGCGGCCATGGTCTGGTACGCGGCGACCATGACCCTCGATGCTCCGTTCTGGCTCCTGCTGCTGCCCTCTACCCTGCTGGGTGTGGGCGTCTCCGGGATGTTCGGCCCGCTCGCGTCGACGGCCACGCGGAACCTCCCGCACACGCAGGCGGGAGCGGGATCGGGCGTCTATTCGACGACCAGGCAGATGGGGTCGGTGATCGGATCGGCGCTGCTGGCCGTGCTGATGAACGTGACGCTCGCCGCGCACATCACCGGTTTCGTCCCCGGCGCGATCCACCCGGGGACCGAGCTGTCGGCGAAGGACGGCAGCGGACTCGCCGCGGCCATGTCGCAGTCCCTGCTTCTTTCGGCCATCGCCTTCGCGGTGTGCGCGATCGTCGTGGTGTTCTTCGAGAAGCCGCGACCCTGGGGCGCACCGGCCGCCCCGCAGACGGTGAGCTCGGTCGTGAGAGAGGGACGATGATGACGGCAGTCGCAGTGGATCCAACATCCAGAACCAGGAAGCAGGCGAAGGCTCCCATGACCGAGAGATCCGGAGGCGGCCGACTCGTCGTCGACGCCCTGAAGAAGGATTACGAGCTCGACGGTGCCGCCGTCCCCGTGGTCAAGGACGTCACCTTCACGATCGAGCCGGGGACGTTCTACTCGCTCCTCGGACCGTCGGGGTGCGGCAAGACGACGACGCTGCGCTGTGTCGCCGGGCTCGAGCGGAGCAACGGCGGGGTCATCTCGCTCGACGGCGCCGTGCTCTCGACCGGCACCGAGCACGTGTCGCCCGACAAGCGCGACATCGGCATGGTGTTCCAGAACTACGCGATCTGGCCGCACATGACCGTGTTCGCCAACGCGATCTTCCCGCTGCAGGTCGCGGGCTCGAAGCTGCCGAAGCAGGAGGCGCGCAAGCGGGCGATGGAGGCGCTGGAGCTGGTGCAGCTCGACCACCTCGCGCAGCGTCCGGCCACCGCGCTGTCGGGCGGCCAGCAGCAGCGGCTCGCCCTCGCCCGGGCCCTCGCTCACCGCCCGCGGCTGCTGCTGCTCGACGAGCCGCTGTCGAACCTCGACGCCAAGCTGCGCGACACCATGCGCAACGAGCTGCGAAGCCTGCAGCGCACCCTCGGCATCAGCGCCCTGTACGTGACGCACGACCAGTCCGAGGCGCTGTCGATGTCCGATCGGGTCGCCGTCATGAACGGCGGACGCATCGTGCAGGAGGCCACACCCCGGGAGCTCTACGACCAGCCGGCCGACCGCTTCGTGGCGAACTTCGTCGGCCGCGCGAACATGATCCCCGCCGTGGTGATCGAGCGCGACGGCGGCGGCGACGCGGTGGTCGAGGCCCTGGGCACCCGGCTGCGGACGCCCGTGCCCGACGGCGTCTCCGCGGGCGACGAGGTCACGCTCACCTTCCGCCCAGAGACCGTGCGCTGGCACGAGACCGACGTCGAGCGCCCCAACGTGCTCCCCGTGCGCATCGTGCGTGTGGAGTTCCTCGGCGAGATCGTCGAGTACGAGGCCGAGGTGCTCACCGAGGGTGAGCCCGTCGCCACGATCGTCGGCCGCGGAGCACCGCTAGCGACACCCCCCGAGGGCGGCAGGGTCTTCCTCGAACTGGTCCCGCACGCCTGCCGCGTGCTGGGCGCCTGATCCATCCCGCACCACACCCGCAATCACACACCTGATGTCAGAGAGGACATTCAGATCATGAAGAGAACACTGGGAGCTGTCGCCGTCACGGCGACGTTCGCGCTCGCCCTGACCGGCTGCGGCACGCAGAGCGAGGCCGCCTCCGGCGACAGCGCGCTCAAGGGCGATGCCGCCTCGGCTGTCTGCGACGCCGTCGAAGTCGGCGCGATCACCCGCTGCGAGAACTTCTACGACGACTACTGGCCCGAGATCGACAAGCAGCTCGACGCCCTCTACGAAGAGGCGAAGAAGGCCGACGACGGCACGCTGGTCATCTGGGACTGGTATGAGCTGTCGCCGGATGTCATCGCACAGTTCAACGAGCGCTTCCCCGACATCAAGGTCGAGACCCGCGGTCTGACCTACAACCTCTCGTCGGCGATCATCTCGGCCAAGGCCACGGGGTCGCGCAACACCGACGTGGTGTCCGGCTCGATCACCTCGATGGCCGCGATGTACGACGAGGGCTTCTGGGAGAAGGTCGACTGGGCGAGCTTCGGCGTGCCCGAGGAGTACCTCACCATCGGCGCCCCCGAGCTCATGCCCGACAGCATCAACGGCACCCTCATCCAGTACAACACCGAGAAGGTGGATGCCGTTCCGGAAACGCTCGACGGTCTGCTCGCCCCCGAGTACAAGGACAAGGTCTCGGTCGCCGGGTACAACGCGGTGGTCTTCGCCGGGTACGGTATGGCCGAGGGCGAAGACAAGATGGTCGACCTGATCGACGAGCTGATGTCGTCGGGCAACCTGAAGCTGCTCGAGGACCAGGGCGCCCCGCTGTCGAGCGGAGACGTGCCCATCGCGCTGAACCAGACGTTGTTCAACCCGAACCCGGCGCTGCAGGTCTCGCCGTTCGAGCACGCGGGGGTCTGGGCGCAGTTCTCCGGCGTGAACTCCGATGGGAAGAACAAGCCCGGCGCCGCACTGTGGACGCTGTGGAACGCGTTCGACCCCGACTGGATCAGCCTCCGCATGACGGACGAGCGCTTCGCCAGCACGCAGGTGCCGTTCGCCGGGCTCCCCGCCGAGACGTTCGCCGAGTCCACCGGACTCATGAAGACGAACTCCGACGCGCTGCTGCTCGGCCTCGAAAGCGGCGCCGAGACCGAGACGCAGGCCACTCGTGACGACTGGCAGGCCATGATCAACGCCGCCGACAAGGCGCTGAACGGATAACCATGTTCAAGGCAGGACGGACCACGGGGCGAAAGCGCCCCACCTCGATGACGATCGCCATGGTCGTCTCGGGTGCGGTCATCTTCATCCTTCTCGCGGTACCGCTGATCGTCCAGGTGATCACCGCGTTCCGTGGTCCGTTCCTGCCCTTCGGCGTCTCATCGGCCCAGTGGGGTGTCGAGAACTTCGTCACCCTGTGGCAGTTGCGCGAGGACTTCTGGGGCGTGCTCGGTGCGACCGGCGCCTTCGTCGGCGGTTCCACGCTGCTCACACTCCTGATGGCGTTCGGTCTCGCGTGGGTCACCGTGCGGACGGATGCTCCGTGGCGTCGCCTCATCTCGGTGCTGGTGATCGTGCCGTACATCATCCCGCCGATCGTGAAGGCGCAGGCCTACCTGCTGATGCTGTCGCCCGAGTCGGGCGTGCTCAACCAGATGCTGCGGCTGCTGCCCTTCGCGAGTGACGTGCCGATCGACCCCTACGCGTTCCCGACCATGATCTTCATCCAGGCGCTCACGAACGTCACATTCCCGTACCTGATGATCGTGCCCATCCTGACCAACATGGACGGCTCGCTCGAGGAGTCGGCGCGGGTGTCGGGAGCCTCGTGGCCGCAGACCCTGCGCCGCGTGACGCTACCGATGCTGTGGCCGGGCCTGCTCGGGGTGACCGTGCTCACCTTCATCCTGGGCCTCGGCAGTCTCGAGGTGCCGCTGTTGTTCGGCCAGGAGTCGGGGCGCGACATCTTCGCCCTCAAACTCTGGACGCTCATCAGCTCCAACGCGGGCGAGCTGCCGCAGTACGGGCTGGCCGCCGCGTGGGGACTGGTGTTCCTCGTAATCACGACCATCGCGTTCGCGGTCTATCTGCGGGCGACCCGCAACGCCGAGCGCAGAGCCTCGGTGTCGGGCAAGGGCTTCCGGCCGTCGACCATGCGCATGGGGCCGTGGAAGATCCCGGTCATGGTGCTGGTCGCCGTGTTCGTGCTGCTCACCGGCATCCTTCCGCTGCTCGCCCTGCTGTGGGCGGCGATCACGCCCTACCCCGTGGCGTTCTCGATCGACGCGCTGCTCGGCAACACCGACTTCGGGGCGTTCGGCACGGTGCTCGCCGACTCGGAGTTCTGGGTGTCGCTCGGGCGCACGGTCATCATCGCGGGCGGCAGCGCCACGATCGCGGTCGTCTTCGCCACGGTGCTCGCCTACGGCATCGCGCGCAGCAAGAAGACCTGGTGGGTGAAGGCGATGGACCTGTTCGCGTCGTCGTCGGTCGCGATCCCCGCGACCATCGCCGGTTTCGCGATGTTCCTCACCTTCATGGTGATCAACCCGTACATCCCGATCGCGGGCACGCTGCTGGCGCTCGTCATCGCGTACTCGTACCGGGTGTCGATCGCCTACCGCTCGTCGTACAGCGCGACGCTGCAGATCCGCCCCGAGCTGGAGGAGGCCGCTCTCACCAGTGGAGCCAGTCGGTTCGAGGGGTTCCGTCGCATCATCGCCCCGCTGCTGATGCCCACCGTGATGGCCGTGTGGATCCAGATGTTCATCCTCGGCACCAACGAGTTCACGCTCCCGGCGTTCCTGGCGACCCCGTCGTCGCGTCCGCTGTCGATGTACATCTACGCGATGATCAACCCGCGATCCGCGCAGCTGTATGCGCCGGATCAGGGGGCCGCGATGGCGCTGATCTTCACGCTGATGGTGTTCGCGATCGGGTACGGGCTGCAGTGGGCGCTGTCCCGCCGCGCGATCGGTCGGGCCCGCAAGCCCGTCGCCGCCGGTCTCCCCGCCCTCGCCGCCCCGCCGGTTCCCGCCGCCGATTCCGCGACGGTGACCCTGGCGGTGCAGCGCCAGAAGCGCTGAGCCCCGCGCCGGCGCCGCACCCCGCGCGCGCCCGCACATCCCGCCCGCGCCCGTCCATGGGTTGACGAGTGCACGGCTTCGCGACGAGTGCACGGCTTCTCGACGTGAAGAGCCCGTGCACTCGGCAGGATGCCGTGCGCTCGGGGTGGGCAGGGGTGGAAGCGGGGGAACGCGGGCGCGGGTGTGTGCTCGAGGTATTGACTTTTGGATCCAGTATCCATTCAATGGAGACAACAGCAGCGTGAGGAGGCGACATGCAGATCGGGTACGCCGCGATGCTCGAGCACGTCGAGCCCACCGCCGTGATCGAGAACTGCGTGCTCGCCGAGGCGCACGGGTTCCGCGGCATCATGGCGACCGACCACTTCCAGCCCTGGCTCCCGCGGCACCGGGCCGCCGCCCACGTGTGGACCATGCTCGGCGCGATCGGCGCGCACACGACCGGCGACCTCGGCCCCGGCGTCACGACACCCGGGTTCCGCACGCATCCGGCCGTCGTCGCTCAGGCCGCCGCGACCCTCGCGACCCTCTACCCGGGGCGCGCCTGGCTCGGGGTCGGCTCGGGGGAGGCGCTGAACGAGCACATCGTCGGCGACTATTGGCCGGAGCCGGCCGAGCGCATCGACCGCATGTTCGAAGCCGTCGACCTGATCCGCAAGCTCTTCACCGCGTCGCTCGCCGGCCGCGACACCCGCCACCGCGGCGAGCACTTCCGCATGGAATCGACCCGGCTGTGGACCATGCCGCCGACCGCTCCACCGGTCTATGTCGCCACGGCCGGCCCCGCCACCGCCCGACGCGCCGGGCGCAACGCTGACGGCCTCATCACCACCTCGGCCGAAACGGAGCGCCTCGCCCCACTGCTCGCACGCTTCGCAGAAGGAGCGCGGGAGGCGGGGCATGACCCCGACTCCCTGCCGAAGGTGCTCCAGCTGCGGGTGTCGTGGGCGCCGACCGACGAGCAGGCCCTCGAGAACGCGCTCGCCGAATGGCCGATCGCCGGGCTCCGGATGCGCCGTGGCGACGTGCGGTCGCCGTACGACTTCGAGCAGCTGGTGCGCGGGGTCACCCCCGACGACGTGCGGGCGGGGATGCTCATCTCGGCCGACCCCGATGTGCACCGCGCGCAGATCCAGCGCTATGCCGATCTCGGCTTCACACGCATCTACTTGCACAACGTCGGGCCGGACCAGCGGCAGTTCGTCGAGGTCTTCGGTCGCGACGTGCTCCCGAAGGTGCACGCATGAGTGCCCCGGCGATCACCGTCTTCGCACTCACCGGGATCGGCGAGGTGCGCCCTGGCGACGACCTCGTGACACTGATCCTCGCGACCGGCGTCGAACTCGTCGACGGCGACATCCTCGTCGTCACCTCGAAGATCGTGTCGAAGGCGGAGGACCGCTACGTGCAGGCCGCCGACCGCGAGGCCGCGATCACCGCCGAGACCGTGCGCCTGGTGGCCTCGCGCACCTTCGACGGCCACACCATGCGCATCGTCGAGAACCGCCTCGGCATGGTCGCCGCTGCCGCCGGGGTCGACGCCAGCAACACCCCGGACGGCTGGGTGCTGCTGCTGCCGGAAGACCCTGATCGTTCGGCGAGGGAGATCGCCGCGGAGCTCAGAGCCGCGACCGGTGCCGAGGTCGGTGTGATCCTCAGCGACACCCTCGGTCGGCCCTGGCGTGAGGGCCAGACCGACGTCGCGATCGGCGGCGGAGGCGTGCGCATGATCGCCGACCTCCGCGGCACGACCGACCAGGCGGGCAAGGTGCTCAGCGTCACGACCCCGTGCGTCGCAGACGAGCTGGCCGCGGCATCCGATCTGGTCAAGGGCAAGGCGAGCGGCAACCCGGTCGCAGTGGTGCGTGGGCGCGCCGACCTCGTCGGCCCCCTCGACCTGCCAGGCGCCACGAGCATCGTGCGCTCCTCGGAGCGCGACCTCTTCTGGCTGGGCACGGCCGAAGCACTCGACCAGGGATACCGCGACGGCTATGCCGCCGCCCTGGCAGACATCAGACAACGACAACAGAAGGATGCGACATGACACTGACCCTCGGATACAAGGCCAGCGCAGAGCAGTTCGACCCCCGGGAGCTCGTCGAGATCTCGGTCGCTGCGGAGGCGCACGGCATGCAGTCGGTGTTCGCCAGCGACCACTTCCAACCCTGGCGGCACACCGGCGGCCACGCCCCGTTCTCGCTCACCTGGATGGCGGCGGTCGGCGAGCGCACGTCGAGCATCCGCATCGGCACCTCGGTGCTGACCCCGACGTTCCGCTACAACCCGGCGGTGCTCGCGCAGGCGTTCGCGAGCCTGGGCTGCCTGTACCAGGACCGCATCATCCTCGGCGTCGGCTCCGGTGAGGCGCTGAACGAGATCGCGACCGGTTTCCGTGGCGCGGGCGAGCAGGAATGGCCCGAGTTCAAGGAGCGCTATGCGCGGCTGCGCGAATCGGTGCGTCTGATGCGGGCGCTGTGGTCGGGCGACCGCGTGAACTTCGACGGCGAGTACTACTCGACGCACGACGCCTCGATCTACGACCGCCCCGAGGGTGGCATCCCGATCTACATCGCCGCGGGTGGACCGATGGTGGCGCGCTACGCCGGCCGCGCGGGCGACGGCTTCATCTGCACCTCGGGCAAGGGGCAGGAGCTCTACGTCGACCAGCTGCTCCCCGCCGTGAAGGAGGGGCTGGCGCAGTCGGAGCGCTCGTTCGACACGTACGACCGGATGATCGAGATCAAGCTGTCGTACGAGGAGACCCGGGAGGCGGCGCTGGAGAACACCCGCTTCTGGTCGCCGCTGTCGCTCTCGAAGGAGCAGAAGCACGACATCACCGATCCGGTCGAGATGGAGAAGGCCGCCGACGCGCTGCCGCTGGAGACCATCGCGAAGCGCTGGATCGTCGGGAACGACCCGGATGCCGTGGCCGCCGAGATCCAGCAGTACATCGACTGGGGCTTCAACCACCTCGTCTTCCACGCGCCCGGGCACGACCAGCGCCGCTTCCTGCAGCTCTTCGAGCGCGACATCGCGCCCCGGCTGCGCGATACGGCCCGCGGCTAGGCGTCCGACATGATCCGGGGTTCGGGGGTCGGGGTGCCGCTGCCGGGTGCGCCGGTGCGGGAATGGGTCGTGGTGATCCCGGTGAAGCGCGCCGAGATCGGCAAGTCGCGACTGCGGATCCCCGGCGTGGATCGCGAGCCCCTCGCCCGCGCGATCGCACTCGACACGGTCGAGGCCGCGGCCGCGTGCGAGCGGGTCGCCCAAGTCATCGTGGTGACGAGGGACGAGGTCACGGCGACCGCGCTGCGGCTGTTGCCCCGGGTGCGTCTGGTGCGCGACCGCAGCGAGGGTCTCACGGCGGCGATCGAGCAGGGAGTGGGAGCGGCACCGGGTGACCGGCCGCGAGCGGTGCTGCTCGGCGACCTTCCCGCGCTACGTCCGGACGAGCTCGCCAGGGCACTCGCGTTCGCCTCGTCGCATCCGCGGGCGTTCGTGCCGGATGCGGAGGGCACAGGCACCGTGCTCGCCACCGCACGTGCCGGTGTCGAGCTGCGCACCTGCTTCGGCGGGGATTCGGCAGCCGCTCATCGCGCCGCCGGTTTCTCTGAAGTGGGGCTTCCGGTGCTGAGCGGACTTCGTCGCGACCTCGATCACGCCGAGCATCTCCGCGACGCACGTCGCGCCGGTCTGGGACCTCGCACGTCCGCCCTCCTCGATCGCCCCCTGGTCCTCGCCTCATGACGGCGACCGATGCCCCTCGGATCGTCGTGCTCGCGGGCGGCGTGGGCGGGTCGAAGTTCGTCGTCGGAGTGCGCGAAGCAGCGCGACGGCAGTGGCCGGATGCCGCAGGCGGCACCCGCGCCGAGATCACGGTCATCGCCAACACCGGTGACGACCTGTGGTTGAGTGGCCTGCGGCTGCAGCCCGACGTCGACTCGATGATCTACGCGCTCGCCGGAGTGAACGACACCGAGCGCGGCTGGGGGCGCACGGGGGAGTCGGAGCGCGTCGCCGCCGAACTGCACGCGTGGGGTGCCGGGTGGCCGTGGTTCACACTCGGCGACCTCGACCTGGGCGCCCACATCGCGCGCACGGGCTGGCTGCGCGATGGTGCCTCCGTCACCGAGGTCGTCGCCCGGCTCGCGTCACGCTGGCCGCTCGGGGTGCGGCTGCTGCCCATGACGGATGCCGAGGTCGACACGCACGTGACGACCGACCACGGCCGCATGCACTTCCAGGAGTGGTGGACCCGGCACCGGGCATCGCTTCCGGCGCAGAGCTTCGACTGGCCGGGCGTCGAGCACTCCGCGCCGGCGCCGGGTGTGCTCGAAGCGATCGCGGCGGCCGACGTCATCCTGTTCGCGCCGTCGAATCCGGTGGTCTCGGTCGGCCCGATCCTCACCGTGCCCGGCATCGCCGACGCGGTCCGTGCGGCATCCGGAACCGTGGTCGGGGTGTCGCCGATCATCGCGGGTGCTCCGGTGCGCGGCATGGCCGACGCCTGCCTGGCCGCCGTCGGCATTCCCGCCACGGCGGATGCCGTCGGGCGACACTACGGCGTGCGCGCCGCCCGGAGCCTGTTCGACGCCCGCGGCACAACTTCGGAGATCGCGGCCGACACGCCGCGGCATCCGTCCAGCCCCCGGGGTGTCGAGCCCGATCTCCGAAGTTGTGCTCGGGAAGGGGGTGTCGAGCCCGATCTCCGAAGTTGTGCTCGGGAGGTCGGGGCGGGCGGTCTGCTCGACGCGTGGCTCATCGGCGAGGAGGATGCCGCACTTGCCGAGGTGCTTGAAGGGGAAGGGCTCTGTGCGCCGGTGCGTCCGCTGTGGATGCGCGACCTCGACACCTCGGCGCGGCTGGCCGCGGATGCCCTCGCGGTCGGACTCTCCGCCGGCCCGGGTCACAATGACCGGGTCCTCCACGCGGCCCCGACAGGCCAAAGGTCGTAGACCGCCGCGGGAAGACTGGACGAAGGTTTCGGCCTTTCGGCGTAATGACCGGACCATCGGCACCGTCTCTCCCCGTGAGGGAATGTTCGGCCGAAAGGGGGCCGGACTGCAGGAGGGGTGAGTCATGATGAATGATCGACGCCGCGTGGATCGGCTGTTCGAAGAGCTGGAGGCCGAATGCGGCACCAGCGTGGAGTGCCTCGCCGATCGGGTGTCGGCGCTGACCGGCATGGACATCGAGATCGAGGTCCTCGACGATGCGGAGTGGATGACGGTCGCGCCGTTCATCCTCGCCGAGGGTGATCGCGTGCGGATACCCGTGCGCGGTTCCGATCCGCGGTGGTTTCGGCTGCACACCGTCACCCATGAGCTCGCGCACGTGCTCTGCGGGCACGCGCGATGCGAGACCCTGCCGATGACTTTCGACCAGCTGCGGACTCCGGCCCGGTCCTGCGCTCTCGCCGGTGTCGGCGGAGGGTCGGGTGTTGTTCCTCCCGAGGTCTCGGCGGCCGCGGCGGAGGCCGACCACGAGGCCGAGGCCGAAGCCGAAGCACTCTCGCTGCGACTGAGCGCATTCGTCCGCGCGCCGAGCCTGGCGCACGCCTAGGTTCCGCTCCGCGGACCGCCGACGGCAGCCTCCACGACCGCCGTCTTCGCGTCGGATGCCCCGAATAGACTGACGCTCCCGGTGCGCAGCGGCTCCGGGAGGACGGGGACGCCATGGGGAAGCGCAAGACGCCGGAGCAGCTCGCCGACGAGGAACGCCGTTACAGGTTGGCACGGGGTGCGCACACGCCGGAGGAATTCGCACAGCTCGTCGACGACCCGAATCAGGGAATCCGCGCGGCGGCCGCTCACAATCCGGATGCCGACGCGCAGGCTCTCGCCCGCTTCGCCACCGACCGGTTCTGGGGTGTGCGGATCGAGGTCGCCCATCACCCGAACGCCACCCGCGAGATCGTGCTCGGTCTGCTCGAGGTCGACCCGCGCAAGCGCGGCGTCGTGCATCATGCCGCCCGTGAGCGTCTGATCGCCGAGGGCGTCGTGTTCGATGAAGAGGGCCTGGCCGTCGTCGACCGAGACGTCGACTGAGGCGTCGACTGAGTCGACCGAGCCTCTCAGCGACCGGACGTCGGAGCCATCGCGGCGTCGAAGACGATCAGCGGTCGATCGCTCCCCGGACGCGTGAGCACCTCCGCGTCGACACGCCACACGCGAGCGATGAGCTCGCGCGTCAGCACATCCTGCGGCGGCCCGGCCGCCTGCACATGCCCGTCGGCGACCACCACGACCCGGTCGGCGAATGCCGCCGCGTGATTGAGGTCGTGCAGCGCGGCGAACACGGTCATGCCCTCGCGGGAGAGGGAGCGCAGCAGCACGAGCGCGTCGAGCTGCGCCCGGATGTCGAGGTGGTTCGTCGGTTCGTCGCACAGCAGCAGTGACGGACGCTGAGCCAGCGCCCGCGCGAGGTTCACGCGCTGGCGCTCGCCGCCGGACAGGGTCGCGGCGTCACGGTCGGCGAACTCGAGCGCACCGGCGCGTGCCAGGGCCGCATCCGTGGCCGTGGCATCCGCCTCCTCGCCCTCGAACGACAACCATCCCCGGTGCGGGAGCAGCCCGAGTCCGACGATGTCGCGGCCGGTCATGCCCTCGGCCGCCGACCATTCCTGCTCGACCAGTGCCACCCGCTGCGCGCGTTCGCGTCGTCGCAGCGCCGGGAGCGGGGCTCCGTCGAGGGTGAGGGCCTCGACCTCGCCGCGCAGGGTGCCGGCGATCAGGCGCAGCAGCGTGCTCTTGCCCGAGCCGTTGGGGCCGAGCAGCGCGGTCACCGCGCCGCCGGGAGCCGCGATGTGCATGCCGTCGATGATCAGCCGGTCGCCGTGGCCGAACCGGATGCGGCGGGCGTCGAGGCCGCTCGCCCGCACGCCGGTCATGCCCGACCCTTCCGCATGCGCAGCATCAGCAGCGCGAACACAGGGCCGCCGATCAGGGCCGTGACGATCCCCACCGGCAGCTCACGAGGCTCGAACACGGTGCGGGCGATGGTGTCGGCCCAGATGAGGAACACCGCCCCCGCGAGGAACGAGACCGGCAGCAGCGCGCGATGCGGGGCGCCGACGACCGCGCGGACGGCGTGCGGCAGGATCAGCCCGACGAAGCCGATCGATCCGCTCACCGCGACGAGGGCTCCGGTCAGCAGCGCCGTGCACACGAAGAGCAGCACCCGCAGGCGGGTGACCGGGATGCCGAGCGCCTCGGCCGCGGTGTCGCCGAGCACGAGGCTGTCGAGAGGGCGCGCCGAGGCGAGCAGGGGGACCGCGCACACGACCACGGCGACCCCGGCGAGAGCGGCATCCGCCCAGTCCGCACCGCCGAGCGAGCCGAGCAGCCAGCTGAGGATCTCGCGGTAGCTGTCGTTCGTCGCACTCCAGAAGATCACGAGGCTCGTCAGCGCGGCGAGCACGGCCGACACGGCGAGACCCGCGAGCACCACGGCGGTCGGTCCCGCAGAACCGGCGGCGCGGGCGAGGCCGAGCGTCAGCACGAGAGCGAGCAGCGCACCGGCGAACGCGGCGAACGGCAGCGCCACCGCGGCGCCCAGGACGATCACGATCACCGCACCCGTGGACGCGCCCGACGAGAGCCCGAGCAGATACGGATCGGCGAGCGGGTTGCGGGTGAGCGCCTGCATCACGGCACCGCACAGGGCCAGACCACCACCGACCGCGGCGGCGGTGAGCACGCGGGGCACCCGGCCCTCCCAGATGATCGCGTCGCGGATCGGGGTGAGCCCGCTGGCGGCGCCCGACACATGCGACCACACACTCGCCACGAGTTCGGCGGGCGTGATGTCAGCCGGTCCGATCGCGACCGCCGCGACGACGCTGCCGGTCAGCACGAGCAGCAGCACCGCGACCGCCGAGACCGTGCGCCGCCGTCGCGGGTGAGTGGTCGATGGCGCCGCGACCGGGATCGCCGCCCGCAACGGGACCGTGACGCTCACTGCTCTCCGAGCTGGGTCACGATCGACTCCACGGCGTCGACGTTGCGGATGCCGGCCTCGGTCGCGGGGAAGTCGACGATCACGAACCGTTCGTTCTGCACGGCGTCGAGCTGCGACGTGACCGGGTTCGACGTGAGCAGCGCGATCTTGGATTCCGCGGTGTTCCACGCGGCATCCACCAGCACGATCACGTCGGGGTCGGCTTCGGTGATCAGCTCCCATGAACTCGACGTCCAGGTGTCGTGCACGTCGGCGAACACGTTGTCGAGCCCGGCGGTCGACATGATCATCTGCGGTGCCCCGATGCCGGCGCCGACGAAGGGCTGGTCCGTGCCCGACGAGTACCAGACTGCGGTCAGGCCGCGCTCGTCGGGGGTGATCGCATCGATGGCCGCGCGCTGCTCCTCGACCAGCGCAGCCGCGGCCTTCTCCTCGCCCAGCAGCTCGCCCGCCTCCGCGAACCCGTCGAACACGGTGTCGAACGTGAGGGGATCGGGCATGTACCCCGCGGCCTTGCACGCGGCGGGCGCGACGTAGGTGGTGATGCCGAGGGACTCCAGATTGGCACGCTCGCCGGCGCCGTCGACCGAGAAGTTCGACTCCCAGCCGGCGAACACCAGGTCGGGTTCGAGTTCGAGCACGGCCTCCTTCGACGGCACCTTGTCGGAGACGACGTCGATGTCCTCGGCGCCCGCTGCGAGATCGTCGGGCAGCGGGCCGTCGGAGAAGGCGGAGCCGATGATCCGGTCGCCCGCGCCGAGCGCCAGGGCGAGCTCGAGCGTCGATGACTTGATGGTGAGGATGCGCTGCGGTGCGGCATCCATCGACACCTCGGTGCCGCAGTTGTCGAGCACGACGGGTTTCGGATCGGCGGCAGCGGCGGGAGCGGCGGGGGTGGCGGCGCATCCGCTCAATCCTGCGGCGAGGAGGAGGGCGAGGGCGGGGGCGGCACTGAGGGCGCGGGCGGTGGCGGGCATGGTTCTCCGGGAGACGAGGACGGGAAGGGGCGCAAGAGCGAGCACGTTCGCAGTCCAGGTCGGGACCACCGACGTCGGCCAATCGGGTCGACGTGATGCGGTCATGCTAACGCGGATTCTGGATCCAAATCAATACTGGATTCTGGATCCAAAATAGGTCAAGATGAGAAACGCCCCACCGCAGCGGCACAGTTCGCCGATCGCGACGCCGCGTTCAGCCGAGAGGAACCCATGCAGACCACACCCGTCTCGTACTTCAGCGAGGGTCAGCGCATCTCCGCCGTGTGGCGCACCCCCGACCACGAGGGGCCGTATCGTGCGATCGTGCAGGGGCCCGGCTGGCTCGGGCTCAAGGACGCCAAGCTCTACGTCCGCTACCACGAGGCCCTCGTCGAGGCCGGCTTCGCCGTGCTCGTGATCGACTACCGCGGCTTCGGCGACTCCGAGGGCGACCGCGGCTACCTCTCTCCGGCCTGGCAGTTGCAGGACCTGGTGAACGCCGTGACCTACCTCACCACCCGCGACGACGTGATCGCCGACGCGATCGGGGTGTTCGGCACCGGCGGCACGGGAGGCGGCAACGCGGTGCTCCTCGCCGACGCCGACCCGCGCATCAAGGCCGCGGTCAGCCAGGTGCCGGTCGCCGACGGCGAGGACTGGCTGCACCGCATGCGCAGCGAGTACGAATGGCTCGACTTCCAGAACTCCCTCGCCGAAGACCGCCGTCTGCGCGTCACCACGGGGGAGGGGCGGATCGTGCACCCCCGCGAGGAGATCATGATCCCCACGGCCGAACGCCGTGCCACGAAGATCAAGGCCGACGTCGACGACCGCATCCCTACCGCCGTGCCGCTCGCGTGCGCCGAGGGCATCATCGCCTACCGGCCCATCGAGGCCGCGGCCCGCCTGACCACTCCGCTGCTCGTGATCGGCGTCGAGGGCGACGCGACCACCCCGACCGATCACGCCGAGGCGCTGTACGAGGCCGCGCGCGGCCCGAAGCAGCTGATCATGCAGCGGCACACCACCCACTACGCCGCGTACGACGCGTACTGGGAGCAGACCACCCCGGTGATCGTCGGCTGGTTCGACCAGTACGTGCGGCCGGCACATCTCATCCACCGTTCTTCGCCGTCGCCCGCGATCGGCGAGTCCGTCACCACCGAATCCGTTCAGAAGCAGGAGGTCGCGCCATGAGCGTTGATCTGAAGATCACCGGCGGCACCGTCGTCACCCCCGCAGGCCCGGTCGTCGCCGACCTGCTCGTCGCCGACGGCAAGGTCGCCGGCATCGTGGCCGCCGGCACCGACATCACCGCCGAGCGCACGGTCGACGCCACCGGCAAGCTCGTGCTCCCCGGCATGGTCGACGTGCACGTGCACACCCGCGAACCCGGCTACGAGCACAAGGACGACATCTACACGACGAGCCTGCAGGCCGCGGCCGGCGGCGTCACCACGATGTTCGGGATGCCGAACCTCAAGCCGCCGACCACCGACGTCGCGACCCTGACCGACGTGTTCCACCGGTACGAGGAATCGTCGATCGTCGACTGGAACCACAACCCTGCACCGACCAAGTTCGACGAGATCGCCGGCATGAGCGAGATGGGCATCCGGGCGTACAAGATCTACATGGTCGTCGACACCGGCCGCGACTACCCGCACCCCTCCGGCACCGGCATCCACAACCACGGGCACCTGCTCGAGATCATGGATCACATCGCCCAGACCGGCAAGCGCTTCATCGTGCACCCGCACGACCAGGCGCTCATGGACTACATCGAGGGTGCCTACCTCGCCCGCGGCGAGAACACCCCGGAGGGCTACGCGTCTGCCTACGCCGCCCGCGAGGGAGTGATCTGGGACACCGCGATCGACGTCGTGCTGCGCCTCGCCGAGGCCTCGGGCTGCCCGGTGCACATCGCGCACATCCAGACCCGGCGTTCGATCGAGGCCGTGCGCCGCGCCAAGCAGAACGGCATCGACGTGACCTGCGAGGTCAACCACTGGGCCCCGTTCCTGTCGACCTGGAACGACGTCGAGACCCTCGGCCCCTACGCGCTCAGCTACTGGGTGCCCGACGACAACCGTGCCGCCGTGTGGGAAGGCATGCGCGACGGGACGATCGACATCGCCGCCAGCGACCACGCCCCGCACACCCGCGAGGAGAAGGAGGTCGGCTGGACGCAGATGTGGAGCTCGCACACCGGCACCCCCGGCATCCAGTACTACTACGAGCTCATGCTCGACGCCGTGAACAAAGGCGAGCTCGACCTGCAGCGCGCGATCGACATGGTCGCCCACATCCCCGCCGCCAAGTTCGGCCTCGAAGGCGTCAAGGGTTCGCTCACGATCGGGGCGGATGCCGACATCGTCATCGCCGACCTCGCCGAGGAGTGGACCATCACGAACGACGGCGTGCTGTCGAAGATCGGCTGGACCCCCTACGACGGGCGCACGATCAGCGCCCGCATCCAGCGCACCCTCGTGCGCGGTGTCGACGTCTACGTCGGCGACGAGGTCGTCGGCGATCGCACTTTCGGAAAGCTCGCCGCATCGGCGGAAGACAGGGCGGCATTCGCCGCGGAAGGGAACTGACATGAAATTCGGACTGCTGCTGCCGCACTTCGGCGAGGAGGCGAGCAAGGAGAAGCTCCTGGAGGGGTCGAAGCTCGCCGAGAGTTTCGGATTCGACTCCGTCTGGGTGCGCGACCACCTGGTGTTCGAGCCGCACGGCGAGATGGAGAAGCCGAACCGCACGTTCTACGACGCGCTGACGACCCTCACCGCCATCGGCGCCGTCACCGACAAGATCGAGCTCGGCACCGGATCGCTCATCCCGTTCCGTCACCCGCTGGTCACAGCCCTGATGGCCGGCACCATGACGCAGCTGCTCGGCCCGCGCCTGATCCTCGGCTTCGGCGCCGGCACGTTCGACCACGAGTTCGACGCGATCGGCTGGGGCGACCTCGATCGGGTGGAGATGGTGCGCTCGAACGCCGAGATCCTGCGCCGGGTGTTCACCGAGAACGACGTCACCTACGACGACGGCATCTTCAAGTTCGAGAACGTCACGATCGAGCCCAAGCCCGTCGGCGGACGCATCCCGTTCTGGTACTGCGGCGCGACTCCGCGCTCGGCCCGTCTCGCGGCGGAGTTCGCCGACGGATGGATGCCGGGACGCACGGGGCTGCTCACGATGGAGAAGCGCATCCAGACCATGCGCGAGATGACCGACGAGAACGGCCGTCCGATGCCGACCATCGCCGTCATCCCGCCCACCTCGATCGAGGACACCCGCGAAGAGGCGCTGAAGCACGTGAACATCCCGGGCCTTCTCGCCTGGGCGAACAAGGCCAAGTTCGCCGTGAAGCCGCCGTCCGGCAGCTTCGAGACCGTGGAGGACCTGGAGGGTCAGCTCATCGTGGGCAGCCCCGACGAGGCGGTCGAGCAGATCAAGCGGTTCGAGGAGGTCGGCACCGAGCACCTGGTGTTCGACTTCCGATTCAAGTTCGATCGGTTCTTCGAGCAGATCGAACTCCTCGGCACCGAGGTGCTTCCTAAGCTGCGATAAGCCGCGCACCGACGCGCGGCGATGAGACGAGAGGTCGACGATGACTGACGTGAACGACACCGCACGAGCTTCAGCGGAACCGCTGATCTCGGTCACCGGGCTCTCGGTGAGCTACGACGTCGCGCGGACGGGAAAGAAGCTGATCGCGATCGAGGATGTCGACCTCGACGTGTTCGAGGGCGAGTTCATCACGGTGCTCGGCCCGTCGGGGTGCGGAAAGACGACGTTCATGAACGTCATCGCCGGCCTCGTCGCGCCGAGCACCGGCTCGGTGCTCGTCGATGGGAAGCAGGTCGACGGCCCTGGACCCGACAGGGCCGTCGTCTTCCAGGACTATGCGTTGCTGCCTTGGCGCACCGTGTTCGACAACGTGAAGTTCGGGCTCGAGATGCAGAAGGGCCTGCGCACCGCCGACTGGCGCGCGAAGGTGCAGGAGGCCATCGACATGGTGGGGCTCAAGGGATTCGAGTCGTCATATCCCCGCGAGCTCTCCGGTGGCATGCAGCAGCGCGTCGGCCTCGCCCGCGCGTTCGTCGCCGAGCCGCGCATCCTGCTGATGGACGAGCCGCTGGGCGCCGTCGACGCCCTTACCCGCGAGGTGATGCGCGACGAGATCGAGAAGCTCATCGAGGCGACGGGCAAGACCGTCCTCTTCATCACGCACTCCATCGAGGAGGCGATCCTCCTGGGCGACCGCATCGTCGTCTTCAAGAGCCACCCCGGCGCGATCAAGGAGATCATCACCACCGGCATCCCGCGTCCTCGGTCGGAGCGGTCGGTGCAGCACGATCCGCGCTTCCTCGAACTCCGCGACCACCTCTGGGAGGCGCTGGAAGGTGAGGCCACAGCGGCGGCGGTGTCGAAATGACCGCACTCCTCGCCACCGGTCCCAACCTCGGCCGGGGTGGTGTCGCCGCCTGGCTCGCGGGTCTGAGCGCCCGGGGGAAGGCTGCGGTCATCGCGATCGAGGTCGTCATCCTCCTCGTGCTCTGGCAGCTGGTGGTCGGGGTGTTCGGGTGGATCAGCCCGGTCTTCCTCCCGCCGCCCCTCGCCATCGCACAGGGCTTCGGCGAGATCGTCGCGAACGGCACACTCGCCGCCAACGCCGGCATCTCGGTGCAGGCGTGGCTGACCGGTTTCGCGCTCGCGGTGGTCGTCGGCATCCCCGTCGGGCTTCTCATGGGCGCCTCGCTTCCGGTCGACCGGGTGATCGGCCCGATCGCCTGGACGATCTACGCGACCCCGTCGATCGCCTATCAGCCGCTCGCGAAGGCCTGGTTCGGCTTCGGGATCGGTCCGGTGATCTTCCTCGTGACGATCAGTGCGATCTTCCCGATCCTGCTCAACGTCGCCGCGGGCATGCGCACCACGAACCCCTCGATCATCCGCGCGGCCCGCGTGTACGGCGCCGGACGGATGCGGCTGTACCGCTCGGTGTACCTGCCGTCGACGGTGCCGTTCCTGTTCGCGGGTCTGCGGCAGGCGGTCGTGCTCGCCACGATCGGCATGGTCGTGGCCGAGCTCGCCGGTTCGTCCAGCGGCATGGGCGCGCTCATCATCCGCGCCTCGAACACCTATCAGACCGACCAGGCTTTCGCCGCGATCGCGGTGGTCGTGCTGTGGAGCGTGGGCATGACCCAGGTGGTCACGGCCATCGAACGCGGGGTCGCACCCTGGACGAGGAAGGGCAAGCGATGAGCGTCGTCTCGGCAACCGGAACCGTCCGCATCGTGCGACCGCGGCGAGTGGTGCGCTCCGGTGAGGGCAAGTGGACGCTGCTGCTGATCGGGGTGATCGCCGCCGTGCTGCTCCTGTGGGAGGCGGCCGTCAGCTGGTTCCACTGGATCCCCGAGGCCTTCCTGCCCGCGCCGACCGCGGTGGCGGTCGCGTTCGGGCAGCTCATGGTTGATCCGGAATTCTGGAGCGCCTTCGCGTTCAGCGTCACCAACCTCCTGATCGGCCTCGCGATCGCGATCGTCGTGGGTGTCGTCGTCGGTCTCGCGGTCGGCTGGTCGCCGGTGCTGCGCTTCATGGTGGCGCCGTTCCTGTGGGTGCTGTATTCGACGCCCAAGGTCGCACTCGCGCCGCTGTTCATCCTCGGGCTCGGGCTCGGCAGCGAGTCGAAGATCGCGCTCGTGATCCTGCTGGCGGTGTTCCCGATCCTGCTGAACACGATGGAGGGCGCCGTCACCGTGAACCCGTCGCTCGTCAATGCGGCCCGGGTGTACGGCGCGAAGGGGGTCGGGCTCGGATGGAAGGTGATCTTCCCCGCCACGCTGCCGTACAGCCTCTCCGGCATCCAGCGCGGTGCGGCTCTGGGCTTCACGGGAGAGGTGCTCGGAGAGTTCCTCGGCGGCACTGGCGGCCTCGGCCACCTGCTCGAGTTCGCGGCGTATCAGTTCCGCATGGACGAGGCGATCGCGATGGTCGTGGTGATGGTGATCATCGCGAACCTCACGCTGCTGCTCATCTCCGTGCTCCGCCGCCGGCTCGCGCCCTGGTACGACGAGCGCAAGATCGTCGGCTGACCGGCACCATCCGCCCGAGCCCCACCGACTCCCGACCCCCGTCTCATGCGCGACGGGGGTCGGGTCTTTGCCCCCACCTGAGGGGTCAAGACACGCCGTAGGCGCACCCGTGCACGCGGCGTGTTCTGACTCCTCGCGCGTGGGGGCGTGCGGTGGAGGTGATGGTTCCCGTCGTCTGGCGCAGCTTCGATGACGACGCTGAGGCGGTGCCACTGTATCCCGCCGGAGTCATGGAGCTGTTCGCTCAGCGATAGATCTCGCGGCGATGCCCGGCGGCGAGCACGAGCACGACCAGACGATCGTCTTCGATGTCGTAGATCACCCGGTAGTCGCCCACGCGGACGCGCCACGCGCCATCGCTGTTGATGAGCATCTTCGCCGCAGGCGGTCGAGGCTCTTCGGCCAGGAGTTCGATCGCCGCTTGCACGCGACGCCGGGCCTGCGGATCCAGCTTCCGCAACTGCCGCTGTGCCGGCGCAGCGACGTCGATCCGGTAGCTCACACGAGCCCCAGTTCCGCCTTCACTTCCTCCCACGGTACGGGGATCGCTTCGGTTTCTTCAGCCTCGCGGCGTGCGGCGACGGCGGCGGCCGCGTCCTCCGCGTCCTCAGCGAGCTCCCGCAGGCGATCGAATTCATCTGCATCGACGATGGCGACGACGCGGCGTCCGCGGCGGGAGAGGAACACCGGCTCGTGCATGAGGTGGGCGCGATCGACGAGCGCGCCGAGCTGGCGCTTGGCATCGGAGACGGGCAGCACATCAGTCATGGACTAACAGTACCAAACGATCAAAACGATCGGTTGGTCTATACACAGAAGAGGCCCCACCGCCATGCGCAACGGTGGGGCCTCTCTTGTGAGTCAGCGGCGTCAGGGGTACGTCAGCGTCGCCGGGCCCTCGTTGTCGAGGCCCAGGAGCTCCTGCGCCTTGAACAGGTAGACGAGCTGGCTGTCGTCGAACTCCAACGGCTCCAGCTTCTGGGTCTCGATGGTGGTGTCCCACGCGTCGCCGTCGAAGTACAGGTTCGGGCAGGCGAGGTGACCGTCGAGGATCCAGACGCTGTCCGACTCCCGCAGCTCCGCGACGTCGAAGTCGTTGGCCTCGTAGATGTCCAGCGCCTCCTCCGCGTTCTCGGGGAACTCGCCGGGCGCGGGCGCCGTCATGAAGTCGGTGCCCTTGAGCGTGGCCCGCAGGAACCGGACCAGGCTGTTCGGGTTCTCCTGCGCCCACCTCGTGCCGGCGATCTGCACGTCGTTGGCCCAGTTGCGCAGCGACTCCACCACGATGTTCGCGCCGTGCTCCTCGAGGGCGGCGCGGTCGTCGGCGTAGAACGGCTGCAGCGTGATCTTGTCGTTGACGAAGAACTCCGTCCACGACTCCGATCCGGGCCCCGGGTAGACGACCTCGGCGTCGATCGACGAGACGTCCCAGCCCTCCTCCTTCAGCACCTGCGCCCGCTGGAACTCGGCGGGGTCACCCGGAGTACCGGCGAGCACGATCGAGGTGCCGTCCAGATCGTCGACGCTCTTCACGTCGGACTGCACCGCGAAGTCGAAGTTCTGCCGGCAGTAGTGGCCGGAAATCAGGTCGATCTCGACGCCGCCGCGGATGGCATCGATCACGGTGCCGGTGGATTCGACGCCGATGTCGGCACTGCCGCTGGCGACCGCGGCCGTGACGTTGTCGGCGGTGATGACCTCGACGGTGAGGCCCTCCTCCTCGTAGTAGCCGAGGTCGCTTGCGAGGGTGAACATCGAGTACATCGTGATGTCGGGGAAGGGGATGGCCACCGTGATGTCGGTGTCTTCGGCGGCTCCGGGTTCGCCGTCGCCGAGGTCGACGGGTTCTGCCGGTGTCGGTGTCGGCGCGGCGCAGGCGGCCAGCAGCGTCAGTGCTGCGGCTCCTCCGGCCACGGCGATGCCGAGTCTGTTTCGTGTCGTGCGCATGACTCTCCATTCGGGCAAGTGCGTGCGACTCCTCCGTGGAGTGGGGCGCCTCACGCGGATTTTGGGATACGGTATCCAATTTGGGATCACGTGTCCACGGTTTGCGGGATATCGTGCTCGAACAGGGTCTAGACGGCCGTGATGAAAATTGGATACAGTATCCCAAACAGATTCCCGCGATGAAGAGGTGAAGATGCGTGCCGCCGTGCTGAGCCGTCATGACCTGGACGGGCTGACCGTCCAGGAGGCGGCCGAGCCGACGCCCGGGGAGGGCGAAGTGCTCGTGCGGGTCGACACCGTCGGCGTGAATCAGCTCGACCTCAACGTCATCGCCGGCATCGGGCCGGGGGCGCAGGCGCAGCTGCCGCGCATCCTCGGCATAGACCCGGCGGGCGAGATCGTCGCCGTCGGGGCGGGTGTCGACCCGAGGCGCATCGGCCAGACCGTCGTCGTCAAGCCGAACATCGCGTGCGGCACCTGCGCGCACTGCCTGGCCGCAGACGAGGCGAACTGCCCGGCACAGACCGTCGTCGGCGTGCACCGCGACGGCGGAGCGGCCGAGTTCGTCACCGTCCCCGCCCGTAACGCGATCGACCGTCACGGCCTCGACGCCGCGCAGGCGACCGCCGTGGTGCACAGCGCGTCCATCGTCATCAACGCCGTCCGCACCGTCGCGCTCGCCGCAGGCGACCGCGTGCTGATCACCGGCGCCGGCGGCACACTCGGACGTGCGGCGGTGGCGATCGCCCTCGCCCGCGGCGCCGATGTGGTCGCCGCGTCACGCCGGGAGATCGCGCCGCTGGGCGACGAGCAGATCATCCACGCGACGGATGCGGCCGCTCTGGCGACGGCGCTCGACGGGGGAGAGGGCTTCGATGTCGTGCTGGACGTGTCCGGGCATGCCCCCACCCTGAGCGCGGGGATCTCCGCGCTCCGCTGGGGCGGCAGGGCCGTGTTCTGCGCGGCATCCGTCGACAGCGACCTGCGCATCGACTCCCGCGACTTCTACCTGCGCCGCAAGCAGCTGTTCGGTGTCGCCAGCGCGCGCTACGCCGACGTGGCCGAAGCGCTCGCGCTCGCCGGGTCGGGGGCGCTGCCCTCGCTCGTCGGCACCCGCTACGCGTTGGACGACATCGCCACGGCGTATCGCGATTTCCCCCGCAAGGGCGACGGGAAGGTCGTCGTCGATGTGCGCTGACCGCCCTCGGTATCGAAGAGGAGACCTGAAGTGACGATTTCTGCATCACCCGGCGCGGGAGCGCTGGCCGGGATCCGCGTGGTCGAGCTGGGCCAGTACATCTCCGGCCCGTTCGCCGCCAAGCTGCTCGCCGACCTCGGGGCCGACGTCGTCAAGGTCGAGTCGCCCGAGGGCGACCCGATGCGCCGCTGGGAGGGCCGCGCGACGATGAGTCCGCAGTTCGCCGCCTACAACCGGGGCAAGCGCGGGGTGGTGCTCGACCTCAAGAGCGCCGAGGGGCTCGCTGCACTGTTCGGCCTGGTAGACGACGCCGACATCGTGCTCGACAACTTCCGCCCCGGAGTGGCCGAGCGGCTCGGCTTCGGTCCCGAGGCGCTGCATGCCCGCAACCCGCGGGTGATCACGTGCTCGATCACCGGGTTCGGCCCGACCGGTCCCGCCGCGAAGCGGCCCGCGTACGACACCGTCATCTCCGCCACCGGCGGCATGTACAGCCAGGTGGTCCCGGCATCGACCATCCGTCCGCTCGGACCGGCGTTCTCCGATCTGCTGTCGGGGATGTCGGCCGTGCAGGCCGTGCTCGCCGCCCTCCACGCCCGAGATGTGAGCGGGGTGGGGGAGCACGTCGAGGTGACGATGGTGGGGGCGCTGCTCGACTTCCTCACCGAGTCGGCGTCGGCATTCCTCGAGACCGGCCAGGTCTCCTCGCCCGACTCGCGCCCGCGCCGCGCGCAGGCCTACGCCTGCCGCGGGTCGGACGACAAGGCATTCGTGATCCACATGTCGGTGCCCGAGAAGTTCTGGACCGGCCTGCTCGACGTGCTCGAGCGGTCCGACCTCGCCGACGACCCCCGCTTCTCGACCCGCGAGGGGCGCGTGCGCAACTACGACGAGCTCGACGTCGTGCTCAAGGAGATCGCCGCCACCAGGCCCCGCCAGTACTGGCTCGACCGGCTCGCCGCGCACGACATCCCGCACGGCCCGTTGAACACGATGGGCGACCTGTTCGACGATCCGCAGATCGCGAGCATGGGGCTGGTGGAGGAGATCGACGGGCCGGACGGCGCTCTGCGCGTGCCGGTGCCCAGCATCCGATTCCAGCGTTCCGGTCGGCCGGAGCTGCGGTACGCGCCCGGGCTCGGCGCCGACACCGAAGCGTTGACCGGATTGCGGTCCGGATCCGATCCCGAACCCGCACGAGCGAAGGAAGGGGCAGCCTGATGCCCGGTATCGACGACCTCGTCGCGATCGACGTCCACACCCACCCGCAGACCGAGGAGTTCATCGCGGCGATGGGCCAGCGGCACTCGCAGATGTCGGCGCACTTCGGGCGGGAGCGGCCGGTCGTGTCGTTCGCCGAGCAGGCCGACCAGTACCGCGACCGCAAGATGATGGCCGTGATCGTGAACTCCGACTCCGAGACCACGAGCGGCATCAAGGGTGCACCGAACGACCTCCTCGGCAAGGCGCAGCAGGACCACCCCGACGTGTTCCTCGCCTTCGCCGGCATCGACCCGTGGAAGGGCGAGGCCGCGGTCGCCGAGATCCGTCGGATGCACGCCGAATACGGCATCAAGGGCGTCGGCGAGCTCAACCCTTCGCGGCAGAAGTTCCTGGCGAACGATCGGCGGTTCTTCCCGATCTGGGAGACCTGCGCCGAACTCGGACTCGTGGTCATGTTCCACTCCGGATTCCCCGGGGCCGGTGCGGGCACTCCCGGCGGCGGCGGGTATCGGCTCGAGAACGCGCGGCCCGTGCCGTACATCGACGACGTGGCCGCGGAGTTCCCCGAGCTGAACATCATCAGCGCGCACCCGGCGTGGCCGTGGCACCTCGAGAATCTGGCGATGGTGTGGCACAAGTCGAACGTGTACCTCGACCTGTCCGGCTGGGCGCCGAAGTATCTGCCGCCCGAGGTGGTCCGCTACGCCGACTCGCTGATCTCCGACCGGGTGCTGTTCGGGTCGGACTGGCCGGTGATGACCGCCGACCGCTGGATGGCCGAGTTCGACGAGCTCGGGCTCAAGGAGGAGTCGCGCCGGAAGATCCTGCTCGACAACGCACGCAAGCTGTTCCGGCTGTGAGCGCGATGGAAGGAGCCGATCGTGGCTGAACTGGTGATGGCCGCGGCGACCCCGCACAATCCGCTGCTGTGGCGGGCGATGCGCGAGCCGATGCCCGACGATCTCGTGCAGGTGGAGGCGAACTTCCGCCGCATCCGCGAGGCGATCACGGATGCCGGAGTCGACACGCTCATCGTGCTCGGCACCGATCACGTGCGGCAGTTCTTCTCCGACAATTCGCCCGCGTTCATCGTCGGCAAGGCGGCGTCGTACCACGGCACCTATGAGAACGAGGTGCGCACCTTCGGCATGGAGTTCGCCGAGCTGACCGGCAACCCGGAGTTGGCGACGCAGATCACAGGCCGCGAGGTGCTGCCCGAGACGATCGACTTCTCGGTCTCGCACGAGTGGCGGCTCGACCACAGCTTCGTGCTGCCGCTGCAGTACGTGCGGCCCGAGCTCGACCTGCCGATCGTGCCGATCCACGCGAACTCGATCCTGCCGCCGCTGCCGACCGCCGCACGCTTCGCCGCTCTCGGACACCACCTGCGCACCGCGGTCGATTCCTGGGACAGCGACGCCAGGGTGGGACTGCTCACCTCGGGGCACATGGCCACGGATGTCGGCGGGCCGCGCACGTTCAACGGCTCGCCCGACCCGGAGTTCGACGCCGAAGCGGTGGGGTGGATGCGCGACGGCGACCTCGACGGAGCCATCGCCGGATGCCGCTACGACCGCATCATGGCGGCCGGCAACGTCACCTATCAGTACGTGAACATCGTGGCCGCGCTCGCCGCGATGCAGGGGCGTCCGGCCGAGCTCGCGGAGGCGACGACTTCGCGCTTCGCCTCCAGTCCGTTCTTCCTGTGGAGGGCCGCATCGTGAGCCGGTACATGATGAACAAGTTCATCCGCGCTGTCGAGATGAGCACCGCGAACGTCGACGCCTACGTCGCCGACACCGAGGGATTCGTCCACGCCTGGCTCGCCGGGGGAGCGGGGCCCGACGCGGTCACCGACGACCGGATGCTGACGCCCGAAGAGCGCGAGGCGTTCGTGAACCGCGACTACGGTGCGCTGTACGGGCTCGGAGCGCACCCCTATCTGCTGTGGCACTTCACCGAAGCGGTCTACGAGCACGAGTACACCGAGGGCTTCGGCTGGCGTGACCTCGTCGAGCGGTACCGCGCCGCGATCATCCCGCACGGCGAGGTCGACGACATCCCCTGATCCGTTCCGGGCGCTCCCGGGCCCGGCACTCCGTCGGGCCCGGCGGTTCCGTCGGAGATTCGCAGCTCCCTCGGCCACTTTCCCGCAGAGAGGCCGAGGGAACTGCTGTTCTCCGAGCGGACTGCGGCCGCGGGGAGGGCGCGACGGATGCCCCGTGGTGGGGTCCACGGGGCATCCGCCCTTGTGGCGCCGGCGTCGAGCGACGAGCTGGGGACCCGTCGGAGTGGGGATGGACGCGGCGGCGCACCGGCGGTGCGGGGTCTCCTCCCCCGAGGACGACCGCACCACCGGCGTCTTCGCTACGCCATCAGCCGACGGCGTCGCAGGAGTCCCGCGCCTCCGAGGAGGAGCGGGGCTGCGGCGAGAGCGATCAGTCCTTCCGAGGGAGCTCCACCGGTCATGGCGAGTCCTTCCGCCTGCCCGGCGGTCACCGCGCCAGAAGCGGCGGTGGCGGCACCGGACGACGTGCCCGGGTTCGTGCCGGGGTCAGTTCCCGGGTCCGTGCCGGGGTCGGTTCCCGGGTCGGTCCCGGGGTCGGTTCCCGGGTCCGTTCCGGGATCAGTACCGGGGTCGGTCCCCGGACCGGTGCCCGGACCGGTCACCGTCGCCTCGCCGACCACCGAGATGGCGTTCCCACCGATCGTGATCGGCAGCGTCACGGGCAGTCCCAGCTGGGTGCCGCCGAGGATGCCGTCGTCTCCGGTGGTGGTGTTGCCTCCGGTGGGGGTGGTGGGTGCCGCGGTTCCGCCGGTGCCGGTGCCGGTGACGGTGGCGTCGTCGAGGGCGGAG
>NZ_JBSHGY010000002.1:0-516646 GCF_053618035.1 Microbacterium sp. NPDC055665 | reverse complement strand
ATCGCGTTGCCGGTCACGGCCACGGGGGCGGTGATGGGTGCGGTGATCTGGGTGCCGCCGAGGATGCCGTCGTCTCCGGTGGTGGTGTTGCCTCCGGTGGCGGGAGCGGTGGTTCCGCCGGTGCCGGTGCCGGTGACGGTGGCGTCGTCGAGGGCGGAGATCGCGTTGCCGGTCACGGCCACGGGGGCGGTGATGGGTGCGGTGATCTGGGTGCCGCCGAGGATGCCGTCGTCTCCGGTGGTGGTGTTGCCTCCAGTGGCGGGGGCGGTGGGTGCCGTGCTTCCGCCTGTGCCGGATCCGGTCGACGCGCTGTCGCCGAGCAGGGAGATCGCGTTGCCCGACACCTTCACGGGTGCCGTGACGGGTGCAATCGCCTGCGTGCCGCCGAGGGTCGCGTCCTCACCCGAGGTTCCCGCCGTCGTGGCGGGAGCGGAAGAGCCGCCGGTGCCGGCCGTGCCGGATCCGGTCGACGCGCTGTCGCCGAGCAGCGAGATCGCATTGCCCGACACCGTCACCGGTGCCGTGACGGGCGCGATCACCTGGGTGCCGCTGCCGATCCCGTCGTCACCGGACGTGGCGCCCGATGTGGTCGGCGCAGAGGACGCCGGTGCTGCGGCTGCCTCTCCGCTCGACGGGGCGCTCTCGGTGTCGCCGAGCACGGACACGGCGTTGCCCGTGACCGTGATCGGGGCGTTGACCGCGAGCAGCGCCTGCGTGCCCGAGAGCACGCCGTCCACTCCGTTCGTGGTCACGAGAGGCGCCCCGGCCGGGGTCTCGGCCTGGGGAGCCGAGTTCTGGGGAGTTGCGGCCGGGGCGCTGGTCGATGAGCTGTCGTCGAGCACGCTCACCGCGTTGCCCGACACCGTGACGGGGAGGTTCACGGTCACGACGGCCTGGGTGCCGGATGCCGTGCCCGAGGATCCGCTGGTCGTCGGAGCCGGAGCCGGAGCCGGAGCCGGAGCCGGAGCCGGAGCCGGTGCGGGAGCCGGAGCGGGAGCTGGGGCCGGCGCGGGAGCCGGTGCGGGGGCGGGCGCCGCGACGACGTCGCCGAGCACGGAGATCGCGTTGCCGACCGCCGAGATCGGTGCCGTGATCGCTGTCTCCGCCTGCGTGCCGGAGAGCAGTCCGTCTTCCCCGGATGTCTCGGCCGCGTTCGCGGCCGTCGCGCCGAGGAGCGTGATGCCCCCGGCGAGGAGCGTGCCCCACAGGGCCCGCTTGAGGTAAGTGCGCATGATCGTTTCTCCTGACTGGATGGATCGTCTGATGGGTGCGCGCGATCAGAGTGCGCGCGCAGCACGGCATCTGTCGTTCCCGGGGGAACGACGTGACGGACCGTCAGTCAGGAGAGACGTCGGTGTCGGCGACCGGCGACGAAGGAAGCACGTCGTCGGATGCGCCGGATGTCCGCTCTCCAGCACGGAGCGGAGCAGGTGCCACGTCGCTGAGGCGCGCGTGGGCAGGGCTGGAGCCCCCACCGGGACCGGCGGAGGAAGAAGCGGGTGCAGGGGCGCCCGGCGGGTTCCCGGAAGAGGAGCCGGTGGGCGCAGTCGCGGTGTCTTGCGCGGCCGGAGCAGACTGCGAGCCCGCGAGGGAGACGCCGGGCGAGGATGAGAGGGCCGTGGCGTGCGCGGAAGCGACGCCCGAGGCGCCGAGGATCGGTGCCGGCGCGGCGGCCGTCGCGGTGACGGCGATGCCGGGGACGACGTCGTCGGAGTGGTCGATGACACCGGTGCCCGGGGTCGGAACGGGTGTCGTCGGGTCGGGTGTCGTCGGATCGAGCGCCTCGAGCACGGGCGGGACGGTTCCGTTCGTCACCTCTCCGAGAAGGGCGGTCGTGTCATCGACCACTCCGACGACGTCGTCCACGGCGGAGATCACGCCGAGGTCGGTGACCAGGTCGCCGACGACGGGGACGCCCGCGACGGTGTCGAGGATCGGATCGGTGATCTGCGATACCGGCGAATCTGTCAGGACCTCGGTGACCGGTGCGATGACCGCCTCCGCCGTCTCGGTGACGGCGTGCACGACCGGGGCGGTGGCAGGACCCACGACCGGGGTCTCGGCGACGGCCTGCGTCACGGTCTCGACCACGGCCGGAACGGCCTTCTGCACGGGGGCGACGACCTTCGTGACCACGGGTGCGACGACCTTCGACACGACGGGCGCCACCGGAGCGGTGACGGTCGACACGGTTTCATTCACGAGCGAGGTCAGCCCGTCGAGCGGGCCGTCCTGCTGCTCATCCGCGTGCGCGGAACCGCCGCCGAGGAGGACGGTGAGCGTCGCCCAGGCGAGCGCTCCGACGGCACCCCAGAGGGCCACGGCAGGAACGCCGCGTCGGGTGGCCGAAACGTCCACGTCCACCTCCCCCTCCGAAGGCAACGTACGTCGACGCAGATGCGTCGATTGCGGGTGACGATACTCGCGAGGGGAGGTTCTGTCTAGGGGGTTTTGCGCGCGTTTCCGGGGATGTCGGGTTGTGACGCGCCCGGTGAAAACTCGGCTTGACTTTCCCCAGGTTCTACACATCCCCCTCCCGAGAGGGGCAACCTTCAATGCGCGATTTAAACTGATTCCCATCCACAGGCTGGGGAAACAACAAAGACCAGTTCAAACGGCAGAAAAAAGTTTGAACTGTCACCCATCCACGGGGTTATCCACACCCGTTGTGCACAGACACTCCGGCTTTGTCCGCACGCTTTCCACATGGTTATCCACAGGCCGTGTTGCATGTGGAAACCGTCGCTCGTAGCGTGGGCGAGCGACCGAATGTCGGAGGCACCTGTTTCGCTGTGCGAAGCGGTTCGTCGGCCGAGAGCCACGCGGCCCCGCCGCCGAAGCGCCTCATCAGAACATCGCATCGGAAACGTCGCATCGAAGGGAAGACTGTGTCGATCGCCGACATCTCAGAGGAGCGCCTGGGAGGGCAGCGTCCGCCGGAGCGCACCCCTCCGCACGACCTCCTCGCGGAGCAGAGCGCGCTGGGCGGAATGCTCCTCTCGAAAGATGCCGTCGCCGACGTGATCGAGACGCTCAAGGGCGCCGACTTCTACATCCCGAAGCACGAGCTGATCTTCGAGGCGATCCTCTCGCTCTACTCGCACGGCGAGCCCACCGACGTCGTGGCCGTCACCGACGAGCTGATCAAGACCGGCGAGCTGGGTCGCGCGGGCGGCGCCGACTACCTGCACACCCTCACCTCGATCGTCCCCACCGCGGCGAACGCCGGCTACTACGCGGGCATCGTCTCGGAGCGCGCGATCCTCCGTCGCCTGGTCGACGCCGGCACGCGCATCGTGCAGCTCGGCTACGCGGGTGAGGGCGACGCGACCGACATCGTCAACAACGCTCAGGCCGAGATCTACTCGATCACCGGATCCGAGACCGCCGAGGACTACGTCCCGCTGCAGATCGCCGTCGACGCGGCTCTCGAAGAGATCGAGGCCGCCAGCGGCCGCGACGGCTCGATGACGGGTGTGCCCACCGGGTTCCGGGAGCTCGACGAACTCACCAACGGCCTGCACGGTGGACAGATGATCGTCGTCGCCGCGCGTCCTGCCATGGGTAAGTCCACGCTCGCGCTCGATTTCGCGCGCTCGGCATCCATCGGCCACAACATCCCCTCGGTCTTCTTCTCGCTCGAGATGGGCAAGAGCGAGATCGCGATGCGTCTGCTCAGCGCCGAGGGCCAGATCCCGCTGCAGAACATGCGCAAGGGAAACCTCGACCCGCGCGACTGGACCACCGTCGCCGCGACCCGCGGCCGCATCAACGACGCTCCGCTCTACATCGACGACAGCCCCAACATGACGCTCGTCGAGATCCGCGCGAAGTGCCGTCGACTCAAGCAGCGCGAGGGCCTGCGCATGGTCATCATCGACTACCTGCAACTGATGACCTCGGGCAAGCGCGTCGAGTCGCGTCAGCAGGAGGTCTCGGAGTTCTCGCGAAGCCTCAAGCTCATCGCCAAGGAACTGCAGGTTCCCGTGATCGCCCTGTCGCAACTGAACCGTGGTCCCGAGCAGCGCACCGACAAGAAGCCCGCGATCAGCGACCTGCGTGAGTCCGGCTCGATCGAGCAGGACGCCGACATGGTCATCCTGCTGCACCGCGACTCGGTCTACGACAAGGATGTGCGCCCCGGCGAGGCCGACCTGATCGTCGCCAAGCACCGTAACGGTCCGACCGCCACGATCACCGTCGCGTTCCAGGGTCACTACTCCCGCTTCATGGACATGGCCCCGGGCGGCGACTTCAACTGATCGTCTCCCCCGACGCACGCGGGCGAACTCTCGAACCCGCGAGCCCGGGTTTGACCGTTGCGGTGCTGCGCGGCGATCATGAGGTTCACGCGCTGACGGAGGCGCACGGGTGAGGAGCGGAATATGCAGCGTGGGTCGAACCTCCCTGCTGTCGGCGTCTACAACCAGGCGCTCGTCTTCGACCTCATCCGCCGGTCCGAGGAAGGGCTCAGCCGCAGCGAGCTCGCCGAACGCACGGGGTTGTCCACGCAGACGCTCAGCAATGTCACTCGCCGACTTGCCAACGAGGGGCTGATCGAAGAGACCGGAAAGGTCATCTCGGGGCCGGGAAAGCCACGGACGCTCCTCGCTCTGCGGTCGGACTCGCGCTACGCGGTCGGGGTGCATCTCGACCCGGCCGTCGACACCGTGGTGGTCGTTGATGCCGCCGGCGCTGTCGTCGCACGGACCGAGCAGACCCCCGGAGGCGCGGATGCGTCGCCGGACGAACTCGTGGGCCGTCTCGGGGACAGCGTCCGATCGCTCATCGTCGAGGCGCGTCTTCCGGCTAAGCGCGTGCTCGGGATCGGTGTGGCGGCCCCGGGGCCGTTCGACCGCGACGCGGGTCGCCTGCTGAATCCGCCGCTCCTCCCCGCCTGGCACAACGTGTCGGTGCGCACAGAGCTGGAAAGGGTCAGCGGGCTGCCGACGCTGCTCGAGAAGGACGTCGTGGCGACGGTCGTCGGGGAGCAGTGGTTCGACGCGGGGCAGGAGCTCGCCGACGCGATGTTCCTCTACTACGGTGCCGGCCTCGGCCTCGGGCTTTCCGTCTCGGGGGCACCGGTGCACGGGCAAACGGGCAACGCCGGCAACATCGCGCACATCGTCGTCGACCCGGAGGGGCCGCTCTGCACCTGCGGATCGCGTGGCTGCATCGGCGTGATCATGGAGCCGAGGGTGCTCCTGGCCCAGGCGGAGCGGACGACTTCGCCGAGCGGCACGGCGGATGCACGGATGCAGCTCGAGTTGCTGTCGTCCTTGGCCGCCGCCGGAGACGAAGGAGTGCTTGCGGCCCTGGAGCGCGCGGGGAGGCACCTCGCGACGGCGATCGTCGAGGTGAACAACCTCCTCGATCTCGGCATCGTCGTCCTCGGAGGCCCCGCGTGGTCGAGGCTCGGTGAACGGCTTCTCCCGGCGCTGGATCACTGGGTGCACACCTCCGCCGTCAGCACGTCCACGGAACCCGTGCACCTGCGCCCATCGCAGATGGGAGCGGATTCAGCCGCGGTCGGAGCCGCGTGCCTCGTGCTCGACGATGCCCTCACGGCACGGCCGTCACGGCTCATGATCAGCCGCTGACCGCGGGCGGCCGCTGCCGCCGGACGGAATGCGTTCCGTGACGGAACTGTTACGTGCTGCTCTCGACCCATTTATCCCATTTGATAGGATTATCCGTCTGAGGGCCTCAACAGCGAGGTCCGCATGCAAAGGAGCAAATCAGATGCGAACGAAGCCCCTCGCCGCCGTCGGCGCGATCGCGGTCGGCGCAGTCGTCCTCTCGGGATGCGGTGCATCCGGGGACGCGGAGACGTCCGACAGCGGAGACCGCACCATCACCGTCGCGTATCAGATGACGTCCGCGTTCCACCAGCTCGATGATCTCTTCCAGAAGGTCAAACCCGAGTTCGAGGCCGCGAACCCCGGTGTGACGGTGAAGCTCCAGCCGATCGAGTCCGAGGACGAGTACTTCACGAAGCTCGCCCTGATGAACGGCTCGCCCGACACGGCGCCCGACGTGATCTACGAAGACACTTTCCAGCTGCGCTCCGACGCCGCTGCCGGCTACCTGCTCCCGATCGACGACTACCTCGCCGACTGGGATGACTGGGACCAGTTCTACGACGCCGCCAAGGAGGCCGGGCTCGGCGGAGACGGCAGCACCTACGGCGTCTCGATGGGCACCGACACCCGCGCGATCTACTACAACAAGGAGATCTTCGCCGCGGCCGGACTCCCCGCCGACTGGCAGCCCACGTCGTGGCAGGACATCCTCGATGCCGCCGAAGCGGTGAAGGCGTACGACGCCGACCTGATCCCGCTGAACATCTACGGCAGCAAGAGCGCCGGTGAGCAGACGTCGATGCAGGGTCTCGAGATGCTGCTCTACGGCACCGAGTCCACTCTGTATGACGCCGACTCCGACAAGTGGGCGGTGGGCTCCGAGGGTCTCACGGATGCGTTCGGCTTCTACGACACGCTCTACAAGAACGATCTGGCGACCCCGCTCGATCTCGCCCTCGACTCGAACATCGGCAGCCGCGTCCCCACGGAGCTGCTCCCCGAGGGGAAGCTCGCCATGGCCATCGACGGGTCGTGGCTCCCCGGCGGCTGGATCAGCGGCGAAAGCGCCTGGGAGGGCTGGGAGGACACGATCGGTCTCGCCAAGATGCCGACGCAGGACGGCGGCGACCCCGGCTTCACCTCGATGTCCGGGGGCTGGACCCTCGCGGTCGGGGCTCAGACGAAGCACCCGCAGACGTCCTTCGACTTCATCGCCATGGCGTTGAACCAGGAGAACTCGCTCAAGTACGACACCGAGAACAGCCAGATCGCCGTCCGCGAAGACGTCGCGACCGACGATGCGTACCTCTCGTACAACCCGACCTTCGCGTTCTTCTCCGACCTCGTGCAGTACACGCACTTCCGCCCGACCACGCCGGACTACTCGCAGATCACCAGCGCGCTTCAGCAGGCCACCGAATCGGTGATCACCGGAGAAGCGAGCCCGGAGGACGCGGCCAAGACCTATGACGACGCGCTCACCCAGATCGTCGGCGCGGACAAGGTCGAGTAGGAACCCTGCAGTGACCTCCGCTTCCACAACGCACAGCCCGGCCCCGGTGCAGACCGGGGCCGGGAGGCGCGCCCCGCTCCGCGAACTGATGCGCTCGGTTCCGCTGCTGCCCGCCGTGGTGCTGCTGGTCGTGTTCCTGCTCGGGCCGATCATCTACGCCATCTGGGGATCGCTGACCAACCGCGCGCTCACGGGCTATCGGGCGGCGCAGCCCGAGTTCATCGGACTCGACAACTACGTCTCGCTGTTCACCGACCCGAACTTCTGGACCGCACTGGTCCTCACGGTCGTCTTCGTGCTGTTCTCCGCGATCATCGGTCAGAACGTGCTGGGTCTCGGCGTCGCCGCGCTCATGCGCATCGGTTCGAAGTCGGTCAACAGCGTGGTCGGCGCGCTCGTCGTCGTCGCCTGGGTGATGCCCGAGATCGTCGCCGCCTTCGCCCTCTACGCCTACTTCTCGAAGGACGGCACGCTCAACGCGCTGCTGGAGGCCATCGGCATCCCTGCCGTGAGCTGGCTCATCGAGTACCCGATGTTCGCCGTCATCCTCGCCAACGTCTGGCGGGGTACGGCATTCTCGATGCTCGTCTACGGGGCCGCCCTCAACGAAGTGCCGCCCGAGGTGATGGAGGCCGCACAGATCGACGGCGCGAACGCCGCCCAGCGGTTCTTCCTCATCACCATCCCGATGATCCGCCGCTCGATCTCGACGAACCTGATGCTCACCACCCTGCAGACGCTCGGGACCTTCGGTCTCATCTGGGTGATGACCAAGGGAGGGCCGGGCGTCTCGAGTTCGACTCTTCCCGTCCTCGCCTATCAGGAGGCCTTCCAGTACTCCCAGATCGGCTACGGCACGGCGATCGCTGCGGTGACCCTCGTGCTCGGCGCGATCTTCGCGATCTTCTATATCCGCATCCTCAAGCCGGAGGTCGACTGATGACCGCCACCGAAGCAATCGTCCGCCCCGCCGTGAGGCGCGGGCAGCGGATCTCCGTCGCGTCTCCTGCGAAGCGCCGCTCCGCATGGCTCGCCAACACCGTCCTGATCGTGATCGGGCTCGTGTTCCTCGTGCCGATCGCGTGGATCGTGTTCTCCTCGGTGTCCCCGAAGGCCACCGTGTCGATCTCGGTGCCGGAGAGTGTGACGTTCGACAACTTCGCCTCGGTGTTCGACTGGTCGATGACGCTGCTGCCGCTATGGAACTCAGCGCTGATCTCCTTCGGCACCGCCTTGATCACCGTCGTCGTCGGCGTGCTCGCCGCATATCCGCTCTCGCGGCACAACTCGCGGTTCCAGCGCGGTTTCATGTACTCGGTCCTGTTCGGCTCCTGCCTGCCGATCACGGCCATGATGGTGCCGGTCTACGCGCTGTTCGTGCAGTTGAAGATGCTCGATTCGCAGGTCAGCGTGATCCTGTTCATGGCCGCCACGTCGTTGCCGATGGCGATCTGGATGCTGAAGAACTTCATGGACTCGGTGCCGGTCTCCCTCGAAGAGGCGGCATGGGTCGACGGCGCCTCCGCCATGCGGGCGCTGTGGACCATCGTCCTGCCGCTCATGCGCCCAGGCATCAGCGTCGTCTTCATCTTCGTGTTCACGCAGGCGTGGGGGAACTTCTTCGTCCCGTTCGTCCTGCTGTTCAGCTCGGAGAAGATGCCGGCGGCCGTCGCGATCTTCACCTTCTTCGGCACCAACGGGGCCGTCGCCTACGGGCAGCTCGCCGCGTTCGCCATGTTGTACTCCGTGCCGATCCTCGTCCTGTACCTGCTCGTGCAGCGTCTCTCCGGCAGCAACTTCGCGCTGGCCGGCGGCGTCAAGGGCTGATCCCCGGCCTCCTCGCACAATCCCCACGATCCAGAAAGCACCACACATGCACGACCGCACCGCGCTCATCGAGATGCGCATCGACCGATTCATCCGCGAGCGCCTCCGTCCGGCGCGTCACCGCCTGAGCCACCCGCTCGAGGTGCGCGCGTGGGAGGTGCCGGGGGAGCCGGTGCCCTTCACGGATGCCGTTCAGGCGGACTACACGCCGACCGCTGTCGGCGCTCCGTGGGGCCGCCCCTGGGGCACGACCTGGTTCCGTGTGAGCGGGGAGGTCCCGAGCGAATGGCGCACGGCATCCGGCGATCTCCCCGACGGCACCAGGGCAGAGCTCGTCGTGGACCTCGGCTTCACGGCCGGACAGAGCGGCTTCCAGGCCGAGGCCCTCGTCTGGGGTCTCGACGGGAGTCCGATCAAGGGCATCTCGCCGTTCAACAACGCGGTCGCCGCGGCGGTGCAGTCGGACGGCCGCATCGACGTGCTGCTCGAGGCGGCGTCGAATCCCGACGTGGGCAGCATCTTCACGTTCGACCCGACCGCGCTCGGCGACCCCGAGACCGCCGGTGCCGATCCGATCTACGTGCTCCGCGTCGTCGATGTGGCTCTGCGCGATCTGACCGTCGAGTCGCTGCTCGACGACACCGTGATCCTGCGTGGGCTCCTGGGCGAGCTGGATGCTGCGTCGCCGCGGCGGGCGGAGATCGTGCAGGCACTGGATCGGATGATCGACCTCGTGGACCCGCATGACGTCGCTGGCACGGCGGCCGCGGGGCGTGAGGCGCTCCGAGCGGTGCTGGCGAGTCCTGCCCATGCCAGCGCGCACGTGCTTCATGCCGTCGGACACGCGCACATCGATTCGGCCTGGCTGTGGCCGGTGCGCGAGACGGCGCGCAAGGTGTCGCGCACCTTCTCGAACGTGCTCTCGCTGATGGACGAGAACCCCGACGTCGTGTTCGCGAGTTCATCGGCGCAGCAGTTCGCCTGGATCAAGGAGCGCTACCCGGAGATCTGGGAGCGTCTGGTCGAGCGCGTGCGCGAAGGCCGCTTCGTCCCGGTCGGCGGCATGTGGGTCGAGTCGGACACGAACATGGTCGGCTCCGAAGCCCTCGCCCGTCAGTTCGTCGAGGGCAAGGGCTTCTTCCTCCGCGAGTTCGGGATCGACACCCCCGAGGTCTGGCTGCCCGACTCCTTCGGCTACAGCGGGGCCCTTCCGCAGATCATCAAGGCCTCGGGATCGAAGTGGTTCCTCACGCAGAAGATCTCCTGGAACGAGACGAACCGGATGCCGCATCACACCTTCCTCTGGGAGGGGCTCGACGGCACGCGCGTGTTCACACACTTCCCTCCGGTCGACAAGTACAACTCGGACGCCTCGCAGGCCGACCTCGCGCATGCGCAGCGGAACTTCCAGGACAAGGGCCGAGCCCGTGTCTCGCTGCTGCCGTACGGTTACGGCGACGGCGGAGGCGGACCGACCCGTGAGATGGCGGCGCAGGTCGAGCGCGCGGGGTCGCTGGAAGGGTCGCCGGTCGCCCGGCATTCCACGCCTCGGGCATTCTTCGAGCAGGCCGAGTCGGAATACCCGTCGCCCGAGGTGTGGAGCGGAGAGCTGTATCTCGAGTTCCACCGCGGCACGTACACGAGTCAGCTCGGCACCAAGCAGGGCAACCGTCGCAGCGAGCACCTGCTCCGCGAAGCCGAGCTGTGGGCGGCGACGGCGACCGTCCGAACCGGACGCGCCTATCCGGCTGAGCAGCTGAAGCGCCTCTGGCAGCTCGTCCTCCTCCAGCAGTTCCACGACATCCTGCCCGGAACGTCGATCGCCTGGGTGCATCAGGATGCCGAGCGCAACTACGCGGCGATCGCCGTGGAGCTCGAGCAGATCATCGCCGACTCGCTGCGTGCGCTGGTCGGCGAGGGCACGCGCAGCCTCGTGGCCAACGCGGCCCCGCACGGGCACGCGTCGGTCGGCGCACTGTCGATCGGCGAGGCGGATGCGGCTGCACCGGTCGCGCCGGTCGCGGTGGACGGCGGATTCGTGCTCGACAACGGGCTCGTGCGCGCGACGATCGACGCCCGCGGGGTGCTCACCTCGATCATCGACCTGGCGAGCGGCCGCGAGGTCGTGCCGGCCGGCCAGAGCGCCGGCGTCTTCCAGCTGCACCGGGACACCCCGACGCAGTGGGACGCCTGGGACATCGACGAGCACTATCGTCGCAACGTCACCGACCTCCTCGATGTGGACGGCATCGAGATCGTCGACGGCGCCGTGGTGATCTCGCGCTCATTCGGCGCGTCGACGCTGGTGCACAGCATCCGTCTCGACGAAGGGTCGCGCACCCTGAAGCTGGCCGTCGACGTCGACTGGCACGAGCGGCAGAAGCTGCTCAAGCTCAGCGTCCCCGTCGACGTGCACACCGACCACGCCGCCTCCGAGATCCAGTTCGGGCACATCGTGCGTCCGACCCACACCAACACCTCGTGGGATGCTGCGCGCTTCGAGACCGTGGCGCATCGGTGGGTCAGAGTGGGGGAGAGCGACTTCGGCGTCGCGGTCACCAACGACTCCACCTACGGCCACGACATCACCCGGCACCCGCGTGAGACGGGCGGCACGTACTCGACCGTGCGGCTCTCGCTCGTCAGGGCGGCGCTGTTCCCCGACCCGCAGCAGGACCAGGGCCGGCATCATCTGGAGGTGGGCATCGTCGTCGGCGGCGAGCTCGTCGACGCGATCGCCGAGGGGTACCGCACGAACCTCGCAGAGCGCCGCATCGAGGGCGCCGACGATGTGCAGCCCCTCATCTCGATCGATCACCCGGGTGTGGTGGTCGAGGCCGTCAAGCTCGCCGAAGACGGCAGCGGCGACGTCATCGTCCGGCTGTACGAGGCTCTCGGGCGTCGTGCCGATGCCACGGTCACCGTGGGCTTCCCGAGCGGCGACGCCAGCGAAGTGGACCTGCTCGAGCGTGAGATCGAGCCGGCGGTGCTGACGGGTCAGGATGCCGACGGCATCCGTCTGGCGCTGCGTCCGTTCCAGCTCGTGACGTTGCGGCTGCCGCGGGTCTGAACCGGTGAGGGGTCTCCGCCCGCGCGGAGGCCCCTCACCTGTTCAGCGGCGGGCTTCTTCGCCATCTCGACCCGGAAGCCACACGACGACGGTTCATCCCTTTCGAGTGATGCGTTTCCCGTCGAGAGGAGAGAGTCTGGACACGTGCGAGAAACATCTCTCGCCGCGTCTGGGGGAAATACACATGGCGAAAGTCTCTGGAATCTCGCACGCCCGCGCGCCGCGGATCTGGGCGGGGATGGCTGTTCTGGCGCTCGCGGTGGGGGTGCTCGCGGCGTGCAGTGCACCGTCGATCGAATCCGTCGACCCGTCGGAGGGCGCGAAGGGGTTCCCGGTGGGCGAGTGGGAGGCGTGCGCTCTTCCCGGACAGCCCGATCGGCGGTGCGGCTCGGTGGAGGTCGGTGCGGCGAGCGGCGACGACGACACCAAGGTCGCGATCGCCGTTGCGGTCACCCCCGCTCGTAAAGCCGACGGGGCTCCGAAGGGCGTGTTGATCGTGGACCCGGGCGGCCCGCTGCTGTCGGGCGTCACGTCGCAGGCGGGGTTCGCGGCGACGATCGATGCCGAGATCCGGGACAGTTTCGACATCGTCGGGTACGACCGCCGGGGCTTCGGGCGCAGCACGCCGATCACCTGCGACATCGCGGACCCGCCCGTCTTCACCGCGGCCGACATCGACACGGAGTGGTCGTCCTTCGAGAAGGGTGCGCGTGCGGAGCTGAAGAAGTGCGACCAAGAGACGGATGGCCGCGTGCTCGAGGCCGGCATCAATGCGGGTGTTCGCGATCTCGAGGCGGTCCGCACGGCGTTGAAGGCGGACCGGATCGACATGCTGGCGATCTCCTACGGGACGCTGCTGGGGCAGGCTTACCTCGCCGAGCACCCGGATCGTGTGCGCACGATGATCCTCGACGGCACCATGGACCCGGAATCGACCGGCCCCCAGCAGACGCTCGACGGCATGCTGGAAAGCGCGGATGCTGCGGCGAGCTACGGCACCGACCGCGACCCCGAGCTCGCCGACGGCTTCGTGCCCGCGTTCCAGAAGATGGCCGAGGTCTACGACTCCGCGGCTCCGTACTCCCAGGATCTGGCCTACAACTGCACCGACTTCCCGTGGCCCTCGACTCCGGAGGAAGAGGCGGATGGCCTGACGGCCGAGCAGCAGGCCGAGGTTCTCAGCACCCACGCCAATTGCTACGGATGGCCGGGGGCCGACCCGATCGGAGCGCTCGACTTCCCCGACGACGCTCCGAAACCGCTGCTGATCAACGGACTCGACGACCGTCGGACCCCGATCGAAGACGCGCGCACCGTCGCCGAGCGCACCGGAGGCGTGCTCATCACGATGCCGGGGAGCTTCCACGGACTGGTGAACAACTTCACCTGCCCGACCGACATCGCCGAGGCCTACCTCCTCACCGCACAGCTGCCGGCGGCATCCGAGTGCCCGCAGCCGAAGCCGATCGGGAACTGAGTCCGGCTCAGCGCGCGGCGACCAGCTGGTTGCCCGAACGCGCGACCAGGGGATCGAGCACCGTCGCGGCGTCGAGCTCGGCGACGCCGTCGATGCGGAACGTCGCGCGCTCGCCGGGCAGCAGCGTCACCAGACCGCGGTCGACCCGGGCGTCGGGGGAGAGTCGGTCGACGAGGAGGGTGAGGTCGCGCACCAGTGCACCCGCCGTGACGGTCACCAGGTGCCCGCCGTCGGTGCTTTCCACCTCGGCGGTGAGCCCGGGCTCGGCGAGGGCGCTGTCGCGCGGCTCAGCGAACCACCAGAGCCCGCGGGCTCCGGGTGCATCGGCGACGATCAGTTCGGCGGCGACGTCACCGGGCGTGGCGACGGCATCCGGAACCGGCACACGTGCCGACCCCCGCGGTTCGATCGACACCGCCGCCTCGGTGGAGGCGTGCACCGCCCCGTCGAAGCCGATCCGTCGCAGCGAGACGCTGCCCGACCAGGTGTCGTCGGTGTCGTTGTGCAGCACCGCTTCGAGGCCCTCGCCCGCCGGCTGCACCGTTACCACTCGCGGGTCGAAGGCCTTCTCGATGGCGAACAGCAGCGGCTTCTCCCGTCCGTCGCCGTCGATCGCCGCCCACGAGGTCACGGGCCAGCAGTCGTTCAGCTGCCACACGATCGCGCCCGCGTTGTGCGGGGCGAGCGAGCGGAACCAGTCGAGCGCGAAACCCACCGCATTCGCCTGATTGAGCTGCATGGCCCAGTGCCAGGTCTCGATGTCGTCGGGGATCGGGTAGTGCGCGACCAGTCCTGCGCCCAGCTTCGCGTTGCCGTCAGCCGCCTTCTGATGCACGATCATGCCGGGGGAGTCGGGGGTGATCGGGTCGTCCGAGATGGATCGCGTCAGCGTCGACCAGGTGGGCGGCCCCTGCCACCCGAACTCGGCGACGAAACGCGGGCGGTGGTCGCGGTAGGTCGGCCAGTCGCGGCGGTTCCACTGCTCCCACAGGTGCATGGTGCCGTGCGCCTCGTCGTTGGGATGCGGTCCGGTCTGCCGACTTCCGTCCCACCCGGCGCCCGGGCTGAAGGGGCTTCCGGGTGCATACGGCACGTGCGGAGCGAGCTCGTCGATGATCGCGGGGAAAAGTTCGTAGTAGTAGTGCGCGCCCCAGCTCTTGCCGTCGAGCAGGGTCTTCCAGCCCCAGTCCTCGTATCCCCAGGTGTTCTCGTTGTTGCCGGTGAGCAGCGCGAGTGAGGCGCGGTGGGCGAGGCGCGCGATGTTCTCCCGGGCTTCCGCCTCGATCTCGCCGCGCAGCGGATCCTCCTCCGCGTAGGCGGCGCACGCGAACAGGAAGTCCTGCCAGACCAGCAGGCCGAGCTCGTCGGCGAGATCGTAGAAGTCCTCGGACTCGTAGATCCCCCCGCCCCAGACGCGGATGAGGTTGAGGTTCGCGTTCTTCGCCTGCTCGAGCCTGGTGCGATACCGCGCGCGATCGACGCGGCTCGGGAACGCGTCGTCCGGAATCCAGTTCACGCCCTTCACGTAGATCGGGCGGTCGTTCACGAACAGGGTGAACGGCGTGCCGGATGCGTCCGCCGTCGTGTCCCAGCGCAGGTCGCGGAAACCGACTCGTCGTGTCGCGGAGTCGAGAGTCGTGCCCTCGGACAGGAGGGCGATGTCGACGTCGTAGAGCGGCTGGGCGCCATGGCCGGCGGGCCACCAGCGCTCGATGTCACTCACCCGGACCTCGATCTCCGCCGACGTCTCCGAGGCGGCGATCGGAACCGTGCGGACCGTCCCGGCGACCTCGACCGTCAGGTCGAGCGGGAGTGCCGAGGTGCGTTCGACCTCGATGGCGACGCGTATCGTGCCATCCGTGCCGTCCGGCGTCGCATGGACGCGGACGTCATGCAGACGGGCGTCCGACCAGGACTCCAGGCGCACCTCGCGCCAGATACCGCTCGAGTAGGTGGCGATGCCCCAGTCCCAGCCGAAGCTGCACGCCGACTTGCGCAGGGCGTTGAACGGCGAGGGGTAGGGGCGGGGGCGCGCGCCGAGCGCCACGCTCTGCGCGTCGGCGTACCGGACGGGGCTGCGGAAGGCGACGGTGACCGTGTTGTCGCCGGTGGTGAGCAGCTCCGTCACGTCCAGGCGATAGGAGCGATGCTGGTTGGCGACCTCCGCGATCACGTTCCCGTTCACGGTGACCGTGGCCACGGTGTCGAGACCGTCGAAGACGAGCTCGTGGCGGTCGGCCGCCTGCTCCTGCGACTCGAGGACGAAGCTGCCCTCGTAGGTCCAGTCCACCAGGCCGATCCACGCCAGGGCGGACTCGTTGTCGTCGAGGTACGGGTCGGGGATGAGGCCCGCGCGCAGCAGGTCGAGATGCACCACACCTGGGACGACGGCGGGGATCCAGGCATCGGGCACCTGTGCGGGACCGGCGCTCGGACGGACCCGCCAGCGATCGGTGAGCGGGCGGCGGATGAGGGGAAGGGCGGACGCGACGCTCACGGGACGGCTCCTGCTTCGAGGCCCCTGCAGTTCCCGCTCTGGAAGGAGCATGAAGGCGACGGGGGTGGGGGATGACGACGGCTCCAGCTTCGCAGCTTCGTCGACCGGGAGAGGGATTTGCGGCACGCGTCGGGTGAAGTCGTCGATGTCTGCGCCCAGCCGGTCCACGCCGGCACCATCGTTCCGCGTGGGCTACCCGGCGACCCTGGTCGTGCCTTCCCGGAAACGGATGCGGATCACCGGGAGCGGGCCTGCCGGCCGAGCCTGCGGGATCGAGATGACCAAGTTGCCCAGGGGGTCGTCGTCCCGGGCGTGCCCGGGATCGACGATGGCTCGGAAGGGGAGGTCTTCTCCCGTCGTCAGGAGCTCGACGCCGAGCACGGAATGAGTCCGGACGCCCCGCACGGTGGCGGTCTCGTCCGGCCAGGCGACGAGGTGCAGGTACAGGTCGTCCGCGTTCCTGGTCGACGGGCCGTAGAACTGCCAGGGCTCGAGCCCCGGTCGCGCGCCGATCACGCTTTCGCGGTGGGTGCGCATCCAGTCGGCGATCTCGTGCAGCGTCGCCTCTTCCTTCGCCGGCAGAGCGCCGGTGATGCTCGGCCCCACGTTCAGCAGGAGCGAGCCGCCGTTCGCGACGCAGTCGACGAGTGTGCGGATGAGATGCGCGGTGGTCTTGTAGTCCTGGTCGTCCGGATCCCAGCCCCACGTGTCGTTCATGGTGATGCACGCTTCCCATGCGTCGTGGAGAAGCTCGGCAGGGATCGACTGCTCCGGCGTGACGTAGTCGCCGATTCCGGGGAGGCGGTCGTTGAGGACGACATCAGGCTGAAGGGACCGGATGTGCCTCTCCAGATCCGCGCTGTCCCATTCCTCTGCCGTGCGCTCCCACCCGCCGTCGAACCACAGCAGATCGATGCGCCCGTAGTTCGTGAGCAGCTCGGTGAGTTCCGCCTTCATCCGTTCGCGATATCCGGCCCACTGCGCGGGCGTCGCGCGCGGGTACTCCTCGAACCCGTACGGTGCGAAATCCGCGCGCCAGGCCGGGTAGTCGGGGTCCGACCAGTCGGAAACCGAGAAGTAGAGCCCGATGCGCAGTCCCACCTCCCGGAAGGCATCCACGTAGTCGCGGACGAGATCGCCCCCGCGCGCCCCATAGGGAGACGTGGAGATGTTGAGCGGCGTCGCCGCACTCGGCCAGGACGCCCAGCCCGAGTGATGCTTCGTCGTGAAGACGGCGTACTGCATCCCCGCCTCCCTCGCCGCATGGGCGATCGCCCGAGGATCCCACTCCCGTGGATCGAATCGGTCGGCCTCGGCGAAGTAGTCGACGGCCCGTCGTGCGTGCACACCCGAGCCGTCGTCGCTGGTGAGCCCGACCATCGGCCAGGACAGGTCGACTCCGAGCTGACTCGCCTGATCGAAGTGGATGAACAGTCCGAACGAGGCGGAGCGGAACCACTCCAGGCGGGAACGGTGGGCGGAACTCGCGGCGTGAGGTGCCGGAGTGGCATGCGTGGCGGTGGGCATCTGCTCTCTTCGTCCAGGGCGTGGTCGGGGTTTCGCCGCCCGCAGATGCGAGCACTTGACAAGGCGACGCGCATCAATTTACGCTCGCCAGCAACGTTTAGGCAACCGGTTACCTAAATATCGGTTGGGTCATGAGACAACCCTCGACGATGTCCTCGCTTCCCGATAAGGAGATCCTTCGATGAAGAAGCCGCAGCAACGAATGATGCGTTCCGCCAGTGCCTTCACCGCCGTCGTGACGGTGCTGGTTCTGGCCGGATGCACATCCGGCAGTCCGTCGACGACGACCGCAGACGGTCGGACCGTCCTCAAGGTGTACGGCTGGAAGGGCGGCGAAGGTGAGCCCGCGAATGTCGCCGAGATCAACGCGGCCTTCGAGAAGGCCAACCCCGACATCGAACTCGCGTTCGAGGCGATCCCCGCGAATGAGGCCTATTCGCAACGCGTGTAGCCGGAGCTGCTGGCCGGCAACGCTGCCGACGTGATCATGCTCGACAGCAACCTTCTCGCGACCTGGGGGAAGTCGGGATACCTCGCAGACCTGTCCTCGGCGTCATGGGCCGACGACATCACGCCCGAGGTCGAGAACTTCGCGACCTACGACGGTGATGTGCTCGCCATGCCCATGGAAGCCATCGGGGTCGGCCTGTACTCGAACACGGAACTGCTCAGCGAGGTCGGCGTGACCGAGGTGCCGAAGGACTGGGACGGTTTCGTCGATGCGCTCGCCAAGCTGAAGGCTGCCGGCCATGTCCCCATCACCCTTCCCGACAAGGCGGGGTGGACGGGCGCGATGGCGTTGCTCAATGCCGCGGCGACGACCGTCGACGAGGACTGGGACGAAGAGTTCTACCGGGGTGATGCGAGCTTCTCGGACTGGAAGCCGGCTGTCGAGCAGCTGCTCGACCTGCAGGAGCAGGGTCTGATCGATTGGAAGACCGAGCTCGGCGAAGACGAGTGGTCGCAGGGCGTCGACGACTTCACGGCGGGCGACACGGGCTTCTGGCTCCAGGGCGCATGGAACCTCGGCGGTGTCGCCGAAGCCGGCGTCGACAGCCGGTTCACCGCGTGGCCCGGTGGGGCGGCGGGGGTCGACCCCAACGAGCTGCTGTTCGTCGGCACGATGTGGGGTGTCAACGAGGCGTCCCCCGTGAAGGAGGCCGCCGAGAAGTACGTGGACTTCTGGTCACAGCCCGAGAACCTCGATCTGTTCCTCGAGGCGGAGAATGCGATCTCTCCGTTCACATCGGGCACGAGCCCTCAGACCGACGCGACGGCCGAGTTCCTCGCGTCCTACCAGGCCGGGAACTACCGCTTCATGCAGACGAACACCTGGATGGCGGGAGACGTGCAGACGCAGATGGGCTCTCGCCTGCAGGCGCTGTTCCTCGACGAGATCACCGTCGATGAGTTCCTCGACGAGATGGACGGGATCGCGAAGAAGGCGGAGTAGTCCCGTTCCTGGGTGCGGCCGCCCTGTGTGCGGCGGCCGCACCGCACTCGCTGAAGGTGTGTCATGATCTCCAAACGTCCCCTCGTCGCTCTCGGGTTCCTTCTTCCCGCGCTCGTCGTCTACGGGCTCCTCATCCTCTACCCGCTGGCCAACGGCCTCTGGCTCAGCTTCACCGACAGCAGCGGCGGTCCTCGGGCGGACTTCGTCGGGTTCGAGCAGTACTCGCGACTGCTCACCGACGGGGAGGTGCTCCGAGCGGTGGGCACCACCGTGATCTACGCCGTCTTCGTCGTCGTCTTCCAGAACCTGTTCGGGCTGCTTCTGGCCAGAGCGCTCTACAACCGGCCGCGCATCCGCAAACCGGTCAGCGTCCTCATCCTCATGCCGACGCTCGTCGCCCCGGTGATGGCATCGTTCATCTTCTCGTACCTCTATGCACCCGATGGAACGATCAACGAGGTGCTCCGCGCCCTCGGGCTCGACTCCCTCACCCGAATCTGGCTGGGGGAGCCGGGCACGGCACTGGGCGCCGTGGCCCTGGTCAACATCTGGATGTTCGCCGGATACTCCGCGGCCATCTTCCTGGCCGGATACCTCGCGTTGCCCGCCGACGTGCTGGAAGCCGCCGACCTCGACGGTGCGACGGGATTCCGCCGCTTCCGCACGATCGAGTGGCCCCTTCTCGCACCGTCGCTCACGGTGAACATCACGCTCTCCCTCATCGGTTCGCTGAAGGTGTTCGAGTTCCCGTTCGTGCTCACCAACGGCGGTCCCGCGGGGTCGACCACCACGCTCACCCTCCTCGTCTATCGCAAGGTCTTCGGCGGGGCGGGCGAGTTCGCCTACGGAGTGACGATCGCGGTCCTCCTTCTCGTCATCGTCGTCGTGCTCAGCAGTGTCGCCACGTCGGTGCTGCGCATGCGCGAGAAAAGGATCTGAGCCCATGTCCGCATCTCTCCCCGCACCGACCGGTTCACGCGACCACCGACTGTGGAACGCCGGTAAACGGCGGCTCGGCGACATCGGGCTCATCATCGGAGTCGCCCTGCTCGTGACGCCGTTCGCCTTCGCGGTGCTGACCGCGATCCGACCGGCCGCTGACGTGTCGGCGAATCCACTCGGCTGGCCCGAGCACCTCACCCTCGACAACGTCGTGGATGCCTTCCAGCGCATCAACTACGCGCAGAGCGTCGCGAACACCCTGATCATCCTGGTGACCTCCTGCGTGCTGACCGTCGCCTTCGGGGCCATGGCCAGCTACCCGCTGAGCCGGATCGGACGCTCCTGGACGAACACCACATACCGCGTGTTCATCATCGGGACCACGATCCCGATCTACGTGCTCATCGCGCCGCTGTATCTGCTGGTGCGTGATCTGCACATCCTGGGCACGCATCTCAGCGTCATCCTCGTCTACACGGCCATGAACCTGCCGATCGCCGTGTTCTTCTACACCAGCTTCATGCGCCAGGTGCCGACGGAGCTGGAGGAAGCCGCAGCGATCGACGGTGCGGGTCCGCTGCGCATCTTCTTCGTCGTGATCTTCCCGCTGCTCGCTCCCGTGACGGCGACCCTGGTGACGTACATCAGCCTCGTCGTATGGAACGACCTGATCGTGCCGCTCGTGTTCCTCCAGGGCGAGCAGAACCGCACGATCATGGCCAATGCCTACGCCCTGATCGACCCGAACACGGTGGAGCCCACGACCCTGTTCCCGGCAGCGCTGCTCGGTGTCCTGCCTCTCGTTCTGGTGTTCAGCTTCCTGCAGCGCTACGTCGTCGCCGGCATGTCGGCGGGTGCCGTGAAGACCTGACCTCCGGTCCGAGCGCCCGCTCGGACCTCTGAAGAAAGGAAGAGAAAATGCATTCTGCTCCAGCCGCCATCGCGGCAACACGACAGAAGCCGCGTCACGTGAGGACCGCAGCCGCAGCGGCGATCGCTGCCGCCGTGGCGTTCCTGGCCCTGATCGGGCCCGGAGCGCCTCCCGCTCAGGCCGATGATGCGTCGTACTTCGTCGACTGCGCAGCGACGGCCAACGGGACCGGCACGCAGGACAGCCCGTGGAACTCGCTCGCCGCGATCCAGGCTCCCGGTGGGTCTTTCGCCGCCGGGGACTCGATCAGACTCAAAGCCGGCACGACCTGCACGGGTTCTTTCACCGCGTCGGGAAGCGGCACTTCTGCGAAACGGATCGTCCTGGGCAGTTACGGCACCGGAGCGAAGCCGATCATCAACGGGGGAGGCGCTGTGGAAGCACCCGTCACCCTGCGAGACGTCAGCTACTGGACGGTCGAAGGCCTGGAGGTGACGAACATCGCTGCGGAGGAAGGGAAGCGCAGCGGCGTGCTGGTGGAGAACACCGGCAACGAGGTGGAGGCCGGCATCACCATCAAGAACCTGGATGTCCACGACGTCACCGGCCGCTCGGACCGAGACGCCGCCGACCGCTACGTCTCGGCAGGAATCCAGGTTCGTCTGCCGGCCAAAGCCAGCGGACTCACGGGATCCTTCGATGGGGTCACCATCGAGGACAACGCGATCCGGGACGTGAAATCGATGGGCATCGCGGTCGTCGGAGCCCCGAACGGGAACGATACGATCAACCACAACCGCAACGTCGTCATCCGCGGCAACTCCGTGGTTCGCGCGGCCGCGGACTCGATCCTGGTCGGCGTCTCCATCGACCCTCTGGTCGAGCGCAACGTGAGCTATGACGCCGGACAGGGCGCGGTGAACCGTAAAGCCATCGCCGGCATCTGGGCCTATACGAGTGCGAATCCGGTTCTTCAGTTCAACGAGTCGGCCCGCACCCAGCCGGGACCCGACTCGATGGGGTGGGACTGCGATTGGGGCATCACCGGTTCCTGCACGTACCAGTACAACTACAGCCATGAGAACGCCGGAGGGTTCTACCTCGAGTGCCTCACCTGCTTCGGTCCGGCACAGACCGACACCCCCAAGCTGGTCGTGCGGTACAACGTCTCCCAGGGCGAGGGGATCGTCAACGCCGGCAGCGGAGCCAACGCCGATGTCAAGCTCGAGATGTACAACAACACGCTCTACAACCCCGGCGGCGCGTTCGACATCCGGCTTGCCGCGAACTCGCTGGTCGCCAACAACATCTTCGTCGGCTCGAGCCTGACCCGGTTCGACACCGACCGGGGGATCACGGTCGACCGCAACGTCTACCACGGGTTCAACGGCCCCACGGCAGACGTCAACGCCATCAACGCCGATCCGCTGTTCGCCGACCCGGGCAAGGGCGGCGACGGTCTCGGCACCGTCGACGGCTACAAGCTGACGGCCGGATCGCCCGCGATCGCCGCCGGTCGGGTCATCCCCGGCAATGGAGGCCGCGACTACTGGGGTAACGCGGTGCCGGAGACGACAGGCCCGAACATCGGCGCCTACAACGGCGCGGTCGTGCCGAAGGGCGAGTAGTCGCCTCACCGCCGGGTGTTCGAGCGGTCGGAGCATCGATCGTTCGAACACCCGGGGGTATCAGAACCGACGCCGTGACTACGGCCGAGATGGATAGGAGACGACAGTGAGACGACCGTATGTCGCGGCGTGCATCGCCCTTCTCATGGCGCTGGGATTCACTGCGTGTGCTCCCGCCCCCGCACCGCCGGGTTCCACGAAGGACACCGCGATGACGGTGAACGGCACACCGGTTCATGCGGATGAGTTCCGGTACTGCGTCGGGCAGGTTCGCGCCACCGTGTGGGATACCGCGTCCAAGAAGGGATGGGCCGTGGGCGACGCGGACCCGGTGCGCGACAGCCGCGCGGGCGAGCTTCTGGTCGACCGTGCAGCTGCGCGGTGCACCGACGGAGTCGTCCGTCGACAGGGCGCGGTCGCCCTCACGCTCATCGACGATGCGTCCTTCGAGAGCCTGGTCGAGCGGTGGAGCGCCGACAACGCTGCCCGGGAGGCGGCCGCTCAGGCAGGGGAAGTGCTCTACGGGCCGGTGGAGAAGACCCTCGAGCAGTACGAGTTCCAGGAGATGGCTGATGCGGCATCCGAGCAGGAGAAGGCGGACGCCGCGGCGTTGACGGATGATCCGGAGGCCCTGGACGCCGCGATCCGTGCTCGACCTGACGCGGCCGAAGGCCTGGACATGGCCGATACCGCCGATCGCACGATCGCCGCGCAGGTCGTCGCGCGGGAGATGTTCGATTCCGCACTCGCGCAGGCGGTCTCCGACGCCGAGGTCACGATGAACGAATCCTGGCTGTCCGGGCAGTCGATCTCGGACCTCGCCGGGTCATAGAGATGCGCGCTGCTCGGAGGCCCGTGGGATCCTGAGAGGATGAGGAGCGGGGAGGGAGCGCGATGAGGCCAGTCACCTTGAAGGATGTCGCGGCGGAGTCGGGTGTCTCCGTCCCCACCGCGTCGCGCGTGCTCAACGGCGGCGGACACGTCTCCGCCGAGACGAGGCAGCGGATCCACGAGGCCGCGCGCCGACTGGACTTCCGGCCCAATGCGCTGGCCCAGTCGTTCGCGCTCGGCCGCAGCTTCACGGTCGGGGTGCTCGCCCAGAAGGCATCGGGCAACTTCTCGACTCCGGTCATCACCGGAATCATCGGGGAGCTCAGCAAGCACGACGTCGCCGTGTTGGTCTACGACGACGAGGACAATGTCGCCGCCCGGCCGCAGAATCTCCGCACGCTGCAGGCACGCCGTGTCGACGGGATCATCGTGGTCGGTGACGGCACAGACGTTCCGTTCCCCTCGATCTCGGAGTCGTTCCAGACGCCGGTGATCCACGTCTTCGGACTCTCGGACAACCCGGAAGACACCTGCTTCCTTCCCGATGATGTGCAGGCCGGGCGGCTCGCCGCCGCGCACCTCCTGCACCAGGGGAAGAGGAGGATCGCACACGTGACCGCGATGGCGTACTCGCGGGCGGTCCAGGATCGTCTGAGCGGTTTTCGCGCCGAGCTCGGTGACGCGGGCGCGGAGATCGCGTTGTCGGAACCGCTGTTCGGAGACTGGACCATCCCGTGGGGCTACCGAGCGGGTCTCGAGCTGCTCGAACGCCGGGGCGAGTTCGATGCCGTGTTCTGCGGCAACGACTACATCGCTCTCGGCGTTGCCCGTGCCTTCGAACAGGCGGGGGTCCGGGTCCCGGACGACGTCGCGTTGGTCGGCTACGACAATTGGTCGAAATACAGCGGGAGCCCCGATCGATTCCTCACCTCGGTGGACCCTCGGCTGAACAGCCTGGGCAGGATGGCGGCCGAGGCATTGCTGGCGGACGACGCCGCCGCGCGACAGCCCGGCGTCAGCTATCAACCGTGCGTCCTCGTTCCCGGCATGTCATCCGGAGCGATCGCCTCCGACGGGCTGGGTGCGATCGCGCTCAAATGAGTCCGGCGCCCCCACACCATCCGCCATCCCCGAGGAGACCTGCCGTGACGGCGAACCCGACGAGCGACGCGCGTATCCGCGAAGGCTATGCCGCACGGTCGGCGGAGTACACCGAGCTCTTCGGCGACATCGCCCAGATGGATGCGGTCGACCGGGAGCGGATCGGGCGGTGGGCGGACGGCGTCGATGGGCGCATCCTCGATGCCGGTTGCGGCCCCGGGCACTGGACGGCGTTCCTCGCCGAACGAGGCAACGTGGTGGAGGGGATCGACCTCGTCCCCGACTTCGTCGACACGGCACGCGCCCGGTTTCCCGACGTCGCGTATCGCGTCGCATCGCTTGCCGAGACCGGCATCGAACCTGGCTCTCTGGGTGGCATCCTCGCGTGGTACTCCCTGATCCATGCCGCTCCGGAGGAGCTTCCCGCCCTGCTCGCTGCGGCTCGGCTCGCGCTCCGCGATGGCGGTGGTCTGCTCGTCGGATTCTTCGACGGCCCCGACGGGGAGCCGTTCGCGCACGCCGTCACGACCGCGCACTTCTGGTCGATCGACGGGATGTCCGAGAACCTGGAACGGGCGGGTTTCGCCGTCGTGGACAGTGAGACCCGCGTGCAGGAGGGGCGGCGTCCGCACGCGTCGATCAGTGCGGTCGCGGTCTGAGCAGCCTTCCTCCGCGACGAGGAGCCGCGGCCGCTGTTCCGCACCGATCCGCTTGCGCCCACGACAGTCCTCCCGGCTATGCTCGTGATTGCTATAGCAAAACGCGGTTCGCTTCCGAGCCGCTACAGCGCCGAGAGGACACGTCATGACCGAATCCGCACGCAGCGTCGTGGTCACCGGCAGCGGAAAGGGCATCGGCCGCGCCATCGCCGAGCGACTCACCGCCGACGGATGGATCGTCGTGGGGCTGGAACGGTCGCCCGGATCGGGGACCCTCGAGGAGGGGATCGTGGCCGAGGTCGTGCTCGGCGACGCCTCCGACCGCGCCGTCCACCAGCGGGCGGCAGAGGCAGCGCTCGCACGGGCGCCGCTGGCCGGTTGGGTGAACAACGCCGGCATCACCAAGCACACCCCGCTGCACGAGCTCGATGAGAGCGTCGTGCGCGAGATCCTCGACATCAACGGCTTCGGCTACATCTGGGGCTGCTCGACCGCGGTGTCGGCGTTCATCGATCAGGGCATCCCGGGGGCGATCGTCAACGTCGGCTCGATCCACGGTCGCGCCAGCCACCCCCACCACGCGGCATACGAGTTCACGAAGGGCGGCATCGATGCGCTGACCCGAAGCGTGGCGGTGAGCTACGGCCGTCTCGGCATCCGTGCCAATACGGTGGCCCCGGGCGGCGTGCGCACACCCCACCTCGAAGCGATGATCGCCGCAGCGCCCGACCCGGACGCTGAAGAGCGCGGGCTCGCCGAGGGTCCGCCGATGGGACGCATCGCTCGGGCCGAAGAGGTGGCCGCGGTGACCGCCTTCCTGCTCTCGGACGAGGCTCCCTACCTCAGCGGCGAGTCGATCGCGGTGGACGGTGCGTGGACGGCATCCTTCGGCGATGTCGCCGTCGACCCGGCACTGGCCGCGCGGTTCGCACGGGAGTGAGGGACTGCGCGGGTGTCGCTCGGCACGTCAGAGGATCGGCACCGCGCGGTCCGCGCCGAGGCGCTTCATCACCATCGTCGAGGTGAGCCGCTGCACCCCGGGAAGCGCGCCGAGGGTGTTGTCGTAGAGCTCCTGATACGCGCCCATGTCGCGGGTGAGGATGCGCAGCATGTAGTCGGGGTCGCCGAACAGGCGCTGCGCCTCGACCACCGCCGGGATCGCCACCACGGCCTCCTCGAACGCGACGATGGTGTCCTTGTCGGTGCGCCCGATCGTCACGAACACGATCGCCTCGAACGTGAGGCCGACCGCCTTCGGAGCCACCACCGCGCGGTAGCGCTCGATCGCCCCGGACTGCTCCAGCTCCTTGAGCCGTCGATGACAGGCGGAGAGGCTCAGGCCGACGTGCGAGGCCAGGTGGGTGGCGCTCATCCGGCCGTCGTCCTGCAGCAGCGAGAGAATCTCCCGGTCAAGTGTATCCATGGCGACAAGTCTTGCAGGAACCAGCCCGCCTGACGCGAAGAATCGAAGCACCTTTCGCGAGATCCTTCGTAGTCTCTTCCTCGGATTGAGGAGGACCGATGGATATCGCACTGGTCATGCAGTTCTGGCTGGTCGCGGTCATGCTCGCGTTGACCCCCGGCGCCGACTGGGCGTACGCGATCTCGGCCGGCCTGCGGGCCCGCTCGATCGCTCCGTCCATCCTCGGGATGCTCGCCGGCTACACGGTCGTCATCGTCGCCGTCGCGCTGGGGCTCGGCGCGCTCGTCACCGCGTATCCGGTCACGCTCACGACCCTGACCGTGGTCGGTGCGCTCTATCTGATCTTCCTCGGCGCCACGACGCTCGCCAGCCGTCCTGCACCCATCGCCGAGAGCGGTGAGCCGATCGCGACCGGAGGATGGTCCCAGTTCCTGCGCGGGTCGGGGGTGAGCGGCATCAACCCCAAGGGACTGCTGCTCCTGCTCGCGCTGCTGCCGCAGTTCACGAGCCCTGACGGCTGGTCGTCGACGACGCAGATGCTCGCGCTCGGCGGACTGCACCTGCTCAACATCGCCGTCGTCTACACGACGGTCGGACTCCTCGCCCGCCGCCTGCTGCGTACCCGCCCGCGCGCGAGTTCGCTGGTCACCCGCCTCGCGGGGATCGCGATGACCGTCATCGGCATCGGGATCCTCGTCGAGCAGGTTCTCGAGTGGCTGTGACGGTCGCATATCCCCGGCCGTCAGCCCCGCCCGCACCGGTCACGCGGAGATAGCGTCGAACGCGGAACCATCCACGTGCGAAGGGAACCGGTGACTCGCATGGCACGCACGACCACGGCGCTCCGTCTACTGTTGCCGGCGTTCCTGCTCGGCGCGATCATCGCCATCTCTTTTCTCGAAGCGCCGCTGAAGTTCCTGGCGCCCGGTGTCACCATCCCGATCGGACTGGGCATCGGGCGGCTCGTGTTCACCGCGTTGAACGTGCTCGCCGGCGTCGTGCTGATCCTGCTCACGGCGGTGAGCGTGCGCGCGCGGACGGGCCGCGCGACGCTGAGCATCCTCGGTGCGATCTGGCTCCTCTACCTCGTCGAGGTCTCGGTCATCCGCCCCGTGCTGAACCAGCGCAGCGATCTGGTGATCGCGGGAGCCGCGGCGCCGGGGACCAACTGGGCGCACTACGCGTACATCGCGGCCGATGTGAGTCTGGTTGGCCTGCTGATCGCCCTGATCGTCGTGACCGTGCGGAAGGTTCTGCCGGGCGACGCGGGCTGAACTCCCGCGTCAGGGGCGGACGCGCACCGTTCGGCCTTCGAACGACACCAGGTCACCGTCGCGCAGCTGGCGTCCACGGCGTCGGTCCACCTCGCCGTTGACGGTCACGTATCCGTCGATGATGACCTCTTTGGCGTCGCCGCCCGAGTCGAGGAGGCCGGCGAACTTGAGGAACTGTCCGAGGCGGATCACTTCGCCGCCGATGGAGATGTCGTCGATCGGTCCGGAGTTCGTCATCCCTGAATGCTATCCGCCGCTGCGTCCGCCGCCACGCATGACGATGCCGCCGCCCCCGGGGGTGGGGCGGCGGCATCGGGAGTGTCGGACGTCCAAGGACCGCCCGGGGTGAGGCCCCGGCTCAGTCGATGTCGGTTCCGACGACGGCGAAGTCGGCGCCGAAGTCGATGTCGATCGAGCGGTTGTCCGACGTGAGGACCGACGCGTCGTACGGGCTCACGTCGTCGCCGTCCACGTCGAGGTCGGTGATCATGCCGTCGGCCTCCGCGAGCGCGGCCTCGACCAGCGAGCGGATCGTCGCTTCGTCGAGGGTGAGCGCGGGGCCGGTGTCGTCGCCGTCGGCGGGATCGGTCTCGATGACGGACGCCGCGAGACTCTTGTCCACGCGGACCTCGGTCTCGGTGCCGTCGGCCGTCGTGAGCTGCACCTCCCAGGTGCCGTCGCGCTTCGCATCGATCGATGTGACCTCGCCCTCGGCGGCGCCGCGTGCGGCATCCGCGATCTCGATCAGCTCATCTGCCGATGCCGTGCCGATGCCGGTGACCGGACCGCGGTCGTTCGACGAGCCGCTGTCGTCGTCGTGTCGATCGTCGTGATCGCCCTGGGGTGCTCCCTCGTCGTGTCGGGGGCTGTCGGACATCGAGGACCGGTCGTCATCATCGCCGAACTCGTCGCCCATCGCCGCGCCGACCGCGATGCCGCCGCCCGCGAGGATCACGGCCGCGGCGATGCCGCCGCCGATGAGGAGAGCGCGCTTGCGTCCGGGCTTCGCTTCGGATGCTGCGGGGGTGGCGACCGGGTCGGCCGCGGGGAACGTCGGGTGTTGCCCGGCACCGGCTGTCGGGGCTGCCGCGTGCGGAGCCGGGGCGACCGGGACGGTCTGCGCATCCGGGGTGCTCGCGGGGGTGTGGTCGGGAGTCTGGTCCGGTGTGGGTGTCTTGTCGTCCATGTCCCGATGGTCTCGCGCGGGCGCTGAAGCCTCCCTGAAGCCTCCTGAAGGATCATTCAGCAACCGGTGTATCGGCGCGATTCCCGGCACAACTTCGGAGATGAGCCGCGCCACGCCGCGCGGAGGGCCGAGCCGTCGGCGTGTCGCTACGGATCTCCGAAGTTGTGCTGCGCGGGCGCGGCTGCGCGGGCGCGGGCGGGGGCGAAGGGACGGGGGCAGAGGCTGCGGGGAAGGGGGGGAAGGGGCGGGAGGATGCCGTCAGCCGAGCGGAAGCGTGAGGACGAAGCGCGCGCCGCCCCAGCGGGAGTCGTCGACCGCGAGAGTCCCTCGGGCGGAGGAGGCGATGCCGCGGGCGATCGCGAGACCGAGCCCGCTGCCGCCCGCATCGCGGCTGCGCGCTTCATCGAGGCGGACGAAGCGCTCGAAGATGCGCTCACGCTCCTCGGCGGGCACGCCGGCGCCGTCGTCCTCGACCGTCACGAACACATGCCCACCGGAGGGGATCACGCCGATCGCGACCCGGTTGCGGCTGTGGCGCGCGGCGTTGTCGGCGAGGTTGCGCACCAGCTGGCCGAGCAGGCGGGGATCGCCGTGCACCCTCGCCGCCTGGATGCCGGAGCCGTCGACCTCGTGCCCGGCCGCGCGCAGCCGGCGCACCTCGCCGAGCGCGATGTCGTCGAGGTCGATCGGCTCGTCGTGCGTGCTCGCGCCTTCGTCGAGGCGGGCGAGAAGGAGTAGAGACTCGACGATGCCCTGCAGGCGGAGTCCCTCCTCCGAGACGACCTCCGCGAGTTCGCCGATGCTCGTCACGTCGGGGTGGGCCTGTGCGAGCTCGGCGTGCTGACGGATGGTCGCGAGCGGCGAGCGCAGCTCGTGCGAGGCATCCGAGACGAAACGCCGCTGCGCGGTGGCGGCGGCATCGAGTCGGTCGAGCATGCCGTTCATGGTCGTCGCGAGCGCCGCGATCTCATCGGCCGTCTCGGGCACCGGCACTCGCTGGTGCAGGCGCTCGGCGGTGATGCCGTCGACCTTCTCACGGATGCGTTCGACCGGACGGAGCGCTCGTCCGACCACGAGCCAGGTGGTCACCGCGACGAGCAGCAGGAGCAGGGGGACGGCGATGGCGAGCAGAGTCGCGATCGTCGTCAGGGTCTCGGCGTCGTCGTCCATCGACACGGCCAGCACGAGCGTCTGGTCATCATCGAGGTCGTCCGAGACGACGAGCATCTGCTCACCGTCGACGGTCGTGGTCTGCGGATCGTCGGACACCGGCAGGGCCGTCGAGCCGAGCGCCTCGCGGGCGTCCTCGCTGGCCGCCCGCACCGACCCGTCGGCGCCGATGAGCTGCACGAACTCGTCCTCGAGGGTGTCGACCCCGCCGCGGCCCGGTCCGTCGCTGCGCTCGGCGAGCTCATCGAGGCGCTGCTCGGCCGCGCGCTCCGTGCTGCCGTGGATGCTGGCGCTGAGCACGCCGTAGAACGAGAAGGCGCCGATGAGCAGTGCCACCGCGACGACGACGGTCGCCCCGAGCGTGGTCCTGCTGCGCACCGAGCGCCAGCTGCGACTAGCCACCGTCGGCCGCCAGTCGGTAGCCCGCACCGCGGATGGTCTCGATCGCGTCACGGCCGAACGGCTTGTCGAGCTTGCGGCGCAGATGCCCGACGTAGACCTCGACGATGTTGGGGTCGCCGTCGAAGTCGTCATCCCAGACGCCCTCGATGAGTGCGCGCTTCGACAGCACCTGGCCGCGATGGCGCATCAGGTACTCGAGCACCGAGAACTCCCGCGCGGTGAGGGTCACGGGGGTGTCGCCGCGCCAGACGCGGTGGGCGGCGGGGTCGAGACGCAGATCGCCGGCTTCCAGGATCGCCGGCCGAGCCACGGCCCCGCGGCGCACGAGGGCCCGGAGGCGCGCGACCAGGATCGCGAACGAGAACGGCTTGGTCACGTAGTCGTCGGCCCCGGTCTCGAGCGCCTCGACCTGGTCCCACTCGCCGTCTTTCGCCGTCAGCATCAGCACGGGAGTCCAGTTCTCCTCGGCGCGCAACGCCTCGCACACCTTCCAGCCGCTCATACCCGGCATCATCAGATCGAGCACGATCGCGTCGTACCGCGTCTCCCGTGCACGCCAGAGTCCATCGACGCCGTTGTGCGAGACGTCGACCGCGAAGCCTTCGGCCTCGAGGCCCCGGCGCACGCCCTCGGCGAGGCGCACCTCGTCGTCCACCACCAGGATCCGCATTCCTCCAGTGTGCCGGTCCGCCGCTGAATCGGGGCTGAAGCCGATTCGAAAGTGTTCAGGGGAGAAGCCGCAGGTGCTGCTGGATCTCGCGGATCACCTCGCCCAGCGTCCCGGCGGCGAGCAGGCCGGGGCCGAGCGGACCGGCGGAGTCCTCGCCGAGAGGCGGAAGCGTGCGCAGGGCGGCGGATGCTTCGGGGGAGAGGGCCGCGAGTTGCCAGCGCACTTCGGCGGCGCGCGCCTCGCGCACCGAGGGATGCGCCAGCTCCACGGCCTTCGCCGCGTAAGCCGCAGCCCCGAGCGCATGGGCGCCCATGTGCGCGACGCCCGCGGCCTGAGCGGCGGACCGGGCGGCAGCCACCCCCGCCGGTGAGGTCGCGCTGTGAGCGGCCCTGCCCGCGACGAATCGCCGACGGATCTCTCCGGCAGCGGTGAGCTCACCCCGCGCGAAGGCTCGCGCCCTGGCGATGGCATCGCGTGCACGGCCGTCGTCCGGCGCCTCCGCTTCGAACAGGGGCAGCACCCGCTCGGCGCAGTCGGCCGCCCACACCGCGACGATCCGACGGTCGGCCTCGGTCATGCCCTGCACGGTGGTCATGGTCACCCCGCCCGCCGTTCGGCACGCTGCCGGGCGGCCTCGTGCGCTTCACGGAGCAGGGCGAGAACGGCATCCGACGTCCGCTCCGCCGGGTCGACCACGCACACCCACCCGGACGCGCCGTACAGCGGATGCCGATGGAACACGTCCTTCTCCGTCGGCTCGCCATCCGAGGGGACGAGCGTCTGCACCTGCTCCCGCCGGACATGGATGTTCACCCGGAAGCGCCCCGGAGTGTCCAGCGCGGACGCGATGTCGTCGGGATAGTTCTTCGTGATGATCGTTCCGTACGGCTGGGTGCGCTCGGGCATCCGCCCATCGGGTGCGTAGTAGAAGTAGGCGTCTCCCCAGGACAGCGCCGGGAACTCGCTGCCTTCTTCGGGGGTGACGACGAGGACGCCGCCGAAGCCTCGGACTGTTTCGATGATCTCCTGCATCTCCATCCCTCAATGATGAGCTTCACGTGCTTATGTGGACTCGGATGCCGAAGAAAGCGGGAACACCATGGCAAACCCTCCAGAGCAGGTCATGACCACGGTCGCGCTCGGCCGACGCGTGGGGTATTCGACGCAGCAGGTGCGCGACCTCGAGCGGCTCGGGGTCATCCCGCCCGCCGCCCGCGGATCGAACGGGTATCGGCGCTACGGGGCGCGGCACGAGGTCGCCGTGCGTGCGTATCGGGCGATGGCTGCCGCCATCGGGCCGGTGCCCGCCCGGCGGATGATGCCCACCCTGATCGACGGTTCGGTGGAGCAGGCAGCCGAGCGGATCGACGATCTCCACGCGGATCTCGCCCGCGAGCGCTCGCGGGTGCGCGAGGCGTTGCGTGGGCTCGAGGTCGCGGTGGCTGAGGCTGACGATGACTTCGACGACGCGGATGCGATGAGCATCGGCGAACTCGCGCAGGCTCTCGGCATCCGCCCGTCTGCGCTGCGGCACTGGGAGAGCGAAGGGCTGGTGCATCCGAGGCGGGGTACGGCGTGGTCGCGGTCGTACGGTTCGGCGGCGATCACGGAGGCGCGGGTCGCTGCCGCCCTTCGCTCAGGAGGCTACGGCATTCCCGCCGTCTCACGGATCCTCGACCAGGTGCGCGCGCACGGCCGCACCGAGGAGGTGCAACGCATCCTCACGGCGCGATTGGCGGACCTCGCGGGTCGTAGCGTCGCGCTCCTCGGGGCCGCGGGACACCTTCACGACCTGTTGGCAGCCCGGGTCGAGGTCGTCTGATCCGCCGTGCACCGCGAGGTCGGATGGCTAGCTTTTGGCGGCTCGGACAGGCGGTCGCCTCAGCCGATCGATCGGAAGAAGTCTCGGCGCGCGGCGTTCACGTCGGCGCCCTCCCGTGAGGGATGCACCCGATTGGTCAGCAGTACGCCCCAGCCCTTGGAATCGAGCTCGACGGCGAAGGCGGTGCCGGTGAACCCGGTGTGGCCGACGGCGAGTGCATCGCCCATCCACGCTCCATCCCGCACTCGCAGACCGAACGCTTGGCCGTAGCCCGCCGCCGCGTCGACGACCGGTGTCACCATGAGCCGCACGCTGTCCGCAGAGAGGACACGCTTATGAGCCCCCTGGCCCCCATCGCGAATCGTGCGGGCGAGGGCAGCGACGTCGTGCACTGTCCCGAAGAGTCCGGCATGGCCAGCAGGGCGACCAAGCGCGTGTGCCAATTCGTCGTGGACCTCGCCGCGCACGAGGCCTCGATGCGGCTGCACCTCGGTCGCCACCGCGCGGGTCGCCGAAGGGTTCCAGGTGAGGTTCTCGGCACCCATGGCCGCGGTCGCGTCCGCCACGAGGGCTGGGAGAGAGTCACCCGAGACCCGCTCGACCAGTTCGCCGACCGCGATGAATCCGACGTCCGAGTAGAGGTGGACCGCACCGGGATCCGCGCGCAGCTCGCTGCGCAGCACCGTCGAACGCAGCTCGTCTCCCACGAGCCCCGAGCGCCACGCGCCGCCTTCGGCCGGAAGACCGGACGTGTGCGTGAGCAGGTGCCGTGGCGTGATGAGTGCGGCACTTGTGCCCGTGCCGACCGGGAGCACGGACGCGACCGGCTCATCCAGATCGAGTATCCCGGCATCCGCCAGGCGCAGCGCGGCCACGGTCGTGAAGATCTTCGTGAGCGAGGCCAGGTCGAACAGGTGCTCTGCGCCGAGCGGCTCGGGATCGTCTTCCGCGGTTGTGCCCAGCAGCGTCAGCTCCTCGGCCTCCCCTCCATGCGTGCTCCGAAGCGAGGCCCACGCCGAACCCGGAGCCCCGTTCACCACGGGCGCCTCACTTGCTCATTCCGGAGGTGAGCCCGTTGATGATCTGCTTGGTCGCGAGCAGGAACAGCACGATCAGAGGGATCGTCGCGATCGTGAGCCCGGCGAACAACTGCGGCCAGTCGGTGGAGTACTCGCCGAAGAAGCGGGTCAGGCCGACGGGCAGCGTATAGGAGTCGCGGTCGCGCAGGAGGATCAGCGGATAGAAGAAGTCGTTCCACACCGGCACGAAGCGGAAGACGATCACGGTCGCGAGGGCGGGTCGCACGAGCGGCAACAGGATCTGGATGAAGGTGCGGAACGGACCTGCGCCGTCGATGCGGGCCGCTTCCTCGAGCTCGATCGGCAGCGCACGGAAGAACACCGTCAGCACAAAGGTCGTGAACGGGATGCCCAGCGCGCCGTACACGAGGATCAGGCTGAACACGTTGCTGGTCATCTTCAACGAATCGAGCAGGTAGAACAGCGGCAGAATCGCCAGGTGCACCGGCAGCATGAGTCCGGAGAGGAACACCGCCTCGATGCCCCGGAAGAACTTCGCCCTGGCCCGGGCGAACGCGTACGCCGCGAGCACGGACACGACCGTCGTGACGATGACCGACCCGACCGTGACCGTGATCGAGTTGAGGAAGTACGTGTCGAAGGATGCCGTGATCCACGCGCTCTGGAAGCTCGTGAACGTCGGCGGCACCGGGAGGCCCAGCGGCTCGGTCGCGATCTGCTGCTGGGTGCGCAGCGAGTTGTTGAGCATGAGCAGCAGAGGGCCGATCGCGATGAGAGCGTAGCCCCAGAGGAAGATGTTCGCGAACAGTCGCCCGATGAACGGAGTGTCCGAGGTGCGGCTCGTGCGGCGACGCGGTGCGGAGGGGCGGCCCGAGACGATCGCCTCGGTCGTCGGCTCGGTGCGGGGTTCGGTGGCGGTGCTCATCAGAACAGCTTTCGTTCGGCGCGACGCATCGTGGAGGTGATCGCGACCGAGATCACCATGATGAAGATGAACAGGACGGTCGCGAGCGCGGAGGAGACGCCGATCGAGTTCGGGTTCCCCGACTCGAACGCGGTGCGGTAGAAGAGCAGCATCATCACGTCGGTCGATCCGGCCGGGGCGCCGTTCGAGCCCGCGAGCGCGAACGGGATCGCCATGGCCTCCATGCTGCCGATGAACGTGAGCACGGTGATGATGCCGATTGTGGGCGTGAGCATCGGGAGGGTGATGTATCGGAAGCGCTTGCCCGCGGTGGCGCCGTCGAGGGCGGCGGCTTCTTCGATCTCCTCGGGGATGCCGCCGAGCGCTGCGCCGTAGAGCAGGATCGGGAAGCCGATCCACTGCCAGGCACTCACGAGCACGATCACCCAGATCGCGAGCTGCGGATCACCGAGCCACGGGAGCGCGAGGCTCTCGAGCCCGACACCGCGGAGGATCGCATTGACCGGACCGAACAGCGGGGAGAGCATGAGCGACCACAGGTAGCCGATGACCATCGGGCTCACGAGGTAGGGGAGCGCGAAGATCGTCTGGAAGAACCGCTTGGTGCGCTTGCGGCGGTGCAGCAGCGTCGCGATGCCGAGGCCGAGCGAGTTCTGGAAGACGAGTGCACCCGCGAAGAGCAGGAGGTTGTGTCCGAACGCGTTCCAGAGCTCGGAGGCGTAGGGCTCCTTCGTGAGGAGGGTGATGTAGTTCGCGACGCCGGCGAATCCGCCCTGCTTCGTTCCCTGCCAGTCGAAGAACGAGTAGCTGAGCGCGGCGAGCATCGGATAGAGGATGAGCACGGCGAACAGCACCGCGGCGGGGAGGACGAACAGCGTCGCGGTCGGGGTCGACAGGGCGATTCCCGCGCGCGAGCGCCGTGTCTTCTCCCGGCGGAGAGGGAGGGTCAGGGCCATGATGCCTCTTTCGCTGCGTGAGGGGCGCCGAGACCGGCGCCCCTCACGGTCGGGTCAGGATGCGGGGGTGAACCAGGTGGAGATCCCGGTCTGCAGGTCGGTGCCGAGCTGCTCCGGGGTCTTGTCGCCGAGGAACATCGCCTGGATGTCCGGGCCGAGCACGGCGGTGCCGGTCGGGTCGCCGTAGCGGAAGTCGACGAGCAGCAGGTAGGGCGCCGGGTTGGCGGTGTACTGCTCGTTCATCTCCTGCATCAGCGGGTCGGAGTACTTCACACCGGGCAGAGCGGAGAACTGGTCGACCTCGTCGGCGACGAGCTGGCCGAACTCCTTCGTGGTCATCCAGTTCAGCAGCTCGGTCGCGGCCTCCTGCTGGTCGCTCGACGCGTTGATGCCGAAGCTGCCGTCGGCGTAGCCGGGGGTGACGGCGTGGTCGAGCGCGCTGCCCGGAGCCGGCGGCACCTCGTAGACGCCCCACTCGGTGTCGGGCGCCGAGTTCTGGAAGGTCGGCAGGTCGAACGAGCCACCGGGCCACTGCGCGGCCTGGCCCGACGTGAACTGCAGCACGGCATCCGCCACGGCGATCGCGTTGACGTTCTTGTCGAGGTACTTCTGCATGTCCTTGACGATCCCGAGCGACGACACGTAGGCCGGGTCGGTGAAGTCGACGTCGCCGGCGAGCACCTTCTCCTCGAAGTCGGCACCGCCGTAGTTCGCCGATCCGACGATGTCGTGGAACATCGGCAGCACCCAGTCCTCACGGGCGCCGAGGGCCATCGGGGTGACGCCCTCGTCGAGGAGCTTCTCCTGGAGTGCGATGAACTCGTCCCAGTCCTTCGGCTCCTCCAGTTTCATCTCGTCGAACATCGTCTTGTTGTAGAACATCTGCATCGTCTGGTACGCGAAGGGCACGCCGTAGGTCTTGCCGTCTTCCTTGCCCTGAGCCGCGCGCAGCACGGTGGGATCGAACTGGTCGAGCCCGTCGACGATGTCGTCGATCGGGACGATCTGCTCGGACTGGATCGCCGCTTGGATGCCGCCGTAAGCACGGAGCATGGCGATGTCGGGGCCGTCGCTGCCCTCGAGTCCGGTGGCGAGGATCTGGTTGTACTCGGTCGGCTGGTAGCCCTCGAACTCGATGGTCACGCCGGGGTGCGATTCCTCGTACTTGTCGAAGACGGCCTCCCACTTGGGGGAGGAGGAAGCCTGCCACGACCAGACCTTCAGAGTGATGTCCTCGCCGCCGGCCTCTCCGCTGGAAGCCGCGGGTGCACATCCGGCCACGGCCAGCCCCGTGACCAGGAGACCTGCGGTGAACGCGAGTGGGGTGGTGCGGTATCGCATGGTGTTCCTCTCGATTGTGAGAGCCGTCGGCGGGACCGGGGCATCTCTGCTGTGAAAGCCTTCGCCCACTTTGGAGAATTTGTTACAGAAACTCAAGCCCTTTCCGAAAATTACTTCCATTCGTAACATGGCCATGCCATCCTGGTGCCGTGTCCACCAGTGCGATGACCGCCATCCATCAGCGCCTCTCCGCGCTCACGCCCACAGAGCGCCGCATCGCCACGCACGTGCTCGCCGATCCGCAGAGTGTGGTCGACAACTCGATCACCCACCTCGCCGCGGCCTGCGGCACATCGGTCGCCAGCATCGCCCGCTTCACCCAGAGTCTCGGGTTCTCCGGATACCCGGATCTGCGCCTCGCTCTCGCCACCGAACTCGACCGCAGCGCCTCGGATCGTGAGCGGTTCCAGGTGTCGGAGAGCGACGTCAGCCGACACGACGACGCACTCACCACCGTGCGCAAGATCGCGTTCGCCGAGGCGTCGGCCATCGAGCGCACCGCGCGGCAGATCGACATCGACGAACTCGAGCGCTGCGTCGAGGCGGTGCGCGCCGCCCGGCGCATCGACATCTACGGTGCGGCGTCCAGCGGCCTCGCCGCACAGGACCTGGAGCAGAAGCTGCACCGTGCGGGTCTCGTGGCCCAGGCGCGGACCGATCTCCACCTCGCACTCACCGGTGCCGCACTCCTCGACGAGCGGGATGTCGCGATCGCGATCTCGCACTCCGGTCGCACCCTCGAGATCGTCCAATCGGCCGAGGTCGCCGCCCGCGCCGGGGCGACGACCATCGCCATCACCAACAACCCCCGGTCCCCGCTCGCGCGGGTCTGCTCGCTGGTCCTCGTCACCGCCGTCTCCGAGTCGACCTTCCGATCCGGCGCGATGGCGAGTCGGATCGCGCAGCTCGCGGTGCTCGACTTCCTCTTCACCCGCATCGCGCAGGCCGATTACGACACCATCGCCGACAACCTGCAGCGCACCTACAACGCCGTCACCGACCACAGAATCGACTGATCCCATGCTTCTCGGCATCGACCGCCTGATCCGACGCGACATCCGGCCCGATCTGCTCGCGCGCCTGGAAGGGGGGCGCATCGGGATGGTCACGAACGACCTCGCGCTGACCTCCGACCTCCGCCGCGGGCGGCAGCCGCTGGCCGAGACCGGCTGGCGGTTCACTCGGCTTTTCGGGCCCGAGCACGGGCTCAGCGGACGCGCGCGAGAGGGCGAACTGGTCGAGGACCTCGTCGATCCGGTCACCGGCGTCGAGGTGCGCAGCCTCTACGGCGACGCGGTGCGCCCTGCCGCGTCCGACCTCGCCGATCTCGACGTGCTGCTGATCGATCTGCCCGACGTCGGTGCCCGGTTCTACACGTACATCTGGACGATGAGTCATGTGCTCGAGGCCTGCGCCGATGCCGGTGTGGCGGTCGTGGTGCTCGACCGTCCGAACCCGATCGGTGGCCGGCTCGACCGAGCGGAGGGTCCGATGCTCGACGAGCGGGCGCAGTCCCTGGTGGGGCGCTGGAGCATGCCGATCCGTCACGGGCTCACGATCGGCGAGCTGGCCCGCCACTGGGTGCGGACGCGCGGGATCGATGTCGAGCTGGAAGTCGTCACGGTGGAGGGGTGGTACCGAGATGCGGCTCGCCGCGTGGATGAGGGCACCTGGATGCCGCCGTCCCCGAACCTCCCCAGCCCCACGACGGCCCTGCTCTACCCCGGCACCTGCCTGGCGGAGGGCGTGAACGTCTCGGAGGGACGAAGCACCGCCGTGCCGTTCCGGGTGATCGCGGCGCCCTTCATCGACGCGGAGCGCTACGCCGCAGCCATCGTGGCAGCCGAGCTTCCCGGTATCGCCGCGGTTCCTTACGGCTTCACGCCGCTGGTGCGTGATCACGCCGGAGACGCCTGCGAGGGAGTGATCCTGCACGTCACGGATGCCGAGGCGCTGCGTCCCGTGCGCACGGGTGTGCGTCTGCTGTCGCTGATCGAGGAGGTCCACCCCGGGGCACTCGAGGAGCGCTCTCTCGTGCCCATGCCCGGGGAGTCCGACTGGACCCCGCTCGAGAAGCTCTTCGGAGTGAAGGGGGCATTCGCGCAGATCATCGGCGGCGAATGGGATGATCCCGCACGACTCGCCGTTCCCGGGTGGAGGGATGCCGTCGCCGAGGATCTGCTCTACGTCTGACGTTCTCGGACGCTTCGCCCCCGTCGGTCAGAGCGCGATGGTGTCCAGTCGTGTGCCGACCTCAACGGTGCGCTCGTCGGGCAGACCCGCCTCGGCCGCGAACTCGGGCCAACGCTTCACCGCAGCCTCGATTTCGCGGACGATCCTGCGGTGGCCGGGGACCTCGAAGGTCTCGCCCACGGCATGGAGATCATCGCGGGTGATCGCATCGAACTTGCCGTTCACGCTCATCAGGTGCTTCGCCGTCCAGGGCGAGGTCGGGTCGTAGGCAAAGGTGATGTCGTACGCCGGCGACGCCGTCCAGGCGCCGCTCTGATCCATGAGGAAGGAGTGGTTCTTGGAGTGGTCGTCGTTATTGCTCGCGAGGACGTTGAACACCATACGGCGGAACAGTTGTGCGGTGTTATCGACGCCGAGTTCGGCGGCGACCGTGAACAGCGAGGCATAGTCGTTGGTCTCGATCGCGTTGAAGTCGATCGCCGCGATCGCGCAGAGCGACTGCATGTGCAGGCGATCGCCGCCCGTCCCCGGTCGGTCGAACCGACGTGTGATGAAGTGCGCTCGTCCGCCTTCCTCGAGGAGGCGGCATTCGCTCATCTCCACGCCTGCGGCGGTGGCCATCAGGTAATACGCGAACTCAGTGCGGCCGTAGCTCCTGGCCTGGCCGAGCTGGTTGTCCACTCCGACACCGTCGAACTTCAACAGCCACTGCTCGAACCCGGGAGGCGCGGTGATGCCACCGGCGCGCATCTCGCCGGTGGCGGTGTTCCAGGCAATTACTGCTTTGGCTCGGGCGCCACCAGCGGACGTGCCGACCTGGATCAGCTCGTTCAGCGACTCGGTCGTCACGGCCGGGCTGTCGAGTTCTCCTCGGAGGGCTGCGCGGGCGGCCTCGACGAGGTGATTCATCTCCACGGCGGTGTGCTGCGCGCGTGGGGAGGAGTCAGGGGCGAAGGTGAGTGCGCCCATCCCTCGCTTGCCGACATAGGCGAGGCGGTCGATAGCGCTGATCTCGCTGGGAAGCACACCTTCGCGGGCGAGGACGCTGTCGATGATGCCGTTGCCGAAACGGTCAGGCACGGAGTCGGCCAACATCGGTGGCAGTCCCTGGTATGTCTGCTCGTTGAGGCCAGGGAAGCTGAAGACGCGCTGCGCCCTCCGCGGTAAGGAGGTCGGCATGAGGATGGGAGCGAGTTCGATGCCGCGGCGGCGCCAGGACGGGGCGTACTCGAAGGCGTAGGCGCGACCGGAGGGGGCCACGGCGCCGACGAGTTCATCCCAGATGTAGACGCGGAGAACCTCGACGCGCGTGTAGGTCACGAGGTCTTCCTCGAGGCCCGCTGGGGCTCCTGGCGTCCTTCTGCTTCTCGAGCGAGAGCCAGCGGACTCACCGCGGGCGCGGGCTCCAGGGTCTCGAGCCAATCGTCACGCCCGAGGGCACGGAGCACCTTGAACAGCGTGGTCAGGGTCGACCCCTGGCCCTTCTCGAGCTTCATCAGCGTCGTGGGGCTGATGTTCGCGGCATCCGCCAGCGCGCGTTGGTCGATGTCTTCGAGCAGTCGCGCGCGCCTGATCTGTGCGCCAAACTCCGCTTCGTTCATAATCACCGCATTTCCGTTGATTAATGACGATTCTACTCATAAACCACAGAAATATACTGATTATGCCTGGGGAAAGAGCCTGAAGTGGTCGCGACGTCGATCCGGCGCGCGCTGTGTCACATCGCCTGGACCCTGGAGCCGGGGTCAGCCTTGGCCGGTCAGTGCAGTGACCTCCTCGATGAGCGGGTTGGTGTCGGTCGGGTCGGTGATGATCGCGGTGACGGTGTCGAGCGCCAGGACGGGATAGCGCGCGACGGCGCCGATCTTCTCCTCGCTCGCGAGCACGATCGTCGCGGTACAGCGCGAGGCCAGCGCTCGCTTGGTGACGGCATCGTCGAGTTCGCCGGTGGTGATGCCGCGTTCGGGATCGATGCCGGTGGCGCCGAGGAAGAACGTGTCGGCTGCGAGGTGCTGGATGGCCTCCATCGCCAGGCCGCCGCCGGCCACGAGTGAGTGTCGGGAGAGCTCGCCGCCGATCATGATCACCCGGGCGTCCGAGTGCTCCGCCACTGCGAGGGCGACGGCCGGGCTTGCTGTGATCACCGTGAGGCCCGTGCCTGTGGGCAGCATCCGGGCCATGGCGAGCGTGGTCGTGCCGGCATCGAGGACGATCGTCGAGCCGGGCCGGATGGTCGCCACGGCCGCACGTGCGACGCGCTCCTTGCTCTCGGTCGCCAAGTCGGCGCGTTCGCGAACCGGGGGCTCCGGGGCGGGGATCGGGAGGGCGCCGCCGTAGACGCGTAGGAGCTTTCCCTCGTCGGCGAGTTCCCGCAGGTCGCGTCGGATCGCGTCCTCCGACACCCCGAGCTCATCGGCGACGGTCTTGGCCACCACTCGTCCGTCACGGTCGAGGAGGGCGAGCAGGTGGTCTTTGCGTTGCGCGGCCAGCATATGTTTTCTCCCGAAGTTGCACGTTCTTGCATGATTCAGACTACAGTCATCTCCATGACAAAACCACTCCTGATCCTGATCGCCGGCCCCTACCGCTCTGGGACGAACGGCGACCCCGACCTCATCGCTCAGAACCTCGCTCGACTCGAAGAGGCCTCCGGCCCGATCTTCCGCCTCGGCCATGTGCCGATGATCGGGGAGTGGGTCGCGCTTCCGATCCTGCGCACGCTCGATGCCACCGAAGCCGGCGACGGCGACGTCATGTACGAGACGGCGCACCGGCTGCTGCAGCACTGCGACGCCGTGCTGCGCCTGCCCGGCGAGTCGGCGGGCGCAGACAAGGACGTCGAGATCGCGCAGCGGCGCGGGCTGCCCGTCTATCGGTCGCTCGACGAGATCCCGGCAGCGTGACTCCGTAGGCTGGAGGTATGACCAAGAACATCTGGACCATCCTCGGCGTCGTCCTCGCCGTCGTGATCGCCTGGTGGATCGTGAGCGCGCTGTTCTCGGTGCTCGCGTTCATCTTCAAGCTCGCGATCGTCGCGGTCGTCGCCGTGGTGGTGTTCCTCGTTCTGCGCGGGATCTTCAGCCGCAGCGACGACTGACGGCGCGGCCCCCGTCGGACGCGTTCTCGGCGAGAGTCTCTAGCGAAGGACGCGGTAGCGAAGGTGGGTCTCGCTCGCGAAGGCCGACGTCTCGAGGCGTTCCAGTTCGATGCGCTGCCCGAGCCCGGCGAACAGCGAGATGCCGTCGCCCAGCAGGACCGGCGCGACGTCGAGGTGGAGTTCGTCGACGAGTCCGAGCTGGAGACACTGTCGCGAGATGCTCCCTCCGAGCAGGCTGACCCACTTGTCGCCGGCCGCCTGTGTGGCTGACTCGACCGCCTGGGCGATGTCGTCGACCACGAAGGTGTACGTGATCCCGTCGCGTTCGATCGGCGGGTGATCGGTGTGGGTCATGAGGTACACCGGCACCTTGAGCATGCCGCCGTAGGGGATCTCTCCGTCGTCGATGGTCTGCGTCTTGTTCGCCCCGCCGACGATGGCGCCGATGTTCTTCATGACGTTCTCGACGACGACATCGTCTTCGGGAGCAGAGGGGCGGCCGAACATCCAGTCGACTCCGCCGTCCGCATCCGCCAAGAACCCGTCGAGGGTCACCGTCGCATGGACGATCACTCGAGCCATGGCCTGCTCCTTCCGTGGAGGTGCGTCAGGTGACTTATCTACGGAGGGTATCGAGTCGGGAGTCCGGTGTCAGCGAACCCTCAATCGGAGCACTGCGATCAGGCGCTCGGTGCGAACGCTCCGACGCGGTACTTCGCGGCGCGGTGCGTGTCCTGCACGCGGTCGCCCTTGCCTTGCAGCTTGTTGCGCAAGGTGCCCGGTGCGTACTCGTCCGGGTAGACGCCGCGCTCGCGCAGCACCGGGATCACGTGCTCGATGACGTCCTGCCAGGTGCCGGGGGTGACCGCGTAGGCGAGGTTGAAGCCGTCGATGTCGGTCTCCTCCACCCACGACTGCAACTCGTCGGCGATCTCGACGCCGGAACCGACGATCGTGGGACCGAGGCCGCCGATGGCGTTGTGGCGCCCGAAGTCGCCGACGGTCCATTCGCGGCCGAGGTCGGCCTCTTCCTTCAGGTGCTGAAGCACCGACTGGATCGCGTTCGACTCGACGTTCCCGACCGGCTCGTCCTCGGCGTACTGCGAGAGGTCGACGCCCATCCAGCCCGACATGAAGGTGAGCGCGCCCTCGGGGCTCGCGTACGAGAGGTACTCGGCGTGCTTCGCGGTCGCCTCCTCGCTCGTCGCAGCAGTGATCACCGTGAGCAGTGTGTAGATGCGAGCGTCGTAGCGGTCGCGTCCGGCCGCTTCCAGGGCGTCGCGGATGCGCTTGACGGTGCCGGCGAGCACCTCCTTCGACGGCGCCGCGACGAAGATTGCTTCGGCGTTCTCGGCCGCGAACTTCACTCCGCGCGGGCTCGCGCCGGCCTGGTAGATCACCGGCGTACGCTGCGGCGACGGCTCGGAGATGTGGATGCCGGGAACGCTGAAGTGCTTCCCCTCATGCCCGACCGGGTGCACCTTCGACGGGTCGGTGAAGATGCCCCGCTCGCGGTCCTCGACCACGGCGTCGTCTTCCCACGAGCCCTCCCAGAGCTTGTAGAGCACCTCGACGTACTCGTCCGCGTGGTCGTAGCGGTCGTCGTGCGCGAGCTGATCCTCCTGGCCCATGTTGCGGGCGGCACTGGGCAGGTATCCGGTCACGACGTTCCAGCCGATCCGCCCCTGGGTCAGGTGGTCGAGCGTGCTCAGCCGACGGGCGAACGGATAGGGGTGCTCGAACGCGGTGCCCGCCGTGATGCCGAAGCCCAGGTTCTCGGTGACCGCGGCCATCGCGCTCACCAGCAGGATCGGGTCGTTCACCGGCACCTGGGCGCCGTTGCGGATCGCGGCTTCGTTCGTGCCGCCGTAGACGTCGTAGGTGCCGAGGACGTCGGCGATGAAGATCCCGTCGAAGGTCGCGCTCTCCAGCAGCTTCGCAAGGTCGGTCCAGTACGAGATCGTGTTGTACTGCCGGGACCGGTCGTCGGGGTGCCGCCACAGGCCGGACGACTGGTGGGCGACGCAGTTCATGTCGAAGGCGTTGAAGCGGATCTGACGGGTCATGCCCCCATGAAAGGCGAAGGGTGCCGGGTGGGTCCAGGGCCGCCGACACGCACGGACACATTCCGGGGTGGATGTCGGGGAGGCTGGTCAGCGCTCGTAGACGTCCCGCCGATGGCCCAGCGTGACGACCGCGGCGACGACGAGCACGTCATCGTCGATCGTGTAGATGATGCGGTAGTTCCCGACGCGGACGCGGAGTCCGTTGCGTCCCTGCAGAGCCTTCGCTCCTGGCGGGCGGGGGTTCTCGCCGAGCAGGGCGATGGCACCGCGGATCCGGTCGCGATCCTGATGGTCGACCTTCTTCAATGCTCGAACGGCAGCGGGGCGCAGTTCGATCCGATAGCTCACGTCCAGCCCAGGTCGGCCTTCACCTGATCCCAGGGGATGTCCGGGCCTTCTTCTGCCATCGCCTCGTCGAACGCGGCCACGTCTTCGGCGTCTTCGAGTGCCTCGATCATCCGCTCGTACTGCTCCGGGCTGACCACGACTGCGGCACGCTGACCGCGTCGCTCGATGAACACGGCCTCCTCCTGGGAGCGGGCGATGACCGTCGAGAGGTTGTTGCGCGCGTCGGCGACGCTGATCGTGGACATGGGCTAATTGTACATCTCAAGGTGTGAGATGTACATGACGGGCTCACGACCCATCCCCGCGGGCTCTACCCTTGACTGGTGACCGACGAGACCGTGACCGCCCAGCGTCTGGTGCGCCGCTTCGCCCGCGACACCAACCTGCTCGTGTCGGGTCGGGACTTCGCGGTCGTCGGGACGGATGCCGTGCGGAGTTCCTCGCGCGCGTCCGGCACTGAGCGCCGGCGGCGGTTCCGGCGACGGCGTTCTCAGGCGAGCTCGTCGTCTTCCGGGCGCCGCGGATTCGGATCGGGCGGCAGGATCACGACCGGATGCGCGGCACTGCGCTGCGCCCGCCACCAGATCACGAACCCGATCGCGGTGAAGACGCCGTAGAAGACGTACATGAAGCCGGTCGCGTAGTAGCCGGAGCTGAACAGCAGCGGCACGCCGACGACGTCGACAGCGATCCAGATGAGCCAGAACTCGGTCCAGCCCTTGGCCATGCCGTAGGTGGCGAGCAGCGAGCCGACGAAGGTCCAGGCGTCGGCCCACACCGGCTCCCACGAGCCCAGCGCGCGGAACAGCGGGGTCAGCGCGACGGTGCCGACGACCATCCCGACCACCAGACCGATGCGTGCCCCCGTCGGCGCCCACCTCGGCACGATCTGTCCACCGTCGGCCTTGCGCCAGCGCACCCATCCGTAGATCGCGACGGCGATGAACATGATCTGCCGCCCTGCTTGACCCAGCAGATGCGGCAGCGAGGGGTCGGGGCTGAGCGCGGACCCGAGGAAGACGGTCAGCAGCAGCAGGTTGCCGATGATGCCGACCGGCCAGGCCCAGATCTTCCGACGCATGCCGCCGAGCGCACTCGCCAGGCCGAACGCATTGCCCACGACCTCACGGACGAGGAGTGTCTGCCCGCCGGGAAGCGTCCAGTTCGAGTTGAAGGCGTCGACGAACCACTGCAGCAGATCCATGGTCAGGATGCTGCGCCGGGTTCGGCGCGGTCGTCGAGCACGAGCTGGAGCATGCTCAGGTCGAGCCAGCGCCCGAACTTGGCCCCGACCTGCGGCATCCGTCCGACCTCGACGAAGCCGAGGCGCTGGTGCAGCGCGATGGAGGCGGCGTTCCCGCTCTCGATGCCCGCGATCATGACGTGCAGCCCCGCGGCGCGGGCGCGGTCGACGAGCGCGGCCATCAGCGCGGTGCCGATACCCCGGCCGTGCTGACCGTCGAGGACGTACACGGAGTGCTCGACCGTGTGCCGGTAGCCGCTGTGCGGACGCCACTGCGCATACGACGCGTACCCCAGCACCCCGGAGTCGTCGACGGCGACGATCACCGGGTAGCCGCGGGAGGTGCGGTCGGCGAGCCAGGCGACGCGGTCGGCGAGGTCGACGGCGTCCTCGTTCCAGATCGCGGTGGTGTGCAGCACCGCATGGTTGTGGATCGCGGTGATCGTCTCGAGGTCTGCGGTCTCCGCGTCCCTGATTCGGACGGCTGTCATCGGCGGGTGGTCTCTCTTCTGCTGCGTCAGACGTGCACGTCGGCGGGGGATTCCTCGCCCTCGTGGAAGTTCGGCTTCTTGCCGAACAGCTTCGCGATCCCCAGGATGATCCCGACGATGAGCAGCCCCAGGATGAGACCGGCGATCGCGGAGATGATCGTGTCGACGATCCAGACGACGACCGGACCGAGGTTGTGGAGCGCGTGCTCCACTCCGTGCAGCACGTCGACCGGGAAGTGCCAGCCGACCTCGCCCAGGTTCACGAGCACGAGGTGTCCACCGACCCAGAGCATGGCGACCGTGCCGAGGATGCTGATGAAGCGGAACACCGCGGGCATGGAACGCACGATCCGGGTGCCGGTGTGCCGTACGCGACGCACCGGGTTCTTCGCCATCTTCAGCCCGATGTCGTCGATCTTCACGAGCAGCGCGACGGCGCCGTAGACGACACCCGTCATCAGGAGTGCGATAACGGCGAGGATGGCGAGCGTCGCCCAGATGTCGAGACCCTTCTCCAGGCTCGCCAGCGAGATGAGCATGATCTCGGTCGAGAGGATCAGGTCGGTGCGCACCGCACCCAGGACGAGCTTCTTCTCGTCACGGGCGCCCTCGTCGGCGTGGCCGTGCTGCACGCCGAACCACTCCAGCACCTTCTCGGCGCCCTCGAAGCACAGGTACGCGCCGCCCAGGATCAGCAGATACGGCAGCACCCACGGGGCGAACGCGGTGAGGAGCAGCGCCGCCGGGATGATGATGAGGAACTTGTTCGCGAGCGAGCCGAGCGCGATCTTGCCGACGACCGGCAGCTCACGCGCGGGCGTGATGCCCTGCACGTACTGCGGGGTGACCGCGGCATCGTCGATCACGACACCCGCCGCCTTGGCCGAGGCCTTCATCGCGGCGCTCAGGATGTCGTCGACGACGGCGAGCAGTCCAACGGACATGTGATTCCCCTCGGGCGGTGTGCAGTGCGGAGGCAACTCTATCGAGTCCGCAGAAACTCACAGCGCGCTCCCAGCCCTGAGGGACCAAAACAGCGCCGTCCGCGGTTCTTCTCTGTGACGCCGCAGCCAGCGACGTCGGACAAGGAGTCAGATCATGTCGAACGACTACGGCAAGACCCCCGAGGCCGTCAGTGGCCTCACGAACCTGCAGTACGAGGTGACCCAGCAGGACGCGACCGAACCGCCGTTCCGTAACGCGTACTGGAACAACCACGACGACGGCATATACGTCGACGTCGTCTCGGGCGAGCCGTTGTTCTCGTCGACCGACAAGTTCGACAGCGGAACCGGATGGCCCAGCTTCACCAAGCCCATCGAGGCGGATGCCGTCACGACGCGCACCGATCGCTCGCTGTTCATGAAGCGCACCGAAGCGCGCTCCGCGAACGCCGACAGCCACCTCGGCCATGTCTTCGACGACGGACCCCGCGACGAAGGCGGGCTCCGCTACTGCATGAACTCCGCGGCCCTGCGCTTCGTCCCGGCTGACAGGCTGGAGGAGGAGGGGTACGGTCGCTACAGTCCCCTCTTCGCGAAGACGCCCGAAACCCCCACCACCGACATCTCTGAGGAGCAGTCATGACCGACACCGGAACCATCACCCGCACGCCCGGGACCGAGACGGCCGTCCTCGCCGGCGGCTGTTTCTGGGGCATGGAAGACCTGATCCGCCGCCAGCCCGGCGTGATCAGCACCCGCGTCGGGTACACCGGCGGCTCGAACGACCACGCGACCTACCGCAACCACCCCGGCCACGCCGAGGCCGTGGAGATCGTGTTCGACCCGACGAAGACGACGTACCGCGACATCCTCGCGTTCTTCTTCCAGATCCACGATCCGTCCACGAAGGACCGTCAGGGCAACGACATCGGCTCGAGCTACCGCTCGGCGATCTTCCCGCTCTCCCCTGAGCAGGAGACGGTCGCGCGTGACACGATCGCCGACGTCGACGCCTCGGGCCTGTGGCCGGGCAAGGCCGTCACCACGATCGAACCTGAGGGTCCGTTCTGGGAGGCCGAGGAAGAGCACCAGGACTACCTGATCAAGTACCCCAACGGCTACACCTGCCACTTCCCGCGCGCGGGATGGGTGCTGCCGAAGCGCGCGGAGAGCTCCGCCGTCTAGGCCTGCGTCCCGAGCCTGGCGGGCATCCGTTCCGGCCTGGGCGCTGACCTCGTGTGAGGTGTATGGCCTGCCGACGGGTGTCCGTCGCTCACACGGAGTGAAGGAGAACTCACGGAATGAAGGAGTGGATGCCGCATCCGCTCCTTCATTCCGTGCGAACTCCTTCGCAACGGGCGGAGGGGCGGACGGACGGACGGGCGGACGGGCAGACGGGCGGGCCGGCGGCTACGCCTCGCCAAGGAAAGCCAGCGCCGCTTCCTTGAAGTCCCGCGAGCCCGGAGCGTTGAAGTGGTTCCGGTTCGGGATCTCGAAGAAGCGACCGTCGGGGGCGGCGGACGCCAGCGCCCGTGAGCCCTCGATGATGGCATCCTTCGACCCCGTGGCGAACAGGATCGGCCGGGTCGGGGCATCCGAAGGGTCGGGGTCGATCATGCCCGACGACCGCATGCCCTCCGCGAGCGCGACCAGCGCCTGCAGGTCGTTGCCGGGCACCCGCTCCGTCAGCGCGATGTAGTTCTGCGTCGTGGGGTCTTCGACGGGAGTGCCGTCGGCGATGTACGCGCGGACCTGGTCCAGGTCGAGACGGGCCAGGGGGATGCCGTCCGGCACTCCGCCGAGTACCGCCCGCCCGATGCGGTGCGGCAGCTCGCGCACCACCTCCCAGCCCACCCGGGCGCCCAGCGAGTAGCCGACGTAGAACGCGTCGTCCACGAGATACGTGTCCATCACGGTCTCGACATCCGTCACCAGAGTTCGGATGCGGTAGCCCTCCGGGTCGTGCGGCTTCTCGCTGCGCCCGTGCCCGCGCTGGTCGAGCGCGAGCACGCGGTAGCCGGCGCGCGTGAGTTCGCGCACCCAGCCCGTGAGGACCCAGTTGTCGCGGGCGCTCGACGCGAAGCCGTGCACGATCACCACGACCGGGGCGTCGAACTCGCCCCAGGTGTAGGTCGCCAGCCGTGTGCCGTCCGCGGCGTACACGTGCTGAGGGTCGGGCATGCTGGTCAGGTCGGAGAGGGGGGTGGCCACCCCTCCATCTTGGCCCTGTTCCTGCGCGGTGGCCCCGGTGCAACCCCGAGACCCCGCCCTGACGCCGAGACCCCCTCCTGCCGACGTGGGCAGGAGGGGGTCTCGGCGCGAAGACGGGGTCTCAGCGGATGACGCGGATCAGACCCGATCCCGCAGGGCTGCGCCGAGCTCGGCATCCACGTTGGTCCAGTACTGGAAGAACCGCTCGCGGATGTCGTCGACAGTGATCGAGCGGCCCTGACCGGTCAGGGTCTCCAGGAAGCGGGCGCGCTGCTCCCCGTCGAACACCTCGCGGTAGAGCGTTCCCGCCTGCCCGAAGTCGTCGTCCTCGGCGTGCAGGGTGGCGGCGGAGCGTACGAGCTCTCCGTCGGCCTCCCAGTTCGCCTCGTGCGCCACGGTCGGATCTGCTTCCGGGCCCCCGGCCGTGCCGAACGAGTTCGGGTGGTAGGTGCGGTGCGCGGCGTCGTTGAACTGGTACCGCATCGAACCCTCGTGCTGGTAGTTGCGCGACTCGGCGGCGTGCGGCTGGTTCACCGGCAGCTGGTTGTAGTTCGGGCCGATGCGGTGGCGCTGCGCATCCGGGTAGGCGAAGATACGACCCATCAGCATCTTGTCCGGCGACAGGCCCGTGCCCGGCACCTGATTGCCCGGCGTGAAGCCCGCCTGCTCGATCTGAGCGAAGAAGTTCTCCGGGTTCCGGTTGAGGGTCAGCGTGCCGACCTTGATGCGCGGGTAGTCCTTGAGCGAGATGGTCTTCGTGAGGTCGAACGGGTTGAAGCGATAGTCCTTCGCCTCGCCGTACGGCATGATCTGCACGTAGAGGTCCCAGGAGGGGTGCTCGCCGCGGGCGATCGCGTCGAACAGGTCGCGACGGTAGTGGTCGGCGTCGGATCCGGCGAGCTGCTGCGCCTCTTCGGCACCCATCGCCTCGACGCCCTGGTGGGACACGAAGTGGTACCGCATCCAGAACAGCTCACCGGCGGCGTTCACCCACGAGAAGGTGTGCGAGCCGTACCCGTTCATGTGCCGCCAGCTGCGCGGGAGGCCGCGGTCGCCCATGAGGTAGGTCACCTGGTGTGCGGTCTCGGGCGAGAGCGTCCAGAAGTCCCACTGCATGTCGGGGTCGCGCAGGCCCGAGTCGCCGAGGCGCTTCTGCGAGTGGATGAAATCGGGGAACTTCATCGCATCGCGCAGGAAGAACGTCGGGGTGTTGTTGCCGACGATGTCGAGGTTGCCCTCTTCCGAGTACAGCCGCAGCGAGAAGCCGCGCACGTCGCGCCAGGTGTCGGGGGAGCCCTGCTCGCCGGCGACCGATGAGAAGCGGATCAGCGCCTCGCTCTTCGCGCCCGGCTGGAACACGGCCGCCCGCGTGAACTGCGACACGTCTTCGGTGACGACGAACTCTCCGAACGCGCCGCCGCCCTTCGCGTGCGGGTTCCGCTCCGGCACACGCTCACGGTTGAACGCCGCGATCTTCTCGACCAGGTAGTGGTCGTGCAGGACCGTGGGGCCATCCGGGCCGACCGTCAGCGAGTGCTCGTCGCTCACGATCGGGGTGCCGGCCTGGGTCGTGGTGGCCGGACGGCCGGGAACAGGGTTCGTCATGGTTCTCTCCTTCTGCGCGCAGGCGCGACGAATACACCCATCCGCGGATGGGCGATCGGCGAGCGGCTATTGCGCGGCGTTCTGGCAGCTGGGGCAGAGGCCCCAGAAGGTGACCTCGGCGGTCTGGACGGTGAATCCGCCCGTCGAGGACGGGGTGAGACACGGCGCTTCGCCGACCACGCAGTCCACATCGCCGACCGCACCGCAGGAGGTGCAGACGACGTGGTGGTGGTTGTCGTCGATGCGCCGCTCGTAGAGCGCCGCGGAGCCTGCCGGTTCGATCCGGCGGATGAGGCCCGCCGTCGTCAGGTCCGCGAGGATGTTGTGCACCGACTGGATCGACGTGGTCGGCAGCACTTCGGACACGGCGCGGTAGACCCGCTCCGCATCCGTATGGGCCATGGAGTCCAGAGCCTCGAGAACGGCGACGCGGCCCGCTGTCGCACGCAGCCCGGCAACGCGAAGCGCCGAGTCGAGTTCCGTCTCCATGGTTCGAGCATACCCGTTCATTTGAATAACTCAAAAGAACGCATATCGGGATGCTGCCCCGCGCCGGTGATCTCGCGGCTCAGGCGCGTCCGGCCCAGTCGAGCACGCGGGTGCCGATCAGCGTGAGCCAGCGGGAGGGGTGGCCCTCCCCGACGTCGACGGGAAACCAGGTGCGACCGGCGAGCGGAGTGCTCTGCACCCACGTGCCGTCCGCCCGTCGCGCGGCCCGCACCAGCTCGACGGCATCCGCGATCCGCTCGTCGGGGTCGACGCCCTCGACGAGCGACACCTCTCGGAAGTGGTCCAGGGCCGTCAGCGCGCTGTATCGGTGACGACTCGGATACACGAAGCGCCCCACGAACGGACCGACCTGCTCGCCGGTCGACTCGCGGTACAGCAGCCGCCGCCGCAGCAGGTACTCCTCGCCCGAGTGCCGCGCCTCGCGCAGCGACGTGTCGCCGGTGAGCCGCTCATAGGCGAGCATCCCGCGCAGGGCGTTGAGCGTGGAGTGGAACGACGACCGCACCGAGTCGCCCTCCTCCGCCTCGCAGTTCCACCCGCCGTCCTCCAGGCGGTGGGCCGGGAACCAGCGGGCGAGGGCTGCGACGTCCGCTCCCAGCCACGCGCCGTTCGCCAGCGTGTACGCGTTGATGCACACGTCGACCTCGCCGCCCCAGTAGGGCAGGTCCTCGTACTCCCACCGGCTGTTCCGCGCCAGACGCTCCGCGGTGTCGCCGAGCACATCGGCATCCACTCCCCACTCGCGCAGAGCGTTCAGCGACCAGGTCGTGGCCGTCCACGGCTGCCCCGGCTCCTCTGCCTCCGGGCTGCCGAAGAAGCCCGCCGGGAAGTAGGCGCCTCCTGCCCACTGGCCGTCGTCGTCCTGCCGCGCGAGGAGGGCGGCGCCGAATCCCTCGGTCGCCACCCGGGCGCGCGTCGCCTGCCACACCTCTTCGGGCTCGTGGAGCAGGTCGCGCTCCACCTGCCAGCGCAGCGCGGGGTCCCCGTCGAGCAGCCAATCCGTCGTCTCGGTCGCGATCGCCATGCGGGCACGCTACTCCTCGGTGCGACGGACCGACACCCGTCCGATCAGGATTCGGCCGGTGCCGAAGGCAGCTCGGGGCCGTAGTTCCACGACAGGATCGCGGGCTGCTCGCGCGCGAAGCCGAGCACCGAGACCGATCCGGCATCCAAGCTGATCTGGGCGCCGAACCGCGGAGCGAGTCGCAGGTACACCGCCGTCAGGATGCGCAGGAAGTGGCCGTGCGCCACCAGCGCGACATCGCCCTGCGCCATCGCCGGCAGCACCCGGGTGAGCACCCGCGACGCCCGCGCGGCGACCTCTTCCACGGTCTCCCCGGGGGTGCTCCCGGGGATCACACCGTGGGAGAACGTGCTCCAGCCGTAGCCGAGTTCCGCGCGGATGTCCTTCGTCGTGCGGCCCTCGTATCCGCCGTAATCCCACTCCACGAGGAGGGGGTCGATCTCGGCGTGCAGGCCCGCGAGCTCCGCGGTTCGCTGCGCCCGCACGAGGGGAGAGGTCAGGATGAGCGAGAAGTCGTAGTCCGCCACCAGGGCGCCGGCGCGGCGGGCCAGATCCTCCCCGCGCGCCGTGAGGGGGATGTCGGTGAGCCCGGTGTGTCTGCCGGCCCTGGACCATTCGGTCTCGCCGTGGCGCAGGAGGACCAGCTTTCCGGACGGTGCTTCGGAGACGGGGTGTTCGACGATCGATTCGCGTGCAGGCACAACGACACCGTAACCCGCGCCGGCCCCCTCCGCGGCCTCAGCCCCGGTCAGGTGCGCAGCGCCCGGCCCCACGGCTCGGCCGGATCGTGAATCGCCACGGCCAGCGTCGTGTCGGACTGACCGTAGTACGCGAACCACTTGTCCTGGAACTTCACGAGCCCCTCCACGAAGGTCACGTTCGAGACGAGCCCGTGCATGTCCTCGAACGTCTGTGGGCGCAGCCAGGGCTCCTGCAGCCGCGCGATGACCTTGGTCGGCTCATCCGGATCGATCGCGATCTGCCCGCAGCGGTAGTCGACGTCGACTGTGCCGTCCTCGTGCACGACCCGGGTGGCGCCGTTCGTGAGGAACAGCAGCAGGCCGTTGTCGGTGACGACGGGTGAGGTGCCGATCTCGACCAGCGCCTCGTCCCAGGTGCCCGGCGTGGGCGAGTACATCGGCTCGGTGTCGGCGGTGCCCGGAGTCCAGTGGATCAGGTCGTCGCTGGTCGCCCAGTAGATCGCGCCCTCGCCGAAGTACATCCACCACTTGCCGTGCATCCGCTGCGGCACGATCACACCCGCCTTGGACCAGTTGAACCCGCGCGGGTCCATGGTCTTGAAGGTGTCGAAGTCGTCGAACAGCGGACCGTGCTTGGTCCACGTGCGCAGGTCGGTCGAGGTCGCCAGGCACAGCTGCGCGCTCCGTCGATCCCAGCCCGTGTACGTGAGGTAGTAGGTGCCGTCGATCAGCGCGATACGCGGGTCTTCGCAGCCGTACGTCTCGTAGTCCTCCGAGGGGGAGAGGATCGGCGCATCCTCGCGCGTGAAGTTCACGCCGTCGCTCGATCGGGCGATGCCGATGTGGGAGATGATGTCGTCGGCGTGCGCCCGGTAGAGCAGCACCACCTCGTCGCCGTCGACGAGCGCCGCCGGGTTGTAGAGGTTGGCCGACTCCCAGCTGGCGCCGCGCGGACGCAGGATCGGGTTGCCCTCGAACGGGACGAACGGACCGAGGGGGAAGGATGCTCCGGTGAACATGGATGCCCTTTCTGGCTGAGTTGCGGGGTCAGCCCTTGACGGCTGCACCGAGGTCGGTGGCGCGGAAGAACCGCTGGAAGACGATGAACAGGATCACGACGGGGAATGCGAGCGCCGCGGCACCCGCGAGGATCGCGCCGTTCGGGTTCGCGGTGGACTGCGCGACGTTGGAGATGTAGTTCGCGAGGGAGACGGCCAGCGGCTGCAGGCTCGCATCCTTCGTGATGAGGAAGGGCCAGAGGAACTCGTTCCACGGCCCGATGAAGGTGACGAGCACGACGGTCACGAGCACCGGCTTGATCAGCGGGATCGCGACCGACGTCAGCAGGCGGATCTCGCCGGCGCCGTCGATGCGCGCGGCCTCGAAGATCTCCACGGGCAGTGCCTTGAAGAACTGCACGAAGATGAACACCGCCGTCGTGTTGATCAGGAACGGCAGGATCATGCCCAGATACGAGTCGCCGAGGCCGTAGCTTCGGGTGATCTGCACGTAGAGCGGGATCATCAGCAGCTGGAACGGCACCATCTGCACGAGCAGCATCAGCACCCAGATCACGCCCCGCCCGCGGAAGTCGAGGCGCGCGATCGCGTAGCCGGCGAGCAGGCCGAACACGACCGTGCCCAGCAGCACGCCGGCCGTGAAGATCAGCGAGTTCAGCAGCGAGCCGACCAGATCGATGCGCGAGTCGATCGCGACGAAGTTGTCGACGGTCCATCCGCCGGTCGGGAACAGCTCGCTCGGGGAGTTCGTCGGACTCTCCTGGAACGCCCCCACGATCATGAAGTAGAACGGGAAGGCGAAGCCGATGGCCGCGATCGTGAGCAGGATGATGCTCAGGATGCGGGGCAGTGAACGCTTCTTTCGCATCATCGCTCCCTGGTCGCGCGGTTGGCCGCCAGCGACAGCATGCCGACGAGGACCACGAGGATCATGCCGATGGCTGCTGCGGTGTCGGGGTTCTGCTGCTGGATGCCCAGCTGGTAGATGAGCAGCACCGGCGTGGTCGATGCGCCGTCAGGGCCGCCGCCGTTGGTGAGCAGGTAGGGCTCGGTGAACAGGTTGGCCCCGGTGATGATCGACAGGATCAGCACCAGGGTCGTGGCGCTGCGCACGCCGGGGATCGTCACGTGACGGAACCGCGAGAGCACCCCGGCGCCGTCGGTCTCGGCCGATTCGTACAGCTCCCTGGGCACGTTCTGCAGCGCGGCCAGGTACAGCAGGATGTAGAACCCGAGCTGCTTCCAGGTCACGTAGAGCGCGATCATCGGCATCGCGAGTCCGCTGTTCACGAGCCACGACGGATCGGGGGCGAGCGGCCCGAGGATCGTGTTGATCAAGCCGTTGCCCGAGAACAGCAGCATCCACACGCCCACGAGCGAGACGCTCGCCGTCAGGTACGGCACGTAGAACGCGACCCGGTACGCCGCGACCCACCGGATGCCGGTGTTCAGGGCCGCCGCGAGCACGAGCGCGAGCACGGCCGTGAGCGGCACATTGATGACCAGGAAGATCAGGGTGTTGCGGAAGGATCCGAGCACCCGGGGGTCGGTGAGCACCGTGACGAAGTTGTCGAAGCCGACGAACGGCCGCTCGACCTCGGTGCCCGGTGCCGTGAAGAAGTAGTCGTGGAAGGCGATGTAGACCGCGAACGCGAGCGGGTACGCGAAGATCGCGAGCACGAACACGAAGTACGGCAGCGCGAACAGGCCGCCGATGGGTTGCGCACCCAGCCATCGGGTGCGCAACCGCTTTCGGTCGGTCATGACGTCACTCGGCGACGAGGTCATCGATCTTCGACGCGGCGTTGCCGAGGAAGTCGTCGATCGACTCCTTGTCGAAGATCACGGCGGAGGAGTACTCGTCACGGAAGGCCTGCCACGCCTCGACCGAGTTAGGGATGCTGGGCACGTCGGCCGTCTTCTCCGCCTGCTCGGCGAACGCGACGTAGTTGGGGTTGGCGTCGAAGTAGTCGCCGTAGGTGTCGGTGAGATCGGTGCGCATCGGCATCTGCCCGGTGGCCTCGAGAAGCTGTCCGTCGCTCTCCTCGCTCGTCGAGAACTTCAGGAACTCCCACGCCGTGCCCTGGTTCTCGCACGCCGTGAACATCGACACGCTCTTGGAGTCGGCGAAGGTGGTCGGGTTCTCCCGACCGTCGCTGGTCGGCACCGGCATGAAGCCGACGTCGACCGTCTCGGCGTACGACGGGATCGCCCACGGGCCGGCGAGCTGCATCGCGGTGGTGCCGGCCGACATCGCGTCGTCGGTGGAGGCCTCGTTCGGCGAGAGCTTCTCGTCGTAGAAAGTCTTCCAGAACTCGGACACGGTGCGTCCGGCATCCGAATCGAACGTGGACTTGCCGTCTTCGACCAGCATCGTGCCGTCGGTCTCGGCGAGATACAGCGGGTAGAAGTCGAACCACGGCTGATAGAACTCGCTGGTCGGCGCGGGCCAGATGGCGCTCTGCACCCCGGAGTCGACGATCGCGCGCGATCCCTCCAGGAAGGCGTCGTACGTGTTCATCTGCGGGTTCTCCGGGTCGATGCCCGCCGCCTCGAACAGTGCCTTGTTGTACATGACCATGACCGGGTTCGACTTCCAGGGCAGCTGGTAGAAGCTGTCGTCGGTCGCGTACGCGTCGACGTCGCCGCCGCGCTCGGTGATGTAGTCGCTGCCGCCCTCGATGCTGCTGAGGTCGACGAGTCCACCCTGCTTGACCCAGCCCGAGACCGCAGCCGGTGCCACGTTGTACACGAGGCAGGGCGCGGTTCCGGCGGTGATCGCGGCGGTGATGGCCTCTTCCGACGACGAGCCGGCCGGGATCTCCTGGGCGTTCACCTTCTCGTCGGGGTGCTCCTTGTTCCAGGCGTCCACGACGGCCTTGCCCCAGGCGACCTCCTGCTCGTTGTTCGAGAGCCAGACGTCGATGGGCCCGGTGCCGGACGCTTCGCCCTCCCCTCCGCCACCTCCTCCGCCGGAGCATCCGGTGGCGATGAGCGCGACGGCGCCGATGAGTGCGACAGCACTGATCTTCTTGTTCATGGTGTCCTCCTCGACACGGTGGGTGATGACTGGGCGAGTTATGCGGTTGCGGGTGCCGCTGTGCTCTCGCGGAAGTGCACGACGTTGCAATCGACGATCTCGGTGCGCGGCTCCGCCCCGAGGATGTCGGCCTGCAGCAGTCGGGCAGCGGCGCGACCTCGCGCGGCCGGATCCGATGAGACGCTGGTCAGCGCGGGGGAGAGATGGGCGGAGAGGTGGTCGTCGTCGAACCCGGAGATCGCGAGGTCGCGCGGGATCGCGAGACCCTGCGATCGCGCGTAGGACAGCCCGGCGATGGCCATGGTGTCGTTCGAGTAGAGGATCGCGGTCGGGCGTTCTGGCAGGGCGAGGAGCTCGGCCGTGCGGGTGCGTCCGCTCGCCGCGGTGAAGTCGCCCTCGCGGAGCAGCTCGTCGTCGCCGATCGCCTCGACGAACGCCTCTGCGCGCGCCTTCGAGTGCACGTAGTCGAGCGGCCCGGAGACGTGGGCGATGCGCTCGTGGCCGTCGGCGCGGAGCCGGGCGATGATCTCGCGCACCGGCGCGGCGTCGTCGGTGCGGACGCACGAGAACCGGGTCGGCTGGTCGTAGGCGCCGACCAGCACCGTAGGCAGGCCCAGGTCGTCGAGGAACGGCACGCGCCAGTCGTCGGTGCGCAGGTCGAGCAGCAGGGCGCCGTCGGCGCGGCCGTGGGTGAGGGTGCGGTAGGCCCGCTCCTCGGCGGCGCGGTCGGGCACGACCTGGAGCAGGAGCGCCGTCTCGGTCGTGGCGAGCACGGACTCGACGCCGGCGATGAAGGCGGGGAAGAAGGAGTCGTTCGCAATGACCTCGGGGTCGCGGGCCAGCACCACGGCGATGGCGTTGGCGCGTCGGGTGGCGAGGGCGCGTGCGCTCTGACTCGGCACCCAGTTGAGCTTCTCGGCGGCGGCGAGCACCTTCGCCCGGGTCTCCTCGGAGATCGGGCGATTGCCGCTGAGCGCGTGGGAGACGGTGGCCTTGGTCACGCCGGCCTCGCGGGCGACATCGGCGATGGTCGTGCGGCTCACAGCCACCTCCTCGTGGACCTGGACGCACCGAGATGTTCATCGGTGAACCGGTTTGATGAGTGTAAACCGGTTTGACGGTGACTGTCAACGGATGTCGCCGCCGGACCGGTCGGTCGACAGTCCGGGTCGGCGGCGGACGATTCGCCGATGTGGTGACGATTCGCCGAGGAATCCCTCCGGATCTCTCGGTGAATCGTCCGGGACTCCGCGGATCGTCGGGGCCGGCCGGGGCCGGCCGGAGTCGGGCCGGGCCGGAGTCGGGGCCGGGGCCGGGGCCAGGGCCGGGTCAGACGAAGCGGACGGTCTGCTGCAGCCGGGTGCGCACGTCGAACAGCTCGTTGCCGCCGATCGCCCGTGCCTGCGGAACGCCCTGACGCAGCACCATCGCCAGCGCGCTGCGCCGCACCACCACGACCGGGACGCCCCGGGTCGTGCCCAGCGGGGTGACCGCCTGGGAGAGGTCATCGTCGGGCAGCGCGATGATCGCTCCGCCGAACTTGACGCGGGCGGCCTTGGCGACCGTGCGCATGCGGCCGAGCGCGGCGGTGACGGGCGCGCGGGTGCCGAGGCTCGGGCCCGTGATCTCACCGCGGCGGAAGCCGACCATTCCGCCGAAGTCCTCCGACATCACGCCGTACAGTCCCGAGGGGCCGAGCACCACGTGGTCGAGCTTGTCGTCGGCATCGGCTCCGGCGGCGACGTCGTGCCACACCGTGTAGCCCATACCGAGGTCGGAGACCGTGCGCGCCGTGGCCTCTTCCGCCAGGGCATCGGCGAGGAGCCGGCGCAGATCCCGCGGCGCCGAGCGCACGAGTGCGGGGTCGTAGGGGTCGGGGACCTCGACACCGCGGCCGGCCCATTCGCGGATGAGGGTGAGATAGCGCTCGCGCCGCCAACCGCCGGGGTGGCCGTACGACCGGGCACGGGGCCGGGTGTCGGTGCGGGTCGGCGGTGGCCGCCATCCGCTCCACTCGGAGCCGGCCTCGTGGGTCACACCCGTCCGGCGGTCGTAGGCGGCACGTCCTTCCGCGGTGCCGACCAGTTCCCAGGCGCGCTGCACCTGGATGAAGACCGCCGCGTCGCCGCCGGTGTCGGGATGCGTCTGACGCAGGCGCAGACGGTAGGCGCGGCGCAGCTCGACGTCGTCGACGCCGGGGTCGACCTCGAGGATCTCGTAGGCCGAAGCCGAGAGCGGACTGTCGAACATCGCTCTCCCTCCGCGACCGCGGCATCCAGGATATCCGCCGATCCTTGTGGTTTCGCCGATCCCGATTCGAACGCGATGGTGTCAGTCGGGGACGTCGACGATGCGCTCGAAGCCGAGGATGGGGACGACCGAACCGGCGGATGCCGCGGCCAGGTCGGCGGTGAGGCGAGCGAGCTCGTCCTCGGGCGCCCACAGCTCGAGGGTGACGGTCGCCGCGTATGTCGGCTCGCCCAGCGTCGCGCCGTGATGCGACGCCCAGTCGCGCAGCAGGTTGTCGAAGCGCCCGGCATCCGCATGCGGAACCTCGAGCGTCACCTGCCGGAGCGCCGCGCGACGCACGAGAGCGGCCAGGTCGAGAGCCTCCGACACCGCCGAGGAGTACGCGCGCACGAGGCCGCCCGCCCCGAGCTTCACGCCGCCGAAGTACCGGGTCACGACCGCGACGACGTCGGTCAGCTCGCGGCGACGCAGCACCTCGAGCATCGGGACACCCGCGGTGCCGGAGGGCTCGCCGTCATCCGACGACCGCGCCTGGTCGCCGAGCAGCCCGGTGACCATCGCGGTGCAGTTGTGGTTCGCATCCCACGCGCGCTTGCGGATGCCGGCGATGACCGCCTCGGCCTGTTCGACCGACGAGACGGGCTCGATGCGGGTGAGGAAGCGCGACTTGCGGATGACGGTCTCGTGCTCGACAGCCGCCGCGATGGTCGCGGGGTAGCTGCGGGCGGAGGTCACCCGCCTCACGATACCGAGGCCGCCGGGGGCTCAACGGTCGACGAAGGCCATCTGCTGCGGGTTGTAGCGGTCGCCTGCCACGCCGATCCGCGTGGCGAGTGCCGACAGATCGGCGACCTCGTCGGCGGAGAGCGCGACGGCGGTGCTGCCCGCGTTCTCGGCGATGCGCGCGGTGCGCCGGGTGCCGGGGATGGGCACGATCCACGGCTGCTGCGCGAGCAGCCAGGCGAGAGCGATCTGACCGGGGGTGGCCTCCTTCGCTGCGGCCAGCTCGGCGACGTGTGCCACGAGCGCCTGGTTCGCCGCCCGGTTCTCGGCCGTGAAGCGCGGGATGGTGGCGCGGATGTCGCCGGCCGCGAAGTCTGCCGCGGTGTCGACCGTGCCGGTCAGGAACCCCTTGCCGAGCGGGCTGAAGGGCACGAATCCGATGCCGAGCTCGGCGAGCACCGGAAGGATCTCTGCCTCGGGCTCGCGGGTCCACAGCGAGTATTCGCTCTGGAGCGCCGTGACCGGGTGCACGGCGTGAGCGCGGCGGATGGTCGCTGCCGAGGCCTCGGAGAGCCCGAAGTGGCGCACCTTGCCCTCGGCGATCAGCTCGCCCACGGTGCCGGCGACGTCTTCGATCGGCACCGCCGGGTCGACACGGTGCTGGTAGAAGAGGTCGATCACGTCGGTGCGCAGACTCCGCAGCGACGCCTCGGCCACGCGGCGGATCTGCTCGGGGCGGCTGTTCAGCCCGACGCTCTTGCCGTCTTCGATGTCCCACCCGAACTTGGTGGCGATGACGACCTCGTCGCGGATCGGCTCGAGCGCCTCGCCGACGAGTTCCTCGTTCACGTACGGGCCGTACACCTCGGCGGTGTCGAAGAAGTCGACACCGTGGTCGACCGCCGAGCGCAGCACCGCGATCATGTCGTCGCGGCTGCCGGGGTTCGGACCGTAGCTCTGCGACATCCCCATGCAGCCGAGTCCGATCGCCGAGACCTGGAGTCCCTGTCCGAGAGTGCGAGTGTGCATGAGCTGTCCCTTCGTCGTGGCCGCGAATCCGATCGGCGGCCGTGGAACCGACGCTACGCGCGGCGTCCGCGGCGAGGGAGGGCCTGACGGAACCCCGCTGGCCGGAGCCTCCCTGGCCACCCGGATCGATCGAACGATGGAGGCGCGCGTGGCCCGTCGGGGGAAGAATGTCAGCATGCCGCCCGCCGAGTCGCCGTCCACCGCGTCGCCGGTCCGCGGCACCCCGCGCACGTGGGCGAGCCTGGTCGGATCCATCCGCATCGGTCAGGCCGTCATCACGGTGGTGCTGCTTATGGTCGGCGCATGGCGTGCGGCCGTCGACGGTGTGCCGCTGCCGTGGGTCCTCGCGCTCTCGCTCGTCTTCCTCGGTTGGTACGGCGGAGGGCTGCTGCTCAGCGAGCGCATTTCCGACCGCCGTCTGGCCACCTGGTGGTTGCTCGGGCTCACGCTCATCTGGCTCGGAGCGGTCGTCGTCTCGCCGGAGTTCGTATGGCTGGCTTTCCCGCTCTGGCTGCTCGCCGGATTCGTGATGCGGCTGCGATGGGCGCTGCTGCTGAGCATCGCGATCCTCGCGGTCGTCGTGACCGCCCCGCTGCTCCACACCGGCGGGACGAGCTACGCGAACGTGATCGGACCTCTGGTGGGCGGCGTCTTCGCCCTCGGGATCTCCCGCGGGTACCTCGAGCTCGTGCGCGACGGGCGCGAGCGTCGTCGGCTGATCGCCTCGCTCGTGGCGACGCAGGAGGAGATGGCCGCCCTGCAGGATGAGCTCGCCCGCACTCAGCGCGAGTCCGGGGCCAGTGAGGAGCGCACCCGGGTCTCGCGCGACATCCACGACACGGTCGCCCAGAGTGTGTCGTCGATCGGGATGCTGGCGCGCTCGGCGCTGGAGGCGGACGATCCGGCGCAGCGCACCCGCGCCCTCGAGCAGATCGGGGCGCTCGCCGCGGAGGGGATGGCCGATGTGCGACGCATCGTGAACGCGCTGATGCCGGCCGAACTCGAATCCACGGCTCTCGGCGACGCCCTCGCCCGGATGCTGGACCGTCTCGCCGACGAGACCGGGATCGCGACGACCCTGCACGCCGACGATGACCTGCCGTCGCTTGGCCTCGACGTCGAGGTGGCACTGCTGCGGACGGCGCAGTCGGCTCTCGCGAACGTCCGCTCGCACGCATCCGCGTCGCGCGTGGTGGTGACCCTGGCCGATGCCGGGGATGCGGTGCGACTCGACATCGTCGATGACGGGATCGGCTTCGACGCGACGCGGTGGGATGCTCAGGGTGGGGTGGCCGGGCAGGGCGGCGGCTACGGGCTGCGCTCGATGCGCGCGCGGCTTCGGGAGCTCGGCGGCGGGCTCGACGTGGAGAGCGCCCCGGGCGACGGGACCGCGCTCTCGGCGCACGTTCCGTTCGGCGGCCCTGCGCAGGCGCGATGGAGCGGAGGGGAGGGGTGACCGCGGTGCGTGTGCTGCTCGTCGACGACCACCCCATCGTCCGCGCCGGAGTGCGCTCGCTGTTCGACCGTCGCGATGACGTCGAGGTGGTCGGCGAGGCGACATCCGGCGAAGAGGCCGTCGCCCTCGCGCGGCACCTGCACCCCGACGTGGTGCTCTGCGACCTGCGGCTCGGCGAGGGTATGGACGGCGTGCAGACGACGGCGGCGCTGCGCGCGCAGCATCCGGCCCCCGCGGTGCTGATCCTGACGACGTTCGACCGCGACGCCGAGATCCTCGGCGCGATCGAGGCGGGAGCCGCCGGCTACCTGCTCAAGGACGTGGCGCCGGACGAGATCGTGCGGGCGATCCGGCAGGCAGCGTCCGGCGGACTCGTGCTCAGTCCCGAGCTCAGCGAGCGGGTCGTGCAGGTCATGCGCGCACCGCGGGTGCGGCTCACGGACCGGGAGCTCGACGTGCTGCGGCTGCTCGACACGGGCGCATCGAACCGCGAGATCGCGAAGACCCTGTTCGTGACCGAGGCGACCGTGAAGACGCACCTCGTGCACGTGTTCGAGAAGCTCGGCGCCGACAGCCGCGCCCGTGCCATCGCGATCGCCCGCGACACCGGGCTCCTCTGAGGCGAGTTTCCTCAGTCCCAGGATCGCCGCGCATCTCAACCGTTCGATGGATCCCGGCCGAGGCCGCTGCGCCGAGGCTGGAATCAGACCGAAAGGAACCCGATGCGCCGCCTCTTCTCCGCTGCGTTCGCCTACATGCTGGTGGGCGTCGCCTCCGGACTCTTCTACCGGGAGTTCACCAAGATCAACGACTTCCCCGAGGGGGAGTCGACGCAGCTGGGGCTCGTGCACACGCACCTGCTCGTGCTCGGCTTCGTCGTGCTGCTGATCGTCCTGCTGCTGGAGAAGGTGTTCGCGCTCTCCGAGAGCCGCCTGTTCAGCTGGTTCTTCTGGCTGTACAACGCGGGCCTCGTGCTGACGTCGGCCATGATGGTCTGGCACGGCTGCCTCACGGTGCTCGGCCAGGAGTCGTCGAGCATGATCGCCGGCATCGCCGGGATGGGGCACATCCTGCTCAGCGCCGGCATGGTGCTGCTGTTCCTCGCCCTGCGCAAGCGCCTGTTCGCCGCCGCACCCGCCGCACCCGCCGCCGTCGCGGCCTGACCTGACTCGAGGCCGCCCGAGCTCAGTCCGTGTCGGCCTCCACCGAGTCGTCGCGCAGGTGGGCGATGTGCGCCGCATGACGTGAGAGGTGGTTCGGCGACTTCCGCACGAACAGCCACGCCACGAACAGCAGCACGAACCAGATCGGCGTCACCAGCAGCGCGGTCAGCGTGTCGGGCTGCGTCGTCAGCGCCCACAGGATGAACACGAAGAACGCGAGCACCACGTAGACCATGAACACCCCGCCCGGCATCCGGAACGTGGATGCCGCGACCTTGTCCTTGCGGGTGCGCCGGTACACGAGGTAGCTGCACAGGAAGATCGTCCACACGAACATGAAGCACAGCGCCGAGACCGTGGTCACCATGTCGAAGGCGGTGCCGATGTCCTTGCCCGCGTACAGCAGCACCACGCCGGACAGCAGCAAGATGCACGAGAGGAACAGGGCGTTCTGCGGCACGCGGCGGCGCGAGAGCCGGCCGAAGATCCGCGGGGCGTCGCCGTCCTGCGCGAGGCCGAACACCATGCGCGAGGTCGAGTAGATGCCGGAGTTGGCGCTCGACATGGCCGAGGTGAGCACGACCAGGTTCACGACCGTCGCCGCGATGCCGAGCCCGGCGAGGGCGAACATCGCGATGAACGGGCTCTCCCCGGCGACGTACTCGGTCCACGGGGTCACCGCCATCAGCACGATGAGTGCGCCCACGTAGAACAGCAGGATGCGGATCGGGATGGCGTTGATCGCCTTCGGCAGGTTGCGCTTCGGATCCTTGGTCTCGGCGGCCGCGGTGCCGACCAGCTCGACGCCGACGAACGCGAACACGGCGATCTGGAAGCCGGCGACGAAGCCCATGAAGCCGTGCGGGAACATGCCCCCGTGGTCCCACAGGTTCGAGAAGCTGGCGGTCCCCGCGTCGTGCTGGAAACCGGTGAAGATCATCACGAGTCCGGTGATGATGAGCGCCACGATCGCGACGATCTTGATCAGGGCGAACCAGAACTCCATCTCGCCAAACGCGGCGACGGTCGGCAGGTTCAGCGCGAGGAGGATCACGATCACGAGGACGCCCGGGATCCACAGCGGGATGCCGGGGATGAGGGCATCCGTGTATCCGGCGATCGCGATCACGTCGGCGACGCCGGTGACCACCCAGCAGAACCAGTAGGTCCAGCCGGTGAAGAATCCCGCCCACGGCCCGAGCAGATCGCTCGCGAAGTCGCTGAACGACTTGTACTTCAGGTTCGACAGCAGCAGCTCGCCCATGGCCCGCATGACGAAGAACAGCATGAAGCCGATGATCATGTAGACGAAGATCACCGACGGTCCTGCCACCGAGATCGTCTTGCCGCTGCCCATGAACAGGCCGGTCCCGATCGCCCCGCCGATCGCGAGCAGCTGGATGTGGCGGTTGCTCAGCGCTCGCCGCAGATGCTCCTCCTCCTCAACGGCTCCCGTATCGCTCCGGCTTCCGGTTCCCCCCGAATACTGCTTCGTCACTCTCGTCCTCCGGTCTACGTCGACGGTGTCGCTCCGACGGTACCTTTCACCATGCCGAGCGACAGAATCGAGATCCGGGATACCACTTCGCCGAATCGATTCGATAGTCTGGTTCGGCCCCGATCCATCCCCTCAGTTCTGCGAGCCGCTTCTTCATGGCCACCTCCCTCACCACGGGCCGCCCGTGGCGCGTCATCCTCGCCTTCTCCATCCCGCTGCTCCTCGGCAACGTGGTGCAGCAGCTGTACCAGTTCGCCGACGCGATCGTCGTCGGACGGCACCTCGGCGTCACCTCCCTCGCGGCGGTGGGTGCGACCGGCAGCCTGCTGTTCCTGCTGCTCGGTTTCGCCTGGGGGCTGACGAGTGGGTTCGCGATCCCCATCGCCCAGGCCTTCGGAGCGCGGGACGACGCGGCCGTGCGCCGCTCGGTGGCCACGGGAGTGCTCCTCAGCGCCATCACGAGCGTGATCCTGACGGTGGCGGCTCCTCTCCTCGCCGGCCCGATCCTCACCCTGCTGCAGACACCGCCGGAGCTGATGGCCGAGGCCACGATCTTCACGCAGATCAGCTTCCTCGGTGCCAGCGCGACGATGTTCTTCAACTACCTGTCCGCGATCATCCGCGCGATCGGCGACTCCAAGACCCCCCTGGTGTTCCTCACCGTCTCGTGCGCGCTGAACGTCGGGCTCGTCGTGCTGATGGTCGGCCCGCTCGAGTGGGGAGTGGGCGGAGCCGCGCTCGCGACGGTCGTCGCCCAGGCCGTGTCGGTCGCCCTGTGTCTCGAGTTCGTGCGCCGCCGCCTGCCGATGCTGCACCTGCGTCGGGCCGACTGGCGGATCACCGGGGACGACATCTCCGAGCACCTGCGCCTCGGCCTGCCCATGGGCTTCCAGGCGTCGATCATCGCGATCGGCACGCTCACGGTGCAGGTCGCGCTGAACACCCTCGGGGCGGACGCGGTCGCCGCCTACACGACCGGTTCCCGGGTCGACAGCCTCGCCGTCGCGCTGCTGTCATCGCTGGGCCTCGCGGTCTCGATGTACGCCGCGCAGAACCACGGCGGCCGCCGGCCCGATCGCATCCGTCGCGGGGTCGTCGAGGCCACCTGGATGGCGGTGGGCGCCGGTGTGGTGCTCGGCGGCCTGCTGATCGCGTTCGGCGCACCCATGGTGCGACTGTTCATCGGCGCCGGTTCGGACGAGGTGGTCGACATGGCCCACCGGATGCTCATCATCAACGGCTGCGGCTACTGGGCGCTCGGGATGCTGTTCGTGCTGCGCGGCGCGCTGCAGGGGCTCGGGCACACGCTCGTGCCGACCGTGACCGGCGTGATCGAGCTGGTGATGCGCGTGGGCGCGGCCATCGTGCTGGGCGCGTGGATCGGGTTCGACGGCGTCGCGCTGAGCAACCCGCTCGCCTGGATCGGCGCGATCGTGTTGCTGGTCCCGGCCTATGTGCGTGCGCACCGCGAGCTCGGCCGGCTTCCGGTCGCACCCGCCGAGGCCACCGAGACCTCGGCGATCGCGATCGTCGGCCCGACCGACGGCTCGATGGTCGTGGATGCCGTCGTCACCCAGCCGGTGCGCGTGCTCCGCGCCCGTCGCCTGCGGTGGCCGAGCCGCCGCTGACCCCTCGCCGCCCCCGATTCCACGCCGCGAGATCTCCGTCTGCAGGATGATGCGGATGGGACTTGAGACGGATGGCCTTTCCACGACACACTTCTAGTGTCGAGGTAGCGGAGTTTCCGCTGGACCGGGGGGTCGTCATGACGACAATGAGAGTGGCCAACGATTTGGCCGAGGTGATGGTGCCGATCGGGTACGTGGGCGCGGCGATCGCCGGTGCCTGCGCGATCGTCGCCGCGGTGGCCGTGATCCGCGGGTCCGGAGGGCTCGTGGGGGGCGCGGTCGGCGTGTGGATCGTGGGCGCGCTGATGAGTGTCACCGCGTCGTTCGCACAGCAGTGGCTGCCGCTGATACTGGCGTGCGCCTCACTCGTGGGGATGCTCGTGATCGGTGGGGTCGTGCGGGCCATCGTGAACGCGGCCGGAGTCGGGCGGACCGACGATCTTGCCGTCGGCACGCTGCCGCGTGTGGCCTCCACGGCCAAGCCGGCCGTGGTGTCGAAGTCGTCGCTCGCGACGAAGTCCGCCGCGACGGCGTCGATACCGGTCGTGCCCTGAGCGCTCAGCGATAGTCGCGGTCGCGGTGCTGTCCGGTCTCATCACCGGATTCGACCCGCGCCGCCTCTCGTGCGCGCAGCTCGACGCGGCGGATCTTGCCGGAGATCGTCTTCGGCAGCTCCGGCACGAACTCGATGATCCGCACCCACAGGTGCGACGACAGGCGGTCGTGCGCGTAGGCGAAGATCGCGCGGGCGGCATCCTCCGCGCTCGCGGCGGCATCCGGGGTCAGGCACACGTACGCCTTCGGTACGGCCAGACGCGTCGGGTCGGGGCTCGGGATCACGGCCGCCTCGATCACCAGGTCGTGCTCGAGCAGCACCGACTCGAGTTCGAACGGCGAGATCTTGTAGTCGGAGGCCTTGAACACGTCGTCCGAGCGACCGATGTACGTCAGGTAGCCGTCGTCGTCGCGCACCGCGATGTCGCCGGTGTGATGGAAGCCACCCGCGCGGGATTCCGCGGTCTTCTCGGGGTCGTCGTAGTAGCCGGCCATGAGTCCGAGCGGCGGCTGCGACAGGTCGAGGGCGATCTCCCCCTCGCTCTCGACGACCACTCCGGTGACCGGATCGAGCAGCACGACGGGGTAGCCGGGCAGCGGGCGTCCCATCGAGCCGACCTTGACCGTCTGACCGGGGGAGTTGCCGATGCAGGCCGTTATCTCGGTCTGCCCGAAGCCGTCGCGGATCGTGCCGCCCCAGGCATCGCGCACCCGGTCGATGACCTCGGGGTTCAGCGGCTCGCCCGCGCCGACCAGTTCGCGCGGCGGGTGGGTGAGACGGGCGAGGTCGGCCTGGATCAGCATCCGCCACACGGTCGGCGGCGCGCAGAAGGTCGAGACGTGATGCGTGTCCATCACCTGCATCAGGGTGTTCGCGTCGAACCGGTCGTAGTTGTAGACGAACACGGTCGCCTCCGCCAGGAACGGCGAGTAGAAGCTCGACCAGGCGTGCTTCGCCCAGCCGGGGGATGAGATGTTGAGGTGCACGTCGTCGGGCCGCACCCCGAGCCACCACATGGTCGACAGGTGCCCGATCGGGTACGAGACGTGCGTGTGCTGCACCAGCTTCGGCCGGTTCGTGGTGCCCGAGGTGAAGTACAGCAGCGCGGTGTCGGTCGCGGGGGTCGGTCCGTCGGGCTCGAAGGTGGTCGGCGCGGTGGCCGAGTCGGCGAAGCGTGCCCACCCCGTCGGGATGCCGTCGCCCACGCCGATGCGGAGGATGCCGGGGGCGATGTCCGCGAGACGGTCGGCGAGCGGGCCGAGGGTCACCACCGCGCTGGCGCGACCGTGTTCGACGCGGTAGGCGAGATCGGAGGCGGAGAGCAGCGTCGAGGTCGGGATCGATACGGCGCCGATCTTGGTGATCGCCAGCATCACCTCCCACAGCTCGATCGTGTTGTTGAGCATCACGATCACGTGGTCGCCGCGGCGGATGCCGAGGGTGGTGAGCCAGGCCGCGACCTGGTCGGAGCGCGTCGAGAGCTCGCCGTACGTCCAGGTGCGCAGGCTCAGGTCGGCCTCGACGATCTGCACCGCAGGACGATCGGGGTTCTCGCCGGCGATGACGTCGAACCACTCGAGCGCGAAGTTGAACTCCGGGGCCTCAGGCCAGGCGAAACCGGCGCGGGCCGCGGTGTAGTCGGTGGCGTTCGCGAAGAGGAAGTCGCGCATCTCGCGGATGGTGTGCGTGGCGGCGGTGGCGCTGCGGCTCATGGTGCTCCCTTGCTGGCGTGCGTTCCATCTTCGCGCACAGTCCGTCGCGCTTCGCCCGTTCCGGTCGCGCTTCGCTGGTTCCGGTCGCAGTCTCTGCCGCCTCGTGTTGAGCTTCGCCCGTTCCGGTCGCAGTTCCTGCCGCCTTCGCGCGCGCGGGGCGACAGAAAGTGCGACCGGAACGCAGGCGGTGGCAGGGCGACAGAAAGTGCGACCGGAACGCAGGCGGTGGCACGGAGGGAAGGGTGCGACCGGAACGAAGGCGAGGCAGGTCCGGGGTCAGCGGGGGAGCACGCCGGGGCCGTCGCGCAGCTCGAACACGAGCTGGGTCTCGGTGCCCCGCACGACCGGGTGCACCGTGATGTGCTCGAGCACGATGTCACGCAGTGCCGTCGCATCCTGCACGGCCACGTGCACCAGGAAGTCGTCGACGCCGGCGACGTGGAAGACCTGCAGCACCCGCGGGATATCGGCGAGCGCGTCGAACAGCGCCGTCACCTTGGCGCCGGTGTGGTTGGCGAGGCGCACCTTGATGATCGCCTGCAGGGGGAAGCCGAGAGCCGCCCCGTCGATGCGGATGCGGGTGTCGCGGATCACGCCCCGCTCGCGCAGCGCCCGCACACGGTGCGCGCACGTCGACTCGGCGAGGCCGAGGCGATGCGCCAGAGCCTTGTTGGTCGTCTCGGCATCCCGAGTGAGGATCGCCAGCAGCTCGAGATCCGTCTCGTCGAGTTGTGCTTTCGCCAATGTGCTCCCCTTTCGGACGCCGGATGCTGCACAGAATAGCGTTGAATGCCGAATCGATTGCGTGTTCTGTCGACTTCCTGCGCCGATGTCGTGATTCCGGCAACGTGGAGACATGACTGCACCGCTGCATCCCGACACCGTCGCCGTCCACAGCGGGCGCTCCGATCTCGAGGGTCTCGGGGTCCACGCGCTGCCGATCGACCTGTCGACCACGAACCCGCTGCCCGACATCGAGCGCGGCGGCGACTCCTACGAGGCGATGGCCACGGGTGGCCGCCCGCCCGCCGACGGCAGCATGGTCTACGCGCGGCTGTGGAACCCGACGGTCGCCCGCTTCGAAGAGGCGCTCGCCGAGCTCGAGCACGCGGAGGCCGCGGTGGCCTTCGCCTCGGGGATGGCCGCGATGACGGCGGTGATCCTCGCGCACACGGGGGCGACGGGCGCACGCCACGTCGTCGCGGTGCGTCCGCTCTACGGCGGCACCGACCACCTGCTCGGGTCCGGACTGCTCGGCGTCGAGACGACGTACTGCCACCCCGATGAGGTGGCCGCGTCCATGCGGCCCGACACCGGGCTCGTGGTCGTCGAGACCCCCGCGAACCCCACGCTCGACATCGCCGACATCGCTGAGGTGGTGCGTCAGGCGGGTTCGGTGCCGGTCGTGGTCGACAACACGTTCGCGACCCCGATCCTGCAGAACCCGATCGACCTGGGCGCCGCGATGTCACTGCACAGCGCGACCAAATACCTCGGCGGCCACGGCGATGTGATCGCCGGAGTCGTCGCCTGCAGCGAAGAGACCGCGGAGGCGCTGCGCCGCGTGCGGGCGGTGACCGGGGGGCTCCTGCATCCGCTCGGGGCGTACCTGCTGCACCGCGGTCTCACGACCCTGCCGGTGCGGGTGCGGCACCAGCAGGAGAGCGCGCGGCGGGTGGTGCAGTGGCTGATCGACCGTCCCGAGGTCGCCGAGGTCTTCTATCCGGGGCTCGACGGTGACCCGCGGGGCATCCTGGAACGGCAGATGCGCGGCACGGGCGCGATGATCGCGATGCGGATGCGGGGCGGCTTTGCCGCAGCATCCGCCGTCACGACCGCGACGAGCCTGTTCACGCACGCCGTCTCGCTCGGCGGAGTGGACTCGCTGATCCAGCATCCGGCCGCGCTCACCCACCGCCCGGTGCCGCCCGAAGCCCGCCCGTCCGCCGATGTGCTGCGTCTGTCGATCGGCCTCGAGGACGTCGACGACCTGATCGCCGATCTCGCCCAGGCGTTCGCGGCGGCGTCTTCGTCCGTCGAGCCACCCCTCTCCGTCCGAGCCACCCCCATGAGTGACGCGCGCAGGGGGGCCGTTCGCACATAGCGGGGTGGTTCGGGCGGTTCGCGGTCGCGGCAGTCAGAGCGAGGGGAGTCGGATCGTCCCTGTCGCGCTGTGCTCGGTCGGCATCCGGTCACGGTCGTAGGTGATCTCGCGGTAGCCGTGCGGGGTCGGCACTCCGTCCTCATCGAGGCTGACGAACACGATCTTCTCGATCGTCAGGATGCGCTTGCGCGTGATCATGTTGCGGGCGACCGCGCGCATCGTCAGCGACGTCGTGCCGAAGTGCGTGGCCTGCAGGCCGATCTCGATCAGGTCGCCCTGCACCGCCGATGCCTCGAAGTTGATCTCCGAGATGTGCTTGGTGACCGCGCGGTAGTTGCCCAGCTGCACGATCGCGTAGATCGCCGCCTCCTCGTCGATCCACTTCAGCAGGCTCCCACCGAAGAGGGAGCCGTTCGCGTTGAGATCCTCGGGCCGCACCCACTTGCGGGTGCGGAAGTTGAGTCCGTCTTCCGACCACTGCCAGGCCGGTGCCTTCTGCTTCGCCATGGGCACGAGAGTAGGCGGGGCGTGAGTCCGCGATGTTACGAGGCGTTTTCGGGGCGACGACGGACCGCCACAGGCTCCGTTTGTGGACTCACCACAAGAAACTGAGTGCCAGCGTCGCTGAGACTTGGTTTCGAGCGGCAAATCCGCGGGTCGTGTACCGGCGCGCCCATACAGTCACCCGTGGCAACGACGCCACTGACCCCCGGGAGTCCTCGATGACGAGTACGAAACCCCACGCGCACGGCAACGGCATGCGCATCGCCGTGATCGTGCTCAGCCTGCTGCTGGCCGCGATGGTGATCCTGTTCTTCGTGGTGACGAACAAGATCGCCGCCGGCGCCTCCGAACTGGCCGACGGCACGACCTCGGCGAAGGGCGGTTCGGCCGAACTCGCCGCCGGTGCCACCGATCTCTCGGACGGCGCCGACCGACTCGCCGAGGGCAGCGACGACCTCGCGTCCGGTGCTGCCAGCGCGAAGGACGGATCGCAGAAGGTGAGCGACGGTGCGACGAAGGCGGCAGCCGGCGCGACCACACTCGCGGAGGGCGCCGGAAGTCTCGCCGCAGGTGCCGCCTCGGCCGTCGACGGCGCGGGCAGGATCAGCGGGGGAGCCCAGACCGCACTCGCCGGAGCGCAGGAGCTCGCGTCGAAGCTCGTGAAGGCGGATGCCGGAGCGCAGACCGTCGCGACGGGAGCAGCGAAGCTCGCGGCCGGGGTCGACGGTGCTCATCGGTACACGAACGCCGTGCTCGACGGTGCGACCAAACTGAGGGACGCGTTGACGGCGGGCGTGACCCCCTCGGTGCAGACCCTCGCCCACCCCGACACGAAGACCGCCCTCCAAGGCCTCGCAGCCACCGCACCGGGCAACTCCCAGCGGCTCGCCGACGGTCTCGCCGGACTGCTCGCGGCCGACCCCGAGAACCCGACGCTGCAGGCGCTCGCGCGCCTCGCAGCCGGCGTGGATCAGCAGGTGGACGCCATGGCGGCACCGACGGCGGCGGCCCCCGCCCTCGCGCAGGGGCTCATCGGCGCCGCAGACGGTGCGACGCGCGTCACGGCCGGAGTGGGCGCGATCGTGAACGGCGACCCTTCGAAGGGATGGCCCGGAACCGTCGCCCTCGTCGACCCCGCAGCGGCCCCCGCCCTCGCCGCAGGAGCGCAGACCCTGAAGTCCGGCACCGCGCAGCTCTCGGCCGGTGCGACGAAGCTGGCCACGGGATTGCAGACGCTGTCCTCCGGAGCCTCCTCGCTGTACGCCGGCACCTCGAACCTCAGCGCCGGTGCGACCCGGCTGAACGACGGCGCGACCACGCTCGCCACGGGGGTCGGCACCCTCCAGTCCGGTGCCGGCGACCTCGACGAGGGCATCGGAAAGCTGGCGACCGGAGCCGATGCCGTGGCGCAGGGCTCGGGAGACCTCGCGGCCGGCGGCGACAAGCTCGAAGCCGGCGCCGCCGACCTGGCCGAGGGCAACGGCCTGATCGCGGAAGGATCGGGCACGCTCGCGACCGCCACGGCCGGAGCCGCCCCGTCGATGCTGCCCTGGATCCTCGGCATCGCGCTCGCCGGCCTGATCGCGATCGGCTTCTGGGTCGGTCATCGCGTCAGCCATCGCCGCTCCCTCGCCCTCGCCGCCTGAACCCACCCCTCCCCACCCCTGCCTGAGCGGATGCCGTCCCGCCGGCATCCGCTCAGGGCAGAGCGGCTCAGGGCAGAATCCGGCCGATCGCGTGCGGCGGCGACGGATGCTGGGGGCATGAGCGAAAACAACCCCTCCATCCCGCAGTTCGGCCCCGAGGCCCGGCGCGCGCTGTTCCACGAGCGGGTGCTCGTGCTCGACGGTGCGCTCGACGACGACAACGGCACGCTGCTGATGACGCAGCTGCTCGCACTGTCGGCCGAGGACCCGGTCGCCGACATCGCCCTCTGGATCCACTCGCCCGGCGGCTCGGTGCCGTCGATGCTCGCGATCCGCGACATCATGCGGCTGATCCCCAACGACGTCGCCACCCTCGCCCTCGGACTCGCCTGCAGTGCGGGGCAGTTCCTGCTCTCCGCCGGCACCCCCGGCAAGCGGCGGGCGCTTCCGCACGCGCGCATCCTCATGCATCAGGGTTCGGCCGGCATCGGCGGTTCCGCGGGCGAGATCGAGACGCAGGCCGACGACCTGCGGCACATGCGCGACACGGTGCTGGGTCTCATCTCGGCAGACACCGGGCAGCCCCTCGACCGCATCTTCGAGGACTCGCTGCACGACCGCTGGTACACCGCGGCCCAGGCGCAGGAGTACGGGTTCATCGATGGGATCGTGGCCTCGATCGCCGAGGTGATGCCGCGACAACGCGCGCGCGTCGGGCTGGGGGTGAACGCATGAGCACGTACTCGATCCCGAACGTCATTGCGCAGCATCCGCGGGGCGAGCGCATCATGGACGTCTACTCCCACCTGCTCGCCGAGCGCGTCATCTACCTCGGCACGGGCATCGATGCGGGGGTCGCGAACGCCCTCATCGCGCAGCTGCTGCACCTCGACGCGGACAGCCCGGAGAGCGGCATCCAGTTCTACATCAACAGCGAGGGCGGCGATCCGGGGGCGGCGCTGGCGATCTATGACACGATGCAGCACATCCGTCCGGCCATCGCGACGACGTGCGTCGGGCAGGCGATCGGCCCGGCCGCGCTGCTCGTCGCCGCCGGAGAATCAGGGCAGCGTGCCGCCCTGGCCCACGCCCGCATCGTGCTGCATCAGCCGGCCGGGCAGTCGCGCGGCGCGATCCCCGACCTGATCCTCGCGGCCGACGAGGTGGTGCGGGTGCGTTCCGACATGGAGGAGATACTCGCCAGGCACAGCGGTCGCACGGTCGCAGAGCTTCGCGCCGACACCGACCGCGACCGGGTGTTCACGGCATCCGCGGCGCTGGACTACGGGCTGATCGACACGGTGCTCGGCCCGCGGGCGGTGTGAGTCGGACGCTTCCCTCGGACGGATGTCGGGAGGATGCACGGATGTCGGGAGACACGCCGTGGTTACTCCCGACATCCGTGAATTCTCCCGACAGGTGGCACCGAAAGGGCGGGTCAGGCGGTACCGAAAGGGGCGGGTCGGGCGGGTCGGGCGGCTCAGGCGGCGAGTGCGAAGGAGCCGCGCGACACAGACGCCGAGACCGACAGCGCAGCGGATGCCGGCTCCGCGGCCGCGCGCAGGTCATCGGCCACGGCGCTCGTGAGGTCGATCAGGCTCGTATCGAGTGCACCGGCGATCGCTGCGATCATCTCGCTCGACGGCTCCTTCAGTCCTCGCTCGACCTCGGAGAGGTACTGCGGCGAGACACCAGCCTTCTCCGCTGTCTCGGTGAGGGTCTCGTCGCGGTCGTGTCGGCGGCGACGCAGCTGGTCGCCCAGCAGTTGACGCCACAGCGGCTCGGGACCGTTCGACTTCGGGCGATCGGTGCGAGGGGTGCGCGGGAACGAGATCAGGTCGGCCATGCCTCACGATAAACCGCGGCATCCGGCGGGTTCGAGCGGTTCTGCTCAGAGCAGAACCGTGCGCTCAGGCGTCGGCGCGGCCGGCGGTGCGTTCGGAAGCGGTGCGTTCGGAAGCGGCGTCGGGTGCCGGCGCCTCGGATGCCGCCGCCTCGGTCGCCGCCCAGCTGGCGAGCATCCGCAGCTTGTCAGCCGATGCCGTCCCCGGCTCGGCCGTGTACGTCGAAAGGTGCAGTCCGGGGTCTGCCGGCAGCGCGAACGCCTCGTAGGTCAACTCGATCTCGCCGACCACCGGATGCGCGATGCGTTTCACGCCCGTCCGATGGAAGCGCACATCGTGGGCGGCCCACAGCGTGCGGAACCGCTCGCTCCTCGTCGAGAGCTCGCCGACGAGGTCGGTCAGCTTCCGGTCGAACGGGTCGCGTCCCGCCTCGCCCCGCATCGCCGCGACCAGCTCCCGGGTGTTGCGATCCCACTCGGGGTAGAAGTCCTGCGCGGCCGGGTCGAGGAAGGCGAAGCGTGCGCTGTTCGGCTTCGGCTGCGCGAACACGGGGGCATAGAGAGCGCGGCCTAGCGCGTTGGCGGCCAGGTAGTCGAAGTAGTTGTTGCGCACCACCGCCGGGGCCTCGGTCATCGCATCGAGCAGACGGAGGATGCTGGCGCGCAGCTCACCGGACTTCTTCCGCGGAGTCCGCACGATCGGTGAGGCGTTCGCGGCGCGGGCGAGGTCGAACAGGTGCGCCGTCTCGGCTTCGTCGAGCTGCAGCGCCCTGGCGAGGGCGTCGAGCACGCTGTCGGAAGCCCCGGACAGGTCGCCGCGTTCGAGGCGCGTGTAGTAGTCGACGCTGACGCCCGCGAGCAGCGAGACCTCTTCGCGGCGCAGTCCCGGAACGCGGCGGTTGCCGCCGAATACGGGCAGGCCCGCCTGGTCGGGGGTGATGCGGGCGCGCCTCGTCGAGAGGAATTCGCGCACCTCGCTGCGGGTGTCCATGCTCCGACGCTACGCCTTCCACGTCGGACGAGGGAGGTACTGGCGGTACCGGGCAGAGAGGGGGTATGCCAGGCCCTCCCTCCGATCTCGACGGCGGCGCACACTGGAGGCATGACCATGAATCTCACCCTCAACAACGGCGTCACCATGCCGGCTCTCGGCTTCGGCGTCTTCCAGGCAGCTCCCGAGGAGACGGTGGATGCCGTCGCCACCGCGCTCGAGACCGGCTACCGGCTCATCGACACCGCCGCGGCGTACGGCAACGAGCGCGAGGTGGGGGAGGCGATCCGTCGCTCCGGTGTCCCGCGCGAAGAGGTCTTCATCGAGACCAAGGTCTGGATCAGCGACTACGGATACGACGAGACGCTGCACGCGTTCGAGAAGTCGACCGGCAAGCTCGGAGTCGACCAGCTCGACCTGCTGATCCTCCACCAGGCGCTGCCGACCCGGTTCGACCTGACCGTCGGGGCCTACAAAGCGCTCGAGACGCTGCTCGCCGACGGCCGCGTCCGCGCGATCGGGGTCAGCAACTTCATGGTCGACCACCTTGCGCGTCTTGCCGAGCAGACGAGCATCGTGCCGGCGATCAACCAGATCGAGGTGCATCCCTATTTCTCGCAGCGCGCCGTGCAGGAGGCGGATGCCGCGGCCGGCACGGTCACCCAGGCGTGGTCGCCGATCGGCGGGATCACCGCGTACCGCCCCAACGGAGCCTCCGTCTTCGACGACGAGACCCTCCAGGAGATCGCCGTCGCGCACGGCAAGTCGCCCGCCCAGGTGATGCTCCGCTGGCACCTGCAGCAGGGCCGCTCGGCCCTGCCGAAGTCGGTGCGTCCGGCACGGATCGCCGAGAACTTCGACGTCTTCGACTTCGAGCTCACGGCGGCGGAGCTGTCTTCGATCGACGAGCTCGACACGGGCGAGCGTCGCGGCCCGGAGCCCGAGGACGTCACCCTCGAGACCTTCGGTCGCGCGATCCCGGAAGCATGATCCGGATGCGGTCGCTCCGGGGCTGAAGCGGCCGCCGGCTACAGTGCCGCGGTCACGCCGGGCAGGAGCTTGCCGAGGATCGCCCCGAGCTGCCCGCGCTCCTCGTCCGTGAGCGGGTCGAGCACGAGCTCGCGCACCTGCTCGACGTGCACCGGCGCGGCCGTGCGCAGCATCTCGCGGCCCTCGGCGGTCAGGGCGGCCGAGAGCGTGCGCTTGTCGGAGCTGCAGGATGTGCGTTCCACCCAGCCGCGCTCCTCGAGCGAGTCCAGGGCATGGCTCAATCGCGAGCGGCTGAGTCCGGCGATGCGGGCGAGCTCCGTCATCGTGACCGTGCCTTCACCCCGCCCGGCGAGGGTGATGAGGATCGCGTAGCGGGCGTGGTTCAGCCCGACCTCTTCCTTCAGGGTGCGGTCGAGCACCTGCGGGAGCAGTTGGACGAACCGGATGACGGGGAGCCAGGTCGCCATCTCGCCGTCGTCGAGTCGACGCGGATGCTGCGGCTCCGCGGTCATGGCGCCCTCCTCGAGTGTCACTCCTGTGTCACGCCGCCGACAGGTCGAGTGTGTGCGCGGTGTGGTCCCGCTTGGCCTGCAGGTAGCGGGAGTTGGCCTCCGACAGGTGCACCTCGGTGCGCACGCGCTCGGTCACGCGGATACCGAGTGCCTCGAGCTGCACGGCCTTGTCGGGGTTGTTGCTCAGCAGACGGATGCCGTCGACGCCGATCGCGTTCAGCATCTGCGCGGCGACGGTGTAGTCGCGCTCGTCCTCGCCGTGACCCAGGGCGACGTTCGCCTCATAGGTGTCGAGTCCGGCATCCTGCAGCGCGTACGCGTCGAGCTTGGCGTACAGACCGATGCCGCGACCCTCCTGGCGCAGGTACAGCAGGAAGCCGCCTTCGTCGGCGATGCGCTCGACGGCCTCGCGCAGCTGGGGCCCGCAGTCGCAGCGCTCCGAGCCGAAGACGTCGCCGGTCAGGCACTCGCTGTGCGGGCGGACCAGCGGTGCACCCCCGCCGTCGACGGCGCGTTCGAGTGCCGCGCGCCAGTCGCCGAGGCCGAGCAGCAGGTGCTCGCGGCCGTCGACCAGGCCGTCGAAGGTGACGACATCTGCGGTGGTGGAGAAGCCGTCGCCGAAGCGCAGCGGCACGCGGACGCGGGTGCGTTCCGTGGCGACCGGAGCGACGGTTGAAGTTTCAATCATGTCGGGTGCAACGCGCCGCTCGACGAACTATTCCCGGGGATCGCGATCCGAGGGGTGCCCCGACAGAGCCTCCCACCCGGGACGGAATGGGCGTTGACTGGATCCACACGACAGAAGGAGCAGCACGAATGCGTGGAGTAGTCATGTACGCCCCCGGCGACGTCCGGGTCGAGGAGCGCGAGAAGCCGACGATCACCCGGCCGACGGATGCCGTCATCCGGCTCGCCGCGACCTGCATCTGCGGGTCGGACCTGTGGCCGTACCGCGGTGACGACAACGTCGACCACGCGCCGATGGGTCATGAGTACGTCGGCGTCGTCGAGGAGATCGGCGACGAGGTGCAGACCCCGAAGGTCGGCGACTTCGTGGTCGGTTCGTTCATGGCCTCGGACAACACCTGTGAGATCTGCCAGGCGGGCTACCAGTCCCGCTGCGTACACGTCGTCCCGATGGGAAAGTACGGCACGCAGGCCGAGTACTCGCTGATCCCGCACGCCGACGGCACGCTCGTCGTCACGCCCGGGCAGCCCGACGCCGACCTGATCCCCTCGCTGCTCGCGGCATCCGACGTTCTCGGCACGGGCTGGTTCGCGGCGGTCGCCGCGGAGGCGGGACCCGGCAAGACGGTCGCCGTCGTCGGCGACGGAGCGGTGGGCCTGCTCGGCATCCTCGCTGCCCGCGAACTCGGCGCCGAACGGATCATCGCGATGAGCCGGCACGCCGACCGGCAGGCACTCGCGCGCGAGTTCGGCGCCACCGACATCGTCGAAGAGCGCGGAGACGAGGGGGTGGCGCGCATCAAGGAGCTCACGAACGGGCTCGGCGCGCACTCGGTGATCGAGGCGGTCGGTACGCAGGAGTCGATGATGCAGGCCATCCGCTCGACCCGCCCCGGCGGACATGTGGGTTACGTCGGCGTCTCGCACGACGTGGCGCTGCCGGGCGAGGAGCTGTTCTTCTCCGGCGTGCACCTGCACGGCGGCCCCGCCCCGGTGCGGCGCTTCCTCCCCGAGCTGATCCAGCTCATCTGGGACCGGAAGATCGACCCCGGCAAGGTGTTCGACCTCACCCTCCCGCTCGAGGACGCCGCCGAGGGCTATCGCGCCATGGACGAGCGTCGCGCGACCAAGGTGCTGCTCACGCTCTGACGACGCGGGCATCCGCGCGTCCGCGACCCTCGCCCCGCGCTTCGCCCCGCGCTTCGTGCGGTGAAAAACAGTTCTGACGGCCGGATCCGCCAGATCCGGCCGTCAGAACTGCGATTGGCCGTCGGAAGGTGCGGTCGTTTCGGTGCCCGCCTGCGCCGCCCGCCGCCGCCGACGAACGAGCTTCAGCTCGCTGGCCAGGATGCCGAGCACGACGAGCGCACCGCCGATGAGCGCTGTCGCGGGCAGGCGTTCTCCGGCGATACGGCCGATGACCCCTGCCCACACCGGCTCTCCGGCGTAGATGATGGTCGCGCGCGTGGGGGAGACCGACTTCTGGGCCCAGTTCATGGTCAGCTGGATCAGGCAGCTCGCCGCACCCAGCCCCACCGCGCAGCCGACCCAGATCCACGAGAACTCCGGCACGCTCTCACCCACCACCGGCATCGTGAGCAGCCCCAGCACCCCGGCGGTCAGCAGCTGGATGACGGTGATGCGGCCGAGGTCGATCTTCCCGGCGAACAGGCTGATCAGGATGATCTCGGCCGCGATGGGCAGAGTACTGATCATGGTGACGATCTCGCCCGTGCCGAGGGTGAGCGCGAAGGCGTCGGGCCCGGCGATCAGCAGCAGCCCCACGAACGCCAACCCCGCGCCCACGAAGGCCATCGCCGGCGGGCGCTTGCGGAACACGGCCCACTGCGCGAGCGGCACCAGCGGCACGTACATCGCCGTGATGAACGCCGAGGTGCTGCTGTCGATCGTCTGCAGCCCGAGCGTCTGCAGTCCGTAGCCGAGGTAGATCATGATGCCGATCGCGACGCCGGCGCCGACATCGCGCCAGCGGATGCCGCGCAGCACCCGGCGGAAGATCACCACGCTGATCAGCCCGGCGATCAGGAACCGGATGCCGACGAAGAACCAGGGCCCCGAGTGCTCCATCGCCCAGTGCACGAGCAGGAACGTGCCGCCCCACACCGCGGTGATCGCGATGAGCGCGGCCTCCTGCGGGCGGAACCGCATCCACCGAAGACGAGAGGGCATCGCTGGCCCTTTCTCGACGTTGCCGGATCGAGCATAGTCGCCCACCCCCACCCTTCGAATCGCGCAGAGGGTTCGACTCGGCCGTCGGATCGGGCCATTCGCGCGATTCGAAAGTGACACCGGAAGACGGCCACGGACCGGATGCCGCTGCGGACTCGGTAGCCTCGCAGGATGAGCGACTTCGTGAGTGCATCCGAGCTGGACGACCTGCTGAGCGGAGGTGCGCCCGTGCGTGTGATCGACGTGCGGTGGCGGCTCGATCGACCCGAGGCCGGGCATGACGACTACCTGACGGGCCACATCCCCGGTGCCGTGTTCGTCTCCCTCGACACCGAGCTCGCCACGCACGGCGAACCGTCGGAGGGGCGGCATCCGCTGCCGTCGACCGCCACGCTCCAGGCCGCGGCCCGTCGCTGGGGCGTCCGGGCGGGCGACACCGTCGTGGCCTACGACGACTTCAAGGGCATCTCCGCGGCGCGCGCCTGGTGGCTGCTGCGTCAGGGCGGCGTCGATGTGCGGGTGCTCGACGGCGGCATCCGCGGCTGGCAGGCCGCGGGGTTCGAGGTCGCGACCGACGACGTGGTGCCCGAGCAGGGCGACGTCGTGCTCGACGAGATCGGCGGCGACGCGCTGTCGATCGACGAGACGGCCGCGTTCCCGCAGTCGGGCGTGCTGATCGACGCGCGAGCGGCAGACCGGTACCGCGGCGACTCGGAGCCGTACGACCCGGTCGCCGGACACATCCCCGGCGCGCGGAACCTCCCGGAGCCCGTGCACTTCGATGCTGCGGGCCGGATCCTCGACCGCGAGACGATCCTCGCGTCCTTCGCCGAGATCGGGGTGACGCCCGGCACTCCGGTCGCCGCCTACTGCGGATCCGGTGTCACGGCCGCGCACACGGCACTCGTCCTGCACGAGGTGGGCATCGACGCCCGGGTCTTCCCCGGCTCGTGGAGCCAGTGGTCCAACACGCCTGGCCGCCCGGTCGCCACGGGCGATCAGCCCGGCTGATCCTCCCGCGGGCCGTAGCCCCAGTGCAGCCCGAGCGCGCCGGGGCCGAACGCGCGACGCACCAGGTGCACCGACGTCCCTCGGGTGAGTGGCACGTCGGTGACGGTGACGCCGTCCGGAGTCTCGACCCGTTCCTCGCACCAGTCCGGCACAGCATCCGGGTGGAAACGCGTCCACACCAGCAGCTCTCTGGCCTTCTGCGCCAGGGCATGGCCGGTGTCGCGCATCGGCGGATAGTCGGGCGGATACGTCACCGACCACTCGACCATCGCGGTGTCCGGTGCGGTCAGCGGCACGTCGAGTTCGAAGAGCACCCCGTGCACCTCGCCGTCGGGGTGCGAGTATCGGGCGGTGATGCGTCCGCCCGACACCGCGCTCAGAATCGGCGCGGGGGTGCTGACGCCCGGCGTGATCTCGAGGAACGGGATGGCCGTGATCGTGCCGATCGTAGACTGCACGATGCTGCGCGTGATGCTATAGGCGACGTTCCCGTCGGCGTCGACGTCGGTCACGGAGTGGGTGGTCAGCTCGCGCGAGGTGTCGGGGTACGACGCGCCCAGCGCGCTGAAGGCCATCATGACGGCGCGCTCGAGCTCCTTCTCGTCGAGGGGGAACTGGTTCGGTCCGAGCGGACCGGTCCTGTTCGTGGGGCCGAGGTGTCGGCGCAGCGCCCCGGCGTCGAGACAGAGGAGATCCTCGATGTCGACCAGCGCGGCGAGCGACTGCGCACCTTCCGGGCGACGCGCCCCCGAACGCCAATAGCTGAGCGTCGCCATCGACACCCGGTTCCCGCGCATGTTGAGCTGCTGATGCAGCCACGACAGCGTCACGTGCCTCGCGTTGATCGCGTCGCGCAGAGTCGCCGCGAAAGCATCGGAGCCGGACCTGCGTTCGTCATACTCGTAACTCATCACAGCCCCCGTCCGGTATGTGAATACCACCGTCCTAAAGTGAGCATACGACCGCACGCGCACACCTCAGGGGACCGGGTGGGCATGTGGGGTCACTTGGTCGTCATCGCAGGCAGGGTGCCCGACCCTGCGAGACCGACCTGACGCAGTGATGCCCCCCGTGCTGCGTACGTCGTGAAGCCCGGCAATCGATCTGGGGAGATCCGCCGGGCTTCACGAATCCTCCTCGGCACGCCCGTCGGCGTCGCGGCTCCGCGCCCCCGCGTAGACTGGGAGGAACACCCCGGAGGACTCTGGACCGTCATGTCTGCCCCTGCTCGCGCATTCACCATGCGCCACGTGCAATTGCTGCGCGCGCTGTTCGCCGCCGTCGCCGCACTGATGATCACGTTCTCATCGGACCACTCCGCCCCCGTCGGCCTCTCGGTCTTCAGCGGCTTCGTCTTCACCACTGCTCTCGTCCAACTGCTCGCGGCGTGGCTGGTGCTCCCGGCGGGTTCGCGCTGGTCGTACATCCTGCTCGCCGCGCTCGGCATCGTCGCCGGCGGTGTGAGCGGCATCCCGGCCTGGCGTTCCGACGACCTGTTCTTCATCGTCGTGTCCACCTGGGCGATCGTGAGTGGCGGCGTCGAGATCCTCGCCGGCATCCGCTCGCGTCGTACCGCTGATCCGCTGTCGCGCGACGCGATCACCGTCGGCGCGCTGGGCGTGCTGCTGGGAATCGTTTTGCTGCTGATCCCGGCCGACTTCCTCCAGGAGTACACGATCGACAAGGCCGGCACGTTCGTGCTGTCCGGCATCATCCTCGGTGTCGGCATGTTCGGCGGCTACGCGGCGATCGTCGCGGTCTTCCTTGGCATCGCCGGACTCACCCCGAAGCGGGTGGATGCCGCCGCCACGGCCACCGAATCGAATGACAGTGCCGCCCCCGCGGAGCACGGAGGAGAGCGATGAGCGACGAGAAGCCCACCCGTCGGGACATCCTGCGCCCGCTGCACCTGCTGCTGATCGCGCTGGGCTGCGGCGTCTTCGCCATGGTGGTCACGCTCGTCTCCACCGGCGCTTTCACCGCGCGTGTGAACACGGCGATCGCGAACGGCACCTACGACGGTCTGACTCCCGTCGCGCTGGGGCTCGTCGTCGGCGGAGGAGCGTTCATCGTCACGCTGCTGATCCTGGCGATGCTGATCCTCGCGGTCGACCCCGCCGACGTCACCAAGACCATCGACCGTCCGGTGCTGTACGACCCGGAGCCCGAGGGCGAGGCGCTCGAGGGGGAGACCCCCGATTCCGAGGCGCCGGGTCGTCCGGCATCCTCCTGAGCAGCTGAGCATCGGGCCCGCGCGCTCGGTTGCTCGCGCTGAACATCGGATTAAAGCATGATCCGAACCCGCTCATCGGCGGTACTTTCGGCTGCCCCTCTGGCCGATCGTCTCTAGACATCCGATGTCTGGTGTCGCACACTGGCTCCTGTCGCGTCCCGCAGCAGTGACCGGCGGGACCGCACGGCACCAGATGATCAACGATGCTCCGGAGGTTTGCTGTGATGATGGACCCCATTTCCCGCCGACAGGCTCTACAGGTGGGCGGCCTCGCCCTCCTCGCCCCGCTCGTCCCTCAGTTCCTTGCGGCTCGGCCCGCCGGCGCGAGTGGAATCTCGGCTCAGGCGCCTCTGCGCGGGGTTGCCGACCGCGCGATCCCGCGACCGCAGCTGTCGCCGTACGCGCTCTGGTACGGGACGCCGGCGACGAACTGGGAGACGCAGGCGCTCCCGATCGGCAACGCCAGACTTGGCGCGAAGCTGTTCGGCAACCCCGATGCGGAGGTCATCCAGTTCAGCGAACAGAGCCTGTGGGGCGGTGTCAACGACTACGACAACGCCCTCGCCGGACAGCCCGACGGCGCATACGACACCAGCGTCACCGGGTTCGGCTCCTTCCGCGACTTCGGAGAGGTGACGGTGGCGTTCGGCGCCCGCAGCAAGGTCTCGTCCCCCGGCGGGCCCTACGAGGTCTCGGGTGGGGAGACCGTCGAGAAGACCTTCGACGGGAACCCGTCGACCAAGTGGTGCCTGATCGCACCGCCGGCCGAGGTGATCTGGCAGGCTGACCTCGCCGAGCCGGTGGCGGTGTCGTCGTATGCGCTCACGAGTGCCAACGATGTCCCGACACGCGACCCGCAGGACTGGCGGGTCGAAGGATCCGCCGACGGGACGACCTGGATCACCCTCGACACCCGCGCCGAGGCGCCTTTCCCGCAGCGGCTCCTCACCAAGAGCTTCACGTTCGCCAACACCACGGCCTACGCGCACTATCGGATCGTCTTCGCGCCCAAGGCGGGTGTCAGTCACTTCCAGGTGGGTGAGATCGCTCTCGGCGGCGTCGACCTCGCGCAGGGCAGTGCGGTCTATGTCTCCTCCCCGAGCGGCCATGCCGACTCCCTCGTCGGCAGCATCGACGCCGACCCGACCACCGTGTGGGCGGTTCCGGCCGCCGGATCCGGGGCGGTGTGGCAGGTCGAGCTCGGGGCGAAGCGCGTGCTCGGCGGATACGTGCTCACGAGCGCGCCGGATGCTCCGGACCAGGATCCGCGGGACTGGGTCGTCTCCGGTTCGGACGACGGCCTCGACTGGAAGACGCTCGACACCCGCTCCGGGGAGACGTTCCCGCAGCGCGGCACCGGTCGGGCCTTCTCGTTCGCGAACTCCACCGCCTTCGCGATGTACCGCATCTCGTTCTCGGCGCCGGGCGCGATCCGCATCGGTGGCATCGCCTTCACCGGGAGCGGCTTCAGCACGGCAGGGGCCAAGGCGGTCGTCGACTACCGTCGTGCGCTCGACATCGCCGACGGCACCCACAGCACGCACTTCGCGACGGCACAGGGCACCGTGCTGCGTGAGGCCTTCGCGAGTCGGGATGCCGACCTCATCGCGGTGCGGTTCACGACCGATCGGCCCGGCGCGCTCACCGCCCTGATCACGATGACCTCGAAGCAGGAAGGCGTCGCGACCGCGGTGGACGCGACCGGCCGACGGCTGAGCTTCTCCGGCACGATGGCGAACGACCTCACACATGCCGCCGTCGTGCGCATCGCGGAGACCGACGGCGAGGTGGTCGCGGCGGAGAGCGGACTGCAGATCTCCGGTGCCGCATCGATCACGCTGCTGCTCGACGCACGCACCGACTACCGGCTGAGCGCCGCCCACGGCTGGCGCGGCGCCGCCCCGCAGCCGGCGATCGAGAAGGCGCTGTCCGCGGCATCCTCCCGATCCTGGAAGAAACTCCGCTCAGCGCACGTCGAACAGGTCAAGAGCCTCATGCAGCGCGCGAAGGTCGAGTGGGGTCTGACCGACGACGCTGTGCTGGCCCTGCCGATGGACCGCCGACTGCTCCGTTACGGGAAGGGCGAGGCCGACCCGACCCTCGAGCAGACGCTGTACGCCTACGGCCGCTACCTGCTCCTCAGCTCGTCGAAGCCCGGCGGGCTGCCCGCGAATCTCCAGGGACTGTGGAACAACAGCAACCAGCCGGCGTGGGCCAGCGATTATCACACGAACATCAACATCCAGATGAACTACTGGGGGGCCGAGACCGCCGACCTCCCGGAGTCGCACGAGGCGCTCGCCGCCTTCATCCGCGAGGTGGCGGTGCCCAGCAGGATCGCCACGCGGAACGCGTTCGGGACGGATGTGCGCGGGTGGACGGCGCGGACCTCGCAGAGCATCTTCGGCGGCAACGCCTGGGAGTGGAACACGATCGCCAGCGCCTGGTATGCGCAGCACCTCTACGAGCACTGGGCGTTCACGCAGGACAAGAAGTACCTGCGCGACCTCGCTTACCCGCTCATCAAGGAGATCTGCCAGTTCTGGGAGGACCAGCTCAAGGAGCTCCCGGACGGCACACTGGTCGCACCGATGGGTTGGTCTCCCGAGCACGGCCCTCGCGAAGACGGCGTGATGCACGACCAGCAGATCATCTGGGATCTGTTCCAGAACTACCTCGAGTGCGCGGAAGCACTCGGCGTCGACAAGAAGTACCGACGGACCGTCGCCGACATGCAGGAGCGGCTCGCGCCGAACCGGATCGGACGCTGGGGGCAGCTGCAGGAATGGCAGACCGACCGGGATGACCCGAACGACATCCACCGGCACACCTCGCATCTGTTCGCCGTGTACCCGGGGCGCCAGATCACCCCGGAGACCCCCGACTTCTCTGCAGCGGCCCTGGTCTCGCTGAAGGCGCGCTGCGGCGAGAAGGACGGGGTGCCGTTCACCGCCGCCACCGTCTCCGGCGACAGCCGTCGCTCGTGGACCTGGCCGTGGCGCGCCGGCCTCTTCGCCCGCCTCGGAGACGCCGAGCGGGCCGGGATCATGGTCCGCGGGCTGCTCACCTACAACACGCTGCAGAACCTGTGGGCGAATCATCCGCCCTTCCAATTGGACGGCAACTTCGGCATCGTCGGCGCGATCGTCGAGATGCTGGTGCAGAGTCACGGCGAAGTCATTCGTCTGCTTCCCGCGCTTCCGGCGGACTGGTCGGCGACAGGGTCGTTCGAGGGGCTCCGCGCACGCGGCGGCTACCGCGTCGACTGCGAGTGGCGCGACGGGAAGGTCGTGACCTACGACGTCGTCGCCGACCGGGCGCCGAGCATGAGCAACGTGATCGTGGTCGTGAACGGGCAGCGCCGCAAGGTGAAGCCGGGCAACCCGAAGAACGGAAAGCCGATGCGCGACCTCGGCCCGGCCGACTGAGCACGCGTCGACGACGCTGTGTCGCGGTGCCGGCGTCTTCGGGCGTCGGCACCGCTGCCCGCGGATCCGGAATAGAGCCGCGGCGGATCGGCTTGTCCCTGAAGTGACTGCCTCCGTCGACCGCGCCTCCATCGGACTCCGGTCGCCGAGAGGCCCCATCCTCGGTGCGCTGATGCTCGCGACCGGGCTGATCGCGATCGACGCGACTATCCTCGCGACCGCGGTGCCCAGCATCGTCCGCGATCTCGGCAGCTATCAGCAGTTCCCGTGGCTCTTCTCGGTGTATCTGCTGGCGCAGGCCGTGAGCGTCCCCATCTACTCGCGGTTCGCCGACACGGTCGGCCGCAAACCGATCATCCTGCTCGGCATCGCACTCTTCCTGCTCGGGTCGATCCTCTGCGGCTTCGCGTGGAGCATGCCGGCGCTGATCGTGTTCCGCATCATCCAGGGACTCGGCGCCGGCGCCGTCGCACCGATGGCCATGACGATCGTCGGTGACATCTACACGGTCGCCGAGCGCGCCAAGGTGCAGGGTTACATCGCGAGCGTGTGGGCGATCTCGTCCGTCGTCGGGCCGGCGCTCGGCGGTGTCTTCGCGCAGCTCGACGCGTGGCGCTGGATCTTCTGGGTCAACATCCCGCTGTGCCTGATCGCGGCCTGGATGCTGCAGCTCAAGTACAAGGAGCAGAAGCAGACAGAGCGCCACCGGATCGACTACGCGGGAGCCGTGCTGCTCACCGTCGGGTTGACCGGCCTGATCCTCGGGATGCTCGAGGGCGGCAATGCCTGGGCGTGGATCTCCGTGCAGAGCGCGCTGTGCTTCGGGATCGGCATCGTGGCGCTCACGCTGTTCGCGATGGTCGAGCGCCGCGTCGCGGAGCCCATCGTCGACCTCCGCCTTGCGGCCAGACCGCTGATCCTGACCACCACCCTCGTCTCGCTCGGGGTGGGGGCGCTCATGATCGGCGTCACGAGCTTCGCGCCCGCCTACCTCGAGGGCTCACTGGGCATCGCGCCGCTGCTGTCGGGCCTCGCGGTCGCGGCGTTGACGCTCGGGTGGCCGATCGCCGCAGCGAACGTCGGACGCCTGTATCTGCGCATCGGGTTCCGCCGCACCACTCTGATCGGGATGAGCATCGCCGCGGTCGCCGCGATCGTCCTCGCGTCGGTGTCGTCGTGGCCGAACCCCTGGGTGCTGTCGCTCATCGCGTTCGTCCTCGGGTTCGGACTGGGGTGGAGCGCCGCGCCGACCCTGATCGCGGCCCAGTCCTCGGTGGGCTGGGGCGAGCGCGGAGCCGTGACCGGCATGAACGCGTTCGCGCGGTCAGCGGGCAGCGCCGTGGGCGTCGCGGTGTTCGGGGCGATCTCGAACGCGGCCATCGCCCAGGGCGCCGGGCCAGACGATCCGGACACGATCATCCACGCGTCGGTCTGGGTGTTCGTCGCGGTCGCCGTGACCGCCCTGCTCACCCTGCTCGCCGCCGCGTTCATGCCGAAGGACAAGGTCGAGGACCACTCCGGCGAGCCCGCCCCCTAGCCCGCGCTCATCCTGCCCATCCCGCGCCCCGTCCGTCCCACCCCCCCCGTCCGTCCCGCCCCTGTCCCGCGCCGCGGTCGCCCGTCCCATGCCGCGGTCGCCGAGTGCACGGGTTCGTGTCGAGCGCACGGGGAGTTCGCGTGAATACGCCGTCCGCTCGGCAACAACCCGTGCGCTCGGCGGCTCTGCGCGATGCGAATGCCCCGAGCAGGCGCTGGTCTGCCCGCCCCGTCCGCCATCCTCGAGTGCACGGGATCGTGTCGAGTGCACGGGATCCCCGCGTGAATCGGCCGTGCACTCGGCAACAATCCGTGCACTCGGCGACCCTGCGCGGCGCGGGAGTGGCGCGGGGAGCGGCGGGGAGAGGGAGAGAGGGAGAGTGGGAGGGGGAGGGGGAGCGGGGCTAGCGGGCGAGGCGCTCGGCGATACCGGTGTACGTGGCGGGGGTCAGAGCGAGGAGGCGCTGCTTCGCGGCATCGCCGATCTCGAGACCCTGCACGAACTCGGCGAGGTCTGCGGCGCCCACCCGGTGACCGCGCGTGAGCTCCTTGAGCAGCGCGTACGGGTCGGTGATCGTGGACCGACCGGCGACCACCTCGGCGCGGATGACGGTCTGGATGGCCTCGGCGAGAACCTCCCAGTTCACGTCGAGGTCGGCCAGCAGCACGTCACGCGAGAGCGAGATGGCGTTCAGGCCACGGCGCAGGTTGTCGAGCGCGAGCAGCGAGTGCCCGAACGCGACGCCGATGTTGCGCTGTGTGGTCGAATCGGTGAGGTCGCGCTGCAGGCGGCTGGTGACGAGGGTCTGACCGAGCGAGGCGAGCAGGGCGCCCGAGATCTCGAGGTTCGCCTCGGCGTTCTCGAAGCGGATCGGGTTGATCTTGTGCGGCATCGTCGACGAGCCGGTGGCGCCGGCGACCGGGATCTGTGCGAAGTAGCCGAGCGAGATGTACGTCCAGATGTCGGTGGCGAGGTTGTGCAGGATGCCGCCGGCGTGACGCACGCGGTCGTAGAGCTCGACCTGCCAGTCGTGCGATTCGATCTGCGTGGTGAGGATGTTGAAGCCGAGCCCGAGACCCTCGATGTACTCGCGGGCGATGGTCGGCCAGTCGGCATCCGGGTCTGCCGCGAGGTGCGCCGACCAGGTGCCGGTCGCGCCGGAGAACTTCGCGAGGTAGTCGGATGCGGCGATCTGGCCGCGCACGCGCTCGAGGCGCCACGCGAAGACCGCGAGCTCCTTGCCCATGGTCGAGGGTGTCGCGGGCTGGCCGTGCGTGCGGGAGAGCATCGCGGCGTCGGCGTGCTCGACCGCGAGTTCGCGCAGCTTCGCGATCACGGTGTCGAGGGCCGGCAGCCAGACTTCCTCCACGGCGCGCTTCACGGTGAGCGCGTAGGAGGCGGAGTTGATGTCCTCGCTGGTGGCGGCGAAGTGCGTGAGTTCGGCGATGCCGTCGAGCCCGAGCGTCGAGAGCCGATCGCGCACGAGGTACTCGATGGCCTTCACGTCGTGCTGGGTGACGGCTTCCTTCTCGGCGAGCCAGTCGATCTCGTCCTGCCCGAAGTCGCGGTACAGCGCACGCAGGCGCTCCTTGTCGGCATCCGACAGCGGGCTCGTCTCGAACAGCGAGCGGTCGGTGAGGGCGATCAGCCACTCCACCTCGACCTCGACCCGTGCGCGGTTGAGCCCTGCCTCGGAGAGGAAGTCGGCGAGACCGGTGACGGCGCCGCGGTAGCGACCGTCGAGGGGGCTCAGGGGCTGCGGCGGGAGCGAAGGCTGGAAAGTCAGGGGAGTCCTCCTGATGAGGCCCCGAAGGTTCGGGGCGAGCGGGGGAGACGAAGAGCAGGTTCGAGCTGGCGGAACAGGCCCTGAGTCGCGGCCTCAATCATACCGAGCACCGAATCGAACATCGCCGCCCCCGCGTAGTACGGGTCGGGGACGTCGTGCGTGGAGGCGTTCGGATCGAACGCCAAGAGGAGCGTGACCTTGCCCTCTTCGTCTTCGTCGTGCGCCCACTCCCGCAGGATGCGCTCGTGGGTGCGGTCGAGGGCGACCACGAGGTCGTTGTCGGCGAAGGCCGCGGCGGTGAACTGGCGGGCCCGATGCCGCGAGCCGTCGTAGCCGCGCCGGGCGAGGGAGTCGATCGTGCGGTCGTCGGCGCGCTCGCCCAGATGCCAGTCGCCGGTGCCGGCGCTGCGCGAGACGATGCGAGAGCCGAGTCCCTGCCGCTCCGCGAGGTCGCGGAAGACGACCTCGGCCATGGGAGAGCGGCAGATGTTCCCCGTGCAGACGAAGATCACGCGGAAGGGATCCGGGGATGTCACACATACATTCTGCCCGCCTCCGCCGATCGTGCACAGCGGAAGTGGTCAGGCGCGCTTCCTCTGCACACTGAAATCCGGCTTTCCTCTCTCCACCGACCGCGGGAATCCGGTCGGTCGCAGTCCCACCGAACGCGGAGGCTGAGGGGCATGTACTCCCTCGCGCACAATCACGCCATCGCCTCCGACGCCAGCTGGGTCTGGATGCTGACCAGTTCCGAAATCGGCACGGCGATCTCGCTGCTCGAAGACGTCGGAGCCATGCTGGTGTCGCTCGTCGATGCGTCGGACTGGCAGTCCGAGGGGTTCCGCGCTCTGCATGAGCGGCTGGCGCGACTGCGCGAAACCTGCGGCGCCGAGATCGGGCATCTTCAGGTGCGTCAGTGGGAGCTGAACGCCGGGGGTGCGGAATGAGCGGGGTGGAGATCGAGCACGGCGGGGTGATCGCCGTCGACACCGAGCAGCTGCGCGATGTCGGGCGCCGGATGCGGACGGTGGCGATGCAGTGCGAGGAGGCTCAGGCCGCGATCGTCCGCGCCGGCGCGCTGCTGGCCACTGAACCCGAGGTCGCCCCGCAGGTCGATATCGGCGCGTTGCACCGCAGCGGGGAAGGCGTCGGCGTGCTGCGGGCGGAGCTCGAGGAGGCCTGTGCCGGCACACTCCTGATGGCGGACGCGTTCGAGGTGGTGGAGCTCCGCGCGCAGGCCGACGCCCTCGCTCTCGCAGACGACGCAGCTGCGAAGACGATCCAGGCGCGAATCGATCGGCTCATCGACGGCGACGCGCGCGTCGGAGTGATGGCCGATTGGCTGGTGGCCGACTGGGTGGGGCGCCGCCACGGAGGTCTGCCCGAGCCGATGGGAGTCTTCGGGATGCTGCCGTCGCTGCTCCTGGCCGGCGGGTTCGCCGGCATCACCTCCTTGCTCGGGAAGGTGCCCGCCGGGACCGTCCTGAAGGGGGTGGCCGACCCGGTGCGCGTGACGCCCACCGCCACGTCGACCCCGGCCGGTGCGCCCAAGGGAGTGGCCGGCGCGCTCACGCGCATGCCGTCGACGAGTGCGCAGGTGGCGGTCGAGAAGTACACGATGGCCGACGGCGCGACCCGGTATGTGACCTACGTCAAAGGCACGCAGAACTCCGTGCCGTGGGAGGCCGGCGAGGAGGACCCGTGGGACATGAAGTCGAACCTGGAGCTCTATCAGGGGCAGCGGTCGGCGTCGTATCAGGCGACCGTCGACGCCCTGGCCGCCGCGGGCGCAGAGCCCGGAGACCGGGTGGATGTGGTCGGGTACTCGCAGGGCGGGATGATCGCGGCGCGCCTCGCGATGGAGAGCGACTACGACGTGGCGATGCAGCTGACCGCGGGCAGTCCCCAGGAGTCCTCACTCGACGACGGCCAAACTCTCATCCAGCTCTCGCACTCGGATGACGTCGTCGCCAGGCTCGCCGCGGGGGGATCGGCCGAGGGGACCGGATCGCCCGACAGCTTCACCGCGTCACGAGAGGTCGACCCGCAGGACGGCCTGTACGACCTGTCGCTGCAGCCGCACGCGCTCGAGGCCTACATCGAGACCGCGCAGCTGGTGGACGCCTCGTCCGATCCGCGTGCCGAGGCGCTCGACGCCTACTGGAGGGAGCTCGGCGACGCCGTCGAGATCGAACGCACCGAGTTCCATGCCGAGCGGGTGCGGAAGCCATGAACGTGGGGGGTGGTGTCTCGGAGGTGTATCGTGCGTGCATGACTCGCACGAACATCGACATCGACGACGATCTCGTCCGTGAGGTCATGCGCAGATACGACCTCTCCACGAAGAAGGAGGCGGTCGATCTCGCGCTCCGCAGGCTGGTCGGCGTGCCCCTGACGAAGGACTTCCTCCTCGGTCTGAAGGGCACGGGATGGAGCGGAGACCTCGACGCGATGCGCGACGATCCGCCGTCCCCGTGGGGCGACGCGTGATCCTCGTCGACGCGTCCGCGTGGATCGCCTACCTTCGCGGCCTCGACGCGCCGGTCGTCGAACGACTCGATGGACTGATCGGCGCGGGCGCGGACATCGCGATCACCGAGCCGGTGGTCATGGAACTGCTTGCCGGGGCGCGGCGACCGCAGGAGCTCGCGAGGGTGGAGGCGCTCGCGAACGGGTTGCCGCTCGCGCCGCTGCGCACGGTCACCGACTTCCGAGATGCGGCAGAGCTCTATCGAGCCTCGGCGGCGAACGGGCACCCGGTCTGCAGCATGGTCGACTGCCTGATCGCCGCCGTCGCGATACGCCGCGACATCCCGCTCCTGCACGCTGACAGGGACTTCGAGTTCCTCGCCGAGATCAGTCCGCTCCGGCTCGACGTCGAGGCGTAGTCGCCGGGCTCAGTCGCGGCGCGAGCGATTCTTCTGCGGGCGGAGGATGAAGCCGAAGATGCCGTTGATCACCGAGATGATGAGCGCGGCGAGCACGCCCCACCAGAAGTCGCCGACCGTCAGGCCCCAGCCGAAGCCGCTCGTGATCCACGCGGTCAGCCACAGCAGGAACCCGTTGATCAGGAAGCCGATCAGGCCGAACGTGATGATGTAGAGCGGGAACGCGACGATCTTCACGACCGTGCCGATGATCGTGTTGACGATGGCGAAGATCGCGGCCACCGCCAGCAGCGTCAGCACGACCTGCAGGGTCTCGCCGGGCGGGAAGGCCCGGATCGTGACCTGGAGGGCGGGGATCAGCGTGACGACCCAGATGGCGAACGCGTTGACGACGACACGGATGATGAAGCGCATAGTCCGACCAGTGTCGCACGGACGCCGGTGAGAGTCAGCCTGCGGCGTCGCTCACGGGAATTCGGTTCGCGCGGATGCGCTGCTCCGACTCGTCGAGATCGATCGCGCCGGAGGCGATGCCGATGACCAGGTCGAATGCGTCATCTGTCGTGAAGCGGTGCTTCCATCCGTTGATCCACAGGAACGCCACGAAGCTCGTCCACGCTGTCCGCTTGTTGCCGTCGAACAGCGGGTGGTTGCGTGCGAGAGATTCGAGGAGCGCTGCGGCCTTTCGATCGATCGTTTCGTAGGCGTCGTCGCCGAACAGTGAAGCCGCGGGTCTCGCGAGGGCCGAAGCGAGCAGGCCTGCATCCCGAACGTGAAATCCGAGCCTTTCGACGATCTGGAGACCGTCTTCCAGGGTGAGGTACTCGGTCATGCGTCTTCGAGGCGCTCGAGCAGAACCTTGTCATTGTCGAGAACGAAATCGACCGCAGAGTTCACGAGGGCCGAGCGGCTGGTGCTGTTCGCGAACCGCTCCACAGCTTCGATGATCACCGCATGCTTTGACATGTGCCGCGCACGCGCGATCGCCTCGAGCCGTGCGTCGAGTTCTTCGGGAAGCCGCACCGTCATCGCCATACCAAAATGGTACCACCGCCGATGTCGCGGGACCAGGGCCATCCCCGCCTCCGCCCCCTCGTAGACTCGACCCGTGACCGAGCCGATCCTGCCCCGTATCCGACCCGCCATCGCCGCCCTCGCGCCGTACCGGCAGGGCAAGCAGGCCGGACCCGACGCGTTCAAGCTCTCCAGCAACGAGAACCCGTTCGAGCCGTTGCCGTCGGTGCTCGAAGCTTTGCAGCGCACGACGCCGATCAACCGCTATCCCGACGCCACTGCCGGCCGTCTGCGCGAGCGCCTCGGTGCACGCTACGGCGTCGAGCCCGAGCAGGTGCACGTCGCCTCCGGCAGTGTCTCGATCCTGCACCAGCTGATCCTCGCAACCGCGTCCGTCGGTGACGAGGTCATCTACGCCTGGCGCTCCTTCGAGGCGTACCCGAGCCTTCCGCTGGTCGCCGGTGCGACCGGGGTCCAGGTGCCGCTCACCGCCGACTCCCGCCACGACCTCGACGCGATGGCGGATGCCGTCACCGAGCGCACCCGCGCGATCATCCTCTGCACCCCGAACAATCCGACCGGGCCGATCATCACCTCGGCGGAGTTCGCTGCCTTCGTCGAACGCGTCCAGAGCGACATCCTGATCATCCTCGACGAGGCGTACGCCGAGTTCGTGACGGCGCCGGATGCCGTCGACGGCCTCGCCGAGCGCGTGTTCGAGCAGCACCCGAACGTGGTGGTGCTGCGCACCTTCTCGAAGGCCTACGGTCTCGCCGGCCTCCGCGTCGGGTACGCGATCGGTCACGAGAAGGTGCTGGATGCCGCACGCACCACGGGCATCCCGCTCTCGGTCACGTCCGCCGCCGAGAACGCCGCCATCGCGAGCCTCGACGCCGAACCGGAACTCCTCGAGCGCGTGGCTGTGATCGTCGAGCGGCGCGGGCGCCTGGTGGAGGGGCTTCGCGCGCAGGGGTGGGACGTCCCGGACTCCCAGTCGAATTTCGTGTGGCTGCCGACCGGTGAGCGCACCGACGAGGTGGCTGCTGCCTTCGTCGAGAACGACCTCATCGTGCGTCCGTTCTCGGGCGACGGCATCCGCATCTCGGTCGGCGAGGAAGCCTCCCTCGACCGCGTGCTCGAGGTCGCCGCCTCGGTTCGCTGATCCGCGCTCGCCGCGGCATTCCGCGGTTTTCTCCGGCTTCCGGGCAGTTACAAGGGGCCCCTAGGTATGCGTGACCGGGCATGCCGACGCGGGTAGCGTGAGAGCGTGACCACCCCCGAGACCCCCCTTGTGAGCGTTCTGGATGAGACCGGACGGTTCGCGCCGTCCGCCGCCGCCGAGCGATATCTTCCCCTGATCGAGGCGATCGGCGATGCGGAGCTCGAGCAGTTCTACCGCGACATGGTCGTCATCCGCGCGATCGACACCCAGGCCACGAACCTGCAGCGGCAGGGGCAGCTCGCCCTGTGGCCGCCGAGCCGTGGACAGGAGGCGGCGCAGGTCGGCTCCGGTCGTGCCGCTCGCGCGCAGGACACGATCTTCCCCTCGTACCGCGAGCACGCGGTGACGCGCATCCGCGGCGTCGACCCGGTCGACATCATCAAGCTGATGCGCGGCGTCTCGCACGGCGGATGGGATCCGACCGACCCGAAGAACGGCAACACGCGTCTCTACACGCTCGTGCTCGGATCGCAGGTGCTGCACGCGGCCGGCTACGGGATGGGTCTCGCGTTCGACGGTCGCACGGGCACCGGTGATGCGGACCGCGATGAGGCCGTGATCGTCTACTACGGCGACGGCGCCTCCAGCCAGGGCGACGTGCACGAGGCGATGGTCTTCGCCGCGAGCTACCAGGCGCCGACCGTCTTCTTCCTGCAGAACAACCATTGGGCGATCTCTGTGCCCGTGTCCACGCAGTCGCGCGTCCCGCTCGTGCAACGCAGCGCCGGCTACGGCATCCCGAGCGTCCGGGTCGACGGCAACGACGTGCTCGCCAGCTACGCCGTCTCCCGAGTCGCGCTCGATGATGCCCGCAGCGGCAAGGGCCCCCAGGCGATCGAGGCCGTGACCTACCGACTCGGCGCGCACACCACGAGCGACGACCCGACGAAGTACCGCGGCAGCGACGAGGAGCAGTACTGGGCCGGCCGCGATCCGATCGTCCGGATGCGCGCCTTCCTCGAGGGGCGTGGAGCATCGGCGCAGCTGTTCGCCGACGTCGAGGCCGAGGCAGCGGATGCCGCGGAGGACCTTCGCGCCCGCAGCGTCGAGCTCGGACCCCCCAGCGTCGACAAGATGTTCGACCACGTGTACAGCGAACCGCATCCGCTGATCGACCAGCAGAAGGCCTGGCACGCGCAGTACGAGGCGTCCTTCGAAGGAGAAGCCCGATGACCCTCGAGACGATGCCGCTCAGCAAGGCCCTGAACGCGGGCATGCGCAAGGCGATGGAGAACGACCCGAAGGTCCTGCTCATGGGCGAGGACATCGGCAAGCTCGGCGGCGTCTTCCGCGTGACCGAGCACCTGCAGCGGGACTTCGGCGACCGCCGGGTGCTCGACACCCCGCTCGCCGAGTCCGGGATCGTCGGCACCGCCATCGGCATGGCGATGGTCGGATACCGCCCGGTCATCGAGATCCAGTTCGACGGTTTCGTGTTCCCGGCGTTCGACCAGATCACCACGCAGCTCGCGAAGCTCACCAACCGGCACGAGGGCGCGCTCAGCATGCCGATCGTGATCCGCATCCCCTACGGCGGGCACATCGGCGCGGTCGAGCATCACCAGGAGAGCCCGGAGGCGTACTTCGCGCATACTCCCGGCCTGCGCGTGGTCTCGCCGTCGACGCCCAACGACGCCTACTGGATGATCCAGGAGGCCATCGCCTCGAACGACCCCGTGATCTTCATGGAGCCGAAGAGCCGGTACTGGCAGAAGGGCGAGGTCGAGCTCGACTCCTCCGCCGTCCCGCTGCACTCCTCGCGCGTGGTCCGCACCGGGAGCGATGTGACCCTCGTCGGTCACGGCGCGATGGTCACCACGCTGCTGCAGGCGGCCGCGCTCGCCGAGGCCGAGGGCACGAGCTGTGAGGTCGTCGACGTGCGCTCGCTCTCTCCGGTCGACTACGAGCCCATCCTCGACTCCATCCGCAAGACCGGACGCATGGTCTACGCGCAGGAGGCCCAGGGCTTCGGGAGCATCGGCGGCGAGATCGCGGCCACCGTCATGGAGCGCGCGTTCTATGCGCTCGAGGCTCCGGTGCTGCGCGTCTCCGGCTACGACACCCCGTTCCCGCCGGCGAAGCTCGAGGGCGCATATCTCCCGGATGCGGACCGCATCCTCGAAGCCGTCGACCGTTCACTGGCCTACTGACATCCCCGCTCGGCCGAAAGGACTCGTCATGAGCACGCAGAACTTCAACCTCCCCGATGTCGGAGAGGGCCTGACCGAGGCGGAGATCGTCGCCTGGAAGGTCGCCCCCGGTGACACGGTCGCGATCAACGACGTCATCTGCGAGATCGAGACGGCCAAGTCGCTCGTCGAGCTGCCGTCGCCGCACGCGGGCGTCGTCGGCGAGCTGCTCGCCGAGGAGGGCGCGACGGTCGAGGTCGGGTCGCCGATCATCACCTTCGTGACCGATGCTCGTGACGATGCAGGGCCCGGGGTCGTCACCACGGCCGAGGCCCCCGCGCCGGAAGAGGGCGGCGGCTCGGTGCTCGTCGGGTACGGCACGGGCGGCGGTGCGACCTCGCGCCGTAAGCGTCCGGCCGAGCGCCCGGTCCGCTCCTCGGTGGGCGTGATCGCCAAGCCGCCGATCCGCAAGCTCGCCCGTGACCTCGGCGTCGACCTCACCGCAGTCGCCGCGACCGGCGCCGACGGCGAGGTCACCCGTGACGACGTCGTCAAGCACGCATCCCAGGCCAGCGTCTTCCGCAACATCGAGACCCCGGAGTGGGGCGACGTCCGCGAGGAGACGGTGCCCGCGCCGCAGGCCGCTCCCGCCGGACTCGCGCGCGGTCTCACCGCGACCCGTCCCTCGGCAGCCGGCGACGACCGCACCGAGTCCATCCCGGTCAAGGGTGTGCGCAAGGCCACGTCCTCGGCCATGGTGCAGAGCGCGTACTCGGCCCCGCACGTGACGGTGTGGAAGGAGGTCGACGCCAGCCGCACGATGGAGCTCGTGAAGCGACTCAAGGCCTCGCCCGACTACGCCGACATCAAGGTGTCGCCGCTGCTCATCGTGGCCCGCGCCGTGATCTGGGCGGCCCGTCGCACGCCGATGGTGAACGCCGCCTGGATCGAGACGGACGCCGGCGCCGAGATCGCCGTGCGCCACTACGTGAACCTCGGTATCGCCGCCGCCACCCCGCGCGGCCTGCTCGTGCCGAACATCAAGGACGCGCAGGACCTGAGCATGAAGGACCTGGCACGGGCGCTGAACCGCCTGACGCTCACGGCGCGCGAGGGCAAGACGCCGCCGGCCGATCAGCAGGGCGGCACGATCACGATCACGAACATCGGCGTGTTCGGGATGGATGCCGGCACCCCGATCATCAACCCCGGCGAGGCCGGCATCGTGGCGATGGGCACCATCAGCCAGAAGCCGTGGGTCGTCGACGGCGAGGTGCGTCCGCGCTGGGTGACCACGGTCGCCGGATCCTTCGACCATCGCGTGATCGACGGCGACGGCATGAGCCGCTTCATCGCCGACGTGGCATCCGTGCTGGAGGAGCCTGCGCTGCTGGTGGAGTGATATGAGATGACCTTGAACCCGCGCCAGTGGAGCCTCCAAGTTGCTCCTGAAAACCAGATCTGCTCCAGATCCGGTAGTTGCTCCATGGGATCACTGGGATCGCCACCAGACGCCACAGGAGGGCGCTGATGTCAGAACGAGTTCCTCGTAAGCCGCCCGCGGCTCTCGTGGATCAGTGGCCGGACACGCCGACCTCCGATCCAGCTGGTGAGGCTGTGAGACGCTTCGTAGTCAACCTTCGCGAAGCACTCGGAGATCGAAGCGTACGAGCCGTGGCACGCGATGCGGGCTTGGACGAGCGCACCATCCGGCACGTGATGGCCGGATCCGTCTGGCCCGACCTCTTGACGGTGTCGCGACTTGAACACGTTCTCGGCGTGAACCTGTATCCCGGGGCCAATTAGCTGCGCTTCGCCCCCGAGTCACCTGCGGTTCCCTTTGGCCCTTGCGTTGGAGGCTTGGCGGGCTGGTTCGGCTTCATCATGGTGGGCTTTGCGCCGAACTGACCGTCACTCTTCGGCGGACGGCGCTGCTGAGGATCGTTAGCCATGGCTTCTACTTCTTGGAAGCGCCGGAGTCGCCGGCTCCACCGGACGGTCCGCTCGACGGAGGCTTGACTGCCTGGTTAGGGTTGCTGCCGTTCGTCGGCTTTGCGCCTTCACCACCGCGGCGGGGCGAGCTGCCTTTCGAGAACGGCTCTGATTGGCGACCTTTGTCGGGCATAGCTATCCCTCTTCCTTCTGTGGTGGAGCTGCAATCCACTCCACGTGGCAATCGTCGGTGATGGGAACCCATACGCCGAGCGAGTCGTGAATGGGTTCCAGGAACTGCCCCCGTTTGCCCATGCGCCATTGATGCGCGATGAAGATGTCCCTCTCATACGGATACGTGCTCACGTACCCTTCGACATCGAACCATCCACCTACGTAGACGCCGGAGCTGGTCTTCACCCGGACAAATCGCGGTGTCTCGGCGCCGTACGCCGACAGGTCCCATGCCCTGGGCAGACTCTGGTTTCGATTCACGCGACGTCGCTTGCGGGTGACCTTGCCGTCGTCGTCCACCTTCGTGATGAGTCGGCTCCAGCTCATCAGTGCGGCTACGCCACCCGGGATAACCACGAGCAGCACAACGGTGACGAGCCCGATCCACCATGCGGGTGTATCTCGCCACCCATCGTTGACCCAGCGTTCGAACGATCCGAGCGTGACCATCCCGGTCCACTCGCTCGCGAGTCCGAATACAGCGAGTCCCAGTCCCACGTAGACGATGACGAAGATCGCGCTCACGTAGAGGGCCTCGAGAATACGAGAACCCGCTCCATAGTCCGGGGTCCGCCACCCGACGTACCAGGTGCGGACACTTACGAAGCTGACCCCCGGCACCAGCATGGCGATGAAGATCAGCACCTGCGGCAACGACTCGGGCACGGTCACAGCGTCAGGGTACACGCGACCAGCGACGTTGGGCCTCAAGGTCATCGACGCCCTTGAGTTGACGCGCAGCGTCGGGGAACGCTGGGCCTTCTCCAGTGGAGATCTCGCCGATTGCACGCAACTGGTTGCCGATATCGACACAATTACTGGATACGGGTGTACTCTGACCTTGTGATGAACCGAGATGACGTCCTAGAAGCCCTCCACGGCACCAACGCTGTCGCTGGCCTCTCCTGGGCCTTTGGCGTCGCATGCGAGCAGATCCTTGAAGACTTCACCCGAGGCTCCGGCTACGGGGCACTCACTGCTGGTGTCGGCCGTTACGAGGTGCTCGCGAACCGGCTCGACCGTGTCTTCTCTTGCGGTGACTACTCAGTCGACGCAGGCATGGAGTCCACCGGACTGGACTTCCTGTTCGAGGGGCTTTCTGAAAGGGCCCGCACGACGATGCCCCTCATCCCGGCAGGCGTCGTGACTCGCTCCAACCTCAACGGGAGCAACGGTTGGAGTGTCGGAGGTTTTCGGTTCATCACCCACGCCTTCGAAGTCGGAGAGCGAGCCAAGCTCGACTGGACTCGTGCGACCCCCACCGTGAGAGCCGTGTCGCGCCAGATGCCCGGGGTGTTTGTCCCCTCCACGCTGCTCGACCAGATTCTGCCGGCCGATGAGCGAGAAGAACTCGCCGCGCAAGACGCGCTCCCCGTCATCGGGATGCCCACCTATGTCCTCGGCCATGCACTGAATCTCGCGACGTTCGAGCGGGAGCTCATCATCGGGCATTCCCGGTACAACGACGATCTCGGTAACCCCTGGCACTGGGCAGAGCCGCTGAGCGGCGGCGTTGACGGAGACCCCATCGCCCGCCCGAAGCCCGGGTCAGTTCCGCCTCGTGTCGACGAGCCCGACGTCGCGGTTCGTCTGCGCCCGGCCGCCGCGTCGGAGAACACCAAGTGACGCTCTTCGCACCAGAACGACTCACCCTGGCGCGCCAGCTCGAAGGTCTCCGTAAGAGTGAGCTGGCAGCGCAGATCGGCAAGAGCTCGACGGCGCTTGCTGCCTGGGAATCGGGGGCGAAGCGTCCGACGCCGGCAAACGTTGCTGAGCTCGCCATGAGCCTGGGCGTGACCCCGGACTTTTTCAGTCCTCGGGGTGCGTCCAGACAACATGAAACCGCTGTTCCTCACTTTCGCTCTCTTCGCTCCACGAGCCAGCGCGCCCGCGACCAGGCGTTCGCGTTCGGGCTTCTTGCCGTCGACATCGCCGAGGCGGTGGAGAAGCACGTCGAGTTCCCCGAAGTGAACGTTCCATCCTTCGAGGTGTCATTCGATGATGAGGTCGATGCGCCGGAGGAAGCAGCTCGCCGTCTGCGACGCGAGTGGGGCCTGGAGGCATGCCCGCTGAAGCATCTGGTCCGCCTCCTCGAGTCCCACGGTGTTCTTGTCGTGTTTAGTCCGCCGCAGACCTCGGCGGTGGATGCGTACTCGTTCGAGTCCACCGAGCGGCCGGTGGTTGTCCTCAACCCGACGAAGCGTGACTACTACCGTCAGCGGTTCGATGTGGCTCATGAGCTCGGGCATCTCATCATGCACCGGGATGCGGAACCGGGAGGTCGAGTCGTCGAAGAACAGGCCAACAGGTTCGCCGCTGAGTTCTTGATGCCGGAGGATGAACTTCGGCCGCTACTTCCTACCGCGATGAACTCGCGCGCCTGGGACACACTCGGGGCGCTGAAGGAACAGTGGGGTGTCAGCATTCAGGCCCTGCTGTTCCGCGCTCGGCGACTTGGATCCATCAGCGATGTGACCTACCGGAATGCAGTCATCACACTGACGCAGCGTGGTTGGCGGCGTCAGGAACCTGGTCTCATCAGTGCGACGGAGCAGCCTTCGATGCTGCCTCGGTCGGTTGAGCTGCTGGATTCCGCTGGCATCGAACGTGAGTCACTCATCGACCAGGCTCGCGCCCCGCGCGACCTCTTCGAGGTTGTTGTCGCGCGAACGCCTTCGGCTGCGGGGAGTGCACCGTCGGAGGCTGTGCGGCCGTCGAATGTAATCCCACTGCTCACCGGCTCACGCACGTAGGCGGCGCGCGGGGCGCCGAGGGCTATACCCCCGGCGGGAGCTGGATCTCTGGATCGCTGTGTTCCTTCGCGGTGAACTCTCCACCGTGCCCGCCGATGGAACCCTGTGGCCGTCGACCTTGGTTCGCGTTCTGTCGAGGCAGCGGGGTGGGGCGGGGAGGCTCCGTGCCCGCCATCTTCGCGGCGTAGAGCGAAGCTCGCCTCAGCGCCTGGGCTGCTTCCAGGCGAACGTCCTCGCGTCCTGTGGTGAGAGTCATGCTGTCTTCGCCGAAGACGGAGTATGCGAGTTCGACAATCTCGTCGGGGTCCGTGATCTTCATGTCCAAGAGGAGGCGGCTGATGTCGCTCTGGTCCTTCTGGCGCGCCGCTGCGATCTTCATGGCCAGGAGTACTCGCTTGGAGGCAACGGCAACGCGGTGGCCGCCGACGTGTGTCACCAGCGCGTCGCTGTCGTCGGCTGGGTCGAACGCGATGAACCCCGCGGCATGTGTGTTGACCCAGTCCGGGTGCAGGCCGAGTTCGTCCGCCATCGCCTGAGCCTCTGCGAGTACTTCCGCGCGTGGCTGGAAGAACCCATCCACGTCAGGGGTCAGTTCGTTCCGGCCCAGCTGGATGGCAATGGCTGCACCGCCGATGATGTACGCGTCTACATCGATCTCACGCGCGGCGAGTCGATCCAGCAGGATCTCGAAGTAGCCGGCCAACTCGTCAGCGGTCAGCAGCTGTTTGGGAATGCTCACAGGATCCTCAGGTCGCGGTCGCGGAGCAAAAGCCCCTTGGCGAGGAACATGGGAGGAGTCTGCCTGCGGATGTACTCGCGATACTCGGGCAGAGGGTCAGGGTCCTGGTCCCAGACCCATTCCACGCTGAGCGGGGGGACTTCGTCCATCCATGTGGCGGGAGGGAGACCATGGGTCTTGAGTGCGTAGGCGAGTCCGACCGCGAGAAGGGTGTCGTAGCGCGCGTCGCCAGTGCTCCCCGGGCGGGCGAGGGCTTCGGCGGGGATCTCTCCGGATGCGTTGATGACGCGACCGAACAGCTCCGTGATGAGGCGGTCGGCGGCCTCGATGTTGTTCTGCCCCAGCGCGGTCCGGATCGCCGCGGCGGTGTTCGGAGCAGTGGGGAAACGTCGTTCAGACATCTCGTGCCTTCCTTTCCTCGGTAGTCTTTCACTCCTATGCGCGGTCCATCCGAATCTCAAGGACAGCGGCGATGGTGGTCGGGGGTCGCCCGAGCGATCTGCCATGGTCGTCGCTCACGCCAGGATGACTATGCGGTTGAACCCGAATCCTCGGATGCCGCCGTCGCCGATAGCGCGAAGGATCGCGTCGTCGCTCACGCCGAGCTGCGAGAGTCTGCCGACTACAAGGCGCAGATCACTCGCCTCGAACGTGTCACACGAGCCCTTATCGACATCATCCGCATGTCGTGGGCGGAGTCGAGTCGGAGCGCTCCGATAGTCGACGGACTGCTGCTGTACACATCGACTGACGACACCCTCGAGTCTGTCGTCGCCATCCTTGATCTCGTGAAGGTCGGGGTCCATAACGCTGCCCGACGAGAACTGCGCTACCTCATAGAGTCATCGGTCAAGCATGTGTATGTGGACCAGCAGCTTCCTGATGTGAAGACGCACAGCCGGGAGGACCGGATCGCTTACCTCGCTTCCGCCGTGCCCCGTTCGTCCATCGACGTCGTGAAGCAGGTCGATGTGCTCTTCGGCAAGCCGGACGACCTGTCGAACTACCAGAACGATGTGAAGTCTCTCTGGTCTCGGATGAGCGGGTACGTCCACCCATCCGTGGCTCAAACGTCACAGCGACTGCAGCGGGCAGAGCGCGGCGCCTTCATCGGCTTCGAGGACGTGAAGGCTCTCCGCCAGATCGTCGACGACATCGTGAAGGCCTACGACATGCTCGGGGTCATGTGGCTGACCGGTGCCGGACCGTCGGCCGCCGGCGACATCCTCACCGCGTTCGAGACGCCGGACTGGGCATTCGCCAGGACGAAATGGCTTCCGGCGATGTCCCGCTACTACGACTACAAGAGCGAACGGAAGAAGTCGACCTAGAGCTTCGCCGTGCGCTCACTCGTCCAGCGGGGTCAGCCCCTGCTGGACTCGGGGTCGTTGCCGTAGGAGTTCTGCTGAGTGACCGCGCCATCGGTGCGGGTGATTCGGTGCTCGACCTTTCGCTCGCGCGCCATGTCGCGTCCAACGGCCGACTGTTCGGCCTTCGTTCCGCCGACGTGCGCGGCGCGGGAGCTGCCGTCCACCTTCGACTTCCACTGACCGTCTTCGTAGTACGTCCGGATGTCTCCGTTTGCCATTGCTGATCCTTCTCGAAGGCCGGCCTCGTTGCCGACATCGTCAGTACTAGCACCAGGCACCGACATCGACGACCTCAGTCGTCGTCGACGACGGTCACGGCGTTCCCCCAGACCCAGCAACGGAACACCCGCTCTTCTGCATAGAACTCGATCCCCGCGGTGAGTGGTGTCGACCTCGCGAGCTTCGCGTTCACGCGGATCGTATCTGCCCCGAAATGCACCCAGGCACGAACCGCCCGGTACGGCTGCGGGTAGGTGGTCAAGGGGAGTTGGGTGTGGCTCACGCTTGCCGGTTCAAGCGAAGAGTGCGTCGGATCCGATCCGAGTCCCTGGATAGCATCAGGTCGTGAGAGAACAAGAAGGCCTCACGTACCTGGCCGAAACCATCTGTGTTGAGCATCTAACCGATCCAGGGCTCACGTCGTCTGTAGCGTCCAGCGTCGAGGAACGAGAGTGCAGCTACTGCGGTCGACAGGTCGACGAAGGCGAGGCGCCGTTCGCGGTCTCGATGAACGTCGTCGGAGGGATTGTGTTCGACACCGTAACCTGGCTCTTCACTGAAGGAGAGGACGGTGAGCCTGAGTATTTTGGTGACTACTACTTCGAGGCGTATGACACCGACGTGGTCGTGGACACGGTTCTCGCAGGAGCGCTCGATGACAAGGTCGCGGCAAAGGTCATAGCCGATATCAGCAATGCCATAGCCTCGCCCACCAAGTGGGCGGACGCTCAGCTCCACGACGAGTTCCTCTTCTCGTGGGACAGCTTCGCTGACACCGTCAAGCACCGGTCACGATTCGTCTACATCGGGGCGGAAGAACGAAAAGGGCGGGAGAACGAGCCTCCTGCGCGAGTGTCTCAGTTCCTCGAGGGGCTAGACGCCTTCGTGCATGACGACATGCTCAGCGAGTTCGCTCCCGGAGACTACCTGTACCGCGCGCGTATGGTCGATGACGGCTTCGGTTTCATCGAACGCGCGCGGAGTGACCCAGCAAAGCACCTCGGACCAGCTCCAGCAGGCAAAGCATCTGCGGGACGTCTGAACCCTGAGGGCGTCGGGTTGTTCTACGGTGCAACAACAGCGGAGCTGGCAGTAAAGGAGACAGCGCTCCATAGTCAGTTTGACGACGCGGTCGTCGGAGGCTTTCAGGTGAAGCGTCGACTCACGATTCTTGATTTCACCAAACGTCCGAGCCTCCCGAGCGTTTTCGACGAATCTCACCGCAGGCAGTATGTGTACGCGACCTTCGCCGACGACTTCGTCGAACGACTTACTCAGTCCGTGCGCCTTACAGGAGCGGAGCGCGTCGAGTACGTCGTGACCCAGGTCATCTCGGAGTACTTCCGCTGGGCCCCGAAGCGCAGGCTTGACGGCATCGCGTGGGGCAGCCATCTTGTTGACGAGGAAGAAGGCGGGAAGAACGTCCTCGTCTGGGCGAGCGCGGATGATGTTCAATCTGACCCGCCCGCGAAGGACGACCTCAGGGCCTCGCGACTATGGAACCGCTCGTTCGAGACGCCCGTGCCGACGCTAACTCTCGCTCGTCGGGACGTGACCGCCTACACGGCGAAGCGGTCGGTGAAGGCACTCTACGCCGGGATCCCGGGTGACGATGACCCGGACCCAATGTTCATGTCGGCATAATGACGAGAGCGCGAAGGTACCGCGATCTCGCCACCTGACTCACGGTGACCGCGTCACACTCCACTGATGACGGTCGCGCCAGCGGCGTGTGCGGTAACAACGGCTGCCGAGTCCGCAGCGCCATCCGTGACCAAGATCGCGGCAGCGCTGAGAGGCGCGATGTTCAGCACCTTGGTTGGCATTGGATCTGGAGTTTTCTGAGATCCGCTGAAAAGGGCCCTGATCTGACGCAGGGTATGACGTGAGAAACAGTCGCGGAGAACACATCCCCGGCCACGCAGTCTGTGAGCTGCTGGGCGGCCGCGACGCCCGCAGGAGGGCTACCTCGCGCCGGGGCCCGTGTTCACCCCCTGAAAACTACAGAGAGACTTCAGCTGCTCCACGACCAGGCGTCATGACGTGCATCGCGCAGCGCCTCCTCGAGGCGGCCTTCGTAGAGCAGTGTGATGTTGCGGGGTGGATCCTTGTCGGGCAACGCGACGTTCAACCACTGCGCCCACGTCCATCTGCCCGCGGTCCCGGTCTCGAGAACACGGAGGACGTCCTGCAGCCCGTCGACGATCTTCCCGCCCTGGAACTGGAACGACGGGAATAGGTCCACGTCGTCGTCGGTGGTCAGCATGAGGAGGCGGAGATCCTTGCTGGCATCAAGTACCTCGTTCTCGGTCCAACCGAGGGCGCCGGCCATGCTAGCCACGGTGAAGCAGGGCCCGACGACCTTGGCCCACGGGTTCGGTTGCGTCTCGGTCATGGCCTCTCGTCGGGGTTGCGGGTGTGGCGTCGGCGGACGTCTTCGAGGATCTCGTCGAGGCTGCGGAGTCCGTCGATGTAGTCCTGGGCATCGCGGAGGGCCCGAGGTGTGGGCTTGAGCCCGTCCGGGACTCCTGAGTACAAGGACTCGGCAACGCTACTCGCACGCTGCTCTCGAGTGCGACGAGAACCGTCGTCGTCGTTGGCGTATCCGCGGAGGGTCGCCAGGCTCGGCGTGGTCATCCTCAGGGTGCGCATGTCGAGGATCGTGAGATTCCCCTCGTGACCTTCACGCCCGAGACTCGCCACCCGCCGGCCGTCCTCAGTCATGCCGCCCGCAGCGACGTGCATGTGACCATGCGCAAGCAGCTCGGGGCGCACCGCATCCCAGACCTGGCCGACCCGCGCGCGCGAAGCTGCGGACGCCTCCAGCGCCGCCTTGGTGAACCAGTGCGGGTTCGAGCGGAGAATCTCCCGGACCGCGCGCACAGGAGTACCGGCGGGCGACTCATGGGTGAGCATGAGGTCTGCGGGGCCGCCCGCCTCGGCCGCCTTAACACTCTCGTCACTGACGGCTTCCTCAGGCCACCAGGTCACCCCTTCGGTCCTCGACTCACGGTCGACAGACGATGCGCCTCCGAGCGAGAGAACACTCCGGTCGCCGATGGACAGACGAGCGGGTCTCGGCAGGATCCAGGTCAGGCGCGACACGCGAACGGCTGCGCCCGGATGCTTGTCGAGCAGCGGCACGAGCTTCCCATACGGTTCGTGGTTTCCCAACGTAACGAGGATCCGCTCGACGCCGGTGTCGGCGAAAGCGTCATCGACGTCATCGCCGTTCATCCAGAAGTCCCCGAGGTGCAGGATCGTTGTCACATCAGGGGCGAGACGCGGCAGCGCGCGACCAATCATCCGCGCCCAGCCAGCGTTGCCATGCCAGTCTCCGCAGACTGCGACACGCGCGTCAGGTAGCACGATGCGGTCAGTGTGCTCGCGTGCCTTCATCGGGCGCTTCCTCTCGCGTAGCGGTGTGCTTCTGCCGGCCTACGGTGGCTAGCACCATACTCCGAAACGGTCAGGGCGGCAAATACTCCGCATGCCGTCGTCTCGTCACGGGAGAGGTGTCACCTCGAACGGACTCAAGCCGCGCATGTAGATGCTGAGAGGGCATGCGCTCGGCGGCCCTCATGATCAGAAAGTCGTCATGCGTCTTCACATCACTCCCATCTCTCAGATCTCGGCCGACGGCACCCCCGCGTGGACGAGGTTCCACGGGCCGCTCGACACGGAGGTGACCTCCGACGGGGACATCGTCATGGACCTCCTCGACCTCATCGAGATGGGGAACGCCACCGCCCGAATCCGAAGCTGGGTACGAGCCCGTGGTCTCCGCGTCCAAGGGGCCGACATGACCACGGCGGTTCTCGTCCTCTCGGCGTGCTCGGTCGGGATGGCTCTCGATGAAGAAGCTGGCCAGGACCAGATCCATGACGTCGCCGAAGCGATGATGGAATCCGGCATCGACTTCCGAGTGCTCATGAACGGCGATTTCGCCATCGCGCAGTTGAACGACTACTTCGATGGACGGTTCGCCACCCCCGAGGGTCAGGCGGCGAAGGGCGCGCGGCGTCTCGGACGTGTCAGTCAGGAGAGGCTCGCCGAGTACGTCGCCGCGGCCTAAGCCAGATGCTGGCCGAGAGCTGACTCCAGGTCGGCCATGGACGAAGCGCCATCCATCGTCGCGACGACCTGGCCGCCGCGGAGAGCGACGAAGTGGGGGACGACGTCGTCCACGTACTGGCCGTTGAGCCTCGGGTTCTCGTCCGACGTCACGGTGAGCACCTTGACGTTCGGGGAGTGCTTCGCGGCGAAGGCCTCCAGCATGCGCTGAACGTCCTCCCAGTGTTCGCCCTGCCAACTCGGTGCCAGGCCTACGACAACGACGCCTTGATGTGCATGGATGAGCTCGTCGAACGTGGCGTCCGTGGCCTTCTGCGAGTACCTCTTCGGGGATGGGCCTCCGGTGTGCGGATTCAACTTCGGGTCACGTGTCCGCTCAAGGAACCGGAGCTGCTTGCGGCCGGTCAGCCGTTCGGGCTCCGCGCTAGCGAAGCGGAGTCGAGGCGGCCACACATAGGTGACGGACTCGTCGCGCCAGGGGAACAGCGGCGACAGCCATTGCACCGTGACGAAGAACCCGTCACCGCGTTGCAGCGGAACCCGAAACTCATCGGCGCGAGCAGGGGATCCGAAGTGCGTCGTTCCGGCTTCGAAGGCCTGCACCAGGAGTGAGTCTCCACGGTTGAGAGGATTCGACACAGGGTCGCCGGAACCCCACATGGCGAACCCGTTGTCATCCACGGCTCCGTAGGAGATGGTGGCATTCCGCACAGCAGATGATCCACTCGACGTCGCCACGATGTTCAACGACGGCGTGAGCGACGCCATCACGGACACCGAGAACGCCAGTTTCGGCCGGCCAGCGATGGCCCAGGCAACGCCGGCGATGGCGATGAGCCCGGCGATGACGGTGATGATGTTCGCGATGAGGCCGAACCAGAACATGAAGTCGTTCATGGCTCGAGCCTGGCATATGACGTGTGCCGCCAATCGGAGAGACGGTTCCGGGGCTATCCGGTGGGGTTGGTTCTCCCGCCAAGCTGCGCGAGCGCCGCGAACTGTTCAGGGACGAGCGCGGCGTCATCTGGATGGTGGAATACTCGCTCGCTCGCGTTCATCACGGTGCGAAGGTTGAACTCGCCCTGGTGATGGGGGTGACCGGAGATCGAGGTGTCGCGCGCGCCGCCGATGACCTCTTCTAGTACGCCGGGGCGAAAGTGTTCAGGCCGCGGCCGGAACATCTGCAGGCCCAGACGGCGATTCAACGGGAAGAGCAGCGCGTACGCGTTCTCCAGGCCGAGCGGACCGTCGTCCTCGGACATCGGGTCAGGCATCGGTGTGACCGGCGCGTCCGACGTGATGAGGGCAGGTTCGTCGAACCGCACCAGCCGCCAGCGACGGATGACGAAGAGGTAAGCGATCTCAGCCAGTCCGGTGGACATCTGGCTCAGGTGGCCATCGAGGGCCTGGGACTCGTCCAGGCCCTCGGTCAAGAACCCCAGCCCATCGGGCGCGCCTCGGAGGCTCATTAGCCGGGCGAGCTCGTCTGGGTCTGTGGCTGCGAGTTGGCGAACGACAGTGTTCATGGCCTGATGTAATTGACGGCGGTGGTCGGGACCACGCATGAACTGCAGGGCGAGGTAGGCGGCGAACACCGCGCGCTCCTCTGGCGCGAGTGGCCAGAGTCCGTTGTCGATCTTCGTGAGGAGCGGCTTCGCCCGGTCTTCAACGGTGGAGAGGGCGTCCTCGAACCCGTTTGGATCCTCGGCGCTAGGCGACGAGTAGAAGTACCTCTGGGTCGTCGCGTCCTTGATGGATATACCGTGAACCTTCGAGGTTCGGACGTTGATGGCGGTCATCCTTAGGCCATCTGCGAACCCTTCGAGGTACATTCGCGGCACCGTGTGGTGCTGGATCTGTCCAGGCATCGAGCCACCTCCATCTGTCCCGTTTTTACGCCGTAATCCTGCCGACGTTCAGGTCGGCGCGTGTGCGTCAACGACGGCATGCTAACGGCGAACTGACGAAAAGAGGGGCTTGCGCGTGTCGCAAGTGCGGCATAAATTCCGCTCATGATAATGACGACGGCTCGACCAGAGCTGCTAGTCGGTGCGAGGGGGTGGCTGGGGCGATCGCTGACCGGCCTCCATCCTCGCGCGCCGTTCCTGCGTCATTCGGTCCTCGATCATGCGCACGACGTCGGCGGATTGGCCTCGAAGCATCCAGTAGTCCAGACGCGCACCGATCAGGACTCGCAGTCGACCGATGTCTTCGAGTTGCATGACGACCCGCCCCGACAGCATCTTCTGGAGACGGTCGTAGGTCATGTCCAGCGCCGCCGCGAGCTTGATGATCCGAGTGTTGCTCGACTCCGGCATGTAGAGCTTCAACACCCCACGGCAGAGCAGGTGCTGGAGTTCCGCGGCATCCCTCTGAGCCAGCTCGCGAGGTGTGGCGTCTGCGGGAACGGCGGTCCACTCGAGGTTCTTCTTGCGCCCGAACTCGCCCGGATCCACGGCAAAGTCGCGCGGAATGTAGCGGGGATTCGTCACCTGATTCATCCTAACGAAACTGGATCGAGCCAAAAGACATGATTCCTCTACAGGCCTCGAAGGTGCCGCGCACACGACGATACGTGAGCAAGAAAAAAGGAATCTCCCGGACCGTCGGAGACGGATTCGACCGCATCGAGTGGCTTGATGCCGAGCAGCGCAAGCGCTCCATCCGCGCCTATGACCCCGTCGCGGCTGACGCCGTCGTCCCCGGCAACCGTACCCGGCGCCCGGGCAAGGGCGTGGGACAGAAGACGTTCCAGGGGCACTACTGGTGCGCAGGTTCGGGAAAGCACGTCTTCCACGAGTCGATGCTCGAGTTCACCAGCATGATGCTCATCGACCACCTGAACGACATCGTCGCGCTGTTCGCCCAGCCGATGCTGCTCACCTTCGCTGACGGGACGTTCCACTACCCCGACTTCTTCGCGATCCTCGTGGGCGGCGAGCGGCTTCTCATGGATGCGCACTCCGAGTCCCTGACTACGGACGAAGACCGCCACAAGTTCGAGCTCACGCGGTCGATGTGCGAACGACTCGGCTGGCGCTACGTCCTCCTCAACGACCTGACCACCATCGTCAGCTGGAACCTCGAGTTTCTCGCCCGGTATCACCACCCGCGGTTCGCGCCCTCGGAGAAACTGCGGACCACGGTCCTCGGGCTCGCCGCCTCGCACGCGACCCTCGGCCGCCTCATGGGCGCCCTGCGAACGACGAAGCCCGGCGAGAACATCCCTGCGCTGATCCACATGTTCTGGAAGCGCGAGCTCTCCTTCGACCTAACCCTCCCCCTCACGCCAGAGACGCCCATCTGGGTGGCGTGACCTTCCCTGACCCGCAACACAACCACGCCAAGAAATCGGAGCACCACAATGTCCGCGCCCATCACCATCACCATCGGCCAGACCATCCACCTCGACACCGGCGACTTCACCGTCGTCGGATGGGGCGGCGGCAACTTCCGACTCCGCAACGAACTGACCGACGAGTACGAGATCGTCGACCAGATCGACCTCGCCCGTCAGATGCGCGTTGAACTGAAGCTCGCCGCCCCGACCTCGACCGAGGAGAAGCCGAAGGCGAAGCACACCCTCAGCGAGATCGTCGATGACCTCGACGAGGCCACCCTGTTCCTCATCCCGCACCTGCAGGAACTCGTCGACGGCACCCCGGCCGTCGGCGACGAGCCGCGGGAGAAGTACGCCGCAGGCGTCCCGATGACCTCCAAGCTGCTCTCCAAGGCCAAGGAGCTCAAGGAGGAGCACGGGTTTCTCATCAGCGACGGAACCCTGAAGCGGCGCATGCTCCACTTCCGCAAGGGCGGCATCGCCGCGCTCCGCGACGGACGCACGGTCCGACAGGAACGGCCCCTCCGACGCGCGGATGAGAAGGTCACGGAAGCCCTCGCTGAACTCATCGCGAGCTACGTCGGCCGCTCGAGCCCCACGTACACCCGCATCCGCGCAGAACTGCACCGGAAGCTCATCAAGCAGTTTCCCAACCCCGAGGGGCGCCCTCAGCTGCCGTCGCTGAAGACGGTCGAGCGTTACGTCATCAAGCTCGCAGGCAACCAGAACCCGGTGAAGCCGGCCCGCCAGCGTGAGACCGCGGCGCTGTCGCCAACGAACCAGCACCGTCCCCGTGCGGTGAGCGCCCCCGGCGACGAGTGCCAGATGGACAGCACCATCCTGGACTGCCTCGTGCGGTTCCCGAACGGCAACATCCGCCGTCCGCACCTGACCATCCTCGTCGACAAGCGTACGCGGACCATCATCGCGCACAACTTCACCGAGGGAGCCGCCAAGGGCTTCGACCACGCGACGCTCCTGGCCAACGCGCTCGTCCCGCGGCGCCTGCGCTCCTGGTCGACGTACTACGACACGCTCGGTCTGCCTCAGATGCCGTGGTCGGCGCACCTCGACGTCGAACAGCTCAAGGAGTTCGACACGCACCGACCGTACATCTTCCCCAGGCGCATCCTCACCGACAACGGCACCGACTACCGCTCCAACGTCTTCCGGCTCGCGTGCGAGCGGTACGGCATCCACCTCACGGAAGCGCCCAAGAAGTCGCCGGCGAGCAAGCCCATCGTCGAGCGCACGTTCCACACCATCAAGACGCACTTCACCCAGTACCTCGAGGGGTACACGAGCGGCAACATCGAGTCCCGCGGCGAGAAGATCGCCTCCGAGGCCGTCCTCGACCTCGATGTTGTCCGAGAGCTCTTCGACCGCTGGGTCGGGGTGGTTTACCAGAACAAAACACACCGAGGCCTCGTCGACCCCATCAACCCGGACCAGCGTCACACCCCGAACTCCATGTTCGCCGCGTCCATCGAGATCTCCGGTCACTTCGTGCTCGCCTGGGAGGAGGAGGACTTCATCTCCCTGATGCCGCGCGAGACCCGCACGGTCCAGGCGAACGGTGTCGAGATCAACAACCGCAAGTACGACAGCCCGCACCTCGCGCTGCTGCGCGGCAAGAAGACTGCCGAAGGCGAGGGCAAGTCCGTCGATGTCCACTACGACCCGAACGACCTGAACCGCGTGTGGGTGCGGGCCGCGAACGATAGTTGGATCGAGTGCACGTGGAACCGCCAGGCAGGAATGTCTCGGCCGCTCGAGCGCCTTTACAACCAGCGCGTGAACGACTTCACCCGCGACAACGTCGCCTTCAACGCGGCTGAAGCAGACGACCAGATGCTCGAGCTCCTGGACGCGATCATCTCCGAGAACGAAGAGCTCAAGCGGCAGGCGGCCGAGGAGGAGAAGGCCCTTCAGGAGGACGAGCGACGACAGCGTCGGAAGAACACCATCGCCAGCGCGAAGGAGCGAGCCGACGACGGCTTCGGCGACTTCGGCGACGACGTCCCCGACCTGCGCATCGTCTGAGACCTCACGCCCAAAAGGACCATCATGAACACCACACTCGACTTCGAGCTCGGACACTTCGACCGCGTCGAAGCACTCGAGCATCTGCTTGAGAACCACGCGCCGTCCGCGCCGGAGACTGCGACCATCGAGGAGTACCTGAGCTGGACGCTGAAGAAGCGCCTCGAGTTCAACGACCGCCGGAGCCTGCGCATCGCTGACTCCATCGTCGTGGAGACCCCATCGATGCAGCAGCTCATCAAGCAGTGCCGGCTAGCGGCACGCTTCTCGCACCGTGACGTGGGCCGGACTGGAGTTCTGCTGTCGGGGAAGGCCACGGCGGGAAAGACGACGGCAGCGATCCGTGCGATGGTCGACGGCTTCCACCGGCACACCGCGAGGTACCCCGAATGGAGGGACCTCAAGCACCACCCGGTCGTGTACGTCGAGGTCCCCACCGGATGCAACGGCAAGAAGCTGATGGGGCGCTTCCTTTACTTCTTCGGTCAGCCCGTCCTCGACCGGATGACGCTGGAAGAGCGCACCCAGAGGGTCACCGAACTGCTTCAGGACCACAGGACGTCCCTCATCGTCATCGACGAGATGCAGAACCTCGCCGGAGTCGCGAGCACGGGGCGGTGGGAGTCCGCGCAGGCCATCAAGAACCTCCTCAACTCCGTGAAGGCCGTCCCGCTCTACGTCGGTATGAATCTCGACCGTTCTTCGCTGACGACAGGGGACCTCGGTGCGCAGCTCGCAGGCCGGAGCACGCTGGTTCAACTGGGGAAGATGGAGATCCGAACCGAAGAAGGCCAAAGGTTGTGGATCGCCGTCATCGACAGCTTCGAGAGGCAGCTCGGACTCATGAACCATCCGGAGCGTACGCTCCGGCCCCTGGCGCGGTACCTCCACACCCGGACGCGCGGCTACATCCGGGGCCTCTCCAGGTTGTTGACGGTCGCGGCGCTCGAACTCATCGACAACGACGACCCGCACAGCGAGACCATCACGAAAGAGCTCTTGGTCGGCATCCAGCTGGACCTGACAACCGAGCGGAAGGTCGACCTCGCGGAAGCCGTCGAAACTGAGCAGGGGGCGCGTCGTGCTGCCTAAGCTCCGCGTCTTGCCGGCGCGTGTGCGCCCGATGCAGTACGAGACGGTCGAGAGCTACGCGACGCGAGTCCGCGACGCCAACCGCATCAGCAAGACTGTGTGGGTCCAGTGGCTAAAGCCTTACGCGCTCGTGCTCGGGCACGATCCGCGCCGGACCTCCGCAGACCTGCTCGAACAAGTGACCGGTATCGCCCGCGGCCACTTCGCGCGTACCGCGGAGATGCTCCCATCCCACGAAGACGGCGCTAGCTGTGTTCACTGCACCACCGGGCTGAACGACCGATACGGCTGCACTCGCTGTTCGGGAGGAACTGAGGTGATCGAAGAGGCTCACGACGGTTCGCGTGTCTGCCGGCGGCATTCTCGATGGGTCGGTCCCGGTACTGTGTCGGACGCACAGTTTCAGGTCGGCGCGAACATCATCAAGGCGGACCGGGTCTACCGGAAGCTGCGCGCCGACGGCGTTCTCGACGCGCACCGGCTGGCGGAGATTCTCGGCTGGGTCGACCTCTGGGTCGAAGCGGAGACGCTGGCGCTCGACGCTGCTCAACGCTTCGAAGTTGCCGTTCGACTGGCGGCGAGAGTGCTCCGTCCTGGCCGTATCGCTGCAGCCGAGCGCGACCCCGCGACACGATACGCCGAGCTCGACGCCGTCGTCTCCACGGTCGTGAATGAATCCGCCGCCGTGCTCGTGGACGGGATCTGGCATCTCCTGCGGACCGCCGCCCACGCCGGAGCCGACCTTCCTGTGGAACCCGGGGACCCCGCCGATTGGCGCCGAACAGCCGAGAACCACACCTCGTTCGAGGACCAGGGCGACGTGAACGCCGACATCGCCAACGGAGCGATTGCCATCGCGGGGCACTTCGAGCTTGGCTACTCCAGTCAAGACTGGGTAGAGACTTTCGAAGGGCGCATCGTTCTGCTCGACGTAAACCCCTCGGGTCAATGGCTGTTCCTCCCGGAGCGCGTCGGGGAGGAGGTGGCGATGGCGCTCGCAGACCGGATCGCAGGAGCGATATGACGTCCGATGCCCTCATCGAGGGACGGATGATGCTGAGCACGATTGCCGGGCTATGGTTCGGGCGGAAGGTTTGGTTGCCGAAGGACCCGAAGCCGACTGACAGCAGTTGGGTGGATGGAACGCACCGCAGGAACATCGACGGAATCACTGACCTCTACCGAGGACGTCTAGCGAGTGAGCGGGCCGGCATCGAAGCAGTGCGACGACGGGCCGAGTTCGCCCTCACCGCCGTCATCGCTGCCGCAGGACTGAGCGCCAGTGGATTCGAACGTCTGATGGCCGCATCGGCGTTCAGCTCGCTTCCGCTCCTTTTGTGGCTTGGCGGTCTCGCGGTCGAGATCTTCGCGGTACTGGTTTTCGCAGGGGTCGCGGTATCGAGCAAATCGATAGGCGAGGTGGACGTTACCGCGTACAGCGCCATGAAACACGGAACGAGAGAGGAGCTTCGACAGTACGTATTGGCCACCCAAGTGACTTCTCGTACCCGTCGCGCTGTAGTGACGGTGTTCAGGGATGCGTTCCTTGTGGCCTTGCTCGGACTGATGCTGTTCGGTGGGGCTCACCTCGCAGCGTGGATGACGCCCGTTCCCGCTGACCCTCCCGTGGTCGTGAACATCGTGACTCCCTGAGCGTGGCAGGGGGCTTGGCTTGGGCGCTGGAGTCCGCTCCAGCGGGCTCGCCGTCAGAGTTTCGCACTGGAGCATCTTTTCTGACGCGAAGGCCGCGTACCCAGTTCGACGGTTCTCACTGATTGCATAGAGCAGGCGCTACTTAGTTGGTGCAGGTCGGAGGTCACCTCATAAGTGAGGGCGGAGCGTCGGACCTGAGCCGCAGCATCCGGAACGAAGGAGATCTCGCGTTCTGAAGGACCCCATCCCCAGGATGCTCCTTCACAACGCGAGATCTCCTTCGCGTTGTGCGAGGCCGGGCGGGGCGGCGAGACCGGCGGACGAGTCGCCGCGGACTGACCCTGCGCTACGCGGTCGCGCGCAGGCGTTGCTCGGCGAGGAGCGGCACGGTGCGTTCGCGGGCGGCGCGCCGCGCGGTGGCGACCGCGCCGACAGAGACGACCTCGGCGCCGAGCGTGGAGGCGAGGATCTCGGGCGCGGGGAGGTGCAGCTCTTCCGGGAGGATGCGTCGGGCGGCGGCGAGCACGGGCTCGATGCTCTCGGCCACCGCGCCGCACACGACCACGCGTGCCGGGTCGTACATGCTGCCGAGCACGCCGACGATACGAGCGACCACTGCGCCCACGCGTTCGGCGACGAGCAGGGCGTCGGGGTCACCGGACGCGGCGAGAGTCAGCACGAGGCGCGGGTCGATGCGCTCCGCCTCCACCAGGCGGCCGAGCGCGCCGTCGGCCGGAACGGCGCCGGAGGCCACAGCCGCTCGCGCCGCCTCCTGCAGGGAGTACGGCAGTCCGTTGGCGGAGCCGACTCCGACGATGTGGTCGAACACGACGCCCTCGCCCACCCCGCCGTGGGCCCCGTGGAGCACGTGCCCGTCGACGACGACCCCGCCGCCGTAGCGCTCGCTCGAGAGCAGGGCGACGTAGTCCCGGCATCCGATGGCCGCGCCGAGTGCTCCCTCGGCGACAGCGGCGAGCTGTGCATCGTTCTTGATCTCGACGACGGGTGCCCATGCGCCCAGCGCCTCGGCGAGGCCGGGGTTGGTGCGTTCCCAGAAGCCGTCGGGGTGCGGGGGTGAGATGCCGTCACGATCGACGGGTGCCGCGACACCCACGCACACGGCCAACACGCGGTCGCGGGCGACTCCCGCCTCGTCGAGTGCGGCGCCCAGGCATTCGACGATCAGCGCGCGCCGTGCGGCCGCGGACTGCGTCTGGTCGGCCGCGACGCGGTGATGAACCAGGGTCTGGTCGAGCGGATCGGCCACGGTGACCGCGATGTGGGTGTCGCCGGCGTCGATGCCGACCACGACGCCGAGGTCGGGGGAGAGCGCGAATCGGCGGGCGGGGCGCCCCGAGCGGTAGCTTCCGGCCACGCGGGCGTTCGGGAGCTCACGGAGCACCTCCGCGCCGACCAGGGTGTCGATCGCATCGATCGCGGTCGAGCGGGTCAGCGAGGTGCTCGCCATGACGTCGGTGGCGGTGAACTCGCCCGCGTCCCACGCGAAGCCGAGGATGGCGCCGACGCTCGCGCGCCCGGTGCCGAGTCCCGCGGAGACTTCTGTCACGCCCCTTGCCTTCCTGTCGCCCGAATGAGAGAGTACCGTTCATCAGAGTAAATTCGCTCACTAGATTTACTTTGCGGATCTACCCATCGAAAGGACGACGGTGTCTGTTGAACGAACACGCGCGACGCGGCTCGTAGCCGCAGCCCTCGGCGCGACGCTGGTCGGCACCGCCCTCGCAGGCTGCTCCGCCGACTCGGGGGCGGAGACCATCCGCTTCACCTTCAGCAAGCGCGAGGCGATCGAGTTCATGACCGCCCTCGTCGCCGACTACAACTCCTCGCAGAGCGACGTGAAGGTCGAGATCGACACTTCGGGAGTCGACGTCGTCTCCGCCAGCTTCGTGCGCGGCAACCCGCCCGACATCATGCTGGCGAACTACAACTACGAGGTCGCGAGGTTCGTGCAGCGCTGCGCACTCACCGACCTTTCCGAGACCGACGCCGCGGCGAGCATCCGCGACGACCTGCAGCCGCTGATGGATCAGTACGGTTCGTGCGAGGGGCGGCAGAGCGCCCTGCCGTACTCGGTGATGGCCGCATCCGTCATCTACAACAAGGACATCTTCGAGGAACAGGGCCTCGAGGTCCCGCAGACCTGGGACGAGCTGCTCGCCGTCTGCGACCAGCTGAAGGCCGCGGGCATCGACCCGTTCTACGGCACCTTCAAGGACGACTGGACAGTCGGTCAGGGCTGGTACGACTACACGGCGGGAGGCTCGGTCGACGTCATCGAGTTCTTCGACGCGCTCGCCGAGGAGGGCACCGCGGTCGGACCGGATTCCGAGGTCTCGTTCGAGAAGGACTTCGCCGAGCCCATGGACCGGATGCTGCAGCTCGCGAACGACTACACCAACGCGGATGCCGCGAGTCGCGCCTACGGAGACGGGAACCTGGCCTTCGGGAAGGGCGAGGCGGCCATGTACCTGCAGGGCCCGTGGGCGTTCAGCGAGATCGCGAAGACCGCGCCCGACCTGGCCCTCGGCACCTTCCCGCTCCCGATGACCGACGACCCCGCCGACCTCGAGGTGCGGGTCAACATGGACCTCGCCGTGATGATCCCGGAGGAGTCGCAGCACCAGGAGGCCGCCCGCGATTTCCTCGAGTACCTGTATCTGCCTGAGCACATCGAGGAGTACAACGCCTCGCAGCTCGGCTTCACCCCGACGAAGGATGCTCCGGCTCCGGAAGACCCTCGAATCGAGGGGATGATCCCCTACTACGAGGAGGGACGGATCTATCAGGGGCCCTCCGTGCTGGTGCCCAAGACCCTCCCGATCTTCAACTACGCACAGGCGATGGTGCTCGGGGCCTCCCCGGCGGGCATCCTTCGCACCATGGACGCGGACTGGGCGCGCATCGCCTTCCGCGCCCCCATCCCTTCCACCGGCGAAACCTCGTCCGGCGACGCTTCCGCACCCGGCGAGACAGAGGAGTCCGCGCCATGACCACCACGACGGCCCCGACCGACACGACCGCGATCGTCACCGGCGGTGGCGCACGCACGCTCCGTCGGCGCAGCCGCCGGGTCGAGCCCATCTACTACCTGTTCCTGTTGCCGACCCTCGTGATCTTCACCCTCGCGATCACGGTCCCGGGTGTCATCGGCATCTTCTTCAGCTTCACCGATTCGATCGGCATCGGCGCGTGGAGTTTCAACGGCTTCACGAATTACATCGCCCTGTTCAGTGATCCGGCGATCCTGCAGAGCTACCTGTTCACGTTCGGCTTCTCGATCGCCACGGTCATCGTGGTCAACGTGATCGCGTTCCTGCTCGCGGTCGGCCTCACCTCCCGCATCCGCTTCAAGACGGGGCTGCGCACGATCTTCGTGATCCCGATGGTGATCTCGGGCATCATCATCGCGTACGTCTTCAACTTCCTCTTCTCGAACTCGATCCCCGCGGCGGGCGCGGCGGCCGGCATCCCGTGGTTGGAGACGAGCCTGCTCGCCAACCCCGACCTGGCCTGGGTGGCCATCGTGATCGTCACCGCCTGGCAGGCCGTACCCGGCACCCTGCTCATCTACATCGCGGGACTCCTGTCGGTGCCCGGCGAGGTCTACGAGGCGGCCAGCATCGACGGCGCCAGCAGGACGCAGCAGCTGACCCGCATCACGATCCCTCTCGTCGCGGGCTACGTCGTGATCAACGTGATCCTCGGATTCAAGGGTTTCCTCAACGCCTACGACATCATCGTCGGCCTCACCAACGGCGGACCCGGAACCTCCACCCGGAGCGTCGCGATGACGATCATCGCGGGCTTCAACGGCGGCGACTACGCCTATCAGATGGCCAACGCGACCATCTTCTTCATCGTCGCCGTGCTCATCTCCCTCCTCCAGCTGTCGCTGACGCGCGGAAGGAACGCCCTCTGATGTCGACGCAGACGATCACCACGCAGACCGCTTCCGGCAAGAAGCCGCGCACCCGTATGGAGCGCGTGAACTGGTCGGGCACGATCATCCTCATCCTGTGCGCCGTCACGGTGCTGCTGCCGCTGTACGTCACGATCTCGATGGCATTCAAGACGACGGGGCAGGCTGTCGACGGCAATGCGTTCTCGCTTCCCGCGCCGTTCAGCATCGACGGCTTCGTGGAGGCCTGGAACCTCACGAAGTTCCCGGTCGGAGCCGGCATCTCGCTCCTCGTCACCGCCGGGACCGTGGTCGCGACCATCGTGCTCGCGGCCTTCGCGTCGTACGCGATCGTGCGCAACTGGGACCGACGCCTGTTCCGCTACTCGTTCTTCTACCTGCTCGCGGCGATGTTCATCCCGTTCCCCGTCGTCGCCCTGCCGCAGATCCAGCTCACCGGACGCGTCGGGCTCGACAATCCGCTCGGTGTGATCATCCTGGCGACGATGTTCCAGCTCAGCTTCAGCGTGCTGCTGTTCACCGCGTTCCTGCGTTCGATCCCGATCGAGCTCGAGGAGAGCGCCCGCATCGACGGAGCCACCACGTGGCAGACGTTCTGGAGGCTGATCTTCCCGCTGCTCGCTCCGATGAGTGCGACGGTCGGCATCTTCGCCTTCCTCTACGCCTGGAACGACTTCATGATGCCGTCGCTGATCATCTCCGATCCGGCGATGCAGACCCTGCCCGTGCGGCAGAACCTGTTCCAGAACCAGTTCAGCAACAACTACAACGTGTCCTTCGCCTCGTACCTGATGGCGATGGCCCCGGCGATCCTGGCGTACCTGTTCACGCAGCGCTTCGTCATGGAGGGCGTCACGCAAGGCGCCGTCAAGGGCTAGGGATGCTTCGACAGGCTCAGCAACCCAACACTGGGTCCCTGAGCTTGTCGAAGGGCCCACCACGAGAACCACCGCAACAACAGAAGGAGTACTCACCCCTCATGACCGATTCGCTTCTCACCGAGACCCGCGAAGACGACAGGACGGCTGCATGGTGGCGCCAGGCCGCCGTGTACCAGATCTACCCCCGCAGCTTCGCCGACGCGAACGGCGACGGGATCGGTGACATCCCGGGCATCGTCTCCCGTGTCGACTACCTCGCCGAGCTGGGCATCGACGCGGTCTGGCTGAGCCCGTTCTACCCCTCGGAGCTCGCCGACGGGGGCTACGACGTCGCCGACTACCGCGACGTCGACCCGCGCCTGGGGACCCTCGCCGACTTCGATGCGATGGTCGAGGCGCTGCACGCGCGCGGCATCCACGTCGTCGTCGACATCGTCCCGAATCACACCTCGGATCAGCACGCCTGGTTCCAGGAGGCGCTGGCCGCTGGACGGGGGTCGGCGGCGCGCGGACGGTACATCTTCCGCGAGGGCACCGGCCCCGACGGGTCCGAGCCGCCCACCGACTGGGTGTCGGTGTTCGGCGGCAGCGCATGGGAGCGGGTCGAGGACGGCCAGTGGTACCTGCACAACTTCGCGAAGGAGCAGCCCGACCTCGATTGGGACAACCCGGAGGTGCGCGAGGACTTGCTGAAGACCCTGCGCTTCTGGTCCGATCGCGGCGTCGACGGGTTCCGCATCGACGTCGCCCACATGCTCACGAAGGATCTGAGGGATCCGCTGCCGAGCCGGGTCGAGCTCGACGCGATGGACCGCACCTCGGGGACCCATCCGATGATCGACCGCGACGACGTGCACGAGATCTACGCCGAGTGGCGCCGGGTCTTCAACGAGTACGATCCGCCCCGCACGGCCGTCGCCGAGGCCTGGGTCGACACTCCGGAGCGCCGCGCGCGCTACGCCTCCGCCGAGGGGCTGGGGCAGGCGTTCAACTTCGATCTGCTGGTCGCCGACTTCGATGCGACGCAGTTCCGCGAGATCATCGTCGACAACCTCGAGCAGGCGCAGGCCACCGGGTCGTCGACGACCTGGGTGCTCTCGAACCACGATGTCACCCGTCACGCCACGCGCTACGGGCTCGCTCCGCTGCACGGGCGCGCGGTGAAGCAGGGCACCGAGTGGGTCAAGGCGGGCGGTCCGGCAGAAGGCCTCGATCGCGAGGGCGGACTCCGCAGGGCGCACGCCGCGACCCTGCTGCTGCTCGGCCTGCCCGGCAGTACATACCTGTACCAGGGAGAGGAGCTCGGTCTGCACGAGGTGGCCGAGATCACACCGGAGCAGCGTCAGGACCCCGGATTCTTCCGCGGCGCCGACTTCGACGGCCTCGGCCGGGACGGATGCCGCGTGCCGCTGCCCTGGACCGCCGGCGGTTCCTCGTACGGCTTCGGCGCGGAGGGCGCGCACCTCCCGCAGCCGGCCTGGTTCGCCGAGTACGCCGTCGACGTCGAGGCCGCCGACCCGTCGTCGACACTGTCGCTGTACCGCGAGGCGCTGCGCCTGAGGCACCTGCTGCAGACCGGCGAGACGCTGGAGTGGATCGACACCGGACGCGCCGACGTGCTGCGCTTCGCCCGCCCGAACGGATGGCAGATCGTGACGAACTTCGGCACCGAGCCGTTCGACCTCGGTGCGGATGCCGCGGGCGTCGTGCTTTCGAGCGCTCCGCTCTCCGGCTCCGCTCTTCCCGGTGAGGCCACCGCGTGGGTCGCCCCGGCGGCGCTGCTCGGCTGAGCTGATCCCGCGATTTGATAATGGTTCTCATTAGCGTTTAGAGTGAGACCATGAAGAAGCCCGTCGTCGCCCTCGCCCTCGCATCCGTCGCCGCTCTCGCGTTGGCCGGATGCTCCACCACCCCGGCAGCGGGAGAGGGCGACGACGGCACCATCACGGTCGTCGCGAGCACCAACGTCTACGGCGACATCGCCGCGACGATCGGCGGGGACCGCGTCGACATCGAGTCGCTCATCACCTCCGCGTCGCAGGACCCGCACTCCTACGAGGCGACCGCGCGCGACCGCCTCACGGTGCAGAAGGCCGATCTGGTGATCGAGAACGGCGGCGGGTACGACGCCTTCGTCGACACGCTGCTGCAGGACGCGAACGACCCGCACGTCGTCACGGCGGTCGAGTTCTCGCACGACTTCCCCGGCAACGAGGGGCACGAGGGCGAGGCCGAGCACGACCACGCCGAGGATGAGTCCCACGACCACGATCACGCCGAGGGCGAAGAGGGTCACGAGGGCCACAACCACATCGAGGGCTTCAACGAGCACGTCTGGTTCGACCCGCACACCATGATCCATGTCGTCGAGGCGATCTCCGACGAGCTGTCCGAGCTCGACCCCGATGGGGCGAAGGAGTTCGCCGCCAACGCCGACGACCTCATCGCCGACCTGGAGGGCTTCGAGGCCGACCTCGAGACCATCAAGACGGATGCCGCAGGGGCCACGGTCTTCATGACCGAACCGCTGCCCGGCTACCTCGCTGCTGCCGCCGGCCTGACCGACGTCACCCCCGAGGGATTCGCCGAGTCGGTCGAGGAGGGCAGTGATGTCGCGCCTGCCGTGCTGCTCGAAGCGCTCACGGTGATCGAAGACGAACAGGCCACTGCTCTGCTGACCAACGCGCAGACCGGAGGAGCGGAGACCGAGCGGGTGGAGGCCGCCGCGAAGGATGCCGGCATCCCCGTCGTCGCCTTCACGGAGCTGCTCGAGGACGGATCGTCGTACTCTGAGTGGATGAGTGACGCGATCAAGAGCCTCGCCGCCGCCGTCCAGCCGTGAGCGGGGGCGCTCCGGTCCTCGAGATCTCCGACGCCGCACTTCACCGCGGGGATCGCGAACTCTGGTCAGGGCTCGACCTGACGGTGCAGCCCGGCGAGTTCATCGCGGTGCTCGGCCCATCCGGGTCGGGCAAGACCACGCTGCTGCGCAGCATCCTCGGCCTGCAGCCGCTGTCTTCCGGGTCGATCCGCGTCGCGGGGGAGCCCGTGCACCGCGGCAACTCCCGCATCGGGTACATCCCGCAGCAGCGCAACCTCGCTCCCGACACCAGTATGCGAGCTCGGGATCTGGTGGGTCTCGGCGTCAGCGGAAGCCGTTTCGGGTTCCCGGTCCCGCACCGCGGTGACCGCGCCAAGGTCGACCGGCTGCTCGATGCGGTGGGCGCCTCGCACTTCGCCGATCGTCGTGTCGGCCTGCTCTCGGGTGGCGAGCAGCAGCGGTTGCGGGTGGGACAGGCTCTCGCCGACGAGCCGGCGCTGCTGCTGTGCGACGAGCCGCTGTCGAACCTCGACCTCGCCAACCAGCTCGCCGTGACCGACATCATCGACCGCCAGCGCCGTGAGCGCGAGGCCGCGGTGCTGTTCGTCACGCACGACATCAACCCGATCCTCGGCCGCGTCGACCGCATCCTGTACATCGCCGGCGGCCGGTTCCTCCTGGGCACCCCGGATGAGGTGCTGCAGACCCGCGTGCTCAGCGACCTCTACGGCACCCCGGTGTTCGTGCTCCGCGCGGGCGACCGGCTGGTCGTCGTCGGCGTGCCGGATGCCGAGCCGCACCACGACCACGGCGACCACCACGAACACGGAGGGGCGGCATGAGCGTCTCCGCGGCCATGGTGCCGATGGTCGACTGGAGCGACGTCTTCTCGTTCCAGGACTACGGCGAGCTCGTCGCCCTGCTCTCGAACTCGATCATCGCGGGCGCCGTCCTCGGCATCGTCGGCGGTCTGATCGGCGTCTTCGTGATGCAGCGCGACCTGGCCTTCGCGGTGCACGGCGTGAGCGAGCTGTCTTTCGCGGGTGCCGCAGCTGCCCTGCTGTTCGGCGGCAGCGTGGTGTTCGGCTCGTTGGCCGGCGCCCTCGTCGCGGCGATCCTGATCGGCATCCTCGGCGCCAAGGCCAGGGACCGGAACTCGATCGTCGGAGTGCTGATGCCGTTCGGCCTGGGCCTCGGCATCCTGTTCCTCTCCCTGTACGACGGCCGCAGCGCCAACAGGTTCAGCCTGCTGACCGGGCAGATCGTATCGGTGTCCAGCCCCGACCTCGGCTGGCTCATCGGCATCAGCATGGTCGTGCTGATCGGGCTGCTGGTGATGTGGAACCCGCTGCGGTTCGACTCGCTCGACCCGGAATCGGCCGCCGCGCGCGGAGTGCCCACCCGCGCCGTGAGCCTGCTGTTCATGGTGCTGCTGGGTCTCATCGTCGCGGTGAGCGTGCACATCATCGGCGCTCTGCTGGTGATGGCGCTGCTGGTCACACCCGCAGCCGCCGCGATGCGGGTCACAGCCGGCCCCATCGCCGTGCCGCTGCTGTCGGCGCTGTTCGGATTCGTCTCGGCCGTCGGCGGGATCCTGCTCGCCCTCGCCGGCACCCTGCCCGTCAGCCCGTACATCACGACCCTCTCGTTCACCATCTACGTCGTGTGCTGGATCGTGCAGAAGTCGCGTTCCCGGGTGCGGCGTGTCGCAGCCTGAAATCCACTCCCAGCCGTCGCCAACCCCTGCGGCCTAGACTCTTCGTATGGCTCAGCGGAACACCTGGCAGCGCGAACGCGTGCGCGAAGCACTCGCCGACGCGCGCGGTTTCGTGAGCGCGCAGAACCTGCACGCCTCGCTGCGCGACGACAACACGGGCATCGGCCTCGCCACCGTGTACCGCGCGCTCGCCGGCCTCGCCGCATCCGGTGACGCCGATTCGCTGCAGAGTCCCGAGGGCGAGGCGCTCTACCGTGCCTGCACGACCCAGGGTCACCACCACCACCTCATCTGCCGGTCCTGCGGCCTGACGGTCGAGATCGAGGCCAAGGACGTCGAGCAGTGGGCGCACCGCACCGCGGCGCTGCACGGATTCACGGATGCCGCGCACGTGGTCGACATCTTCGGGCTCTGCACGCCGTGCACGAACAAGCGCGACGCCGAGAGGGCCGCGTCCGCGTGAGCCCCTCCGCAGCAACGGCGACCCGTCACGGCCACTCCCATCGCCCGGCACCCTCGCCGCGATCGGCATGGATCGGCGTCGGCCTCGGCGCCGTCATCATCGCGGCGCTGTTCCTGATCGACGCCTTCCTTCCGAAGCTCTTCCCCGCAGCTCTCCCGACCCGCGCGCAGGACGGTCTCACCCTCGCGCTGAGCGTGTTGATCGAGGCGCTGCCGTTCGTGATCCTCGGCGTGCTGCTCTCGATCGTGGTGCAGGTGTGGCTGCCGGCCGACGTCATCCACCGCTGGCTGCCCCGGCGGGCATGGGCTCGCCGCGCCGTGCTGTCGCTGCTCGGCATGCTGATCCCGGTGTGCGAGTGCGGCAACGTGCCCTTCGCCCGCGGCCTGATGATGCGCGGGCTCGCTCCGGCCGAGGCGATGACCTTCCTCATCGCGGCGCCCATCGTGAACCCGATCGTGATCCTCACCACGCATGCGGCGTTCGGCTGGGACGGCGGCATCCTGGTCGCCCGTCTCGTCGGCGGCTACCTGATCGCGAACCTGATCGGCTGGATCTACAGCCGCCACCCCGACCCCGACGGCATGCTCACGCAGCGCTTCGTCGACACGTGCGACCGCGTGACGCACGAGCCCGGCACGCCGGTGCGGCGCAGTCTCACGCAGTTCCTCGTCGAGCTGCGTGCCGTGATGCCCGCGCTGGTGATCGGCTCGGCGCTCGCGGGAGCGGTGCAGGTGCTCATCCCGCGCGAGTGGCTGCTGGCGATCGGGTCGAACCCGGTGCTGTCGATCGTCGCGATGATGATCCTGGCGATGACCGTCGCTATCTGCTCGAACGTCGACGCCTTCTTCGCGCTGTCGTTCGCCTCGACGTTCTCCTCCGGCGCCATCGTCGCCTTCCTGCTGGTCGGCCCGCTCGTCGACGTCAAGATGCTCGCGCTCATGCGCACCACCTTCACCGGTCGCACGCTCGTGGGCATCGTGGGCATCGTCCTCGCCTCGGCTTTCGCCATCGGAATCGGGGTGAACGTCCTTGTCTGAGCAGACCGTCGCCCGCGTGCGCGCGCTCGGCACCCGCTGGCTGGGTGTGGGCCTCGCGGCCGTGATCTCTGTCGTCACACTCGGACTCGGCCTCACCGGGCGCCTCAACCTCTACATCAGTCCCGAGTCGGTGTGGTTCGCGTGCACCGCCGCAGTCGTCACGCTCGCCGGTGCGATCTGGTCCTGCACTCTCCCACTGGGGGAGGAGGGCGACCACGGACACGACCACGGGCCTGCTCCGGAAACGTCGGATGCCGTCGATGACACGGATCACGGCTCGTCCCCCGCATCCCGTCGACGCTCGCTCGCGGGTGTCGGAGCCGTCGCGGGCGGTGTGATCGCCACGGGTGTCGTGGCAGCCGCCCTCGTGCTGCCGCCCGCCTCGCTGTCGGTCGAGCTGGCGATGTCGCGCGCGGGGGAGCAGAGCGCCCTGTTCGCAGGGGCCGACACGGTCGCGCTCGGCGTCGCCGACACGTCCACCTTCGGCGTGGGCGACTGGGCGAGCGTCTTCGCCGCGTCCACGAACACCGCCGCCTATGACGGTGCACCCGTGACGCTCACGGGCTTCGTGACGCCCGACTCATCGGGCGATGACGGCGTGAACCTCACGCGACTGGTCATCACGCACTGCGTGATCGACGCGCAGACCGCCGCGCTGCCCGTCGACGTCGACCCGGAAGACTACGCGACCGGCCAGTGGGTCGAGATCACCGGCACCGTGCGGGCGGACGCCGACGGAAAGCTCCGCATCGAGCCGACCGATGTCGTCGCGATCGACGAGCCGGGGGATCCGTATGAGTACTGACGACGATCGCCCCGAGGTGCCCGCCGTTCCGCAGACCCGTGCGGAGATGCGCGCGGCCAGAGAAGCAGCCGAGGCGGCCGAGGCCGAACGGATCGACCGCGCGCTCGCGACGCACCATGAGACCGAGCCGAGCATCGATGAGCCGCGTGCCGATGCAGGCGAGACCTCTGCGCATGAGGCGGCTGCTCGGGAAGCTGCTGCCCGCGAAGCCGCCGCTCGCGAAGCCGCTGCTCGCGAGGCCGCCGTCCGCGAGGCGGGTGATCGCGAGGTCGCCGAGCAGGAGGCCGCTGCCCGCAAGATGGCCGCCTTCGAGGCCGCCGCACGGGAAGATGCCGAGGCGACGGCACTCCCCTCCGTGCCCGTCCCCACGGCGCCCGTCTTCATCGGCGCCACTCCCGCCGGTTCGGTTCCCGTCGCCGGAGAGCCCGAGCTCGAGGCCGAGGCCGAGGCCGCGCGCGAAGAAGCATCCGCTCCGACCGACTCCCGTGGCCCGTCCGCAGAGGAGCCCGCACGCACTCCCGCGACGTCACGCGGTTTCCTCCTCACGATCGGTGCGGTCCTCGGCGTCCTGGTGCTCGTGGGCACCGGCTTCGGCATCGTGAGTCTCCTGCAGGGGCCACGGGTCAGCGAGGTGCAGGTGGATGCCGCGCAGGCGATCGAGTCGTCCGGAAGCAGGGTCATCCTCACGGCGAATCAAGCCCTCGCGCCGATCGACCCCGAGCAGGTCACCGTCGAGCCGGCCGTGCCGTTCACGGTCGACGCATCGGGGCGCGGCGTCGGCGTCCGCTTCACGGTTCCGCTCGACGACTCCACGAAGTACACGGTCCGCGTCGCCGATGTCACCGGTGCCGGCGGAGGTCCGGCGACGACGCTGACGACGAGCTTCGAAACCCCGGCGTCCCACATCTTCATCCTGCGCCGCGACGTCGACGGCAAGGACAAGATCTTCCTCACCGACCTCAAGGGCGACGGGGTGGCGGTCTACGAGCACGACAAGATCAACGACTTCCGCGCGACCTCGAACCAGCTCGTCGTCGCGGTCGAGGAGGACGAGGGGTCCCGGCTGCTCGTGATGGATCGTGATGGGAAGAACCAGCGTGAGCTGAAACTCCCGGGTGACGGCTACGTGGGCGCGATCCAGGTCTCCGAGCGCGGCGGTCTCGTCGGCTACAGCTACTCCGACCGTGAGCTGAGCGACGACGAGGGACGCGCGAGCGTGCTGGTCACGCAGTCGCTGAACGGCAAGGACGATCCTCAGATCATCGAGGTAGCGGGCAAAGAGGCGAGCGTGTTCGTCTGGCAGTTCGTGCCCGACAGCGCCGCCGTGCTGTTCATCGACTTCGACGGAGCGCTCTCGCTCGTCGACCGATCCACCGACGCGGGGGTGCAGTCCCTCGGGCTCGCCGCGACCATCCAGGGCATCTCCCGGGGCACGTACACGGCGATCGTCGAGCGGCTCGATGCCACGGTGGTGGAACTCAATCTCGCCGACGGATCCGAGCAGCCGCTCGCGGCATCCGACCCCGATTACGGCACGGCCTCGTCGATCACTCCCTACCCGGGCGGCACGCTGCGACACGTGGTCTCGCGCGACGATGCGGGGCTTCCGGTCGGGCAGGCGGTGATCCGCGTCGACGACGACGGCAAGGCGACTCCGCTGGTCGAGGTCAGCTCGGCGGATTCGATCCTGCAGGCGTGCGCGTCGCCGAGCGGCCAGTACGCGGCCGTCGTCATCGCGCCCGAACTGGCGAGCAATCCGTACGACGGGATGCTGCTCCCGCTGCCCGAGAACGTCGAGACGCACCTGATCGACATGGAGTCGGGCAAGGAGATGGTCGCCCTCACCGGGTTCGACGTCTCCTGGTGCCAGACGGCACCGCGGTTCTGACATGTCGACGCACGATGCTCTGCGCCGTGCCGTCCGCGCCGATCTGAGCGGCTCCGCGGTCGACGTGGCACCGCGACTCCTCGGGGCGGAACTGCGCACGTTCGTGACCGGGCCCGATGACACCGACCCGGTCGAGGTGCGGCTGCGCATCACCGAGGTCGAGGCCTATCACGGTCGGGGGACCGGGGAGATCGCGGATCCAGGGTCGCATGCGCGGATGGGGCCGACCGCCCGCAATGCCACGATGTGGGGCGAGCCCGGACACCTGTACGTCTACCTGAGTCACGGCATCCACTCGTGCGTCAACGTCGTGTGCGGGCCCGAGGGGCAGGGCGACGGCGTGCTGCTGCGTGCCGGTGAGGTCGTGTCCGGAGCGGATGCCGCGGCTCGGCGGCGGGGTGCGGCGCTGCCTCTCGGGCGTATCGCTCTTCGCGACCTCGCCCGGGGGCCGGGGCGTCTCGGTCAGGCGGTCGGGTTGCGGCATCCTCTGCACGACGGGATCGATGCCGTGACGGGGGAGCAGCTGCACGGCGCACGGGCGGAACTGTGGCTGGGCGAACCGCGGGACGACGTGGTGAGCGGGCCGCGGGTCGGTGTCGCGGGGGTAGCCGGTACGCATGCGTTCCCCTGGCGTTTCTGGATCGACGGCGACCCCACGGTGTCGCCGTTCCGCTGGGGTCGCGGTGCCGCCGAAGCTGCGGCCGTTCCTGGTGCCCCGCCCGTGCTAAACTGACTCTTTGTCTGCGCACACTCCTGTGCGCAGTTCGCGTGCCGCTGGGTGTTTCTCGGTTCCTGAGCCTGTCGAAGAAGTCGAAGGGCCCGCGGCGTGCAGACAAGGGATCTTGGGTGAGGCCGTCCGGTCTCACGGTATAGAAGGAGTCACATCATGGCAGCAGTGTGCCAGGTGACCGGAGCTGTTCCCGGCTTCGGACACAATGTCTCGCACTCGCACCGCCGGACGAAGCGCCGCTTCGACCCGAACGTGCAGAAGAAGACGTATTTCGTTCCGTCGCTCGGTCGTAAGATCACGCTCAACGTGTCCGCCAAGGGCATCAAGGTGATCGACGTCCGTGGCATCGAGAACGTGGTCAAGGACCTCCAGGCGAAGGGTGTGAAGCTCTAATGGCCAAGAAGGCTCAGGACGTACGTCCGATCATCAAGCTGCGTTCGACGGCAGGTACGGGATACACGTACGTGACCAAGAAGAACCGCCGCAACACCCCCGACCGCCTCGTGCTCAAGAAGTACGACCCGGTCATCCGTCAGCACGTCGAATTCCGAGAGGAGCGTTGATCAATGGCTAAGAAGAGCAAGATCGCTCGCAACGAGCAGCGCAAGGTCATCGTCGAGCGTTACGCCGAGCGTCGCGCCGAGCTGAAGAAGACCCTGGTCGACCCGAACGCCACCGACGAGGCCCGCGAGGCCGCACGCGTCGGCCTGCAGAAGCTGCCGCGCAACGCGTCGCCGGCTCGCGTGCGTTCGCGCGACGTCATCGACGGCCGCCCCCGCGGTGTCCTCACGAAGTTCGGCATCTCGCGTGTCCGCTTCCGTGACATGGCACACCGTGGCGAGCTGCCCGGCGTGACCAAGTCCAGCTGGTAAGACTCAGCAGACAGAGGGGGCGAGGATCTTCGGATCCTCGCCCCTTCTGCGTCCCCGGGCTTGGTCGCGCTCCCGGGGGATTCTGTGTTCCCGGGGCTTCTACATTCCCGGGGCTTCTGTGTTCCCGGGTCCCTCACGCTCTGAAGGAGATCTCACGGAATGAAGGAGCGGATGCCGCATCCACTCCTTCATTCCGTGAGATCTCCTTCGTTCCGAGCGGGGTCGTTTCGAGCGGGGTGGGGGATGCGAGCAGGCGAGGATGCGAGCAGACGAGCAGACCAGCGGGTACCGGGGCTGTTCTCCTGCACCGGGCCCTGCGCTGAGGAAAGTCTGACCGCATGCCGGAACCGCGGCGACATGCGGCTGCTCTTCGGCGGCAGGATCGTTCGATGGATCCCGTGGATGAGCTGAGGCGTCGCGGGGGAGTCGCGCCGGTGCGGACTCTCCGAGCAGCCGGGGTCAGCGCGCACGCGCTTCGGCGGTCGAAGGAGCGGCGCGAGATCTCAACGGTGCGGCAGGGGTGGGTGGCGCTCCCGGAAGCTGATCCGAAGGTCGTCGGCGCCGTCGCGCACGGCGTGGTGCTGAGCTGTGTCACCGCGGCCGCCCGGCAGGGGCTCTGGGTTCCCGAGAAGCCCGCACTGCATGTCGTTGCCAGACCGAATGCCGCGCGGATCCAGGTGCCGGCACACGTCGTCGTGCACTGGTCGAAGCCGGTCGTCGTGCGGCCACCCGACGCGACGGTGGATGAGTTGCTGAACGCCCTCGCCCTGGTCGCTCAATGCCAGCCGTTCGAGACGGCGCTCGTCGTCTGGGAGTCGGCCATGAACAAGGGGCTCGTCGATCGCGAGCGGCTTCGTGGGCTCGATCTTCCGCCGCCGGCCCGAGCGGTCCTCGAGCGAGCGCGACCGTTCGCCGACTCTGGGCTGGAGACGATCGTCATCCACCGGCTTCGCTGGCTGGGGCTTCGGATGCTGCCCAGGCCTGGTGCGTCGACCGGCGGGTGGATCTGCTGATCGGGGATCGGCTGGTCATCCAGATCGACGGGGCGACGCACGCGGGCGAGCAGCGGACCAAGGACATCGCGCATGACGCGCAGCTGATGATTCGCGGCTACCGCGTTCTTCGTTTCAGCTATGAGCAGGTCATGCAGCGTTGGCCCGAGGTGCAGTCGGTGATCATGGAGGCCGTCGCACAGGGCGCGCACCTCGCCTGAGCATCCCCCAAGCCTGAGCACCCCCAGCCTGAGCACCCCAGCCTGAGCATCCTCCTCACCTGAGCATCCACCAGGCCTGACCATCCACTCGCCTGCGCAGCCCCACGCACGACGCGAAGGAGATCTCACGGAATGAAGGAGCGGATGCTGTATCCACTCCTTCATTCCGTGAGATCTCCTTCATTCTGTGCGGGCAGTTGCTGACGCTGCACGAGGCGTCATGACTCAGCCTCCCAGCACCTCCCCAGCCCCCAGCGCCGGCGCAACCCGGCGTCACGCGACGGCGGTGGTGGTGTGCGCGACGGCCCAGGCGAGGGCCTCGTCGGCGATCTCCTCCCAGCCGTTCTGGCTGACGAGGCGGTGGGTGCGTCCGGGGTACTCCTTGTAGTCGACGACGGCGGGGCTGCCCGTGGAGCGGTACTTCTGCACGATCGCGCGACCGATGGCCGGCGGCACGACGTGGTCGATCTCACCCGTGATCACGTACAGCGGAGCCCGGTCGGTGCGCGCATAGTCGACGTGGGTGACGCCGCCCTTCTCGTTGAACGCGGAGGCGACGCCCTCGAAGAAGACCCGGTTGTAGGAGTTCACGGCGGATTCCTCCCAGAGGCGGTCGGACTCGGCGCGGCTCAGGTCGTTGCCGAACGTGAAGTGGAAGTGGCGCTTCGACAGGGGCTTGGCGCCGTTGCGGCCGAAGGGGTTCGCGAGGATCGGGGTGCCGGTCCACAGTGTCGACAACGGCAGGGTGGTGATGCCGGCGGTCTGTCCGGGGGCGACCCCCACGTACGCCGCTCCGACGCCGCGGTCGGCGAGCATCTGCGTGATGACTCCACCGAAGGAGTGGCCCATGACGATCGGCTTGACGGGGAGCGCGCGGATGATGCGCTCGTAGTGGTCGACGATCTGCTTCAGGCCGATGCCCTTCAGGGCGGACGGGTCGCGGCGGATGTCTTCGACGGAGCGGTCGTCGATGCCCGGCCATCCCGGGACGATGACCTCGTGGCCCTGGGCGCGGAAGCGCTCGGCCCAGGTGTTCCAGCTGGCGGGGGTCATCCACAGGCCGTGGATCAGGACGATGGGGGTCTTGTCGGTGGTGTTCATGATCTTCTTCTCTCTGTTCGGCTCCCGCTGATCGGAAGTGCGTTACGCTGATAGTAGACCGAACGTTCTATCTACCGCAACCTATTCCCGAAATCGGCAAATCGGATTCGGATGCCGGGGTTCGGATGACACGATGAGAGGAAGACCATGGACACCACGACGAAGCGCCCCAGCCCCGCCCGCGCCCGGCTGATCGATGCCGCCACCCGCCTCTTCTATGAGCAGGGCATCCACGCGGTCGGCGTCGACCGCGTGATCGAGGAGGCCGGGGTCACTCGCGCCACCCTCTACAAGCAGTTCGGCGGCAAGGAGAACCTCGTGCTCGCGTACCTCGGCCACGAGGACGAGATGCTCCGCGCGATGTTCACCGAGGCGGGAGCGGCCGTCTCCGACCCCGACGCGCTGCTGGATGCGGTGGTCCAGGGCATCGCCGCCGACATCCGCGAACACCACACGCGGGGCTGCCCCTTCATCAACGCGGCCGCGGAGTATCCGGACGCCGAGGGAGCCGTGCGGCAGCTCATCGACGAGCACCGGGAGTGGTTCCGCTCGACGCTGCAGCAGGTGGCCGAGGCGGCCGGGCTCGAGCGTCCAGACGAGGTCGCCGCTTCGCTCGTGCTGCTGCGCGACGCCGCGCTCGTCGGCGGATATCTCGACGGGGAGAACCGCGTCGCGCCCGCCTTCGAGCGCACGGCCGGCGCCGTGATCAACGCTCACCGGGCGCACTGACGACCCCGGAATCTGTGACTGGAGTGACAAAAGTGGTGCGACACGCCAAGTAATTGCCCAAAACCCGCGAAATGACGCGGAAATGAGGGTGGTGGTTGATACATTCAAGGCGGTCACTAGACCAGGAGCATCCGCTCCGATACCCACAACGATGCGACGGGATCTCGTCGCTGGAGGATGACATGGCTGACAAGTCCATCACCAAGACCGAGCTCGTCGCGAGCATCGCAAGCGCCACGGGCCAGAGCCAGGCCACCGTCTCCGGTGTCCTCGACTCGCTGTTCGCCACGGTCTCCGACGCTGTTGCCAAGGGCAGCAAGGTCTCCATCCCGGGCTGGATCTCCTTCGAGCAGGTCGACACCGCTGCTCGCACGGGCCGCAACCCGCAGACCGGCGCCGAGATCAAGATCCCGGCCGGCAAGCGCGTCAAGGTGACCGCTGGCTCCAAGCTCAAGGCTGCCGTCAAGTAATCGACCGCACCTCATCGAAGGCCGCTCCCGTTCCGACGGGGGCGGCCTTCGTGCTTTCCTCCCTCCGGGCGCGCCTAGGCTGGAGGGGTGAGTTCCCGCAGCGAGTCGACGAGTCGGATCTCGGCGTATCGCATCGCCGGGATCGTCATCCTCGTCGTCGCGGCTCTGGTCGCCCTGACGTTCGCGCTTCTCGTCGGCGGGGGCGCGAAGCCGCCGCTCCTGCAGGATCCGGGCCCGTTCGTGCTCTGGGGCACGCCGATCGCCAAGCTCGTGATGAACATGTCCGGCGCGGTGATGCTCGGCTCGCTGGTGCTGGCGCTGTTCGGCCTTCGCGCGGGGGAGCGCTCGTTCGACGCCGCCCTGAACATCGCCTCGGTCGGCGCCGCGGTCTTCACGATCTCCGCGGGTCTCGCCGGATTCCTCGCCTTCATGGCGGCCTTCAACCCGAAGCTCAGCATCGAGCGCGAGTTCGGCACGCAGCTGGGGCGCTTCCTGCTGGAGCTGCCGCTCGGCCAGTCCTGGCTCATCACGACGCTCTTCGGTGCGATCATCACGGTGCTCGCCTTCGCCTGGCGTTCGTGGACGCCCACGCTCATCACGGCCCTTCTCGCCGCGGCATCCTTCCTCCCGCTCGCGACGCAGGGTCATGCGGGCGATCTCGCCGGGCACAACATGGCGGTCAACTCGATCCTGTTGCACACGATCGGCGCTGCCGTCTGGCTCGGCGGCCTGCTGCTGCTGATCCTGCTGCGCGGACGTGCCGACGTCGACACCGCGCGGCTCGTCGGGCGCTACTCGTCGCTCGCGATCGCCGCCTTCGCCGTGGTCGCCGTCTCGGGGGTCACGCGATCGATCGTGGCCGTCGGCGACTGGAACGCGCTGTGGACCACGCCCTACGGCTGGATCGTGCTCGCCAAGGTCGCGCTGCTGGGCGGCATGGGGCTGCTCGGTGCCTGGTATCGCGCCCGCCTCATCCCGAAGCTCGCCGGAGCCCGCGCCGCCGGCTGGTTCTGGCTGCTCGTGCTGTGCGAGGTCGCCCTCATGGGGCTGGCCTCCGGCGCCGCGGCCGCTCTGGCCCGCACGCCTCCGCCCACCGGCGAGACCGCGTTCCTGCAGACGCCCGCTCAGATCCTCACCGGGTCGGAACTGCCGCCGGAGCTCACCCTCGAGCGCTGGTTCACGGCGTGGGACATCGACGTGCTCTGGCTGATCGCCGCGGGGCTGGGACTGTTCTTCTACCTGGCCGGCGTGCGGCGCCTGCATGTGCGCGGCGACCGCTGGCCGATCCATCGCACGGTCTTCTGGGTGCTGGGGATGCTGCTGCTCGTCTGGGTCACCGGCGGGCCCATCAACGCGTACCAGGAGTACCTGTTCAGCATCCACATGCTCGGGCACATGATGCTGTCGATGGCGATCCCGCTGCTGCTGGTCTCCGGCGCCCCCATCACGCTCGCGCTGCGCGCGATCCGCAAGCGCGACGACGGCACCCGCGGTGGCCGCGAGTGGATCATGTGGGCGGTGCACTCGCCCTTCGCCCGCGTGGTCACGCATCCGTTCGTCGCGGCGGCGATCTTCATCCTGTCGCTGTGGGCGTTCTACTTCACCGATCTCGTGCGCTGGTCGATGTTCGAGCACCTCGGCCACGAGTGGATGGTCATCCACTTCCTGATCTCCGGCTACCTGTTCGTGATGAGTCTCATCGGGGCCGACCCGGTTCCGTACCGGCTGCCGTATCCCGGACGCCTGATCACGCTGATCGCCGTCATGGCGATGCATGCGTTCTTCGGCATCGCGATCATGATGCAGGAGGGCCTGATGGTCGCTGACTGGTTCGGGGCGATGGGCCGCGACTGGGGTGTGAGCCCGATGCAGGACCAGTACGTCGGCGGCGGCATCGCGTGGTCGATCGGCGAGATCCCGACGCTCATCCTCGCGATCACGGTCGCCATCCAGTGGAGCCGCAGCGACACCAAGCTGCAGCGTCGGGCCGACCGGCACGCGGATCGCACCGGCGACGCCGAGCTCGAGGAGTACAACGCCAAGCTCGCGGCCCTCGCCGAGCGCGATCAGCGCCGCGTGGAGCGCGAAGGACGCTGAGACCCGTCGCGGGGGTGGTCCGTCGACCGGGACTCAGTCGACCGGGACCTCGCCCGGTGCGCCGACCCTGATCGACGCCGAGCCGTTCGGCAGGATCACGATCGTGCCGTTGAGCTGGAAGGGCACGTCCTCGGAGAGCGGTGCGATCGACCCGTCGAACAGCGACTGGATCTCGACGTCGACGTGCGCCACGGCCTCGGTGGTCGGGATCTGCCACTGCCCTCCGTCGGGGACGACCGTGACCTCGGGCTGGCGGGCGATGGACCACTTCGGCGGGGCGGTGATCCGGTTGGTGACCCGCAGTCCGAACGGGCAGGCGGTCGGCTGCAGCACCTCCTGCGTCGTGCACTCGGTGAGGAACTGCTCGACCTGCTGCTGCACGACCTTGACGAACTCCTCGGTCGGCTCGGTCTGCACATCGAGCGGCGTGACGGCGAGCGGTGTATCGGCGAGCACGCCGTGGCCGGATGCGGTCGCGATGGGGGTGTCGACGGTCACCGAGTACAGGCCCGGGGTGAACACCAGCAGCGGCAGCGGGTCGAGCGCGCCCGCCTCCGGGCCGAGGACCGACACCTGTCGACGGTCGACCTCGAAGCCGTTCACCGCGAACTGGTCTGCGCCCCGCACGGTGAGGTCGATCACGGCCAGCGGGCTGGTGGTGAAACGCCAGTTCGGGGTCACGCCCGCCCAGCCGTCCTGCTCGATGAGGAACGTGCTGGTGCCGGCGTGACCGCTCGCCTGGTAGCTCACGGTGACCGCGGTACCGCCGTCTGCGGGCTTCTCCGACTCCACCTTCACATCCGTCAGGGGCGCGAGCGCCGAGCGTCGGAGCATCGCCTCCGACGCCGACGGATCGATGCCCGCCTTCTCGAGGGTCTCGCGGTCGATCGCGACCCCGGGAATGCGCAGCGCGTCGGCAGCGCTGCCGGAGGAGAGCAGGTCGAGATAGCGGACCACGAAAGCGGACGGGCCGTAGAACTGCTGGTACAGGGTCGCCCCGCCGGCGCCCAGTGCGGCCACGAGCATGAGGCCCACGACGGCGAGCATCGCCAGATCGACGCCCAGGCGCGATCGCCGGGGCGCGCGCGTGCCGGCCCGTCCCATGGCGTCAGTCTAGGAGGGCGTCCTGGGGGGACGCCGAGCGTCGGCGGCCGCAGGCGAATGCCGGGACGTAGCATGGGTGGCGCCCCGTTTCCGCCCGCTTCCCCTGTGAGTGCCGTGTCCCTTCCCGCCCTGTCCGAGGAGCAGCAAGAGCTGTTCCGGCTCATCGAGGACACCGGCGAGCACGTCTTCATCACGGGGCGCGCCGGCACCGGCAAGTCCACGCTGCTGCAGCACTTCGCCTGGAACACCAAGAAGCAGATCGCGATCTGCGCGCCCACCGGCGTCGCGGCGTTGAACGTCGAGGGTCAGACCATCCACTCCCTCTTCCGGCTTCCGATCGGTCTGATCGGCGACGCCGACATCGATCAGAACGATGCCACGCGTCGCATCCTCAATGCCATCGAGACGCTCGTGATCGATGAGATCTCGATGGTCAACGCCGATCTGATGGATGCGATCGACCGCTCTCTGCGCCAGGCCAGAGGGCGCAGGGGGGAGCCGTTCGGCGGCGTGCAGGTCGTCATGTTCGGTGACCCGTATCAGCTGGCGCCCGTTCCTCCTCGCGGCGACGAGGCCCGCTACGTGCAGGACCACTACCGCTCGTTCTGGTTCTTCGACGCGAAGGTCTGGGCCGGCCCTTCAACGGGCTCAGGGACCCATGGATTCGGGTCGTCCGATCAGGAGGGCCTGTTCGAGGTCGACACCCGCGCCCACCTGCACGTGCGGGAGCTGGTGCAGATCCACCGGCAGTCCGACGACGGGTTCAAGGCGATGCTCAACGCCGTGCGCTACGGGCGGGTGACCGCCGAGATCGCCGGGGTGCTGAACACGCAGGGCGCCCGCACACCTCCGGAGCCGGAGCCGGGCGAGGTGCCGATGATCACCCTCGCCACGCGCAACGACATCGTGAACAGCATCAACAGCAGGCACCTCGCGGCGCTGCCCGGCAAGGAGCAGACGGCGCGGGCAGAGGTCAGCGGCGACTTCGGTCGCGGCGAGGCGTCGCTGCCGGCGGAGTCGGAGCTCAAGCTCAAGGTCGGGGCGCAGGTGATGTTCCTCCGCAACGACACGGCGATGTCCGGGGAACCGCCGCGCTGGGTGAACGGCACGATCGGCACGGTCACGCGCATCATCGGCAGTGCCGTGCGCGTCGACATCGACGGTGAGGAGGTCGACGTCGAGCCAGCCGTCTGGGAGCGGTTCCGGTACGCGTACGACCAGAACACCAAGAAGCTGTCGCGTGACGTGGTGGCCGAGTTCACCCAGTTCCCGCTGCGGCTGGCATGGGCGGTCACGATCCACAAGTCGCAGGGCAAGACCTATGAGCGTGCGATCATCGACCTCGGGTCCGGGGCGTTCGCGCCGGGGCAGACCTATGTCGCGCTGAGCCGGTTGACCTCACTCGAGGGGCTGTATCTCTCGCGCCCGCTGCGACCCCGCGACATCCGGGTGGATGAGGACGTGCGCCGGTTCATGCGCGACGCGTGGCTCGCGGCATCCACGCCGGAGCTGCCGAAGGGCTGATCCCCGGCTCAGGCCGCGGCGCGCGCCCGGTCGAGGTCTTCGAAGAGCTCGGTGTTGAAGCGGTAGGCGAGGAGCACCTCGTCGATCACGCGCTCGCGCTCGGCGTCGTCCCACGGTGCCGCATCCAGCTGCTCGCGGTACACGTCCTTGAAGGCCGAGGGGTCGGCGATGTCGTCGAACAGGTAGAAGCCGATGCCGTTGGTCTCGAAGCCGAAGCGGCGGGCCATCACGCGACCGATGAAGATCCCGCCGGAGAGGTCGCCGAGGTAGCGCGTGTAGTGATGAGCCACGAAGCCGCCCGCCCAGGTCGCCCCGACCTGACGGATGCGGTCGACGTAGCGCTGCGTGGTCGGCAGCGGCACGATCTGCTCGCGCCAGTCGGCGCCGAGGAGGAACTCCAGGTCGGCCTCGAGCGCGGGAAGGCGGGTGAGCTTGTCGCTGATGAAGACCGAGGCGATCGGGTCCTGGCGCATCCGGTCGCCCGCGCTCTCGAGCGCTTCGTAGATGAAGTAGTGCTGAGCGACGAGCGAGATGTAGTCCTCGCGAGAGCCCTCGCCCTTCAGGAGGTCGGACATGAAGCCGGCGGTCTCGCTGCGGGAGTGCGATCCGGACGAGCGCTCGCGCAGGGCGGCGGAGAAGGAGAGGATCTCGGGCATGACCTCAGTGTAAGGGGAGCCTTACCTCAGAGGAAAGCCCGGAGTCGACGGAAGTCGGGTCGTCGACGCGTCTCCGCGACGCTCAGGCGTGCGGGCGGGGCTCGACGCCGAGGCGGGCGCAGGCCTGGTCGTAGAGCGCCACGACCTCGCGACGCACCGACGGACGGTCGGCGATCGGTCCGCCCGGCCACGGCACGCGCAGCTCGGAGCTGGAGCCACCCGCGGTGATCTCCCACACTCCGCCGTCGCCGTCGAAACTCGTCATGACGGACTCGGTGATCTCGGCATCGGTCTCGGCGAAGGCGCGGGCGATGAGCAGATTGTCGTCGGTGTGGTCGCCGTTCATGTGGCGGAGAACCGCGGTGATCACGTCGGCATCGAAGAGGTGGGGCACGATTCTCACCTTACGCGCGCGCCGGGAACGCTCGGCTCGATGCCGTCTTTCAGGATCGGCGTTCTAGACTCGGGAGACACATCCTCGGGGGTTCTACATGCAGCTTCTCTCGTCGCGCCGTTGGCGTGCCGCAGCGGCCAGTGCGGCCGTGCTCGCTCTCGTCCTCACCGGATGCTCCTCCGAAGGCTCCTTCACCTACACTCCACCGGCTCAGGTCGACGCTGATCTGCCCGACGCGACGGTCGAGGCCATGCAGGCGGCGATCGACAACGCGATCACCGCATCCGGCGCCTCCGGGGCGATCGTGGGTGTCTGGGTGCCGTGGAGCGGCAGCTGGGTCGCCGCATCGGGCACGCAGAACCGTGACGGTGGCGAACTGTCCACCGACATGACGTTCCGCATCGCGGACGTGACCCGGCTCATGACGTGCGATGTGCTCTACGCCCTTGCGGACGAGGGGACCCTCAAGCTCGACGCAAAGGTGACTAAGTACGTCTCCGGGGTCGCCGACATGACCGACGTCACCCTCCTCCAGCTCTGCAACGGTACGAGCGGGGCCGGGTCGTCCGAGGCCACCATCAAGGGCGCGCTGCTGAACACCCCGGAGCGGATCTGGGCTCCCCTGGAGCTCGCTGGCTACGGGCTGGGGCGCGAGAGGGTGGCACCGGCGACGAGCTACCGCGACTCCGATGCGGGATACCTGCTGCTCGGCCTCGCGCTCGAGCGGGCCACGGGGATGTCGGCATCCGAACTGATCGCCGAGTACGTCACGGATCCGCTCGAGCTCTCCGCCACGGCACTTCCCGGATCGACGCCGTCCGCGCCGGGCGACGCTCCGCTGACGGGGCACTACATGTCGGCCGTCGAAGGCGGTTTCAACTGTGCCGCCCCGGTCGACATCAGCACCCTCTCCGCCAGCTCCGGCTACACGGACTCCGGCGTGGTCTCGAACATCACCGACCTCGGCCGTTACGCCCAGGCGGAGGCGAAGCAGGTGCTGCGCACGAAGGAGAAGCCCGACCGGTTCGGCGCCCCGCTCCCGACGAGCGAGGATGGTCCTTCCTGGTATCAGGCCACCGGTGGCGCTTATCTCGCGGGGTCGATGGTCGGTCAGCATGGTTGGGTTCCCGGCTACGCGACCTCGGCCTACTCGGATCCGGCGACCGGATTCACCGTCGCGGTCGTTCTGAACGACTCGACCGGCGGCTCGCGATTCGCCCAGCAGCTGTCGTGGGAGCTCGCGGCCATCGCGTCGAAGGCCCCCGCGGCTTCCGGCCAGACCGCGCCGGAGTTCGGGCTGCCCTTCACCGCGGAGCAGTACCACGACTCGATCACGAAGTCCGCGCTCGTCTGCGTGCCGCCCGCCGCGGAGTGATCACCCGCCCGACCTCGGAGCGGAAGGGAAGGGCGACGATGGCGATCATCGACAACGCGATCTACGTGGACGGTGTGCGCACCGAGAATCCGCAGAGCCTGAGTGAGACGTTCGAGCGCATGCGGGAACGCGGCGGCATGAGCTGGATCGGGCTGTACCGGCCCAGCGAGGAGGAGATCCGCGAGGTCGCCGACGAGTTCGGCATCCACGCCCTCGTCGTCGAGGACGCGCTCTCCGGGCACCAGCGCGCCAAGCTCGAGCGCTACGGCGACGTGCTGTTCATGGTGCTGCGCCCGGCCCGCTACCTCGACGAGGCCGAGGAGGTGGAGTTCGGTGAGGTGCACGTGCTGGTCGGACCCGATTTCGTCGTGACGATCCGGCATGCCGAATCGCCCGACCTCGGGCGCGTGCGGCATCGGCTGGAGAACGACCCCGCGCTGCTCGCCCATGGCCCCGAAGCCGTGCTGTACGCCATCCTCGACGAGGTGGTCGACGAGTACGCGCCGGTGCTCGCGGGGCTCGAGAACGACATCGACGAGATCGAGAGCCAGCTCTTCGAAGAGGACTCGGATGCCACGCAGCGCATCTACGAGCTCGGCAGGGAGGTCATCGACTTCCAGCGCGCGACGCAGCCGCTCTCCGGGATGCTGGAGGCGCTGCTGCGCGGCTCGGACAAGTACCAGGTGGAGGAAGAGCTGCGACGCTACCTGCGCGACGTGCTCGACCACACGCTCCGGGTGAGCGACCGCGCGACGACCTTCCGCACCGTCCTCGACAACGCCCTCACGGTCGAGTCGACCATCGTCGCCCGCCGTCAGAACGAGGAGATGCGACGGATGACGGAACTCAGCATCCGTCAGAACGACGAGGTCAAGAAGATCTCCGGATGGGCGGCGATCCTGTTCGCCCCGACGCTGGTCGGCACGATCTACGGCATGAACTTCGACCACATGCCCGAGCTGCACTGGCTGCTCGGCTATCCGATGGCGATCGCGATGATGGTCGCGCTGGGTTTCGGCCTGTACGCGGTGTTCAAGCGCAAGGGTTGGCTCTGACGCTGGCCGGAACCGTGCGGCCGTTGGCCGGATCGGATCTTGCCCGGCGCGACGGCGGCGATCACGATGAGTCCATGACGACTTCTTCCGACACCGCGCTGCTCATCGTCGACGCTCAGGAGTCGTTCCGCCAGCGCGCCGACGACTGGGCGGCCACCGCGAACCCGGCGGTGCTCGACAACATCGCTCTCCTCGTGGCGCACGCCCGCGAGGTGGGCGACCCGGTCGTGTGGATCACCCACTCCGAACCGGGCACCGGGGGCGTGTTCGATTCCGCCAACGGATTCGTGCGCGTGATCGAGGAGCTCGATCCTCGCGATTCCGAGGACGCCCTCACGAAGACGACCGTCAACGCGTTCGGCTCCACCGACCTCGAGGAGAGACTGCGACGCGCCGGCATCCGCCGCGTCGTGATCTGCGGCATCCGCACGGAGCAGTGCTGCGAGACGACCGCCCGTGTCGCCGCCGACCTCGGCTTCGAGGTCGAGTTCGTCACGGATGCGACGACCACCTCCGCCATCCCCGCCGCCGGCGCGCTCGCCGCGATCTCCGGGGAGGACATCATGCGCCGCACCGAGAGCATCCTCTCGGCCCGCGGGTTCGCGACCGTCACGAACACGCGAGAGCGGATCGGCGTGACCGCGGCCGTCTGAACCGCGGATCAGTCCTCGTCGACGTCGACCCCCGGTCCCGGGCCCGGTCGCACCGGAGCGTCGGGGGCGATGTCGATCCGGGTGTTGCCGTCGTGCTCGCTGACCTCGATGCGCGGGGCGGCGTCGGCCTCGGTGGCATCCGGTGCGGAGGTGAGCTGATCGTGGCGCTTCTCGGCGCTCGTCATGTCGTCGGCGCTGTTCTCAGGCGTGCTCATGGTTCTCCTTCGGGTCGGTCGTGGTGTCTGGGGTCAGGGCGGTACCGAGCGGCGCCCCACCGCTGCGCTTCCGGCTCCAACGGGCCAGCAGGTACAGGATGCCGCCGACGGCGAGCAGGATCGCACCGAAGAGCCAGACGACGGGGCGCTGCTGGGTGAGCAGCAGGATGCAGGAGGCGATGCCGAGCACGGGGACGAAGGTCCACACCCGGAAGTGATCGTTCTCGACGTGATCGCGCCGGAGGACCAGCACGGAGATGTTCACGCTGAGGAAGACGACCAGGAGCAGCAGGACCACGGTCTCGGCCAGGGTGGCCAGATCGCCGACGAGCGTCAGCCCCATCGCGACGAGGGTGGTGGTGAGGATCGCGACCCACGGCGTCTTCCGCTTCGGCAGCACGCGACCGAGCGCACCGGGCAGCAGACCCTGCTCGGCCATTCCGTAGGTCAGGCGGCTGACCATGATCATCGTCAGCAGGGCGCCGTTCGCGACCGCGACGAGGGCGATGAGGCTGAACAGCCAGGAGGGGACGCTGACGCCGGTGGCCTCGACCACCGCGAGCAGCGGTCCGCTCGACTCCTGCAGCTCGGCGGGCGGGAGGGCGATCGAGCTCGCGAGGCCGACCAGCACGTAGACCGCGCCGGCGGTGATGAGCGCTCCGAACAGGGCCCGCGGGTAGGTGCGCCGCGGATCCTTCACCTCTTCGATCATGTTGGCCGACGTCTCGAAGCCGACGAACGAGTAGTACGCGATGACGGCCCCGGAGAGCACGGCCATGGCGACGCTCGTGCCCTCGGGCGCCTGGGTCACGCGGGACACATCGCCGCCTCCGCCGCCGAGGAAGATCGCGACGACGGCGATCACGATCACGAGTCCGCTGAGCTCGATCGCGGTCATCACGAGATTGGCGCCCAGGGACTCGCGGATGCCGCGGGCGTTGAGCAGGCCGACCAGGGCGAGGAAGGCGATGGCGACCGGGATGGTCGGCAGGTCGAGGAAGGTGCCGAGGTAGTCGCCGGCGAACGCGATGGCGAGCCCCGCCGCGCTGGTCACGCCCGCCGCGAGCATGCTGAAGCCGACGAGGAAGGAGACCAGCGGGCTGTGGAACGCGCGCTCGGCGAAGACCGCAGCACCGCCGGCACGAGGGTATTTGGTCACGAGCTCCGCGTACGAGCCGGCGGTGAGCATGGCGAGCAGCAGCGCCAGGAGCAGCGGCGCCCACAGCATGCCGCCCACCTTCTCGGAGAGCACGCCCATCAGCGCGTAGATGCCCGCGCCCAGCACATCTCCGAGGATGAAGGCGAACAGCAGGGGGCCGGTGATCGCTCGCCGCAGGCGCGTGGGGGCCTCGGCGCCGGAGGCAGTGTCGGTGGTCATCCTCGCACGCTACGGGGGAGGGGGAGCGCGGGCCACGGGGTTGACAGCGACATGCTGCTTCCGCCAATCGCGGGTGCGCCTCGTCGCTCAGCGGATTCACAGAATCACCGCGCGGCATCCCGATATTCCGTCGCACGCACCGATAGCGTCAGTGCCGCACGAGGGGTGCGTCGGCCGGGGTGCGCGGGCAAACGGGTGACCTACTCCTCTCCTGAATCCCCAAGCAAAGGGCTCTCTCATGACTGGTACGGCACGCAAGGCGCTCGCAGAAGCGGTCGCCACCTTCCTCTTCGTTCTCGCGATCATCGCGGCGGTGAACAGCGACAGCCCGCTGACGCCCCTCGCGATCGGCTTCACCCTGATGGTGCTCGTGTTCTCCACGGGACACATCTCGGGCGCCCACCTCAACCCGGCCGTCTCGGTCGGCGTGTTCCTGCGCGGCGGCCTCAGCGTCGCCGACTTCATCGCCTACCTCATCGCCCAGTTCGTCGGTGGCGCACTGGCCGCACTCGTGAGCCTGGCCGTGTGGCCGTTCGGCGAAGAGGCGATGGTCATCGAGGTCGGCCCGGCGTTCCTCGTCGAGGCGCTCTTCACGCTCATCCTCGTGTGGGTCGTGCTCAACACCGCCACCTCGAAGGACACCGCCGGCAACTCGTTCTACGGCCTCGCGATCGGTGCGACCGTCTTCGTCGGCGCGGCCACGGTCGGCTCGATCTCGGGTGGCGGCTTCAACCCGGCCGTCGCGCTCGGTCTCTCGGTTAGCGGTCACTTCGACTGGAGCTCGCTGTGGCTCTACATCGTCGCCCCGGTCGTGGGCGCCGTGATCGCCGCGATCCTGTTCCGCGTGCTCAACACGGACGACGCCAAGAAGATCGCCGCAGCGGAGTAACGCGCGCTGCACGGCCGAAGCGCCGCATCCTCTTCGGAGGGTGCGGCGCTTCTTGCGTGTCCTGGACCTGTGGGAGCCTGGGATCGATGGACACCACCCCGGCGCCGCGGCGCACACTCCTGGTCGGATTCGGCAAGCTCGGCGCGCGCCTCGCGCCCCGGCTTCTCAACGACGGCGGTGAGGTCTTCGCGCTGCGGCGGAGTGAGGGGGAGCTGCCCGCCGGCGTGGTCGGCATCCGCGCTGATCTCTCCCAGCCGCTCTCGGCCCCGCTGCCCGCGGTCGATGCGGTCGTGATCACACTGCCGCCTGGCACCGGGGAACACTCCTACCGCACGGCGCTCGGACACCTTCGGGATGCCCTGCCGATGATGCCCGCCCGCACCGTGTTCGTGTCGTCCACCGGTGTTTTCGAGGGGAGTGTCTTCAAAGCCGACCGTCCTCTCACGGAGCAGGACGAGCCCGCGGCCGAGACGGCGCGTTCGCGGGGTCTGCGCGACGGCGAGCGGGCGGCCACCGAGCTGTTCGACGCGGTGGTCGCGCGCCCGGCGGGGATCTACGGTCCCGGTCGCGAGTTCCTGCTGCGCAAGGTCCGCGAGGGTGCGGCGGTCGATCACACCCGTCTCACGAACCGCATCCACGAGACCGACCTCGTGCGCACGCTCGATCTGCTCCTGCGCACCGACGACCCGCCGCGGCTGGTGCACGCGATCGACGAGCGACCGGCACCTCTCGGCGACGTCGTCCGCTTCATCGCCGGGGAGCTGGGCGTCGCGGTGCCTCCGCACGAGGCATCCGACGGCCCGCGAGGACTCGTGTACGACGGGTCGCTGCTCCATTCGCTCCTGGGCGGCCTCGAGTACCCGACCTACGAAGCGGGCTACGCGGAGATGATCGCCGGATCCGCCTCGCACCCGTAGCCGGCCCGTAGCCTGGACGCATGACGAGCATGAGCACGAGCGCCCGCACCGCCGTCGAGATCGTCGATTGGCGCCGCCGGGTCTTCGCCCTGTACGACGCCGTGCGCCTCGCGGAATCGCCCGAAGACGCCCACGAGCTGTGGCGGATGGAGCGGGACGAGCTGATGCTCCATCACCCCGCGACGCCGCTCCTGCCGGAGGACCGGCCGCTGTTCGAGGGGCTGCCCATCGCCTCGTACGATCCGGACTGGCGCTTCGAGCTGCCGATCCTGCCCGCCCATCCCGGAGGCTTCGACTTCGCCACCGGGACCGACGGCGTCGTGCCGTTCGAACGCATCGGGCGGGTCGAGATCCCCGATGCCGGATCGCTCGACGTCTGGCGACTCACCACCTACGGCGGCGGCCTGTTCATCCCGGTGCGCGACGCGCTCGCCGGGCGCGAGGGCGGCACGTACGGCGGCGGCCGCTACCTGATCGACACCATCAAGGGCGCCGATCTGGGATCGGATGCCGCGCGCGGCACGATCGTGCTCGACTTCAACTTCGCCTACAACCCCTCCTGCGCGTACGACCCTGCCTGGGCATGCCCGCTCGCGCAGCCGGGCAACGTGCTCCACGTTCCGGTCCCCGTCGGGGAGATGTACTGAGAGCTCTCAGCCGACGATCTCGATCGCGGTCGAGGTCTCCTCGTCGTCGCAGGCCGCCCCGACCCACAACCGGATCCGCCCCGGTTCCACACTCCGCTCGCCGTCGACACCGGTGAACGCGAGGCGGTCGATCGGCACAGTGAACTCCACCCGCCGCTCGGCGCCCGGCTCCAGCGTCACCCGCTGGAACCCGATCAGCTGCGCGACCGGGCGGGCCACGCTCGCGACCTCGTCGTGCGCGTACAGCTGCACGACGTCGGTGCCCGCGCGGGAGCCGGAGTTGCGGACGAGCACAGAGGCCCGGAACTCCGCGCCCGCGCCGACCGTCGCGTCGGCCGTCAGCTGCTCGTGCGCGAAGGTCGTGTAGCCGAGGCCGAACCCGAACGGCCGCGCCGGCGACGGATCGACGCTCGACACATCCGTGCGCCCGCCGAGCGCGGGATGCAGGTACGAATACGGCTGCACGCCGGCAGAGCGCGGGAGCGAAACCGGCAGTCGCCCGGAGGGGGAGACGGCCCCGCTGAGCACGGCGGCGACGGCAGGTCCACCCTCTTCGCCGGGGAAGAACGCCTGCAGCACGGCAGCCGGGAGCAGGCGCTCCTCGTCGGTGGAGGTGCCGGAGGCAGCGGGGGAGTTCACCGATCCGAGGCCGGCGTTCAATCCGGCTCGGGTCTCGCGGTGCGGTAGCGCCCAATCCAGCGCATACGGCCGACCGGTGAGCGCGATGACCACCACGGGAGTGCCGGTCGCGACGACGGCCTCGACCAGCGCGCGCTGCACGCCGGGGAGCTCCAGCGAGTCGACGTCGTTGCCTTCGCCGACCGTGCCGCGTCCGAACAGTCCGGCCCGGTCGCCGACCACGACGATCGCCAGGTCCGCGTCGTCGGCGGCGGCGATCGCGCTCGGGAGTCCGCTGCGGTCATCCCCCTCGACCTCGCAGCCGGCGACGGATGTGATGGTCGCGGCGGGGAGCTCGGCCCGGAGTCCGTCGAGCACGCTCGGCAGGGCGATGCCGGCGGGCACCTCCGGGTGATGCGCGAGCACGTGGTTCACGAACGAGTAGCACCCCATGAGCGCCTCGGCGCTGTCGGCGTTCGGTCCGATGACCGCGATCCGTGATGCGCGGGACGCCTCGAGCGGCAGCACGCCGTCGTTGCTCAGCAGCACGATCGACTCCTCCGCAAGGCGGCGGGCGAGTGCGCGATGCTCCGCGGAATCCAGGTCGATCGCATCGGGGGCGACCGTGAAGTCGGCATCCAGCAGCCCCAGCTCCTCCTTCTGCGCGAGCACGCGTCCGACCGCTCGGTCGAGGATGCTCTGGTCCAGCGACCCGTCGCGCACCTGCGCGGCGAGGGTCGTGTAGGCGTCGGGGGAGGGCAGCTCCACGTCGATCCCGGCGGTGATCGCGAGAGCTGCGGCCTGCGCCGAGTCGGCGGCGACGTGGTGCATGCTCCGCAGGAAGTCCACGGCGAAGTAGTCGGACACGACCACCCCGTCGAATCCCCAGCGTCCGCGCAGCACCTCGTCGAGGTAGTACGGATCGGCGGCTACCGGCACCCCGTCGATGTCGGTGTACGAGTTCATGACGCTGCGCACCCCGCCCTCGCGCACGGCCATCTCGAACGGCGGGAGCAGCACGTCTTCGATCTCGCGGCGCCCGGCGTGCACGGGGGCGTGATTGCGGCCCGCGGTCGATGCCGAGTAGCCGACGAAGTGCTTGAGGGTGGCGTGCACCCCCTCCGACTGCATGCCGCGGACATAGGCGGTGCCGACGGTTCCCACCAGCAGCGGGTCCTCGGCGATGCACTCGTCGACGCGCCCCCACCGTGGATCGCGGATGACGTCGAGCACGGGGGCGAGTCCCTGGTGGATCCCCAGCGCCCGCATGGACGACCCGATCGCCTGCCCCACCTGCTCGACCAGCTCTGGATCGAAGGATGCTCCCCACGCCAGCGGCGTCGGGAAGGTCGCCGCCTGCCAGGCGGCCAGTCCGGTCAGGCACTCCTCGTGCACCAGGGCGGGGATGCCGAGCCGGGTCTCGCGCTGCAGCCGCGCCTGCTCGCCCCACAGCCAGTGCGCGCGCTCGATCGGGTCGACCGGGCGGGTGCCGTACACACGCGTCAGGTGGCCGATGCCGTGCGCCGTCGCATCCTCGTACCGGGTCGAGGTCTTCATCTCGCCGGCCATCGGGGCGACGAGCTCGTCTCCCTGATCCACCCAGAAGCCGACGAGCTGCGCCTGCTTCTCCTCGAGCGTCATCTGCTCGAGGAGGTCCTCGACGCGCGCGGAGAATCGGGGGCGGAGTGTGGGAGCGAGCACGTGCGTCTCCTTCTGTGGGGTGTGCGTCGACATGGTCAGCCCTTGACCGCGCCGGTCAGCCCGCCGACGATGCGGCGCTCGAACAGGCTGAAGAAGATCAAGGCGGGGATCATCGACAGCGACGTGAAGGCCAGCACTTTCGCGGTGTCGACCGAGTACTGCGACGCGAACGACTGCACGCCGAGCGGGAGGGTGAACGCCGCCGCATCGTTGAGCACGAACAGCGGGAGGAGGTATCCGTTCCAGCTGCCGATGAACGCGAGGATGCCGGTGGTGATCACGCCGGGGATCGACAGCGGCAGCACCATGCGCCAGAAGAAGCCGATCCGGCTGCATCCGTCGATGAACGCCGCCTCCTGGATCTCGTCGGGGATGGCCCGCAGGAACGGGACCAGGATGATGATCGTCGTCGGCAGGGCGAAGGCGATCTGCGGCAGGATGACCCCGCCGAGCGAGTTCATCAGCCCGAGGCTGCGCACCACGATGTACAGCGGGGTGATCGCGACCGTCAGCGGGAACATGAGGCCGGCGGCGAAGAACGCGTAGAGGACGCCGCGGCCCGCGAACCGGTAGCGCGCGAGCACGTACGCGGCCATCAGGCCGAGCGCGACGACGCCGATCGTGGTGGCGAGGGCGACGATGGTGGAGTTGAGCACCTGCCGCCAGAACACGCCGCCGGTGATCACGTCGAGGTAGTTCGAGAACACCCACGGCTGCGGCATCCCCGACGGGTCGGTCGTGATCTGCGCGTTCGTGCGGAAGCCGCCGATGATGATGTACGCGATCGGGGCGAGCATGAGCCCGACGACGATGAGCGCGACGAAGTAGACGGTGGGGTTGGCCCAGGGCGGTCGCGGGCGCGGGGTGCGCCCGGGGCGTCCGGCGCGGCCGGGCCGCTGGGTGACGAGTACCGAGGTGGCGGTCATCGCGTGGTCCTCTTCTTCCGTGCAGGGGCGCCGGTCAAGGCACCGTCCGTGTCGCGTCGCAGCACCGCGCGCTGGTAGATCAGCGCGACGACGAGCGAGATCAGGAACAGGACGACCGCGACCGCATTGCCGTACCCGAAGTTGCCGGCGTTGCGTCCCTCGGAGACCATGTAGGTCGCCATGGTCGAGGTGCCGGCGGTGGAGGCGATGTACTGCCCCCAGATGATGTAGACCAGGTCGAACAGTTGCAGCGACCCGATGATCGACAGGAACGCCCAGATGCGCAGGGTCGGCGCGAGCAGCGGCAGCGTGATGCGCCACTGGATCTGCCAGTAGGACGCGCCGTCGATCGAGGCGGCCTCGTGCAGCTCCTCGGGAATCCCCTGGAGCCCGGCGAGGAACAGGATCACCGCGAACCCGACGTACTTCCAGGTGATGATCACCATCAGGGTCCAGATCGCGATCTCCGGGTTCGACAGCCAGTCGTTCGCGAGGAACCCGAGGCCCATCTTCTCCAGCAGATCGTTGAACGCGCCGCTGGTCTGCAGCATCAGGCTCCAGCCCGTGCCCACCACGACCTCGGAGATCACGTAGGGGATGAAGATCAGAACGCGGATCAGCGACTGGCCGCGCATGCGCCGGTTGAGCAGGAGTGCCAACAGGATCGCCGCCGGTCCCTGCAGGATGAGCGAGAACACGAGGATGAACCCGTTGTGGGCCAGCGCGTCGTGGAACAGCGGATCCTGCAGGATCGTCAGATAGTTCTTCAACCCGACGAAGTCGGTGGGCGGGCCGTAGCCCTGCCAGCTAAAGAAGCCGTAGTAGCCCGCCATCAACACCGGGAAGATGACGAAGGCGAGGAAGACCAGGAGGGCGGGCCCGGCCAGAAGGATCACTTCCAGCCGGGCGGCCGCCCTATGCCTTGGCTGCGGCATCCTGGACGGCCTTGACGATGTCCTCCGGGGTTCCCTGACCGGCGAGCATGTTGACCACGGCGACGTTGAGCGCGTTGCCCACGTTCTGTCCGTAGACCGTGTCGAGCCACTGCGTCGCGTACGGCGCCGCGTTGTAGGCCGCGAGGATGTCCTTCAGGTACTGCTCGGTCACGGCCTCCTGCGCCACGGTGTTCACCGGCGGGGCGTTGAATGCCTTGTAGTAGGCGGTCTGCACGTCGGAGGTGCCGAGGTAGTTGAGGAAGTCGACGCAGGCGTCGGGGGCATCCACCGAGCACGAGTATCCGTCGACGCCGCCCATCATCGAGCCGGCCTCGCCGTCGCCGCCCTCGACCTCGGGGAACGGGAACCACGACAGGTCGGGCAGCGGCTTCTGGTCGGGCGTGAGCGATCCGATGACGCCGGGGTTCCAGGCGCCCATCAGCTCCATGCCGGCCTGGTGGTTGGCGATGAGTCCGGCCGAGCTGCCGGCACCCTGCTGGGCCGTGGTGGTGAGGAAGCCGGAGTTGAACGGCTCGGTCGCCGCGAACGCCTGCAGGTCTTCGCCCGCGCGCACCCAGCAGTCGTCGTCGAAGTTCATCTCGTCGGCGGCCTTGGCGAGCGTCTCGGCACTGCACTCGCGCAGCGCGAGCCAGTAGTACCAGTGGGCCGCGGGCCAGGCATCCTTCGCGCCGAGGGCGACCGGGTCGATGCCGGCGGCCTTGAGCTTCTCGGTCGCAGCCTCGAGCTCGTCCATCGTGGTCGGGTTCTCGGTGATGCCGGCCTCGTCGAACAGGTCCTGGCTGTAGAACAGGCCGCCGGGGAGCACGGCCACGGGCATCGCGTAGATCTTGTCGTCCAGGCTGCTGGCCGAGTAGGCGGCGTCCGAGATCTCCTCCGCGGCGCCGCCCTCGATCGAGTCGGTCAGGTCCTTGAGCTGGCCGGCCTTGACCATCGCGGCCATCTTGCCGCCGCCGCGCTGCAGGAAGATGTCGGGAGCATCTCCGGAGTTCAGGGCGGTCTGGAGCTTGCCGTCGAGGTCTTCGTTCTGGATCGACTGGATCTCGATCGTGACTCCGGGGTTGTCCTTCTCGAAGTCGGCGACGGTCTGCTCCCAGAACTCGACGCCCGGCCCGGTGGTGGAGTTGTGCCAGAGGGTCATGGCGGCATCGCCACCGCCTCCGCCGTCCGGGGTGCTCGCCGTGCACCCGCTGAGTGCGAGAGTTCCGACGGCGGCTATCGCCGCCGCGGAGATCAAGGAACGCCGTGTGTTCATGTGATGCTTCTCCTCATCGAGAGTTGCGCCGCGTCACTGCGGCGCCGCGGCAGCAGGGGGTGTGACCGCGTCGCGTTGCAGTCTGCTGTCGTTCGCGAAGGCCGTCAAACGTTTTCGAAAACAGTTTCCATCGAGGCCCGCCGGGCGGATACGCTGGGCGATCATGAGCGGGCGAACCACGATCCACGACGTCGCGAAGGCGGCCGGCGTCTCGGTGTCGACCGTCTCGAAGGCGGTCAACGGGCGTTACGGCATCGCGGATGCGACGGTGCGTCGCGTGCTCGACGTGGTGCAGGAGCTCGGTTACGAGTCGAGCCTGGTGGCGAGCAGCATGCGGGCCAGACGCACTGGTGTGATCGGCGTGCTCCTGGCCGACTTCGAACCGTTCAGCGCCGAGATCCTCAAGGGCGTCGGCGCGGCCGTGCACGACACGGCCTTCGACCTGCTGGCGTACAGCGGATCGCGGCACGGCCAGGGCGAAGGGTGGGAGCGGCGGTCGCTCAGTCGACTCTCCGGCACGCTCATCGACGCTGCGATCATGGTCACCCCCACGGTCGTCGGGGCCTCGACCGAGATCCCCGTCGTCGCGATCGACCCGCACACCGGCCGCGCCGATCTGCCCACGGTCGAGTCGGACAGCTTCGGCGGTGCGCTGACGGCGACCCGGCACCTGCTCGAGCTCGGCCACCGCCGCATCAGCTTTCTGGGCGGCCGCCCCGACCTGCGGTCAGCCGGTCTCCGTGATGCTGGCTATCGACGCGCGCTGAGCGACGCCGGCATCCCGGTGGATCCCGACCTGATCCGTTCGGGACGCTACGAGCTCGAGACCACGCGGGAGTCGGCGCGGATCCTGCTGGCCGGACCTTCTCGGCCCACGGCCGTGTTCGCCGCGAACGACCTCTCGGCCATCGCCGTGATCGAGGTCGCGCACGAGCTGGGGCTGCGGGTGCCGGAAGACCTCTCGGTGGTCGGGTTCGACGACGTGCCGGAGGCTTCCCGCCGCGCCCTGCCGCTCACCACGATCCAGCAGCCGATGCGTCGCCTGGGGGCGGTGGCGGCCGAGATGGTCTTCGCCCTCCTCGCCGGGCAGCCCGTCGAGGAGATGCACGTGACCCTGCCGACGAGGCTGGTGGTGCGGGCGACGACCGCGGCGCTCCGCAACGGCCAGGGATGAGACCACGACGCCTGCCCTCGCGCGGTATATACTGTCTTATATAGGCATCGCGAAGGAGGAATCATGACCGTCACGTCCATCGACATCGACCCTCACGAGCTGAAGCAGGCGAAGGAGCTGGCGGGCACGACATCCAATCGTGAAACCGTGGACCTCGCGCTGCGCACTCTCATCGCGGTTCGTCGTCAGCCTGCAGCCGTCGAGCGCATCATCGGTCGTCGCTTCACGCCCGATCAGATCGATGCATCGACGATCGACCCAGCTGCGAGCACGACCGCGTGACGACGTATCTCGTCGACAACAGCATCTGGCAGAAGGCCGGCACCAGCACGAGAATCGCTGACACGCTGCGGTCGCTTTCCCCGAACCATCTCATCATCACGTGTCCGCCGCAGGTCCTCGAGTACTGTCATTCGGCACGGGATCCTCGCGAGTACGCAGAGCTGCGCGAGGACATGGCGGGTCTGCTGCCGGCGTGGGAGCATCCGGACGAACGGCATGCTCTCGACATCCAGCAGGCGCTCTGGGACGGCGGACTCGTGCGTGCCGCCGCGGCGTTCGACTGTCTCATCGCCGCCTACGCGCAGGTCAACGACGCCGTGATCCTCAATTCCGACCGCGATTTCGGGTACATCGAGCTGGCGACCGAAGGGCGCGTGCGACAGGAGTACGTCGCGGCCTGACCGCTACTCACAAGGTCACAAGACGGGACCTAGTCGGGGCGTTGCGCACGGCCCAGCGCAATGGAGAACATCGTCGTCACGACGATTCCGGCGGCCGTGAAGCCTGCAGCGGCTATCTGGGTTGCACCGGTCGCTTCGTCACCTGACGCGACCGTGATGATGATGACGACGAAAAGTGCGACCCCGGTCAGGGTGAGCACTGTTCCGAGAAGCACACCCCATGTCAGTCCACGCGTTCGATGGTCGGTGAGATTCTGACGTAAGCGCGCCGGAGGCATCGTCACTCTCCCGCCACTACCCCGAGTGCGGCCGAGTGGGTTCCTTTCGGTCGTCACCCGCGAACCAGACGATGCTCCTCGGCTGCTTCGCTCGACTGCGACCTGCTCGGCGTCTTTGAAAGGCTCCAGATGAAGAGGAACGCTGTGAACATGACGAAAGCGCTCGAGGTTGCAATGAAGTGTCCGCCGCGCTGCCAGATCGGGAGCGCGTCTAGAGGCCAACCGGCGGGGGTCGTGATCTGAGAGAGGATCGCGAGAAGCAGGATGATCGCGCCTGTCGCGATCGCTGACTTCAGCCGGGCACGCCTGTGCGCGGCCACCGGGTCGCGCACCAGCCAGATCGCGCACGAGGCGCATGCGAGTCCCTCTGCGAGGACAAACGTCCAGGACACCATGGGCGTGGGGTAGGCCACGGGGGTGAGAGAGAAGTCAAGAAGTGTCCCGCGGCTTGTCGCCCACGAAAATGCTTCGGCATACATGCAGAACAGTGCGATCACGAGCACGGTCGCGGCTCCCGCAATCGCTGCGACCATGCCGGACTTACCGCGTCGAGAGGACTTCACTCGCTGTCCTCGATATCCACCGGGTGCGGCAGCCGCATTTCGCATCGACTCTCAGCCTCCGGGACTCGCGAACACTCTTCTGGTCGTCACGTTACGGAGCCGCGGGGCGCTTGTCTGTAGGCCAAATGGGGCACATGTAAAATTCTAGATGCCGCGTGCGTCCCGCGAGCTCAGCGACGCCGAGGCCGCTGAGCCCGAAGGTGCGTCAGCCCCGAGCCACGTCGAGCTCGATGACCGACCACGACAGCGGCGGCAGGGTCGCGCGTACGGCGCCGTCGACGACCGCGGTAGACCCGAGCGGCACCATGTGCACGCTGTCGGGGGCGGTCTCGAGGTTCGACGTGTGACGGTCGCCGCCCTCGGGAATCGTCAGCGTCTCGGCGGTGACCACGCGCAGGTCGCCGAGCCCGTGCAGGTCGATCGTCAGGTCGCTCGACTCGTCGAGGGAGCGGTTCGCGACGAACACGACCACGCGACCGGTCGCCTCGTCCCAGGTCGCGGCGGCGTCGACCGCGTCGACCCCGCCGTACCGCTTCGTCTCGATCTGCGGAGCGGAGACCGCGAGGCGCAGGATGCGGCCCTTCGCGAGGCGCGCCATCCGCTCGAACGGCCAGAAGCTCGTCTGCCGCCAGGCCGGACCGTTCTCCTCCGAGCGGATCGGGGCGATCACGTTCACGAGCTGCGCCTGGTTGGCGATCTTCACACGGTCGCCGTGCCGCAGCAGGCTGTTGAGCAGCGTGCCGACGACCACGGCATCCGTCACCGAGTAGGTGTCTTCGATGAGTCGCGGATGCTGTCGCCACCCCGCCTTCTCGATCTCCTTGGCCTCGACGTCGTTGTACTTCACCTGGTCCCACACGTTCCACTCGTCGAACGAGATGTCGACCTGCTTCGTGTGCTTGCCGGACGCCTTGACCGCGTCGATCGTGGCGATGACGCCCTCGATGAACGCGTCCATGTCGACGGACTCGGCGAGGAACGACTCGGCGTCGCCGTCGTGCTCCTGGTAGTACGCGTGCATCGAGATGAAGTCGACCTCGTCGTAGGCGTGCGTGAGCACGGTGTGCTCCCAGGTGCCGAACGTCGGCATCGTCCGGCCGGAGGAGCCGACCGCGACCAGCTCGATCGAGGGGTCGACCAGCCGCATCGCCTTGGCGGACTCCTGGGCGAGCCGACCGTACTCGGTCGCGGTCTTGCCGCCGATCTGCCACGGGCCGTCGAGCTCATTGCCCAGGCACCACAGCTTGATGTCGAAGGGCTGCTCGGCTCCGTTCTTGCGCCGCAGGTCCGACCAGTACGTGCCGCCGGGGTGGTTCGCGTACTCGACGAGTGCCCGCGCCTCCTCGACGCCGCGGGTGCCGAGGTTGACGGCCTCCATCACCTCGACATCCGCCTCCTTCGCCCAGTCCATGAACTCGTGCAGGCCGAACGCGTTCGTCTCGATCGTGTGCCAGGCGCCGTCGATGCGGACCGGGCGGTCCTCGACCGGGCCGACGCCGTCTTCCCAGCGATAGCCCGAGACGAAGTTGCCGCCGGGATAGCGGACCACGGTCGGTCCCATCTCCTTCACCAGCGCCAGCACGTCCTGCCGGAAGCCGCGTTCGTCGGCCTGCGGGTGCCCCGGCTCGTAGATGCCGGTGTAGACGCAGCGCCCCATGTGCTCGACGAACGAGCCGAAGAGTCTCCGGGGGACGTCGGCGATCGTGAAGTCGCGGTCGATGGTGATGCGGGCCTGAGACATTGCTCTCCTAGATTTCTGGCTCTCGAGCCGGGTGGGTGACTACTGACCGCCGAAGCCGCTCGTCGCGACTCCCTTGACGATCTGCTTCTGGAAGATCATGAACACGATGATGAGCGGCAGCGCCGCGAGCACGGCCTGGGCCATGACCTGGGCGTACTGCACGCCGTAGGCGCTGATCACGGTCTGGAGTCCGACCGGCAGCGTCATCAGCGTCGTGTCGTTGATCACGAGGAACGGCCAGAGGAAGTTGTTCCACGCGCTGATGAACACGAAGATCGCGACCGAGGCCATGATCGGGCGGGAGAGCGGCAGCACGATCGACCAGAAGATCCGGAATCGTCCGGCGCCGTCGACGCGCGCCGCGTCTTCCAGCTCGATCGGGATGGCGTCGAAGAACCGCTTGAGGATGAATACCATCGCCGGCGCCACGACCTGCGGCAGGATCAGACCCCAGTAGGTGTCGACCATGTTGAAGGCGAGCATCTCGTAGAACAGGGGGATGATCAGCACCTGCGGCGGGACGACGATCGAGGCGATGATCACCACGAACAGCCACTTGCGGCCGGTGAAGTCCAGGCGCGAGAAGGCGTAGGCCGCGAGTGCCGAGATCGCCAGCGTGATCACGGTGATCGCCGCGGAGGTCAACAGGCTGTTCAGCGCCCAGGTGTAGACGTTGCCCTGCGAGAGGATCGCGGTGAACGCGTCGATGGTGGGGCCACTCGCGCCGATCCAGCCGGGGTCGCCGGATGCGGCATCCGTCTCGGTCTTGAACGCGGTCGCGACCGCCCAGAGGAACGGCAGCAGCCAGCCGATCGCGAGGAGCAGGAGGACGACGAACGCGGTGATGCGGAGCGGTCCGAACGGCTTCTGGCCGGGCAGGTGCGAGCGCCGGGGGCGACGCGACGACGCCGTCGTGATCGTCTCGGTGGCGGTGGGAACGATGGGGGATGCGGTGGCGGTGGACATCAGAACTGCTCCTTCCGGCGGCGCGTGATCAGGGCCTGCGCGACGCCGAGGATGACGATGAGGGCGAAGAAGACGTAGGAGATGGCGGCCGAGTAGCCGAACCGGTAGCTGACGAACCCGGCTTCGTAGATGTACTGCACGATGGAGCGGGTGGTGTCGCTCGCGACCCCGCCGAGCATCTGATACGCCTGGTCGAACAGCTTGAGCGAGGCGAGGATCTGCAGGATCAGGATGAGCACCGTCGCCGGTCCCAGCTGCGGGAGCGTGATGGACCAGAACTGGCGCCAGGCGCCGGCGCCGTCGAGGGAGGCGGCCTCGTACTGCTGCGGCGGGATGTTCTGCATGGCAGCGAGGTACAGCAGGAAGTTGAAGCCGACCGTCCACCACACCGTGGCGATCACGATCGACAGCATGTTGGTGTCGGGGTTCTGCAGCCACGCGAGCGGCTCCAGGCCGAAGAACTTCAGGATGTTGTTGGCCGCGCCCACCTGCGGGTTGAAGATCCAGACCCAGATCTGCGAGATCACGGTGGAGGCGAGCAGGAACGGCATGAAGAACGACAGCCGCCACAGCCACTGGCCGGGGATGCCGCGGTCGACGAGCGCCGCCATCGCGAGGGCGATCACGACGAGGGGCACGGTGGAGAGCAGCGTGAACCAGACGGTGTTGCCCATCGACTGCCACATCTTCGGGTCGACGAACGCCTCCGCGTAATTGGCGAATCCGATGAAGGAGCCGCCGGCGCCGGTGAGGGACTGGTCGGTGAAGCTGAGGATGATCCCGTGGATGATCGGCCAGACCAGGAACAGGGCGAAGGCGACGAGGAACGGCGCGAGGAAGGCCCAGCTGATGAGCTGCTCGCGGTTGCGGGAGCCGGCGCGGCGACCGCGCGGAGTGGTGCGCGACCCGGTGACGATCGTGCGGGTGGAGTCGGTGGCGGAGGTCATGATCCGAACGTCCCTTCGGGGTCTGCCGGGTTGGGCTGTCGGAGCAGGGCGTTCACCCGTGCTTCGAAGCGGTCGATCGCGGCTGCCGGGTCGTCGCCCGAGAGCAGTGCGCCCTGCACGGCCGCGCCGAACTCGGCCTGGAAGTTGGATCCCGAGCCGGTGAACCAGGCGGTCGGGTCATACACGACGTGCTGCGCGGCCTCGGCGTAGTTCGCCTGGGGGATGAGGTCGGCGTACTCCGGGGATTCGGTCACGGGGAGGAACGCGGGGATGTGGCCGGCCTCGGCCCAGCCGAAGGAGTTCTTCAGCATGTCGGCGACGAACTCGTAGGTGAGGTCGCGCCGCACCGGGTCGGCGTTGGACTGGTGCGGGAGGACGAAGGAGTGCGAGTCGGCGTAGACGGCGGGGGTGCCGTAGAGCGTCGGGATCATGGTCGCGTCGAACGGGATGCCGGCAGCCTGCATGGTGCGCAGCTCCCAGACTCCGGTGAAGAGCATGCCGCTCTTGCCGGTGGCGAACTCGGCGATGGCGCTGCCGTAGTCGTTCTGCGCGGCTGCGATCTCGCCGTCGAGCAGTGTCTGCATGAGCGTGAGCGATTCGACCGCGACGTCCTTGTCGATCACGGCCGGGCCGCCGGCGGGCAGCTCCATCGCGCCACCGTGCTGCGAGTAGAAGGTGTAGAACAGGCGCCACATCTGCGCGCCGTCGCCGAGATAGCCGTACGAGAGCGCGTGGCTCTCGGCCTTGCCGCCGACGGTGCGCAGCTGGTCGAGGAACTCCTCGGGGGAGCTCGTTTCCTGCAGCTTTCCGTCGGAGTCGAGGACTCCGGCGGCGTCGCAGATGTCCGTGTTGAACATCATCACGAAGGGGTGCGCGTCGAGCGCGATGCTGTACATGCCCTCGCCCACGAAACCCTTCTCCCAGATCGGCTTCGGGAAAGTCGAGCTGTCGACGCCGAGCTCGGCGAGCCGGTCCACGTCCCAACGGTCGAGCAACCCGCCGGGTGCCCAGCCGACGGTGCGCGTCGCGTGCATGATGGCGACATCGGGGGCACGGCCGCCGGCACCCGCCATCGCGAGCTTCGTGTAGTACGGGGTGCCCCAGGCGAGGACAGTGGGGCGGATGCGGAACGCGGACTGCGCGGCGTTGACCTCATCGAGCAGGGCCGACATCGTGACGCCGTCGCCGCCCGAGAGCAGGTGCCAGAACTGCAGGGTCTGCGGACCGGAGGCGGGAGTCGTGCCGGGCGCGCACCCGGCGAGCAGGGCCGTGCCGGCGGCGAGCGAGGCGGCAGTGAGGAACTGCCGGCGGGACAGATCGAGTGGGGGTGTCATCGTCACTCCTTCGTGACTGTGCGGGGGTCGGCCCATCATTACATCGATGTAATCAACTGCGCAAGCGCGAGATGCGGAGGGAAGAGTGGGGGTGTCAGGGGCGGTAGCCGCGTGGGCGGCCCTGCGTGCTCGCGCGCTCGAGGAGGTGATGCGGGAGGGTGACGGCGCGCGGAGCAGCGGCGCGATCATCCATGCGCGACTCGAGCAGACCGAGCGCCGCGATCGCGAACGCCTGCCGATCGAACGCCACCGAGGTCAGGGCGGGCGAGGTGTATCGCGAGAACTCGACGTCGTCGAACCCGGTCACGATCACATCGTCGGGCACGCGGATGCCGTTGTCGTGCAGGGTGTGCAGGGCCCCGAGCGCGAGTGAGTCCGTGAACGCGACGATCGCGTCGAAGGGAACGCGACGGTCGAGCAGCGTGCGCACCGCATCCGCCCCACCGTCCATCGACCACGGCAGCCGGTTGATCTCGAGCGCCGGATCCCGGGGGATGCCCGCTTCGCGCAGGGCGTCGTGCACGCCTTCGAGGCGCAGGCGGCTGGTGGCCGTGGCGATCGACGGATCGTCGTCGGCGCCGACCACCGCGATCCGCGTCGCGCCGCGGGACAGCACATGGCGCGTGGCGTCGGCGGCGGCCTGTCGGCTGTCGATGCGCACGTGATCCGCGCGGTTCTGCTCGACCTCGCCGATCACGACGAGCGGGGGAAGGCGGTCGGCGTACTTGAGCACGCTGTCTTCGAGGCGGATCGGGTTGAGGATGAGGCCGTCGACCAGATGCGCCCGCGCGCGGGAGACGAGCTCCTTCTCGCGCTCGGGCTCGGACGCCGTCTCCTCGATCTGCACGGCGAGGCCCCGTTCGTGGGCGGCCTCGACGATGCGGTGCACGAGCTCGGCGGAGAACGCGGTGGCCAGATCCGGGAGCGCGACGGCGATGATCCCGGAGCGGCCCTTGCGCAGTCCCCTGGCGCTGAGGTTGGGCACGAAGTCGAGCTGCGCCATGGCGGACTCGACCTTGGCCCGCGTACTCTCGTTGACGGGAACCGTGCCGGTGACCACGTTCGAGACCGTCTTCGGCGACACCCCGGCGAGGGCCGCGACGTCTTTCATCGTGGCGCGGGGCGGCGGCTGCGCTGTCATCCGGTCAGCCTATCGGCGAGGTCGGAGCGCGAGCAGTACATCGATGTAGCCGATGCCGCGCTGGCTATCATGGCGCCATGACCACCGAACGCAACTGGGCAGGCAACCTCACGTACCGGGCCTCGACGATCGCGCACCCCGAATCGGTCGACCAGCTCGGGGCGCTGCTCGCGCAGGGCGGGCCGGTGCGCTTCCTCGGATCGCGGCACTGCTTCAACGACATCGCCGACACCGACGGCGTGCTCATCGCGCTCGACCGGCTGCCCGCGGTGTTCGAGGTCGCTCCCGCGCGGGATGCGGTCCGGGTATCCGGTGCCGCACGCTACGGCGACATCGCGCCGCTCCTCGAGGCCGAGGGGCTCGCGCTCGCCAACCTCGCCTCGTTGCCGCACATCTCGATCGCGGGTGCGATCGCCACCGGCACCCATGGCTCCGGTGACGCGATCGGCTCGCTCGCGAGTGCGGTCCGCGGCCTCACGATCCTCACGCCGTCGGGTGAGACCCGCACGCTCGCGCGTGGCGACGCCGACTTCGACGGTGCGGTCGTGAGCCTCGGCGCGCTCGGCGCGGTGCTCGACGTGACGCTCGACGTCGAGCCGACCTACGCGGTCGCCCAGCACGTGTTCGAGCGCCCGGACTGGGACGCGGTGCTCGCCGACTTCGACGAGGTGACCTCGATCGGCACCAGTGTGAGCCTGTTCTCGACCTGGGAGCGCACCGACTTCGTCGACCAGATCTGGGTGAAGCAGCGCCAGCCCGAGGCGCGCGAGGCCGCGCGGGAGTCGCTGTTCGCGAAGCTCGGCGCCACGCCGGCCGTGAGCAAGCGGCATCCGATCCTCGGCGTCGACCCGGCGGCGTGCACCGAGCAGCTCGGGGTGCCGGGGCCGTGGTTCGAGCGGCTGGCGCACTTCAAGCTCGAGTTCACGCCGTCGGCCGGTGCCGAGATCCAGAGCGAGTACCTGGTTCCCCGTGCGGATGCGGTTGCCGCGATCCAGGCCGTGCGCACGCTCGCCGGGCAGATCGCCCCGCTGTTGCTGGTGAACGAGATCCGCACGGTGCGCGCGGACGACCTGTGGCTCAGCTCGTCGCACGGGACGGATGCCGTGGGCCTGCACTTCACGTGGAAGCCGGACGAGGCCGCGGTGCGCGCCCTGCTGCCGACGATCGAGGCCGCGCTGCCCGAGACGGCCCGCCCGCACTGGGGCAAGGTGTTCACGCTCGACGGTGCCGAGACGCGCTCGCGGTACACGCGGTGGGACGACTTCGCCGCGCTCGCCGCCCGTTACGACCCCGAGCGCCGTCTCGTGAACCCTTACCTGGAGCGGTTGGGGCTGTAGCCCGCGGCTGCCACTGCGTTCCGGTCGCAGTTCGTGTCGCTATAACGCGCGTGAAGCGGCAGAAAGTGCGACCGGAACGGAGCCGGCAGACCGGCTCCGCCGTCACACGTGGTCGCGCCAGGAGTGCTGCGGGTCGTAGCCGAGGATCCGGCGTGCGCGGTCGATCGACAGCAGCGTCTCGTTCGGGCCGAACTCGCGGCGCCTCGGCACGTCGGGGAAGACCTCGGCGAGCAGTTCGTCGTTGGGCCGCGACATCACGGTGTCGGCCGCCGCGATGATGAACCGGTCGAATCCGGGGGCCGCGACCTCGAGCGCGCGCTGCACCGCCTGAGCTCCGTCGCGGGCGTCGATGTAGCCCCACAGGTTCCACTTGCGCCGCAGGGCGTCGGCGTCGAACGAGGGGAACTCCGCGTAGTCCTCGGGAACCATCACGTTCGAGAACCGCAGCGCCGTGATCGACAGGTCGGGATGCCAGCGCACCAGCTCGGTCGCGAGCTGCTCCTCGAGCGTCTTCACCAGCGAATACACGGATTCCGGGCGCGCGGGATAGTCCTCGTCGACCGGCACGTAGGGCGGCGCCACGTCGAACGGCAGCCCGAGCACCGTCTCGCTCGACGCGTACACGATGCGACGGATGCCGAGGCGCACAGCCGCCCAGAACACGTTGAACGTGGCCGGCATGTTGTTGTGGAAGGTCGCCACGTCGGTGCGGATGCCGGGAGCCGGGATCGCCCCGAGGTGCACGACCGCGTCGATGCCGTCGTGCCTGTCGCCGACCGCGGTGAACGCGTCGACGACCTGGCCGTAGTCGGTCAGGTCGACCTGCACGAAGTCGGGGCCGCGGGTGCCGGTGAGGTCCATGCCGATGACGTCGTAGCCGTTCGCACGGAGTTCCCGCGCGACGACGCGGCCGAGTTTGCCGGAGGAGCCGGTGAGAGCGATGCGCATGTCACCAGAGTGGCACGGCGGGGGGCCGACGGCATCGGTCGTCGTACACTCGTCGGCGTGAGTGACACGAGCAGCGGCCGCAGCCGATCCATCGGCGTCCGCGACGTCGCCGCCCGCGCAGGGGTGTCCCGGCAGACCGTGTCGCGGGTGCTGAACGACCACCCCGACGTCGCCACCGAGACCAAGGAGCGCGTCGTCGCAGCGATGGCCGAGCTCGGCTATCGCATGAACAACGCCGCCCGCGCGCTCGGCACCCGGCGCTCCCGGACCCTCGGTGTGCTGGCCTCGGATGCGCTGCAGTACGGACCGTCGCGGAGTCTCGCCGCGCTGGAGGCTTCGGCGCGCGAGGCCGGGTACTGGGTGAGCGCGGCCTTCGCGGATGCCGCGGATGCCGGAGCCGTCGTCGCGGCGGTCGACCACCTCGTCGTGCAGGGGGTGGAGGGGATCGTGGTCGTCGCCCCGCACGCCCAGACGCTGGAGGCGCTCGCCGCGCTGCGCATCGGCGTGCCGGTCGTGACGCTGCACTCCGCCGGACTCGGGGCGACCGGGCTGTCGGTGGATCAGGCGGCGGGTGCGCGGTTGGCGGTCGCCGCGCTCGCCGACGCCGGGCACACCCGCATCGCGCACCTCGCGGGACCGGCGGATTGGCTCGAGGCCGAGTCGCGCGCCGAGGGGTTCGCCGCCGAGCTCGCGGCCCGCGGGCTGACGCCGGGGCCGGTGATCGCCGGGGACTGGTCGGCAGGGTCCGGGTATGCGGCGGTCGATGCTGTTCGCGGTTCCGGGGTCACGGCGGTGTTCGCGGCGAACGACCAGATGGCGCTCGGTCTGCTCAGCGCCCTGCACGAGGCAGGGCTCACGGTTCCCGGCGATGTCAGCGTGGTCGGGTTCGACGACGCCCCGGATGCCGCGTACTACTGGCCCCCGCTCACGACTGTGCGGCAGGACTTCGACGAGCTCGCGCGTCGGGCGGTCGGCGCGGTGATCGGCGGAACCGTTGCCGCCGCATCCGCTCTCACCCCGGTGGCGCCGGTGCTGGTCTCCCGCGCCTCCGTCGCCCCGCCCCGCTGACTCCCGCCCGCTCCCGCATCCCCGCTCCCGCTCCCGGCGCCGGCGCCTGCTCCCGCCCCCGCGCCCTACGACGCCGAGTGCACGGCTTGTCGTCGAGCGCACGGCTTGTCGCCGTGAACGTCCCGTGCACTCGGCAGCTTCCCGTGCACTCGCGGTAACCGATACCGCTGCATCCGCTGTTGCGCAGCACCTTGCCGCGCCCCGCTCGCCCCCGCCCCCGGCGTCGAGTGCACGGCTTGTCGTCGAGCGGACGGCTTGTCGCCGTGAACGTCCCGTGCACTCGGCAGCTCCCCGTGCACTCGCGGTAACCGATACCGCCGCATCCGCTGTTGCGCGGCGCCCTGCCGCGCCCCGCCCCGCCTCGCCTCGCCGCGCCCCGCCGAGTGCACGGCTTGTCGTCGAGTGGACGGCCTGTCGCCGTGAATGTCCCGTGCACTCGGCACCTTCCCGTGCACTCGGCGAGAGGGGGCGGGAGAGGGCGAGAGAGAGGCGGGCGAGAGGGGGCGGGAGAGGGCGTGAAAGGGAGCGGGAGAGGGGGCAGGAGGGGGGGAGGGTTGACGCCCGCGCGACTCCCGTGACAGACTTCTGTGACCGGTCACAGTGGCCGGATGCGAACCCTGAGGCAGCTGTGAGCGACGACGCCCCCACCTTCGAACCCGACATCGAGCACGCGATCGCGGCTGCCCGCGCGGATGTCGCCCGTCTGCACGGCGAGCTGGTCCGCTACGGGCTGGTCGTCTGGACCGGCGGCAACATCTCGGGCCGCGTGCCCGGTGCCGATCTCTTCGTGATCAAGCCGAGCGGGGTGAGCTACGACGACCTCGCGCCCGAGAACATAATCCTGTGCGACCTCGACGGGAACGTGATCCCGGGCACGCCCGGCAGCGACCGCTCCCCGTCGAGCGACACCGCAGCGCACGCCTACGTCTACCGGCACATGCCCGCGGTCGGCGGGGTCGTGCACACGCACTCGACGTACGCCGTCGCCTGGGCTGCCCGCGGCGAGGAGATCCCCTGCGTCATCACCGCGATGGCCGACGAGTTCGGCGGTCCCGTCCCGATCGGACCCTTCGCGATCATCGGCGACGACTCGATCGGCCGCGGCATCGTCGAGACTCTCCGCGGGCACCGCTCCCGGGCGGTGCTCATGCAGAACCACGGTCCGTTCACGATCGGCGCGGATGCGGAGGATGCCGTGAAGGCCGCCGTCATGGTCGAGGACGTCGCCCGCACTGTGCATCTCGCCCGCGAGGCCGGGCCGCTCATCCCGATTCCGCAGGCCGCCATCGACAGCCTGTTCGACCGCTACCAGAACGTGTACGGCCAGACCGAAGACACCCGCCGATGACCCTTCGACAGAGCTCAGTGACCGCGCTCGACGACATCCGTGATGGGCGTACGAGCCTCGGCATCGAGCTGGGTTCGACCCGCATCAAGGCCTGCCTGATCGGCTCCGATGCGACCGAGGTGCTCGCGACCGGGTCCTTCTCATGGGAGAACCGGCTCGAGGACGGTCGCTGGACCTACGCGATCGACGAGGTGTGGAGCGGCCTCCAGGCGGCGTATGCGGCTCTGATCGACGATGCGCAGGAGCGCCACGGCATCCGCCCCGACACGTTCGGCGCCATCGGGGTCTCGGCGATGATGCACGGCTACCTGGCGTTCGACGCGTTCGGCGAGCTGCTCGTGCCGTTCCGCACCTGGCGCAACACCAGCACGGGAGCGGCATCCGCCGAGCTGGGGGAGCTGTTCGGGGTGAACATCCCGCTGCGGTGGTCGATCGCGCACCTGCACCAGGCCGTGCTCGACGCCGAGCCGCATCTCGCCCGGGTCGCGAGCGTGAACACCCTCGCCGGCTATGTGCACCACCGCCTCACCGGCGAGCGGGTGCTCGGAGTCGGCGACGCCTCGGGCATGTTCCCGATCGACACGGCGACCGGTGATTACGACGAGTGGATGCTGCGCGCTTACGACGCCCTCGCCGGCGAGCGTCTGGCCGCGCCGGCCGCACGGCTCCTGCCTGCCGTGCTCCCCGCCGGCGCCGCGGCCGGCACGCTCACCGCCGACGGTGCCGCCCTCCTCGACCCGAGCGGCGCGCTGCGCCCCGGTATCCCGCTCTGTCCGCCGGAGGGTGACGCGGGCACCGGCATGGTCGCGACGAACTCGGTCGCGCCGCGCACCGGCAACGTGAGCGCGGGCACGAGCATCTTCGCGATGGTCGTGCTGGAGCATCCGCTCGCCGACGTGCACCACGAGCTCGATCTCGTGACCACCCCGGCGGGCGATGCGGTGGCCATGGTGCACTGCAACAACGGCGCCAGCGAGCTCGCGGCGTGGGCCGGGCTGTTCACGCGATTCGCCGCCGCGGCCGGGCAGCCGATCGACGACGATGCGGCATTCGACGTCCTGTTCCGCGAGGCGCTCGAGGGCGAAGCCGATGCCGGTGGCCTCCTCGTCTACAACCACCTCGCGGGCGAGCCGATCGCGGGTCTGGTCGAGGGTCGTCCGCTGTTCGTGCGCACCCCCGACAGTGCCCTCACGCTCGCGAACTTCATGCGCTCCCAGGTCTACGGCGTGTTCGGCACGCTCGCGCTCGGCATGCAGGTGCTCGCGGCCGAGGGCGTGCAGCTCGACCGGATGTTCGCCCACGGAGGCATGTTCCGCACCGCCGGGGTCGCCCAGCGCTTCCTCGCCGGTGCGCTCGATGCTCCGGTCGCGGTCGGCGAGCTCGCCGCGGAGGGTGGCGCGTGGGGCATCGCCGTGCTCGCCTCCTACCTTTCCCATGCCGAAGACCTCTCGCTGGCGGAGTACCTCGACCAGCGCGTGTTCGCCACCGCATCCCTCACCACCGCCGACCCTGACCCGGCCGATGTCGCCGGGTTCTCCGCCTACCTCGACCGCTACCGGGCGGGTCTGGCCGTCGAGGCCGCCGCCGTCGCATCCCTGTAAGGACCGTTCATGACCCGCACCCCGCTCACCACCTCCCTCGACGGCTACGAGGTCTGGTTCCTCACCGGCAGCCAGCACCTCTACGGTCCCGAGACGCTCGCGCAGGTCGCGGCGCAGTCGCAGGAGATCGCGCGGCTGCTCGACGAGTCGCCCGAGGTTCCGGTCCGGATCGTCTGGAAGCCGGTGCTGACGGATGCCGCCGCCATCAAGCGCACGGCGCTGGAGGCCAATGCCGACGACCGGGTCATCGGCCTCGTCGCGTGGATGCACACGTTCAGCCCGGCGAAGATGTGGATCGCCGGACTCGACGCGCTGCAGAAGCCGCTCGCGCACCTGCACACGCAGGCGAACGTGGAGCTGCCCTGGGCCGACATCGACTTCGACTTCATGAACCTGAACCAGGCGGCGCACGGCGACCGCGAGTTCGGGTACATCCAGACGCGCCTGGGCGTGCCGCGCAAGACCATCGTCGGGCATGCCTCCGACCCGAGGCTGCGTCGTGAGCTGGGCACCTGGCAGCGGGCGGCGGCGGGTCTCGCGGCCTCCCGCGACCTGAAGCTCGCCCGCTTCGGCGACAACATGCGCTTCGTCGCGGTGACCGAGGGCGACAAGACCGAGGCCGAGCTCCGGTTCGGCGTGCAGGTGAACACCTGGGGCGTGAACGAGCTGGCGGAGGCCGTGGCCGCGGCATCCGCCGCCGACATCGACGCGCTCGTCGCCGAGTACGAGGAGCTGTACGAGGTCGTGCCCGAGCTGCGGAAGGGTGGCGAGCGGCACGAGTCGCTGCGTGACGGCGCCGCGATCGAGATCGGACTGCGGTCGTTCCTCGAGGAAGGCGGCTTCGGTGCGTTCACGACCTCGTTCGAAGACCTCGGCGCGCTGAAGCAGCTGCCGGGCCTCGCGGTGCAGCGGCTGATGGCGGAGGGCTACGGCTTCGGCGCCGAGGGCGACTGGAAGACGGCCGTGCTCGTGCGCATCGCGAACGTCATGGGCGCGGGCCTGCCGGGTGGTGCGAGCCTGATGGAGGACTACACCTACGACATGACCCCCGGCGACGAGCTGATCCTCGGGGCGCACATGCTCGAGGTGTCGCCGTCGCTCACTTCCGCGAAGCCCACGCTCGAGATCCACCCGCTCGGCATCGGCGGCAAGGACGACCCGGTGCGCCTGGTCTTCACGGCAGACCCCGGCCCCGCCGTCGTGGTGGCGCTCAGCGACATGCGCGACCGGTTCCGGCTCACCGCCAACGTGGTCGAGAACGTACCGCCGCGGGCCGCGCTGCCGAAGCTGCCGGTCGGGCGCGCGGTGTGGAAGCCGCAGCCCGACTTCACCACGAGCGCCGCCGCCTGGCTCACCGCCGGCGCCGCGCACCACACGGTCATGTCGACCGCGGTCGGGATCGAGGCGTTCCGCGACTTCGCCGAGATGGCCGAGGTCGAGCTGCTCGTGATCGACGACAGCACCACGCTGCCCGAGTTCCAGAAGCAGGTGCGCTGGAACCAGGCCTACTACCGTCTGGCGCAGGGCCTGTGACGACGATGCCGCGCTCCGGCCGTCAGCTGCGGATCGCCGCGCACGGGTACGAGGCCGTGATCGTCAGCATCGGGGCGACGCTGCGAACGCTCACGTTCGAGGACCGCGACCTGGTGGTGCCGTTCGACGCGGATGCCGTGCGCCCCGGGTACCGCGGCGCGACGCTGGCCCCCTGGCCGAACCGCATCGTCGACGGGCGCTACTCGTTCGGCGGGGCGGAGCAGCAGCTGGCGCTCACCGAGCCGGAGCGGGGCCACGCGCTGCACGGGCTGCTCGCCTGGGTCGAGTTCGAGGACCGTCTGGTGCTCGACGACCGGGTCGTGCTGGCCGCCGTGATCGTGCCGCAGACCGGTTATCCCTTCCGCGTCGAGGTCGAGGTCGAGTACCGAATCGATGTCGACGGGCTGCATCAGACGGTGACCGCGCACAACGTCGGGGCGGATGCCGCGCCCTGGGGCACCGGCCCGCACCCGTACCTCGTGGCGGGGCCTTCGACCGGCTCAGGGGCCCAGCGTGTCGACGACTGGACTCTGCTGCTCCCGGCATCCGAGGTGCTCACGGTCACACCCGACCGGCTGAGCCCGATCGCGGTCGAGCCGGTGTCGCAGCATCCGGAGTGGGACTTCCGCTCGGCGCGCCCCATCGGCGACGTGTTCATCGATCACGCGTTCACCGGCCTGACGCGTGACGGCGGCCTGGCCGAGGTGCGGCTCACTGCCGCCGACGGTCATGGCGTCGGCATGGCGTGGAACGAGCGCTGCCCATGGGTGCAGGTGCACACCGCCGACACTCCCGCCGTCGCGGACACGCACCGCATCGGCCTCGCGGTGGAGCCGATGACGTGCCCGCCCGACGCGTTCAACTCCGGCTTGGACCTCGTGACCCTCGCTGCGGGAGCGACGCACGCCGCGTCGTGGCGGATCTTCGCGCTGTAGCATTCGTCCAATACTTTGGACATAAATAGCATTTGCGCCTAATCTATTGGACATGGGCAGGGTGCGAGTGGGGACCACGCGAGCTGCGGAAGACGCGCTCGCGGTGTTGGGCCAGCAGATCCGAATGGCGCGCGCGAGTCGCGGCATGACAGCCGATGAACTCGCAGGCACCGCCGGCATATCCCGTACGACTCTCAACTCCATCGAGCGCGGTAGCGCCGCAACCAGCATCGGAACGGTCTTCAACGTCGCAACCATCGTCGGCGTGCCATTGTTCGGTGTCGACGACCCCAGTGAGCTCATCGCCTTGCGTCGTCGGGGTGAAGAACGCCTCGCGCTGTTGCCTGCCCGTGTCGACCGACCTCGGAGGGATGAGGGCGATGGCCTCGACTTCTGACGTCTATGTCTGGGCGTGGCTGCCCGGTGAGACCGCGCCGGTTCCGGCGGGGAGGCTGCGAGAGAACGCCCCTGAGCAGTTCTCGTTCGACTATGGCCGGCTGTACCGCGAACGGGAGAACGCCATCTCCCTGTCGCCGACCCTTCCCCTATCGGGCGACACCTATGGCCCGACAGGTTCAATGGGGCTACCCGGAGCGCTCCGTGACGCCTCGCCGGATGCGTGGGGGCGACGCGTCGTGCAGTATCAGGTGACCGGCGACCGTGGCAGGGACGCAGACACCGGGGACGTGGATGAGCGCACCTACCTGCTTCGCTCCGGATCCAACAGGTTCGGTGCCATCGACTTTCAGATGTCGCCGTCGGAGTATGCTCCCCGCAACGCTGAGTCGGCACCGCTAGATGAGCTGCTGACCGCAGCCGACACCGTCGATGCGGGGGGAAATCTGCCCTACGAGCTCGAGCGCGCTCTGCTGAGTGGCACCGCGATGGGCGGTGCTCGCCCGAAAGCCATCCTCCGCGATGGTGATCGAGAGTACATCGCGAAGTTCAGCGCGTCCAACGACAATTTCCCGGTCGTGGGGGCCGAGGCGGCGAGCATGTTCCTCGCTGGACGGGCAGGTATCAACGTCGCCGCCACTCGTGTCGAGAGTGTGCTCGGTCGCAGTGTGCTGCTCGTCGAGAGGTTTGACCGCGTCGCCGTGAATCAGCGCGTGCTCGCCGTGAGTGCGCTGACGATGACAGGTCTCGACGAACTTCAGGCGCGCAGCGGAAGCTATGTGGACTTCTTGGATTCGTTGCGTGTGCATCGAGCGCCGGACGGAACAGCCGAAGAGCTCTTCACCCGCATCGCCTTCAACATGGCGATATCCAACTCCGACGACCACCTTCGCAATCATGCCGCTCTGTGGGACGGGAAGAACGCGATACTCAGCCCTGCCTACGACCTGTCGCCCATGAGGCGCAGCGGGGAAACAGCATCGCAGGCCATCGCCTATGACAGGCGTGGGGCGCGGAGCAACAATTTCGCAGACCTCCTGTCCGCAAGAAGCCTGTACGGGCTCACCGAAGTCGAGGCGACGAGCATCCTGGAACGGATCGAAGGTGTCATTCGCGACGACTGGGAGGACGCAGCCGAACACGGGCGATTGACGTCAGCAGATCGGAGCCTCCTCTGGGGAAGGCAGTTCCTCAACCCGGGCACGCTCTACGGGTTCGGGGGGCGCTAGGTCCTGCAGGTGCGCCTCCTCGAGGCGCGGATGAATGCTCAGGACCGCACGAGTCGCGCGATCGCGTCGGACGCCTCTTTGATCTTCGCGTCGGCGTCGTCGCCGCCCATGCGCGCCGCGTCCACGACGCAGTGCTTGAGGTGGTCGTCGAGAAGCCCGACGGCCACCGCCTGCAGTGCGCTGGTGAGTGCACTGATCTGGGTGAGGATGTCGATGCAGTACTTCTCGTCGTCGACCATCTTCGTGATCCCGCGCGCCTGACCCTCGATGCGGCGCATCCGGTTCAGGTACTTGGTCTTGTCGGTGATGTAGCCGTGGGTGTGCTCGTCGGCCGTCGCTTCGGGGGTCATCTCTGCTTCCTTCGTCGCATGATCGGGGTCTCAGCGGCCGAGGACGGCGCGCGTGCTCGCTTCGGGGGTGATGTCGATGCGTCTCAGCAGCTGCGCGTTCAGTGCGACGACGACGGTCGACAGGGACATCAGGATAGCCCCGACCGACATGGGCAGGACGAAACCGATGGGCGCCAGCACGCCGGCGGCGAGGGGGACCGAGAGCAGGTTGTAGCCGGCCGCCCACCACAGGTTCTGCTTCATCTTGCGGTACGCGGCTCGGGACAGCTCGATCACGGAGACCACCGACCTCGGGTCGGAGCTCGCGAGGATCACTCCGGCCGAGGCGATGGCGACATCCGTCCCCGCGCCGATCGCGATGCCCACGTCGGCCTGGGCGAGGGCGGGAGCGTCGTTGACGCCGTCGCCGACCATCGCGACCTTCTTGCCCTCGGCCTGCAGCTCCTTGACTTTGGCGGACTTGTCTTCGGGCCGCACGCCGGCGAAGACGCGGTCGATGCCGAGCTCGGCGGCGACCGACTCGGCGACGGCCTGGGCGTCGCCGGTGATCATGACCACTTCGACGCCGAGCTTGTGCAGGGCGTCCACGGCCTGCTGTGATTCGGGGCGCACCTCGTCGGCGAGCTTCAACCCGCCCACGACCTGTCCGTCGACCACCGCGTGCAGGATGATGGCGCCCTCGTCCCGCCACTCGTCGGCGGCCGCGATCTCGTGCCCGCCGACCTCGTCGAGGAGCTTCGGGCCGCCGACGCGCACTTCCCGGCCGTCGACCGTCGCCGTCACGCCGACCGCGGGCGACGAGGTGAACCCCGACGCCTTCGCGAGAGACATGCCCTTCTCCTGGGCGGCGCGCACGATGGCGCGGGCGAGCGGATGCTCACTGTCGGCCTCGGCGGATGCGGCGAGGGCCAGCAAGGTGTCGGCGTCGATGTCTCCGGAGGGCTCGACGGCGGTCACGGTCGGTGCTCCCTTGGTGAGCGTGCCGGTCTTGTCGAAGAGCACGGCGTCGACCGTGCGCATGCTCTCCAGCGCGAGGCGGTCCTTGATGAGGACTCCTCCGCGGGCGGCGCGCTCGGTCGCGATCGACACGACCAGCGGGATCGCGAGGCCCAGTGCGTGCGGGCAGGCGATGACGAGGACGGTGATGCTGCGCACCACGGCCGCATCCGGGTTGCCGACCAGGGTCCAGACCACGGCGGTGAGGGCGGCCGAGAGCAGCGCGAACCAGAACAGCAGCGCGGCGGCGCGGTCGGCGATGCGCTGGGCCCGCGAGGAGGAGTTCTGCGCCTCGGTGACGAGACGCTGGATGCCGGCCAGGGCGGTGTCGTCGCCGGTGGCGGTGATCTCGACGCGCAGGCCCGAGTCGGTGGCGACCGTTCCCGCCGTGACGGTGTCGCCCGAGGTACGGGTGACCGGACGCGATTCCCCGGTGACCATGGACTCGTCCATCGCCGCCGTGCCGTCGATGATGCGGCCGTCGGCCGGGATGCTTCCGCCAGGACGGACGACTACGACATCTCCGACGACGAGATCGGCGGGCGAGACCGTGACGACGATGTCGCCCTCGACGCGCTCGGCCTCATCCGGCAGCAGGGCGGCGAGCGAGTCGAGCGCCGAGGTGGTCTGCGCGAGGGAGCGCATCTCGATCCAGTGGCCGAGCAGCATGATGACGATGAGCAGGGCGAGCTCCCACCAGAACTCGAGCTCGTGATGGAGCATCCCGAGCGTCGCGCCCCACGACGCGACGAATGCCACCGTGATGGCGAGGCCGATGAGGAGCATCATGCCCGGCTTATGCGTCTTGAGTTCGCTCACGGCGCCGGTGAGGAAGGGCCAGCCGCCCCAGACGTACATGACCGTTCCCAGCACCGGTGCGATGAACCGCGCCCACCCGGGGACCTCGTAGCCGAAGATCATCGCGAACATCGGCGAGAACGCCACCACGGGCACGGCGATGACGAGGTTGATCCAGAACAGGCGACGGAACTGGCCGACATGGTCGCCGTGACCTGCGTGCCCGCCGTGGCCGCCGTGGCCGCCGTGGCCGCCGTGGTTCTCGTGCCCGCCGTGGTTCTCGTGCCCGGCGTGCGCATCCGGGGCGTGCGGAGTCTCCACGGAAGGCGCGGGTGCGTGGTGGTGGGCGTGCGGATCGGTCATGGGGTCATCCTCTCGTTCTTCGGAGGGGTTCAGGTGGTCAGGGCTTGGCGATGCTCTGGAACCCGCGCAGGCGCAGGCTGTTGCCGACGACGAAGACGCTCGAGAGCGCCATCGCCGCACCGGCGAGCATGGGGTTCAGCATCCCGAGGGCTGCGACGGGGATGGCGGCGACGTTGTAGGCGAAGGCCCAGAACAGGTTGGTCTTGATCGTTCCGAGGGTCTTGCGGGACAGGCGGATCGCGTCCACCGCGCTGCGCAGGTCGCCGCGCACCAGGGTGATGTCGGATGCTTCGATCGCGACATCCGCCCCCGTGCCCATGGCGAGGCCGAGGTCGGCCTGAGCGAGGGCGGGGGCGTCGTTGACGCCGTCGCCGATCATCGCGACGGTCTTGCCCTCGCGCTGCAGCCGGGTGACGACATCGACCTTGTCCTTCGGGAGGACCTCGGCGATGACCTCTTCGATGCCCACCTCGGCGGCGATCCGGCGGGCGACCGCCTCGTTGTCGCCGGTGAGCAGGATGGGGGTCAAGCCGATCGCCTTGAACTGGGCGATCGCCTCGGCGCTGCTCGGCTTGACGGTGTCGGCCACGACGAGGATGCCTCGTGCCTGCCCGTCCCAGCCGACTGCGACGACGGTCTTGCCCTCGCCCTCGGCGCGCGCCTTGGTCGAGGCGAGCTCGCGGCTGAGCTTCTGCGACCACTCGGCGAGGAGCGAATCACGGCCCACCAGCACGGCGTGACCGTCGACGACGCCCTGCACGCCCTTGCCTTCAATGTTCGCGAAGTCCTCGGGTGTCGGCAGTGCACCGACCTCCTGGGTCGCACCCTTGGCGATGGCCTGCGCGATGGGGTGCTCGGAGGCATCCTCCAGTGCACCGGCGAGCCGCAGCAGCTCCGCGCGGTCGGTGCCGTCTTCGACGAACACGTCGACGAGGGTCATCCTGCCGGTGGTGACCGTTCCGGTCTTGTCCAGCACGACGGTGTCGATCTTGCGGGTGGACTCCAGAACCTCCGGGCCCTTGATGAGCACGCCCAACTGCGCGCCGCGGCCGGTGCCGACCAGCAGAGCGGTGGGGGTGGCGAGGCCGAGTGCGCACGGGCAGGCGATCACGAGCACGGCGACGGCCGCCGTGAATGCCGCGGACACCGGGAACCCTGCTCCGAGCCAGCCGCCGAGCGCCACGACCGCGATCACGATGACGATCGGCACGAACACCCCGGAGATCCGGTCGGCGAGGCGCTGCACCTCGGCCTTCCCGGTCTGCGCGTCTTCGACGAGCTGCGCCATCTGCGCCAGCTGCGTGTCCGAGCCGATGCGGGTCGCCCGCACCACGAGTCGACCGCCGACGTTCGTGGTGGCGCCGGTGACGGAGTCGCCCTCGGCGACCTCGACGGGCACGGCCTCGCCCGTGAGCATGGATGCATCCACCGCCGAGGTCCCGGAGACGACGATGCCGTCGGTGGCGATCTTCTCGCCCGGACGCACGATGAACTCGTCGCCCACCTGCAGGTCCTCGACGGGGATCTTCGTCTCCACGCCGCCGCGGAGGACCGCGACCTCCTTCGCTCCGAGTTCGAGGAGAGCGCGCAGGGCGGCACCCGCCTGCTTCTTGGACCGCTTCTCGAAGTAGCGCCCGGCGAGGATGAACATGGTCACCCCGGCGCCCACCTCGAGGTAGATGTTGGCCGCTCCGTCGGAGGGTGCCAGCGCGAACTCGAAGGGGTGCGTCATGCCCGGCGTGCCGGCCGTGCCGAAGAACAGCGCGTACAGCGACCACAGGAACGCAGCCGAGGTGCCCATCGAGATGAGCGTGTCCATGGTCGCTGCGCCGTGGCGGAGGTTCGTCCACGCGGCCTTGTGGAACGGCCAGGCCGCCCAGACGATCACGGGCGCGGCCAGGGCGAGAGAGGCCCACTGCCAGTAGGTGAACTGCAGGGCGGGGATCATCGCCATCGCGATCACGGGCACCGTCAGCACGACGGAGCCGATCAGCCGGTTGCGCAGCGAGCGCAGCTCCGGATCCTCGTCGTCGCCGGTCGACCCGTCGTCGGTGCGCTTCGTCTTCGGTGCCGGCAGCGCGGCCGAGTAGCCGGTCTTCTCGACCTCGGCGATCAGCAGCGCCGGGTCGTAGCCGTCGGGAACGGTGACCTTCGCCTTCTCGGTCGCGTAGTTGACGGTCGCCACGACACCCTCGAGCTTGTTGAGCTTCTTCTCGATCCGCATCGCGCAGGAGGCGCAGGTCATCCCGCCGATCTCCAACTCGACGCCGGACCCCACGCTCGAGGGTGCTGATGTGGTCATGTCCTTCTCTTTCTGCTCTGACTGGTGCGGACGGCTGCGGCGGGTGGCCGGTGGCCGGGCGGCGTGCGAGGCTCAGTGATCGTCGTCGTGCGAATCGTCGTCGGATGCCGGTGCATCCCCGGCGGGGGCTGCGGCATCGAGCACGAACTCGGCGGTGTGCACCTCGCCGTCGACCTGGAAGTCCAGGTACAGCAGGTAGCGGCCCGCGGTCGGGGCCTCGGCGGCGAAGGCGATCTCCGGACCGGAGGTCTCTCCCGCCTTCGGCTCGTCACCCGCGGCGTGCACGTGCAGGTAGGCGAGGTCGCCCTCGCGCAGCGCGACCAGGTGGCCGAAGGCGCCGAGGTACGGTTCCAGGCCGGTCACCGGGGTGCCGTCCTTCGTGAGGGTGAAGGTCAAGTCGCTCGCCGATCCGGCTTCGAGTGCCCCGTCGAGCGACACCGTGAAGCCGTCGACCTGGGCGGTCTGCGTCGGCGCGGCGGTCACGGGCGTGAACTCACCGGCGACCTGCACGGTCTGCGTGAGGGTGAGCGACGGTGCGTCGGGCCCGGCCGGTGTGAAGTCGGCGAAGACGCGGTAGGTCCCGGCGGCGTCCCAGTCCCAGGGCAGCGACCACGTGCCCGTGGCCTCGTCCAGTGTGGGGTGCACGTGCCGGAACTGACTTCCGTCGGAACGCACCACGATCAGGTGCAGGTCCTTGTCGTGCGCGGTCGTGTACTCGGTGACCGGGGTGCCGTGCGCGTCGCGGATCTCGAAGCTCAGCTCGCCGGGCTCGTCCACTCCCGCCGGTGCCGCGACGGGCGACAGTGCGTATCCTTCGAGGCTCAGCGAGAGCCCCTTGAGGGTCTCCGCTGCCGCGCTCGCCGCATCCTCGGTGGTCGCGGCCCCACCGTGTGCGCCGTGCTCTTCCATCTCCGTACCTTTCGTCCACTCACTGACAACGCTCGGGGGAATGATGACCTGGGCGAGGCCGAATGCCGCGCCGAACGCCACCACCACCCCCGCCCCGTAGAGGGCGAGCCGCGCCCCGGCGTTCATGCCTTCCGCACCGCCGAGTACCCGGCCTCGGCGACGGCGGCCAGGATCTGCGCGTCGTCGAGGGAGTCGGAGCCGGTGACGAGGAGCACGCCGGTCTGCGCGCTCACCTGGATGTCTTCGACTCCGGGGACCTCGGCGACCTCTTCGCGGACCGACATCTCGCAGTGTCCGCAGGTCATTCCGGTCACCTGGAATTCGTTCGTGGTCATCGCGTATCCTCTTCTCGATCAGTACCCGTACCGGGTATTAGTGACAACGGTATACCCATGAGGGGTATTCCTCAACCGGCCGGATCCGTTGGTCGGACCCGGCCGGGTCAGCGGTTTCGGCGGCATCCACGATTGCCGCGGCGGTCAGGGGTCACTGGTCGTCGTCGGAGAGTCGTGGATCAGGCCGATACTGACTCCTCGGAGACGAAGGCCGCCGCGTGGGGCTTCCTCATGGCGGTCGCGGTGATGACCGCTCCCAGCAGGGCGAGGATCGCCGCGCCGATGAAGGCGGCGGAGTACCCCTGGGTGAGCTCGACCGTGGTCGAGTCGTGGCCGGCGATGCCGTAGACGATCGCGGTGAGCACGGCGAGTCCGAGCGCGGATCCGATCTGGTAGCTCGTGCTGACGAGGCCCGAGGCGACGCCGGTCTCGGCCGGAGGCGCCGCGTTGATGGCGGTGCCGAGCGAGGGGACGAACGCCAGCGACATGCCGAGAGCGGCGAGCAGCGAGGCGGGCAGGACGTCGACGGCGTAGGTGCCGTCCGGTCGGACGAAGGCGAGCCACGCCAGTCCGCCGGCCAACAGGAGGAGTCCGCTGACGATCAGCGCCTTGGCGCCGAACCGCTCCTGAAGCCGGGGTGCCAGTGCGATCATGACGAGCACGACCAGTCCGGTCATCGGCAGCAGCGCGGCTCCGGCGGCGAACGCGCTCGCACCGAGCACCTGCTGCAGATACAGGTTCAGGAAGAACCACATCGACACCCAGGCGGCGCCGAGCATCAGCTGGGCGACGTTCGCGGCTCCGAGGAGCGGTGCGCGCAGCAGGCCGAGGCGGAGTAGAGGGTTGCGGCTGCGGGCCTGGATGAGGAAGAAGATGAGCAGCAGAACGATGCCGGCTGCCAGCATCCCCAGCGTGGACCAGGTGAGCCAGCCGACCTCGGGTGCGTTGACGACGGCGTAGACCACGGCGGCGAGTCCGAGGGTCACCGTGACGGCTCCGCCGATGTCGATCGATCCCGATGTCCCGCGCACTGTGCGAGGAAGGGCGGTGCCGGTGAAGGCGAGTACGAACAGCGCGATCGGCACGGTGACGTAGAACACCCACGGCCAGCTCACGTACTCGGTCAGGACTCCGCCGAGGAAGACGCCGGCCGTGCCGCCGATGGGTGCCGCGGCGCCGTAGACGGCGAACGCCTTGGGGAGGTCGGGCGTTCCGCCGAACAGCATCATGAGCAGGGTCAGGGCTGCGGGGGCGATCATCGCGGATCCGGCGCCCTGGATGGCGCGTCCGGCGATCTCGACGCCGATGTCACCGGCGGCTCCGGCCATGATCGAGCCGACGATGAGGACGATCCAGCCGAGCACGAAGATCTTGCGGGCGCCGAACGCGTCGGAGAGGCGTCCGCCCAAGAGCAGCAGTCCGCCGAAGGCGACCACGTAGGCGTTGAACACCCACGACAGGGACTCCGGCGTGAAGCTGAGGTCACGCTGGATGTCGGGTAGGGCGACGCCGATGATCGAGGTGTCCATGATCACGACGAACTGCGCGGCGGCTATCAGCACGAGGCCGAGCCACCGCTTCGCGGGTGACAGGGGTCGGGTTGTGGGCATGTTCGTTCCTCCTGGGAGCTGCGCCGGGATGTCCGGGTCGCGGTGTAGCTTATACCCATAGGGGGTGGGGGTATCTCCCATTGTGAATGCGACGACGAGACCCCGCCTGGATCGGGCGGGGTTCGGATGCGGGTTCGGGTCGGGTGATGCCCAGCGTGGAGCTGACGTTCGCGGCCGTCTTCGCGCCGGGCCCGATGTGGTCGGTGGGCAACGTCACGACCGCGTTGAGCTCGATGGCGCAGTGCGCGCGAATCCTGCTTGGGGCGAGAGGCCCAGGAACGAGGGATGTGGAGGGACTGACGGGAATCGAACCCGCGCTATCTGCTTGGGAAGCAGAAGTTCTACCATTGAACTACAGTCCCGAACCCGCTCGAGAGCAGGTGTGGGCAAGCCTACCTGCACCGCGCGCGATGGCCAAAGCCACACGGCGGGGATCCGCATCGGCAACTAGGCTGGTGCCGTGCTTCTCAGTGATCGCGACATCAAGGCAGAACTCGCATCCGGCCGCGTCGGCCTCGAACCGCACGAGCAGGAGATGGTCCAGCCGTCGAGCATCGATGTGCGCCTGGACCGCTACTTCCGGCTGTTCGACAACCACAAGTATCCGTTCATCGACCCGTCGGTCGACCAGCCGGAGCTGACGCGTCTGATCGAGGTCGACCCGGAGGAGCCGTTCATCCTGCACCCCGGTGAGTTCGCGCTCGGCGCCACCTACGAGCAGGTCACGCTGCCTGACGACATCGCCGCCCGCCTCGAGGGCAAGTCGTCACTGGGACGCCTCGGACTCATCACCCACTCGACGGCCGGCTTCATCGACCCCGGTTTCACCGGGCACGTGACGCTGGAGCTCGCGAACGTCGCGACCCTGCCGATCAAGCTGTGGCCCGGGATGAAGATCGGGCAGCTCTGCTTCTTCCGGCTCACCTCTCCCGCAGAGAACCCCTACGGCTCCGGTCCCTACGGCAACCGGTACCAGGGGCAGCGCGGACCGACGGCCTCGCGGTCGTTCCAGAACTTCCATCGGACGGATGTCGGCGTGACCGACGTCGGAGCAGTCGGAGGCTGACATGACAGACGGCAGTGGCAGCACCCCGGAACAGCCGGTCTCCCCTGAGGAGGCGCTGGCCCCCGAGGAAGCGCTGATCCCGCCCGCCGATGCCGTCATCCCGCCGCCTCCGCCCGAGATCCCGATCCCTGCGGGTCTGCTCGCACCGCCGCCGTCGGCCGACATCCCCGACGCGGATGTCGTGATCCCGCCACCGCCGCCCGACACGCTGCGCCGCTCCGACCGGGTGCGTCCGACGCCCCGCATCCTCGAGGGTGACGCGCCGGCTGCGGTGGCCGAGGACTGGGCGCAGCCGTCGGTCGCGCCCGAGGTCCCGACGTCGGGCGGCTACGGCGGGCTCGTCGCCGTGATCTTCGCCTTCCTGCTCCTGCTGCTCGTCGCCGCGATCGTGCTGATCGTGGTGCTGCTGAACACGGTCGGGCTGCCCTTCGCGGGTGGGGCCGTCGTGCCGCCGTCCATCCTCGCGCTGCCGGTCTGACGCGCCCACTGACGCCGCGTCAGGTCTATCCCCGCGTCAGGCCTTCGACTGCCGCCGACGGAGTGCCGCCGACGCCACCGCGACCACGGTGCCGACGGCGACGCCGATCACGGTCTCGATCGCGCGGTCCTGCAAGAGCACGTCGACCGGTGTCGGCGCGGCGAGGTGCACCATGAGCAGCGCGAGCGGGGTGATGAACACCATCGCGATGCCGTAGTTGCGGCCGACGAACAGCTCGGCGGCGGCCTGCAGCAGTACGACGAGTGCGATGACGGCGAGCGGCGGCAGATCGATCGCGAGCACCCCCGCCGCGACGAGGATGCCGAGCAGGGTGCCGACGAGTCGCTGGATGCCGCGGATCACACGGGCGTTGAGCTGGGGGCCGCTGACCGCGGCGACCGCGCCGACCGCCGCCCAGTACCAGTGCGAATCCATGATCAGGAATCCCGCGAAGCCCGCACCCACGATCGCGACGGCCACGGTGGCAGCCATCTCCCACGCGATCGGTCCCACCGGCTGCCGGGAGCGGGGTGGTGCATCCTGCGCGCTGCGGGTGAACAGGCCGATTACTGCGGTGACGGCCAGCCCGAACAGCACGCTCGCGCCGCCGACCAGGAGCACGTCGCCGAAGGAGGCGGCCGTCGCGGGGATGGTCGCGCACGCGCCGACCGCGAATACCGGGAACAGCGGCCCGGGCGGGTGCCAGCGCATCGTGTACGCGAGCAGGGTGACGGCCGAGGCGATGACGGCGAGCACGAGGATGCTGACGGCGGCGGGAGCGGACACGACTGACAGCGCGGTGCCGATGAGCATCGCGGCGAGCAGGACTCCGCCGGCGCTCGCCTGCATCCGGATGCGGTCGCGGAACACGTCGTGGCGCCCGTAGAGCGCGGCGAAGGCGCCGAAGCTGGCGTAGATGCTCAGGTCGAGGCGCCCCAGCATCCACAGCACGAGAAGGGGGACGGCGACGCTGATCGCGGCCCGGAGCGCCACGCGGTGATCGCCGCGGTGCGGTCCGACGCGCAGGACGCCGGTCCACACTCGTCCCTGGGAATCCGCCACCGATCCAGCCTACGTCCGACGGCAGGCGGGTTAGCCCCCTGGCGAACCACCCCTTTGTGTGCGAGCTGCCCCTTTGAGGACGGTTTTAAAGGGGTGGTTCGCACCGAACGGGGTGGGTCGGCGTCTCTCGGAAGGGGGCGGCGGTCAGTTCGCGGCGGCGCGCTGCCGTCCGGCGTAGAGAGTGCCCCAGCGGGTCAGCTCCGTCAGTAGCGGCCCGGAGCTCGCGCCGAGTTCGCTGAGCCGGTACTCGACCTTGGGCGGCACCTCGCGATACACGGTGCGGGTGATGAGGCCGTCTTCCTCGAGCTCGCGCAGCTGGCGGGTGAGCACGCGCGCGGTCGGGTTCTCCAGAAGGCGTCCGAGCTCGCCGAAGCGGAGGACCTCGTGCTCGCCGAGCAGGGTCAGGATGCTGGGCTTCCAGGCCCCGCCGAGCACCGCGATCGACACCTCGGCGTCGCAGGTCTCGGTCCAGTCGCGGATGATCCGCTCGGTCTTCTCCCGCACGGCACGGCCCCCTTGGTATCCGAAGTGTCAGTACGTATCAGAAATGACCGTACTTGTGGCTTCTGTCTGTACTTTACAGACTGAGACCGTGACTTCAACCCCCACTCTCGACGGCACCCGCTCATCCCTCCGCCTCTGGTTCGCGATGGCTCCCCTCCTGCTCGGGGTGCTCATCGGCGCCCTCGCGATCAGCAGCGTTTCGACCGCGCTCCCGGCGATCCGCGGCGAGCTGGATCTGACCGATACCGAGGGGCTCTGGCTCGTCGATGTCTACGCGCTGTCGTTGGCCGCGACGTTGATCGTGGCGGCGAGGATCGGCGATGCATTCGGGCGAAAGACCATCGTCCTCATCGGCCTCGCCGGGTTCGCTGTTCTCAACGTGGTCGGCGGGCTCGCCTCCAGTGGCCTGGTGCTCATCGTCGTGCGCGCCCTGCTGGGCGTCGCCGAGGCGTTCGTCATCGCGGGCGTCGTCGCGACGATCGGCGCCAAGTTCCAGGCGCGCGAGCGCGTGCTCGCCTATGGGCTGTGGACGGCGACCTTCGGCACCGGAAGCGCACTCGGACCGGTGCTCGGCGGGCTGCTGGCCGAGGGACCCGGATGGCGCTGGCTGATGCTGGGCAGTGTTCCTCTCGCGGTGATCGCCGGGGTGCTGGCCGTGTGGCTCGTGCCCGACTCGCGCAGCTCGCAGCCGCCGTCGTGGGATGTGCTCAGCATCCTCTCCTCGATCGTCGCGCTCGGTGCCTTCGTCTTCGCCCTGCACGAGGCACTCGTGGCGCCGCTGCCGGCCCTGGTCGCGGCGGTGATCGCAGCCCTGACCCTGGTGTTCTTCGTGCGCAGGCAGGGCCGGCTCAGCGATCCGCTCATCGACATGCGGCTGTTCCGGGTGTCAGGGTTCAGTCCCGCGATCATCCGGATCGTGGTGAGCAGCGGGGCGTCAGCGGCATCGGTCCTGCTGGTGAGTCTGCATCTGCAGGACTCGCGCGGGCAGAGCGCGGCTGAGGCGGGCATCGCACTACTCCCGCAGGCGGTGGCCATCGCGATCGGTGGCGTCGTGGCGCCCCTGGCCCTGCGCTGGCTGTCGGCGAACGCGCTGACAGTGCTGGCACTCGTGCTGCAGGCCGTCGGGCTCGTCTGGCTCGCGTTCGACCCGGCGGTCGTGGCGGTCCCGCTCGTGCTCGTCGGACTCGGGTTCGGCGTCGGTGCGACGCTCGCCGCGACGGCTCTGTTCGAGGTGACGACCGAGGATCAGGCCGGCCAGGTCGGCGCGATCCAGGAGGTGGGCTTCGCGCTCGGAGGCGGGCTCGGCATCGCGGTGTTCGGCACCATCGCCGCCGTCCTGGTGACGGGCGGGTTCGTCGCGGCGGTGCTCGTGGCGGCCGCGGTCGTCGCGACCGCCGCCCTGCTCCCGCTGGTGCGGCGCGCTTCGCGCTGACCCGCCACTGACAGCGAGAAACGCCCCACCCGGTCGTCGGGTGGGGCGTTTCTCTGAGGAGGGTGAGATTAGGCGTCGCGACCGCGGGTGAATCCCGCGTCGAAGCCGCGCTCGAACGCGTGCTGGGCGATGCGCTCGGCACGGTGCGGACCGTGTCCGTGCTCATTGTGGCCGGGGTGCCCGTGCCCGCGGCCGTGCCCGCGGTGTCCGGCACCCGCTTCGCCGTGTCGGCAGCCGTGCTCAGCATCCGGTCCGAAGCCGTGCGCGACATCCGGGCCGAAGCCGTGCTCCGGTCCGTGACCGAAGTCGCGGCCGTCGCTGTGATCGAAGCCGTGCTCGTGACCGAAGCCGCGACCGAACCGGCGCCCGAAGCCGCGCGGGAAGCCGCGGCCGTGGCGGGGTCCGCCGAAGCCGTGCCGGCGACCGCGGGGCAGAGGGGTCTCCTCGTCCCAGCCGAAGGCGCGGGCGATTTTCTCGAGCGAGGCGAGCGTGGTGGCCATCTCCTCGTCGGAGACGGCGCTCGACACCTTCGCGCGGATGCCGTCGACGAGGGCGCCGAGGCGGTCCTTCGCCACGCGGCCCTCGTCGGTGAGCGTCCAGCCGTCGCCCTCGGGGGTGACCCAGCCGCGCTCGACGAGTCGGTGCAGCTTGTGTGCGTTCAGGGGACGGTCCGCCGTGACGGTGCCGTCGACGATGTTGAGGATCCGCCAGTCGCGGCGGGTGACGTGCTCACCGTCGAAGGCGGCGGCGAACTCGGCCGCCATCAGGCGGTCGGCGGCCTTCAGCCAGTAGCCGAAGGGGCGGGTGGTGTTCTCGGGGTTCTGTGATTCAGAGGTGTTCATGGGAAGTCCTTAGTTGTCAGTGTGCATGTGAATGTCACAGTGCATGTACATGTAGTGTGACATGGAGTCGCAATGCATGTCAAGTCGCATGTAAAATCGAGCCGTGACCACCGAACCGCACGACCCCGCCGCGCAGGATCCCGCCGAATCCATCGCGCAGGCGCTGTCCCGCCTGCGCGGGCGTCGTCCCGGTGATCGGGGTCCAGGCGGTCGCGGCGCCGCCGAGCGCGGTCGCGGTCACGGAGGCCCGCACGGCTGGCACGGCGGTCCGCACGCGGGTTCGCATGGCGACGACGCTCACGATCACTTCGACCACCACCGTGGTCACCCGGGCATGCCCCCCTGGATGTCCGACCCGTCCGGTCGGCTCGGCGGCCCCGCTCGCATGCGCATGCTCGAGGCCCTGGCCGCGGCATCCGCTCCGCTCAGCGTCAGCGACCTCGGCATCGCGATCGGGGTCGATCAGCCGCGCGCTTCACGGCTCGTGCAGCAGGGCGTCGAGCGCGGCTTCGTGCGCCGCGAGGCCGACCCCGACGACGCGCGACGCACGCGCATCGCGCTGACCGACGAGGGGCGCAAGCTCGCCCGCGGCATGCGCGGTGAGCGTCGCGAGATGCTCACGACCGCGCTCGCATCCTTCACCGATGACGAGCGCGTCGAGCTCGCCCGGCTGCTGAACAAGCTCGCCGACAACTGGCAGCGCTGAACAAGCTCGCCGACAACTGGCAGCGCTGAACAAGCTCGCCGACCACTGGCAGCGCTGAACAAGCTCGCCGACAACTGGCAGCGCTGAACAAGCTCGCCGACAACTGGCAGCGCTGAGCCGGCCGGGCTCTAAGCGCGCGCGAACTCGAGCGACGGCTCGTCGTCGACCGAGAGCGACAGCACGACCGTCTCGACGGCCTCATGCGCCTCGATCCGCCGCTCGACGTCGCGCAGCCGTCGGGCCACATCGTGCTCGCGGGCGTCGCCGGCCAGGTCGATCTCGGCCACGATGAACAGCCGGTTCGGACCCACGTACTCGATGTGCAGGTAGGTGACGCGTTCGATCTGGTCGAGTCCGAGCAGGGCGGTGCCGACACGGGCGCGCAGTTTCGGGGCCGCCGTGGCCCCGACGAGGAAGATGATGTTCCGCCGGATCAGGATGACCGCGACCACGCCGAGCAGCACGCCGACGAGGATCGAGCCGATCGCGTCCCAAGCCGCGACGCCGGTGATCTGGTGCATCGCGATGGCGCCCGCCGCGATCGCCAGGCCGATCAGCGCGGCGGAGTCCTCGAAGAACACGGCACGCAGCGTCGTGTCGCTCGTCTCCAGCACGAAGTCCCAGGTCGACGATCCGCGCTCCTTGGCGAGACGCCGCGACTTCACCATCGCCTGGGTGAACGACGCGCCTTCCAGCACGAACGAGACTCCGAGCACGATGTACGCGACCATCGGACTCTCGACGGGGCCGGTGTCGGACAGCTCCTGGATGCCGTGCATGACCGACACGATCGACCCCGCCGTGAAGATACCGAACGCGGCGATGAGCGACCACACGAAGGCGTTGCGTCCGTAGCCGAGGGGGTGCCGCGCATCCTTCGTCTTCGCGCCGCTGCGGTCGGCGATCAGCAGGAACACCTCGTTGCCGGCATCCGCCCACGAGTGCGCCGCCTCGGCGACCATCGATGCCGAGGCGGTGATGATCGCGGCGATCGTCTTCGCCACCGCGACGAGGATGTTGGCGAGGAAGGCGAGGATCACGGTCACGCGGTCAGGCTACTCCCGCCGCACCGATGGCACCCCGACACAACTTCGGACTTCGATGACGACGCGCCGGGATGCGGAGCCCAAGCCCGGCGTGTCGCCCGCGAGATCCGAAGTTGTGGGGTCGTGCGGTCGGGCGGTCGGGCGTGTGGGCGGGCGGGCGTGTGGGCGTGCGGGTGCGCAGGCTACTCGCCGCGGGGCGTTCACGACTCAGCGGGGCGCCTTCACCGGGAGCAGCAGCAGGAAGCCGGCGATCAGGACGATCACGATGCCCAGGATGCCGTAGGCGGTCTGGCTCGTCAGGACGATCAGGAGCGTCCAGGCGCCGGAGGCCATCCAGCTCGCGGCGCGACCCGTCGTGGCGTAGAGGCCGAAGATCTCGCCCTCCCGGCCGGCCGGGGTGAGCCGTGCGAGGAAGGAGCGTGCCGCTGCCTGGGCGGGGCCGACGAACGCGCACAGGACGAGGCCGCCGATCCAGAAGACCATAGACCCGGCGTCCCGCAGGAAGAAGACCGCGAGGCCGGCGACGATCATCGATCCGATCGAGGCGAGGATGATCCGCTTCGGCCCGAGGCGGTCGTCGAGTCGGCCGGCGGCGATCGTGGAGACGCCGGCGATCAGGTTCGCGACGATGCCGAAGACGATGATGTCCTGCGCCTCGAACTTGAACACGGCCGTGCCGATGATCGCTCCGAACGCGAACACTCCGCCCAGGCCGTCACGGAACACAGCGCTCGCCAGCAGGTACCAGAAGGTCGGCCGCGTCTCCTCGTTGCGGTACAGCCCCGCGACGTCCTTCACCAGCAGCGGATAGGAGGCGAAGAAGCCGACCTTGCGCTCCGGGCGGCCGAGCGACGGCTCCGGCACGTTGAGGAAGATCGGGATGCTGAAGACGATCGCCCATACGGCGCATCCGACGGCGATCAGTCGATAGGCGAGGCCGTTGTCGGTCGACATGCCGAACCAGTCGAAGGTGTCGAGCACCACGACGATCACCAGGGCGATGATGCCGCCGAGGTACCCGAAGCCCCATCCGAGCCCCGAGATGCGGCCGACGTTCTTCGGGTTCGCGATGCCGATGAGCATCGCGTTGGAGTTCACCGCGGCGATCTCCTGGAACACGGTCGCGGCCGAGATCAGGGCGACGCCCAGCCAGAACAGGCTCGGCGTCGGTTCGACGAACCACAGGCCCAGCATGCAGAGGATCAGGGCTCCGGTGCCGATCCCGAGCCAGAGCTTCTGGCGCCCCGCGGCATCCGCCCGCTGGCCGAGCACGGGGGCGAGCAGCAGGATGCCGAAGGCCGCGATGGTCGAGCCGAGGCCCAGGCCGGAGGCGAGGTCTGCCTCCGCGGCCATCCGAGCCGGGTCGCTCGCATCGAGTGCTGCGACGTCGGCGGGGAGGAAGCCCTCGCCGACGAGGTAGAGCGCGGTGAACACGAACGTGAGGATGACGGTGTTGAAGGGCTGCGTCGCCCAGTCCCACAGCGCCCACGAGTAGACCTGCTTCTTGGGCGCGGGTGTCTCGCCGCGCAGGTCGAGGCCGACGACGGCGACGGCACCGCTGTTCGCGGTGGCCACGGGCTCGGGGACGCCCTGGCGAGGATCGGGTTCGCTCATGCTGGAAGTCTGGCCGCGCCCGGTGAACGGCCGGTGACGACGCGCCGCACGCAAACACCGCTCTCTCCCGCTTCCGGTCGCACTTGGTGACGCCCGCGCGTCCGGAAGGCGGCGCGAACTGCGACCGCAAGCACGCGCGAGAGACCCAGCTCAGTCCGTGCGCAGCGGCCGGAGGGTGCGGGCGTAGTCCTCCTTGAGCACGGCGAGGTGCAGCCAGGCCTCTATGCGCGTCACCCCGGGCAGCGCGCGCAGCCGCTCCAGGCTCGCGTACAGCGCTCCGGCGGAAGGCTCGACCAGCGTGGCCACGGCGTCGAACCGGCCGAGGGTGCGAGCGGCGAAGTCCACCCCTCGTCCGCGCCGCAGCTCGTCGATCACGGCATCGTCGTCGTCGCCGAGGGTCATGCCCACGCCCATCGACAGCTGCCGGTGGGCGAGGCCGCGCGCCTCGACCGCACTGATCTTGATCACTCCGCCGTCGATCAGCCGCTGCACCCTGGTGGCGACGGCGGAGGGGGAGAGCCGCACCTCCTCGCCCAGCGCGCGGAAGCTCTTGCGCCCGTCGGTCTGCAGCTGCTCGATCAGGGCCTCGTCGATCGCGTCGAGCGTGACGCCGCCGTGGTACTCGGAGACGAAGAACCCCTTGATCACGGTCGAGTAGATGATGGTGCTGATGTCGAGCACGCCGTCGATCGCGCGGATGAGAGCCAGCAGATCGTGCAGCTCCGACATCGACCCGACGCGCACCTCGGTGACCACATCGTGCGCGCCGCCGACCGCCGACACCAGCACGGTCTCGCTCATGTCGCGCAGGTGCTCGGCGACGAGCTCGACCGCGCCGTCGGTGCGGATGGAGATGTGGGCGAGCACATGCTGCCCGAGGAACACGGGATCGACGGCGGCCACGACCCGTACCGTCCGGTCGGCGAGCATCGTGCGCAGTCGTGCTGCGACGGCGGCCCGGGACTGCCCGAGTCGCTGGGCGAGGGAGAGGATGCTGGCGCGACCGTCTTCCTGCAGCGCACGGATCAGTTCGGCGTCGAAATCCATGGTTCCGCCCATTTCCTCAGTTTCCCGCGATCGCACGCTTCGCCGCGCGCATGTTCAGTGTAAGAGGGGGCGAGGCCGTGGGGAAGGCACGCATTGCACGAAACGACGATCAGATACTCAGTGAATACTCGTTCTCGCTGGAGTTCTGCCCTTGCCGGCGGCTCCACGCAGCCGTAGCATCCTTCGCTATCCGACATCTTCCGCAAAGGAGCGGGCACCCTCATGACCACTACCCCCACCAGCGGCACGCACAGCCGGGCACGCCGTGCCGGCATCGCCGCCTTCGTCGGCACCACCATCGAGTGGTACGACTTCTACGTCTACGCGACCGCCGCGGCGCTCGTCTTCGGTCCGCTGTTCTTCCCGAGCGGCGACCGGCTGGCCGAGACCGCAGCGGCCTTCGCGACCTTCGCGGTCGCCTTCCTCGTCCGCCCCCTCGGCGGCATCATCTTCGGCCACATCGGCGACAAGCTCGGCCGGCGCACGTCGCTCGTCATCACGCTGCTGATGATGGGAGCGGCCACGGTGCTCGTCGGCTGCCTTCCGACCTACGAGAACATCGGCATCCTCGCCCCGATCCTCCTGATCCTGCTCCGCGCGGTGCAGGGCCTCGCGGTCGGCGGCGAATGGGGCGGCGCGGTGCTCATGAGCGTCGAGCACGCCCCCGAGAAGTCGAAGACCTTCTACGGCGGCTTCACGCAGCTCGGCAACCCGGCCGGCGCGCTGCTGGCATCGGGCATCTTCGCGATCATGACCCGGATGGGCGACGACTTCATCATCAACGGTGGCTGGCGCATCCCGTTCCTGCTGTCGATCGTGCTGGTCGGCGTCGGCTTCTGGGTCCGTTATCGCGTCGAGGAGACCCCGGTCTTCGAGGCGAAGGTCGAGGGCCGCAAGCAGTCGATGCCGCTGGCCTTCGCGCTGCGCACCAACTGGCGCCCGATCCTGCTCGGCATCGGCATCCTGCCCATCTCGACCGGCGGTTACTACCTGGCCACCACCTTCGCCACGGCCTATGCCACCGGCGACACGGTCGCGATCAGCGAGCAGGTCATCCTCGATGCCATGACGATCGCCTCCTTCGTGGAGTTCGTCGTGACCCTCCCCGTCGCCTGGCTGGGCGACAAGTGGGGGCGGAAGAACGTCATGTACATCGGTCTGATCACCTCGGTGCTCACCTTCGTGCCGTTCCTGCTGATCCTGCCCGGACGCATCGAACCGCTCATCTTCCTGTTCGCCTCGCTGGTGCGCATCGCGATGAGCGCCACCTACGCACCGATCGCCGCCCTGCTCTCGCAGATGTTCCGCCCGCAGGCCCGCTACACCTCGATCGCGCTGTCCTACGGTGTCGGCGCAGCGGTCTGGGCCGGATTCTCGCCGTGGTTCGCGACGCAGCTGATCGCCTGGACGGGCAGCATCTGGTCGGTGATCGCGATGTTCATCGGCATGGCCCTCATCGCCGGAATCTGCACCCGCCTCGCGCCGCAGCACTCCGACGAGGCTCCCGTGACGGCGTCCTTCACCGCGCGTACGGACACCACGGCGAACCGGCTGCCCTGACCGGCGCCGCCACCTCCGCCTCCCGTACGCCACGACCGCGAACAGGTTCCCCATGAGAAAGCTCACCCCCTTCGACCGCTCGGCTCAGACGGCTCCCCTTCTCCTGACCGCGCACGCCATCCATACCGCGGATGACGACGCCACCACGGCGACGGCGATGTTGACCGATCGCGGGCGCATCCTCGCGATCGGTACCCCCGCCGAGTGCGAGGCGGCGGCGGAGGGGGTGGGCCTCTCGCCCGAGCGCATCGATCTCGGCGACGCCGTGATCGTCCCCGGCTTCGTCGACGCGCACGCGCATCCGCTCATGTTCGGGCAGATGATGAGCTGGGTCGACTGCGGCCCCGAGAAGGCGGGCAGCATCCCCGAGATCGTGGCGCTGCTGAAGGCGGCGGCCGCCGAGCTTCCCGAGGGGCGCCCGGTGCGCGGCTACGGCTACGAGCAGCGCAACCTCGCCGAGAAGCGCCACCCCACCCGGTTCGAGCTCGACGAGGTCGCCGCCGACCGCGAGGTCTACCTCATGAACGCCTCGGGTCACGGCGGTGTGGTGAACTCGTACACGCTCGCCATCAACGATGTCGACAGGGACACCCCGAACCCCGACGGCGGAGAGTTCTTCCGCGACGCGGACGGCGAGCTCACCGGGGAGCTGTCGGATGCGGCCTGCAACATCCTCACCGGCGTCCACGGGGTGAAGATCGGCCACCACGGTCCGAACTTCCACCTGGCGGACGAGCCGGAGGAGCACCTGCGCCAACTCGACGCGGCGACGCAGCGGTTCCTGGCCGGGGGAGTGACCTCGATCGGCGACGCCCAGGTCACCCGTCGCGAGTTCGACATGTACCTGCGCCTCGCCGAGGCCGGGCGCCTGGAACTGCGCGTGTCGATGTACCTGCTGTCGCACCTGCTCGACGAGGCGCTCGAGATGGGTCTCGTCGGACAGTTCGGCAACGCGCACCTCAGCTTCGCCGGCATCAAGTTCTACGCCGACGGCACGCTGGGCGGCTGGACCGCATACTTCCCTGACGGCTACGTGGGCGATCCCTGCCGCACTGGCCAGCTGTATCACGAGCCCGCCGAGTACGAGGGGCTCATCCGCAAAGCGCACGCCGCGGGGTTGCAGACCGCGACCCACGCCCAGTCGCCCACCGCGATCGAGATGGTCGTGTCCGCGATCGAGGCCGCGCTCGCCGAGCACCCCGATCCCGACGCCCGTCACCGCATCGAGCACTGCGGCCTGCCGACTCCCGAGCAGATCGAGCGGATGGCCGCCTCCGGCATCCGTCCGGTCAACCAGACCCAGCACTACTTCAACTGGGGCGAAGGTGTGGAGGAGGCCATCGGCACTCCGGGCGAGCGCTTCAACCCGCTGGGCGAGTTCGAGCGCGCGGGCGTGCCGTTCACGATCTCGTCCGATGCCCCGGTCGCCGAGCCCATCCCGCTCGAAGCCATCCAGACGGCCGTGACCCGAGTCACGCGCCGGGGGCACAAGCTCGGGCCGGACGACCTGCGCGTCTCGGCGCTCGCAGCTCTGCGCGCACACACGATCGAAGGTGCCGTGTCGATCGGCCGCGAAGACGATCTGGGGTCGCTCGAAGTCGGCAAGTACGCCGACTTCGCGGTGCTCTCCGGCGATCTGCTGGCCGTCCCCGCCGAGGAGATCTCGGCGATCACGGTGCGCGAGACCTGGGTCGACGGCGTCCGTCGTCACCGAGTGTGAGGATGATCCGATGAGCAGCGACACCACAGCGGCAGAGCAGTACGCCGACACCGCCGGGCGCGCCGTACTGGAGACGATCCGCGCGTACGGGGTCACCGCGATCTTCGGCATCCCCGGCACCCACAACCTCGAGCTCTACCGCCCGCTCGCCGACCTCGGCATCCGCGCGGTGACGAACCGTCACGAGCAGGGCTCCGGCTACGGTGCCGACGGGTGGGCCCAGCAGACCGGCCTCCCCGGAGTCGTGATCACGACCTCCGGTCCCGGACTGCAGAACGCCATGAGCGCGATCGGCACGGCCTTCTGCGAGTCGCGCCCGCTCATCGTCCTCTCGCCGGGAGTGCCGCTCGGTGCGGAGTTCGCCGACGTCGGCACACTGCACGAGACGAAGGACGCGACGGCGATGGTCGCCGCGATCGCCGAGTGGTCGCGGCGGGTGACCAGCGCCGCCGAGGCGGTCGAGGCCGTGCACGATGCGTTCCACCTGTTCCGCACCGGCCGTCCGCGCCCCGTTCACATCGAGATCCCGCTCGACGTGCTGGAAGCGCCCGCCGACGTTCCCGCCGAGGCGCGGCAGCCGCGTCCGGTCCCTGCGCGGGTCTCGGGTGAGTCGGCTGCGCTCGCCGAAGCGGCCCGGCTACTGGCAGAGGCGAAGACCCCGGTGATCGTCGCCGGTGGGGGAGCCGTGGATGCCGCGCACGAGGTCACCCTCCTGGCCGAGCGCCTCGGAGCCCCGGTGCTGACCACGCTGAACGGCAAGGGCGTGGTCGACGAGCGGCATCCGCTCTCGCTCGGGTCGAACCTTCGTCTCGCCGCGGCCCGCGCGGTCGCGGAAGATGCCGACGTGCTGCTCGTGGTCGGCTCGAAGCTCGGCGAGGCCGAACTGTGGGCGCCGCGGCTCGAAGCCCGCGGGGCCGTGATCCGCATCGACATCTCGCTCGCGCAGCGCGACAAGAACCTCGCCGCGACGGTCGGGATCACGGGGGATGCAGCTGCCGTTCTGGACGCGCTGTCGACTGCCCTCCCCGCCGGTGTACGCCCGGCGCGTGACCTCACCGCCGAGCGCACCGCGATCGCCGCCGAGATGCGCGCGACCGCCCCCGACACGGTGGCACTGGCTGAGATCATCGTCGAGGCCCTGCCCGACGACGCGATCGTCGCGGGTGACTCGTCCCAGATCGTCTACATGGCGCTCGGCAGCGTGCTGTCGTCGGCGCATCCGCACTCCCTGCTCTACACCCCGACCTACGCCACCCTCGGCTACGGTCTCCCGGCAGCGATCGGTGCCGGAGTCGCGCAGACCGAGCACCCGGTCGTGACCGTGATCGGCGACGGCGCCCTGATGTTCTGCGTGAACGAGCTGGTGACGGCGGTCGAACAGCGCCTCGACATCACGATCGTGTGCGTCGACAACGGCGGGTATGCCGAGATCCGTCAGAACGAGGTCGACCGCGGCATGGAGCCGATCGGCGTCGACCTGGTACAGCCCGACTGGGCAGCGCTCGCCTCGGCCTTCGGCGCGACCGGGCGGCGGGTGGAACGCCGTGACGACATCGCATCGAGCATCCGCGCCGCGATCACCGACGGGGGAGTGCAGCTGGTGCACATCCCGCAGAGTGCGCTCTGAATCCCTCGACATCCCCGACGAACAGGAACGAGCAATGACCGACAACATCGGCCCCATCGACGCCTCCGTGAACCCGCGGTACTCCGGCATCGCGACCTTCGCCCGGCTGCCGCGTATCGAAGACGTGCCGCGTGCGGACATCGCCGTCGTCGGCATCCCCTTCGACTCCGGTGTGAGCTACCGACCGGGCACGCGCTTCGGCCCGTCGCACGTGCGGGAGTCCTCGCGGCTGCTGCGCCCCTACAATCCCGCCCAGGACGTGTCGCCGTTCGCGATCGCGCAGGTGGTGGACGCCGGGGACATCCCGGTCAACCCGTTCGATCTCACCGAGGCCGTGACCGAGGTCGAGCGCGCGGCGCTGGCGCTCGGCGAGCAGGTGCAGCGCATCGTCACGATCGGCGGCGACCACACGGTCGCTCTGCCACTGCTGCGTGCGGTGGCGGCGAAGCACGGGCCCGTGGCTGTGCTGCACTTCGATGCGCACCTCGACACCTGGGACACCTACTTCGGGGCCCCCATCACGCACGGCACTCCCTTCCGACGCGCGAGTGAGGAGGGGCTGATCGACCTCACCGCGAGCTGCCACGTCGGCACCCGTGGCCCCCTGTACTCCAAGCAGGACCTGGAGGACGACGAGCGCCTCGGCTTCTCGATCGTGTCGAGCGAATACATCGAGGAGCACGGGGTCGAGGCCGCCATCGCCCGCATCCTGCAGCGCATCGGCGACAAGCCGCTGTACGTGTCGATCGACATCGACGTGCTCGACCCCGCCCACGCGCCCGGCACCGGCACCCCCGAGGCCGGCGGGCTGACGAGCCGCGAGCTGCTGCGGATCTTGCGGGCACTGTCCTCGCAGAACATCGTCGGCGCGGATGTGGTCGAGGTGTCGCCCGCCTACGACCATGCGCAGATGACCGGCATCGCCGCGAGCCACGTCGTGTACGAGCTCGTGACGCTGCTGGCCGCCCGCCTCGCCGCCTAGCCCACGAGACTGACCCGTCTGTTCCGGTCGCAGTTCGTGCCGCCCGACGGCCGATCCTGCGGCACCAACTGCGACCGGAACGGACAGAAGCGGCAGCAACTGCGACCGGAACGGGCACGGGCGGCCCGGCCTCACGTGTACGACGCCGCGAGCAGCTCGGCGAACAGCTCCTCGGCGTCGCAGTCGACGCGGCGGCGGGCGAACCAGTCGCAGATGTTCACGCAGTCGCGGTGCAGCAGATCGAGCCCCTGCGGGTTCGCGATGATGTCGACGATCTGCGGCAGATCGATCACACGCACCCGCCCCTCGTGCACGAGCAGGTTGTACGCCGACAGGTCGCCGTGGGCGAAGCCGGCCGCGGCGAAGATCCGCATCAGCTGGACCACCTGGGCGTAGTACTCCTGCAGTTCGTGCCGGTCGCTGCGCACCTGGGCCAGGCGGGGTGCGGCCGTGCCGTCGGCGTCGCCGAGGAACTCCATCAGCAGCTCGGTGCCGTCGACCTGCACCGGGTACGGCACCGGTGCGCCGAGCTCCCACATCCGGCACAGCGCCTCGAACTCGGCGAACGACCACTGTGCCGCGGCGACCGCGCGACCGTGCTCCGACTTCTTCGCGAGGGCTCGGGTGTCGCGGGTGTTCCGGGTGCTGCGGCCCTCGGTGTACACCGACGAGCGATGGAAGCTGCGGTGCTCCGCGCTGCGGTAGCGCTTCGCCGCCAGCAGTGTGCGCTGCGTCGGGTCGTCCGGCACTGCGCGTTCCAGCAGGAAGACGTCGGCCTCCTTGCCGGTCTTGAGGATGCCGCGCTCGGTGTCGAGCGCGCCGGCCGAGGTCACCACCCACGCCGGCCATGGCTCGGGGCCGCGCTCGGATGGGGTGATCGCCGGCCAGGTGGACCAGCGTTGCCCCTCTCCGGGATCGACGTCGGCGAAGGAGAGTTCGGTTTCGAGGGATTCGAACGAGGATGCGTCGAAGGACGCGGCTTCCGAGGAAGCGAAGAGTTCAGACAAGGTGTGGCTCCGGGAGCAGGAGGCCACGCCGGGATCAGGAGCGGGTGGCCTCGAGGGGAAGGTGGTCGGCGGTGAGCGCGACAACGACGATGTTCATGTCCTCGGCTCCTTCCGCTCGGGCTTCCCGGGCTCGTCCCGGTGCGTCGTCGAGCATAGGGCGTCGGCGGTGCGCTTGTCCAGACATCCTGGCTGAACCGACGGGGAGATGAATCGCGACCCGGACGATCGGTCGGTTGCGGCGGACGACCGGTCGGGCGGCGGCATCCGGATGCTGCGAACGTGGAACCATGACCACCACAGCGCCCGTCCCCACCGTGCCGGCCACGGCCGTCACCCGCATCCGCTACGGCGGACTCATCGTCCTGATGCTGATGGGCTTCCTGCTGGTCACGGCCGAGTTCCTCCCCAACGGCGTGCTGACCGAGATGGCCGACGGCCTCGGGGTCACCCCCGGTCAGGCCGGGCAGACGGTGACGGTCACGGCACTCGTCGGCCTCGTCGTCGCGCCGACGGTCGGACTCATCTTCCCGCGCCTCGACCGGCGGTCGCTGCTGGTGTGGATGGCGCTCGCCGCGGCGGTGTCGAACCTCATCGTGGCGATCTCGCCGAACCTGATCATCGTGCTGCTGGCGCGCTTCCTGCTGGGTGCCGCGATCAGCGCCTTCTGGGCGATGTCGATCACGGTCGCCGCCCGGCTCGCGGGTCCGGAGAACCTGGGTCGCGGCGTGATGTTCACCTCGGCCGGAGTCTCGCTGGCCACGGTGGCGGGCGTGCCGCTGGGTGTGATGCTGAGCGAACTGGTCGACTGGCGGATGGTCTTCGCCCTCGCAGGCGGGTTCATGGTCGTGCTCGCGGTGGTGCTGCGGTTCGCACTGCCGTCGGTGCCGGCCGAACGCGCGTCGAGCCTGCGGCTCCTCGTCGACACCCTGCGCCGGCCGGGAATCGGGCTCGGGATGATCGGGCACGTGCTCGTCGTGCTCGGGCACTTCCTCGCCTACACCTACGTGCGTCTGGCGCTCGAGCGCATCCCCGAGGTCGATGCCTCGACGATCGTGGTGCTGCTCGCGCTGTTCGGCGTCGGCGGCCTGCTCGGCAACATCACGATCGGGCTGGTCATCGACCGCACGTTCGCCTTCTTCGCGGTGTTCGCCCCGCTGGTGATCGCCGTGTCCATGATCTCGATGATCCTGTTCTCCGGCTCGATCCTGGGCGTGGGCATCGTGGTGGTGGTGTGGGGCTTCTTCTTCTCGTCCTGGCTGATCGTCGCCAACACCTGGGTCGGACACCGGATGCCGGATCGGCTCGAGGCCGGCGGTAGCCTCGTGGTCGTGGGGTTTCAGGGGGCGATCACCCTGGCCGCGGGCGTGGGCGGACTGCTCGTCGACACCCTGAACGTCGAGCTGGTCTACGTGCTGGGTGCGTCTGCGCTGCTCGCGGGTGCCGTGCTCTTCGGAGTGTCGAACCGGGTCAGCAGTCGGGCCTGATCCGGGTGCGCGCCGATCCGCTGCCGGCGGCCCGCCGCGCCACTCTCGCTTCCTCGTGCGTGCACAACTTCGGAGATCGAGGGCGACGCGCCGGGGCGGGGGCCGCGACGGCGGCGTGTCTCGCCGTATCTCCGAAGTTGTGACGTGACGTGACGTGACGGGACGGTACGGGCCGGGGCGGACGGGACGGGGCGGACGGGCGCGACGGCGTCAGGCGGAGACGGGGATCCGGTTGGCCATCCGCCACGACGAGGGGGTCAGGCCGGTGCGGCGGCGGAACGCGCGGCTGAACCCCTCATCCGAGGCGTAGCCGAGCTCTCGGGAGATCTCCGACACGCTTCGCCCGGCGTCGAGCATCCGCTTCGCCGCATCCACCCGCACCTCGGTGACGTAGTCCGCGGGGGAGCGGCCGACCGCGTTGCGGAACCGCTCGGCGAAGGTCGACCGCGACATGGCTCCGATGCCCGCGAGGCGCTCGACCGTCCAGTCGCGGCCGGGCTCCTCGTGGATGGCGTCGACGACGCGGTCGAGGAACGGGTCGTTCGACAGAGACGGCCAGCCCGCCGGTGCGCAGCCGTTCGCCGCCCAGGCGCGGATGACCGACAGCAGCACGGTCGTCGCCATCATGCGGCAGATGACCGGGTCGCCCTGACGCGCCGGCTCCACCGTGTGGTCGACGACGCCCATGTTCAGGGCGAGGGCGGCGGCGGCCGGCTCGATGGCGTCGAAGCCGGTGACCGTCAGGAACGGCGGGAGCAGCGCGGGCAGCGGTGACGCCGCATCGGCGAGCACGATCTCGGCGATCATGAGGCTCGTGTCGCCCTGGGCTTCCAGCGCGAACGGCGTGCGGCCGAGCGTGAGGAACGCGTCGCCCGCGACGAGGAGATCGCGGCGGCTGGCCGGGTCGACCGTGAGGCGATGCGACTCCGGGTCGACGTCGAGGCGGCAGCCGTCGCCGAGCGGAGGATGCCCGTGCACACCGCCGTCGACGATGTACACGAGGGTGATGGCGCCGGTCGGGATCGGCAGCAGCGCACCGGGGGCGAGAGTCGTCCGGCGGCCGATGCCGACGCGGAGGTCGACGGCGCCGAGCACCTGCGAGATCGCGTCCGCGTCCACTGTCACCATGCCTTCGGCAACGCCTCCGCACAGCGTGATATTCCGCCAGCGAGCTCTTTCGAAGCGCGAAGCGCCCCGCGTCGTCCCGCCGGTCTCAACCATTCGGTTGATTCGACGGCGACGACCGCCGGATACGGTGGGAGGACCCCCACCCGAGGAGACCCGTCTTCCGCACCCCCGACCGCCTGTTCCGAGTTCTCGCGATCGCGGAGGCGATCACCTGGACGATCCTGATCGCCGCGATCATCGCCCGCGCCGTCGGTGCGCCCGGGGTCGTGGTGACGGTGGGCGGTGGCATCCACGGATTCGTGTTCCTCGCCTACGGGGCGACGGCGATCCTGGTCGCGCTGAACCAGCGGTGGCACCCTGGCGTCGGCGTGCTCGCGGTGGTCAGCGCCGTGGTGCCGTACGCCACGATCCCGATGGAGATCTGGCTGCATCGCACCGGGCGTCTCGATGGTGCCTGGCGGCTGGAGGCCACGGACGACCCGCGGGATCGCCGCTGGTACGACCGGCTGATGCGGTGGTTCCTGCGCCGGCCCTGGGTTCTCGCGGTGCTGCTGGCCGTCGGCATCGTGGCGCTGTACGTCATCCTGCTGCTGGTCGGTCCTCCCGGCGGCAAGTGAATCGCCTCCGAGGGGAGGGCGTGATGCTCAGCGAGCGACGACGATCGCGTTCGCCTCGTTGACGGCATCCATGATCTTCTCCGCGTCGTTGGCGGTGCAGTCCACGATCGTGTAGAGGCCGACTCCGGTCTGCGTGAACGCGCGCGCAGCCATGAGCCAGGAGCGGGAGCCCTCCACGGCGCTGACCTGACGCATCTCGACGCCGCCGGTGCCGCCCGTCATGTAGCTGAACTCGCCGGTGGTCGCGACGGGGGTGATGTCGGCCGTCGGGGTCTCCAGCAGCACGCCGAGGATGGCATCCGACGATGCGCTGTCGTCGCTTTCGACCACCGGGACATCGGTCATGTGTCCCTGCCAGAACCGCACCGTGCAGGTGCCGTCGGCCGTGCCGTACGTCCAGCCGCCGTTGCCGTCGTCGGGCGAGATCGTCTCCCACCGCTCGTCGGCGAGGAATCCGTCGCCCCACTCGATGTACGCGTCGTTCGAGAGTTCGAGGCCTTCGTCGAAGCTCAGCGTCGTTCCTCCGACCGGCGCTTCCGTCTCGCCGGTCTCCGTGCCGGGCGACGGCGCCTCGGAGGGTGACGCGACCGGGATCTGCGAGTACAGGCATCCGCTCAGCGGCAGGATCGCGAGCGTCACGATGGCGGCTGCGGTGCCGATGCGGCGGGTGGCGGAGGCGGTCCACGTCATGCCGGTCAGCCTAGCGACCTCAGCCGCGTCTGACCGGCTGCTGCAGCTCGGTGACCCAGTCCGACTGGTCATCCGACACGGCGCGCACGTAGAGCTCTCGGCACGCCCCGTCGTGCACCAGACCGCGGGCGAAGATCTCGGAGTGGATGCCGTGCCAGCTCTCGGCGATGCGGTCCATCGAACCCAGGTGGATGCCGCACACGGCCTCGTCTGCGGCGGGGAGCTCGACGATCTCGAATCCGTCGTGCGCGGGTCCGGAGTAGGTGTACCCAGCGATGACCTGCACGCCGTCGTCGAGCGTCTCGTACTGGGCGATCGGGGTGGAGAGCGAGTGCTCGTCGCCGATGATCGCGGCGACCGCGTCGAACGACGGGCCGACCACGCCGGCGACCGAGGGCTGGTCGGGGACGACCGTGCGGATCGCGGCGAGGCGGACGGCGGGGAGGGGCTTGTCGACGATCTCGATCCGGGACATATGGTTCTCTTTCTCGATGAGGTGGAGGCGCCGTTCGACGTCGACGAGTCTCCCCGCGGCGACCCGGTGCTCCAGCTCGACCTCTGCGCGGCGGATCCGCAGCAGGGAGGCGATGCGATCGGCGTCGACTCCCCGGTCGAGGATCGACGAGATGTCATCGAGTCCGAAGCCCAGCTGGCGCAGGGCGACGATCCGATGCAGCCGATCCAGTTGTGAGGGGTCGTAGGAGCGGTAGCCGCTGAACTCGTCCACGTGGGCGGGCACGAGCAGGCCAGCCGTGTCCCAGTGCCGCAGCATGCGGTGGGTCACCTGGCCGATCTGCGCGAACGCTCCGATGGACAACATGTCTCTGTTCTCCCGTCTGCCACAGTGTCAGGGTCAAGTATCGCGTTCGGGAAGGTGTGGTCGGATGCTCGTCGAGGCGCTGCGCTAACGTCGACGCGTGGACGAAGAGGTGCTGACAGGGGGGAACGCGAGCGGGACGGTGGTGCGCATCGGCGACACCGTGCGCAAAGCGTGGTCGGATGCGACCCCGAGCGTCAGCCACTTCGTCACGGCGCTGCGGGCGGCGGGAGTCGATGCTCCGGAACCGCGCGGCCGAGACGAGCATGGGCGGCAGGTCGTCGAATTCGTCCCCGGCAGGATCGCGATCGCGGGCGCTCCGCTGTCCGCGGTCGACCTGCGCCGCGTCGGCTCGATGATCCGGCGGATCCATGACGCGAGCGCTCAGTATGTGCCTCCGCAGAACGCCGTGTGGCAGACCGCGATCCCCGCTCCGGCTGCCGAGATCGTGTGCCACAACGATCTCGGCCCCTGGAACCTCGTCATCGGCGACCGATGGGTCTTCATCGACTGGGATGCGTCCGCCCCGAGCACCCGGCTCTGGGATCTCGCTTATGCAGCGCAGGCGTTCACCCTGTCCGACGTCGAGCGCGAAGCGGAGAGCGCGGCCGGCGATCTCGCGGCGATCGTCGACGGTTACGGCGCAAGCCCCGCCCTGCGGCGTGACCTGCCGCAGGCGATGGAGGAGCGGACGGCGGCGATGCTCGCGCTCCTCGAGGGTGCGCGTTCGACGGGGGAGGAGCCGTGGGCGTCGATGCACGCGAGCGGTCACGGCGACCACTGGGCGAGGGCTCTGCGGTACGTCCGGGAACATCGGCGGGTCTGGCTCCGGGAGATCGAACAGGGCTGAGCGCCTCTTTGCCGACCGCATATCGGTATTTCGTTTTCTCGCTCTGATCTGGGCCTTTGAATGTCGGTGGCCCCTGGTTGACTCGGGATATGGCAGCACTGGCAGATGCGACGGTCGAGCAGATGGAGACGCTCGGCGAGCTCACCGACATGCTCGTCGGGTTGGAGCGCACCATCAGCAGTCTGCAGGCCGCGCGCGACGGCGTTCTCGCGGTCGGTTCCCGGCTGGCGCTGCAGGTGGCCGACGAGGCGGCCCATCCCGATTTCGGCGACCTCGCGGCTCGCACGGTCGCGGCCGAGATGGCGGCGGCGCTGCGGGTCAGCGACCGCACGGTGCAGGCGCGGATGACCGACGCGGTGTGGAGAGTGGAGCGCTTCCCGCTGGTGTGGGCCGCCCAGGGAGCCGGCCGGGTCAGCGCCGCGCACGCGCGGGCGATCTGCGATGCGGCAGAGCATCTCGAAGACGCGGGGGATCGAGCGGCCTACTCCGCCGAGATGGTCCCGTTCGCCGAGTCGGAATCCCCGAACCGGGTGTCACGGCACGGGCGGCGGGTCGCGGAGCGGTTCCAGTCGCGATCGGTCGACGAGCGGCACCGGGATGCGCGGGAGAAGCGTTCGGTGTGGGTGAAAGACGTCGGCGATGGGATGTCGCAACTCGGGCTGCTCGGCCCGTCCGCACTCGTTCACGGTGTCTTCGAGCGATTGACGCAGATGGCGCAGGAGGTGAAGAAGTCGGGGTCTCAGGGGTCGGAGTCGGCGCAGGAGGCAGAGTGCGCGCAGGAACAGTCGGAAGGTGATCAGCGCACCACCGCGCACCACCGCGCAGCTCCGCGCCGACCTCGCTCTCGACCTGCTGCTCACCGGTGCACCGGACGGGCATGACACCTCCGACGGGCTCCTCGCCGCGATCCGCGGATCGGTTTCGGTCACCGTTCCGGTCACGACCCTGATGGGACAAGGTTCGATGCCGGCCGAACTCGATGGGCGCACGCCGATCGACGCCGGCACGGCGAAAGCTCTTGCGGGGGCCGCGTCCGGGTGGGATCGGATCCTCACCCACCCGATCACGGGGGTGCTCCTCGCTGTCGATCGCTATCGGCCCGGTTCCGAATTGAAACGGTATCTCCGGGCTCGGGATCAACGCTGCCGATTCCCGACCTGCGGGCACGCGGCACGCGAGTGCGATATCGACCACCATCACGACGCCGCCCGCGGCGGCCCGACCACCTCGAGAAACCTGGGCCATCTGTGTCGCCGCCACCACGTGCTCAAACACCATTCCCCGTGGGTCGTCGAGGCGCTCGGCGACGGTACCTACGCGTGGACGAGCCCGACGGGCAGGGTCTACATCGATCGACCGCAACCCCAGAACGCCGTCACGTTCGTCGAGGAACATTCCCCGGCGCCCTTCTGATCCACAGCTCGGAGCGCAGGTTCCGATCAGGCGCAGAAGGCTCCCGAGCCCGCGTTCCGCAAACTTGAGTCGACTCGTATCAAGTTGATTTGACACGGTCAAGGCGCAGGCGTACAGTTGAGCCATCGCGACTCAGGTTTCCCTGATCGCCGCGGATTTCCGCACCACAGCGGAGATCCACCACAACGAACTTCCCAACCAAAGAACTTCCAACAAAGGAGAGAACACATGGCACGTGCTGTCGGTATCGACCTCGGAACCACCAACTCCGTCGTCAGCGTCCTCGAGGGCGGCGAGCCCAAGGTCATCGCCAACGCCGAGGGCTTCCGCACGACCCCCTCGGTCGTGGCCTTCACCAAAGACGGGGAGGTGCTCGTCGGTGAGACCGCGAAGCGCCAGGCCGTCACCAACGTCGACCGGACGATCGCCTCCGTCAAGCGCCACATGGGCACCGACTGGAGCTTCGACGTCGACGGCAAGAAGTGGACGCCGCAGGAGATCTCCGCGCGCATCCTCATGAAGCTCAAGCGCGACGCCGAGTCGTACCTGGGCGACACGGTGACCGACGCGGTCATCACCGTCCCCGCGTACTTCAACGACGCCGAGCGTCAGGCCACCAAGGAGGCCGGCGAGATCTCGGGCCTCAACGTCCTGCGCATCATCAACGAGCCCACCGCGGCCGCTCTGGCCTACGGCCTCGACAAGGGCAAGGAAGACGAGCTCATCCTGGTCTTCGACCTGGGTGGCGGAACGTTCGACGTGTCGCTGCTCGAGGTGGGCAAGGACGACGACTTCTCCACGATCCAGGTGCGCTCGACCGCCGGTGACAACCGCCTCGGTGGAGACGACTGGGACCAGCGTCTCGTCGACTACCTGATCAAGCAGTTCAAGGAGACCACGGGCGTCGACGTCTCGGGCGACAAGATCGCCCTGCAGCGTCTCAAGGAAGCTGCCGAGCAGGCGAAGAAGGAGCTCTCCTCCTCGACCTCGACCAGCATCAACCTGCCGTACCTGTCGCTGACCGAGTCGGGCCCGGTGTCGCTTTCCGAGACCATCACCCGCGCGAAGTTCGAGGACCTCACGAAGGACCTGCTCGACCGCACCAAGAAGCCGTTCGAGGACGTCATCCGCGAAGCCGGCATCAAGGTGTCCGAGATCGACCACATCGTGCTCGTCGGTGGATCGACGCGTATGCCCGCGGTCGCCGAGCTCGTCAAGCGCGAGACCGGCAAGGACGCGAACAAGGGCGTCAACCCGGACGAGGTCGTCGCCGTCGGAGCCGCGCTCCAGGCCGGTGTCCTCAAGGGTGAGCGCAAGGACGTCCTCCTCATCGACGTCACCCCGCTGAGTCTCGGCATCGAGACCAAGGGCGGCATGATGACCAAGCTCATCGAGCGCAACACGGCCATCCCGACCAAGCGCAGCGAGACCTTCACCACGGCAGACGACAACCAGCCGTCCGTCGCGATCCAGGTCTTCCAGGGCGAGCGTGACTTCACGCGCGACAACAAGCCGCTCGGCACGTTCGAGCTGACGGGTATCGCTCCGGCTCCCCGTGGCATCCCGCAGATCGAGGTCACCTTCGACATCGACGCCAACGGCATCGTGCACGTGTCTGCCAAGGACAAGGGCACCGGCACCGAGAAGTCGATCGTCATCTCCGGCGGCTCCTCGCTGTCGAAGGAAGACATCGAGCGCATGGTCCGCGAGGCCGAGGAGCACGCGGCCGAGGACAAGGCTCGCCGCGAGGCCGCCGAGGTCCGCAACCAGGCCGAGACTCTCGCGTACTCGATCGACAAGCTGATCACCGAGAACGACGACAAGCTGCCCGAAGACGTGAAGACCGAGGTCAAGGCCGATGTCGACGCGCTCAAGACGGCGCTGGCCGGCGAAGACGACGAGGCCGTGAAGACCGCGTTCGACAAGCTCAACCAGTCCCAGTCCAAGCTCGGCGAGGCCATCTACGCCTCCTCGCAGGCGGATGCCGCAGCCGGCGCTTCGGCTGAGGGCGAGGCTCCGGCCGGTGACGCTCCCTCCTCCGAGGAAGACGTCATCGACGCCGAGGTCGTCGACGACGAGGACGAGAAGAAGTAATCATGACGGACAAGAACTTCGACGAGAACCAGAATCCTGAGTCCGCCGAAGGTCGCAGCGAGGGGTCGGATGCTCAGGCATCCGGCCCCGCGCCGCACCACCCGGACTCCCGTGAAGCGGCCGCCGCCGAGGGGTCGGACGAGACCCCGATCGACGGCGCCGACGACGACCTCACGGTCGACGACATCCTCGGAGCGACCCAGACCGGCGAGGCCGCGGCGGAAGACGCTGTGCTCGCCGACCTCGAGTCGACCCTGCTGAACGACCTCAAGCGCCTCCAGGCCGAGTACGCCAACTACCGTCGCCGCACCGAGGAGCAGCGTCAGGTCGAGATCGAACGTGCGAAGGGCGAGGCCGCCAAGGGCCTGGTCCCCGTGCTCGACGACCTCGACCGCGCCGCTCAGCACGGCGATCTCGTCGACGGCACCCCGTTCGCCGTGATCGCCGACAAGGTGCGCACGGTCGTGGAGCGTCTCGGAGTGGTCGCGTACGGCGAGAAGGGCGAGGAATTCGACCCGCAGCGCCACGAGGCCATCTTCCAGCAGCCGACCCCCGGTGCCGAGAAGACCACGATCCTCGAGGTCGTCGAGGTGGGCTACCGCCTCGGAGACGTCGAGCTGCGCCCCGCGAAGGTCGTCGTCGCTGTCCCTGCGGAGTAGGTGATTGATGGCCAGCCAGGATTGGTTCGACAAGGACTTCTACAAGACCCTCGGGGTCTCCAAGGACGTCAGCGATGCGGATCTGAAGAAGACGTATCGCAAGCTCGCGCGGAAGTACCACCCGGACTCCAATCAGGGTGATGCCAAAGCGGAGGCCAAGTTCAAGGAGATCAGCGAGGCCTACTCCGTGCTCTCCGACGCCGAACAGCGCAAGGAATACGACGAGATCCGCGCCATGGGCTCCGGCGCTCGCTTCACCGCGAGCGGTCAGGGCGCCGGCGGCTTCGAAGACGTGTTCAGCCGGTTCGGCCAGCAGGGCCGAGGGCAGACTGCCGACTTCGAAGACATCTTCGCGATGTTCAACCAGGGGCAGGGCGCGAGCTTCGGCAACGGCCGCTTCGGACAGACGAGCGGCGGATACCGCGGCTTCGGCGGTCCGCAGCGCGGCGCCGACGTCACGGCGCGCACCACGCTCGACTTCGTCACCGCCGTGCAGGGCGAGACCATCTCCCTGCAGGGCGAAGACGGCAAGCCGTTCAAGGTGAAGATCCCCGCGGGCGTCGCCGACGGGCAGAAGATCCGTCTGCGCGGCCGCGGTCGTCCCTCGCCCGACGGCGGAGAGAGCGGAGACATCGTGGTGCAGATCGCGGTGCGCCCGCATCCGGTCTTCACGCGCGACGGTCTGAACCTGCGGGTCGTCGTCCCGGTGACCTTCACCGAGGCGACTCTCGGCGCGACGATCGAGGTCCCGACGCTCAGCGGCGACGTGGTCAAGCTCCGCGTCGCACCCGGCACCCCCTCCGGGCGGGTGCTGCGCGTCAAGGGACGCGGAGTCACGACCTCCAAGGGCACCGGCGATCTGCTCGCCGAGCTCCAGGTCGCGGTGCCGACGCACCTCGACGACGCCGCACGCGAGGCGCTGAAGAAGTTCCAAGAGCTCGAGCCCGAGGAGAACCCGCGGGCCGAGCTCATGGCGAAGGCACGGCGATGACGAGCCGGACTCTCGCCGACGCAGGCGTTCGCGCCGGATCAGGCCGTTCTGTGAAGAACTCGCCTGATCTGGCGCGTCTGCCTGTTCCGGCGCGTCTGCCTGCGTGGGCGCTTCTGCCTGCGTGGGCGCTTCTGCCTGCGTGCGATTCCGGGGGAGGAGAGAGGTTCCTGTGATGAACGCTGACACCCCGGTGTTCGCGATCGCGGCCGCCGCCGAGCTGTCCGGCCTCCACCCGCAGACGCTGCGGCAGTACGACCGCATCGGTCTGGTCGTGCCCGGACGCACCCAAGGCGGATCCCGCCGCTACTCGCCCCGCAACATCGAGCAGCTGCGCGAGGTCGCCCAGCTCTCCTCCGAAGGCGTGAGCCTTCCCGCGATCGCGCGCCTGCTCGACCTCGAAGACGAGAACCGGGCGCTTCGCAGCCGCATCGCGGTGCTCGAGGGTGCACTGCGCGCCGAACGCGAGAATCGTCCCGGCGTGCGCGTGTTCGCCGCCGGTTCCTCGGGAGTGGTACCGATGCCGACCGGTCGTCGCCTGCGTCGCTCGACCGAGGTCGTGCTCTGGGATCCGCGCGGGAGCGCCTAGGCGCCCCGTCCTTCGTGGTGTGTATCCTGTCAACAGTTAACAGGAGGTCACCATGACGCAGTCCGTGAAGCGTGGAGAATCCCTCGGCGCGCAGGTGGCCCGAGTCCTGCGGCAGCGCATCGTGCGCGGCGAACTCGCCCCCGGCGCACGCATCACCGAAGAGGCGTTGGCCGAGGAGTTCTCGGTCAGCCGCGGACCCGTGCGCGACGCGCTGACCCAACTGAGCTTCGAGAAGCTCGTCGAGGTGCAGCGCCCCCGCGGCGTCTACATCGTCGGGCTCACCCATGACGACGTCGATCAGCTCTACAGCCTGCGCGGTGCCCTCGAGCAGCTCGCGCTCTCCCGGGCGATGCGCGTCGAGGACGACTCCCGCTGGACCGCGATGGCGGCGGCCGTCGGGCGCATGGGAGAGGCGGCGGATGCCGGCGATCACGCGGCCTTCGTCGTCGCCGACCTCGAGTTCCACTCGCAGATCTACGCTCTCGCCGATCACCCCCGCCTCGAGGGTGCGTGGAACCAGTACCTCCCGACGTTCACCGCTCTGCTCGAGGTCACGATCAACCACGACGAAGACCTGCACGAGTCATCCGGCGACCACGTCAAGCTCATGGATGTGATGCGCAGCGGGAAGCCCGCGCAGGCGGCGAAGGTGCTGTCGGAGCACCTGGACGGCGCCCGCGAACGCATGCTCGCCGAGCTCGCCGCCCGCGCCTGAGTGGGCGCATCCGCTGGCCGAAGAGGTCGCATGAGTGTTGACTGTTAACAGTCAACACTGCTAGCCTCAGGGAGTCGACAACAAGGTCGACCCACGTAGAGGAGCAAAGATGCCCCGCAAGCGCATCACCCGGGCGGCCGCCGCGATCGCCGCCCTCGCAGCCACCGCTCTCATCGTCTCGGCCTGCACCAAGGTCGAAGAGGGCGAAGAGGCCGGATCGGCCTTCCCCGAGAACGACCTCCGACTCATCATCCAGGCCAACCCCGGCGGAGGCTCCGACCTCTCGTCGCGTGCGCTCGCCACGGAGCTCGAGAAGATCCTCGACGTCAGCGTCATCCCGGAGAACATGCCGGGTGCCGCCGGCGCCCTCGCGATGGAGTACGTGGGCGCACAGGATCCCGACGGCTACGTCATCGGATTCGCCCCCGTCGAGATCGCGATGCTGAACACCACGCAGGGTGCCGACGTCCTGCCCGAGAACTTCGACCTGCTCGGCCAGATCATGCTGGCCCCCGGAGTCGTCACGGTCGGCGCGAACAGCGGCATCGAGACACTGGAAGACCTCGTCACCCAGGCGAAGGCCGGCGCCGTCACCGTCGCCAACTCCGGCGCCGGCTCCATCTGGGAGGCCGCGACCGTCGGACTCGGCAGCGCGACCGACGCCGATTTCACCCCGGTCCCGTACGACGGCGGAGCGACAGCCGTCGCGGCGGCCGCATCCGGTGAGACCGTCGCCGCCGTCTCCGGACTCGGCGAGGCACTGGCCCAGGGCGAATCCGTGCGCATCCTCGCCGTCATGAACGACGTGCGCCACCCCGACGCGGAAGACGTCGAGACGGTCGAAGAGGCCATCGGCGAGAACGTCGTCTTCGGCGGCTGGGGCGGCATCTACGCACCCAAGGGCCTGCCGGATGACGTGAAGTCCACGCTCGAGGCCGCGGTCAAGGAGGCCGTCGAGTCCGACAGCTACCAGAAGTTCCAGGCCGACGCCGGGAACCTCGTCGTGTACCGCGACTCCGCCGAGTGGACGACGTTCGTCGACGAGCAGTTCGACCTGTTCAAGGACCTCCTGGGCTGAGAACACTGCGGGGCCGGTGCAGATCGGCCCCGCAGCTGTCTCTCGTCGACGAAAGAAGGAGCATGATGTCCACCCCCGACGCCGTTGCGGAACCGGCGGGCCACGACGAGCCTGCCGGCGAATACCAGGGCGCGCCCGCCTCCCGGCGCCTCGAGATCGTGTTCGCCGTCGTCTCCCTCGCCTTCACCTCCGGCTACCTCTTCCTCTCGACGCAGATCCCGCTGCGCCGCGAAGCCGCCGCCGGGCAGATCGACGCCCGTTTCTGGCCCCTCGTCATCGGGGTCACCGGAGTGGTCATCGCCATCGCGCTGCTCGCCGTCGCGATCACCCGCCCGGCCCCCACCCGCGAAGACCTCGAGCGCATCCAGCCCGGCGGCTACCTGCGCGTCATCGCCACCCTCGCGATCACCGGCGCCTTCATCGCGCTCTGGTCGCTGGGCTCGGTCGTCCTGTTCGGCTACCGCGTCGAGGTGTTCCCCGTCGCCGCAGCCCTGCTGATGGCCGCCCTCATGCTCCTCTACGGCCACCGCCGCTGGTTGAGCCTGATCATCTACTCCGCCTCCGTCACGGCGTTCGTCTACGTCGTGTTCGGGATGCTCCTGAGGATCCCCCTGTGAACGCGCTCATGGAGGGGCTGAACTCGCTCCTCGACATTTCGATCCTGCTCTACATGCTCGTCGGCCTCGTGCTCGGCTTCATGGTCGGAGCCTTCCCCGGCATCACCGCGACCATGGCCGTCGCGCTCGCCGCCGGATTCACGATGACACTCGAGCCGGTGCAGGGCCTCGCCGTGCTGCTGACCATCTACGTCGCCGCGAACTTCGGCGACCGGGTACCGTCGATCCTCATCAACACTCCGGGCACTCCGGCATCCATCGCCACGACGCTCGACGGCTATCCGATGGCGAAACAGGGGAGGGCGGGTCTCGCCCTGACCATCTCGGCGATCGTCTCGGCGGTCGGCATCCTCGCCTCGCTCGTGCTGTTCTCGGTCGCGGCGGTGCCCATCGCCAGCTTCGCCCGCGACTACTTCAAGTCGCCGGAGCTGTTCGCACTCGTCGTCTTCGGCATCGCGATCATGATCGGCATCTCGTCGAAGTCGATGCTCAAGGGCATCCTCGCCGGACTCTTCGGCCTCATGCTCGGCAGTGTCGGCACCTACGCCGCGACCGCCGACCAGCGCTTCACCTTCGGGGTGCTCGAACTCGTCGAGGGCGTGAACTTCATCGCCGTCATCATCGGCCTCTTCGGCATCGCCGAGCTGTTCGACCAGCTGCTCACGCACCGCAAGTCCGCCGTGCGTCCGATCTCGAGCCTCGGCCGCTGGTGGCCGAACCGCGCCGAACTGAAGCAGAGCGGTCGCGCGACCGCGGTCGGCGGCGCCGTCGGACTCGGCGTTGGCCTCATCCCCGCGGCGGGCGGCGACATCGCCGGACTCATCGGCTGGGAGAGGGCGCGCAAGGCCTCCAAGCACCCGGAGATGTTCGGCAAGGGGTCCATCGAGGGCGTCGCCGCCAGCGACACCGCCTCCAGCGCCACGCTCGGCGGCTCGCTCACCACCACCATGGCCCTCGGCATCCCCGGCGACTCGGTGATGGCCGTGATGATCGGCTCCATGATCATCTGGGGCATCACCCCCGGGCCGACGCTGTTCACGAACCGTCCCGACCTCGTGGTCTCGATCGTGGGCATCATGCTCATCGCGACGATCCTCTCGCTGGGCCTGAGCCTGGTGCGCATGAAGGGAATGGTGAAGCTCCTCGACGTGCCGCAGCCGTACCTGTGGAGTGGCATCCTGATCTTCTGCATCATCGGCACCTATGCCACCTCGAACAGCCTCTCGACCGTCGTCACCATGCTCGTGTTCGGCGTGATCGGCGTGCTGCTCAAGCGCATGCAGGTGCCCGCCGGTCCGATCGTGCTGGGCCTGCTCCTCGGACCACTCGCCGAGGAGAACCTCGCCCGCACACTCGCGATCCTCCCCACGCGGCCGTTCTTCGAGGTCGTGAGCCCGATCGCGATCGTGCTGCTCGCGCTGGCCGTGCTCTCGATCGTGATGCCGGCGATCCGTGCCGCCCGCAGGCCCCGCGCCGAGCGCGCGGCACTCGCGGACTCGATCCTGCACGACGACAGCATCCAGCAGATCGAGAAGGCGCACGACGAGCTCGCCGCTCAGCCCGACCTCCTCACCTCCACCGTCCGCAACGTCGACGTCCCCGCGCGCCGCGCCCGCAAGTCCCGCAAGAACTCCGAGGAGACCGAGAAGTGACCCGCTACGACATCCTGACCGCCGTCCCGACCGCGTTCCGCCGCGACGGCAGCCTCGACCTCGAGGGGTCACGCGCGATCTTCCGCTTCGTCGGCCAATCGGGCAACGAGGGCGCCTTCATCCTCGGCACGACAGGGGAGTTCCCGGCCGTCGACGTCACCGAGTTCACGGCCCTCGTCGCCGCCGCCGTCGAGGAGTTGCACGACCGGATGCGCGTCATCGTGCACGTCGGCCAGCCCAGCACCTTCGAGGCGGTGCGGCTCGTCGATATCGCCAAGGGCCTCGGCGCGACCGAGTTCGCCGCGCTCACGCCGTACTACCTGAAGTCGACCGAGGACGCGATCTTCGACTACTTCCAGGCGGTCTCGGATGCCGTCGGCGACGGGCGCCTGTACGTCTACATCTACCCGGCCCGCAGCGGCAACACCGTCTCGCCCGAACTGCTGGTGCGGCTCGCGGAGCGGCCCAACATCGTCGGAGCCAAGCTCAGCGAGCTGTCCCTCGACGAGATCGCGGCGTACCGCGCGGTCGTCCCCGCCGACTTCGAGCTGTACACCGGCGCCGACCGCGACCTCATCGCCGCCGTCGACGCGGGTGCGCAGGGCGTCGTGTCCGGGGTCTCGTCCGTCACCCCGAAGCCTTTCCGCGCTCTGGCGGACGCCGGACGATCGGGTGATGCCACGGCGATCGCGGCCGCCCAGTCCGCGGTCGACGACGTGGTCTCCCTGATCGGCGGGGACATGGCGCGCATGAAAGAGGCGTACCGCGTGCTCGACGTCGTCGACGCCTACTGCCGCATGGCCATCGCCGAGCCGAGCGATGCCGAGCGCACCGCCGTCGCCGAGGTGGTCGCCGCGCACCGCTGATCGCGTGCCGCCCGGAAGGGGCGCGATCACAGGAGATGGAAAAGTGCGCTTCCTAGCGTGGAAGCAGGGAACGACCCTGCTCCGCGCCTGGCGCGCGGGTGTCCTGCCACGAAGGAAGAACTCCTCATGACGAACACCAAAGCCTCCTCCGCCGCACCCTCGCTGGGACTCCTCGTCCTGCGCGTGGTCGTCGGTGCGATCTTCGCCGCGCACGGCGCGCAGAAGATCTTCGAGTTCACGCTGCCCGGAACGATCGGCAGCTTCGCCGGCATGGGGATCCCCCTCCCCGAGATCGCGGCGCCGGTCGTCGCCTTCGTCGAGCTCGTGGGCGGTCTCCTGCTGATGCTCGGGCTCTTCACGCGCCCCGTCGGCATCCTGCTCGCGGTCGACATGATCGTCGCGCTCGTCGCCGTGCACCTTCCCGCCGGTCTCTGGGTCGGAGAGGGCGGATACGAGTTCGTCGCCGTCCTCGGCGCGGCAGCGCTGGCCCTCGCGTTCACCGGTGCCGGGCGGTTCTCGGTCGACGGTGCGTTCCTGCGCGGACGAGCACCGGCCTGGCTCGCCTGACCGGAGAGCAGTGACACGGATGCCGCGGGGGTGACCCCCGCGGCATCCCTCGTCTGCGGGGGATGCGCGGCGTTCTGGTGAACGGATGAGACGCGATAAGGTTGCGTAACCATTTCATTCTTGACACCGCTGTGAATGCGGAGTTATGGTGATGAAACCGATTTCACGCAGACCCGGCGAGAACTCGGATGCACCGTCGCATAGAACTTGCTGCCCAAAGGAGTGAACAGTGAAGTCGAACCACGCACACCCGTCCCGCCGCGCACGCGCGCTGCGGATCACCGGCCTCGTCGCCGTCGCGACCATCGCCCTGGCCGGCTGCGCCGCCGGCGACGACTCAGCGGATGCCGGGAGCGCCGGGGGAGAGCTCACGTTCTCCAACTGGCAGTTCCTCGAAGACGGCAAGGGCCCGATCATCTGGGACGCCGTCAAGGGCTACACCGGGCCGGACGACAACGTCGAGCTCACCAAGGTCGAGATCCCGTTCGCGAACTACGCCGACAAGCTCAGCACCGAGCTAGGTGCCGGCGGCGGCCCCGACGTCATGGTGCTGCAGGACAGCCAGTTCGCCTCGCTCGTCGACGCCGGCGTGCTCGAGCCGCTCGACGACATCGCCGACGAGCTCGGCGACTCCCTGAACAACACGAACGAGGCCGGAGTCTTCGACGGCGGGCAGTACGGCTTCAACTGGGAGCGTCCGACCTACAGCACCGTCATCTACAACAAGGACATCTTCGCCGAGCTGGGGCTGGAGGTTCCGACGACGTTCGACGAGTTCCTCACCACGGCGAAGACGATCAAGGATGAGCTGGGGATCGCCGGCTGGGCCGGCCGTCACCAGACCGCCGAGATCGACGGCTGGACGCTGGAGATGGCCAACTGGATCTACGGATTCGGCGGCGAACTCAGCGACGGGAAGAAGCTGACCATCGACAAGGCCGAGAACGTCGAGGCCGTCGAGGCGTTCCTCGAGACGTTCGCCTCGGGCGTCGCCCCCATCGGCGACGACGCGTCGACCTTCCGCGCGAAGTTCGGCCAGGGGCAGGTCGGAATGCTGTTCGAGAACTCCGGCGTCGCGACGACCATCACGAGTAACCCGGACAACGCCGTCAACGGCCAGAACATGGGCGCGGCTCCGCTGCCCCTCGCGAACCCCGGCTCGAACTCGCAGCTGATCATCGCCGTCAACGCGAACAGCGACAACAAGGAGGCCGCCAAGGACTTCGTGCGCTGGGTGCTCGGCGAAGAGGGCCAGACCGCCATCCGCGCGGGCCTCGGCGCCTCGGCCATGGCCACCGACGTCGAGCCGGACGCCGCCTTCCTGGAGGCGAACCCGTGGGCGACGCAGTTCCTCGAAGCCGCCAAGACCTCGAAGTCGACCCTCGTCGAGGGCTTCGAGACCGAGAGCAAGGTCGTCTGGCGTGAGGTCCTCACCGCGGTCGAAGACCTGCGGGTCAACGGCGGCGACGTGAAGTCGAAGCTCGCCGAGGTGCAGGAGAGCCTCGAAGCCGAGCTCGGCTGAGCACTCCGAGGGGCGGGCTTCACCCCCGTCGCCCGCCCCTCGGTCATCCCTGCGACACGCGAAAGGACCCCCGGCCATGGCCACCCCCACGCTCGAGGCGCGTCCCACGACGCCCTCTGCCTCGCCGCCACGGCGACGCCGCGACACCGGCGCGATCGGACGCTTCATCGAGCGCAACGGCGCCTACCTCTTCCTCTTCCCGGCGATCGCCTACCTGGCGATCTTCACGGTCTTCCCCCTGATCCGCGGCGTGCTGCTGTCGTTCACCGCGACCAAGCTCGTCAACCCCTCCGGGGGACGGCCGGTCGGCATGGAGAACTACGAGTACCTGCTCTCGAGCGACAAGTTCTGGTCGTCCGTCATCACGACCCTCCTCTACACGCTCTTCACAGTGGTCTTCTCGGTCGGGATCGGCACGGCCGGAGCGCTGCTGCTCAACACCGCGTTCAAGGGCCGAGGCATCATCCGCGCCATCGCCACGGTCCCGTGGGCCGTGCCGACGGTGGCCGCCGCCCTCATCTTCGTCTGGATCTACAACAACGAGCAGGGCATCCTGAACCGCACCACCGCAGCGCTCGGTCTCGGTGAGCACGGCTGGCTCGTCGATCCGAAGTACGGGCTGTTCGCGGTGACGCTCGCGACGGTCTGGAAGCTCACGCCGCTCGTGATGCTGGTCATGCTCAGCGCCCTGCAGAGCGTGCCGCACGAGCTCCGCGAAGCGACCTGGGTCGACGGCGCCACGCGCTTCCAGTCCTTCCGTGCGGTCACCCTGCCGCACATCATGCCGACCGTCCGCGTCATCACGCTGCTCATGACGATCTGGTCGATCCGGCGCTTCGAGATCATCTTCCTGATCACCGGTGGCGGGCCGCTCGACGTCACCAACACGCTCGTCGTGAACGTCTACCGCACGGCGTTCCAGGATCAGAACCTCGGACGGGCCGCAGCGATCGGCGCCCTCGGTCTGGTGCTGTCGCTGCTGGTGACGGTCGTCTACTTCATCGTCGAGCAGATCCAAGAACGTCAGGAGAGCCAGCGATGACCACCGTGCGCATCCCCACCGATCTCCCGCGTCGCCGCGGGATCGGCGCCAAGTTCGGCAGCCTCGGCAAGGCCGTCCTCATCACGCTGCTGGTCGTCTTCGCCGGATTCCCGGTGTACTGGATGCTGGCCACCTCACTCGGCACCGAGGCGTCGCTCTACGGCGGTAGCCAGCCGCTGCTCCCCGAGGTGCAGAACATCGGCCAGTGGGGCGGCTTCCTCTCCGACATCCCGATCCTGCGCTGGCTCGGCAACTCGTTCGTGATCGCCGCCGGCACCACGATCCTCAGCCTCGTGCTGGCGACCATGGCCGCCTATGCGCTCAGCCGGTACAAGTTCCACGGCCGCGGCGTCGCCGGCTTCATCTTCTTCAGCACCCAGATGCTGCCCGAGGCGCTGATCATCGTCCCGCTGTACGCGATCTTCGCCGGCGCCGGGCTGCTCAACAGCCACTGGGGGCTCGTGCTCGCCGACACCGCGTTCGTGATGCCGGTGAGCATGTTCATCATCAAGAGCGGCATCGACAAGATCCCGTACGAGATCGAGGAGTCTGCCCGCATCGACGGGTGCTCTCGCCTGCGCATCCTGACCACGATCGTCCTGCCGCTGATCATGCCGAGCATCGCGGCCGCGGCCGTCATCGCGTTCTTCGACGGCTGGAACGAGTTCATGTTCGCGAACACGTTCATCTCGTCGTCGGACCTGTGGCCGGCGTCCGTCGGGCTGTCGTCGTTCCTCGGGCAGTTCTACACGCCGATGAACGTCGTCATGCTGTGCGCGCTGCTGTTCGCGCTGCCCGCGATCATCTTCTTCCTGTGGGCGCAGCGCGGCATCGTGTCCGGGCTCACCGCGGGATCCGTCAAGGGCTGACCGCCCTGCAATCTGGAGTATCGATACATGTCTGAAGGACTCGACCCGCTCTTCTCGGTGCGGGACAAGGTGGTCGTCGTGACCGGCGGCTTCGGCCAGATCGGAGCGGAATTCGTCCGCTCGCTGCACCAGCGGGGCGCGCGCGTCGCGGTGACCTCCCGTAGCGAGGTGGCCGATCCCGCCGCGCGCCTCGGCATCGACGACCCGGACGGGCGGCTGCTCGCCGTGGCGATGGACATCACCGACCAGGCCAGCGTCGACGCCGGGCTCGACCGGGTCGCCGAGACCTGGGGTGTGCCGACCGTCGTCGTCAACAACGCCGGTCTCGACACGCAGCCCAGCGCGCCGCCCGAGGTCTCCGGACCGTTCGAGGAGTTCCCCGTCGAGGTGTTCCGTGAGGTCGTCGACACCAACCTCGTCGGCACGTTCCTCGTGACGCAGGCAGCGGGCCGGCGGATGCGCGACGCCGGCGTCGGCGGCTCGATCGTGAACGTGGGGTCGATCTACGGCATGGTGTCTCCCGTGCAGGACATCTACGCCTACAAGGCCGAGGACACCGGCATCCCCTTCATCAAGCCGGTCGCCTACTCGGCCGCGAAGTCGGGGCTCTACAACCTCACCCGCTACTGCGCCACGTATTGGGGGCGTGCGGGCATCCGCGTCAACACGCTCACGCCCTCGGGCGTCCGCCGGGACACGCAGGACGCGAAGTTCCAGGCGAACTACATCGCCCGGATGCCGATCGGCCGCATGGCCGAGGCCGACGAGTACAACGGCGCCCTGGTCTTCCTCGCGTCCGACGCCTCGACGTACATGACCGGCTCCAACCTGGTGGTCGACGGCGGATGGACCGCGTGGTGAGCGACCTGCTCGGCACGCGTCTGTTCACGGCGGCGGTCACCCCGATGCGCCGAGACGAGAGCGTCGACCTCGGCGCGCTCGCGACCATGCTCGACGCCGACATCCGCCGCGGCGTCGAAGGCCTCTACATCTGCGGGTCCTCCGGCGAGGGCGTGCTGCTCTCCGAGGCCGAGCGCATCGCGGTGGCGGAGACCGCGGTGACGGCTGCCGCGGAGCGCGTGCCCGTGGTCGCGCACGTCGGAGCGATGTCGACGGGAGAGGCGGTCCGCATCGCCGCCGCGGCGAAGCATGCCGGGGTCGGCGCGATCTCGATGATCCCGCCGCTGTACTACGGCTATTCCACCGCGGATGTCGTGCGGCACCTCCGCACCGTGATCGATGCGGTCGAGCTTCCCTTCATCCTCTACAACATCCCGCAGTTCACGGGACGGGACATCTCGGAGGGCGGCTTCGACGAGCTGCTCGCGCTGCCGCAGGTGATCGGCGTCAAGCACACCTCGCGCAACCTCTACGGCGCCGAGCGGATCCTCCGCCGCTACCCGCACCTGACCCTGATCAACGGCTTCGACGAGTTCTACCTGCCGGCGCTGTCGATCGGCGCCCGCGGAGCGATCGGCACCACCGTGAGTCTGCAGATCGAGCTCTTCCGTTCGCTGCGGCGGCGATTCGACGCGGGAGACCTCGCGGGAGCGCGCGCCGTGCAGGTGCGCATCAACGACACCGTCGAGGGCATGGTCGAGGTGGGCGTGTTCGGTGCGGCCAAGTACCTCGGCGGCAAGCTGTCGGTGCCGCTCGGCGACTGCCGATCCCCGCTCCCGGCGCTCGACGACGACGGGCGCGCGCGCCTGGACGCGGTCTTCGCCCGGCTGCAGGAGAACATCGCGGTCACCGCCGAGGAGGATGCCCGCGCGGGCTCGTGACGTGTGATCGCGGGCGTCGTCCGGGGAGGCCGGTAGGGTGAAGCATCCGGGCAGCAGAGGGCGGGAAATGACCACGATCTACGACGTCGCGCGGCGTGCGGGCGTCTCGCCGGCCACCGTCTCGCGGGTGTTCAACGGCACCCGGGTCTCGCCCGAGAAGATCGAGGCCGTGCGGGCTGCGGCGGAGGAGCTGAACTTCACGCCGAACCGCGCCGCGCGCACCCTGCGCACGCAGAGCTCCGAGGTCATCGCGCTCGTCATCCCCGACATCGAGAACCCGTACTTCACCGAGATGGCTCGCGGGGTCGAGGATGTAGCTTCCGAAGCCGGATACTCGGTGGTGCTCTGCAACTCCGACTCGCAGACCGTCAAAGAGGCGACATACCTGCAGATCGCGATCGCCGAGCACATGTCGGGCGTCATCATCGCGGCCGCGTCGAAGGAGACGGATCTCGACAGCATCCTCTCCACGGGTCGGCCGGTGGTGGCCGTCGACCGCGCCACGCGTCACGAGCTCGATGTGGTCGTGATGGCGAACCGCGAGGCGGGCGTCGCGGCGACCGAGTCCCTGATCGCCGCTGGATACCGACGCATCGCCTACATCGGCGGTCCGGAAGACATCGACACCGCGGCCGAGCGCGCTGCCGGATGGCGGGAGGCCCTTGCAGCGGCGGGCCGTTCGGCCGACATCGACGAGCTGCAGCGGTTCGCGACCTTCCGTGTCGACGGCGCGCGTGCGGCGATGGAAGAGCTGCTCGCCCTTCCCGAGCCGCCCGACGCCGTGGTCGCCGGGAACAACCTCATCGGCGTCGGAGCGATCCAGGTGCTCACCGAGCACGGACTCACCCCGCCGGCCGTCGGGGTCGCCGTCGTCGGATCCCTGCCCTTCACGACGCTCTCGCCGACCGCCGTCACGATGGTGCGGCTGCCCGCCCGGCACATGGGCGTCACCGCGGCGCGCATGCTCCTCGAGCGCATCGCCGGCGACACCCATGCCCCGCGCACGGTCGTGCTGCGGGGCGAGACCCGCCACGCGACAGCCCCACGCTCGGCCTGACGTCGAACTGATCCCGGCCTGGCGTCGGCCGACTGCATACGCAACCATCATTCTTGCTTGCGTTGTGAAATCGATTTCAGTTACGATCTCCTCAGGCGTGATCAAGGAGGACACCATGCGATGCACCCTCGGGGTGGATGTCGGCACATCGAGCACCAAAGGCGTGCTCGTGGCGGCTGACGGAACCATCATCGCCACCACCACCCGGACGCACGACGTCTCCCGGCCGCGCACCGGCTGGGTGGAGATGGATGCCGCGATCTGGTGGGACGAGTTCGTCGACATCGCCCGCGAACTGCTCGCGGCGCACCCCGACGCGGAAGTCGTCGCCGTGGGTGTCAGCGGGATGGGTCCCTGCATCCTCCTCGCCGACGAGAACGACCAGCCGGTCCGGCCCGCGATCCTCTACGGCGTCGACACCCGCGCTTCCGCCCAGATCGAGCGGATGACCGCCGAGCTCGGCGTCGAGGAGATCACGCGCATCGGAGGCTCGGTGCTCACCTCGCAGGCCGGCGGTCCGAAGATCGCCTGGATCGCCGAGGAGGAGCCGGAGGCATTGGCGCGCGCCCGCCGGCTGTTCATGCCCGCATCCTGGCTCGTCCGTCGACTCACCGGCGCGTACGTGTTCGACCACCAGTCCGCGAGCCAGGTCTCCCCGCTCTACGACATCGAGAGCGAGAGGTGGCATGCCCCGTTCTGGGGTCGCTACGCCACCACGATCGTGCAGCCGCGCCTGGCCTGGGCGGGCGACATCGCCGGCGCCGTCACCGTGCAGGCATCCGAAACGACCGGGATCCCGGCTGGAACGCCCGTCATCACGGGCACGATCGACGCCTGGACCGAGGCCGTCAGCGTCGGCGCGCACGAGACGGCCGACCTCATGCTCATGTACGGGACGACCATGTTCATGGTGTTCACCAACGCGGTGACGCCGGGGGAGCCCGCGCTGCGCACACCGTCGATGTGGACCACGGCCGGGGCGTTCCCCGGAACCCGCAACCTCGCCGGCGGCCTCTCGACGTCCGGCGCGCTGACCGCCTGGCTGAAGGAGCTGACCGGCACCGACTATCCCGAACTCCTCGCCGAGGCGGAGGCATCGGGGGTCGGCGCCCGGGGTGTGCTGATGCTCCCGTACTTCGCCGGCGAACGCACTCCCATCCAGGACCCGGACGCGCGGGGCGTGATCGCCGGACTGACTCTGGAGCACGCCAGGGGAGACCTGTACCGGGCAGCGCTCGAGGCCACAGCGCTCGGTGTGCGGCACAACGTCGAGACCATGCGGGCCGCCGGCGCCGATATCCGCCGGATCGTCGCCGTCGGCGGTGGCACGCAGGGCCGGCTGTGGCTGCAGATCGTCTCCGATGTCACCGGTCTCGTGCAGGAGGTGCCGCAGACCACGATCGGTGCGAGCTACGGCGCCGCCTTCCTGGCCGCCGTCGCCGTGGCGGCCGACGGCGAACGGCCGCTCATCACCGACTGGAACCCCATCACGGAGCGCATCACCCCGAACCCCGACCTGCGCCTCGCCTACGACACCCTCTTCGACCGGTACGTGCGCCTGTACGACGCGACGAAGGGCGTCGTCCATGAACTCGCCGCCGAGCAGCGCGGCACCACACCCATCCCCAACCCGGAGGCATCATGACCACCTACACCCTGCCCGCACGGGCATCCCGTCCGGCAGTCGCTCCGCAGACGGCGTACCTCATCACCTCGGGCGACCTGCGGGAATCCGCGAACATCGCCGGATGGCCCACCCAGGTCGAGCTCGAGGCCGGCGTCACGGGCGTGCTCGCGGACCTCGGCTGGGAGGTCATCCGGCCCTTCGGCGTCGACCCGGAGACCGGTCACGGATTCATCTCCAGCCAGCGCATGGGCCTCGAGGTCTTCAAGGACATCCCGGTCGATGCCCCGCTGGTCGTGGCGATCGCCAACTGGCAGTACTCCCACCACGTGCTCGCCGGCCTCCGCACCCACCAGGGCCCGATCCTCACGGTCGCGAACTTCGCCGGCGACTGGCCCGGCCTCGTCGGACTCCTCGGCCTCAATGCCGGCCTGACGAAGATGGGCAAGCCCTACGCCACGACCTGGTCCGTCGACTACACCGACGACTGGTTCAAGGCGGGCATTGAGGAGTGGACGCAGACGGGTGCCATCACCCATGACGCCTCGCACGTGCGCGCGCTTCCCGCCCTGCCCGACAGCCCCGAGAAGCAGCTGGGCGAGGCGCTCGCCGCGGAGCTCCTCGCCGAGAAGGCCATCATCGGCGTCTTCGACGAGGGCTGCATGGGCATGTACAACGCGATCTTCGACGACGAGCTGCTCAACCAGACGGGCATCTACAAGGAGCGGCTGTCGCAGTCGGCGCTGTACGCCGAGATGCTCGAGGTCACCGAGGCCGAGGCGGACGCCGCCTACGACTGGCTGATCGACGCGGGCATGACTTTCCGGTACGGCGAGGACGCCACCACCGAGCTCACCCGTGAGCAGGTGCAGTGGCAGCTGAAGATGTACATCGCCGCGCTCCGCATCGCCGACGACTTCGGACTCGATGCGGTCGGCATCCAGTACCAGCAGGGTCTGAAGGACCTGGTGCCGGCATCCGACCTGGCCGAGGGCATCCTGAACTCGACCCAACGCCCCCCGGTGACCTCGCGCGACGGCTCGCGGGTGCTGCACGAGGGGCGCGCGTTCCCGCACTTCAACGAGGCCGATGAGGGCGTCGCGGTCGATGCGCTCGTGACCGACCGCGTCTGGCGTGCGATGGGCCTCGTGCCCGACAACACCCTGCACGATGTGCGCTGGGGCGAGGAGTACGACGGACAGTTCGTCTGGGTCTACGAGATCTCGGGCTCGGTTCCGGCATCTCACCTGGGCGGATGGCAGAACGCCGAGGGCTGGCGGCAGGGGCACGTGTTCTTCCCCGCGGGCGGAGCCACGATCAACGGTGTCTCGAAGCCCGGCGAGATCGTGCTGTCGCGTGTGTTCATCGCCGACGGCATTCTGCAGGCCGACATCTTCCGCGCCTCGGTCGTCGAGCTGCCGGCCGAGGAGACCCAGCGCCGTAAGGACGCAACGAACCCGGAGTGGCCGATCGCGCACGTCGTGCTGCACGGCGTCTCCCGCGACCAGTTCATGGCTCGCCACAAGGCGAACCATGCGCAGCTCGTCTACGCTCCGGATGCCGAGACAGCCGACAAGGCCCTGATCGCGAAGGCCGCGATGTTCGCCGGGATGGGCATCAAGGTCAACCTCGTGGGAGACGTCGCGGTCTGAACCGGCGGTGGATTATTGTGACCGCCAGAACCGCACGGCGAGGTTCGTGAGTTCTTTGTCGAGGTCGTCGACCTTCGACTCGATGCGCCCCAGGCGTGCGTCGACGCCGTCGATGCGCGCCGAGAGGGTGGCGTCGACTCGGCCGACCTCGGCGCGGATCACTCGGCTGAGCTGCGTCGTCATGAGCGTCATGCCACCGAGCATGACGGCGGCGAACACCCCGATCAGCGTCCATACCTGTGGGTCGTTCAAGTGCATGCCTCCAGTCTGAATCCGGGTGCCCACGTTGTCACGGTATTCCGGTGTCGCGACGCCGGGAGGCCGCCAATTGTGGGCACAGCCCTGGGCCCACGTCTCGGTGCAGAACGAAAGTTCGCCTCTCGATAGCGGTTCTTCACCTCCGTTCACTTAAGCGATATAGTCGGCCGCAGGTCGCGCCGATGCGGCCTGATCTCGATATCGATGATGAAGGAGACGATCTGCCATGAGTCAGCCGCACGTCAGGATTCACCGGTTCCGAAAGGGGCTCGCCGCCGTCGCGGGTCTTGCGCTCGCGGCTTCGGGCGCTGTCGCCGTGTCGCCGGCCGCCGCGACAGAGAAGCCCGGGGAAGATCCGCAGCTCGCCGTCTATGTCGAAGTCAACTCGAACGATTTAGCGAACGTCGCCGACTACACGCTCGCCGAGTCAGGTCGACCGGCCGTCGACCTGGCGATGATCTTCGCCGCCAACATCAACTACGACGGTGAGAAGGCGTACCTGCACTTCAACGAGCGCGTCACCGAGACCCTCGACGACGCGGAGAACCAGATCCGCCCGGTGCAGGCGCGCGGCACGAAGGTCCTGCTCTCGGTGCTCGGCAATCATCAGGGGGCGGGGTTCGCGAACTTCACGTCCTATGAGCAGGCGGATGCGTTCGCCGCGCAGCTCGCCGATGCGGTGACGACCTACGGGCTCGACGGCATCGACTTCGACGACGAGTGGACGAACTACGGGGCGAACGGGACCCCGCAGCCCAACGCTCAGTCGTTCGGATGGCTGGCCACGGCACTCCGCGACCGTCTCGGTCCCGACAAGATCATCAGCCTGTACGCGATCGGCGAGACGTACACCGTGACGGACTTCAGCCTGTTCGACGCCGCGGCGGTGCTCGACTACGCCTGGAACCCGTACTACCCGACCTACAACGCACCCACCGTTCTCGGGCTCGATGACAGGTCCCGCCTCGGAGCAGCGGCGATCGACCTCTCGAACGTGAGCGCGGCGACGGCGACGGACTTCGCCGAGCGCACGGTCTCCGACGGCTACGGCGTCTACGTGGCGTACAACCTCACGGCGACGGATCAGTCCGACCTCCTCTCCGGCATCACGCAGCATCTCAAGGGCGAGGCGACGGAGTACCGGGCCGCGCCGAAGGACACCACGGCCCCCACCGTGACCGTCAAGAAGGGCACACCATTCACGACCGGAACGGACGGCGGCTACTCGAAGGTCAGCTTCAAGCTCCACGATGCGGGAAAGATCGACCGCGTGTCCGTCAACGGCGTGCAGAAGAATCTCACCGACGACAAGTGGAGCGACCTCAACTTCGTGAAGCCGGGCGTCTTCGGCGCCGTCGCCGGGGCGAACACGCTCGAGGTGTTCGACGTCGCCGGCAACCGCACCGAGGTGCCGTTCGTCCTGACGCCGTGATCAGTCCACCTGAGTGATCAGTCCAGGTCGAAGAACTCGAGCTGACGGATCGTGACCTCGGCCACCGCCCGCACGCGGAGTGCCGAGGTCACGATCGGCGAGGTCAGCGTGAAGGGCGTCGTGCGGTCTGCCGGCAGTTCCGCGCTGTGCGTCATCGTGACCGGCATCCACCGGCCATCCGTCCCCTCGGCCTCCCACCGCAGGGACGATGACGATGTCGCAGCCACCATAAGCGTCACGCTGACGTCGGTGACGCCTCGAGGCTCCCCGAACCGCCATCCCACCCATTCCCCGGGGCGCAGCATGACGCCGGCATCACCCGATGGCGAACCGTCGTCGAAGATCCGCTCGGGAGCGACCGTCTCGGGCGAGGCGATGAGGTGACCGGGGCCGGACGTCAGATCCGCCCGCCAGACCGCGACGTCTCCGGCGGAAGGGGCCTGTTCGAGCGCGGTGGCCGGGTCGATCCCGAACTCCAGCTCCAGCACGGCGTCGCCGACGAGCGCGTCGATCGGCAGCTCGGCCGTCGGCAGCGAGACCCCGTCGAGGCGAGCCCGCTGCAGGATGCGCGCCGACGGCTCACTCCGCACGGACCGGATGCGCAGCGAGGAGCCGTCGCCGCGATCCACACGGACGTCGTCGAAGAGAGGCGACCCGATCCGCAGCCGGCCAGAGGCGAGTTCCAGCGGATAGAGCCCGAGCGCGGCCCACAGCCACCAGGCGCTCATCTCGCCGTTGTCCTCGTCGCCCGGGAACCCCTGGCCGATGTGCGCGCCGGCGAACAGGCGTCCGGCGAGGTCGTGCACGGTACCGGCGGTCTTCCACGGCCGGTCGCTGAACGCGTACATGAAGGGGATGTGGTGCGCCGGCTGGTTCGAGATCGCGCACATCCCGGCACGGAGCGCCCGCGCCTCCCGCTGCTCATGGATGACGGTGCCGTACGCACCGCCGAAGCGCTCGTCGGCCGTCTCCGGCTCTGCGAACAGGGCGTCGAGGTGGCGTCCGAGACCGGCGGGACCTCCGTAGAGGTCGGCGAGGCCTGCGCCGCCGTGCACGGCGCCGACCGACATGCCCCAGGCGTTGGTCTCGACGTTGTCGCCGCCCCAGGACCGCGGATCGAATGCGGTGGCGGCAAAGCCGCCCTCACAGTCCCTGCCGCGGAAGAACCCGATGTCGTGGTCGAACAGCGCGCGGTACGACCGGGCGCGATTCTCGAAGTATCGGGCGAAGGATCGATAGCGCGCGGCAGCGGATTCGGTCTCGGATGCAGAATCGGATGCGACCTCTCGGGCGAGCTGCGCCGCGAGCCTCCCGAGCGCGGCATCGCTCACCGCGTTCTCGATGCTCCAGCTCATGCCCTCGGGCACGTTCGAGGAGATGTATCCGGTGAATCGGCCCCTCGCGATGCCCTTGCGGCCGCGGCGCGCGTCCGGCCCCGGCTCGCACGCGTTCCGCCAGCCGCTCTCGAACGCCGTGACGCGGTCGAACCCCACGCCCCAACGGGCGGCATCGGCGAAGATCTGGTCGCTCGAGGTGCCGACCATGCTGTCGACATAGCCCGGTGCGCTCCATCTCGCCATCCAACCGCCGCGACGGTACTGCTCGAGCTGACCGTCGAGGAGCCGCCCGGCGAGTGCGGGGTCGAGCAGGGCGAGTGCCGGCCACTCGGTGCGATAGGTGTCCCAGAAGCCGTTGTTGACGACGAGCTCGCCGTCGACGGCCGGCGGAACTCCGCTCCCGTCGTGCGACTCGCGCGCGGCGAACACGTCGGCGAACCGCCAGACGGGCGCCTCCGCTGTCCCGGCGTTCTCGGCCGCGCTGTTGGGGTACAGGTGCATCCGGTGGAGCGCGGCGGCGATCCGTGCCCGATTCTCCTCGTCGGCGAGCGATCGGTACGGGGCGTCGGCTTCGGGCAACGGGGGGATCGTCACCCGCGACAGCAGGCGATTCCAGGATGCGGCGGCCGCGTCTCGCAGCTCTTCATAGGCGGTCGTCGGAGGAGCCTCGGTCTTCAGGGCATGCCGGGCCTGCTCCACCGACAGGAAGGAGATGCCGATGCGCACTTCGAGCGACCCGCGTCCGCCGATGTATCCCGCGACCCTGCCCCGCCCACCGTCGTGGAGTGGTCCACGGTCAGTGTTCTCCTCGCCGTGCGGAGCCTGCTGCACCGATCCGGCGAAGAAGCAGCGGGGTGCGTTGCCCCAATCCTCCGGGCCCGCAGGGATCCAACCCTCGAAGCCCCCGTCATCGGTCCAGTCGAGGCATCCGTCGTCGGTCAGCTGATCGATGACGAACCCGACCGGGGCGTCGACATCCGCACTGCGCACGCGGAACGCGGCCGTGTGCGACGTCGCCGTCATCTCGATGCGCAGGTCGTCGCCGAGCTCCGCCGCGTACTCGTGCGGCCGGCCGCGTTCGGTGCCGGGCACGATCCAACGCCGGCGAGCCGCGTGCGACGAGGCGGGGCGGCCGAGGAACGGCATCAGCTGCAGCACCGAGCGATCGCCGATCCACGGGCTCGGTTGATGGGAGAACTGCAGTGCTTCCAACCGGCGACCTTGAGGATCGTCGTGCACGAAGGGCCGATACGGCCAGCGGGCGTCCTCCGCGTCGGTCGCCGGGGTGACGAACGTGAACCCATGCGGCATCGCCACCGCCGGGATGGTGTTGCCGCGTGAGAACCGCGGGCCCGAATGCGACCCGCGCCGGGTGTCGACCCGTTCGACGGGGGCGAGGTCGGCGGAGGGAGCCCGCTCCTCGACCACGACCTGCACGAACCCGGCGCACCGCGCGGGGAGGTCAGGGGCACCGGGGAGGGATGCGGTGCCGAGCACGATCTCGACGGTGCCGCTGCGGCGTGCGAACGGGGCGAGGGAGACGGTGTCGGCGTTCCACTGCTCGGGCAGGCTCCACCGGGCATCGAACTGGGCGTGCGCCGTGACGGGGAAGTCGTAGCGATCGCGCACGGCCGAAGCCTCGCTCAGTCGTGTTCCCTCGGGGAAGCGCACATCCACCGTCACGGCGAGCGCCGCGTGCGGGGCGAGCGTCGCTGCGGGGCCGTCGGCATAGAACGCCCAGTGCAGCACGGTGTCCGAGGAGATCTCGAGGTCGGCGAGCCCCGGCACATCGATCCGCTGCTCGCCGGCGGCCGGATCGAACGCGAAGGCGTACACCGCGCCGGGCAGCACGCCCGCACGAGGACGGGACGAGGGAGGATCTGCCGGCCCGTCCGCCAGCGTCAGATGCGCGGCGCTCACCCCTTGATCGCGCCCTCCTGCACGCCCTTGAAGAAGAACCGCTGCGTGAACGAGAACATGATGACGATCGGCACGAGCGCGATCATGGTGCCGGCGGCGATCAGGCGCGGGTCGACCGAGAAGCTGCTGTTCAGGTACGCCATGCCCACCGTCAGGGTGTACTTCGACGGATCCGAGAGCACGATGAGCGGCCACAGGTAGTCGTCCCAGGCGCCGATGAACGCGAAGATCGCGACCACCGAGACCATTCCGCGGATGTTGGGCCACACGATGTGCCGGATGCGCTGCCAGGTCGTCGCGCCGTCGACGGTCGCGGCATCCAGCACGTCCTTGGGGATCATGCGGCACGCGGTGGCGATCAGCAGCACGTTCATCGCACTGATCGCGCCGGGGAGGAAGACGCCCCAGAGGGTGTCGGCCAGCCCCAGAGCGCGGATCGTGAGGAAGTTGCTGGTCACCGTCACCTCACCGGGGAAGAGCAGCGTCGACAGCAGGATCGCCATCACGATCCACTTGCCGCGGAACCTCATGCAGCCCAGGGCGTAGCCCGCGAACGTCGCCAGGACCACGTTGCTGACGACCGTGCCGACCGAGACGAGCAGCGAGTGCCAGGCATAGAGGTACACCGGCACGATGTCGGCGACCCTGCTGTAGTTCTGCAGCGTCGGCTCGCGCGGGATGAGCTCGGGTGGGAACGAGTAGATGTTCTCCTGCGGCCCCTTGAACGAGGTCGACAGCTGCCAGATGAACGGCCCGATGACGAGCACGAGCACGAAGAGGAGGAGGGCGTATCGACCGATCAGCCCGCCGAGGGTCGGCTTGCTGAAGTCGCCGGAGCCGCGGCGGCGGAACATGCGCTCCCGGGGTGGTGCCGACAGCTCTTCGGAGGGGCGGGCGTCGTCGGTCGAGCGGGGCGGCGTGAGTGTGCTCATGCGGAGACCTTCGCCTTCTTCTCGCGATTCATGACGGCGATCGCGACGAGGGGGATGAGGGTGAGCAGGAACAGCGCCACGCTGATGGCGGAGGCGTATCCGATGTTCCCGTTGAGGCCGGAGCCGACCTGGCGGATGAGCATCACGAGCGACATGTCGTATCCGCCCGGGCCGCCCGTGCTCTTGGAGAGCACATCGAGCTCGGCGAACACCCTCATGGCGGACACCGCGATGAGCACCGAGATGAGGAGCATCGCACCGCGCACCGAGGGGATCGTCACCGACAGGAAGCGACGGAAGGAGCCGGCGCCGTCGAGCATCGCCGCCTCGTGCAGCTCCTTGCCGACGTTCCCGAGCGCCGCGAGATACACGACCATGTAGTAGCCCAGGCCCTTCCAGACCGTGAGCAGGATGGCGCAGCCGAGCAGCAGCCACCGGTCGACGAGGAACGCCATCGGCTTGTCGACCAGCCCGAGGAACTCGAGCGTCTGGTTGATGATGCCGCGGCTGTCGAACAGCCAGGTCCAGATGAGGGCGACCACGACCACCGAGGCGATCACGGGGAAGTAGAACGTGGTGCGGAAGAACGAGATGCCGGGGAGCTTCTTCTGCACGAGGAGGGCGAGCAGCAGCGGCAGGATCGTGAGCAGCGGCACGCACACCACCACGTAGATGAGACACGTGGTGAGGGCGTTCCAGAACATCTCATCGCCGAACATGCGCTCGTAGTTCGCGCCGCCGACGAACTCAGGCGTCCGCAGGGGCTTGGCGTCGGTGAAGCTGAGGAAGACCGTGTTCAGGAACGGCCAGAGCGCGAACACCAGCACCCAGGCGACGGCGGGCCCGAGGAGCAGCCAGGGTGTGAACCACCGGTGGGATCTCATCGTGGCCTTCCTGCCGGCCGGGGTGCCGGTGCTCGCGCGCATGGCTTACTTGTCCACGCGGTTGGCGTTGGCGTACTCGACGATCTTGTCGAGCTGAGCCTTCGCGTCCGCCTCGCCGTTGACCGCGAGGGCGATCTGCTGGGTCATGTAGGTGGCCATGTCGGACGTCCACTGGAACGGCAGCGCCTTGGCGTCCTTCATCGCGCCGAACACCGTGTCGATCGCCGCCAGCTGCTTCTGGTCGGTGACCGTGGCGGCGATGTTGTCGACGACCTCGTCGCCACCCTCGGCCGTGCCGGGGGCGGTGCCGACGGCGAGGGACGAGAACGCCACCTGGTTCTCCTGGTTCGTCGCGAACTCCGCGAAGGCGAGCGCGGCTTCCTTATTGTCGGAGTCGGCCGAGACGTTGAGACCCTGCACGTACAGCGGTGCGACACCGAGTCGCGGGGTCGCCACCGTGTTCTCGAGCAGCGCCGGTGCGTCCTTCTGCAGGTCGGTCGTGAAGCCGGTGCCGCCGGTGGTGAAGGCGACCTTCTCCTGGATGTACGCCTCCGCGTTCCCGCCGTAGTCGCCGGTCAGGGCTTCCGCGGGCATCGCACCCGCGGCGTACGCATCGGCGTACTTGTCGATGATCGCCGCGGCCTCGTCGGTGTTGAAGTCGAACTCGCCCTCATCGTTGATGACCTCCATGCCGGCGGCCGTGAAGGTGTCGAGGGCCGGGATCGAGGAGAGGAGCTGCACCTTGCCGTTGGACTCGGTGGCCACGTCCTTCGCAAGCGTGAGGAGCTCGTCGACCGTGGTCGGCAGGTTCTCCTCGGTGACGCCGAAGGGGGCGAGCTGTGCGAGGTTCCACCAGGAGGCGTCGCTGGAGAGGTACCAGGGCAGGCCGAAGGTGCCTTCCATCCCCGGGTACTGGCTGTAGGCGTCCCAGGCGCCCGTGTTGTAGGCGGACTTCAGATCGGGGTCGGCGGTCTCGAGGTCGACCAGCTTGCCCGCCGCGACCAGCGGGTACGCGATGTCGGGCGGCAGGTTGAGCACATCGGGGAGGGTGTCGGCGTTCGCCTGGCTCAGGATCTTCTCCTGGTAGCCGTCTCCCGGCTGGTCGAGCCACTCGACCGTGACGTCGGGGTGCTCCTTCTCGAACGCGTCGATGAGGTCTTCGAAGTACGGGGTGAACTTCTCGTTCTTGAGCGACCAGGTCTGGAACTGGATGGTGCCGCTCAGGTCGCCCGAGGTGTCGATGGGGCCCGCGTCACCGGCGGTGGCGCCACCCCCGGTGCAACTCGTCAGCGCCAGAACGCCGATGCTGAATCCTGCCAGGGCGGCAATGCGTGTCCGAATCTTCATCGTGCTTCTTCCTCGAGGCGGGCGATTCTGCCTTCCGTCCATGAAAATGGCACTGGAACGCTTTAGCAGATGAAACCATCCGATTCCGCGCCTGTCAAGGCCCGCACGCGCGGGCCTTGGGGCCATTGGCAGAAGATGGGTGCGCCTTGTTGCTCAAGCGTTATAGTGGTGCGAACTCCGCCCTCCTCGAAGGGCACGTCCGAAAGGTCTGACACATGACGCAGCGCGGCGCCCTCGATGCTCCTCTGAGGTTCGGGGCGAACTACACGCCGTCCAAGGACTGGATGCACTCCTGGCTCGACTTCACTCCCGACGACGTGCGCCGTGACTTCGCCGCACTGGCCGAGCTCGGGCTCGATCACGTCAGGGTCTTCCCGCTGTGGACCGTGCTGCAGCCGAACCGCACACTCATCCGGCAGAAGGCGATCGACGACGTGCGCGCCGTGGTCGACATCGCCGGCGAGTTCGGCATGGATGCCGGGATCGACGTGGTCCAGGGCCACCTCTCGAGCTTCGACTTCGTCCCGTCGTGGCTGTACACGTGGCACGACAAGAACATGTTCACCGATCCCCGCGCTCTCGAGGGTCAGGTCGCACTCGTCGATCGGCTCGGGCGGGCGCTGGGGGATGCGCCGAACTTCCTCGGTCTGACGCTCGGCAACGAGACGAACCAGTTCTCCGCGCACACGCATCCGTCGCCGTGGCCGGTCACGCAGGACGAGGCCGGTGGCTGGATCTCGACTCTGCTGGCGGCGGCGGAGGCTGCGGCGCCGGGGCTCCCGCACGTCCACAGCGAATACGACGCCGTCTGGTACATGGACGGCCACGGTTTCACCCCGGCGCATGCGTCGCGGCTGGGGGCCATGACCACGATCCACTCCTGGATCTTCAACGGCACCGCCCAGCGCTACGGCGGCCGCTCCGTCGCGTCCGATCGTCATGCCGAGTACCTGATCGAGCTCTCTCGAGCCTTCGCGACCGACCCCGACCGGGTGGTGTGGCTGCAGGAGGTGGGCGCTCCGTCGAACTGCCTCACCGACGACGAGATGCCGGGCTTCCTGGAGGCGACCGTGCGCTCGGCGGCGCGCACCGAGAACCTCTGGGGCATCACCTGGTGGTGCTCGCACGACGTGAGCCGCGACCTCGGCGACTTCCCCGAGCTGGAGTACTCGCTCGGTCTGATCGGGCAGGACGGTGCGGCGAAGCCCATCGGGCGCCGCCTCGCCGAGCTCATCCCGGAGCTTCGGCAGCGGGTCGCGCCGCCCGTGCGGGACACGGCGATCGTGGTGGACGTCGACGACCGCGAGGTGCCGGTGAGTCGAGCGGCGCTGAGCCCGGGCGGTGCGGTGTTCCAGGCCTGGGTGGATGCCTGCGCCGCGGGCCTCGATCCGGCGCTGGTCACATCGCGCGACGCGCTCGACCCCGCAGCGCTCGACGCGCGAGGCATCCGTCGTCTCATCCGTCCCGACCTGTCGGCCGACGTCGTCGACCCCTACGGCTCGGTCAACACCGTCGTCCAGGGCTGACGGCTGCTCAGGCCGTGCGCGCAGGTGGAGCCGTGCTCTCGCGCGCGGTGAGCACGGGCGTCGGGCCCTCGACGCTCGGCAGGTTCACTCCCGCTTCGATCTGCTGCAGCAGGAGGGTGGCGGCGCGTTCGCCGAGCTCGAAGGTGTCGCGGGTCATCGCCGTGATCGACGGGTTGATGAGACCGGCGATGACCGAGTCGTCGAACGAGGCGAGGGAGACGTCGCGCGGAACGGCGCGGCCCATCTCCTGTGCGACGCGGAGACCTGCGACCGCCATCACGTCGTTGTCGTAGACGATCGCGGTCGGATGCTGCCGGCCCGACAGCAGCGCCCGCGTCACGGCGGAGGCGCGCGCGGGCGAGAAGTCCGTGGTGATGATCTCGCCCTCGAGGCCATCGGCGGCCATGCGCTCGAGCACCTCGGCGCGAAGTCGCGTGTGCTCGAGCTCGGCGGGGCCGGCGACATAGGCGATGCGGGCGTGCCCGAGGGCGGCGAGGTAGGAGAAGAGGGTCTCGGCGACGGTGTCGTCGCCGATCCAGACGCTCGGCACCGAGCCTTCGGGGGCGGGTTCGGAGCCGATCATCACGGCCCGTGCGTCGAGAGCTTCGATACGCCCGACGCGGGGGTCGCCGTCGCGGGGGTCGATGAAGATGAAGCCGTCGACCTGGTTGGAGGAGCGCCACTGCCGGTGCACCTCCATCTCCTCCGCGATGTCGGCGACCAGCCGCAGCTGCAGGCTCACCTTGCTCTCCGACAGTCGTGACTCGATACCGGCGATGAGGTCGGTGAAGAAGGCCTCGGAGCCGAGCGACCGGGCGGGTCGGGCGAGCGCGAATCCGACCGTGTTGGCGCGCGCCCCGACCAGGGCACGAGCCGCTGAACTCGGCTGCCAGCCGTTCTCCTCGACGATCGTGAGGATGCGCTGTCTGGTCTCGTCGCTCACACCGGGGCGGCCGTTCAAAGCGAACGAGACGGCGCCGGGGGAGACTCCCGCCATGCGCGCGATGTCGGCGATGGTGACGCGTTTCGCCGGAGTCATAGTCCCTCACAATACTTGATCGATTTAGTCTCGCGGAAGAAGTGACGATGCGTTTAGACTTGCTTACTAGATCGTTTTAGTAAATCCGATAGCATCAACACGGCGTCGCCCGTCGCGCCGCGGACCAGCACTCACCGTCGAGCCCGGAGATTCCCATGCATGACGACACCTCGCTCACCGTCGGCCGCGTCAAGCGGGTCCTCGAGGAGCGCATCCGCCCGGCGATCCACTCGGCCACCGTGCCGCTGGACGTCGAGATCCACGAACTGCCCGGCGAGCCGATCGCGCCCGCCGAGGGACTCGCACTCGCCTTCGAGCCCGGTGTCGTCGGCGCACCCTGGGGTCCCGCCTGGGGCACCACCTGGTTCAGGCTCACCGGACGCGTGCCTGCCGAGTGGGCGGGGCGCCGGGTCGAAGCGCTCATCGACCTCGGCTTCGACGTGAACATGACCGGCTTCCAGTGCGAGGCCCTGGCCTACCGTCCGAACGCCGCAGGATCCGACCCGATCCCGGTGAAGAGCATCAACCCGCGCAACCAGTGGGTTCCGATCACCGAGACGGCCGAGGGTGACGAGCCCGTCGAGCTGTATCTCGAGGCGGCATCCAACCCGGTGCTGCTGGATTACCACCCCTTCCTCCCGACACAGGAGGGCGACATCCTCACCTCCTCGAAGGAGCCGCTGTACCGCGCGCGGCGGATGGACCTGGCCGTGTTCGAGCAGGAGGTCTTCGACCTGTCGCTCGACCTTGAGGTGCTGTTCGAGCTGCAGGCCGAACTGCCGGCGACCTCGCCGCGGCGCATGCGCATCCTGCAGGCGATGGACGACGCACTCGACGTTCTCGACCTGCAGCACATCGTGGAGACCGCGGGCGACGCGCGTGCCCGCCTCGCCGACGTGCTGGCCGCGCCCGCCGAGGCCAGCGCGCACCGCATCTCGGCCGTCGGCCACGCGCACATCGACTCCGCCTGGCTGTGGCCAGTACGCGAGACGATCCGCAAGGTCGCGCGCACCACCTCGTCGATGACGACGCTCATCGAGGAGCAGCCCGAGTTCCAGTACGGCATGTCCAGCGCGCAGCAGTACGCCTGGATCAAGGAACACCGCCCCGAGGTGTGGGAGCGGGTCAAGGCCGCCGTCGCCGCCGGGCGCTTCCTGCCGCTCGGTGGCATGTGGGTCGAGTCCGACACCGTGATGCCGACGGGCGAGTCGCTCGTGCGGCAGTTCTCGCACGGCCAGCGGTTCTTCGAGCGCGAGTTCGGCATCCGGTCGAAGGGCGTGTGGCTGCCGGACAGTTTCGGCTACTCGCCGGCTCTGCCGCAGCTGATGCGCCGTGCCGGGTTCGAGTGGTTCTTCACGCAGAAGATCTCGTGGAACCAGCAGAACGTCTTCCCGCACCACTCCTTCCTCTGGGAGGGCATCGACGGCTCGCAGGTGTTCACGCACTTCCCGTCGATGGACACCTACAACTCGCAGCTGAGCGGCATGGAGGTCGCGAAGGCCTCGCGTCAGTTCAAGGAGAACCGGCTCAGCTCGCGGTCGATCGCCCCGGTCGGCTGGGGCGACGGCGGTGGCGGCACGACCCGTGAGATGACCGGCAAGGCCGAGCGTCTGCGCGACCTCGAGGGCAGCGCGCAGGTCGTGTGGGAGCATCCGGACGTCTTCTTCGATGCCGCAAAGGCCGAGCTGCCGCATCCGGCCGTCTGGGTCGGCGAGCTGTACCTCGAGCTGCACCGCGGCACACTCACCAGCCAACACGCCACGAAGGCGCTGCACCGCTGGGCGGAGCACGCGCTGATCGAGGCCGAGCTGTGGGCGGCGACGGATGCCGTGCGCACCGGCGCCGCGTATCCGCAGGCCGAGTTCGACCGCCTGTGGCAGGCCGTGCTGCTGCACGAGTTCCACGACATCCTGCCGGGCACCTCGATCGCGTGGGTGCACCGTGAGGCCGTCGCGGTGCTGTCGGACGTGCTCTCGGACGCCCAAGGCATCGCGGATGCCGCCCGCCGTTCGCTCGCGGGCGAGGGCGACCGGGAGCTGCAGTTCGAGCCGACGTCGGTCGGTCGCGGACGCGCCCTCGGGGCGGCGTTCGTGGCTGAGCCCACGGCGGCGCCGGTGTCGCTCACGGAGGAAGACGGTGGCTGGCGGCTCGAGAACGAGCTCGTCTCCGTGCTCGTCTCGGCCGAGGGGCTGATCGTCTCGGCCGTCGACAAGGCTTCAGGGCGTGAAGCGGTGGCGGCGGGCAAGGCGGCGAACCTGTTCCAGCTGCACCAGGACTTCCCGAACATGTGGGATGCGTGGGACATCGACCGGTACTACCGCAACAGCGTCGACGACCTCACCGCCGTCACGTCGATCGAGGCCTCGGTGGTCGGTCGGTCCGCGAAGATCGTGGTCGTCCGTCCGTTCTCGGAGTCGACCATCGAGCAGAGCATCATCCTGCAGCCGGACTCGCGGACCGTGCTGCTGCGCAACGAGATCGACTGGAACGAGACCGAGAAGCTCCTCAAGCTCGCCTTCCCGCTCGACATCCAGGCCGCCCACACCGACGCCGAGACCCAGTTCGGCTACCAGTCACGGGTCACGCACACGAACACCAGCTGGGAGGCGGCGAAGTTCGAGACCTCGATGCACCGGTTCGTGCTGGTGCGCGAGCAGGACTTCGGCGTCGCCCTCGTGAACGACTCGATCTACGGCTACGACACGTCGCGCGAGGTGTCGGACGACGCCGTGACGACGACCGTGCGACTGTCGCTGCTGCGGGCGCCGCGGTTCCCCGATCCCGACACCGACCACGGTCACCACGAGATCGAGGTCGGCTTCGTGATCGGAGCGGATGCGGCGATCGCGACGGCCGAGGGCATTCGGATCAACGCGCTCCCGAGCGTCGTGCGCGGTGCGCGCGAGGTCGAGCCGCTGGTGTCGGTGCGGGGCGCGGGCATCGTGGTGTCGGCGGTCAAGCTCGCCGACGACGGGTCCGGCGACGTGATCGTGCGCGTGTACGAGGCACTCGGACGACGCGCGACCGGTGAGCTCTCGGTCGGGTTCGAGCACCGCGAGGTGCGTGAGGTGAGCCTGATCGAAGACGACATCGACGACGCGCGGGTCGGTGGAGGACTGCAGCTGCGCCCGTTCGAGGTGCGGACGCTGCGCATCCTGCGCTGAGCAAAGGCGTGTGATCAGGCGGAAGCGCGGGATCAGGCGGAACGCCCGCGGAAGTGCCTGATCTCGCGCAGGTGCCTGATCTCGCGTGCGCGCTCGCGTGTCTGTCTGTTGTGGCGGCCGTCCGCGTGCGCGACGATGGCGGGATGGCGAGCATCGACGACGCGCGGACGATCGCCCTCACCCTCCCGGGCGCCGAGGAAGCGGTGAGCGGCCATACCGGCGAGGCGGCGTGGCGGCTGAAGAGCGGGCAGTTCGCGTGGCTCCGCGGCCCGAGCGCGACCGACCTGCGGCAGCTCGCGGAACTCGGGCGGGAATGGCCGGCGGGAACGGTGCTCGCAGTGCGCGTCGCCGACCTCGAGGAGAAGGAGGCGCTGCTCGCCGCAGAACCCGGGGTTCTGTTCACGATCCCGCACTTCGACGGCTACCCCGGGCTGCTCGTGCGTCTGGACGTCATCGACCGCGATCGGCTGACCGAGATCATCACGGATGCGTGGCTGGTGCGCGCGCCCGCCCGGGTCGCGAAGGAGTGGCTCGCGGAGCGCGGACTGGACTGAGCCGCGTGGCGACCTGGCGGAGCGTGCGCGTTCAGACCAGGAACGGGCGGGCGGCGTCGAGGAACGCGCGCGGCTCATCCGCCCAGAGCCGGATGCTGGTGACCTGGTGCTCTCCGCCGCGCGGCGCGAGGCCGGGAAGGCGGATCGCGAACGGACGCTCCAGTTCGATCTCGATGTTCGTCTCGTCCTGCATCCGCTCGGCGTACTCGGCTCCGTGGTCGGTATCGGAGATGCGCGGCTGCTTCGGCTCGTCGACGCGCTTCGAGATCGCCACCGAGGCGACCGCATCCCAGGGGACGAAGACGTCGACCTCCAAGCCGCTCCGCACTCGGATGCCGTCCGGCGCCACGGCATGCGGACGCAGCAGCATTGCGCACAGGAGCCCGATCATCCACGTCAGTCCCCAGATCCCGAGGATGAGGATCGGGATGCGCACCGCCGGCCAGGGGTGCACGATCAGATCGAGGATCGGGATCTCGACGGCGGACAGCACGATGAAGATGATGAGCACGGTCAGCACCGGACGGTGGTAGCCGATGCCGGTGCCGCCCTCCGGGACCGCAGGACGGCGGGCGATCGCGCGACCGATGCTCGAGTACACGCGAAGCTCGGCGATCAGTGCGCGGTGGAGCATGTTGAGGATGCGGGCGGTGCGCGTCGGAGTGGGCGGCGGGGTGGGCTGGTGCGCCCGACTCACGCTCGGTTCGGCGCTCACGGGGCATCCTTCCCTGGTTCGCTCGCAGCCTGAGTCACGAGCTGCTCCAGGTGGTCGGCGATGGCGATGATGCCGCGCTCCACGGCGTCGCGATCCTCCGGGGCGACGGCATCGAGGAGGGTTGCGTTGAGCTCGACGTGGTCGTTCTGCATCCGCGCCATCGTCTCGGTGGCCGAGGGGGTCAGCTCCACCAGCACGGCCCGCCGATCAGACGGATGCGGGGTTCGTCGCACGTGACCGGATGCTTCCAGCGCATCGACGAGGCCGGTGATGTTGCGCGGAGTGACCTCGCACAGGCGGGCCAGCGTCTGCTGCGTCGAGGGCCCGGCGTGCTGCAGCATCCACAGCAGGTGCACGCGTGCCGTGGTGAGGCCGGTGCCGTCGAACGCCCGCGCCATGTCGCGCTGGAAGAGGTCGCCGATCTGGAGCAGGCGGTCGAGCAGCAACGGGTTCATAATGCTGATGCTACTACATAGTTACCTGACTTCACTAGTTGTGAAGCGGGAGCGCGCTCAGGCGGGATCGAGCCGCAGCACGTCCGGGGATTCTCCACCGGTGAGGTCGTCGGCGATGCGGATGCTGCGCGCCAGATCGTCGAGCGCGCCGGTCAGGGTGCCGAACCGCTCCTTGTCGCTGCACACCGCGGTCAACGTCACCAGATGGGTGCCCGTGTCCCAGGTGTAGGTCGCGAAGGGCGGCGACGCGGGAGACGGCGGCATCGGCACGAGCAGCTTCTCGCCCACGCCGAGCCGGGTGGGGAACGACTCCGTGTCGTCGAAGTCCATCGGCATCGACGCGCGAGCGATCCGCACATCGGGGGTCAGGACCTGCGCCGACGCCATCGCCACGACCAGCTCCGGCTCGGCCTTCCAGGTCCACACCAGGACGCGGCCATCCGCCCGCTTCATCAGCATCGGCGCCGCCTGGCTCATCGCCCACGCGCCGAACCGGGACCCGGGGCGCTCGGTCGCACCCACGGCGGCGTTGACCTGACCCAGGAGCATGCGGATCGCCGCCTTGCGATGCCGGCGGCCCTTCCACCCGAGCGAATCCGTCACGGGAATCCACAGCTGGGGATCGGCGTCGGCAGTCAGTCGCATGGCTCCACGGTATCGGCTGAGGCTGAGGGGATGCCGGTATGCCGCCGCTGTCCGATCAGGCCCCTCGGGTAGAGTGGCCAGCGCCCCGACCAGGGCTTTCCCTTGGCCGCCACATCGTAAGGCAGCATGTCTGTGACCTCCTCCGACGATCCGATCGATCCGTCGAGCGGCCCCGCCGCCGCCCCCGCGCCCCGCCCGTTGAAGATCGTGATCGGCTGCGACACCTTCGCGCCCGACATCAACGGCGCCGCCCGCTTCGCCGAGCGCCTCGCCGCAGGGCTCGTGCAGCGCGGACATGACGTGCACGTCGTGGCCCCCAACCAGGCCTACCGTCGCGCGCAGCCGCACACCGAGGTCATCGAGGGCGAGCCGATGACGCTGCACCGTCTGCCGTCGGTGCGCTGGGCGCCGCACGACTGGCTGCGGTTCGTGTGGCCGTGGCGTTCGAAGCACTACGCCCGCAAGGTCATCGACCAGGTGCAGCCGGATGTCGTGCACATCCAGTCGCACATCGTGATCGGCCGCGGCCTCGCCTACATCGCGAACGAGCGCGGCATCCCGGTCATCGCGACCAACCACGTGATGGCCGAGAACATCCTCGACCACACGACCATGCCGAAGTTCATCGACGACCTCGTCCTGAAGTTCGCCTGGGCCGACGCGAAGCGCACCTTCGACAAGACGCGTGCCATCACCACGCCGACCCGCCGCGCCGCCGACTTCCTCGAGAAGACGGTCGAGGTGAAGGGGGTGATCCCCGTCAGCTGCGGCATCGACCGCACGCAGTACACGCCCGTGATCGCCCCGCGTGACAAGAACCGCATCGTCTTCGTCGGCCGCCTCACCGCCGAGAAGCAGGTCGAGGTCATCCTCAAGGCGATGACGAAACTCGACCCCGCCCTCGACACCACGTTCGACATCGTCGGCGGCGGCGACCAGCGCAAGCAGTTGGAGCACCTGGCCGCGCAGCTCGGACTCGCTGACCGCGTCACGTTCCATGGGCGCACCAGCGACGAGGAGCTCCGCGCGCTGCTGTCCCGTGCGAGCCTGTTCGTGATCGCCTCGATCGCCGAGCTGCAGTCCATCGCGACCATGGAGGCCATGGCGTCGGCGCTGCCGATCGTCGCGGCGGATGCCGTGGCCCTCCCGCACCTCGTGCACGACGGCGAGAACGGCTACCTGTTCGAGCCGGGCAACGTCGACGACCTCGCCGCGCGCCTGACCGATGTGCTCACGGCCGACCCCGCGGAGTACGAGCGGATGCAGCGGGCCTCGCTCGACGGTGTTGCGATCCACGACATCAACCGCACACTCGACACCTTCGAGGCGCTGTACCGCAACGAGCCGCTGCCGGAGTAGCGAGCAACCCGCCATGCACAGTATCCCCATCGGTTCACGGCGCCGCGACGCGTCAGCGGCGGAGTAGCCCGCATGCACAGTATCCCCATCGGTTCACGGCGCGTAGACGCGTCAGCGGCGGAGTAACCCGGCATGCACATCGTCTTCTTCGGGGATCAGCACCTCGACTCCCTCGGCGGCGCGCAGGTGTCGATGCGGCTGCAGCGGGAGTTCCTCGAACGCGCCGGACACACGGTCACGGTCGTCGCGCCGAAGATGCACGGATCGCGCACGCCATCCGATACTCACGGCGGGGCGTACATCGACCTCCCCTCGGTGCCGATCACGCTCGACCGCGAGTACTCGATGAGCTGGCCGGGGCGCGCGACCGACCGCTTCCTCGACAGAGCGTTGACCCGCCGCCCCCCGGTCGACCTGGTGCACGTGCAAGCCGACTTCTGGGGCGCGTTCATCGGGCACCGCTACGCCCAGCGACACGGCATCCCGGTCGTGCACACGATGCACAACCGCGTCGACGTCGGGATCGCGGCCGTGACCCCGCTCCACCGGCCCGTGCTCGGCGTGTTGAACGCCTGGCGCCGCGGGGCGATGCGCGGGATCGGCAATCCGGTGCGCGGCGCGGACGGCTGGGCGTTCCTGCGTGGCCTCGCCGTCGGCGCATCCGCTGTGACCGCGCCGTCGACGCACTTCGCCCGACGCCTGGAGGAACACGATGTCTTCCCGCGGGTCGACGTGATCTGGAACGGTATCGACGACGACCTGCGTGCACAGACGCTCGCTGCGCGACCGGCAGTCAGGGAGTCGGGACCGCCCCGGTTCGTCTGGCTCGGCCGGATGAGTCCCGAGAAGCGCCTGCTGCCGTTCCTCGAGGCGTTCGTCGCCGCCGGAATCGACGCGGAACTCGAGATCATCGGCGGCGGAGGGCAGCGTGCCGCGGCCGAGAAGATCGTGCGCGGGCATGACGGCGTGCGCTTCGCCGGACGACTGACCTACCCGCAGACCCTGGAGCGGATCGCCGCCGCCGACGCGCTCGTGCAGACGTCGATCGGCTTCGAGACCCAGGGGATGACCCCGTTCGAGGCGGCCACCCTCGGCACGCCCTCCGTGATCTGCGACCCCGACATCGCGGCCGAGCTCGGCGGGGGATTGTGGGCGGTTCCGGATGCCGGCGCCACCGTTTCCGGACGGGAGCTCGAGACCCGACGGGTGGCCGCGCTCGCGGAGACCCTGCGCAGGGCCGCATCCGACATCGCCGCCGGCACCGCGCCCACCCCGGTTCCCGAGGTTTCGGAGGCGTTCCGGCAGTCGTCGCGCACGGCGGCCATGGTCGAGGTCTACGAGCGGGTGCTCGCCGGGCGCTGACGAGGCTGAGTTTCAGACGAAGCGCAGGAACGCGATGCCGACCCAGCTGAAGATCATCCCGAGAGCGCCGGCCCCGGCGATCCCGATCGCGATGCCGGTGAGAAGGCGCGCGCCCGGTCGGCGCGCGGCGATGATACCCAGCACGAGGGCCACGGCATACGCGAAGAACGAGATCACGCCGATCGCGTCGTCGATCGCGTAGGCCGCTCCGTACCCGAAGTCCGATGTGTAGATGAAGAGTCGGACGATCGACGAGATGAGGTTGACCGCGAGAGTGATGACGGCGATCACGAAGGCGGTGCGGCCGAGCATGCTGCCGGCCGGTGCGGTGGGGGCTCCTGACGCGATCGGCCAGGACGCGGGCTGGCCGGGCGCTCCCGCAGGATAGGCCGGGGCTGCGGTCGGGTAGCCGGCGCCGGGCGGGTAGGCGGCGCCGTGCGGGTAGCCGGTGGGATGCGCGGGAGTGCCGGCCGGGTGAGTGGGGGCGGTCGGATACGCCGTGGGATACGCGGGAGCAGCCGGGGCAGCCGGGGCAGCAGGGTCGGCAGGGTCGGCGGGGTCAGAGGGTGGCGCACTGGACGCGTGAATCGGGAACGTGTGCGTGCCGGGATACTGCGGATCGGCGGGCAGGTGCGCGGGAGGCTGCGAGGGCTCGCTCATGACGACGAGCGTAGCCGTGGTGCCCGCGATCCGCACGGGGGAATCGGCTCAGCTCTTGGCGCCGGTCAGCGCGAGTGTGCCGCCGAGGCCGATCATCATCACGCCCCCGGTACCGGAGAGCGTCGACATACGACGCGGCGAGCGGGCGAACCAGGTGCGCGCGGTTCCGGCGGCGAGTGCCCACACGCTGTCGCAGACCAGTGCGAGCGCCTGGAAGGTGAGCCCGAGCAGAAGCAGTTGCGCCCAGACCGTGCCGGCCGCCGGCACGACGAACTGCGGGAGCACAGCCACGAAGAACGCGATCGTCTTCGGGTTGGTCAGCCCGACGATGAAGCCCTGGCGCAGCAGCTTCGCGGCGGAGGCCGGTGTGCGACCCGCATCCGGGACGTGGTCGTGGCGGTGGCGGATGGCCTGCACTCCGAGCCAGACCAGGTAGGCGGCGCCGACGATCTTGATGATGGTGAACGCCACCACGGAGGAGGCGACGATGGCCCCGACCCCGAACGCCACGGCGAGGACGGCCGGCACGGTTCCGAGTGCGTTCCCGACGACGCTGAGCACGCCGGCGCGCCGGCCGAGCGAGAGTGAGCGGCCGATCACGAACAGCACGCTCGGACCGGGGATGACGATGATCACGACGGAGGCGACGGCGAAGGCGACGAGGCTGTCGAGCGGGATCATGAGCCGACCATACACCGCGGCTCGAGCCGGGTTCAGCGGTAGCCGTGCCCGGACTCGGCCTGCTGGTGGATGTCGCGACCACCGATGCGACCCCAGTCGGTCGGCGCGCGGTGGTAGCCGTCGCGACGGAGTTCGACGACGGTGGCGACGGTTGCCCACACGACCAGAGCGATGAGTGCGATGACGAGTATCATGGCAGAAACGCTACGTTCGATGCTGAACTGTCACGAGTGGCAGAATCGACTATCATCGTACGAAAACTGCCAACCGGGAGTGTGCATGAAGACAGTGGCCTGCGTCATCCAGGACGGCTTCGCGCCGTTCGAGTTCGGCGTCGCCTGCGAGGCGTTCGGGCTCGATCGGTCCGCCGACGGCGTACCGAACTTCGACTTCCGCATCGTCGCCCCGCACTCGGGAGTGGTGAAGTCGAAGATCGGCTTCTCGGTCAACGTCGAGCACGACCTGGCCTTCGCCTACGAAGCCGACCTCGTCGTGTTCTGCCCCGTGCCGCGCGAGCGCTGGGGCGACATCGATCCGCTCCTGCTCGACGTAGCCCGGCATGCGGTCGACCGCGGCGCCTGGGTGATGAGCGTCTGCAGCGGCTCGTTCATCCTCGCCGCCGCCGGCGTGCTCGACGGGCGACGTGCGACGACGCACTGGATGTACGCGCACGTGATGGCCGACATGTACCCGCAGATCGACATCGACCCCGACGTGCTCTTCGTGCAGGACGGGAAGATCATCACCAGCGCCGGCACCGCCGCCGGCATCGATGCGTGCCTGCATCTGCTCCGCCAGGAGGTGGGCGCCGAGCTCACCAACCGCATCGCGCGTCGCATGGTGGTGCCCCCGCAGCGTGACGGCGGCCAGGCGCAGTTCATCGACCGTCCGATCCCCGTGGTCGCCACCGACTCGCTCGCGGCGGTCGCCGACTGGGCCGTCGAGCACCTCCGCGACGACCTCGGAGTCGATCAGCTCGCGGCCAGAGCCCTGATGTCGCCGCGCACCTTCGCCCGACGGTTCAAGGCCGAGTACGGCGCGACGCCCGCGGCCTGGCTCGCACGCCAGCGCATCATCCATGCCCAGCGGATGCTGGAGCGCACCGACCTTCCCCTCGACCACATCGCCGATGAGTGCGGGTTCGGCTCGGCGGCCGTGCTGCGGCAGAACTTCGCGAGGGTGCTCGGACTCACGCCCACGGCCTACCGCGCGCGGTTCTCCTGCGCCGAGGATTCAGAGGCTTCGGCGGTGCCGGCGGCCTGAGCCGGCGTTCCGGTCAGATCGCCCGCGTGGTCGAACGCTCGACGAGCGAGCAGGGCAGGAGCACGTGCGCGGCATCCTGCTCCGGCGCGGCGAGACGCGCGAGCAGCAGCTCGACGGCGCCGTGCGCCATGTCGAGGATCGGCTGACGCACCGTCGTGAGATCGAAAGCCTGCCACGACGACATCGCGACATCGTCGAACCCGAGCACCGACACCTGGTCCGGCACACCGATTCCGAGTGCCTTCGCGGCGTTCAAGGCGCCGAAAGCCACGAGGTCGTTGTGGCAGAAGAGTGCGGTGGGAGGCTCCGGCAGCTGCAGCAGGCGCGTCGCGGCCTCGAACGCTCGGGTGTAGTCGAGGTCGGCCACGTCGAGCAGCGAGGGGTCGAACGCGACCCCCGCGGCCTCGAGTTCCGACAGGAAGCCTTCGTGCCGATCGCGCACCGAGGTCGTGCCGAGAGGGCCGGCGATCACCCCGATGCGTCGATGGCCGAGAGACGCCAGATGGCGGCCCGCGATGCGGCCTCCGTCCATGTTGTCGGGCGAGATCGAGTCGTTGTCCGGCACGGCCCCGGGCCCCATCGTCACCGCGGGGACGCCGAGCGACACGATGCGACCCTCGTCATCGGGCGAGAGCAGAGTCGTCGTGAGGATGACGCCGTCGACGTTCGTCTCCCGCAGGGTCCTCGCGAGGTCTTCGGTGGTGTCGGCGCGACCGCTGAGGATGAGAGCGCGATATCCGGCGCGGTTGAGATCGTCGCTGATGGTGTGCAGCAGTTCGGCGTAGTAGCTGTTGCGCGGGTCGCCGAGCACGACGCCGATCGTCTGGGTGCGGCTGGTGACGAGGCTCCGGGCGCTGAGGTTGGGGCGGTAGTCGAGCTGCTGGATGGCCGCCTCGACCTTGGCGCGCACCCGCTCCGAGACGCCCTCATGGCCGTTGACGATGCGTGACACCGTGGTCTGCGACACGCCCGCCGCTCGGGCGACGTCGACGCTGGTCACACCGCGGGACTTCGGCGGCATGGGCCCTCCTCTTCGTGCCGGGCTTCCCATGCTAGACGGCGTGGAGGAGAGGAATGACTACGCAGTCCTCGGCGTGGCGCATCCGTTGCTCGCATCGCCGGAATGCGGGGGATGTGCGCTCAGTCGCTCCAGTGTGCCGGCGAGGGGAGCGCATGATCGCTCACCTCAAGGCCTGCGGGGGTGACGGATGCCGTCGCATAGAGGAGCGACTGCGTGGGGTACCCGTGCGGGCGGTTGTCGCGGATGATCGCGCGGTCGTCCTCGGGGGCGAGCTTCGCCGACGACGCGAGGAGCGCGGTCCATTCAGCCGCCCAGTCCTCGATGTCGGCCGTCGGACCGAGGGCGCGGAACTCGGGAAGCCAAGCGGTGATCCGCGGCGTCGCCTCGTCGTCGAGGTCGTCGTGCGCGATCATGTGCGTGCCGGGCACGATGGGGGTCTCGCGGAGCTCGACGCCATCCCACGACAGCACGCGCGCACCCTCGGGGCCGACCTCCAGCAGGTTGAAGCCGTGCATGGGCAGCGGGGCGACGGGAGAGCGGCCCACGACCGACTCGAGTGCGAGGGATCCGCGCGAGAGGGCCTGAGCCTCGGGGAGGTCGCGCACGTCAGCGCGGTTCAGCAGCACCGCCAGCCGGAGCTCCGCGGGGTTCGCGGCGAGCCAGGCCCCGCCCGCGCGACGATCCCGGATGCCGATCACCCCCGGATACCGCTCCGGCCACCAGGGGCCGAGAGCATCCCATTCCCGCTGGGGGTCTTCGTCGCGCACCGCCAGAAGCCTCGCGACACCGGCATCCTCGACATCGATCACGACCGTGCACACGGGGCCAAGTCTAGGTCGATGACGCCGGTGTCGGCCCGCGGCGGCGGATGCTGGGGCAGAATCGAGACGTGAACATCGTCGTCGGAGTCACGGGCGGCATCGCCGCGTACAAGACGGTGCACCTCGTGCGCCTGCTCACGAAGGGTGGGCACGACGTGACCGTGGTGCCCACCGAGGATGCGCTGCGCTTCGTGGGGCTGCCGACCTGGGAGGCGATCAGTCGCCACCCGGTCACCACGAGCGTGCACGACGACGTGGCGAAGGTGCGGCACGTGGCCCTCGGTCAGGGCGCCGAACTCGTCATCGTGGCGCCGGCGACCGCGAACTCGATCGCCAAGATCACCGCAGGACTCGCCGACGACCTCCTCGGCACGACTCTGCTCGCCACCGAGGCTCCCGTGCTGATCGCTCCGGCCATGCACGCGGAGATGTGGCGGAACAGGGCCACGCAGGCGAACATCGCGACGCTGCGGGAGCGCGGCGTGCACCTCGTCGGCCCCGCGGACGGCGAACTCGCGGGCGGCGACAGCGGACCCGGGCGGATGGCGGAGCCCGAGGAGATCTTCGCGGCGGCACAGGCGCTGCTCGCTCCCGGAGACCTCGTCGGTGTGCGCGTCGTCGTCTCGGCCGGCGGCACGCGCGAGCCCATCGATCCCGTGCGCTTCCTCGGCAACCGGTCCAGCGGCAGACAGGGGGCGGCCCTCGCCGCCGAGGCTGCCGCGCGCGGGGCCGAGGTGACCCTGGTCGCGGCGAACATCGCGGGCGACGTGCTCGCCGAGGTGCGGCATCCGGCGATCCGCATCGTCTCCGTCGGCGCGGCTGCGGAGCTCGCCGAGACGATGAAGCGGGAGGCCCCGGGCGCCGACGTGGTGGTGATGGCGGCGGCCGTAGCCGACTATCGACCGGTCGCGGTGTCGGACCGCAAGCTCACGAAGGAGGGCGGGGGAGTGCCCGCGATCGAGCTGGTCGAGAACGAGGACATCGTCGCCGCACTCGCCTCGACGCGGAAACCGGGACAGCTCATCATCGCCTTCGCCGCGGAGACCCCGGAGGACGAGGCCGAGCTGCTCGCCCGCGCTCGCCGCAAGCAGCAGCGCAAGGGGGTCGACCTGCTCGTCGTGAACGAGGTCGGCTGGGAACGCGGGTTCGAGAGCGCCGAGAACGCCGTGCACATCCTCGGCCCGGGCGGGGCGGATGCCGGCGCGGCATCCGGCTCGAAACGTGCGGTCGCGGCCGCGATCTGGGACGCCGTCCAGCGGGAGCGCTGAGGCCGGGCTCGGCGCGGGGCATCGACTGGAGGAGAACGCGACCGAGTGCTAAACTTGAGTCAACACGACTCAACTTTGATCCCGCCGTCCGTCCGGTCGGCGGGAGACGACCAGAAGGAGCATCTCCAGGAGGAGCGCATGAGCAACCCGCAGACCGGCAACCAGAACCAAGACCAGCAGTCCGCCCTCGAGCAGTTCGGCATCAACCTGACCGACCGCGCCCGCGAGGGCAAGCTCGACCCGGTGATCGGACGCGACAGTGAGATCCGTCGCGTCAGCCAGGTCCTCACCCGCCGCACCAAGAACAACCCGGTGCTGATCGGTGAGCCCGGCGTCGGCAAGACCGCCGTCGTCGAAGGCCTCGCCCAGCGCATCGTCGCCGGCGACGTCGCCGAGTCGCTCAAGGACAAGGAACTGGTCACCCTCGACATCTCGGCTCTCGTGGCCGGCGCCATGTACCGCGGGCAGTTCGAGGAGCGGCTGAAGCAGGTCCTCAAGGAGATCACCGAGTCCGACGGCCAGGTCATCACGTTCATCGACGAGCTGCACGTGCTGATGGGTGCGGGTGGCGGCGAGGGTTCGGTCGCGGCCTCCAACATGCTCAAGCCCATGCTGGCCCGCGGCGAGCTGCGCCTGATCGGCGCGACCACGCTCAACGAGTACCGCGAGTTCATCGAGAAGGATGCCGCGCTCGAGCGTCGCTTCCAGCAGGTGTACGTCGGCGAGCCCACGGTCGAGGACACCATCGCGATCCTCCGTGGACTTAAGGGGCGCTACGAGGCGCACCACGGAGTCACGATCTCCGACAGCGCCCTCGTCGCCGCTGCCGCACTCTCGAACCGGTACCTTCCCGCGCGGCAGCTGCCCGACAAGGCGATCGACCTGATCGACGAGTCGATGTCTCGGCTCAAGATGGAGATCGACTCCTCGCCGGTCGAGATCGACCAGCTCAAGCGCCAGGTCGACCGGCTGAAGCTGGAGGAGCTGGCTCTCAAGCGCGAGAAGGACGCCGCGTCGAAGGAGCGCCTCGGCACGCTCCGTGAGCACCTCGTCGAGATGGAGAAGGAACTCGCAGGGCTGGAGGCCCGGTGGGCGCGCGAGCGTCAGGGCCTGAACCGCGTCGGCGAGCTCAAGAAGCAGCTCGACGACGCCATCACCCAGCGCGACCTCGCGATGCGAAACGCCGATTACACGAAGGCCTCGAAGCTGGAATACGAGACCATCAAGCGCCTGGAGCGCGACATCGCCGAAGCCGAGCAGGCCGAGGCCGCGACCCCCGCCGAACCGCGCATGGTCAACGAGCAGGTCACCGAGGAGGACATCGCCGCGGTCATCGCCGCGTGGACGGGCATCCCCGTCGGTCGCCTGTTGCAGGGTGAGAGCGAGAAGCTGCTGCACCTCGAGAGCGAGCTCGGCAAGCGCCTGATCGGGCAGAAGGATGCCGTCAAGGCGGTGTCGGATGCCGTGCGACGCTCGCGTGCCGGCATCAGCGACCCCGGCCGTCCGACCGGGTCGTTCCTGTTCCTCGGACCGACCGGTGTCGGCAAGACCGAGCTGGCCAAGGCGCTGGCGGAGTTCCTGTTCGACGACGAGCATTCGATGGTGCGCATCGACATGTCGGAGTACGGCGAGAAGCACTCGGTGTCCCGGCTCGTCGGCGCCCCTCCTGGTTACATCGGCTACGAGCAGGGCGGTCAGCTGACCGAGGCCGTGCGGCGTCGCCCGTACAGCGTGATCCTGCTCGACGAGGTCGAGAAGGCGCACCCCGAGGTGTTCGACGTGCTGCTCCAGGTGCTCGACGACGGTCGTCTGACCGACGGTCAGGGCCGCACGGTCGACTTCTCCAACGTGATCCTGATCCTCACGTCGAACCTCGGCTCGCCGATCCTCATCGATCCGGTGCTGTCGCCCGAGGTCAAGCGCGAGCAGGTCATGGCGCTGGTGCGGCAGGCGTTCCGTCCGGAGTTCCTGAACCGCCTCGACGACATCGTGATGTTCTCGGCGCTCAGCGAAGACGACCTCGCGCAGATCGTCGAGCTCTCGGTCGACCAACTGCACGACCGCCTGAAGGACCGTCGACTCACACTCGCCGTGACGCCGGATGCCCGGTCGTGGCTCGCCGAGCGCGGGTACGACCCGATGTTCGGTGCCCGGCCGCTGCGCCGCCTCATCCAGAGCGAGGTGCAGAACAAGCTCGCGACGGCGCTGCTCTCGGGCGGCGTGCGCGACGGCGACACCGTGCGGGTGGATGTCGGCGCCGACGGGGCGGGCCTCGTGCTCACCGCGACGACGCCGGAGCCCGCGTCCGAGCCCGAGGAAGACGACGACGTGATCGAGGCGGAACTGCTCGACGACTGAGTCGTTTCCCCTGAGCCGCGCGACCGCCGCACGTTATGAAGGAGAACTCACGCTATGAAGGAGCGGATGCTGCAGAGCATCCTTCGAAGCGTGAGTTCTCCTTCATTTCGAGAGGGTGGGCGGGTGGAGCTGTGAGCGCAGGAGCGTCCGGAGCGCAGCGAGGTTCGCCACGCTGAAGAGGAGCCTGACGAGGAGCAGAGCGGCCCACAGGCCTACCGCGCTCGGGGCCGTGAACCTGCAGATGATCAGCGCGGCAGGCGCGAGCGCGAGATACGTGAGGATCAGTCCGAGCAATCCGGCTGTGGCGCCGAAGGTGACCTTCATGTAGGCGAACAGGGATCCGGAGAACGGCTCGAGCAGGAGTTGCAGGGCGATCAGCAGACCCAGTGCCGGATCACCCACCGGGCTCAGGCCGAACGCGGAGAGCAGGGTGAGCGACAGCGCGAGGGGGACGACGAAGATGCCGACGACGCCGTACGACGCCGCGCGGTACGCAGGCTCCCGACCGCCGTCCTGAAGCGTCATCCGCCCGGCGGTCTGGCCCACCATCTTCAGCGGGATGATGACGGTCCGGCACAGCGCGACACCGGCGGCGACCTGAGCTGCGACTTCGGCGGAGATGCTGGCCGCGACCAGCTGCGCGACCATGAACAGCACCATGAAGACGGCGCCGTCGAGGGAGTTCAGGACGCGATCCCCGATGCGGCGGGGCGAGAAGTCGGGGGCGAGGAGAACGCGGACCCGGATTCCGGCTCGGAGTAGTCGCCGCCGACGTTCCCAGAGCATGGCGATCACCATGAGCGAGGCGACGACCGATTGCAGGGCGATCGCGGCGAGCGGATCGGGGACCAGGATGACGATCGCGAGGCCGATCGCCAGGCCGATGAGCGTGCGCGTGAGCGTGATGACGAGGTTGTCCTTCTCGCGCCCGAGGTGTTGAAAGGCGGCGGCGAGCACACTGGTGTGTGACGACAGGGCGTTGGCGGGAAGCTGGAGGATCAACGCGATCCAGAGCGCCATCCCGAGAGACGATGTCGGCGCTGCGGAAAGGCTGAGCGTGACGGCGGTTGCGGCGCTCACCGCGATCACGATGAACGACACTGCCGACGCGAGTCGCAGATTCGTCGCTATCGCGGAGGTGATCAGGCCCTCGTCGGTGCGGGCGGCGGCCAGCTCGCGCAGAGTGCCGATCCCGACGCCGACGTTGATGAGGGTGCCGAGCCCGCTGATCGTCGCGGCCGTTCCGATGATCGCTGCGAAGTCGGCTCGACCGAGCGCGAGTGCTACCGCGATCAGGGCGAACGACGCCCCGAGGGGGATGACTTGGGCGAGCATCATGGGCGTCGCGTGCTTCAGAACCCGGGTGATATCGCGTCGGAACTCGTCGAAACTCACAGTCCACGAGGCTAATGGGCGTTCGTTCACGACGGCGGGGGTGCACGACGAGAGTGCCGGAGTATCGGTTTACGCCCGTCGACGACGACGTGATCGAGGCGGAACTGCTCGACGACTGAGTCGTCCCGCTGCGCCGCCGGGCACCCGACCGCCGCACGTTATGAAGGAGAACTCACGCTATGAAGGAGCGGATGCTGCACAGCATCCTTCGAAGCGTGAGTTCTCCTTCATTTCGGGAGATGGTCGCAAGGCGGCGCGCCGCGGCTACCGCAGGGGTGGGCGGTGCAGCCCGCCGAGAGCGTCCTTCTCGAGCTCCCGTCCGATCAGCGAGTGCCGCCGCGAGTATGCGAAGTAGATCACCAGGCCGAGCGCGAGCCAGATGGCGAAGCGCACCCAGGTCTCGGTGCTGAGGTTCAGCATCAGCCAGAAGCAGGCGAGCGCCGAGATCCACGGCAGCCACGGAGACAGCGGCACCGTGAACGGGCGCTCCAGGTCGGGTCGGCTCTTGCGGAGGATCGGCACACCGATGCTCACCAGCACGAAGGCCGACAGCGTCCCGATGTTGATCATGTCGCCCAGCACCTGCACATCCGTGAAGCCGGCGATGATCGCGATCACGACGCCCACGATGAGCTGGATGCGGATCGGGGTGCCGCGCTTCGCGTTCGTCACGCTCAGCGAGCGCGGCAGCAGGCCGTCACGGCTCATCGCGAACACGACGCGGGCGAGGCCCATCAGCAGCACCATCACCACGGTCGTGAGTCCCACGAGGCTGCCGATGGCGATCACCTGCGCCGCCCACGTCGCCCCGACGAGCTCGAACGCGCTCGCCAGGGAGGGCTCTTCGAGCTTCGCGAGCTCGGTGTACGAGACCATGCCGGTGATGACGATCGCGACCAGCACGTACAGGACGGTCACGATCACGAGGCCGAGCATGATGCCGCGCGGGACGGTGCGCTTGGGATCCTTGGTCTCCTCGGCGCTCGTGGCGACGACGTCGAAGCCGATGAACGCGAAGAACACCAGGGCCGCGCCGCTGAGGATGCCGAACACCCCGTAGATCGAGGGGTCGGAGCCGGTCATGAACGAGAAGAGGGACTGCGTCCAGACGCTTTCCGATGCCGCGCCCTCCTGCGCCGGCGGCACGAACGGGGAGTAGTTGGCGCCGTTGATGAAGAACAGTCCGACGACGATGACGAACAGCACGATCGCGACCTTGATCACCGTGAACACGCTGTTGACCCGACTGGACAGCTGCGTGCCGAGGGCGAGCAGCAGCGTGAAGATCGCGACGATCACGACGGGACCCCAGTCGAAGCTGAGCGGCCCGATCTGGAGGGTCATCGGGATCTCGAGGTCGAACAGGGACACCGCATCGCCCAGGTAGACGCCCCAGTACTTCGCGATCACGGCCGACGCCATGAGCATCTCGAGGATCAGGTCCCAGCCGATGATCCAGGCGAGGAACTCGCCGAGGGTCGAGTAGGTGAAGGTGTAGGCGGAACCCGCGACCGGGATTGAGGAGGCGAACTCCGCGTAGCAGAGGATCGCGAGCCCGCACACGGCCGCGGCGATGATGAACGAGACGATGACGGCCGGGCCGGCATGCCGCGCGGACGCCTCGGCACCGACCGAGAAGATGCCGGCACCGACGGCGACCGCGACGCCCATGACAGCGAGATCCCACACGCCCAGGGAGCGTTTCAGGGACCGTTTCTCGTCGTGCGTCTCTGCCATCGACTGTTCGACGGACTTGATCCTTCTCTGGATTGCCATGCCGACGATTGTAGATCGGAGCATCGCGCCGCACCCCTCACAAACGGCGCTCCAGCGTCTGCCCTCCGGCCCGAGGGTGTTCAGCCCTCGGAGGCTGCGGCCAGGGCTCGGCCGGTGAGCGACGCGGCGTCGCGCACGATCGCCGCCGGAGTGCCGGCGAAGATCAGCCGCCCGCCGTCCGAGCCGGCACCGGGGCCGATGTCGATGACATGATCCGCGCGCGCGACCACGCGCAGATTGTGCTCGACCACGACCAGCGTCGCGCCGTCGTCGAGCAGATCGTCGAAGAGGGTGTTGATCGTGTCGACGTCGGTCGGATGCAGGCCCGAGGTGGGTTCGTCGAGGATGATCCGGTCGGCGGGGTCGCGCCGCGGATCACTGAGATGCCGGGCGAGGAGCAGCCGCTGCTTCTCGCCGCCCGAGAGCGTGTCGAGCGACCGTCCCACCGGGATGTAGCTCAGACCGGTGCGCTGCACCCACTCCAGCGCCGAGACCACATCGGGGTGGGCGGAGAACAGCGCGCTGACCTCGGCGGGCGTCGAAGCCAGGACGTCGGCGATCGAGGCACCGTCGACCCGCACGCCGAGCGCCTTCGGGTTGAAGCGCAGGCCGCCGCAGGCATCACAGGGCAGCGAGACGTCGTCGAGGAACGCGAGCTCGGTCGTGATGTGCCCGCGCCCATGGCAGGTGGGGCAGGCTCCGCGCGAGTTGAAGCTGAACCACGACGGGTCGAGGCCCGACGCGGCGGCGAACACCTCGCGCACCGTGTCGGCGATGCGCAGGATGCTCAGCGTCGTCGACCGCGCTCCGCCGCGCAGCGGGTCTTGCCCGACGACCGTGAACTCGGGATGCTGGCGCGGCAGCTCGACCGTGGCGAAAGAGCTCTTTCCCGAACCCGCGACCCCCGTGATCGCGGTGAGCACGCCGAGGGGGACATCGACGTCGAACCCGCGCAGGTTGTGCGATCGCGCATCCTTCACGGTGATGCGACCCGAGGGTTCCCGTGCCGTCTCGCGGATCGTCAGCGGCTCGGCGAGCACTCGTCCCGTGAGAGTGTCGCTGCCGCGCAACGCCGCGGGCGTGCCCTCGAACTGCACTATGCCGCCCGCGGAACCCGCCCCGGGCCCGAGGTCGACCACGTGATCGGCGACCGCGATCACCTGCGGGTGGTGCTCGACGACGAGGATCGTGTTGCCCGCATCGCGCAGCCGCTGCAGCAGGGCGACGAGGCGCTGGATGTCGGCGGGGTGCAGCCCGGTGCTCGGCTCATCGAACACGTAGGTCACGTCGGTCAGGGCGCTGCCGAGGTGGCGCACGATCTTGACCCGCTGCGCCTCGCCGCCGGACAGGGTCGACGACTCGCGGTCGAGCGTGAGGTAGCCGAGGCCGACCGAGAGCAGGGCGTCGAGCACATGACGGATGCCCTCGACCGCCGGTGCCACCCGCGCATCGTCGAAGGCGTCGAGCAGTGTGTGCAGCTCGGCCACCGGCATCCGCATCCAGTCCACGATCGATCGCCCGTCGATGAGGCTCGCCCGCGCCGCCTCGTTCACTCGCGCGCCCCGGCAGTCCGGGCAGGTGTGATGGGTCACGAGCCGGTCGAGCTCTTCACGCACCTGGGGCGACATCTTCACCGGGCGCTGCTTCAGGAACACGTCGCGCATGCGGGTGATCACGCCGTCGAACCGGGCGCTCTGCGGGAACCGCGGGTCCGGGTCGTCGAGTTTGAGCTTGTCGGCGTAGAGGAACTGATCCATCTCCTCGGCCGTGTAGTCCTTGAGCGGCTTCTCGCGGTCGAACAGCCCGCAGTAGGCGAACCGCTTCCACCGATACACGCCAGGGCGGAACAGGCTGAACCGCACCGGCCCCTCGTCGATGTTCTTCTCGGGGTCGATCAGGGCGTCGATGTCGATGTCGTACACCGTGCCGAGTCCTTCGCAGGTCGGACACATACCGGAGGGATCGTTGAACGAGTAGGCGGGGGAGTAGCCGGCCGAAGGCTCGCCCACGCGCGAGAACACGAGGCGCACGAGAGAGGCCAGGTCTGTCGCGGTCGCCACCGTCGAGCGCGCGTTGCCCGTGAACCGACGCTGGTCGATCAGCACCGTGAAGGTCAGGCCGTCCATGGACTGCACGTCGGGCGCCGGCATCTGCGGCAGCCGTGCGCGGATGAACGTCGAATAGGAGTCGTTGACGAGCCGCTGCGCCTCGGCGGCGATCGTGTCGAGCACCAGCGACGACTTGCCCGATCCGGAGACGCCGGTGAAGACGGTGAGCAGCTTCTTGGGAACGTCGACCGAGACATCGCGGAGGTTGTTCGTCCGCGCGCCGGTGATGCGGAGAGTATCCATCCGGAAACGCTAACGGGGCCCCCGGACAATCCGGGGGCCCCGTCGACAGCGGAGGGTGGGCGCGGGTCAGGCGCTGAGGACGACCGTCTCGTCGATCGGGCGACGCACGCGCGGAGCGACCTCGCGCTCCTGCAGCACCTCGGGAAGCGCCTCGATGTCGCCGAACTCGCCGACGGCGAAGACCGTGGTGGGGACGAAGCGGGCTTCGAGGTCGGCGAACTCGCGGACGACCTCCGGGTCGAAGCCGCTCATCTGGTGCACGACGAGGCCGTCGTGGTGGGCCTGCACCGAGAAGTGCGCGACGGCCTGACCGAGGTCGTACAGGGCGTGGGTGATCGGCGTGCCGTCGGCCGTGGCCGTCTCGGCGATCGCGACCACGAGCACAGCGGCGTTGCCCGCCCATGCCTGGTTGAAGCCCATCAGGGCGTCTACGACCTGGGCGTGCAGGGCGGTGCCGCGGCGGGCGACGATGAAGCGCCACGGCTGGGTGTTGTTGGCGGACGGGCTCCAGCGGGCGGCCTCGAGAGCGGTGGCGAGCTTGGCCTCGTCGATCGAGTTCTGCGCGTCGAAGGCGCGGGGGCTCCAGCGGCCGGCGAGGACGTCGAGGACGGGGTGCTCGGTCGGGGCGGTGCGGTCGATGACGGGAGTGCTCACGGAAGTGCCTTTCAGAAGGAGTGGATCGGACTCCTTCGTCCGGGTACACGGGACAGAACAGATGCATGTGCATGCATATTCCCGAGTGGGTGCGTGTCTTCGTCAGGCGGGCAGGTTGTGCGAAGCGGCGTCCGCGAGCGCGTTGCGCACGGCGCGGATGGACGGGGCGGCGGCGGACACGCGCCGTGCCGAGGAGAAGATCTCGCGCCGCGGCTCGCGGGGGAGCGGCGCCAGATCCACGGTCGGGGTGTCGCCGGCCCACACGAGCTCGGGCAGCAGTCCGACCGCGAGCCCGGCGTGGATCAGCCGCACGTGCGCCGTGAGGTCGGCGATCTCGAACCGCACGTCGGGCTCGAACCCGGCCGTGCGACAGAGCTGCTCGGCCCAGGCGCGGGATGCCGTGCCCTCGGGCTCGAGGACCCACGGCTCCTCGCGGGTGGACCACAGAGCGGCGACGGCATCCGCGTGCGTGGGCGCTCCGGGATGCCGGGCGAGGGCGATCGCGTCGTGGGCGAGCATCACCCGGTCGAGGTCGGCGTGGATCGGGCGGGTCCGCCCCGGATACTGCTCGGCGAGGATCAGGTCGAAGTCGCGGCTGGACACCCCGACGAGCCCGGTCTCCGGGTCGCACTCGGTGACCTCGACCCGCAGGGCCGGATGCCTCTCCTTGAGGGACTCGAGCGCGCGCGGCAGCAGGGAGTGCGCGGTCGACTGGAACACGGCGATGCGCGCCGTGCCCGTCACCTCGGTGAGCGACTCCGCGACGGCGACCTCGGCGTGCTCCAGCTGATCGAGGATGCCGATGGCCTGGCTGACCAGCACATTCCCCTGCGGGGTGAACTGCACGCCGCGGCCGACTCGGCGCAGCAGCGGCACCCCCACATCGCGCTCCAGGGCGCTCAACTGCTGCGACACGGAGGCCTTGCTGTACGAGAGGGCGTCGGCGACGGCGGAGAGGGTTCCGCGGCGTGACAGCTCCACGAGCATCCGCAGGCGATTGACGTCGAGCACGGTCGCTCCATTCGTTCAGCTTGAGTGAACAGAATCCACGCAAATCGGTTGATAGACGGAGCCTACCGAGGGGAAGGACAATGATCCAGCCGCACACGAAACCCCGGTGTGCGCTCTCTTGGAAGGTCCCCCGATGCCTGTCGCCGCCGACACCACCATTCCCCGCACAGAAGACGTCGCCGCCCTCGTGCAGCGCTGGCTCGCCGAGAGTGAGACGCACCCCGTCGAACCGGCCGCCCAGCGCCTGTCCGAGGTGCTCAAAGACCCGAACGGACTCGCGTTCACGGTCGGTTTCGTCGACGGCGTCATGCGCCCCGAAGACCTGCGTGTCGCGGGTCGCAAGCTCGCCGAGATCTCGGAGATCACCCCGAGCCTGCTGCCCGGCTACCTCCGGGCCGCGATCAAGACCGGCGGCTTCTGGGCGCCGAAGCTGCCCGGCGTGGTCGTGCCGATCTCGCGCCGCGTGCTGCGCGCCATGGTCGGGCACCTCGTGCTCGACGCCACGCCCTCCAAGCTCGGCCCCGCGATCGCGAAGCTGCGCAAGAGCGGCAACCGCCTCAACCTCAACCTCCTCGGCGAGGCCGTGCTCGGCGAGCGCGAAGCCGGGCACCGCCTGCAGGGCACCCGCGACTTCCTCGCCCGCGACGACGTCGACTACGTGTCGATCAAGGTCTCCAGCGTCGTCAGCCAGCTGTCGATGTGGTCGTTCGACGAGGCCGTGGCCGATGTCGTCGAGAAGCTCACCCCGCTCTACGAGCTCGCCGCGAAGGCCGAAGCCAAGGGCAAGGCCAAGTTCATCAACCTCGACATGGAGGAGTACCGCGACCTCGACCTGACGATCGCGGCCTTCACCAGCATCCTCGACCAGCCGGGGCTCGAGAACCTCGAGGCCGGCATCGTGCTGCAGGCCTACCTGCCCGACGCGCTCGGCGCGATGCAGCACCTGCAGGAGTGGGCTGCCGCCCGCCGGGCGAAGGGTGGAGCGCCGATCAAGGTGCGTGTCGTCAAGGGTGCGAACCTCGCCATGGAAGAGGTCGACGCCGCGATCCACGGCTGGCCGCTCGCCACCTACGGCACCAAGCAGGACTCCGACACCAACTACAAGCGGGTGCTCGACTGGGCGATGACCCCGGAGCGTCTGGATGCCGTGCGCATCGGCGTCGCGGGCCACAACCTGTTCGACATCGCCTACACGTGGCTGCTCGCGCAGGCGCGCGGGGTGGCGCGCCCTTCGACAGGCTCAGGGACCCAGGGGGAGGCGGAGCCCCTCGTCGAGTACGAGATGCTGCTGGGCATGGCGACCGGCCAGGCCGAGGCCGTCCGCAAGGACGTCGGACGCCTGCTGCTCTACACGCCGGTCGTGAACCCGGCCGAGTTCGACGTCGCGATCGCGTACCTCGTGCGCCGCCTCGAAGAGAACGCCAGCCCGGAGAACTTCATGTCGGCCGTGTTCGAGCTCGCCTCGAACCCGACGCTGCTCACTCGCGAGCGGGAGCGCTTCGAGCGCTCGCTGGCCGCGCTGGAGACCGATGCTCCGGAGTACGTCCCGGCACCCCACCGTGTGCAGGACCGCACCGTGGAGGCTCCCGCAGGCACCACGAACGGATTCGAGAACCAGGCCGACACCGACCCCGCCATCGCCGCGAACCGGGCGTGGGGGCGCGAGATCCTCGGCCGCTCGGTCGGATCGACGCTGGGCCTCGACACCATCGCGATCGCGAAGGTCGAGACGGATGCCGAGCTCGACGGCATCTTCACCGCCGCCAGCGCCGCTGCCGAGAAGTGGGCCGCCCTGCCCGCCGCCGACCGCGCCGCCGTGCTGCACCGCGCCGGCGACGAGCTCGCCGCGCGCCGCGGCCAGCTCATCGAGATCATGGCCCACGAGGCGGGCAAGACCATCGCCGAGGCCGACCCCGAGATCAGCGAAGCCATCGACTTCGCGCACTACTACGCCGAGCGCGCCAAGGACCTCGAGACCGTCTCGGGCGCCGAGTTCGTGCCGTCGAAGGTCACCGTGGTCACCCCGCCGTGGAACTTCCCGGTCGCGATCCCCGCGGGTGGAGTGCTGGCCGGTCTGGCCTCTGGGTCGGCCGTGATCATCAAGCCGGCCAAGCTCACCCAGCGCTGCGGTGCGGTGATGGTCGAAGCGCTGTGGGCCGCGGGTGTGCCGCGTGACCTGCTCGCGCTCGTCGACCTGGCTTCGCGCGACCTGGGCACGCGGCTCGTCGCCGGCCCTGCGGTGGACCGGGTGATCCTGACCGGGGCGTACGAGACGGCGCAGCTGTTCCGCTCGTTCCGCTCCGACCTGCCTCTCCTCGCGGAGACCAGCGGCAAGAACGCGATCATCGTCACTCCCTCCGCCGACCTCGACCTCGCGGCCGCCGACGTGGCCCGCAGTGCCTTCGGTCATGCGGGGCAGAAGTGCTCCGCGGCGTCGCTGGCGATCCTCGTGGGATCGGTCGCCGACTCGAAGCGGTTCGAGCGTCAGCTGGTGGATGCCGTGACTTCGATGCGCGTCGGGCTGCCCGACGACCCGGCCACGCAGATGGGTCCGATCATCGAGCCCGCGAACGGCAAGCTGCTCACGGCGCTGACGAAGCTGGAGAAGGGCGAGCGCTGGCTCGTCAAGCCGCGCAAGCTCGACGACGAGGGCAAGCAGTGGACGCCCGGCGTCAAGACCGGCGTGCGCGAGGGCTCGTACTTCCACCTGACCGAGTTCTTCGGCCCGGTGCTCGGCATCATGCACGCCAAGGACCTGGACGAGGCGCTGCGCCTGCAGAACGCGGTCGACTACGGCCTGACCGCGGGCATCCACTCGCTCGACTCCGACGAGGTCGCCACCTGGCTCGACCGCGTGGAGGCCGGCAACCTCTACGTGAACCGCGGCATCACCGGGGCGATCGTGCAGCGTCAGCCGTTCGGCGGCTGGAAGCGCTCGGCCGTCGGTGCGGGCGCGAAGGCCGGCGGACCGAACTACCTCTTCGGCCTCGGCGACTGGGCTCCGGCCGAGCTTCCGGCCGGAGCGCCGAGCGCGGCCGTCGTGCCGGTGGTCGGCGCGCTGCTGGATGCTGCCGCCTCCGAGGTCGACGCGGCCGAAGCTGAATGGCTGCACCGCGCCGCGGCATCCGACGAGCGCGCCTGGGTCGACGAGTTCGGTGCGGTCAGCGACAAGTCGGGCCTCGGAGTCGAGCGCAACCTGTTCCGCTACCGTCCGGTCGCGGTCGATGTGCGCATCGCCGAGAACGCGCCTCTGGCGGACGGCATCCGCGTGCTCGCGGCCGCCCTGCGCAGCGGCAGCCCGTTCACGGTGTCGGCGCCGGCGCTGCCCTCGCGCGTCGAGAAGGCGCTGCGGGCGCACGGGGTCACCGTGAAGCACGAGTCGGATGCGGCGTGGACCAAGCACTACGCGAAGGCGGCGAACTCGTGGCACCGCGTGCGTCTGGTCGGCGGCGATGCCGCGGCTCTGCACGAGGCGCTGGACGGAAGCCCCGATGTCGCGGTGTGGTCGCACGCCGTGACCGGTGCCGGCCGCGTCGAGATCCTGCCGTTCCTGCACGAGCAGGCCGTGTCGATCACGAACCACCGCTTCGGCAACCCGACCACTCTCGCCGACGGCATGATCTGACCGGTACTTGTCCGCCGAGACCCGGTTGTCGCCGAAACCCCGAGTAACCGCCGAAACCCCCTGCTGCAGACATCCGCAACAGGGGGTTTCGGCGTGAAGGCGGGGTCTCGGTGCGGGGCGAGACGCGAGACGAGGGGCGAGACGCGAGACGCGAGGCGCGGCGCGTCAGCCGCGCAGCGCCTCCTTGAGCTTGACCCGGGAGCCCATGCGCAGCAACGAGTTCTCGTAGATCTTCGCGCCGATGACGATCGCGGCCACGCAGCTCGCGAGCAGGATCACCAGGCTCAGCAGCGGCTCCCACCACTGCGCCTCGCCGACGAACAGGCGCATCGGCATGCCGACCGGGGCCGAGAACGGCACGTACGACATGATCGTCAGCACCAGCGGGTTGTCGTTGAAGACGATGACCAGGATGTACGGCGCCATGATCAGCATCGTGATCGGCGTGGTCGTCGAGCCGATGTCCTCCTGGCGCGACACCATCGAGGCGGCGGCCGCGAACATGGCCGCCAGCAGGATGAAGCCGAACAGGAAGAACACCGCGAACCAGATGATCGGCGCTCCGAGGGTCGTCAGCACCTCGCGTTGACCGGTGACGATCAGCCCGATCGTGGCCACCGCCGCGAGGGCGAGGATCTGCCCCATCGCGAGCACCGTGTTGCCGATGACCTTGCCGGCGAGGAGCGTGCGCGCCGGGATCGCCGACAGCAGCACCTCCACCACGCGCGTCTGCTTCTCCTCCACGACGCTCTGGGCGATCGTGCCGCCGAACGTCGCCGCGGCCATCATGAACACCAGGCCGAACGCGATCGCGATGAAGTAGCGCAGCAGCGGGTTGGTGGTCGCCGGTTCCAGGATGACGACCTCGGGAGAGATCGACAGTGCCGAGACGATCGAGCCCGGGGCATCCTGCAGGGCGATGATCGTGTAGCCCGAGGGACCATCGCCTTCCAGCACCGCGGCGTCGACCTTGTCGTCGCGCACGAGCTCTTCTGCGGCGGCCTGGTCGGCCACTTCGGTGACTTCGACTCCGGGGATCGCCGACACGACGGATGCCGTCTCTGCCGTCGCGGCGATCGGCGTCGTGTCGGTGTTCTTGCTGGCGAAGCCGCCGAGGATGATGCCGGCCAGCGCGAGCACCAGGAGGATGCCGGTGGAGATCAGGAAGGCCTTGCTGCGGAGCTTCGATCCGATCTCGCGCTCGGCGACGAGCCAGATGCCGTTGCTGCTGCGGACGGGGGCGGGGGTGCTCACTGGATGACCTCCTTGAAGATCTGGGCGAGGGACGGATGCTTCGGCGCGAAGCTCGCGACGTCGCCGCGCTGCACGGCCGACTGGAGCACACGCTGGGCGGTCTCGGGGCCGTCCGCGTCGAACAGGGCGTAGCCGCCCTCGAAGTCGACGACCGTCACACCGGGCTCGGTGCGCAGCCACCCGGCGTCGCCTGCGGAGACGAGCTCGTAGCGGTCGCGGGCGTGCTCGGCGCGGAGCGCATCGCGGGAGCCTGAGGCGCGGATCGTGCCACCGGCGAGGATCACGAGGTCGTCGCACAGGCGCTCGACCACATCGAGCTGGTGGGAGGAGAACAGGATGGATGCGCCTTTCGCAGCGCTGGACTGCAGCACTCCGGCGACCACGTCGACCGCGAGCGGGTCGAGACCGGAGAACGGCTCGTCGAGGATGAGCACCTCGGGGTCGTGCACGAGCGAGGCGGCGATCTGCGCGCGCTGCTGGTTGCCGAGCGACAGCGACTCGATCGTGTCGTTCAACCGTTCGCCGAGGCCCAACTCGGTGAGGAGCTCCGTGGCCCGGTCGGTGGCCTCCTGTTTGCCGAAGCCGTGCAGCCGGGCGAGGTACACGATCTGCTCGAGCACCTTCATCTTCGGGTAGAGACCGCGCTCCTCGGGCATGTACCCGAAGCGGCGGCGGTCTTCGGCCGTGATCGGCGCGCCGTCGAGGTCGACCCGGCCGCCGTCCGAGGACAGCAGCCCCAGGACGATCCGCATGGTCGTGGTCTTGCCGGCGCCGTTGCCGCCGACGAAACCCGTCAGGCGGCCGGGGGCCACCGTGAAGGACACGTCGTCGAGCACGCGCCGAGAGCCGTAGCTCTTGGTGATGCCGGAGAGTTCGAGCATTCCTGTCGTCATACCTTCACGCTACGGAGCAGGGCGGCCCCGGGCATCCCCCGCGTGGCGGACTCCTTCCCGTCCGTCCCGCGGCTGACCCCCGTCGGCCCGCGTCGCCCGCCCCTTCCCCGCCCGACGGCGCCGAGTGCACGGGATGCTGCCGAGTGCACGGCATCTTCGCGTGGAGAAGCCGTGCGTTCGACGGGAAGCCGTGCGCTCGGCGACGGGGAGGGGGGAGGAGGAGGGTCAGGGGCGGCGGGTGTGCAGGACCGTGCGGACGACGAGCCCGGCGACGAGTGCCCAGAACGCGGCACTGACCCCGAGCACCGAGATGCCGGATGCCGCGACCAGGAAGGTCACGACCGCGGGGATGCGCTCGCCCGGATCGTCGATGGCCTGCTGCACGGCAGACCCGAACGCGGCGAACAGCGCGAGACCGGCGACCGCGGGGATCACGGCGGCGGGCGCGAGCACCACGAGTGCGGCGAAGGCGGCGGAGAACGCGCCGAGCACGAGGTATGACACCCCGGTCGAGACGCCCGCCACCCACCGCCGCTTCGGGTCGGGGTCGGCGTCCGGTGATGCGGCCAGGGCGGCGCTGATCGCGGCGAGGTTGATGGCATGGCCTCCGGCCGTCGCGCCGAGAGCCGTGCCGACACCCGTCACCAGCATGGCCGGACGCCACGGCACCTCGTACCCGAAACTGCGCATGATCGCGATGCCCGGCACGTTCTGCGAGGCCATCGTCACGATGAACAGCGGCAGCGCTAGGCCCACGAGCGCGCCGACCGTGAACGTCGGCGCGGTGAACTCGAGTCGGGGCACGAGCATGGCGGGGTCGAACGGAGCCCCTTCGGCGATGAGTGAGACGGCGACCACCACGGCGGCCGCGACGAACGCGAGGGGAACCGCCCACCGCGGCGCGAGGCGCGCGAACACCAGCCAGGTGAGCACGACCGGCACCACGCCCCACGGATTCTCGACGATGCCCGTGATCGGCGCCAGACACAGCGGCAGCAGCACACCGGCGAGCATCGCCTGCGCGATCGATGGCGGGATGCGGGCGATCAGGGCGCCGAGCGCGGGCCAGAGCGCCGTGAGCAGGATCAGTGCGGCGGTGACGAGGAACGCCCCGACCGCCGCCGGCCACCCTCCCTCGACGGTCCCGGTCGCGACGAGGAGGGCGGCGCCGGGGGTCGACCACGCGACGGTGATCGGCATCCGGTACCGCCAGGCGAGCACGACGCACGCCAGGCCCATGGTGAGGCTGGCCGCGAGGAGCCCGCTGGCCGCCTGCGCCGCATCCGCCCCGACCGCATCGAGCCCGGTCAGCACGACCGCGAATGAGCTCGTGAATCCGACCAGCGCCGTCACCACCCCCGCCAGGATCGGGCGCGACAGGGAGGGCGATTCGGGCATGGCTCCGAGGCTATCGCGCAGGCGCGTCGGGGCGCCTACGCGAGACCCATGCGGTGTGCGAGCACCACGGCCTGCACGCGATCGCGGGCGCCGAGCTTCTGCAGGATGCGGGAGACGTGCGTCTTGACCGTGGCCTCGCCGATGAACAGCGCCCGCGCGATCTCGGCATTGCTGCGCGCATCGGCGAGCAGCGTCAACACCTCGGCCTCGCGGTCGGTGAGCGGCTCGGCGAGCGTGACCCTCGGGATCGCGGCGCTCTCGATCGAGACGGCCGCCGGTGCCGGTGAGGGTGCGGGGGTCGCGGCGAACCGTGCGAGCACCCGGCGGGTCACCTCGGGCGCGAGCATCCCGTCGCCGGCGGCCAGAGCGCGCACCGCGGCGATCAGGTCCTCGGCGCCGGCGTTCTTGAGCAGGAAACCACTGGCCCCGGCATCCAGCGCCTGGTACAGGTAGTCGTCCCTGTCGAAGGTCGTGACGATCGCGATGGCGGCCTCGACCGCGGGATCGGCGACGATGCGACGGGTCGCCTCGATGCCGTCCATGTCGGGCATCTGCACGTCCATCGTGATCACGTCGGGACGCAGAGCGGATGCCTGCGCCACGGCCTCTGCCCCCGACGAAGCCTCGCCGACCACCGTGATGTCGGGCTGGGTGTCGAGGATGGTGCGGAAGCCGGCGCGCAGCAACGCGTGGTCGTCGACCAGCAGCACGCGGATCGGGTCGCTCATCGCACGCTCGATCCGGTCGCCGTGGGCAGCGGCACTCGGGCGCGCACCCGCATCCCGCCGAGCGGCCGCGGCGCGACCTCGAGCGTGCCCCCGGATGCGGCGGCCCGCTCCCGCATGCCCAGCTGGCCGAGCCCCGGACGTAAGTGGGTGACCGCTCGTCCGGTGTTCACGATCTCGACCTCCACACCGTCGTCCTCGTAGCGCACGCGGACGTCGGCGGTGGCCCCGCTGCCGGCGTGACGACGGGCGTTCGTCAGCGACTCCTGGGCGATCCGGTACAGGTTCACGGCGACGAGCGACGGCACCGGCACCGGCTCCCCGATCACCGCGTACTCGGTCGGCAGCCCGGCCTCGGTGGATGCCTCGACGAGCTCGGCGATGTCGTCCAGCGCGAGGGTGGACGCCGCATCCGTCGTCTCGCCGCCGGGCGTGCGCAGGGTCTCCAGCAGCTGACGCAGTTCGTGGATCGCGTCGCGCGCCGAATCCTCGATGCCGGTGAGGATGCGCGCCGACTGCGCGGGATCGCGTTCGAGCACCAGACGCGCGGCGCCCGCCTGCACCCCCATGACCGAGACGTGATGCGCGACGACGTCATGCAGCTCGCGCGCGATGCGCACCCGGTCGAGAGCGACGGCCTGGGCCGCGGTGACCTCGCGCTCACGCTCGAGCTCGGTCGTGCGCTGCTCGAGCACGGCCAACTGCTCGGCCGCCGCCCAGGAGCGCTCGCCGAAGTAGTACGCGCCGCCGAAGTACAACACGTTCAGCAGCAGCTGGATGAGCATGAAGGCCACGTAGGGCGACATGGCGCCGGCGGCGACGTCGGCCTTGTCCGCCTCGCTGATCGCGTCGCGGTACATCGTGATGATCAGCCACACGAACATGCCGACGATGATCCCGACCCGCACGAGCATCGCGCGACGCCGGTCGTTCATCCAGGCGCCCACCGTGTATAGCGTGAGGAACATCACGATGTTGCCGACGTAGATCTCCGGAACGCGGATCGTGACGGCCGTGAAGTAGGCCACGGCCACGATCACGGCGGCCGTGCCCGGCCAGCGGCGGCGGAATGCCAGGGGAGCGGTGGCGACGACGGCGTACACCAGGGCCCACCACAGCGGGGCTTGCTCGTCACCGTAGATCTCGGCGATCGAGGACAGTCCTGCGCTCAGCACCGCGCCGACGAACATGACGGCGGCGAGGATGACATCGGATCGTCGTTGTCGCTCGGTCGGCGTGCGGGTGAACGCAGTGGCAGGCATCCCTCCACCGTAGGGCGACGGCTGAATCGTGGCATCCCCCGCGCGGTGGATCGGAGGGCTCGGCAGGCGCACAACTTGCTATTGACAAGCATGGTTGTTATTTGCAAGTATCGTCGAAGAGGTCGACGCGATCCTCGCGAAGGGCCTGGCCGCCGGCGGCGTCGAGCCGAAGCCCGTGCAGGACTACGGCTTCATGTACTCGCGCGACCTCGATGACCCCGACGGCAACTCCCTCGGCTTCCTCTACATGACCCCCGAGGCGGTCGAGAACGGTCCGGATCACGTGGCCGACCACGCGGCCTCGGCCTGACATGGCGGCGCGCAGCTATGGCCAGTACTGCGGTGTGACGACGGCCGTCGAGCTGATCGGCGAACGGTGGAGTCTTCTCATCGTCCGCGATCTGCTCGTCGGGCCGCGGCGATACACCGACCTCAAGCAGGGCCTGCCGCGCATTCCCACCAACATCCTCTCCACGCGTCTGAAGGAGCTGCAGGAGGGCGGGGTGGTCCGCCGCGTGCCCCTGCTGAACTGCGGCCTCGTCTACGAGCTGACCCCCTACGGCCGATCGTTCGAGCCGATCATGCTCGCGCTCGGCCGGTGGGGCTTCCAGGCGATGGGCGACCCCGAGGAGGGCGACGTGGTCACCCCGGACTCGCTCACCATGGCATTGCGCACGGCGTTCCAGGCGGATGCGGCGACGGATGCCGAGTACGAGCTGCACGTCGGCGACGTCGCCCTGCGTGCCTCGGTGCGTGACGGCGAACTCCGGGTCGCGCAGCTCGCGCCCCCGGCGCCACCCGTCGGCGGACGGCTGCCCGAGGGGGAGCCGGACGCGGTGATCGTCGCTGGTCCCGGCATCCGGCGACTGATCGGCGGGGAGATCACGCCGGACGAGGCGCTCGCGCAGGACATCGTCGCGGTCGTCCGCGGCGAGGAGTCGCGGCTGGATGGATTCGCGGCCACCTTCCACATCGCACGGATGACAGTAGGGAGCATGACATGAGCACTGATGACCTGCAGGATGCGGCAGAGGGGCGCATCCTGATCGACCTCTTCATGACCCTCGACGGCGTCGCGCAGGGGCCGGGCGGAGTGGGCGAAGACACGTCCGGCGGATTCCGCTTCAGCGGCTGGCAGGCGGGGTACCCCTCGCCCGGAATGGGGGAGGAGGTCGACAACGGGATGCGGGGCCTCGACGCCCTGCTGCTCGGCCGTCGCACCTACGACATCTTCGCCTCATATTGGCCGCACCACACCGATGGTCCCGACGGCCATATCGGCCGGTTGTTCGACCGCGTCCCGAAGTACGTGGCGACGAGGGATGCAGATCTCGCGCTCGACTGGCAGGGCAGCACCCGGGTCGGGGATGACCTCGCCGCCGAGGTCGCCGCGATGCGGACGGCACACCGCGAGGTGCACGTGATCGGCAGCATCGACTTCGTGCACACCCTTCTCGCCGAGGGCCTCTTCGACGAGCTGAACCTCTGGGTCTATCCGATCCTGCTCGGCGCGGGCAAGAAGGTCTTCGACGACGGGGCACTGCCGTCGGTGCTGCGCCTGTTGCGGCCGCCGGCCACAGACGAGGCCGGCGTGACGTTCCTCCACTACGGGCGCACCGATCGCGTGCCGGAGGTCGGGACATTCGGGTGAGCGCACGGAGGGGTTGATCGAGTAAATCGACTATTCCCTTTCCACGCTGCTACCCCCTAGATTCGAGCTGGACGTTGCCGCATGATCGGCACGGAATTCGAGGCCGCCGCGGCAGCGCGATCGTTGCGCGGGCGGACTCCTTCACGGGGTGGGACGATGACGCGACGACGCGCGACGATCAAGGCTGTACTCGGCGGAATGGCGGCGCTCACGCTCGCCTGGGGCGGTGCGACCGCGGCGGTCGCGGCAGAACCGACCGCCGCCATCACGGGCACGGTGGTCACCTCCGCCGACGGAGCGCCCGTACCGTTCATCTCGGTCCACGCCAGCAACGAAGACTTCACGGAGTCCGGATTCGCGGTGACCGACGAGAACGGCGAGTACCGGATGGAAGGCCTGCCGGCGGGCGAGTACACCGTGCGGTTCGAGACCGACGGGACCGATCTCGTCTCCGAGTACTGGAACGACGCCGCCGACCGGGAGAGCGCGCAGCGGGTCACCCTCACCGAGAGTGAGGGTGTCGAGGGTATCGACGCGGCGCTCGACCTGGGCGGCTCGATCTCCGGTCGCGTGATGCGGCAGAGCGACGGCGAACCGCTCGAGAGCGTCACGGTGCGGGCCAGCACACCGGACGGTTCGAGCACCGCGTCGGTCGCGACTGACAGCGACGGTGTCTACCGGATTCCGGGTCTGCGCGGCGGCGACTACATCGTGAGTTTCGCTCCGGACGACGCGACCTTCTCGAACGAGTACTGGGACGACGCGTACGACGTCAGCATGGCGGCGCCCGTGACGGTGGCATCGGGTGAGGCGAGCGCGGCGATCGATGCGTTCCTCGCCGAAGCGGGCACGATCAGCGGAGAGGTGGTTCTCGCGGTGGACGGTTCGCCGGTGCCGGGATGGGTGCAGGCTCACGACCCCCGCACGTCCACCACAGTGCAGGCGGACATCGCACCGAACGGCAGCTACGTACTCACCGTACCTCCGGGAAAGTATGAGGTGGTGTTCACCCCCAGTGGCGGTCGAGGTATCGCCGAGTACTGGGACGATGCGCTTCGCGTGGAGGATGCCACTGCGGTCGACGTCGCGCAGGGGCAGATCGTTACCGGGGTCGATGGCGTGCTCGACTCCTACGGCGTGATCTCCGGTGTGGTCGAGACGGCGGGGACTCCATCGGGTGATGCCCTCGTCGAGGCTTTCCAGGGCGGCAAGCCGGCAGGAATGGCTTACACCCGGCCGGACGGCTCGTATGAGATCTCCCTCCCGGTCGGTTCCTACACGCTCCGCGCGCGGGCTCAGGTCTACGACCCGATCTATGCACCGCAGTACTTCGACGGTGTCGCGCTGGCTTCGCAGGCCACGCCGATCACTCTCACCACATCCTCTGATCGAGCCGGAGTCGATTTCGATCTCGCGCTCGGTGGCAACATCGCCGGCACCATCTCGACTGCGGACGGGTCTGCATTCTCTGATGCGCGGGTCACCGTGCTGCTTCAGCGCGCCGGGACGTGGCACGAGGTCGCCTCTGTCGACAGCTCCGGCGCCTACACCTTCCGTGAGGGGCCGGATGGTTCGGCTCCCGGGGGTTCGCTGCCCGCGGGAACGTACACGGTGCGTGTCGAGGCCGCCGGTTACTGCACCCAGTACTACGGTGGCGTCTCCGCCCTCGGCGATGCCGAGACGTTCACGCTCCGTGCCGGCGAAACCGCAGGCGGCATCGATTTGGACATTGCTGAGGAGTGCGCGGAGCCACAACCGACGCCCACGCTGTCCCTGTCCACGGGATCGATCCGCGCGGGCAAGGACATCACGGTCTCGGGCACCGGGTTCACGCCGGGCGCGACCATCGCCTTCGAGCTGCGTTCCGACCCGATCGCGCTCGGAGTGCTGACGGCCGACGCTGACGGCGTGCTCCAGGGGACGCTGCGTATTCCGGCGACTGCGCCTGTCGGCGCGCACACCTTGGTCGCGCTGTCGGGCTCCACTGTGGTCGCCAGCGCTGCGCTGACCGTGGCCGCGGCTGCGGGCCCAGGCACCGGAAGCGGCGGTCAGACCGGCGGCGCCGCAGCTCCGGGCGACGGGCTGGCGAACACCGGAGCAGAGACCCCGACCGCGGTCATCGCGATCGGTTTCCTCCTGGCCGTGATGGGTGGACTGCTCGTGCATCGACGCCGCGCGGAGAGCTGAGGCGAAGGCGTCAGCCGAGCAGTCGCTCGATCACCTGCGCGACGCCGTCGTCATCGTTCGAGGCGGTCGTCTCGTCGGCCGCGGCCTGAACCACGGGTTCCGCATGGGCCATGGCGACGCCGCGCCCTGCCCAGCGCAGCATCTCGACGTCGTTGAGCGCATCGCCGAAGGCGACCACGTCGGCGCGGCCGATGCCGAGGTGCTCGCACAGGCGGGCGAGCCCCGTGGCCTTCGTGACGCCCGGCATATCGGAATGAAGTTAGGCGGTAGCAACTTAGCGGGCATTAGTATATCGGACACTCGCGATAATCGGTGTTAGCTTCGACATGCGCCTTGATTGAGTGCGCGGAACACGATTTAGGAAGAAACATGGAAACGACCGTTCGTATCGCACTTCTGCAGGAGAGTAGCTGCAACCTCGCCACGCGATTCATTGTCGATGCACCCCTCGCCGCTCCGAAGCCCGTTCACATCTGAGCGTGACCCGGAACATTGCCAGGACGTGCAAATTGGCGCGTCCTGGCAATTCCGAGAGAAAGCACATGGATAACACTTCGGTGATGGCGTATCTTCATGGGGATGGCGCCATAAAATTAGAGTTTTCAACATCAGTGGACTCCATCGATATCACGGGCGAACCTATTCCCGCGGACAATCGGAAGAAGACTGAGTGGTTGCAGAATATTGCTCTTCGCTACGGGGGTCATAAAGTAGAAAACGAGTTGGATATTCCAAAGGCGGGATATTGTATCGCGACATCGGACCATCCCTTCCTCGATATGTCGGAAGGAATGGAGGCTCGTATTAAAGACGCGCAGATTATGGCCGGGTATGTCGCAAGCGACTCTTATCCTTCGGTGTATCTCGAGCTGCCGCACGACGAAACCTATCAGCTTGAGGACGCTGCGGATTTAACCATCGACGAACTTCGGAACTCAGCCAGGTGTCGGTTGAGCGCGATGATCTCAGGCTCCTTCGGCGTTCGCCGCCATCAGGCCACCTACCACGATCCGATGACGGGGTATCACCAGGTTGAGCTTGTGAAAAAATCAGTGCCATCGGGCGGCTCGCGACACCCGTCGGAGCTGTTCTTAGAGGTTCACGCGTCTCCCGTTCTTTCGACGGGCATATGGCACTTCAACACCCGACGTGGCGAGTTACAGCGAGTCAGTTCGGCGCCCCTCTCCAAAGCTCCGGTGTCGGACGCCGATTGGATTATTGGAATTGCAGTCGCGTCCGTCGTGCGTAGGGCGATGTTTCGGTATCGGGACCCGCGGAGCTTTCGCGCGATTCTCGTAGACGCCGGACATGCAGAAGCACAACTGGAGGCTATCGCCAACTTCTGCAACTGGCGATACAGATCGGGCGTGGCAATTGACTTCGATTTCACGACTCACATCGGTCTGGGGAAGGACGAGGTGCCCGTGCTTATTCGTGGGCTTCTAGAGGGGTGGGAGTAATGGAAGTCATCGATGCAACTGGGGTGCGCTCCGTGCCGCCTTTCTGGAGTGAAGTGGGCTGGGCGCGCCCCTACCACTTTCTAGGCGCCGCTGGAAATAGCTGCCCTGGTGAGTTTGTTAGCCACGACTACCTGGCGGACAAGATCGTCTCGGGATTTACCTATTCGAAGTCGATAGCACGCAAGAGCTTGACTCGAACGAAGGCAGGGCCAATTTCTCGGGCCCAGTTCAGTGCCGTTTTGAGATGCATGTATCAAGCGCTCTCGGACGAGAGGGACATCGTTGCATGTGTTGTTACGGACAATGTCGAAGCCTGGGCCGACGCAGCGTGGGTGGTCGAGAACGAGCCTCGTTCCCTACGCCAAATCATGACCAAAGACAATTCTCACCTGATGTCGCGCATGCTTCAAGGGCAAGAATGGGCGCAAGGCGCAGGCATCTACGTTCTGTTATGCCTGGACTGGCGAGCCGTCCAGTCCTCAGGGCAGGATGTGAACGCAGCGTACGCCAACGCCCTCGTGAAAGTGGGGCGGATTGGACACGCGCTGCTTCTCGAAGGTCAGCATCATAATTTGGTTGCGCGAATGACTCCAGCAATCCACGAGAGCAGTGCCTCCGCGCTCTTTAGGTTGTCAGAGGATATATCCCCGATCTATGCGATACGACTCTCGGAACCTACCTGATGAAACGTCGCCGACGGGGAGGCGGTGACCTCCTTCGACGCTTCTTCATCAGTCGGTCGTTCGCTCTGCTTTGGGCGGCCCAGGCACTGTCGTCGTTCGCGGAGTACTGTGTCGCGGCCACGGCGACGGTCTGGATCGTCACCGATCTCGGAGCCGGTGAGGCCTCCACCCCCCAGCTCATCGCGCTGATGGTCGCCGCGGTCGCTGTTCCCCGGTTGATCCTCGCGCCGTTCGCGGGCGTGTGGGTCGACCGCTGGAACGCGAAGCGGGTGATGATCAGCAGCGACCTCACGCGCGCCGCTATCTACCTGATCGTCGTGGGCATCGCGGTTTCGCTTCCCGACCAAGTGATCGTGATCACGCTCGTCGTCGCACAACTCGCGGCCAGCATCAGTTCGCAGTTCTTCGACCCGGGCCGAAACTCGATGATGCAGATTGTGATCCCGCAGGATCGCCGGGCCGACGCTGCCGGCCGATCGATGTTCGCCAGTATGGGCGTAGGAATCCTCGCGACGGTCTCGGGCCCGGTGGTGTACGCGGTCAGCGGGCCGGTTCTCGCGCTCACACTCTCCACAGTCTGCCTGCTGGTGTCGACCGTTCTCGTCCGGGCGGTGCCGATCCGCGCCGCTTTCACCCGCAACGAAGATGTCGGCTACTGGCGGTCGCTGCGGGACGGGCTGTCCATCGCCTGGCGGGATCCGGGAATCCGTCTTCTCATCGTGGGCATGGGGGCGTACGGGCTGTCGCTCGGAACCAACAACGTGTCCCTCGCCCTCTTCGCTCTGGAGACGATGGGGCTCTCGCCCGCGGAGTACGGGGTGGTATCGGGGATGTTCTCGGTCGGTGGTCTGATTGGTGCTGTATTCGCGCCGTCGATCGTGTCTCGTTTCACGCCCGAGCGACTCTTCCCCGTCGCGCTGATCTCGCTCGGACTGACGTACATCGGATACTCATTCCTGCGCGCATTCGTGCCCGCGGCGATCACGATGGGTCTAGCCGGGCTCCTGTTCTCTCTGTACATCGTGTGCCAGGGGCCGATCCTCCAAGCGAAGGTGCCGATGGGAGCGATGGGGCGGGTGTCGGCCCTCACCGCGCCGATCCTCGCGGTCTGCTCCCTGCTCGCGACCGCTGTCGTCTCGCAGGTGTTCGCGTCCCTCGGGCCCGCGGGATCCCGGGAGGCGGCATACGCCACGGCGATCGCCGTGTCCGCTGCGGTGATGAGTCTCGCGAGCCTGATGATGATCATGGGTCGGCGGCGAACCGAGGATCGTCTGCTCGCTGTGACCTGAGCGTGCCGCGTCAGCCGAGCAGTCGCTCGATCACCTGCGCGACGCCGTCGTCATCGTTCGAGGCGGTCGTCTCGTCGGCCGCGGCCTGAACCACGGGTTCCGCATGGGCCATGGCGACGCCGCGCCCTGCCCAGCGCAGCATCTCGACGTCGTTGAGCGCATCGCCGAAGGCGACCACGTCGGGGCGGCCGATGCCGAGGTGGTCGCAGAGGCGGGCGAGCCCGGTGGCCTTCGTGACGCCCTCGGCCATCACCTCGACGAACGGAGCTCCGGACAGCGTCGCCTCGAACCCGGTCAGCCCGAGGCTGCGCAGCGTGTCGAAGAGCGCGGCAGGGGCGAGTTCCGGATGCCGGATGACGAGCTTCAGACTCGGTGCCGCGAGCACCTGCTCCAATGGCACCCCGCCCATCGTGCGGGGGTCGCGCTTGTGGTCGGAGAGTTGGGCGATCTCGGCGTAGCCGTCCTGCGCCACGAAGGTCTCACCGCCCTCGCGCACGCTCGCGAACAGCAGGCCCGGGATGCTGGCGCGCAGCGCCTCGACCAGGGCGCGGATCGTGTCGGGCGGAAGTTCCTCGGCGAACAGCATCCGTCCGTTATCCAGACGCACGGCGTAGGCACCGTTGCTGCAGAGCGCCCACCCGTCGAACCCCGCATCGCCGGCGATGGCACGCAGCCCGATGGGCTGGCGCGCGGTCACCGGGACGACGTGGATGCCGCGATCGCGGGCCGCATCGAGCGCCACCCGCGTGCGCGGCGTGACAGTGGAAGAGGAGTCGAGCAGCGTGCCGTCGAGGTCGGTGGCGATCAGCCGCACGGTCACAGGAGCGGCCGTCAGGAGAAGATCATCGGAAGGTCGTCGTCATCGTCAGCGGCGCCGCCTGTTCCTAGACGGTGACCGTCGAGGTCGACCACCACAGGAACATGATCGCTGGGCTGCTCGCCCTTGCGCTCGTTCCGGTGGATCGAGGCGCCGGTGACGGCTTCAGCCAGCGTGCGCGAGCCCAGCACGAAGTCGATGCGGATGCCCTCGTTGCGCGGGAACTTCAGGCGCTGGTAGTCCCAGTAGGTGAAGCCCTCCGGAAGCAGCGGGCGCACCACGTCGGTGACTCCGGCATCGGCGAACGCGAAGAACGCATCGCGTTCGGGCTGCGAGACATGCGTCGAGCGGCCGACCACGATGTCGGGATCCCCGTTGTCGTGGTCGAACGGGATGATGTTGAAGTCGCCCACCAGGGCGAGCGGAAGGTCGGGGTTGGCCGAGAGCTCGGCCGCCGTCGACCTCTTCAGCTGCTCCAGCCAGTGCAGCTTGTAGAGGTAGTGCGGGTCGTCGAGCGAACGGCCGTTCGGCACGTACAGGCTCCACACCCGTACCCCGTCGACCATCACGCCGAGCGCGCGCGCCTCGAGCGGAGCATCCGGACCCTCATGCCCCTTCGCGAACCCCGGCATCCCGTCGAACGCGGTGCGCACATCGGTGATGGGCAGGCGGCTCGCGATGGCGACACCGTTCCACTGATTCAGCCCGTGCACCTCGACGTGGTACCCGGCCTCTTCGAACGGCGCGTAAGGGAACTGCTCGGGCTTGCACTTGATCTCCTGCATCGCCAGCACGTCGATGTCTTCACGGACGGCGAACTCGACGGTGCGGGTGACGCGGGTGCGGATGGAGTTGACGTTCCAGGTGGCCAAGCGCATGCGTCCAGCCTAGAGCCCACCTCCTACACTGGATGCCGTGACCGCACTCGACGCAGACCGCCAGACCCTCCTCGACCTGATCAAGGACGAGGCGGTGTTCCACGGTGACTTCACCCTCTCGAGCGGCAAGAAGGCGACGTACTACGTCGACATGCGCAAGCTCACGCTCGACCATCGGGCGGCCCCCGCCATCGGCCGCATCATGCTCGATCTGATCGGCGACCTCGACGTCGTGGCCGTCGGCGGTCTCACGCTCGGGGCCGACCCGATCGCGAACTCCGTGCTGCATGCCTCGGTCGCCACCGAGCGCCCGCTCGACGCGTTCGTCGTGCGCAAGGAGCCGAAGGACCACGGCCGCGGCCGTCAGATCGAAGGCGCCGACGTCAAGGGCAAGCGGGTCGTCGTGCTCGAAGACACCTCGACCACCGGACAGTCGGCGCTCAAGGCCGTCGAGGCGCTGCGCAAGGAAGGCGCCGAGATCGTCGCCGTCGCCGTGATCGTCGACCGCAAGACGGGGGCGCAGGCCGCCATCGAAGCCGAGGGACTCGAGTGGCGCGCCGCCTTCGACCTCGACGACCTCGGACTCGACCCGCAGTGACGCGCTACGCGCTGGCCGTCGACGTCGGCGGCACCAAGATGGAGGCCGCGCTCGTCGCGGAGGACGGCGTGCTCGTCACGGGCAGCCGCAGCCGGCAGGCGACCGGTCGGGACGCCACGTTCGAGTCGTTGAACGCCGCCGTCGTCGCGATCGTCGAGCACGCGCTCGCCGCGCTGCCCGCGGATGCTGAGCTCGTCGGTGCGGGTGCGGGCAGCGCCGGCCCCGTCGATCGGACCCTCGGCACGATCATGCCCGTCAACATGCCACTCGCACGCGGCTTCGCGCTCGCTGAGGCGGTTCACGCGGCAGCATCCACGGTCGTGGGGCGAGATGTGCGCACCATCCTCGGACACGACGGCGGAGCGCTCGCCCTCGCCGAATCCTGGCTCGGGGCGACCCAGGGCGCCGGTGCCTCACTGTCGATCGTCGTCTCGACCGGTGTCGGCGGCGGCTTCGTCGCGAACGGCGCATACATCCCCGGTGCGACGGGCAACGCCGGACACCTCGGGCAAGTGCGCCGTGAGGGCGGGATGACCCTTGAGGAGATCGCCTCGGGTCCCGCGAGCGCCGCCTGGGCGCAGCAGCAAGGATGGACCGGGGCGACGGGTGAGGATCTCGCGCGTGATTCGGCTGCCGGCGACCCCCTCGCGCGAGCGGCGATCGAGCGCTCGGCCCGCGCCGTGGGCGAGGCTCTCGCGGATGCTGCGACGCTCGTCGACCTCGATGTCGTGGCCATCGGGGGCGGGTTCTCACGCGTGTCTGCCGACTACATCGATCTCGTGCAGCAGGCGCTCACCGCGAGCGCGGTGCACGAATACTCGCGCCGCACCCGCGTCGTGCGCTCGGGGCTGGGCGACGAGGGGCCGCTGATCGGCGCCGCCGCCCTCGTGCTGCGGTAGGACCGTCCGGAACGCTGCTCAGCGACTCGCTGTGAGCAGGTGCCGCGGTGGGCCTTCGAGTCGGGCGACGGAGATCTTCAGGTCGGTGACGTCGGCGGCGACGGCGTCGATGCGGGTGCTGAGCTTTTCGTCGACGGCGTCGATGCGGTCGTCGATGCGGCGGATCATCCAGGCGCCGGCGGCGAAGAGACTGGCGCCGAGGGTGAGCACGATGCCGATCGCGCTGACGACGATCGTGGCGGTCTCGGTGGTCACCGTCTCATCCCCCTTCTGCGGTGAGCAAGTGCCGTGGCGGGCCGTCGAGTCGCGCGACGGAGATCTTCAGGTCGGTGACGTCGGCGGCGACGGCGTCGATGCGGCGGACCATCCAGGCGGCGCCGACGAACATGCTCGTGCCGAGCGTGACCACGACACCGACGGCGCTGATGATGATCGCGAGGGTCTCCGTGGACACGCGTGCACTCCTTGCTCGGATAGGTGTATCGACGACGTTACGCCGCCCTTCCCGGTGCGCGCGCCGGTATTCCAGCATCTGTGAAGAGGTCGCGGATGGTGCGAGGTGTGGAGAAGAGGTCAGGTCGCCGCGGTCGCCGGTCCGGGATTCCGAACCGCTCCCAGCACCAGCACCGGCACCAGTGCGCACAGCGCAGCCGACACGAAGAAGGTCGTGCTCGAGGCCGGGTCGCGGCCCACCAGCAGGATCAGCGTGGGGACGAACGTGCCGCCCACCGCGCCGCAGGCCACGAGTGCTCCGGTCACTGCCGCGCTGCGAGCCGGATCCAGCCGGTCGAGGGCGAGCCCCAGTATGAGTCCGTAGCTCGGGGCGAGGAGCACGACCACCGCGGCCAGCGCGACCAGCGCCCACACCGGCTTGGACCCCACCAGCATCCCGGCCGTCGCCATCAGGACGGCGGCCCCGGTCGTCGCGGCGAGGAGGATCACGATCGGTGACACGGACGCCCGGCGCAGCGCCGCCGCGCTGAAGCGGCCGACGGCCATCAGCGTCCAGAACGCCGAGGTTCCGAGAGCTGCGAGAGCGGGATCGACCTCGAGGATGCGCTCCGGGATCACGGCCGACCAGCCGGACAGCACGGTCTCGACGCCGACGTACAGCGGCAGCGAAACTGCAAATGGCAGCAGCACGAGCAGCCCCCGCACGTCGCGATGCGCGGGAGCCTCCGCGACGGAGACCGCAGGAGTCGGGCCGGCGAGCATCACGACCGTGATGAGGGGCACCACCGCGAGGAGGCCGAGCACGGCACGCGCATCGGACGCGACGGCGACCAGGAGCGGCGTGACCGCGGCGCAGACCGCGACCGTCCCGAGCAGCGCGCTGAGCAGCCCCGTCGCACTGCCGACCGCCGCGGACTTCGCCGCCACCGAACCCGAGGCCTCGACCAGCCCAAACCCGAACCCGGCGACGGACGCCGCGGCGATGAACAGCGCGGGAGTGCCCGCGACCGCAACGGCGATGACGGCGGCAGCCTGGAGTGCGCTGCCGAGGATGAGCGCGGTCTGCGGTGGGAAGCGGACGAGGAGCGGTCCGGAGACGAGCACGCCCACCAGCAGCCCCGCAAAGAGCGCGGGGACCGCGGCGCTGAGATCGGCCCCGATCGCACGCTCTGCGGAGGGGAGCACCGCCGGGACGAAGGCCGCCGTGACGCCGAGCCCCGCGAACGCCGCGAAGAGTCCTGCCCGCGCGCGCCCTGCGTTCGTCACGCTCCGGCCGACCGCACGCGATGCACGGCGGCGAACGTGTCGCGCAGCGCCTCCATCGAGCGGTCGTAGTTCGACTGGGCGACGCCGATGAAGATGCAGTCGACCACCATCAGCTGCGCGATCCGGCTGCCGAGCGCGCCCGAGCGGAAGCCGGTCTCGCGGGCGGCGGTCGTGAGCACGATGTCGGCTTGATCGGCCAGCGGTGCCCCGGCGTGGTTCGTGATCGCGATGGTCGTGGCGCCCGCCCGACGGGCGAGCAGGAGGAACTCGATGGTGTCGGTGGTGGCGCCGCTGTGCGACACGGCGATCGCGACGTTGCCCGGGCCGAGCGTCGCCGCCGACGTCCAGGCGGCGTGCGGGTCGGACCAATCCAGCGCGGTGCGGCCGATACGGGTGAGCTTGCGCTGCAGGTCGAGCCCGACGATGGAGCTCGCGCCGACGCCGAAGATGTCGACCCTGGTCGAGGACGTGATGGCTTCGACCGAGGCGCGCAGGGACTCGGTGTCGAGCACCTTCGCGGTGTCGGCGAGGGAGAGCGTCTCGGCGAGCGAGACCTTGGCGACGATGTCGGCCAGCGTGTCGTTGCGGTCGATGTCGCCGGAGACGGCGGGGAGTGCGGCGGTGTCGAACGTCTCCCGCTCCACGTCGCGCAGCACGTGGTTGCGCAGCTCTCGCACGTGCTCGTAGCCGAGCCGCTTGCAGAACCGCACGACCGAGGTGGTCGAGGTGTCGCAGCGCTGCGCGAGCTCGGCGACCGAGAGTCCTGCGGTACCCGCGGGATCGGCGAGGAAGAGGTCGGCGATGCGCTGCTCGCTCGGACGCAGCTCGGGACGGATCGCGCGCATGCGGACGAGGACGGGGTGTGCGCCGGCTTCTTCGCGGGCAGCTTCATTGGACATGGCGGTCTCCGATCGCTGTTCATAACAGTAGAGGAACTTCTGTTACATCTGTAGTGACGTTCGTGTACTTTTGGTACCAACCAAGACCGACGACGTTCACGGGGCGGCAGGCAACAGCGCCTGACCCGACGCCACGGCGACGCGTCCCAGCCAGGAGGAATCTGCAATGAGCACAGCACGGCGAGCGTCATTGGGCGCTCTCACCGCCACGGCCGCCGCTTTGGCGCTCGTGATCACCGGTTGTTCCGCACCGGCATCCACCTCCGGCTCCTCGGAGGGCGCGGCCGGCGGCGACCTCGTCATCGGCGTCACCAGCGACCCGGACACCCTGTTCCCCTGGAAGGCCACGCAGTTCCAGGCCGTCAACGTGCTGCAGAACCTGTACGGCACGCTGACCGAGTTCGATGAGGATCTCAACGTCGTCCCCGGTCTCGCCGAGTCCTGGGACGTCTCCGAAGACGGCCTCACCGTGACCTTCCGCCTGCGTGAAGGCGTCACGTTCGCCGACGGCAGCACCTTCGGCTCCGAAGACGTCAAGTACTCGCTCGACGCCATCGCCGCCGAGGCCACCGCCGCCGTCGCGAGCAGCTCCCTCGCCTCCGTCACCGCGGTCGAGGCCACCGACGAGACGACCGTCACCCTCACGCTGAGCGCTCCCGACGCCGCCCTTCCCGCCAACCTCGCGGTGATCAACATGGCGATGCTGTCCTCCGACGACACCGAAGAGGCACTCAACACCACCCCGAACGGCACCGGTCCGTTCGTCCTCGACAGCCGCAAGGCGAGCCAGTCGATCACGCTCGCCAAGAACGAGGACTACTGGGGCGACGCCGCGCTGCTCGACACCGTCGAGTTCCGCGTGATCCCCGACGAGTCGTCGATCGTCTCGGCGATGCAGTCCGGCAACGTGCAGCTCGCGGTGTTCGACGACCCGCTGGTCGCGCAGACCGCCGAGGGCGCCAACGTCGAGGTCGCCACGACCCCGCAGCTGAGCTACCACGCGCTGCAGCTGAACGCCACGCGCGGCGACCTCGCCGATGTCAACGTGCGTCTCGCCATCCAGTGCGCGATCGACCGCCAGGAGGTGCTCGACACCGCCGCCCTCGGCGAGGGTGAGGTCACCGGCCCGATCACCTCTCCCGCGTACAAGTCCGACCCCGAGGCGCGTCCGTGCCCGGAGCGCGACCTCGACAAGGCCGCCGACTACCTGAAGAAGGCGGGCAAGGAAGACGGCGTCACCGTCAAGACGATCGTCTCGCAGGGCGAGTACGCCACCTCGGTGAACGAGGCGCAGAACCTCAAGGCCCAGCTCGCCGACGCGAAGATCACGCTCGACATCGAGGTCCTCGAGTCCGGTGCCTTCGTCGACCGCTGGATCGCGGCCGACTTCGACGCCGCCGTCGCGCTCAACGGCGGTCGTCCCGACCCCGACGGCATGTACGGCCGCTACTTCACCAGCACCGGAAACCTGAACAAGGTCGCCGGCTACTCCTCGCCCGAGCTCGACGCGCTGTTCGCCGAGGGGCGCCAGACGGCCGACCCGGACAAGCGCAAGGACATCTACGCGCAGGTCTCCGAGAACCTCGAGGACAACGCCGCGTGGATCTGGCTGTTCACGAGCTACACCTACACGGCGACGGCATCGACCGTCGACGGCTTCGTCCCCATGGTGAACGGCTCGCTGCAGTACCTGCGGACCACCTCCATCAAGTAGCGGATCGAGGGGGCGCGGCCACCCCGCGCCCCCTCCCTCCCCGACGACAGGCAGCCCCACACGCGCATGTTCAGACAGCTCCTCCGCAACAGCGTGCTGCGACGCATCCTCGCAGCCCTCGGCACGCTCCTCGGCGTCGCCATCTTCGTCTTCCTGATGCTGCGCGCCATCCCCGGCGACCAGATCAGCTCCGGCCTCGGCACCGAGGCGGCCGCCCTCACTCCCTCCCAGCGCGCGGCCCTCGAGGCCTACTACGGCCTGGACCAGCCGCTCTTCGTGCAGTTCTTCTCGTGGCTCGGCAACATCTTCACCGGCAACCTCGGCTTCTCGTCCCGGGCGCAGACCAGCGTGCTCGAGCTGACCGCGGCCGCCCTCCCCGTCACGTTCGAGCTCGCGATCTTCTCGATCGTGATCGCCCTCGCCATCGGCATCCCGCTCGGCATGCTCTCGGCCTCCAAGCCCGACTCGGTCCGCGACGGCTTCGGCCAGGTGGTCGGCCTCGCCGGTCTCTCGATCCCGGCGTTCCTGCTCGGCACCGCTCTGCTGGCGGTGCTCGCCTCGTCGTTCGGCTTCAACCCCAATGGCCAGGCCTACGCGACGCTCTTCGAGGACCCGCTGCTCAACCTCCAGCAGATGCTGCTGCCGTCGATCGTGCTCGGCTTCGGCATCGCCGCACCGATCATGCGCACGACCCGCACCGCGGTGCTCGAGATCCGCGCCAACGACTTCATCCGCACCGCGAAGGCGAAGGGCGTCCCGCCGCGCCGCCTGCAGGTGCGCCACGTGCTCGGCAACGCGCTCGTGCCGATCGTCACGATGACCGGCCTGCAGTTCGGCTACCTCCTCGGCGGTGCCGTGGTGGTGGAGCAGATCTTCTCGCTCCCCGGCATCGGACGACAGGTGCTGCTGGGCATCCAGCAGAAGGAGTACGCACTCGTGCAGAGCACCGTCCTCGTGATCGCGCTCGCCTTCGTCATCGTCAACCTGCTCACCGACCTGCTGTACCGGGTCATCGATCCTCGGGTGCGTGCCGCATGACCGACATCTCTCAGACCTCGGCCCTCGCCCCCGGCGGCGGGCGCACCATGGAGCGCGTGCGCCTCTTGTTGCGCAGCCGCAGCGGGCTCACCGGCCTCATCATCGTCGTGCTGCTCGCGGTGCTGAGCCTCGTCTCGGCGTTCGGGCTGCTGCCGTTCGATCCGCTCGCCCAGGACCCGCCGTCCCGCCTGCAGCCGCCGTCGGCCGTGCACTGGTTCGGCACCGATCAGTTCGGTCGCGACGTGTTCTCCCGCGTCGCCGCCGGAGTCGCGAACTCGGCGCTCATCTCGGTCGTCGCCGTCGCCTTCGCCACCGTCGTCGGCACGGTGTGCGGACTCATCGCCGGCTTCTACCGCGGCTTCTCCGACGGGGCGATCACGGCGGTCACCAACGTCCTGTTCGCCTTCCCGCCGCTGCTGCTCGCCCTGTCGCTGGCCTCGGTGTTCGAGCGCAACTGGTTCACCATCGCCGTGGCCATCGCGATCGTCTACGTGCCGATCTTCATCCGCGTGACCCGAGGCCCCGTGCTGTCGCTGCGCGAGGTCGAGTACGTCAAGGCGGCCAAGAGCACCGGTCAGAGCCGCATGGCGACCATGTTCCGCCATGTGCTGCCCAACATCACGTCGATCATCATCGTGCAGGTCACGCTCTCGCTGTCCTGGGCCGTGCTCACCGAGGCCTCGCTGAGCTTCCTCGGACTCGGCACCCCGCCGCCCGCGCCCTCGCTCGGGTCGATGATCTTCGAGGCGCGCACACTCGTCACGATCGCCCCGTGGACCATGATCGCGCCCGGCGTGATCGTCGTGCTCCTCGTGGTCGGTCTGAACCTGCTCGGCGACGGCCTGCGCGACAGTCTCGACCCCCGGAACAGAGGAAAGCGATGACGGTGGAAGACCTCGGCGGACTCGCCACGGAGGCCAGCGATCCCCGCTACGCGGAGCTCGACCTGATGAGCGTGGCCGAACTCGCGCAGACGATGAACGAGGCGGATGCCACGGTACCGGCCGCCGTGCAGCGCGCGCTCGGGCAGATCGTCCCCGCGATCGAGGCCACGGCCGCCCGCATGGCGCAGGGCGGACGTCTGGTGTACGTCGGTGCAGGAACCCCCGGCCGTATCGGCGTGCTCGACGCCTCGGAATGCCCGCCCACGTTCAGCACCCCGCCGGAGCTGGTGTTCGCGATCATGGCCGGAGGGCCCGGGGCGATCGTCAGCCCGGTCGAAGGCGCCGAGGACGACGCGGAGGCGGGGGCTGCGGCCATCGACGCCGCCGGCATCGGCCCGCTCGACACCGTGATCGGCATCGCCTCCAGCGGCCGCACACCGTATGTGATCGCGGCGGTCCGCCGCGCGCGCGAACTCGGAGCGCTCAGCATCGGCCTCTCCTGCAACGTCGGCACCGCCCTCAGCGCGGCGGCGGAGCACGGCATCGAGGTCGAGGTCGGTCCCGAGGTGCTGTCGGGTTCGACCCGGCTCAAGTCGGGTACCGCGCAGAAGCTGGTGCTGAACATGTTCTCGACCATCTCGATGGTGCGTAACGGCAAGGCCTACGGCAACCTGATGGTGGATGTGAAGGCCACCAACCACAAGCTGCGCGAGCGGGCGATCCGGATGGTGCAGACCATCGCGGATGTCGACCGCGACACGGCGGTGGCTGCTCTGGAGACCGCCGCCTACGACGTGAAGCTCGCGTCGGTCATGATCCGCCGCGGTGAGGACCTCGCCGCGGCCACCGCACGACTGGACGCAGCCGATGGCCGGCTGCGCACTGCACTGGAGGAGAACTGATGCGCGTCCTCGGACTGATCTCCGGCACCTCGCACGACGGGATCGACGCCGCCGTCGTCGACTTCACGACCAGCGGCGGCTTCACCGCCCACGGCGTGGACCTGCACGGCAGGGTGCTCGCGGCGACGAGCGTGCCCTACGCCCCCGAGCTGCGGGCGCGGCTGATCGCGGCGCTCCCGCCCGCGCAGACGACCCTCGCCGAGGTGGCCGAGCTCGACACCCTCATCGGGCAGGCGTTCGCCGAGGTCGCCGCCGACATCGCGGCCGAGGTCGGCGGTGTCGACGCGGTGTGCTCGCACGGGCAGACCGTGTACCACTGGGTCGACGGCGCGCACGCCCTGGGCACCCTGCAGATCGGGCAGCCCGCCTGGATCGCCGAGAAGGTCGGCGCCCCCGTCGTGTCCGACATCCGCATCCGCGACATCACGGTCGGGGGACACGGTGCCCCGCTGGTGTCGTTCCTCGACGAGCTGCTCCTGCGCGCCCGCGCGGGAGTCTCAGGGGCGCTCAACCTGGGCGGCATCTCGAACATGACCGTGGTGCGCCAGGACGGCCTGGTCGCCTACGACATCGGCCCCGCGAACGCGCTGGTCGACGCGGTCATCGTGGAGCACGGCCTCAACCCGCTCGGCTACGACGACGATGCCGCGATCGCCCGCACCGGACAGGTGGACGAGGCGCTGCTCGCCGCGCTGCTCGACGACCCGTACTACGCGCTCACCCCGCCCAAGAGCACCGGCAAGGAGCACTTCCACCTCGGCTACGTGCACGAGCACCTCGCCGCACAGGGCCGCGAGATCGCGGTCGCCGACGTCGTGCGCACCCTCACCGAGCTCACCGTCCGCACGGTCGCTCGTGACGTCGAGGCCGCCGGCATCGGGTTCCTCGCCGTGTCGGGCGGCGGATGCCGCAATCCGCTGATCCTCGACGGACTGCGCGCCGCGCTGCCCGAGACCGAGGTCGTGCTCGCCGACGAGCTGGGGGCTGCGGCCGACAGCAAGGAGGCGATCCTGCTTGCCCTGATCGGCTGGTCCACGATGCACGGAGTCCCCGCGATCGTCCCCGGCGGCACCGGTGCGCGCGAGCCCCGCATCCTCGGCACCATCACGCCCGGCGTCGGCCCGCTGCAGATGCCGGAGCCCGTCGCCTCCATCGACTCCCTCTCGCTCACGGAGGCTGCGGCATCGTGAGCCTGCAGGTGCGCCCCGCCACCCCGGACGACCTGTCCGGGGTGCTCGAGGTGTTCCTCGCGTGCTGGCGCGAAAGCTACCGGGGTGTGCTCCCCGACGGGGCGATCGATGCGATGACCCGTGAGCGGGCCGAGGCGGTGTGGCGCCGAGTGCTCGAGGATCCGGTGGGCGTCGTGCTCGTCGCCGAGCGGGACGGCCGGATCGTCGGGATCACCCGCTACGCCGCGACGCCAGGAGACGACGGCCGGATCGACGGCGCCGTGCACTCCCTCTACGTCTCGCCCCGCGCCCACGGCGGGGGGATCGGCGGAGAGCTGCTGGCGCAGGCGACCGCAGAGCTGCAGGATGCCGGGGCCGAGGCGGCGACGCTGTGGGTGTTCACCGCGAATGCGCCGTCGATCGGGTTCTACGAATCGAAGGGCTGGCACGCCGACGGAGTCACCCGCACGCAGCCGGAGTTCGGCGAGCCCGAGCAGCGCATGCGCAGGGAGTGGACATGAGCGAGGTCTTGAGATGACCGCCACCGCAGCCGTCGCCGCGGTCCTCGCAACGGATGCCGCGCCGCGTGGCGCCGTCGCGGGTGTGGTCACCGATACCGGGCGCGACATCGCCGCGGACGGCCTGGCCGACCTCGCCGGAACGCCCATGACGACCGCGACCGCGTTCGACGTCGCCTCGGTGTCGAAGGTCGCCGCGACGACGACGGCGATCCTGCGGCTGGTCAGCTGGGGCGACCTCGGCTTCGACGACCCGGTCGACCGCTTCGTCCGCGGCACGGCCTGTGCTCCGGGAACGACGGTCCGTCACCTGCTGCAGCACCGTGCAGGTCTCTGGGAGTGGCAGCCGCTCTACCTCGACCGCGCGCACGCCGGCGACCCCGCAGCCGCAGCTGACGCCATCCCGCTGCGCTACGGCCTCGACGACGGGCGTCACTACTCCGACCTTGGCTTCATGCTCCTCGGCCGCATCGTCGCCGCCGTCATCGGGATGCCTCTGGACGCGGCCGTCCGCGAACTCGTGACGGCGCCCCTCGGTCTCGACCGCACCGGATACGGGCCGGTATCAGCGCCCGTGGCCTCGTCCGGCATCGGCGATTCCGCCGAGCGCCGCATGGTCGCGACCGGCGAGCCGTACCCGATCCTCACCGCCGACCGCGACTTCGCCTGGCGTGAGGAGGAGATCGTCGGGGCCGTGAACGACGGCAACTGCTTCCACGCGTTCGGCGGCATCTCCGGCCATGCCGGGCTCTTCAGCACCGCCGACGACCTGCTGACCCTCGGCGCCGCGCTCGCCGCTCCCGAGCGCCATCCCGAGCTGTGGCATCCGGATGCTGCAGCCGAGCTGTTCCGCGACGGTCCCGACGCCGGGCAGGCGCTGGGCTGGCGCAGCGACACGGTCGCGGTCGGCGGCCGACCGACCCGGATGCTCTGGCACCCGGGCTTCACGGGCTGTGCGCTGGGATTCGTCCCGGGAACCGGCACCGCCGCCGTCCTGCTGAGCAACCGCCTGTTCGCCCCCGAACCCGCACCGACCGAGGCGCTGTGGCGCTCGGCGCTCCCCGCACTCCTGGACGATAACGATCTGGACGACAACGAAGGAACACCATCATGAGCAACACCGAGCCCGTGCTGAGCATCAGCGGCCTCGCCGTCGCCTTCCGGACCGGTTCCGAACTGGTCACCGCCATCAGCGACATCAGCATCGACGTCGCCGCCGGGGAGACCGTCGCGATCGTGGGCGAGTCGGGGTCGGGCAAGTCGACCACCGCCGCCGCGGTCAACCGACTGCTGCCGGAGAACGGCGTGATCACCGCCGGCAGCATCCGCTTCGACGGCCGCGAGCTCACCGACCTGCCCGAGAACGCGATGGTCTCCCTGCGCGGCGCCGGGATCGGCCTCGTGCCGCAGGATCCGATGTCGAACCTCAACCCGCTCATGCGTGTGGGCGAGCAGATCGGCGAGGCGCTCGAGGTGCACGGCCACACGCACGGCGATGCCACGAAGGCGCGGGTCGTCGAGCTGCTCGAGATGGTCGGGATCGCGGATGCGGCGCAGCGGGCGCACCAGTACCCGCACGAGTTCTCCGGCGGCATGCGTCAGCGCGTGCTGATCGCGATGGGCCTGGCCTGCAAGCCGCGCCTGCTGATCGCCGACGAGCCCACCTCCGCCCTCGATGTGACCGTGCAGCGGCGCATCCTGGACCAGCTCGACACGCTCACCGACGAGCTCGGAACAGCGGTCTTCCTCATCACGCACGACCTGGCCCTCGCCGCCGAGCGCGCGGATCGCATCGTCGTGATGTTCCGCGGTCACATCGTGGAGGAGGGGACGTCGGCCGAGGTGCTCGGCAACCCGCAGCACGAGTACACGAAGCAGCTGCTCGCCGCGGCGCCGAGCCTCGCCTCCCGCCGCGACGCACTGCCGCAGCGCGAGGCCGCCACCGGGACGCCGTTCGTCGAGATCCGTGACCTCCGCAAGGAGTTCGCCCTCCGCGCCCCCAAGGCGGGCGAGCCGCAGACGTTCACCGCGGTCGACGGGGTGAGCTTCGAGATCCGTCGCGGCACGACCGTCTCGATCGTGGGCGAGTCCGGATCGGGCAAGTCGACCACGGCGAACATGGTGCTCGGGCTCGAGGACGCCACCTCCGGGTCGATCCTGTTCGACGGGCTCGACCTGACCACGCTGCGCCGCAAGGAGCTGTTCGCCCTGCGCCGACGCGTGCAGCCGGTGTTCCAGAACCCGTACGCCTCACTCGACCCGCGCTACACGGTCGAGCAGTCGATCGCCGAGCCGCTGCGTGTGCACCGCATCGGCACCGCGGCCACCCGGCACTCGCGTGTGCTCGAACTCCTGGAGCAGGTGGCGCTGCCCGCCGCGATGGCCGAGCGCCTGCCGCACGAGCTGTCGGGTGGTCAGCGTCAGCGTGTGGCGATCGCCCGGGCGCTCGCGCTCGAACCCGAGCTCGTGGTGCTGGATGAGGCCGTCTCCGCACTCGACGTGCTGGTGCAGGCGCAGATCCTCGACCTGCTCGCCGACCTGCAGAAGCGCCTGGGGCTGAGCTACCTGTTCATCAGCCACGACCTCGCGGTCGTGCGGATGATCTCCGACGAGGTGCACGTCATGCAGCGCGGCGTCGTGGTCGAGAGCGGCACCCCCGAGCGCATCTTCGACGACCCGCAGCATCCGTACACCCGGGAGCTGCTCGCCGCGATCCCCGGAGCGACGCTCGCGTCCTGACCGGCGGGGTCGCCCGCGCCTGTCCACTTGTCGGGAGGATGCGCCGGATCGGGGGTGAAACCCTGTCATTCGTCCGACATCCGTGCGATCTCCCGACATCCGTACCGGAAAACGGGCACGCGAAGCGGATGCGGGGATGTCAGCGGGACTTGTCGTCCTCGTCCCAGGGGCCTTCCCACCAGCCGGCGCGGCCGTCGTCCGAGCCACCGCGTCCGCGCCGTGAGCGCACGAACTGCACGATGAACACGGTCAGCGAGCTGAGCAGGATCAGGAAGACCACCAGGAACAGCACGTCGCTCTGATTCATGGACGCTTCCCCTCTGCGGCATCCGCCACGATCTTCGCGATGCGGGCCGTCCGGGTCTCCGGGCGCTTGGCCATCGCGATGTGAGTGAGCCCGAACTTCTTGACCGACTTCGGGAACGCGTCCCAGTTCTCGCGCGCGGCGGGCACCGCGTCGAGCGCGGCCGCGAACTCCTCCGGCTCGATCCCGGCCTCCGGTCCGTCGAGCAGGGTCCACGAGCCGTTCGCCTTCGCGATCTCGAGCACGCGGATGCCGGCGGGAGCGAGCGCCCCCTCCGCTTCGAGCTCCGCGATGCGCGCCTTGTTCGTCGCGGCCCATCCGCTGCCGGGGCGGCGCGGAGAGAACCACTGTCCGTTGGCGCGGTCGGCGGTCCCGTCATCGAAGACGCGTACCGGGCCGTCGATCCATCCGAAGCAGAGCGCCTGCCGCACGGCATCCTCGTAGCCGACGCCGTCGGACGAGCCGCGCACACTCAGCAGCCAGACGCCCGCCGTCCGCTCGTGGTTCGCTTCGAGCCAGGCACGCCAGGCCGCGGCATCCGCCGCTCGGAACCGCTCGCCCTCGTCGAGTGCCCCCATCGGCTACTTCTTGATCTTGACCGTCGTGATCGTCTCGGTGATCCGCGGCAGCAGGTCGGCGACCGACTGCACGATCTCATCCGGGCGGAACGGGTACTTCTCGATCTCGGCCTGGTCGCTGATGCCGGTGAGCACCAGGATCGTGTGCAGACCCGCCTCGATGCCCGCGACGACGTCGGTGTCCATGCGGTCGCCGATCATGCCGGTGCGCTTCGAGTGCGCGCCGATCTTGTTCAGAGCGGAGCGGAACATCATCGGGTTCGGCTTGCCGACCACGTACGGCTCCTTGCCGGTGGCCTTCGTGATCAAGGCGGCGATGGCGCCGGTGGCGGGCAGTGGTCCGTCGGCGCTCGGGCCCGTGGCATCCGGGTTTGTGACGATGAAGCGCGCACCGCCGATGATGAGGCGGATCGCCTTGGTGATCGCCTCGAACGAGTAGTTGCGGGTCTCTCCGACGACCACGAAGTCGGGGTTCGTCTCCGTCATGATGAAGCCGGCGTCGTGCAGGGCGGTGAGGATGCCGGCCTCGCCGATCACGAATGCCGAGCCGCCGGGGAGCTGCTGCTTCAGGAAGTCGGCGGTGGCGAGGGCCGAGGTCCAGATGCGCTCCTCGGGCACGTGCAGCCCGCTGGTGCGGAGGCGAGCGGAGAGGTCGCGCGCGGTGAAGATCGAGTTGTTGGTGAGCACCAGGTACGGGATACCTGCGCTCTCCCATCCGGCGAGCAGTTCGGATGCTCCGGGGATGGCGTCGTTCTCATGGACGAGCACGCCGTCCATGTCGGTGAGCCAGCATTCGATGTCGTCGCGTTGTGCCATGTGCACAGCCTAGAGGCCGCAGGCGACGCACACCTGACCGTATTGCGGAGCCGTCAGGCGCTGAGCCAGACCACCTGTGCCGCACCGTCGGGCAGGGCCGTCTGCACGCCGTCGATCTCCACTCCGGACGCTGTCACCGTGACCGTCGATGCGACCGCCAGGCCCAGCGCCTCGAGTGCCCGGAGCAACTCCGGATCGCGGTCGTCCACGCGCAGCACGCGGCCGGCGTGCCCGGCCGGAGCGTCGGCGAGGAGCACGAACGGCTCGCGCTCGATGTGACCGTCGGCGTCGGGGATCGCATCGCCGTGCGGGTCGAATCGGGGGCGACCGAGGCGCGCATCGATGCCCTCCAGCAGCCGATCGCTGATGGTGTGCTCGAGCACCTCGGCCTCGTCGTGCACCTCGTCCCAGCCGTAATCGAACTCCTGCACCAGCCAGGTCTCGATCAGGCGGTGCCGGCGCACCATCGCCAGGGCACGGAGCGTGCCGGCATCCGTCAGTCGCACCGCACCGTAGGGCACGTGCGAGACGAGACCGGCGGCGGCGAGCTTCTTCACCATCTCGGTGACCGACGACGGGGCGATGCCGAGCTTCGCGGCGAGCACCGAAGGGGTGATGGGGGCGTCCTGCCACTCGGTGTGCGCGTAGACGGTCTTCAGGTAGTCGTCAGCTGCAGGGGATGCCACCGGACCAGCCTACGTGGTGCGCTCGCGCGCCCATGAGGTGAGGCCGTGGATCAGTGCCCGCACCCCGATCTCGAAGGTGCGGCGGGCGGGGTCGGAGCTGAGTCGCGCCCGGGCGCTCTCGGCTTCCGCGAAGGTCGGATACGTCGGAGCGAGCTCGCCCGGTGCCATGTTGTCCGCAGGCGCGAGGGCATCCAGCGCGGAGCCGATGATGAAGGACTCGAGGGCGACGATGGCATCCACGATCGTGTCGGTCGGCCAGCCGTCGTCACTGAGCAGGCGGGCGATCTGCTCGTAGTCGGCGAAGGAGGCCTCGTCGGCGTCGATCGGCGAGGTCGCCAACATCACCATGGCCTCCGGGGCGCGGATGGCGGCCTCGCGGTAGCTGTGCGCCCACGTCAGGAGCGCGTCGTCGATGGGCATCTCGTGCAGCACGGGGGAGACGAGCGCACGACTGACCTGCCCGCGCATGGCGCGGATCACGGCGTCGCGGTTGGCGAAGTGGTGATAGAGCGCGGAGGTGCGCACGCCGAGGGATTCCGCGAGCGCGGTCATCGTGAACTGACGCGGGGTGCGCTGCGCGCTGAGCCGGAAGGCGGCCTTCAGGATGCGCTCCTCGGTGAGCACCTGCGTCGACGGTCGGCCGACGCTGCGCGGAGATTTCGTCATCGTGCTCGATTCTGCTCAGGCGTCTGGTATTTTATTGAAACTCTTTCAATACCGAACGATTCACTACCGACGAAGGTACAGTCATGACCGGTTTCGACGCCGACGCCATTGTCACCGGCGCGCACGTGGTGACGATGGACCCGCGCCGCCCGCACGCCACGGCCTTCGCGGTGCGCGACGGGCGGTTCCTCGCGGTCGGCGATGACGCGCTGATCCGTGAGCTGCGCGGCCCGCGCACCGTCGTTCACGACCTCGGCGGTGCGGCCGTGACGCCGGGGCTCATCGACGCACACCTGCATCCGATCCAGGGGATCGAGCTGACCGCCGGCATCGACCTCGGGGGACTGACCACCGCTGTCGACCTCCTCGCGGCGCTGCGGACCGAAGCGGATCGAGCGCTCGCCGAAGACGCCGACCCGTGGGTGAGGGGGTGGAACGTCGACTACGACGTGTTCCACGACCTGCCGATGACGGCGGCGGCGATCGAGGACGCGGTGCGCGGGCTGCCTGCGCTGCTCATCCTGTTCGACGGACACACCGCGCTCGCGAGCCACGCGGGACTTTCCCGGGCGGGGATCACCGGCGCGCGAGAGTTCGAGGACTCGTCGTGCGTCGTCATCGACGTGAACGGGGTGCCGACCGGCGAGCTGCGCGAACTCGGTGCCTACGAGCCCGTGCGGCTGAGCGCGCCCGCGCTGACCCGCGACCAGACCCTGGCGGTCGGTCACGAGCTCCTGCGGGGACTGCGCGACTCCGGTCTCACCGGTGGCACGATCATGGACGGCGGCTTCGCCTCCCTCGAGCTGTTGGACGCTCTGGAGCAGGGGCCCGGGCTGCCGATCCGCATCGTCTCGGCCATCGACCATGAGCCCGGCTTCGACGAGGAGCGGACGGCGGCGAACCTGGCGATGCGCGACCGCCGCGGCGACCGCTGGCGCGGAGGCGTCGTGAAGCTGTATGCCGACGGCGTGGTCGAGACCGGCACGGCCTGGCTGTACGAGCCCGACACCGCCGGCACGGGGCTGGAGCCGTTCTGGAAGGATGCCGCCGCGTATGCGCGCACCGTGCGACGCTACGCCGAGGCCGGATTCCAGGTGGCGACGCACGCCATCGGCGACCGTGCCGTCGGGGAGGTCGTCGACGCGTACCTGGCTGCCGGCATCCGCAGTGCAGGGGGAGCCCCGCATCGCATCGAGCACCTCGAGACCACGACCGACCGCGACGTCGCCCGCATCGCCGCCGCGGGCATCACCGCCTCGATGCAGCCCCTCCACATGCAGTGGCGCAAGGCAGACGGCTCGGACGACTGGTCCCGCAAGCTGGGACCCGCCCGCGCCGCCCGCGCCTGGCGCGCCCGCGACTACTGGGACGCAGGGGCGCCGCTCGCGCTCGGCTCCGACTGGCCCATCGCGCAGAACGACGCGCGTATCGGCCTCGCCTGGGCGATGCTGCGCCGCCGCCCCGGAGACCGCGACGCCCCGGTCTTCGAGCCCGAGCAGGCGCTCACCCCCTACCAGGCGCTGCACGGCTACACCGTGGGCGCCGCCCTGGCCCAGGGAGACGCCGACCTCGGTCGCATCGCCCCCGGGTTCCGGGCCGACTACGCCGTGTGGGCGGAGAACCCGCTGCACGTCTCCCCGGACGACCTCCCCGACCTGCCCGTGCAGGGGACGGCCGTCGGCGGCACCGAGCCCTGACCCCCGGCTCGACCGCACCCGCCCTCACCCCTTCTCCTCCGCCCCCTTCGCACTCGCCCCCTTCACACTGAGGTGACCTCCATGCCCGAATTCGGCGCTCTCGCGCTCCTCCCCATCGTGGTGATCCTGATCGTCGCGGTCGCCACCAGACGCACCCTCTTCGCCCTGTTCTGCGGCACCATCGCCGGAGCGCTGATCCTCGGCGGCTGGGGCGGCTTCGACGTCTGGGTCGAGTACACCGGGAAGGCGCTGTCCAACGCCACGGCGCAGTGGCTGCTGCTGATCGTCGCGCTGTTCGGCATCCTCATGATGCTGTTCGAGAAGTCGGGCATCGTCACCGACTTCGCGCGGTGGGCCGAGCGGTTCGTGACCTCGCGCCGCAAGTCGACCGTGCTGACCTTCTTGCTGTCGGTCGTGCTGTTCGTCGACGACTACCTCAACGTGCTCACCACCGGCACCTCGATGAAGCAGGTCACCGACCGCTACCGGGTGCCGCGCACGCAGCTCGGCGCCATCATGAAGATGACGGCCGCGCCGATCGCCGTCCTCGTCCCCGTGTCGACGTGGGCGCTGTTCTTCTCCGGGCTCTTCGAGGCGCAGGGCGTCACGGTCGGCGGCACCGGATTCGGCGCCTACCTGCAGGCGATCCCCTTCATCTTCTTCGGGTGGGCGGCCCTCGCGGTCGCGTTGCTGATGAGCATCGGATGGCTGCCGAAGCTCGGCGTGATCAAGCGCGATGCGATCCGCGCGGAGCGCGACGGTGATGTCTTCCCGCTCGGTACCACCGATGACGAGCGGCGAGCCGAGGGCGTGGCGCTCCTGGCTGAGCTCGAGGCCGACGACCCCGACGGGTCGACCGCGCAGCGGGTCGCCACCGCGCTCGCGACGTCGGCCGAGGCGGATGCGGGGCCCAAGCCGCAGCCGTGGGGCTTCCTGATCGCGATGGCCGTGCTCGTCGGCGTCACGATCGCGACCAACGCCAACGTCGTCGCCGGCACCGCCGCGGCGCTCGCCGTGACCCTCGTGATCGTGCTCGTGCAGCACCGCCTCAGCATCCGCGGGGTGCTGGATGCCGCGCTGGAGGGCATCGAGAGCATGTTGTTCGTGATGATCCTCACCGTGCTGGCGTTCATGGTGCAGGAGATGAACATCGCCCTGCAGCTCGCCGAGTTCGTGATCCAGGTCACCGAGCCCGTGCTGACCCCGGCGCTGCTGCCCGCGATCGTCTTCGCGGTGTGCGGGATCTACGCGTACGCCACCGGATCGTTCTGGGATCTCGCTGCGGTGATCACCCCGGTCGTCCTCCCGCTGGCGCTGGCCCTCGGTGCCGACCCGATCCTCGCGGGCGCCGCCGTGTTCTCCGGCGCGGCGCTCGGCAGCACGACCTGCCTGTACGGCGACGGCATCATCCTCGCGTCGCGGTCGATCGGCATCAAGCCGATCAACCTCATGCTCGCGATCCTGCCCTACGCCGGGATCGCCGCCGGACTGTCGTTCGTGATGTACCTGGTGACGGGCTTCATCACGGCGTAGGGCGACCGACCGGTTCGGGCGGCGGGGGTCAGCTCGTCGCGGCGGCCAGGAGGCTGTACGCGGCCTGACCGGCGAAGAACAGGACCAGGAAGCCGAGCAGGGCGGCGGCCAGCGAGAGCCGGCCATCGAATCCCTCGATCTCGGCGATGCCGATCTTGCGCGCGCGGAACGCCAGGACGAGTGTGGCGACGCCGAGGGCGAGCTGCACCCACGGGCTGCCGAGGCCGATGACCTTCGGGAACGCGATCAGCAGGCCGCCGATCACGCCCGTCGCGAGTCCGATCCAGGTGAGGATGCGGACGTTGCGGCGGGCGTTCTCGGCAGACATGCTGTCGAGCCTATCCGGGGTCAGGCCCCCGTCAGCACGAGCCAGAGCAGGGCTCCGTTGAGGGCGATCAGCAGCACCGAGGCGAGGATGCCGGCGGCCGTGGTCCAGCGGCGGTTGACCCAGGCGCCGAGGGTTCGCCGCTGCGCGGTGAGCACGACCAGTGGGATCAGCGCGAACGGGATGCCGAACGAGAGCACCACCTGGCTGAGTACCAGGGCGAGTGTCGGATCGAATCCGATGCCGAGGATGACGAGCGCGGGGATCAGGGTGACCAGGCGGCGGGCGAGCAGCGGGATGCGCACATGCAGCAGGCCGTGCATGATCTCGGCACCCGCGTAGGCACCCACCGAGGTCGAGGCCAGACCGGAGGCGAGGAGCCCGACGGCGAAGAAGGTCGCCACGACCGGACCGAGTCCCGCGGCGAGAGCGGCGTGTGCGCCCTCGAGCGAGTCGGTGCCCTCGACGCCGGCGAGGTTCGCGGCCGCGAGCAGCAGGATGCAGAGGTTCACGGACCCGGCGATCACCATCGCGATCGAGACGTCCCAGCGGGTGGCGGTGAGCAGGCGGCGGATGCGCGAGGTCTCGGTGCGCACGGCCTCGTCGCCCGCGTGGGTGGTCGTGGCGCCGAAACGGTCGCGGGCCAGGGAGGAGTGCGCGTAGATCGCGTGCGGCATGATCGTCGCGCCGAGGATGGATGCGGCCAGCAGCACCGAGCCGGTGTCTTCGAAGCGCGGAACCATCCCGCCGAGCACCCCTGCCGGATCCGGCGGCGCGACGAACACGCCGGCCACGAAGCCGATCGTGATGATGGCCATGAGCCCGATGATCACGAACTCGAACGGGCGGGCGCCGCGCCGGCTCTGCACCGCGAGCAGGATCATCGAGACCGCGCCGGTGATGAGTCCGCCCAGAAGCAGCGGCACGTCGAACAGCAGGTTCAGTGCCACCGCGCCGCCGATGACCTCGGCGAGGTCGGTGGCCATCGCGACGAGCTCGGCCTGCAGCCAGTACGCGCGGCGGGCCCACGGCCGCTTCAGCCGCGCGCCCAGCACCTCGGGGAGGCTCTGTCCGGTGACGACGCCCAGCTTCGCGGAGAGGTACTGGATCAGCCAGGCCATGATGTTGCCCGCGAGCACGACCCACACCAGGAGGTAGCCGTACTGCGCCCCGGCGGTCATGTTGCTGGCGACGTTCCCGGGGTCCAGGTACGCGACACCGGCGACGAGGGCGGGTCCGAGGAGCCAGAGGCTGCGTGGTGCGCCCGCCCGAGGTGCGGCGGGGGCGGTCATCGCGGCAGAAGAACTTTTAGGCACACCGAAACCGTATCGCATTTTTCGGCGCACCTAAATATGTTTCGAATCGCGTGGCTGGTTGCATCCGCTGCCTGGATGGGACCGATTGCGCGATTCGAAGGTGCCTCCCGCGGCGATAGCCTGGCGGGATGGATGACGCCGCGCCGAACAGCACGAACCCCGACGTTCCGGCGGACGCGGTGAGCGCGGGGTCGATCGCTCAGCCCGGGTACGGTGTCGGCCCCTGGCCCGGCGGGGAGGCGGCGTGGCCCGAGGGTGAGCAGTACGACCCCGAGCTCCTCGCTGAAGGCGACACCCGCAACGTGATCGACCGCTACCGCTACTGGCGGATGGAGGCGATCGTCGCTGACCTCGACACGCAGCGGCATCCGTTCCACGTCGCCATCGAGAACTGGCAGCACGACATGAACATCGGGTCGATCGTGCGAAGTGCCAACGCGTTCCTCGCCGACACCGTGCACATCATCGGTCGCCGGCGATGGAACAAGCGCGGCGCCATGGTCACCGACCGCTATCAGCACGTCGTGCACCACGAAGACGTCGAGACCTTCGCAGCCTGGGCCGCGGCCGAGGGCATCCCGATCATCGCGGTCGACAACGTCGAGGGTGCCGTGCCCGTGGATCGCGCCGAACTCCCACAGCGCTGCGCGCTCCTGTTCGGCCAGGAAGGACCGGGGCTCTCCGCCGAGGCGCTCGCCGCCGCAACCGCCCACATCGAGATCACCCAGTACGGCTCGACGCGCTCGATCAACGCCAGCGCCGCAGCCGCCGTGATCATGTACGAGTGGTGCCGGAGATACGCCGGCTGATCACCGCCGGAACCCCTCGACAGGCCGTGGCTGCGGGCGTAGCGTGAGTGCCGATCAAGGAGGTCGACATGGCAGTCGTCACACCAATCCGCCCGTTCCTCTGGTTCGCCGACAGGGCGCAGGAGGCGATGGAGTACTACGTCTCGGTGTTCCCGAACTCATCGATCGACAGCGTGACCTTCTATCCGGACGAGAACCTCAGCGAGCACTTCGAGGGCATGACGGGGAAGGTCATCAACGGGGAGTTCACTCTGAACGGCACGCGATTCGGCTGCCTCGACGGGGGTCCGGAGTTCACCTTCAACGAGGCCGTCTCCTTTGTGATCGAGTGCGCCGACCAGGGCGAGATCGACCGCTACTGGCAGGCGCTCTCCGCGGTGCCGGAGGCGGAGGCGTGCGGCTGGTGCAAGGACCGGTTCGGCGTCAGCTGGCAGGTGGTTCCCGCCGGGCTCGACCTGCTGCAGCAGCGGCCGGAGCAGATCCAGGCGCTCATGCACATGAAGAAGATCGTGATCGCGGAGCTCGAGATCGCCTGAGCCCGCGCTGGGCGGCGGGGCTGAACAGCGCGGTCAGCCCCGGTCGATGCCGAAGAGGTGGCGGTAGATCGCGTTGACGTCGCGATCGAGGTGATCGATGCGCCCGTGCAGGGCGTGGATCTCCGTCCGCACGCTGGCGAATTCGCTTCCGATCTCTTTCCGCACGCCTTCGAACTCTTTCCGCACGCCATCGAACCCGTTCTGCATCATGCGCAGGAACATCGTCGAGATCAGCGTGATGGTTCCGAACATCCCCGCGGCGAAGACGCCGATCAGAGTCCATACCTGTGGTTCCGTCATCCCCAGCATCCCTTCAGTGTCCCCCGATCATCGTCGAGGGCGCCAGGGTTTCGGGGCGTAGTATTCCGCCGATCCCCGCGGGTGTGGGGAAGTCGCGATGGAGCGGATCGGTGCAGTTCCAGACGCCCCGGCGTCACGCGGTGGCGGAGAGCCAGCGCCCCGAGCGCACGCGCCACCCCAGGGTCCCGAGCCGCGCGAGCAGATAGACGCCGAAGAACGCGACCGCGAGCCAGACGAGCCCGGCGGTGCCGTCGACTCCGGTCGCGGCGATGATCCACAGCGCCGGCAGGAACGGCACCAGGTTCAGGCCACCGGCGATCGCCAGATAGCGAGCGTCGTTCGCGCCCATGAGCACCCCGTCGAGCACGAAGACCACCCCGGCGATCGGCTGGGCGACGGCGAGCACGAGCAGAGCCGGCTGCACGAGTGCGGCGATCTCCGCCGAGCCCGTGAACACGATGCCGAGCACTCCGGAGAGGGCGGCGATCAGGCCCCCCACGACCACGCCGAACCAGGCGCCCCAGGCCACGGTGCGGGCCAGCACGCGGTGCACCTGCTTCTCGTCACCCGCGCCGAGTTCCTTGCCGATCAGCGCCTGCGCGGCGATCGCGAGGGCATCGAGCGCGAACGCCGCGGCCGAGAAGATCGTGAACACGATCTGCCACCCGGCCAGCTCGTCGGTGCCGATGCCGGTCGCGATGCCCACGGTCGCGAGCAGGGCGACGCGCAGGCTCACGGTGCGCAGGAACAGCCACCCGCCCGACGTCGCCGTGCTGCGCATGCCGGCGCGCTGCGCACGGAGCGAGGCGCTGTGGCGGGTGGCCAGGCGGCGGACGACGAGAGCGTACGCGGCGACCATGCCCCACTGCGCCGTCACGGTGCCGGCGGCGGAGCCCGCGATACCCCACCCGAGTCCGTAGATGAAGAGCCAGTTGAGGAGCGCATTCGCGCCGAAACCGAGCCCGGCGATCCACAGCGGCGTCATGGTGTCCTGCATGCCGCGCAGCAGCCCGGTCGCGGCGAAGACGATGAGCATGGCCGGCAGGCCCCACATCGAGATCACGAGGTACTCGTTGGCCTGGGCGGCGACGGCATCGCTCGCGCCGAACAGGGAGACCAGCCACGGCGAGGAGACCGCGCCGACGACGGCGAGCACCGCGCCGAGTCCGAGCGCGAGCCACATCCCGTTGATGCCGACGGAGACGGCCTCGCCCGGTTGCCCCGCCCCGAAACGACGCGCGACCGCAGGGGTGGTCGAGTAGGCGAGGAACACCATGAGCCCGACGATCGTCTGCAGCACGGCTCCCGCGATGCCGAGGCCGGCGAGCGGCGTCGTGCCGAGGTGGCCGACGAGCGCGGCATCCACGATCAGGAACGCGGGCTCCGCGATCAGCGCGCCGAGCGCCGGGACCGCCAGGCGCAGGATCTCTCGGTTGAGGGAGGCGCGCGCGGTCATCCTCCGAGCCTATGACCTGGGGCCGACCTCGGCCGTCCGCGCCCCCGAGGGCCGTCGTAGGGTGGAACGGAATCGGATGCCACGGAGGTGCATCATGACGGATCCCAGGGAAGCTGCCGCGCGCTACCGCGCGAAGCAGCAGCACGCCGAGGATGCGGACGAGGATTCGGGCGTCCCGCCGGGGGCCGGCGCCGCCGTCGACAGGGCCGCCTTCATCGAGACGGCGATCCAGGTGGCGATCCGTCGTGGCGAGTTCGACGACCTCCCCGGCGCGGGCAAGCCGCTGGAGGGGCTCGGCACGCACCACGATCCCGATTGGTGGATCCGCCGCAAGATCGAGACCGAGAACCTCACCGGGCTCGGCCCGCCCGCCATCCTGCTGCGCACCGAGGACCGGGAGCTGAACGACCAGGTCGACCTGCTCGGCCGCAGTCGGATGTGCGCGATGTGCTCGACGACTTCAACAAGCGCGTGCGCGAAGCGCGCCGTCAGCTCCAGGGCGGGCCACCTGTCGTGACCGAACCGCGGGACGTCGATGCCGAGGTGGTGGCCTGGCGCGAACGTCGGGCTGCGCGACCGGCGGCTGCCCCCGTGCCGGAGCAGCGGCGCCGACGCTTCGGCTGGCGACGCCGCTGACGTCGGCTGCGCTTCCCGCGGTGAAAAGCACTTCGGTCGGCCGGATGCCGCGAATCCGGCCGAACGAAGTGTGATCGGCCGAGGGAAGCGCAGGGAATCGGGCCGAAGTCCGAGGGGCGTCCTAGGCTGGTGCGCATGACTGACGTTCTTCCCGTGGGCCTCGCCCTTGATGAGTTCAGCTCCGACATCCGCCCGCAGGACGACCTCTATCGCCACGTGAACGGCGCCTGGCTCTCGCGCACCGAGATCCCGGGCGACAAGGCGCGCTGGGGTTCGTTCCACCTTCTCGCGGAGCAGGCCGAGAAAGACGTCAGGGCGATCATCGAGGAGTCGCAGGATGCCGAAGAGGGCACACTCGCCCGCAAGATCGGCGACCTGTTCGCGAGCTTCATGGACACCGAGCGCATCGATGCCGCCGGTCTCGCGCCACTGGCCGACACCCTCGCCGAGGTCGACGCGATCGACGGCATCCCCGCGTTCCTGCGCACGGTCGGCGCCTACGACCGCGACGGCCGCGCGGCCGTGATCGGCATGTACGTCGACGGCGACCCGGGCAACCCGGAGCGCTACGTGCCCGTGCTCATGCAGGCGGGTCTTTCCTTGCCGGACGAGAGCTACTTCCGCCTCGACACGTTCGCCGACACCAGGGCCGCCTACCGAGCGCACCTCGAGCGGCTGCTCGACCTCGCCGCGGTTCCGGATGCCGCAGCGAACGCCGACCGTGCCATCGCGCTCGAGACCGAGCTCGCGGGGCACCACTGGGACAACGTGCGCAGCCGCGACGCCGTGGCGACCTACAACCTCAAGACCTGGGACGAGCTGCAGGAGCTCGCCGGTGTCGACCTGACCCCGTGGCGCGAGGCGGTCTCGCCGTCGAACCCCGCGGCCTTCGACGAGGTCGTGGTGTCGCAGCCCAGCTTCTTCGAGGGGCTCGGATCGCTGCTCACGCCCGAGCGTCTCGACGACTGGAAGGCGTGGCTGCGGGCCAAGGTCGTGCACGCCGCCGCTCCCTACCTCACCGACGATCTGGTGCAGGAGAACTTCTCGTTCTACGGCACCGAGCTCACCGGAGTCCCGACGATCCGCGAGCGCTGGAAGCGCGGTGTCTCGCTCACCGAGGGCGCGCTCGGCGAGGCGATCGGCAAGGTCTACGTCGAGCGGCACTACCCGCCGACGGCGAAGGCCGCGATGGACGAGCTGGTCGCGAACCTGATCGAGGCCTACCGGCAGAGCATCACCGAGCTCGAGTGGATGACGGCCGAGACCCGCGAGCGCGCGCTGGCCAAGCTCGACTCCTTCACCCCCAAGATCGGCCACCCCGAGGTGTGGCGCGACTACTCGAGTCTCGAGATCGACCGCACCGACCTGTTCGGCAATGTGCGCCGGGCGTCGACCTTCGAGCACGACCGGCACGTCGACAAGGTCGGCAAGCCCATCGACCGCCTCGAGTGGCACATGCCGCCGCAGATGGTCAACGCGTACTACAACCCCTCGATGAACGAGATCGTGTTCCCGGCGGCCATCCTGCAGTATCCGTTCTTCGACGCGAGCCGTGATGCCGCCGCGAACTACGGAGGAATCGGAGCGGTCATCGGGCACGAGATCGGTCACGGCTTCGACGACCAGGGCAGCCGCTACGACGGCGACGGCCGACTGCAGGACTGGTGGACCGACGCCGACCGCTCGGCGTTCGAGGAGCGCACCAAGGCCCTCATCGCGCAGTACGACGCGCTGGTGCCCGAGGGGCTGGATGCCGAGCACCACGTCAACGGCGCGCTCACGATCGGCGAGAACATCGGTGACCTCGGGGGTCTCGGCATCGCGCTCAAGGCCTATGAGCTGTCGCTGCGCTCCGACCCCTCGGTCGCTGAGCCTGTCGAAGGGCCGGTCATCGACGGGTACACGGGTGTGCAGCGGCTGCTGCTCTCGTGGGCGCAGGTGTGGCAGCAGAAGAGCCGCGACGCCGAGACGCTGCGGCTGCTGACCATCGACCCGCACTCGCCGAACGAGTTCCGCTGCAACCAGATCGTGCGCAACATCGACGCGTTCTACGATGCATTCGGCGTGAGCGAGAACGATGCCCTGTGGCTTCCCGAGGCATCGCGTGTGACCATCTGGTGACCAATCGTCGCACTCGGTGAGGCATCCCCCGGCGGTGGGGTTACGATATCCCTGCCGCTGGGGAGCGCCTCCCCTCGGTATCCTGCAAATCCCCCCTCCTAAGGATCACGCGTGGGCGCTCTCGAGCCTGGTGAAGGGTTCCGCAACTCCTCGGCCCCGGAGTCTCTCGGCGGTGCGCCGGAGTCCGCCACGGCGGGCCGCCGCTCGCAGCGGACCAGTCGTCGCCTCCCGCGTCGAGCCGCCCTCGGCCGCCGCTCCTTCACCGCCACCCTGCGTGCGCTGGAGGGGCTGGTCGATTCCGGCGCCCAGGTCTCGGTGCACGTCGTCGACCTCGACAATCATGTGCACGTGCTGGCCGGCGACGATCACGTGACCATGCCCGTCGCGGGGCTCGGCGTGGTGCCACTGCTGATCGAGGTGGCCGCCGGTTTCCAGAGCGGTGCGCTCGATCCGTTCGAGATCGTCGAGCGCGAGAGCGTCGACGCCGTCGAGAGCTCCGGTCTGTGGCGGCATCTGCACGCCCCGGCTCTGCCGCTCGAGGATCTCGCCGTGCTGGCCGCGACCGCCGGCGATCCGATCGCCGTGAACGCCCTGCTGCAGAAGGTCGGCCACGACCGGGTGCGCGAGCGCATCGAGTCGCTGGGCCTGCGCCGCACGGCCCTGCTCGACCGCTTCCGCGACCGCCGCGGGCCCGACGACGCCCCTCAGGTCGCCGTAGGCTCCGCCCGTGAACTCGCCGGTCTCTTCTCGGCCCTCGTGAACTCGCAGGTGGTCGATGCCGCGGTCAGCGCCCAGGTGTCGGAGTGGCTGAGCCTGAACCAGGACCTGAGCCTGGTCGCGGCATCCACGGGCCTCGACCCGTTCGCGCACGACCACGACGCACACGGGCTGCTGTTCGTGAACAAGACCGGCCGCGACCGCGGGGTGCGTGCCGAGGCGGGTGTGCTGGCGGGGCCGCGCGCCGGCGTCGCCTACTCGCTCATCGTCTGCTTCGACGACCTCTCGATCACGCACCGACTGCGCGCGCACGACGCCTTCCGGGTGCTCGGTGTCGAGCTCATGGAGTACACGCACTGAGATCGTGCGCACGCCGCAACAGGCGATCACGCCAGAACAGGCGATCACGCCAGAACAGGCGAGAACCTGAAGAATCGGCCTGATCCCGCCGGGTTGCCTGTGCTCGCTAGCATCGAGGGATGCCGAAACCCGACTGGACCCCGCACCGCCGCGACGACGGAGAGCTGCTCGGCTGGATCCATCCGGCGGGCGATGACTGGGTCGCCGTCGATGTGCTCGGTCGACCGGCATCCGACCCGACCGAATGGCTCGACGCCGAGGTGGCACTCGAGGAGCACGGCATCGCCTGGCTCGCCGACCCGTGGATGCTGGAGGGCGAGGGGGACCGCCCGCTGCGGGTGCGCATCCTCGAGGTCACGCCCGACGAGGAGGGTGCGCCGGGTCGCATCGTGGTGAAGGTCGACGACTTCGGAGACATGACCCGTCCGGCGACCGCGCAGTTCGTCCTCGCGTGGCCGATCCCGGACCGGCTGCGTCCGCCGCGGCACGATGACCCGGACCCGCGCGCGATCACCCGCTGACTCGGGGGAGAGGCCGCGCTCAGCCGGGGAGGGACGGATGCTGCTCGGAGCTGCGCTGCTTCGGGATGAAGAGCGACAGCACGACCGCGATGATTCCGGCGGCGATCGCGAGCCAGAAACACACCTCGAACGCGGCGCGGGTCGGAACCGCGACCCCGTCGACGTCGATGCTCATCGCGGCGAGCACGCCGCCCATCACGGCCGAGGCGCTCGAGGTGCCGACCGAGCGGAACAGGGCGTTCAGGCCGTTCGAGGCGCCGGTCTCGTTCGCGGGCACCGACCGCATGATGATCATCGGCATGGCGGCGAACGTGAAGCCGATGCCGACGCCGATGAAGATGTTGGCGACGAAGATGTGCCACACCTCGGAAGACCACAGCAGCACGAACACGTAGGCGAGAACGATCGCACCGGCGCCGACCGTGAACAGCGGCCGCGGTCCGACCGTGCGCTCCAACCAGCCGGACAGCGGTGAGATCACCATCATCACGAGGCCGGCGGGCATGATCACGAGAGACGCCGCGAGCATGTCGAGCCCGAATCCGGCGCCGCCGACCGCGGGCATCTCGAGCAGCTGCGGGAACGTCACGTTCGAGGCGAAGAGCGCGAACCCCATGCCGATCGCGGCGATGTTCGTGAACAGCACGGCGGGGCGCGCCGCCACCCGCAGATCGAGCAGCGGGTCCTTGGTGCGCAGCTGATACCAGCCCCACACCAGCAGCACCGCGAGTCCGCCGAGGATGCAGGTGAGCGTCAGCGGCGAGGTCCAGCCCCACTGCGCGCCGCGGGAGACGAAGAGCAGGATGCCGGTGAGGCCGATCGCCAGACCGACGGCACCGATCACGTCGAGGCGGCCGGGGGAGCGGAGCACATCTTCGGGGATCACGGCCAGCACGAGCACGAGGCCGACCACGCCGAGGGCTGCGGCGAGCCAGAACAGCATGTGCCAGTCGGCGTTCTGGGCGAGGAGCGCGGCGACGGGCATGCCGATCGCACCGCCGACGCCCATGGTGGCGCTCATGAGGGCCACCGCGGTGCCGAGCCGCTCGGGCGGCAGCACGTCGCGCATGATCGCGATGCCGAGGGGGACGACGCCCGTCACGGCGCCCTGGAGAGCGCGTCCGATGATGACGCCGATGATCGAGCCGGAGACCGCGGCGATGACCGAGCCGAGGATCAGGATCGCGAGCAGCGCGATCACCACCCGGCGCTTGCCGTACATGTCACCGAGACGGCCCGAGATCGGGGTGGCGACGGCGGCGACGAGCAGCGTGATCGTGACGACCCAGGTCGTGTCCTCGCGGGAGGCGTTCAGCAGCTGCGGCAGCTCGGCCTGCAGCGGAACGACGAGCGTGAACATGAACGAGGAGCAGAGCCCCGCGAAGGCGAGCACCGCGACGATCGCCCACTTCGGCGGGGTGCGGGAGAGGCGCTTCCTGGCTCTGTCGTCGTTCGCACCCACCGGCCCAGGCTATCGGCGATCGACTGCTGCGGGGCCGTCGGGCCCTGGCTAGCATGTGGTCATGGTCACGAGCAGCGTCGCTCCGGACGATCCCGCCGCCCACCGCGGCATCTCCCGGCTTACCCAGTCCGACATCTACCGCGCCGGCATCAGCGGCACGAGACCCGCGGTGCCGATCGACGCCGTTGCTCTGAAGGCGGCCGCCCGCAAGGCGCTGAGCGCCGAGGCTTTCGCGTACATCGCCGGTGGTGCGGGCGCCGAGCGCACCATGACCGCCAACCGCCGGGCGTTCGACCGTTGGCAGGTGTGGCCGCGCCCGCTGCGCGACGTCTCGACGCGCGACCTCGGCGTGGAGTTTCTCGGGAGGAGGCGGCCGACGCCGCTGCTTCTCGCACCGCTCGGGGTGCTGGAGATGGCGCACGCCGATGCGGACCTCGCGGTCGCCCGTGCCGCGGCATCCCTCGGCGTCCCGTACACGCTGTCGAACCAGGCGTCGTTCCCGATGGAGCAGGTGGCGGATGCCGCGCCCGACGGCTCCCGCCTGTTCCAGCTCTACTGGTCGGCGTCGGACGACCTCAACCGCTCGCTGCTCGCCCGCGCCGAGGCCGCCGGATGCGAGGCGATCGTCGTCACGCTCGACACGCATCTGCTCGGGTGGCGCACCCGCGATCTCGATCTCGCGTACCTGCCGTTCACGCGCGGGATGGGGATCGCGCAGTACACGACGGATCCGGTGTTCCAGCAGCTGGTGCGCGAGCGCGCTGCCGCTTTGAAGGGCGATGCGCCGGGCGTCAAGGTCACCGCCCAGGCGGTGGCCGCCGCCCTCACCATCGCCCGCAAAGGCGCACCGCTCACGGGCGGCGGCTCCCTGCGCGACAACCTGCGATCACCGCTGCCGCGTGCGGCCGTCGAGACGTTCCTCGACGTGTTCTCCACCCCGGCGCTCACCTGGGGCGACCTGGCGAAGGCGCGGGAGTGGACGAGTCTGCCGATCATCCTGAAGGGCATCGTGCATCCCGACGATGCCCAGGCCGCGCTGGACGCCGGCGTCGACGGCATCTGGATCTCGAACCATGGCGGCCGTCAGATCGATCAGTCGGTGCCGACGCTCGACGTGCTGCCCGAGATCGCGGAACGGGTCGCAGGGCGGGTGCCGATCGTCTTCGATTCCGGCGTGCGCGGTGGGGCGGATGCCGTGATCGCCCTCGCACTGGGCGCGACCGTCGTGGCTCTCGGCAGGCCCTACGCCTACGGGCTCGGCATCGCCGGAGAGACGGGCGTGCGCGAGGTCGTGCGCAACGTGCTCGCCGAGCTCGACATCACGCTCGGCCTCGCCGGGCTGACGTCCGCGACGCAGCTCGATCGCGACGCGCTGCGGATGGTCTGATCGCGGTCCCGTTTCCCCGAACCGGCCGAGGAGGGGCAGACTGGGTGCGTGCGAACCATCCGTGACCTCGACACCGTTGAACTCATCCTCGACGCCCAGGGCCTGCTCGACTCCATCCGGGGTCCGCAGCGCGTGGTGGATGCCGGCACCCTGCGCGCCCTGCAGCAATCGGGCAACTACGTCGTCGGCTTCTTCGACGGCGAGGGCGACGAGGAGCGCATGGTCGGCGCGTCCATCGCCTTCTTCGGCGAGCCCGCCCGGCGTGCGATGCACTCGCACATCACGGCGCTGCTGCCGGAGTACCGTGGCCGCGGCTGGGGTCGCGAGCTCAAGGAGCACCAGCGGCAGTGGGCGTTCTCGCGCGATGTCGGTCGCATCACCTGGGTGTTCGACCCGCTCGTGGCGCGCAACGCGCACTTCTTCTTCTCGGTGCTGGGCGCGCGTGCGACCGGCTACTCCGTCAACCGCTACGGCATCTTCGGCGGCGGTGACGCGGGCGACGAGAGCGATCGCCTCGACGTCGAGTGGGCGCTCGCCGACATCGCGAAGCCCCCGGCCGACGATGCGGTCGTCGAGACCCTCGAGATCCCGGCAGACATCGAGGCGCTGCGAGTCTCCGATCCGGAGGCCGCCCACGAGTGGCGCCTGCGTCTGCGCGCACAGATGGAAGGCCTGCTCGGCAGCGGGCTGAAGGTCGCCGGGTACGACAACGCGCGCGGCTACCTGTTCACCGCCTGAGCGTCATCGCACGATCAGAGCGGGAGGCGCTCAGCGCACCCCGCGCATGAGCTTCAGCACGGGCTTCACGCTCAGCAGCAGACCGATGCCGACGACGATGGCGATGCCGCCGAGGATCGAGAAGAACGGCACCTCGTCGTCGGGGTTGTAGAACTGCACGAGCCATCCCGAGATCGCCGTGCCGAGCGCGATCGACAGGAAGAACAGCGCGACCATCTGGGTGCGGAACACGGTCGGTGCGAGCTTGGTGGCGGCCGACAGCCCGACCGGCGAGATGAGCAGCTCCGCCACCGTGAACACGAACAGGATCCCGACGATCGCCAGCAGCGGCGTGGAGTTCGCCCCTCCGCCGGCGAACGGAAGGAACAGCAGGAACGCCGATCCCATGATGATCGCCGCGAGCGCGAACTTCACCGGGGTCGAGGGCTGACGTTTTCCGAGCTTGGTCCAGATCGCGGCGAAGACGCCGGACAGGATGATGATGAAGATCGGGTTGATCGACTGCACCCATGACACCGGCATCGTGAACCCGAACAGGTTCCGGTCCAGGCGCTGGTCGGAGTAGATCGTCAGCACCGTGAACTGCTGCTGGTACAGCGACCAGAATGCGACGCTGGTGATGAAGAGCGGCAGGAAGGCCCACACCCGGGAACGTTCGGTGGCGTCGATGCGGCGGCTGCCGAGGATCACCGAGAAGTATGCGACCGCCGCCACGACCGTGACTCCGATCACCAGGGTGGCCAGGTTGTCGGGCCGGATCACACCGGTGAGCACCAGGACGGTGATGAGCACGATCGCGGCACCGGCGATGAGTCCGACCAGGAGATAGCGGGACTTCGGAAGCGGGTTCGGCACCTCCCGCGCCGAGGCGGGCAGCGCCTTGCGGCCGAACGAGTACTGGATGAGTCCCAGCGTCATCCCGATGGCCGCGAGCCCGAATCCGTAGTGGAAGCCGAGCGAGGACTGCAGGATGCCGGTGAGGATCGGCCCCAGGAACGCACCGAGGTTGATGCCGAGGTAGAAGAGTGAGAAGCCGGCATCCCGACGCGGGTCTTCGGCGCTGTAGAGGCTGCCGACGACCGAGGTCGCATTCGCCTTGAGCCCTCCCGATCCGAGTGCCACGAGCACCAGACCGACCCCGACGCCGACTGCGCCGGGGAGCAGGGCGAGGGCGAGGTGGCCCGCCACGATCACCATCGCGCTGACGAACAGCACGCGCTCCGCGCCGAACAGGCGGTCGGCGAGCCAGGCGCCGAGGATCGTCGAGAGGTAGACCGAGCCTCCGTACGCGCCCACGATGCCGCCCGCGATCGCCTCGGGGATGCCGAGCCCGCCCTGGGAGACCGAGAAGTAGAGGTAGATGAGCAGGATCCCCTGCATGCCGTAGAAGCTGAAGCGCTCCCACATCTCCACGCCGAAGATGTGCACCAGGGCCCACGGTTGCCCGAAGAAACGGGTGTCGTCGTTGCGGGTATGCGGGGTCGGTGCTGCAGTGCTCATGCCCAGGACGCTACTCCGGCGCAGCCGCCGAGGCCAGCCGAGGCCAGGGAGCGCGCGGCAACCACGGATAGAATGAGGTGCCCGTGTTCACGGGTTTCCTCCCGCATCCGACCATTGGAGCCACCATGGCCGAACAGTCCCGCCTCGACAAGGTCATCGCCCTCGCCCGCCACCGCGGGTTCGTGTTCCAAGCGGGTGAGATCTACGGCGGTTCTCGATCGGCCTGGGATTACGGGCCCCTCGGGACGGAGCTCAAGGAGAACATCCGCCGACAGTGGTGGCAGACGTTCGTGCGCGGCCGCGGCGACATGGTCGGCCTGGACTCCAGCATCATCCTGCCCAAGCGCGTGTGGGAGGCGTCGGGTCACGTCGCCACCTTCACCGACCCGCTGGTGGAGTGCCTGCAGTGCCACAAGCGCTTCCGTGCCGACAACCTCATCGAGGACTTCGAGGCGCGCAAGGGTCGCAAGGCCGAGAACGGCCTGGCCGACATCCCCTGCCCGAACTGCGGCACCAAGGGGCAGTACACCGAGCCCAAGGCGTTCTCCGGTCTGGTGAAGACGTACCTCGGCGTCGTCGACGACGAGTCGGGCCTGTACTTCCTCCGCCCCGAGACCGCGCAGGGCATCTTCGTGAACTTCTCGAACGTGCTCACCGCGAGCCGCAAGAAGCCGCCGTTCGGCATCGGCCAGGTCGGCAAGGCGTTCCGCAACGAGATCACCCCCGGCAACTTCATCTTCCGCACCCGCGAGTTCGAGCAGATGGAGATCGAGTTCTTCACGCCGCCGGCCGAGGCGCAGGAGTGGTTCGAGCACTGGGTCGAGGCCTGCTGGAACTGGTTCATCGATCTCGGCATCGACCCCGAGAACATGCGTCAGTTCGACGTGCCGGAAGACGACCGCGCGCACTACTCGGCCGGCACGATCGACGTCGAGTACAAGTTCGGGTTCGCGGGCAAGGAGTGGGGCGAGCTCATGGGTGTCGCCAACCGCACCGACTACGACCTCTCCAGCCACAGTGAGGCGTCCGGCCAGAGCCTGACGTACTTCGACCAGGCCACGGGCGAGCGCTACACCCCGTACGTGATCGAGCCGTCGTTCGGCCTCACCCGCGCGATGATGGCCTTCCTCGTCGACGCCTATGTCGAGGAGCAGGTGCCCAACGCCAAGGGCGGCACCGACGTGCGGACCGTGCTGCGGCTCGACCCGCGCCTCGCCCCGGTCAAGGCCGCAGTGCTGCCGCTGTCGCGCAACGAGAAGCTGTCGCCCCTTGCCCGTGAGGTCGCCGACACGCTCCGCGGCTCCTGGGCCGTCGACTTCGACGACGCGGGTGCGATCGGCCGCCGCTACCGTCGCCAGGACGAGATCGGCACCCCGTTCTGCGTCACGGTCGACTTCGACTCGCTCGACGACCGTGCCGTCACGGTGCGCGACCGCGACACCATGGCGCAGGAGCGCGTCTCGATCGACGGCTTGCACGCGTATCTCGCGGAGCGCCTGCGCGGCGCCTGAGCACGTAGCATCCGGACCCCGTCGGCCTCTTACTGGCCGGCGGGGTCTCTTGCATCCAGGAACGGGTGGCTGGTAATGTCTCCGCCCGTGGGTACTCTGATCCGATAGATCGGGACGCCGCGTCGAGTCCTCTCCGCGGTGGGTCCTGAGCGAGCGCGTCGTCTGCATGGCGTGCTCGAGGTCCGTGTTCAGACGCGCATCCGATTGATGTGCCGTCCCGCGATGCTCCTCGGCGTCGCGGAGAGGAGACCTCATGTTCCCTGTACTCCCCATAGCAACTGTCCGCCCCCTGCCTTCCCGCTCGTCCGCCCACAGGGTCTGCGAGCTCCGAAGCGCGACCGTGCGCTTCGCCGATCGGATCGTGCTCGATCGCGTCGATCTCGTCGTGGGTCCGCGCGACCGGCTCGCGATCGTCGGAGACAACGGTGCGGGCAAGTCGACCCTGCTCGAGCTGCTGGCGGGCGTGCGCACACCGACCGGCGGCGAAGCACAGCTCTCGATCCCCGGCGGTGTCGCGCATGCTGCGCAGGATCCGCGCGCTCCGGAAGGTGCGACCGTCACGGAGGCCCTCGACGCCTTCCTCGACGAGCTGAGAGCGATCGAGCGCGAGATTCAAACCGGGTACGAGCGGCTCGCCGACGCGGAGGATGCCGAACGCGCGTCCGTCCTCGTCCGCCTCGAACGGCTGCTCGAGCACTTCGAGGCTCGAGGCGGCTACGACGTCGATCGACGCGTGGATGCGGCTCTCGATCAACTCGGCCTCGCTGCGCTCCGACGTGACCGCCCGTTCGCCTCGCTGTCCGGCGGTGAACGGGCCCGCGTCGCGCTCGCCGCAGCGCTCTCGTCGGAGGCGGAACTGCTTCTTCTCGACGAGCCGACGAACGACCTCGACGAGGATGCCCTCGTCTGGCTGGAGGATCGTATCCGGACCCATCGCGGTGCTCTCGTCGTCGTCACGCACGATCGCGCCTTCCTCGACCGATTCGCGAGCGACATCGTGCTCGTGGAGGGCGGTGGGCTGCGGCGCTACGGCGACGGCTATCGCGGCTACCTCACGGCGAGAGCCGTGGAGCGGCAGCGGATGGCCGAGCGTCACGAGGCGTGGAAGGCGGAACTCGCACGCCAGGAGGCCCTCGTCGCGACCAACGCGTTCCGGCTGGACGCGATTCCGCGCAAGCTCGAACTCGACGGGTTCGGTCACGGTGCCTTCCGCGCCCGCAGCCGCGACCACGGGGCGATGGGACGCATCCGGATGGCGAAGGAACGGATCGCACGGCTCCGCGCCGACCCTTGTCCGCCGGCACCCGAACCGCTGCGTCTGGCCGTGGACCTCCATGCGGAAACGGTGGAGGCCACCGGGTCCACGCAGCCGTTGATCGCCGTGGATGGCGTCGAGGTGCTCCAGCCGGCGTTGCGCATCGAGCGGCTGAGTCTGTCGGCGGGCGCGCGCTGGCTCGTGACGGGGCCCAACGGCGCGGGCAAGACGACCCTGCTGCGGCTTCTCGCGGGGGAGCGGATGGCGGATCGCGGATCGGTCGCGCTGCGCGACGGCATTCGCGTCTCGTGGCTGCGTCAGGAGGTCTCCCCGCCTCGGCCCGGCACTCTCTCGGAGGTCTTCGCCCGGTTGTCGGGAGTGCATCCGCACGACGCCGCGGAGGCGCTGCTGCGCTTCGGGCTCTTCGTGGAGGACGACCTCGACCGCGAGATGCGGGCGCTCTCGGTCGGGCAGCGCCGCCGTCTCGATCTCGCCGCGGTGCTCGCCGACCCGGGAGACGTGCTGATGCTCGACGAGCCGTCGAACCACCTGTCGCCCGAGCTCGTCGAGCAGCTCGAGGCGGCGGTCGACGAGCACCCCGGCGCGGTCGTGACGGTCACCCACGACCGGCGGTGGATCAGCGGCGCCCGGAGTCGCGGTGCGAAGGAGATCCGTGTCGACGGCGGTCGCGTCGATGGAGAAGCGTGAGGCTACGCGTGCGCCGTCGACCCGGCGACCGCCCGCGCATACCGCTCGGAGAGCAGCTGCAGGCGCGGGAGCAGCTCGGGTGGGCTCTCGACGGTGAAGTCCATCATCAGCATCCCGATGTAGGCGGCCACGGTGTCGAGACTGTCGGCGCCCGTGACGAGGATGCAGTGGTCGTCGTCGACCGGTTCGACGACGCCGACCGCGGCGTGGATCCGGTCGAGAACGGCCGAGGCCGGCGCCTCGATCCGGAGTCGGGCATGCACCTTCCAGCCGCTCACCGCGATGGTCCGCATCGCGAAAGCCGTGTAGTCGCCACCGGGAAGGGGCTGCGGATCGAAGCGCCGATGCGTCGGCATCCGCAGCTCCATCCAGTCGACGCGGTACGTGCCCCACTCGCCGGTCTGCGGGTCGCGGGCCACGAGGTACCAGCGGCGCACCCAGGTGAGCAGCCGGTAGGGCTCGACCAGCACGGGGGCGCCGTCGTAATCGAAGCGCAGCCACTCCGCGTTGCGGATCGCGCTCGCGATGGCCTGAAGCGCCGCGGCGTCGACCTCGGGATCGGGGGCGTCGGTGTCGTTGTTCTCCGGGGCTCGGTCGACGCTCGAGCGGAGGGCGTCGACGGTGGGGCGCAGGTGCGAAGGCAGCACCTGCTCGAGCTTGGCGAGGGCCCTGGCCCCTGACTCGGCGATGCCGGATATGCCGGCCGCTGCGCGCAGGCCGACGGTCACGGCCACCGCTTCTTCATCGTCGAGGAGCAGCGGGGGCAGCTTGCCTCCCGCACCGAGCCGGTAGCCGCCGATGGATCCTCGGGTGGCGTCGACCGGGTAGCCGAGGTCGCGGAGCCGCTCGATGTCGTGCCGCACGGTCCGCGAGGAGACGCCGAGGCGGGCGGCGAGGTCGCTTCCGGAGCGCTCGGGACCGGTCTGCAGCAGGGCCAGCAATGCGAGCAGGCGAGCGGTCGGATCGGCCATCGAAACTCCTCGAAAGTCATCCATCCATTAGGAACATATCCAACCTAATGGCCGCATACCTTCGAGATATGGAAAACACGACGCTCGCCTTCCGCCCCTTCACCGTCTCGGTCTCCGCCGCCGAGGTCGCCGATCTCCAGGATCGCTTCGCCCGTACCCGCCTTCCGCAGCCGTCGCCGACGGATGACTGGGATGCCGGCACCCCCAACTCCTACCTCCGCGAAGCTGTCGCCGCCTGGCGGGACTTCGACTGGACCGCCGCTGAGGAGCGCATCAACGCGGTCCCGCACTTCGCCACCGAGTTCGACGGCCAGACGATCCACTTCATCCACGTGCGCTCGACCCACGAGGGCGCGACGCCGCTGCTGCTCGCGCACACCTATCCCGGCTCCTCGGTCGACTACCTCGACCTGATCGACCGGCTCGTCGACCCGGTGGCGCACGGCGGTCGTGCCGAAGACGCCTTCGACGTCGTGATCCCGGATGCTCCGGGCTACGGCTTCTCGCAGCCCCTGGCCTCGGCGGGCTGGACGGTCGCTCGGGTCGCCGCCGCCTATGACCGCCTCATGCGCGGTCTCGGCTACGACAGCTACGGCATCCACGGCTCCGACAACGGCGCGATGGTGGCCCGCGAGCTGGGACTGCTCGAGCCTGCGGGCTTCCGCGGACTCCACGTGCTGCAGCTGTTCTCCTTCCCCTCGGGGGACCCGGCGGAGTTCGAGAAGCTCGAGCCCGCCGACTACGCCGGCCTCGAGCACATGCAGTGGTTCCAGTCGGTCGGCGGCTACAACACGATGAACGCCTCGCGCCCGCAGACGGTGTCGGTGGGGCTCAGCGACTCCCCGGTCGGGCTGCTGGCGTACAGCGAGCTGTTCAACTCGTTCGGCAACGGCACCTCGCTCGTACCGCTCGAGTCGATCCTGCTCGAGGTCAGCGTGAACTGGTTCGCGAACGCGGCCTCCGGAATGAGCCGCAGCTACCTGGAGAACGCCAGGGCGGATGCCGCGGCAGAAGGTGCCGAGCCGCGGATCAACGCCGCACGGACGGGGGTTGCCGTGTTCGCCGACGACTTCCAGACGATCCGGGTCTTCGCCGAGCGCGACAACTCGAACATCGTGCACTGGAGCCGCTTCGACGAGGGTGGGCATTTCGCCGCCCTGGAGCGTCCGGATGTGCTGGCCGCCGACATCCGCGCGTTCTTCTCGCGGGGCTGATCTCCGGCCACGAGCCGACCCGCCTCTTGCGGCCGACCCGCCCCCATACGTGCGCACGTATGGGGGCGGCTCGATGCGAAGGGGGTGGCTCGGCAGTCTGCTGGGTGTCAGCCCGTGACGGTGAGCTGCACCTCGGGGGTGCCGCCCGCTTCGACCCAGGCCAGCGAGCGTTCGAGGATGCCGCGCAGCACGTCGAGGTCGATCTGCTCCAGGTCCTTGATGTACAGGCATCCGACGCCCGTGGTGTGCGGGCCGAGTTCCGCCAGAGCCTCGCTGTGGGCATCGACGCCGTCGAACAGGTAGATCGTGGTCGCGGCCTTGCGGGGTGCGAAGCCGAGCAGCCCGCTGTCGCCCTCGGTGCCGGTCGGGTAGCGGTAGTGGCACGAGCCGAAGCCGATGATCGTGCCCCAGGTCTGCGGCTCGCGACCGGTGATCTCCTGCATGAGCGCGGTCAGCGTCTCGGCATCCCGGCGGCGGACGGCAGGGGAGGAGCGGGCGATGAGGCCCGCGACGTCATCTCCGGTCGGCTTCATTTCGGAGCCTTCGCCGCGGCCTTCATGGCCTTCTTGTGCTCGCGCACCTTCGTGAGCGAATCGGGCGAGACGATGTCGGCGACGCTGCGGTACGAGCCGTCCTCGCCGTATGCACCTGCGGCCTCACGCCAGCCTTCGCCCGTGAAGCCGTACTGCTTGCCGAGGAGGGCGAGGAAGATCTTCGCCTTCTGCTCGCCGAATCCGGGGAGGGCCTTCAGCCGCTTCAGCACCTCGGGGCCGTCCGGGTCTCCTTCGGTCCAGAGGGCGGCGGCGTCACCGCCCCAGTCGTCGACCAGGGTCTGGCACAGCGTCTGCACGCGCGTCGCCATCGACCCGGGGAAGCGATGCACGGCGGGGGTCTGCTTGAACGCCTCGAGGAACTCGTCGGGGGCCATGCCGGCGATCGCCGCCGCATCCGCCGCTCCGGTGCGCTGTTCGATCTTGAGCGGACCGGCGAACGCGGTCTCCATCGGAACCTGCTGGTCGAGCAGCATCCCCACTAGCAACGCGAGCGGGTTGTCGGTCAGCAGCTCGTCGGCGGCGGTGTCTCCGGTGATGTGAAGGGCCATGCCTCCAGTTTCGCACCCCGTGGTCGAGGGCCGCACGTGGCACGGGGCCGGCGGCCATTCGCGCGGTCATTCGCGCGGCCATTCGCACCTGCTTCGGCCGTATGGGCGTGAAACGGCCGAGGGAAGTGCGGAAGGCCGCGGCGAGCGCTTCGTGCCAGGGGCCACGCTTCGCACGGCCATTCGCACGTGCTTCGGCCGTATGGGCGCGAAAAGGCCGAGGGAAGTGCGGAAGGCCGAAGGAAGTGCGAGAGGGTCAGGCGGTGGCGGCGTCGTCCGCGGCGGCCTCGGGAGCGATGCCGTACAGGGCGGCCAGAGCGGCGGTGAACTCGTCGGCGCGGCCGGCGGCGGCCAGCTCGTGAGCGCGCACGGTCGGGGTGTGCAGGAGCACGCCCGAGAGGTGACGCAGAGCCTGCTCCACCTTGCCGTCCTCGTCGCCACGCGCACGCGCACGATCGATCTCGCGCTCGAGCAGCTCGAAGATGTGGGAGCGCAGGGCCACGACCGACGGGGTCACGCTCTGACGCGAACCCACCACGTGGAAGGTCTCCGCGGCCTCGCGCACGACGCTGCGCGCTGCATCCGTCGCCTGCAGTTCCTCCAGCGGTGCGTGCAGGCGGATGGTCTCGAGGTCGAGCAGGGCGACGCCCTCGAGGGAGGCGACGGCGGGGTCGACGTTGCGGGGCATGCCGAGGTCGACCACGAGCCGATTCGAGTGGGTCGCTGAGCCTGTCGAAGCGCCGACCGGGCAGCCGGCTGCGGCGATGCCGACCGGAAGCTGCAGGTGCTCCGGGCCGAGCACGGGCTCGGTCGCGGTGGTGCAGGTGATCAGCAGGCTCGAGTGCGCGGCGGTCCGTGCGTACTCGTCGGCGGCGACCGGACGGATGCCGTGCTTCGCAGCGAACACGGCCGCGCGGCCGGAGGGCGAGTACACGGAGATGTCGACGGCACCGCGCTCACGCAGCGTGGCGAGGGTGACAGCGGCGTAGGCGCCGGTGCCGACCAGCAGCACGCGCTCGGCGGACCAGTCGGCGATGCGGCTGTCGGCGAGTTCCAGCGCGAGGCGCACGAGGGAGCGCCCGGCGCGCCCGAGGGCGGTGACGTTCTTGACCTTGCGCTGCGCCTGGCTGGCGCGCTGGAAGAGGCGCTCGAGCTCGGGCGAAGTGGTGCCGTCCTTGCGGGCGGACTTGAGAGCGCGGCGCACCTGGCCGGCGATCTCGCCCTCGCCGGAGACGACGGATTCGAGGCCGGAGGCGACCGAGAAGAGGTGCTCGGCGACGCGGCGCCCCGAGTGCACCGTGTAGGCGCCGTCGAGTTCGGTGGCGGGGATGCCGGTGGCGGATTCAACCGCCTCGATGACCGCTTCGACGCCGATGGCGCCGGCCGCGGTGAGCGGTTCTTCCATTTCCACGTACGCCTCGAACCGGTTGCACGTCGCGAGGACCACGGCACCCTGCACGCACGGCGTCATGCCCACGATGGTGGGAGCGACGTCGTCGGGGGTGCGGCTCAGGCGTTCGAGCAGTTCGAAGGAGGCGGTCTTGTGACTCGCCGTGACACACAGCAGCACAGATCGATTGTACCGGAGTGCGTGGCGCCCGGATTCGACCGGGCGAACTCGGCGGCCCCACAAGGGCGGAATGGGAGGATGGAGGCATGGCCCTCTCCGACGCTCCGCTCCTGCGCGCCCTCGCAGGCTCCCGCCCCGCCCACGCTCCGGTGTGGTTCATGCGGCAGGCCGGAAGGTCGCTCCCCGAGTACCGCGACCTGCGAGTCGGCACGCGGATGCTCGACGCCTGCCTCACTCCCGACCTCGCCGCCGAGATCACGCTGCAGCCCGTCCGCCGCCACGGTGTCGACGCGGCCGTGTTCTTCAGCGACATCGTCATCCCGTTGCGCCTGGCCGGCGTCGACGTCGAGATCGAGCCGGGACGCGGACCGGTGTTCGCGAACCCGGTGCGCACCGCATCCGACGTCGACCGCATCACGGCCATCGATCCCGACGGCCTCGACGGCACGGCGATCGCCGAGGCTGTGCGCCTCGTCACGGCGGAGCTCGGCGACACCCCGCTGATCGGCTTCGCGGGCGCTCCCTTCACTCTCGCTGCGTACCTCGTCGAGGGCGGCCCTTCCAAGGAGCACCTGCGTGCACGGGCGATGATGCACTCCGACCCCGACTCGTGGAACCGTCTCGCCGGATGGCTCGCGCAGGTCTCGCGCCGCTTCCTCGAGACGCAGCGCGATGCCGGAGCATCCGTCGTGCAGCTCTTCGACAGCTGGGCCGGCTCGCTGAGCACCGCCGACTACCGCGCCTTCGTCGCCCCACACTCCCGCGCGGCGCTCGAGGGCATCGGGCTGCCGAGCATCCACTTCGGCGTCGGCACGGGGCCGTTCCTCGCCGACATGCGCCTCGACGGCATCGCCGACGGCGTCGGGGTCGACTGGCGTCTGCCGCTCGACGAGGCCGCCGCGATCCTCGGACCGGACGTCACGGTGCAGGGCAACATCGACCCCGCGCTGCTCTCCGCTCCGTGGCCCGTGCTGGAGGCGCACGTGCGCGACGTGATCGAGCGTGGACGCGCGGCCCGTGCGCACATCCTCAACCTCGGGCACGGCGTCCCTCCCGAGACCGACCCCGATCAGCTCACCCGCATCGTCGAGCTGGCGCACACCGTCTGACCGGAGAATTGACCGCATGACCTCTGAGCCGTCTTCTTCTGAGCCGTCTTCCGCCGAGCCGTCCGACCTCGCTGCACGCGCGGCCGAGAAGCACGTCGTCGTCATCGGCGGCGGCATCGGCGGGCTCGTCGCCGCACGGGAGTGCGCCAAGGTCGGCATGCAGGTGACGCTGCTCGAGGTCGCAGACGAACTGGGCGGTGCGATCCGCCGGATCGAGCTCGACGGAGTCGTCGTGGATGCCGGTGCCGAGAGCTACGCGACCAGGGGCGGCCTGGTGCGCGCACTGGTCGAAGAACTGGGACTCGCCGACCGTATCGTCGCGCCTCGGCCGGGCGGCGCATGGCTGGCCGGCATCCCGGGCGTGGGCGCGGCTCCCCTCCCCGTCGGAGGCATCCTCGGCATCCCCGCCAACCCGTTCCAGGACGACGTCCGCCGCATCCTCGGCTGGTCCGGCGTCTGGCGCGCCTACCTCGACCGGGTGCGTCCGCCGCTCACGATCGGCCATCAGCTGAGCCTGGGGAAGCTGGTCTCCTCGCGGATGGGATCGAAGGTGCGGGACCGCCTCGTCGCTCCCGTGACCACCGGCGTCTACTCCGCATCTCCCGACGACGTCGACATCGACATCGCGGCGCCCGGTCTCAATGCCGCGCTCACCCGCGTCGGATCGCTGTCGGGTGCCGTGCAATCTCTCCGGGATGATGCAGCGGCGAAGGCCGCAGACACGCAGGCCGCCGCGAAGACTCCCGGCGCTGCGGTCGAGGGGCTGACCGGCGGCATGAGCGGGCTCGTCGATGCGCTGGCCGACGACCTGACCCGCCTGGGCGCCGAGGTGCGCACCGGTGTGCGGGTACGGAGCATCCGGAAGACGGCGAAGGGCTGGGGCATCGAGACCGAGGTCGCGCCCGCGATCGCCCCGGACCCGGTGGGCGAGACGGATGAGGTGGTCGCCGAGCTGCACGCGGCCGAGGCGGTCGAGCCCGTGATCGAGGAGATCGCCGCCGACGCCGTCATCGTCGCCACTCCCGAGGCCGCCGCTCGCTCGCTCCTCACCGCCGCTGTCCCGGCGCTGAAGAACGCGGAGGCCGCATCCTCTCCCGAGATCGAGATCGTCACCCTCCTGCTCGACGCTCCTGGACTGGATGCCGCACCGCGCGGCACCGGTGTGCTCACGGTTCCGGGCAGCCACACGGCCAAGGCGCTCACGCACTCGACCGCGAAGTGGGCCTGGGTGCGGGAAGCGGCAGGTCGGCGACACCTCGTCCGGGTGTCGTTCGGGGCGCAGGGGGAGCCCGCTGCGACGGCAGCGCTGAGCGACGAGGCGGCGGCCGATCTGGCCCGGACCGAAGCCGCCACGATGCTCGGGGTCGCACTCGCCCCCGACAGCGTGATCGCCTCGCACCGCGGTCGTTTCGTGCAGTCGCAGCCGGCATCGATCATCGGTTCCGGTGAGCGCCGCACGGCCGCGCGCGCGGCGGTGCGGGCTGTTCCGGGCATCGCGGCGGTCGGCGCCTGGCTCGCCGGCACGGGCCTGGCGCAGGTCATCCCGGATGCGCGCGACGAAGCCGACCGTCTGCGACGCGCCCTGTTATGGGAGTGAGTCCGCGCTCCGTGTCAACCCTCTGACCCATAGATGCCGAAATCGGCATACGGGGCTACGCTGGGAGCCTGGTCGCGGGGAGCGGAAGCCTGCGGGCCATCCAAGCCGGGCGAAGCAGGCCGGACAACCGGAACTAGGTGAGGAGACCCCATGAAGGGGAAGATCGGACTCGTCGTCGGACTCGGCGTGGGCTACGTCCTCGGCACCCGTGCCGGACGTGAGCGCTATGAGCAGATCAAGACGCAGTGGCTGAAGGTGTGGGAACTCGATCCCGTGCAGGAGCAGGTGTCCAAGGTCAAGGGCTTCGTCGGCGATAAGGCCGCGGCCGTGCCGGGCGCCCTATGGACCGGCGTCGTGAAGGTGGCCAAGTCGGTCTCCGGCAACGGCACCCCTGGGCAGCGTCTCGACTCCGCCATCGCCACCGGCCGCGAGGCTGCGGAAGACCTGGCCGAGGCTACCGAGGAGGCTGTCGAGGCCGCGAAGGAGTCCGCCAAGACGAGCAAGCCCGCCTCCAAGTCGGGCACCTCCACGTCCGCTGCCTCGAAGTCCACACCCAAGAAGACCGGCTCCTGACATGCCCCGCGGATACCGAGATCGTGCCGACGACAGCCTGCTGACCCTCCTCGGGGATCTGCCGGAACTCGTCACGAATCTGGTCAAGGCCGAGATCGACGCCGCCAAGGCGTGGGTCTCCCGCACCTCGAAGGATGCCGGCATCGGATCCGTGTGGTTCGTCGTCGCGCTGTTCTTCCTGTTCTGGGCTGTGCCGGTGATCCTGGTCTTCGCGATCGCGGGGTTGTCGTCCTGGTGGCCGGTATGGCTGTCGGCGATCGTCGTGTTCGGCATCCTGATCCTCGCAGTGGCGCTGTTCGCGCTGCTCGGCATCCTGAAGTTCCGCAAGGTCCTCCGCCGTCAGAATCCGGCGCAGGCCGTGGCCGAAGACATCCGACTCGTGAAGGAGGCCGGCGATGACGAATTCTGACTCCCTGCCGCGCACCGTCGTCCCCGCAGGCATCGTCGACCCGGTGACCTCCGCTCGAGCCGAGCTGAAGGCCGCACTCGCCGCCATCGAGGTCAAGGGCAACATCCCGCGCCGAGTCGAGAAGGCGTCGACGCGCGCTGCGGCGAAGGCCCGGGTCTTCGCCGACCGCAATCCGCTCGGCGCGATCGCCGCGACCGTGGGCATCGCGGCCGTCGTGGGGGGCGCGGTCTGGGCGATCGCGCGCGCCATCGCGCGCTGACGACGGCATTCCAGGATGCCGCTGATTCCCCGGTCGGGGTGATTAGCGGCTCCTGCGCAAACGAGGCAGACTGGGGAGCATGATGTCCGAAGAGCGCGATGAGAACCCGTCCGGCTTCACCCTCTGGGCCGTCTGGCGACGAAACCCCGACGTTCCCGTGACGGAGACCGAGTCGACCGAGCTCGAGACGATCGTCGCGTACATCGAGGACTCCGGCGTGATCGTCCGCGGCTTCTACGACGTCTCGGGCCTCAAGGCCGATGCCGACCTCATGGTGTGGCTGCACGGCGAGACCGCCGAGGAGCTGCAGAAGGCGCTGCGTCGTCTGCGCCGCACCGAGCTGCTCCGCCCGCTCCTCCCGGTGTGGAACGTCATGGGTGTGCACCGCGACGCCGAGTTCAACCGCGCGCACGTGCCCGGCTTCCTCCGCGGGGTCGAGCCCAAGGACTGGCTGTGCCTGTACCCGTTCGTGCGCACGCCCGAGTGGTACCTCGCCCCCGAGGAGGAGCGTCGCAAGATGCTCGCCGACCACGGTCGCAAGGGTGCCGCGTTCACGGGCGTGCTCGCCAACACTGTCGCCTCGTTCGCGCTCGGCGACTACGAGTGGCTGCTGCCGCTCGAAGCCGATGAGCTCACCGACCTCGTCGACCTGATGCGCGACCTCCGGTACACCGACGCGCGCCTGTACGTGAAGGAGGAGGTGCCCTTCTACACGGGGCGCAGACTCCGGTTCGACGAGATCGCGGACGTGCTGCAGTAAACGACATGACTACCCCCATCCGTCTGGGCACCCGCCGCAGCGCGCTCGCGCAGGCGCAGTCCGGTCACGTCGCCACGGCCCTCGAGCAGCTCTCGGGCCGCCGGGTCGAGCTCGTCCCGATCACCAGTGAGGGCGACACCAACCGCGCCTCCCTCTCCGAGATCGGCGGCCAGGGCATCTTCGCCACGCGCCTTCGCGAGGCGCTCCTCGCTGGGGAGTGCGACTTCCTCGTGCACTCCCTGAAGGATCTGCCGACGGCGATCCCCGACGGGCTCGTGATCGCCGCGACCCCGAAGCGGGAGGATCCACGTGATGTCGTGCTCACTCGCGACGGCATCCCGCTGCATGAGCTGCGCTCCGGCAGCACGGTCGGCACGGGCTCGCCGCGCCGCATCGCCCAGGTTCATCGCCGGGCGCCGGGTGCCGAAGTCGTCGACATCCGTGGGAACGTCGACTCCCGGCTGGCGCGGGTCGCATCCGGGGAACTGGATGCCGTGATCCTCGCTGCTGCAGGGCTCTCGAGGCTCGGGGCGGAGTCCCCGCTGCGTCGCGAGGAGCTCGGTCTCGCCGAGTGGCCGACTGCGCCGGGGCAGGGCTCCCTCGCGGTCGAGACGCGGGAGGATGCGCCGGAAGAACTCCTCACGGCACTCGCCGGTCTCGACGATCAGGACACCCGACTGGCCATCACGGTGGAGCGCGCGATCCTCGAAGGACTCGACGCGGGATGCCAGGCGCCGATGGCCGCGCACGCCGTGGTCGACGGCTCTTCGATCCGCGTCAGGACCGTCGTCTACGCCGCCGATGGTGGGCGTCGGATCGGCCTCGACGTCACCGAAGACCTGAACGGGGAGTATATTCGTCGGAACGGCAGTGGCAATGGAGCGGATGCTGCCGATGGTGCAGACCCGATGCACGCAGCGCGCGAGTTCGGGTTCACTGTTGCCCGTCGGCTGCTCGATCAAGGGGCGGCCGGCCTCGTACCCCGAGAGCAATAAACCCTCATGACCACTTCCGAAATCAAGCAGGACCGACCGCTGGACGGCTGGCGCATTCTCGTGCCGCGTGGCGGGCCGTGGGGCGACGGCGTCGCCGCGAGCCTGCGTGCACAGGGAGCCGTGCCCGTCGTCGCGCCGCTCATCAACTTCGCCCCGACGACCGACCAGGCGGCGCTCGATGCCGCTCTGGCCGAGCTGGCGGCCGGTTCCTTCGACTGGCTCACGATCACCAGCGCCACGACGGTCGACGTGCTCTTCGCGCACCGCGCTGTCGTCCCCCGCACGACGAAGATCGCCGCCGTCGGAGAGACGACCGCCGCCGCGCTGCAGGCCGTCGGCTACGAGGTCGCACTGGTGCCGGAGCAGGACAACTCGGCCGAGGGCATGGCGCAGCAGTTGATCGCGCTCGAGACCGAACCGCGTCGCATCCTGGCTCTGCGCAGCGAGATCGCGAAGCCGGTGCTGAGCAAGCAGCTCGCGAAGGCCGGGCACGAGGTCGCGAGCGTCGTCGCCTATCGCACGGTCGGCGTCCCGGTCACCGAGCGCATCCGCCGAGACGTCGAGAACGGCCGGATCAACGCGATCCTCATCACGAGTGGGTCCGTCGCCGAACAGGTGCGCGAGCAGTTCCCGGAGATCCCCGATGAGACGCTGCTCGCCGCGATCGGACCGCGGACCGCGAAGGATGCGCAGCGCGCGGGTCTTCCGGTGTCGGTGGTCGCCGACCGGCAGACCGTCGATGCGCTGATCGACGCGGTCTCGCACTTCACGCTTCCGCACGCGGCCGACGAGTTCGCGCCGTGAGCTACCCCGACGTCCGACTGAGGCGACTGCGTCAGTCGAGGGCCGTGCGCGATCTCGTGCGCGAGACCTCGCTGCAGCCACGGCAGCTCGTCCTGCCCATGTTCGTCCGCGAGGGCATCGAGGAGCCGGTGCAGATCGGCTCGATGCCCGGGATCGCCCAGCACTCCATCGACTCCCTCCGCTCGGCTGCGGTCGAGGCGGCCGAGGCGGGCGTCGGCGGCGTGATGCTGTTCGGCGTCCCCGCGGTGCGCGACGCGCGCGGGTCCGGGGCCGACGATCCGCGCGGCATCCTCAACCTCGCGACCGAGGCGCTGGCCGCCGAGGTCGGAGATGCGCTCGTCGTGCAGACCGACCTGTGCCTCGACGAATTCACCGACCACGGCCACTGCGGCGTGCTCGCGGCCGACGGCTCGGTCGACAACGACGCGACGCTCGAGCGCTATGCCTCGATGGCTCTGGCCCAGGCGCGCGCCGGATCGCAGCTGCTCGGGCTGTCGGGGATGATGGACGGGCAGGTCGCGGTGATCCGCGCTGCTCTCGATGCCGAGGGCTTCACCGACACGCTCCTCCTCGCCTACGCCGCCAAATACGCGAGCGCGTTCTACGGCCCCTTCCGCGAGGCCGTGGATTCTCAGCTGCAGGGCGACCGTCGCACGTATCAACTCGATCCGGGCAACCGGCGCGAGGGCGTCCGCGAGGCCGTCGTCGACGAGGCCGAGGGCGCCGACATCGTCATGGTGAAGCCGGCGATGGCCTTCCTCGACGTGCTGCGCGAGGTGCGCGACACCGTGAGCATCCCGGTGTGGGCGTACCAGGTGTCCGGCGAGTACGCCATGATCGAGGCCGCCGGCGCGAACGGCTGGATCGACCGCCGCGCGGCCGTGCTCGAGTCCCTGCTCTCCATCCGCCGTGCGGGTGCCGATGCCGTGCTGACGTACTGGGCGACCGAGGCCGCCGGCTGGCTGCGCGACTGATATCTCCGAGGAGTTCTCATGACCGACCGCAATGACGACCTGTTCTCCGCTGCCCGCGCGGTGATCCCCGGCGGGGTCAACTCGCCGGTGCGCGCCTACGGCTCGGTGGGTGGGACGCCGCGGTTCCTGGCTTCGGCGAAGGGCGCCACCGTCACGGATGCCGCGGGGCGCGAGTACGTCGACCTCGTGGCCTCCTGGGGGCCCGCTCTCCTCGGGCACGCGCACCCGGAGATCGTCGCGGCGGTGCAGGAGGCCGCGGCCCGAGGGCTGTCCTTCGGCGCCCCGACCGAGGGCGAGGTCGAGCTCGCGGCGCTCATCGCCGACCGGGTCCGCTTCGGTGAGATCCGTCCCATCGAACGCGTGCGCCTGGTGTCCACCGGCACCGAGGCGACCATGACGGCGATCCGTCTCGCACGCGGCGCGACCGGTCGCGACCTGCTCGTGAAGTTCGCCGGGCACTACCACGGTCACTCCGACGGGCTTCTCGCGGAGGCCGGTTCCGGTGTCGCGACGTTGGCGCTTCCCGGCTCGGCCGGCGTCCCGGCGCCCATCGCGGCGCAGACCCTGGTGATCGGCTACAACGACCCCGAGGCGCTGGCCGCGGTGTTCGCCGAGCACGGCCCGCGCATCGCCGCTGTGATCGTCGAGGCGTCGGCGGCGAACATGGGAGTCGTCCCCCCGCTGCCGGGCTTCAACCGCCTGATCGCCGACACCGCTCACGCGCACGGCGCCCTGATGATCCTCGACGAGGTGCTCACCGGCTTCCGGGTGCACCCGGCGGGCTTCTGGGGTCTGCAGGCCGCAGCGGGCGAGGACTACCTGCCCGACATCTTCACGTTCGGCAAGGTCGTCGGCGGAGGCATGCCGCTGGCCGCGCTCGGCGGCCGCGCCGAGGTCATGGACCTGCTCGCACCTCTCGGCCCGGTCTACCAGGCGGGAACCCTCTCCGGGAACCCGCTGTCCGTCGCGGCGGGCCTCGCGACGCTGCGACTCGCGACCCCCGAGGTGTACGCCACGGTGGATGCCGCATCCGTCCGGGTGTCGACGGCCCTCGATGCCGCGCTGACGTCGGCCGGAGTCACGCACGCCGTGGCCCGCGCCGGGAACCTGTTCAGTGCGTCGTTCCGGGCGTCCGAGCCGAGGAACTATGCCGAGGCTCAGGCGCAGGAGTCGTTCCGCTACGCTCCCTTCTTCCACTCCCTGCGGGAGCAGGGCGTCGCTCTCCCGCCGAGTGTCTTCGAGGCCTGGTTCCTCACGGCCGCCCACGGCGAACAGGAGCTCCAGCTCATCGAGGCGGCACTCCCGGCCGCGGCCGCCGCCGCGGCAGCTGCGCGCCCCTGACCCGATCGCGGCGATCGGGCGGGCGAACCCCGACGAGTGGTGGCAATCGACAAGGGATCGTTGCGTTCCTGTGAGCAACTTCCAGACAACTGGCAGGGCCGCGCTGGCAGACTGAGTGCATGGTGACGTTGCTGCTGGACCAGACGCAACTCGAAGTCGTGCTCTCTCCGCTCGAACGTGCCGCCACCTTCCACCGCGACAACGTCCGGATCGCGCGCGAGACCATCACCAAGGTCCAGCTCACGGACGATGCATGGACCTGGCTGCGGGGCGTCCCGAACCCCGGCACGCACATCCCCGGCATCCTCGCCGCGGGCAGCTGGAAGGCGGCGGGCAGCCTGGACTTCGTGCTGATCCGCAAACGTCGTCCGAGCGTCGTGATCGACCTGGAGGGTGACGAGCAGTACGGTCGCCTGATTCTGACCACGCGCCACGGACTCGCTCTGACTCAGGCGCTTCGCCTCGACGTGTCGACGGAGCCGGCTGACGTCGAAGAGATCGTGGCGACCTCGCCCACCGCCGTCCCCAAGGGCAGCCGTCGGCCGGTCATCCGCCCCCGACCCGCCTGACGCCGGCGACGCCGGCCGCGGCCGCGGCCACCGCCGATCGGACAGAGGAACGCCCTCCGCGACCATGGGTCGGGAGGGCGTTCTCGGTTCTCATCGGAGCCGAGGCTCAACCGTGATGGTTCTCGCCATCGTGGTGGTGCTCGTGGTTTTCGTGATTCTCGCCATCGTGGTGGTGCTCGTGGTTCTCGTCACCGTCGTGGTGGTGCTCGTCACCCTCGTGGTGTTCGCCGTTCGTGTCGTCGCTGCCCGACTGGTCGTCGGAGTCGGACGCCTCGGCACCGTCGGATGCCGCTTCCTCAGCGGGAGGCTCCTCCGCGCCGGACTCGTCGGCGTTCGCCTCATCCGACGCGCGCAGCGGCACGGTCTCGATGACGCCGGTGGAGGCGATGCTCCAGTGGGCGCTCTCGGACGAGGCGTCGTCTGACGACTCGCCGGATTCCGGGCTGAGGGGGTAATCCTTCGGTTCGTCCTCGTAGTACGCGCGAGCGGCCGCGGCCAGCATCGAGCTGACGGCAGCGGATCGCGGGTCCTCGTCGGCAGCCTCCGGCCGGTCCGACGAGTCGAGGTCGGCGGCGTCGATGTCCGACCCGTCGTCATCCGCATCGGACGCGGACGTGTCCTCGAGGTCGGCGAAGATCTCGACTCCCGCGTGCTCGGCCTCGGTGTGCTCGTCGTCCGACGCATCCCCGTCGCGCGGCGACGCGTCTTCGTCTTCGGACGGGCTGTCGACGGCGCTCACGTCGTCGGAGCCTTCGGGCGCGCCCGACGCAGGCTCGGCGGCGTCATCGACGTCGGCCGGCTGGTCCGCGGACGCGTCGTCCGTGGCCGTGTCGTTCGTAGCGTGCTCGTCGTCCGTGGCGTGCTCGTCGTCCGATGTCTCGAAGATCTCGGCGACGCTGTGGCGCGGCTCCTCGGCGGCCGTCGGTGCGTCGGCCGCCACCGGCGCCGCCGACCCGAACAGGATCTCGTCGAAGGACCGTGCCGGGGGCTCTTCGCCCGGAACGACGGCATCCTGCGCATCGTCGTGCGTCTCCGAGGATTCGGTCTCCTCGGCGGGAGCTTCTTCGACGGGAGTTTCCTCGGCGGGGGCTTCCTCGGTCGGGGCTTCCTCGGCGGCAACTTCCTCGGTCGGTGCGGTCTCGTCGGCGACGAGACCATCGCCGGCCTCGTCCTCAGAGCCGCTGTCGGCGCGGGCGGTGCCCACGGCGGCGAGATCGTCTGCCACCGCCTCATCGGCAGGAGCGGAGGCGGCCTCGGCCGCCCAGGCAGCCGCTGCGGCGACGGGGATCGCGACCACGGATTCGTTCGGCGCGATGGTGGCGTCTGCGGCCAGGGCCTCGGCGGCCACGGGCGGAGCGATCGGCGCCTGTGACTGTGCCGGGGCCGGATAGGCGGGCGGCGCGTGCCTGCCGCCGCGCATCAGGTCGATGAAGACGTCTTCCAGCGTCGGTCCGCGCTGCACGAGCGTGCTCAGAGCGATGCCCGCGTCGGCGGCCACTGCGCCCACGGTGCCGGCGTCGCCTCCGCGGACGGTCAGGCCGGAGCGCAGCACCTCGATGTCGAATCCGGCTGCGGCGAGCGCGGCGCTGAGCGCATCGCGATCCGCGGCGTCGACGATGACCGAGCCGCCCTTCGGATCGGCCAGGGTCTCGATGCCGCTGGCCAGCACGAGCTGACCCTTCGACAGCACGAGCACGTTGTCGGCGACCTGCTCCACCTCGCTGAGGACGTGCGACGACACGAGCACCGTGCGCCCTTCGTCCGCAAGGCGGCGCATCAGCAGCCGCATCCAGCGGATCCCCTCCGGATCCAGCCCGTTGGCCGGCTCGTCGAAGACCAGTGCGCCCGGATCGCCGAGAAGCGCGTGCGCGACGCTGAGCCGCTGGCGCATGCCGAGCGAGAATCCGCCGATCCGCGAGTCGCCCTCGCCGTCGAGACCGACCAGGGAGAGGACCTCGCCCACGCGCGCCAGCGGGACGCCGTTGGCCTTGGCGGCGATCGTCAGCTGTCGTTCGGCGGTGCGCCGCGGGCGGTAGACCGTCTCTTCGAGGACGGCGCCGATCGTGCGCAGCGGCTGACGGAGCTCGCTGTATGCCGTGCCGCCGATCGTCGCGGTTCCGGACGTGGCGCGCACCTGGCCCAGCAGGATGCGCAGCGTGGTGGTCTTGCCGGCACCGTTGGGGCCGAGGAAGGCGGTGACAGCACCGGGCTCGACGCGCGCGGAGAAGTCCGAGACGGCGGTCACCTCATTGAAGCGCTTCGTCACGTGCGTGAACTCCAGCACCTGTCCTTCAGGCATCGTGACCTCTCGTCGCGTTGAACAGTTCCTCCCTATCCTGCCGGAAAAGCCTGTCGGATCCCGCATTTCGCGCGGAATACCGCCCTTCGGGAAGACGGTAGCCTGGCACGCGTGACCGATTCTCAGGCTGCCTCCCGTGTCCTCGTCCGCACCGAAGGGGCGCTCGGGCGGCTCACGCTCAACCGTCCGGAGGCGATCAACGCTCTCGACGCGGAGATGATCGGCATCCTCACCGAGACCCTGAACGCCTGGCGCGACGACACCGATGTGCAGATCGTGCTGATCGACGGCGCGGGGGAGCGCGGCATGTGCGCCGGTGGCGACGTGCGCGCGCTGCACGCGCAGATCGTGGCGGGTCAGGCCGAGCGGACCGCCGAGTTCTTCCGCGCCGAGTACGCCCTGAACGCGATGATCGCCGAGTACCCGAAGCCCGTCGTCGCCTTCGCGGACGGCATCACCATGGGCGGCGGCATCGGGCTCGCCGGTCACGCCGCCATCCGCATCGTCACCGAGCGATCGAAGCTGGCGATGCCCGAGACCCGCATCGGCTTCACGCCCGATGTGGGTGGCACCTGGCTCCTCGGACGGGCGCCCGGACGTTTCGGCGAGTACTTCGGACTCACCGGATCGACGATGAACGGCGCGGATGCCGTGTACCTCGGATTCGCCGACCACTTCGTGCCGTCGGACAGGCTGGAGGCGCTGAGCGAGGCGCTCGCCTTCCGCGCCGACCCCACCGGACCCAGCGAGATCGTGCTGCTCTTCGACGAGACGCCCGAGCCCACCGAGCTCCCGGCATCGCGGGAGTGGATCGACGAGGCGTTCTCCGCGCCGACCGTGACCGAGATCGTCGAGCGCCTGCGAGCCCAGGAGACCACGGATGCCGGCGCCACCGCCGATCTCCTGGAGGGGCTCGCGCCGACCGGGCTCACCGTGACCCTCGACGCCGTGCGCGAGGCGAGGGACGTGCCGGGCCTGCGCGCGGCACTCGAGGGCGAGTACCGACGGGTGCTGTGGTTCGTGAACGAGCATCCCGACCTCGTCGAGGGCATCAGGGCGCAGCTGGTGGACAAGGACCGCAACCCGAAATGGGACCCGCCGACCCTGGCGGAGCTCGCCCCGGATGCCGGTGCCCCCGCGCGGGACTACGTGCCGCAGTCGCCCCTGTTCTGAGTCGCCTGCGGTTCGCCCGCACACCTGTCGGGAGAATGCACGCCTATCGGGCGGATCGGCCCGTCTCCGGGGGGTCTCGGCCGAAACTCCCGACAGGTGGACCGTGGAGCGCGCCGGATCCGGCCGCAGGGTCTACGTTCCGCCGTCCGCGGCGGGCTCGGGGTGCGAACGTGTCTGCCAGATCGTCCGGAGCACGTCGATCACGTCATCCGGATCAGCCTCGACGGAAGCGGCCTCCTCGATCAGTTCGCGGAGGAGCCGGATGACGGATGCCGGAAGGACGCCCGCCGTCTCGGCGACCCGCGTGCCCGCCGCGGTGCGCGAGACCACGAGTCCCTCGGCCTCGAGCATCTTGTAGGCGCGTGCGGCCGTGCCGGGAGCCACGCCCAGGTCGCTCGCGGTCTGGCGCACGGTCGGCAGCCGTTCGCCGGCGCCGAGCTGTCCCGAGACGATCAGGCCGCGCAGCTGTCGGTAGATGTCGAGAGCGGGATTCGCCTCATCGGCCGGTGACAGCTTCGGACTGAGGCTCACCGTGCGGCCTTCGCTTCGGTGGTGCCCAGGGCAGGAGCGGCGGACTCGGCGCCGTGCGCGAGGTGCGCGGTCACGAGGAACAGGAGCACGAACGCGGTGATCTCGAGCGCCGGTGCCGCCCATCCGCCGATGGCGGCGAGCTCTCCGTATCGCCAGAAGGCGTCATAGGTGTCGCTGCGTCCGTCGCCATCGACCGTGAGCCCGGCGATCGATCCCGCTTCGGCGATGAACCGCAGCGCTCCGGCCAGGGCGAGCAGGGCTGCGGAGGCCGCGAGCCGGGTGATCCCGCGCGCGATGTCGCGACGCTCGCGCTGCTCGGCGACGACCGTCTCCGGGCGGAGGAACGAGCGGGCAGCGTTCGCGTGCAGTGCCGCCGCGACGACGGCGATGAGGGCGGCGGTGCAGATCAGGACGGGGATGCCGTACGCCCATCCGTAGAACCAGGGACGGATCGGGTCGATGGTCTCGTTGGGGACGTCGATCTCGAGGTAGACGTACGGACCGCCGTTGAGGTTCGACGATGCGAGTCCGGCGAGCAACGTGGTCGTCGTGAGCGTGAGAAGGGCGAGGGTGGTGCCCACCCATGCCACACGGGAGCTGAAGGTCAGCCAGGTCCGGCGCGCGGCGACGACCGGTCGCTCGGGAGGGGTGCTGCCTCGTGTCGCGATCATCGCCAGCAGCACGGCGACCCCGACGGATGCGGTGAACACCGGTGTCGCGTACCGCCACCAGGAGACGACGCCGTTGAGGCTCACGCCGAACATGCCCAGGACGTATCCGCTGATCAGGTTCTCGGCGACGAAGATCACGATCACGGCGATCGCCGCGATGCCGAGGGCGACGTGCTCGGGCACGTAGCGGACGGACACGGCAGTGGCCGCCGAGGGGGTGAGCCGGACGCGGCTCCGCCTCCGCGCCGCCCAGCGGGGCGAGACGGCGATCCCGACCGCGATGATCGCCGCGACGACCAGCGAGACGAAGGGCAGCGACAGCAGGGCGCCCGCCCACTGGGCCGGGTCGAGCAGAGATGCGATGTGAGCAGGCATGCGGGATCCGTTCTTGATTGTGTCATATGTCTATCACAAGTTGTATCAACACGAGAGCACAAAAGAACGGCTGACCAGGTTGCCCACTTGTTCGCCCGTGTGCAGAAACCACTGATCCCCGCGCGAAGTGGTTCGCTGTCAGCGAAGGTCAGCCTCGAGGGGGATACGAATGTCCGCGGTTCGTGGCACTCTGTCTTGTGGCCGGTTGTCGGTCGGCATCCGTCTGCCGAGAAACCCGCCGTTTCGTCCTTCCTAGAAAGTCCGCCTGTGCTGGGAAAAATTCTCTTCCGCTATCTCTCCCGATATCGGTGGCTGCTGCTCGGCGTGCTGGTGTTCCAGCTCGCCAGTGCTGCGGCGACCCTCTACCTCCCGCGCCTGAACGCCGACATCATCGACAAGGGCGTCGCCCAGGGTGACACCGGCTACATCTGGGGCACGGGACTGTTCATGCTCGCGGTGTCGCTCGGGCAGATCATCGCCTCGATCACGGCGACCTACTTCGCCGCACGAGCCGCGATGGGCGCCGGGCGCGACATCCGCGCCGACGTCTTCGGCAAGGTCAGCGGGTTCTCCGAGCGCGAGGTGTCGCAGTTCGGCGCCGGCTCGCTCATCACCCGCAACACCAACGACGTGCAGCAGGTGCAGATGCTCGCGATGATGGGCGCCACCATGCTCGTCACCGCCCCGCTTCTCGCGATCGGCGGCATCATCTTCGCCGTCCAGACCAACGTCGGCCTCAGCTGGCTGATCGCCGTCTCGGTGCCCGCGCTGCTCATCCTGGCCGCGCTCGTGATCGGCCGCATGGTCCCGCTGTTCCGCAGCTACCAGGGCAAGCTCGACAACGTCAACCGCATCATGCGCGAGCAGCTGACCGGCGTCCGCGTCGTGCGCGCTTTCGTGCGCGAGCGCATCGAAGAAGACCGCTTCCGCGGTGCCAACACCGACATCATGGTCGTCGGCCGCAAGGTCGGCTCGCTGTTCGTGCTGCTGTTCCCGCTGTTCATGCTCATCCTCAACGTGACCGTCGTCTCGGTCATCTGGTTCGGCGGCATCGAGGTCAACAACGGCACGGTGCAGGTCGGCACGCTGTTCGCCTTCATGCAGTACATCGGCCAGATCATGGGCGGCGTCATCATGGCGAGCTTCATGGCGATGATGATCCCGCGCGCCGCCGTCTCGGCCGAGCGCATCGGCGAGGTGCTCAACTCCGAGTCGACGCTCGTCCGTCCCGAGAACGGCGTCACCGAATTCCCGGTGCCCGGAGCAGTCGCGCTCGACGACGTCGAGTTCACCTACCCCGGCGCCGATTCCCCGGTGCTGCGCGGCATCAGCTTCGCCGCCGAGCCGGGTGAGACGGTCGCGATCGTCGGATCCACCGGTTCCGGCAAGACGACGCTCATCTCGCTCATCCCGCGGCTGTTCGACGTCTCGGGCGGTTCCGTGCACGTCGGCGGCACCGACGTGCGCGATGCCGACGTCGAGTCGCTGTGGGACAGCATCGGCCTCGTGCCGCAGCGCCCCTTCCTCTTCACCGGCACCGTCGCGTCGAACCTGCGATACGGACGCGAAGAGGCGACCGACGAGGAGCTCTGGCACGCGCTCGACATCGCGCAGGGTCGCGACTTCGTCGAGGAGATGCCCGACGGTCTCGAGTCGCGCATCGCTCAGGGCGGCACGAACGTCTCGGGCGGTCAGCGTCAGCGTCTCGCGATCGCGCGTGCGATCGTGCACCAGCCGAAGATCCTCGTCTTCGACGACTCGTTCTCGGCGCTCGACCTCACGACCGACGCCCGGCTGCGCCAAGCGCTGTGGCGGGAGCTCCCGCACGTGACGAAGATCGTGGTCGCGCAGCGCGTCTCCACGATCACGGACGCCGACCGCATCGTCGTCCTCGACGGCGGCACAATGGTCGGCGTCGGCACGCATGAGGAACTCCTCGAGACGAATGACACCTACCGAGAGATCGTCGAGTCGCAGCTGGGGGTGGACGCATGAGCGAGCAGAACGACCCTTCGACAAACTCAGGGACCCAACCCCGCCGAGGCCGCGGCCGCGGCAAGACGACGACGGCTGTGGCCGAGGTCGAGCTGTCGGCCGAGGAGCAGTACGAGGCCGAGCTCGCCGAGCAGGCTCGCCAGAACTCCGGTGACTGGGACAGCGTGGCACCGGGCAAGGCCGACAACTTCGGTCCGAGCTTCGCGCGCATGATCGGGCTGCTGAAGCCCTCCGCGATCTGGTTCGTCTTCGTGTCGATCCTCGGCGCCATCGGCGTCGTGCTCACGGTCGCGGCCCCCAAGGTGCTCGCCGAGGCGACCAACCTCGTCTACAAGGGCTTCATCTCGATCCAGCTCGGACAGCCGAACGGCGACTTCCCCGGGTTCCCGGCGGGTACACCGCAGGACGTCGTGATCGATGCGCTGCGCGGGGCGGGTCAGGACGACTTCGCCAACCAGGTCGGAGCGCTGGGCGACTTCACGGTCGGACAGGGCGTCGACTTCGAGGCGCTGCGTCTCGTGATCGCCGCGGTGCTCGCGATCTATGTGGCTGCGGCATTCCTCACCTGGATCCAGGGTTACGTCATCAACGTGATCATGGTGCGCACCATGTGGCGACTGAGGGAGTCGGTCGAGGCGAAGATCAACCGCCTGCCGCTGGCGTACTTCGACAAGGTGCAACGCGGTGAGCTGATCTCGCGCGTCACGAACGACATCGACAACATCACGCAGACGATGCAGCAGTCGCTGTCCGGTGCCCTCACCTCGGTGCTCACCGTGATCGGCGTGCTCGTCATGATGTTCTCGATCTCGTGGCAGCTGGCACTCGTCGCGCTCATCACGCTGCCGCTCATGGGCGTGATCTTCGGCATCATCGGACCGCGCTCGCAGAAGGCCTTCGGCACGCAGTGGCGCAAGGTCGGTCGACTGAACGCCCGCGTCGAGGAGGCGTTCTCCGGCCACGCGCTGGTGAAGGTCTTCGGACGCGAGAAGGATGCTCTGGACAAGTTCCAGGTCGAGAACGAAGAGCTGTTCCAGGCGAGCTTCAAGGCGCAGTTCCTCTCCGGCATCATCATGCCGGCGATGATGTTCGTCGGGAACCTCAGCTACGTGGGCATCGCGGTGCTCGGCGGCCTGATGGTCGCGAACGGCCAGCTGCGTCTCGGCGACGTGCAGGCGTTCATCCAGTACTCGCAGCAGTTCACGCAGCCGCTGTCCGAGCTGGGCGGCATGGCCGCGGTGGTCCAGTCGGGCACGGCATCCGCCGAGCGGGTGTTCGAGCTGCTCGACGCCGACGAGCAGGAGGCGGACGACGCCGATGCTCCCGAGCTCGTCGAGGGCAAGGGCGTCATCGAGTTCGAGAACGTCGCGTTTTCGTACACGCCCGAGCGTCCGCTCATCCGGGACCTGTCGTTCCGGGTGGAACCGGGCCAGACGGTCGCGATCGTCGGTCCGACGGGTGCGGGCAAGACGACGCTGGTCAACCTGATCATGCGCTTCTACGAGCTCAGCGGCGGACGCATCACCCTCGACGGCCAGGACATCGCCGAGGTGACCCGCGACGAGCTGCGCTCGCGCACCGGCATGGTGCTGCAGGACCCGTGGTTGTTCGCCGGCAGCATCCGCGAGAACATCCGATACGGTCGCTCCACGGCGACCGACGAAGAGGTTCTCGCCGCCGCCAAGGCGACGTACGTCGACCGCTTCGTGCACGCCCTCCCCGAGGGTTACGACACGGTGCTCGACGAGGATGCCGCGAACGTCTCGGCGGGTGAGCGTCAGCTCATCACGATCGCCCGGGCGTTCGTCGCGCAGCCGTCGATCCTCATCCTCGATGAGGCCACATCGGCCGTCGACACGCGCACCGAGCTGCTGCTGCAGCACGCGATGGCCGCGCTCCGGGAGGGGCGCACGTCGTTCGTGATCGCGCACCGTCTGTCGACGATCCGCGACGCCGACCTCATCCTCGTGATGGAGCACGGCGACATCGTGGAGAAGGGCACGCACGACGAGCTCATCGCCGCGCAGGGCGCCTACTGGCGCCTGTACCAGTCGCAGTTCGAGCAGGCGGCGACCGACATCGACGCCGAAGACGCGCTCACCGGATCGACGCCCGTCGTCGTCACCGGAGAGGCCGACGCCGACGAGAGTGCCAAGGAAGAGGCTGCCGCCGTCGCCGGAGCGTCGGTCGGCGCCCAGGTGCCGGCGGCCGAGACCGCTGCCGCGCAGGCTCTGCTCGAAGACGGGGCCGACGGCTCCGCTCCTCGCGGCTGATCCGCATCACGCAGCACAGCGCCCCATCCCGCACCCGCGGGGTGGGGCGCTGTTCTGTGCACGCCCTTTCCTCGCTTTCCTCGCATCCTGCCGTGCAGAGCGGATGCGCAGCAGGTGAGGAGTCAAACAACGCCGCCTCCCAAGGCCTGGAGGCGGCGTTGTTTGACTCTTCAGGGCGAGCGAGTCAGCGGGCGTCGGTGGTGATGCCGAGGAGCTCGAGCGGGTGGGTCAGGCGCCACCACGGGCTCGGACCCTCGACGTCTTCGGCCAGGACCAGGGGAACCGTCGCGCTGTCGAGCGGGCCGACCGTGGTCATCGTCCCCACCGTGCCGTCTTCGTCGCGCTCGTCCGCGAGATCGAAGGTCGGGGTGGCCGTCGCGAGGGCGCCGTTCCACAGCACCACATCGGCGTCGGACTCGGTGATGACCTCGACGTCCTCGCCCCACAGGGTCGTGACGCGTCCCACGACCGTGCCCGCGGCGACCGCCGGTCCCTGTGCCTGCAGCGCGGCCTCCGTCTCGGCGAACAGGGAGCGGGTCAGGGCGAGGCGCTCGTCGTCGCCCGCCTGGTTCAGCGCGGCCGCGTACAGCTGCACGGTCGTGTCGCCGACGGTCACATCCTTCGCCGTGAGCAGGTTCCAGCCGACCAGCGTGCCGGTCTTGATGCCGACGACACCCGGGTCGGCGAGCATCCCGTTCGTGTTGACGACCGTGCCCGCGCCGGGCAGATCCACCGATTTCGTGCCCACGATCTCCGCGAACACCGGGTTCTGCATCGCCAGCTCACCCAGCGCGATCAGCGAGTCGGGCGTCGAGACGTTGCGCTCATCGAAGCCGGACGGGGTGACGACCGTGATGCCGGTGAGGTTGCGCTCGCGCAGCCAGATCTCCGCGGCGGACGCGAACTCGCGATCGGAGCCCCAGATCTCGGACGCGAGCCGATCGATGTAGTTGTTCGCCGACCCGAGGAGGGTGCCCTGCAGCAGCTGGTACTCGGTCAGCACGCCGTCGACGGGCACATCCAGCGCCGACTGATCGCTGCGCCGGTAGTCCCAGTACTCCACGCTGTCGCCGTAGTCGAAGCGGAACTCGGGTCCCTGTTCGCCGAGGGCCAGCGGCATCCGGTCGAGCACCATCAGGCTGCTCACGACCTTGGTGATGCTCGCGATGCTCACCGCGGCGGGACTCGAGGCCGCCGTGCTCAGCCCGCCGATGCCGACCGCCGCACTGCCCTCGCCGGGCCAGGTGAGCGCAGCCGCGGCGGCGGGGACGGTGGCGAATTCGACGGACTGCACCGTGGGCGGCACTTCGTGCAGGGGCCACAGCATCGTCGTGCCGGCGTAGGCGGCGACGATCGCGACGAGGGTCGCCAACGGCACGAGGATCCCCGGGCGGGCGATCGCCGGGCGCAGGTGGGCACCGCGCATCAGGCCGCCCGTCTGCTCGGCCTCGGCCGGCTCGTCGAGAGTCGCGAGAGGCGGATGTGCGGCGACTGTCGCGGCATCCACCCAGGTCAGGGCCGTCGCTCCGGTCGTCTCGTCCGCCCACTGCGGTGCATTCGCATCGAGGAGCGCATTCGCGTCATCAGCGGGCTCCTCGGTGACCGTTCGCTCCGTGGGGACGAACGGCGGCTTGGTCAGCGGGGGCGTCGCCGGTGTTGAGGCCTCCGCAGGCGCTGCGGGCTCCACGGGCTCCAAGGGCGCAGCGGGCGCCGCGACGGGTCCGGAGGAGGACTCGGGTTCCGGCTCGACGTCGCCTCCCGTGGAACTCTGCGTCGTGAACAGCGCTCCGATCGCCGCGGAGTCGACGGGGATCGCCGGGGGCGCGGCGGCATCCGGGGGGCGCACGTCGCCCGCGAACAGGCGGTCGGCGGCGAAGGCGGAGGTGTCGCCGGAGTCCGCAGATGGAGCATCCCCGGCGACCGGCAGGTCGTCGACACGTCCGGAGGGGACGGCGTCCGGCGAGCTGTCGGCATCGACGACGCCCGTCGCCTCGTCGGCGGGATCTGAAGCGGTCACTCGTTTACGGTACCCAATCCCGGGCGCGTTGCGCGGCGCACGGCTCGTCTCCCGCGGGGTGTCGTGAGCCGGTAGGATCTTCAGCACAACCACGGGAGTCCGGCGAGCCGGGCTGAGAGGGAGCGAATCGCGCTTCGACCGTCGAACCTGATCTGGGTCATGCCAGCGCAGGGAGGAGTTCAGAATGAGCACGTCCACGTCCACATCGGCGTCCGCGAAGGCCCAGGCCGCGCCCCCGGCCCGGAGCTTCCTGCGCTGGCGCATCGTCGACATCGTCGTCGCCAGCGTCATCGGCGTCGCCGCCGGCCTGATCTTCCTCGCATGGAACGTCGGCTACCTCGGGCCGAAGGCGCTGCTCGAGCCGCTCCTCCCCGGAGTCCAAGGGCTCCTCGACGGCCCGTGGCTCTTCGCCGGTGTCCTCGGCGGGCTGATCATCCGCAAGGCGGGCGCGGCGATCTATGTCGAGTTGCTCGCGGCGGTCGTCTCGGCCCTCATCGGCAACCAGTGGGGCGGATTCCTCACGCTCGAGGCCGGTCTCGTGCAGGGCCTCGGCGCCGAGCTGGTCTTCCTGCTCTTCTTCTACCGTCGCTGGTCGCTGCCGGTCGCGATCCTCGCGGGCGCGGGTGCTGCCCTCGCCGGCGGGATCAACAACCTCGTGCTCTGGTACGCCGGATCCGGGCCGGCCTTCACGACGATCTACCTGATCAGCACGGTCATCTCCGGGGCCGTCATCGCGGGGGCGCTGTCGTGGGTCCTGGCGCGAGGCATCGCCGCGACCGGAGCGCTCGACCGATTCGGCTCCGGGCGCGAGGCGCGCGTCCGCGTCTGATGGCGGCGGATCACACCGTCCCCGCCGCCGTCGAGGCCCGCGGGTGGGGGTGGCGTCACGCGAGTCGCCTCGCCTGGGCGCTGAGCGACGTCTCGTTCCGCATCGACCCCGGTGAACGTGTGCTCGTGCTCGGAGCATCCGGCGCGGGCAAGTCCACCCTGCTGCACGGTCTCGCGGGCGTGCTCGGCGGCGAGGAGGAGGGCGAGAGCACGGGCGAACTCCTCGTCGACGGTGCTCCCGCCGTCGCCACCCGGGGGCGCGCCGGCCTCGTGTTGCAGGACCCGGACTCGCAGGTGATCCTGGCGCGAGCGGGCGACGACGTCGCCTTCGGCTGCGAGAACCTCGGTGTGCCGCGGGAGCAGATCTGGCCGCGGGTGCGGTCGGCGTTGGATGCCGTCGGCCTCGACGTGCCGCTCGACCATCCGACCAAAGCACTCTCGGGTGGGCAGAAGCAGCGGCTCGCGCTCGCCGGCATGCTCGCGATGCGTCCGGGGCTCGTGCTGCTCGACGAGCCGACCGCGAACCTCGACCCGGCCGGGGTCGTCGAGGTGCGCGAAGCGGTGGAGCGGATGCTGCAGGCGCAGCCGGCGACGCTCATCGTCGTCGAGCACCGTCTCGAGGTCTGGCTGCCGCTCATCACGCGCGTGATCGTGATCGGCGCCGGGGGAGTGGTGGCCGACGGAGTGCCCGGCGAGGTGCTCGGCGACCAGGGTGCGCGCCTCGCGGCCGATGGCGTGTGGGTGCCGGGGCATGCTCCCGCTGCACCTCCGCCCCCACGCGATGTGCCGGGGGAGACGCTGCTCTCCGCCCGCGGGTTGGCCGTCGCCCGTGTCAAGGGGCGCCCGGTCGCCACCGGCATCGACCTCGACGTGCGCGCCGGCCACGCGCTGGCGATCACCGGGCCGAACGGGGCGGGCAAGTCCACGCTCGGGCTGACCCTCGCGGGACTCCTTCCACCCGCGGCAGGCGAGCTGACGGCATCCGGCCCCCTCGCCGCCGGGGCTGACCCCTCGCCGATCCGCTGGGCCTCGCGGGATCTGCTGACGCGCATCGGCATGGTGTTCCAGGAGCCCGAGCACCAACTGCTGGCGAAGACCGTGCGCGACGAGCTGGCCGTCGGGCCCCGGGCGCTCGGCATGGACGAAGGCGAGATCGCCGTGCGCAGCGACGAACTGCTGGCGCGACTGCGCCTGACGCATCTCGCCGCCGCCAACCCCTACACGCTCTCGGGCGGCGAGAAGCGCCGCCTCACGGTCGCCGCGGCCATCGCGACCCGGCCGAGGGTGCTCGTGCTCGACGAACCCACCTTCGGGCAGGACGCTCGCACCTGGGCGGAACTCGTCGCCATGCTCGCAGCGCTCCGCGACGAGGGGTCGGCGATCGTCACGATCACCCACGACCTCGATGTCGCGCGGGCGCTGCACGCCGAGCGGTTCGAACTCGGGGGCACATCATGACGCTGCTCGACACGCAGGCCCGCACCGGAGCTCTCGCCGCCGTCAATCCGGTGGCCAAGCTCGGGGTCAGCGCGCTGATCGCCGTGCCCCTGATCCTGACGCTGGATCCGGTGTCGGCATCCGTCGCGCTCGTGCTGGAGTTCGTGCTGTTCCTGTTCGCCGGGATCGGCTGGCGCGAGTTCTGGGTGCGCACCTGGCCGGTCTGGCTCGCCGCGCCCCTGACGGGCCTGACCATCGCGCTCTACGGCGAGACGAGCGGCACCGTCTATGTCGACTGGTTCGTGCTGCGGATCAGCGAGGGATCCCTGGCGCTCGCGCTCGCCACGATGCTGCGGGTGCTCGCGATCGCGCTGCCCTCGGTCGTCCTCTTCATCACGGTCGACCCGACCGACCTCGCCGACGGTCTCGGCCAGATCCTGCGGCTTCCCGCCCGGTTCGTGCTCGGCGCGCTCGCGGGGCTCCGGATGGTGGGGCTCTTCCTCGACGACTGGCGAGCGCTCGAGCTCGCCCGCCGAGCGAGGGGCGTGGCCGATCGCGGCCGCATCCGCCGGTTCCTCGGCATGGCGTTCGCCCTGCTCGTGCTGTCGATCCGGCGCGGAGCGAAGCTCGCCACCGCCATGGAGGCGCGCGGCTTCGGAGCGCCGGGACGTCGCACCTGGGCGCGGGAGTCGCGGTTCGGCGCGGCCGAGTGGATGCTGCTCGCCGTGGGGGCGGCGATCTCGGGCATCGCGATCGCCGCCGCCGTGGCCACCGGGGCATGGAACTTCATCCTCGGGCCAGGGACCTGAGTCGGGGCCGGGCTGTCAGCTCCGGATCAGGCCGCCGGCGAAGACCCTCTCGATACGTCGATGCGAGGCCGCTACGGTGGGCGGCAGGCAGCCAGTCGTCCCGTCGAGAGGTCCGCGCATGAGTACTCCTTCTTCCGACTACGAGCCGATGTTCACCCGGCCCGGTGAGGCGACGGTGGCTCCCCGCCACACCATCCCGCCGCAGGGAACCCTCCCTGCGACGGCGAAGCAGATCGTCGAGGACGAGACGATCCTCGACGGCAACGCCCGGCTGAACCTCGCGACGTTCGTCAGCACCTGGATGGATGACGAGGCGAAGCAGGTGTATACCGCGTCGTTCGACAAGAACATGATCGACAAGGACGAGTACCCGCAGACCGCAGCGATCGAGGACAACTGCTGGCGCATGCTGGCGAACCTCTGGAATGCGCCGGATGCCGCGAACAGCATCGGCACCTCGACGATCGGCTCCTCGGAGGCCTGCATGCTGGGCGGCCTCGCGTTCAAGCGGCGGTGGCAGCAGGCGCGACGTGCGGCGGGGAAGGACGCCTCCAGGCCGAACCTCGTGATGTCCGCCGCCGTCCAGGTCTGCTGGGAGAAGTTCTGCAACTACTTCGATGTGGAGCCCCGCTTCGTCCCCATCAGCGCTGAGCACAAGACGCTCGACGGGCACGACCTGGCGAAGTACGTCGATGAGAACACGATCGGGGTGGTCGCGATCATGGGGGTGACGTACACGGGCATGTACGAGCCGGTCGAGGCGATCGCCGCCGCCCTCGACGAGATCCAGAAGACCACCGGTCTCGACATCCCGATCCATATCGACGGAGCGTCGGGCGCGATGATCGCACCGTTCCTGCAGCCCGATCTGGTCTGGGACTTCCGCCTCGAACGGGTGCACTCGATCAGCACCTCCGGGCACAAGTACGGGCTCGTGTACCCGGGCCTCGGATGGGTCGTCTGGCGGGACGCGCAATGGCTGCCGGAAGATCTGGTGTTCAAAGTCAGCTACCTCGGCGGCGAGATGCCCACGTTCGCGCTGAACTTCTCGCGTCCCGGAGCCCAGGTGCTGCTCCAGTACTACTTGTTCCTGCGGCTGGGATTCGAAGGGTATCGGGCGGTGCAGCAGGCCTCACAGGACGTGGCGAAGTTCCTCGCCGCCGGCATCGCGAAGCTCGACGCGTTCGAGCTCTGGAACGACGGCAGCGACATCCCCGTCTTCGCCTGGAGGCTCAAGGGTGGTCATACCGAGAACTGGACGCTCTACGACCTGCAGGATCGTCTGCGGATGCGCGGATGGCTTGTTCCGGCGTATCCGATGCCGGCCGACCTCGAGCAGATCACCGTGCAGCGGATCGTCGTGCGCAACGGACTGAGCATGGATCTGGCGTCGGACCTGCTGGACGCGATCACGGCCGAGGTCGCCCACCTCGATGCGCTCACCGCCCCGATGCCGGGAGACCGCCCCGACTCCGCGTTCCACCACTAGGGCGCAGGATCAGGCCGCGTTCCAGAGGTCGCGGTAGTAGGCGAGGCGTTCGCGGTCGGGCTCGACGCCGTAGGCCTCGATGAGCGCATCCTCCCAGCCGGGGCCGAAGTTCCACTCGGTGCTCATGGAGGCGACGGCGATGTCGGCCCAGCGGTCGGCCACGCCGAGCAGTGCCAGGTCGACGTGCGCGAGCCAGCGTCCGTCGTCGCCCAGCAGCGTGTTCGGGCAGCACGCGTCGCCGTGGCTGACGACGAGGAGGTCGATCTCGGGCGCGGTCCGCAGCGAGTCCGGCACGACGATGCCGCGGCTCTCGGCGTTCTCGATGCGCGACGACACGCTCCACTCCCAGGGGCAGTCCGCCACCGGAAGGGCGTCGTGCATGGCGCGGAGTGCCTCGCCGACGGCACGGACGGCGACCGCGGGTTCGGCGACCCACCGCGGGTCCACGGCGCTCAGCCCGTCGAGCGCGGCCGTGACCATCCACTCGTGCGTCTCGTCGCCGCCGCTGTCGAGCACGGTCGGAACGGTGATCCACTGCGACGCCCACTGCATCCGCTCGGCCTCATCGCTCAGCGTGAATTCGAGGTTCCGGGGACCCCATTTGATGAAGAACGGATCGCCCTGGCCGGTGGCGCGGAAGGTCAGCCCGCCGTAGTCGTTCCGCCACACGCATTCGAGCTCGGCGCCCCGGGCGAGGAGTCGGACCCGGTCGGGGACGGCGATGTCTTCGGTGGGGATGGTCATGTCTCCATCCTGCCGGAGGCTTCGGACGCGGCGACCGATATCTGCCGGAGGCTTCGGGCTACGGGACCGTTCTCCGTCGAGGCCGTGTCGTAGGCTCGCTCTGAACGCGGTTCCTGTGGGCGGACGTCACCCGTTTCGTGGTGGAACCAAGAACCACGTAGGCTGAAACCGCGTTCCAGCGAAGCATGTCGCAACGACGTTCGAAGGAGAACTTCAGATGCAGATCAGCGGTCAGGGTGCACTCATCACCGGAGGGGCCTCCGGTCTCGGACTCGCCACCGCGCGCCGGCTCGTCGCGGCCGGAGGACACGTCACGATCATCGATCTCCCCTCGTCGAAGGGGACGGAGATCGCCGACGAACTCGGCGGACTCTTCGTCGCGGCCGACGTCACGAGCGCCGACGACGTGCAGGCGGCCGTGGCGGCAGCGCAGTCCGCGGCGCCCCTGCGTGTCGTCGTGAACTGCGCCGGCATCGCGCCGCCCGCCAAGGTGCTCGACCGCGAGGGCAACCCCGCCGTGCTCGCCGACTTCGAGCGCGTGATCCGCATCAACCTCGTCGGCACGTTCAACGTCATCTCGCAGGCATCCGCCGTGATCGCGAAAAACGAACTCCACGACGAGGAGCGCGGCGTCATCGTGAACACCGCGAGCGTCGCCGCATTCGACGGCCAGATCGGTCAGCCCGCCTACTCCGCGTCCAAGGGCGGCGTGCACGCGATGACCCTTCCGGTGGCGCGGGAGCTCGCGCGCCACGGCATCCGGGTGTGCACGATCGCGCCCGGGATCATGGAGACCCCGATGCTGATGGGTCTCCCGCAGGAGGCGCAGGACTCCCTCGGGCAGCAGGTGCCCTTCCCCGCCCGCCTCGGCCGCCCCGACGAGTACGCCGCCCTCGTGCAGCAGATCGTCGAGAACGGCTACCTCAACGGCGAGACCATCCGTCTCGACGGCGCCATCCGCATGGCGCCGCGCTGACCCCCACCCCCACATCCCCCCACCCCCACATCCCCGCATCCCCGCACCCCCTCGCTCCGGTCGCAGTTTCTGCCGCTCTCGCAGCTCACAAGCGGCAGAAAGTGCGACCGGAACACGTCAGAACTCGCGACGAGAACCCAGGAGAAACCATGTCCCTTGCCGGAAAGACCATCCTGATATCGGGCGGCAGCCGCGGAATCGGACTCGCGATCGCGCTGAGGGCAGCCGCCGACGGTGCGAACATCGCGATGCTCGCGAAGACCGACACCCCGCATCCGAAGCTCGAGGGCACCATCCACACCGCCGCCGAGCAGATCCGGGCCGCGGGCGGTCAAGCGCTGCCGATCGTCGGCGACGTGCGCGACGACGACGACATCACCGAAGCGGTCATGAAGACGCAGGGTGAGTTCGGCGGCATCGACATCGTCATCAACAACGCCAGCGTCATCGACCTCTCGCGCTCGCTCGACCTGGGCGCCAAGAAGTACGACCTGATGCAGGACGTGAACGTGCGCGGCACCTTCATGCTCTCCCGTGCGGCCGTGCCGATCCTGAAGGATGCCGAGAACCCGCACATCCTCTCCCTCTCGCCGCCCCTGAACCCGACGCCGAAGTGGCTCGGCGCGCACACCGGGTACACGCTCGCGAAGTTCGGGATGACGCTGGCGACGCTCGGCCTCGCGGCGGAGTTCGCGCGCGACGGGATCGCCGCCAACACCCTGTGGCCCCGCACCACGATCGCGACGGCGGCGGTGCAGAACCTGCTCGGCGGCGACAAGGTCATGGCCGCGAGCCGCACACCCGAGATCTACGCTGATGCCGCGTATGCCGTGCTCCTCAAGCCCGCGGCGTCGTACACGGGGCAGTCGCTCATCGTGGAAGACGTGCTCGAGGCCGATGGAGTGACCGACTTCTCGGGCTACGCCGCGATCCCCGGCACACCCGACAGCGCGCTGTTCCCGGACATCTTCCTCGACTGAGCATCCGGGTGCGGCGCAGGCGCTCAGATCAGCAGATACACCGCGCCGAGGATCGTCAGCACGATCACGATGCGGTCGAACACGCGCTGGTTCATCCGCCGCGCGACCCGCAGGCCGAGCAGCGCGCCGATCACCACGAGCGGGGCGACCACGGCATCCATCAGCAGCACCGGTGCATGGAACAGCCCAAGGCCGGCGAGGAACGGCACCTTGATCACGTTGATGATGGCGAAGAACCATGCCGACGTGCCGAGGAACACCTGCACGGGCGTGCGGGTGGCCAAGAAGTACATCGACATGACCGGCCCGCCTGCGTTGGCGACCATGGTCGTGAAGCCGCCGAGCGTGCCGTAGGCGCCCGCGAGCACGATGCCTCCCGACGGCGGGGTCACTGTGTCGGCCTTGCTCTGCCGCCACCGGCGCCAAAGCGTCACGGCGATCATCAGCAGCAGGATCACGCCGATCGCGCGGCGGACCACCCCGTCGCCGGCGAGTGCGAGGAACGCGAATCCGACGAGGAGTCCCGCGATGACCGCGGGCGCCAGGCGCAGCAGCGTCGGCCAGTGGGCATGCCGGCGGTAGGCGAAGAGCGCGAACAGGTCGCCGACCATGAGCAGCAGCAGGGTCGCGGCCGTCGAGGTGCGGGCGGGCAGGACCGCGGCGAACAGGGCGATCGCCAGGATGCTGCCGCCGGGCAGGGCCGTCTTCGAGATGCCGATCGTCACCGCGGCCACCGCGAGCGCGGCCCATGCCCACGGGTCGAGGGCGATCACCGTTCGAGCTCGGCGACGATCGCGTCGTAGCCGCGGGCCTTCGCGAGGTCGACCGGCAGCACGCCGTCGCCGTCCGGGATGCCGATGTCCGCACCGCCGTCGAGGAGCGCGCGCACGACCTCGACGTAGCGGGAGGAGCCGTCACCGAGCACGATCGCTTCGTGCAGCGCGGTCCAGTTCAGGTTGTTCACGTGGTTCGGGTCGACGCCCGCCTCGAGCAGGATCTCGACCGTCGGCAAGAGTCCGCGTTCGGACGCCGGGATGAGCGCGGTGCCGCCGAAGCGGTTCGTGCTCGTCAGGTCTGCGCCGTTGTCGAGCGTCAGGCGCAGGATCTCGTCGTGCCCGCGAGCGCCGGCGTACAGGTAGGCGGAGTCCTGGATGTCGTCCTTGGCGTTCACGTCGGCACCTGCCTCGATGAGGGCCCGCGCGGCGTCGACGTGGTTCGCCTTGGTCGCGGCGACGAGGGCCGTCATTCCGCCGTCGCCCCGCGCCTCGAGGTCTGCGCCGTCACCGAGTGCCGCGCGCACGGCATCCGCGTCTCCGGTGGTGGCGGCGTCGAGCAGGTCGCGAGTGGCGTCGGTCATGGAGGCCTCCGGTGTCGGTGTCGGTGCGGACGCGTCGGGGTTCGCGGTGCACGCCGTCGTGGTCAGCAGGGCGGCCACGAGTGCGCTCACGAGAAGGTTCCGTCGCATGCGTCTGGTATACCAAACGATGCTGAACGCGATCGGGCGATCAGCCGCGTGCGGCGGTGAGCGCTGCCGCGAATCGTGCAGCGCGCTGTTCGATGTCCGCCCAGTCGGACGCCGCGATCGATGCGCCGTTGGCGAGGTCGCCACCGGCGCCGACCGCGACCGCACCCGCCGCGAACCACGCCGCCAGGTTGTCGGGGCTCACGCCGCCGGTCGGCATGAGCGGGGCGTCGGGGAACGGGCCGCGCAGCGCGCCGAGGTACGACGGGCCGCCGAGCGACGCCGGGAAGATCTTCACGACGTCGACGCCGAGCTCGAGCGCGCTCATGACCTCGGTGGGGGTCATGGCTCCGGTCATCACGACGCGTCCGGTGTCGAGCATCGTGCGGGTCAGGTAGGGGAGCGTGCCGGGGCTGACGAGGAACTCCGCTCCGGCATCCGCCGCCGCTGCGGCCTGCGCGGCGGTCGTCACGGTTCCGGCGCCGATGTACGCGGCGTCGCCGTGGCGGGCGATGAGCTCACGGATGACGGCGGGCGCGTCGGGCGTCGAGAAGGTCACCTCGATGCCGGTCACCCCGCCGCGGATGATCGCCTCCGAAGCCTCCAGAGCCAGCTCGGGGGATGAGGCGCGGAGCACGGCGAGGATGCCGGTGCTGCGGGCGCGGTCGAGACGGTCGGTCATGAGGCTCCTTGCGGTCGGGGACGCATCCATTCTCCCCCGCAGGGAAGACCGCATCCGCCGGATGTCCACGGCGGTCGCGCCCACCCCAGGCGCTTCCCACCCGGCACCGCGTACCCTGGAGGGTATGACTGAGACTCCCCGCACGCGCGAGACGCGCCCACAGGCAGCGCCCGCGTCGTCCCGTTCGGGGGCTGTCCGCGAGACCAAGAAGCCACAGGTGCGCCCGGCGACCGAGGGGTGGACCCAGCAGAAGGATGCCGAGGGGCGTCCGCTCCTGCAGTTCGCGAGCCCCAAGCGTGGCAAGCCGCCCGTGCACCTGGCCGACCTCACGCCCGCCGAGCGCATCGAGAAGGTCAAGGAGCTCGGGCTCCCCGGATTCCGCGCGAAGCAGCTGTCGACGCACTACTTCCGTCACTACACGTCCGACCCCGAGCAGATGACCGACCTCCCGGCCGACACCCGGGAGCAGCTCGTCGCCGGGATGCTGCCGCCGTTGCTCACCGAGGTCCGCCGCCTCGAGACCGACCGCGGCGACACGATCAAGTTCCTGTGGCGCCTGCACGACGGCGCCCTGGTCGAGTCGGTGCTCATGCGCTACCCCGGCCGCATCACGCTGTGCGTGTCGAGCCAGGCCGGCTGCGGCATGAACTGCCCGTTCTGCGCGACCGGACAGGCGGGGCTGACCCGAAACATGTCCACCGCCGAGATCATCGAGCAGATCGTGCGCGCCAACCGGCTCATCGCCGAGGGCGGCCTCGGTGGCAAGAAGTCCGACGACCACAGCATGGAGCGCGTCTCCAACATCGTCTTCATGGGGATGGGCGAGCCGCTCGCCAACTACAAGCGCGTGATGGATGCGGTGCGGTCGATGGTCGCCCCGCAGCCCGACGGCCTCGGCATGAGCGCCCGTGGCATCACGGTGTCGACCGTCGGCCTGGTGCCGGCGATCAAGAAGCTCGCCGACGAGGGCATCCCCGTCACCTTCGCGCTGTCGCTGCACGCGCCGGACGACCACCTGCGCGACGAGCTCATCCCGGTGAACTCCCGCTGGAAGGTCGATGAGGCACTGGATGCCGCCTACGACTACTACGCCAAGACCGGCCGTCGAGTCTCGATCGAGTACGCGCTCATCAAGGACATGAACGACCACGCCTGGCGCGCCGACCTGCTGGCCGAGAAGCTCAACCAGCGCGGACGCGGCTGGGTGCACGTGAACCCGATCCCGCTGAACCCGACGCCCGGCTCGATCTGGACGGCATCCGAGAAGGACGTCACGAACGAGTTCGTGCGTCGCCTGAACGATGCCGGCATCCCGACCACCCTCCGCGACACCCGCGGCAAGGAGATCGATGGCGCCTGCGGTCAGCTCGTCGCCACCACCGAAGACGAGGCAGCCTCCGCCGCGATGGCCTGAGGCGCACCGGCACGGCGCGCGTCGATGGTGCCGAGCTGCTCGGCGCGGTCGAGCCAGCGGGTGATGGTCGCCGCCGAGGCATCCCTCACCCCGAGCATGCGGTGCGTGCGCACCGAGCGGATGCCGCAGAAGCGCATCGTCCCTCGGGCGACGTGGGTCTGCGCGGGGAGTCCGGTGAACGGCGCGAAGTACCAGGGCGTGTCCGCGAGGAGGAGCAGTCGGCCGTTGCGCGCCGGCAGCAGCCCTTCGGGGAGACCGAGCTTCGTGTACCGGTACTCCTGCTGAGGCAGCAGCGCCCGGTCGAAGAAGCCCTTGAGCACAGCGGGCACCGACCCCCACCATAACGGCGTCGCGATGACGATCGTGTCGGCGCTCTGCAGCGCGCGCTTGGCCTCGACGAGGTCGGGCTCGAGGGTCATGCGCTCCCGGTAGCCGAAGCGCAGGTTCGGGTCGAAGTCGAGGTCGCGCAGGGCGAGCACGCGGGCATCGCCGTGACCTGCGGCGTACCGCTCGGCGAGTGAGGCGGTCAGGGAGCGGGCGTCGGGGTGGCCGTCGATCACGAGAGCGGACATGGCTTTGTTCCTATCTGGACAGTGTCAAGCTGGTGGACAGTGTCAAGATAGGAGACAATGTTGCTCATGTCAAGTTCGAAGGACGGCTACCACCACGGCGATCTCGCCCGGGCCCTGGAAGACGCCGCCATGCAACTGCTGGAGCGGATGCCGGCGGCGGAGATCAGCCTGCGCGAGGTCGCACGGGCGGCGAACGTGAGCCACAACGCGCCGTACCACCACTTCTCCGATCGGCTCGGACTGCTCAAGGCGATCGCCGAGCGCAGCATGGCCGACCTCCTCGACCAGGTCCGCGCGGCCGCCGACAAGGCCGCGACGCCGCGGGCAGCCCTCACCGACGGTGGCTCGGCGTACATCCGCTTCGCGGTCGAGCATCCGCACGCTTTCGACGCCGTCTACGACCCGACCGTCTGCATCCCCGGATCCCCGACCGCGACGATGGCGCCCCTGATCGACGGGCTCGAGGCCGTGCTCGCCGACGCTGCGGCTGCGGCGGGGCTCGACCGGCCGACCGATGTCGTCGTGCTGTGGGGCCTGATCCACGGGCTCGGCACCCTCGCCGCCGCCGGGCACTTCACCCTCGACGAGGGGCTCTCGGCCTACGCCGCCGCCCTCGACCGCCTGCTCCCGGCATCCTGAATCCACCGGGCGGCACGAAAGCTGTGAGGCGTTCCAAGGACTCTTCCACGCGATCCACAGGCGATGTTTCGTAGATTGTTCGGATGCCCTATTCCGCCCATCGACCGGGTCGTTACGACTCGCAGGGTCGGATCATCATCGACGGCGAATCCGACGCCGTCACCGATGACCTCGACTTCCTGCGCGAGTTCGAGCCGACCGGCGCCGACGACACCACCCGCGAGGTGCCCGTCGCAGAGCCTGCGGAGGCGACCCCGATCGCCGATGCGGTCGCCGCCGACGAGTCCTCCCCGGTGAAGCCCCCGCGCGAACCCCGCGTCCGCAAACCCCGCCGGAAGCGCGCGCCGCGCACACCCGGCTCCCGTGCCCGGACCCTCGCGATCCTCGGCGGAGCGGAAGGCGAGATCCTCGACCGCGTCCCCGGCGAGACGCCCCGCTTCGTGCAGATGTTCTTCGTGCTCGCCGGCACCGCCTTGGTCTCCGCCATCTCGATGCTCTTCGCCCTCACCACCGGCGTGCAGGCCGCGATCTGGCTGGCCGTGCCGTTGGCGCTCGTGTGGGCGCTCATCATCTTCAACCTCGATCGCTTCCTCACCTCGACCATGAGCTCGACGCGGAACGTCTGGCGCCTCATCGGCCTCGCGATCCCGCGCGTGATCATGGCGGCGATCATCGGCTTCGTCGTCGCCGAGCCGCTGGTGTTGCAGATCTTCCACAACGACATCGCGCGCGAGGTCGCATCGACCAACATCACTCAGTCGCAGTCCGACCAGGAGGCGCTGGAGTCCGGTCCGGAGAAGATCGCGCTGGATGCCGCCACCGCCAAGGTGGCCGAACTCGAGAACCAGGCCGCGACCGGTATCGTCGCGGGGACCGAATCCTCCTCGGCGACCGAGTCGGCCGCCCAGGCCACGGTCGACGACGTGACCGCGAAGATGACCGAGCAGCAGAAGGTCATCGATCAGGCGCGCGTGCTCTACCAGTGCGAGCTGACCGGTGAGGGCGCGGGCACGGTCCCTGGCTGCACCGGCGTCAACGGCGAGGGTGCGAGCTCGGATGCCGCGAAGGCGCAGCTCGCCGAGGCCCAGCAGACGTACGACGCGCTCGCCGCACAGCTGCGCACCGCGAATGAGGAGCTCGCCGCCGCCGGCACCGCCGCCAAGGAGAACACCTCGACCTCGGAGTCGACGAACCGTGAGCAGGCGAAGTCCCAGCTGCCGGCCGCCCGCGACACGTATGACCAGGCGCTCGCCGCATACAACGCGCGCGCGGATGCCGTGGCCCAGGGCAACGCCGGAGCGGTCGGGCTGCTCAGCCAGATCAGCGGGCTGAACCGCCTGAGCGAGAAGGAGCCCACGATCCTGTGGGCGCACATCCTCATCGCGGCGCTGTTCTTCATGATCGAGCTGCTGCCCGTGCTGGTGAAGGTGCTCACGAGCTATGGCGACCCGAGCCTCTACGAGAAGGCCGCGGCCATCCGCAAGCAGGTCGCCCTGGACCGGGTGACCGCCGAGGGCTTCCGCGACCGCGCCGACATCGTCACGACCCCCGCGCCCGCTCCTACCCCTGCCCCATCCCCTGCGTCAGCCTCCCAGGCTCAGGCGACCTGAGGCTGCGGCTTTCCTTCCGGTCGCAGTTTCTGCCGTCCGCCCACGCGATGAGCGGCAGGAACTGCGACCGGAAGCAGGACATCGGCGATCACGGACCCGGGGCGATGCGGGGCGGCCAGAGTCAGCGAGCGGATCAGGGCGACCGTCGACGGTGTTCGCGACCACTCGGATCCGGTGAGGGCCGCTTCGATCAGGGCCAGCGGCTGCTGCAGCGCCGGATCATGCTGACGCGCATCGTCACTGAGCCATTCGACGAGCTGAGCCATGGTCCAATTCGGATCGATTGGCTCAAGATCGTAGGCGAGAGTGGTCAATGGCGTGTTCATTGGTCCAGAATCAGGTCTCATGAGCACGGATGACAGGGCCAATCCCCGGCCGATGGACCACGGATCGGCCATCCCTGCACGATCCGCGGATGCGGCACCGGCTCTCGTACGCGCGGGCGAGGTCGCTTCGGAGGCACTCTCGGCGCGACTCGGTCGCTGGACGCATGGCGACGGCACGCTCGCCACTCGGCTCGCCCGCGGCATCGAGTCTCTGATCGCGGGGGGCGAACTCCGCCCCGGCGATCGGCTGCCGGCCGAGCGCGCTCTCGCCGCGGCGAGCTCCGTGTCGCGCGGCACCGTCGTCGCCGCATACGCCGACCTCGCCGAGCGTGGTCTGGTCGACCGGCGGCAGGGGAGTGGCACGCGCATCGCCGGTGCGGCGGCATCCGTGGCTCCCGTGCAACGGCAGGGGCGGGGAGAGGCGCTGTTCTCGGCGCTGCCCAATGCGATCGACCTGCTGCGCACCGTGCCGCAGATCTCCGAGCTGGGCGTGCAGCTCATCAGCGAGCACACGCCGCGGCTCGAGCTGGCGCTGCTGCCCGAGACCGACCCCGCAGGCCTCCCCGCGCTGCGCACCCTCATCGCCGACATGTACATCGCCGAGGGCACCCCGACGACGCCGGAGCAGATCCTCGTCACGCATGGCGCGCAGCAGGCCATCAGCCTCGTCGTCAACGCTCTCGTCAGCCCGGGCGACGTCGTCCTCGCCGAGGAGATCACCTGGCCGGGCGTCACCGACTCGGTCGGGTTGCGCGGTGGCACGGTGCACGGCGTCCCGATGGGACCGGACGGGCTCGACGTCGACGCGCTCGAACAGGCGCTCGCTCGCCTGCGACCCGTGCTCGTCGCCCTCAACCCCCACCACCAGAACCCCACGGGGTCGCGCCTTCCTGCTGCCGCGCGGCATCGCGTCGCCGAACTCGCCGCCCAGTACGGCGTGCCTGTGATCGAGGACCGCGTCGTGGCCGGCATCTCCTTCGACGGGGTGGTGCCGCCGACCCTCGCCGCCGAACGGGCGGACGCCCCGATCATCGTCGTGGAGTCGGTGTCGAAGTGGGTGTGGGCGGGGTTGCGCATCGGCTGGCTGCGCGCTGACCCCGTGCTCGTGCGCCGGCTGCGCGGGGCCCGCCAGCTCGCCGACCAGTCCACGAGCGTGCCGGGGCAGCTGCTCGCCCTCGACCTGATCGCCCGCGCCGACGACCTCCGCCGGGCGAACAGTCGCATCCACCAGGAGCGCCTCCGGCTGCTGCAGGAGTTGATGGCCGAGCATCTGCCCGACTGGAACGTCGAGCCGCCCCGCGGCGGGCTGTCGTTGTGGGTCCGGGTTCCGGTGGGTTCCGCCGCCGCGCTCGCGAGGGTCGCCGCGACGCACGGGGTCTCGATCGCCGGGAGCGCGGCGTTCGCGGTGTCGGCGTCTCCGGACGACCACATCCGCATCCCGTTCACGGCACCCGACGACGTGCTCGCCGAGGGCATCCGTCGGCTCGGAGCGGCCTGGCGCGAGTATCGGGAGACCCTCGGGATGCCTTCCTAGGATGACGCGCATGACGGCGGATGCCGGCATCCAGCCCGACCATCGCACGCAGCCAGTAGCGTTGTTCCATGGTCAACTATCGCTATCTCGGCAACAGCGGTCTCAAGGTCTCGGAGATCACCTACGGCAACTGGGTCACCCACGCCTCGCAGGTCGGTGACGACGCCGCGGTCAAGACCGTGCACGCCGCACTGGATGCCGGAATCACCACCTTCGACACCGCCGATACCTACGCCAACACGGCTGCGGAGGTCGTGCTCGGCAAGGCTCTGGAGGGGCAGCGCCGTGAGGGGCTGGAGATCTTCACGAAGGTCTACTTCCCGACCGGACCCAAGGGTCCGAACGACACCGGCCTGAGCCGCAAGCACATCTTCGAGTCGATCAACGGCTCGCTCACGCGTCTCGGCACCGACTACGTCGACCTGTACCAGGCGCACCGCTTCGACTACGAGACCCCGCTGGAAGAGACGTTCCAGGCATTCGCCGACGTCGTCCGTCAGGGCAAGGCGCTCTACATCGGCGTCTCGGAGTGGACGGCGGAGCAGCTGCGCGAGGGGCACGCCCTCGCCAAGCAGCTCGGCATCCAGCTCATCTCGAACCAGCCGCAGTACTCGATGCTGTGGCGCGTGATCGAGGGCAAGGTCGTTCCGGCGTCCGAAGAGCTGGGGATCTCGCAGATCGTCTGGTCGCCGATGGCGCAGGGCGTGCTCAGCGGCAAGTACCTGCCCGGTCAGCCGGTGCCCGAGGGCTCGCGCGCGACCGACCCGCACAGCGGCGCCGACTTCATCAAGAGCTTCCTGCAGGACGACATCCTCTCCGCCGTGCAGAAGCTGAAGCCGATCGCCGAGCAGGCGGGGCTGTCGATGCCGCAGCTCGCGATCGCATGGGTGCTCCAGAACCCGAACGTCGCGGCCGCGCTGGTCGGTGCCTCGCGTCCGGAGCAGCTCGCCGAGACGGTCAAGGCCTCGGGCGTGAAGCTCGACGCCGACACCCTGGCCGCGATCGACACGGCCCTGGGCGACACGGTCAACCGCGACGCCGAGCACACCTACTCGGTCTCGCCGAAGGCGCGCCTGACCTGATTCTCGGGCACTCTCACTGAAGCCCCGTCTTCGCGCCGAGACCCCCGCCTGCATACGTTCGCAGGCGGGGGTCTCGGCGATAACGGGGGGTCTCGGCGGAGATGCGGAGGCTACTCCTTCACGGCACCCGCGGTCAGGCCCTGCACGATCCAGCGGCTCGCGAGCGCGAACATCGCCATGGTCGGCAGGATCGTCAGCACGGCGGCGGCGCTCATCGAGCCCCAATCGATGTTGAACGTCGAGATGAAGCCGTTCAGCGCCGAGGGCACGGTGCGGTTCGCGTCGGTGTTCATCAGCACGACCGACAGGAACAGCTCGTTCCAGCAGTTCACGAAGTTGAAGATGAACGCCGCGATGATGCCGGGTGTCATCACCGGGACGAGCACCCGGAACAGGGCACCGAGGCGCGAGCATCCGTCGATCATCGCGGCCTCTTCGAGCGCATCCGGCACGTTCTCGAAGAAACCGCGCAGCATGACGGTCGAGAACGGGATGCAGATCGCGATGTACACGAGGATGAGGCCCTGCTTGGTGTCGACCAGCCCCAGGTCGGTCATCATCGAGTACAGCGGTCCCAGCGCGATGAACGCGGGGATCATCTGCGTCAACAGGAACGCGATCAGGATCGCGCCCTTGCTGCGGAACTCGAACCGGGCGAGCACGTAGGCGCTCAGCAGCGCGATGAGCGTCGCCACCGCACCGCCGACGACCGCGACCAGGGCCGAGTTGCCGAGGAAGACACCGAACGAGCTCTTCTCGAACAGGCTGACGTAGTTCTCGAGCGAGGGCTCGCTCGGCCAGTACTCGATCGGGAAGCGGTTGATCGTGCCCGGCGACTTGAACGATGTCAGCGCGATCCAGTACAGCGGGAACAGGGTGATCACAAGCCAGAGGCCGAGCCCGACCACACGGATGACGCCGCCGATCGTGACGCGGGGCCTCGGACGCGCTGCGGATGCCGGGTCCGGCACGGTGATTCGCCGTGTCTCGGTGATCGAGGTTCCCTTCCGGGAGGCGTCTGTCATGGTCATCGCTGCACTCTCCGCATCGCCATCAGGTAGAACGCGCAGAACACGAACAGCACGGCCATCACGATGAGGCCGATCGCGCTCGCGAAGCCGTAGTTGCCCTGCTGGGTGTAGTTGATCATCCAGGTCGTGATGATGTGCGTCTGGTTGGCGGGACCGCCGTTGGTCATCGCGTAGATGATGTCGGGGAAGTTGAAGATCCAGATCACGCGCAGCAGGATCGTCAGCAGCAGCGTCATCGAGATGTACGGGATGATGATCGAGAACAGCTGCCGGAACTTGCCCGCGCCGTCGAGGCTCGCCGCCTCCAGCATCTCGTCGGGCACCGACTGCAGGGCCGCGAGGATCATGATCGCGAAGAACGTGACCCCGTACCAGACGTTGGCGACGATCACGGCGAACATCGCGAGCTTCGGATCGGCCAGCCAGGGGAGCGGGGCGTCGATCAGCCCCGCCTTCATGAGCAGGTCGTTGACCACGCCGAACTCGGCGTTGAACATCCAGCGGAACAGCATGCCGATCAGGAAGCCCGACACCGCCCACGGGAAGAACACCAGCGCCTGGTAGAGCCCGCGGAAGCGGAACTTCTTGCGCAGGGCCAGCGCGATCAGGAACCCGATCACGAGCTGCGGTACGAGCGAGCCGACGACCCAGAGCACCGAGTTCCACGCCACCGTCGGGAAGGCCGGATCGCGGAACACCGCGAGGAAGTTGTCGAAGCCCACGAACGGCGTCGACGTGAGGTCCCACAGGTTCCAGTCGTGGAAGGCCATGCGTGCGCCCTGCAGCATCGGCCAGTAGGTGAACCAGCAGACGAAGACGATCGCCGGCGCGAGGAAGGCCAGCAGCGTCCACGCCTGGCGTCCGCGGAACGGGCGTCGGCGGGATGTCGGGGAGGCCCCGGCGGCGGTCTGCTGCGAAGCAGTGCCGACGGAGCCTCCCTTCTGAGCGGTGCGGGCCACAGGTCAGTCCTTTTCCGCGGCGTACTTCTCGGTCCAGAACGCATCCCACGATGCCAGCAGGTCGCTGGTCGACATGTTGCCCAGCAGCACGTTCTGCACGTCCTGGTCGGACTTCTGGATCCACTCGGTCCACCAGCTGACACCGCGCGGCTGGCGTACGTTGACGTAAATCTCCGGGTCTTCGGTCATGGTGACGTAGCTGGTCCACGGGCCCGACGAGTAGAACTCGTCATCGGCCGCGGCCGAGATGATCGGCACCAGGCTGTTGGCCTGTGCGAACTCGGTGGCGGGCTCGGCGGACGAGAGGAACTCGACCAGCTTGACGGATGCCTCCTTGTTCTCGCTGTTCTCGGCGACGCCCCAGCCCGCGACGGCGAGCGGCTGAGCAGCCTTGCCCGACGGGCCGACCAGCAGCGGCGCGGTGTCCCACTGGTCTTCGGTCAGCGAAGAGTCCTGCACGGTCGCGATGACCTCGGGGTCCTGCAGCAGGAACGCGGTCGTGCCGTTCGTGAAGCCGGCGACCATCTCGGGGTAGCCCCACGAGACGGCCGAGGGCGGGGAAGCCTCCTTGAACAGGTCGAAGTAGTCGTCGACGGCTTCCTGCGCCTCGGGGGCGGCGAAGATCGTCGAGCCGTCTTCCATCAGGAACGCGTCGTCGACGTCGAGTCCGTCGATCGTGTACGCCTCGATGGCCGCGACGACGTTGCTGTTGGCGTTCTGGCCGCCGCGGAAGGCGTAGCCGTAGATGTTGTTCGACGGGTCCTGGATAGCGGATGCCTGCTCCAGCAGGTCCTTCCAGCTGTGGGGAGGGCCGTCGAAGCCCGCTTCCTCCACGAGGTCGGTGCGGTAGAACAGCGACAGGCCGTAGAAGCCGTAGGGCACGAAGTAGCTCTTGCCGTCTTCGGCCACCGAGGCGGACTGGGCGTTGTCGGTCAGCGCATCCCATCCGTCCCACTTCTCGAGATCGGGGCCGAGGTCGTACAGCCAGCCGTTGTTCGCGAACGGCCCGACCGTGATGTCGCGTACCTCCAGCACGTCGACGCCCTTGCCGGACTGCAGCATCTGCTGGATCTTCGCGTCAGCCTGCTCGGTGGGGGGCGAGACGAGGTTGACCGTGATCTTCGGGTTCGCCTTCTCGAAGTCGTCGAGCAGTCCGCGCAGGAGCTCGGTGCGGGCGGGGTTGGTCAGGCTCTCGACCATCTGCAGGGTGACGCTGCCGTCGGCGGACGGGCCGGAGCTCGCGGAACAGCCGGTGAGAGCGAGGACGGCGACGGTGCCGAATCCCGCTGCGGTCGTCAAGATCTTGTTCTTCACGATGTGCCTCTCGGTGGGGGTTGGGGGTGGGTGTTGCGGGCGGGTGGGAAGGGTGCGGTCAGGGGAGGATGAGGGAGTCGGCGGGGCGGATGCCGGCACGGCTCAGGATCTGCGGGATGCAGCGCTCGACGAAGGCCTCGTAATCGGCGGCTTCGTTGTAGAGGTGTGCCGAGAGTCGGAAGTACCCGACGCCGCGGAAGCTCGTGAACGCCGTCTCGACCCCGACCGCGTCGAGCAGGTCCATGCGCAGGGCGTCGGCCTCCTCGCGGGTCGCGCCGAGTCCGAGCGGCAGACGCAAGAGCCGCATCGACGGCACGGGCGAGGGGAGCGGGGTGAGCGGGTCCTCATCGCCGTACGGGCGCAGGGCCTCGGCGATCAGCTCGGCGCCGGCATCCGCGATCTCCGCCATCGCGGCGCGTGCGGCCGCCCAGCCGAACTCGCTCTCGATGAAGTCGATCGCGGTGGGTGTGGCCAGGTAGGTCGTGGCGTCGATCGTGCCCTGGGTGTCGAAGCGCTCCGGGTACGGCTCGCGCGCGGCCCAGGAGTCGATGAGCGGCCAGAGTTCGTCGCGGTCGGCGGCGGACGTGACCAGCAGGGCGGAGCCGCGCGGTGCGCACGGCCACTTGTGCAGGTTGCCGAACCACCAGTCGCCGCCCGCCACGGCAGCGGCATCCGGAATCAGACCGGGAGCGTGGGCGCCGTCGACGAGCGTGCGCACGCCGCGCTCGGCCGCCGCGTCGGCGATGCGCCGAGTCGGCAGCACCCGGGCGGTCGGCGACGTGATCTGGTCGACCACGATGAGGCGGGTGCGGGGCGTGAGCTGGTCGACGAAGAGCTGCACGATCTCGTCGTCGGAGGACAGCAACGGGAGGGCGACGGTGCGGACGCCGGCGCCGAACCGGCGGGCGAGACGCTCGGCTCCCATCGTGATGGCGCCGTATCCCTGATCGGTCACGAGGATCTCGTCGCCGGCTTCGAGCTGCAGTGCGTTGTAGACCACGGTCGCCGCGGCCGAGGCGTTGGGCACGAAGACGCTGTCTTCCGCCCGGGCTCCCACGAACGGGGCGGTGCGCTCGCGGGCCTCCTGCACGCGCTCGGCGATGCGCGGGAACCACTCGACCGGGCTGAGGTCTGCGCGACGGCGCAAGGCATCCTGATGCGCGACGACGACCGACGGGACCGCGCCGAAGGATCCGTGGTTGAGGTGGGTCACTGCCGGGTCGAGGGGCCAGGCGTCGCGCGCTCGCAGGCCGGAGTTCAGCGTGAGCGGTGCGGGGAACAGCGGTGCGGGCATCAGTCCTCATCGATGAGTCGGGCGAGTTGTTGCACAACTTTGCCACAGACTGTCGATATACGCCACGAAAACCCAAAACGGAAACATACTTGTCATACGAGTTTGTCGGCCGTGACGGTTCCGACAGACTCGCAGAAGAGTCGGCGGTGTCAGATCGACGGCGTCGGGGAGGATGACGATGGGTGCGTTGGACACGGCGCTGCACGGGTTGCGGGCGTTGATCGCCGATGGCGCGCTACGGCCCGGGGATCGGCTGCCGAGCGAGGGCGAACTCTGTGAACGACTCGGCGTCTCCCGCGGATCCCTCCGTGAGGCGATCCGGATGCTCGCCGCCCTCGGCGTGCTCGAGACGCGGCACGGATCCGGCAGCTACGTGAGCGAACTGCGCGCGGCCGACCTGATCGGCAGCCTGTCGCTCACGGTCGGGCTGCTGCCGATGGCGGGCGTGCTCGAACTCACCGAGCTGCGCCGCGTGCTCGAACCCCATGCCGCCGCCCTCGCCGCAGCGCGCATCGATCAGGAGACCGTCGAGTCGCTGGACCGCGTGCTCGCCGAGATCGAGGCGACGACTGACTTCGAGGAGCAGTCGCGGCTGGACCACGAGTTCCACATGGCGATCTCCGGCGTCGCCGGCAACGAGGCGCTGACCAGTCTGATCGACGTGCTGCGGTCGCGCTCGCGGGCCTACCGGATCTCCGAACCCGGGGACGCCGCCGAGCTCAAGGTGCACTCGGATGCCGGGCACCGTGCGATCCTGCGGGGGCTCGCCGCGGCGGACCCCGTCGCCGCGAGCGCTGCGGCCTCGGCGCACGTGGCATACACGGAGTACTGGGTGCGGAAGTACTCCGGGGTAGAGGACTGAGGGCGGTCTTCCGTCCGGTCAGTCGAGGGTGATGTCGACCTGGATCTCGGCGGCGAGGCGCTCGAGGTCGTCGCGCAGGGCATCGAGGTCGACCGAGGCGGGGACCTTCGCCACCACGGACGCCTCGAACAGGCGGCCGCCGGCCATCGCGGCATCCCGGGTCTCGGTGGCGAGTTCCTCGATGCTCAGGGCATGGGCGCTCAGTACCCCGGAGACCTCGCGCACGATGCCGGGCCGGTCGTTGCCGAGCACCTGGATCTGGAGCAGTCGGTCGTCGGCGGCATCCGCAGCCGGTGTCCCGGTGAGCACGGCGAGAGTCAGCAGCCCCTGCCCCTGGAGTCCGCGCAGTGCGGAACTCAGCTCCGGCGCCCGGTCGTCCGCGACCGAGACCTCGATCACGCCCGCGAATGTTCCGGCGAGCTCCGCCAGCGAGCTGTTCTCCCAGTTGCCGCCGTGTGCATCCACGACATCGGCGACGGCGGCCACGAGTCCGGGACGGTCTGCACCCGCGACGGTGAGGATCAGAGTTGTCATGCGGCCAGCGTAGCCCGCAGCACTCACTCCACCCAGACGCCCGTCTCGAGGAACCGATCCAGCCGCGCGCGGTGCGGGGCGAGGTCCCAGCCCTGCGCCGCCACCCATTCGTCGGAGTAGTACGTGCCGGCGTAGCGGACCCCGCTGTCGCAGATCAGGGTCACGACGCTGCCGGTCTCGCCCGCGGCTCGCATCCGGGCGATGAGCTGGAACGCGCCGTACAGGTTCGTGCCGGTCGAGCCGCCGGCCCAGTGCAGGGTGCGCTCGCGCAGCATCCGGATCGCGGCGATCGAACCGGCATCGGGGACGCGGATCATCTCGTCGATCACGGTGGGTACGAACGAGGCCTCGACCCGCGGCCGGCCGATGCCCTCGATGCGGCTGGGGCGCCCGGCCGGCGGGTCGACAGTGCCTGCCCACCCGTCGTAGAACGCTGAGCCCTCGGGGTCGACCACGGCGATGCGGGTCTCGTGCCGGCGGTACTTCACGTACCGCCCGAAGGTCGCGCTCGTGCCACCCGTGCCGGCGCCGGTGACGATCCAGGCGGGGATCGGATGCCGCTCCTGCGCGAGCTGGCTGAACACGCTCTCGGCGATGTTGTTGTTGCCGCGCCAGTCGGTCGCGCGCTCGGCGAACGTGAACTGGTCGAGGTAGTGGCCCGTGCAATCGGAGGCGAGGCGCTGCGCCTCGGGCGACATGTCCTCGGCGCGGTCGACGAAGTGGCAGGTGCCACCGTAGAACTCGATGAGGTCGATCTTCTCCTGCACGGTCGAGCGCGGCACGACCGTGATGAAACGCAGACCCAGCATCCGGGCGAAGTACGCCTCCGAGACCGCGGTCGACCCGCTCGACGACTCCACGAGGGTGGTGTCCTCGCGGATACGGCCGTTGACCAGTCCGTAGAGGAGGAGCGAGCGTGCCAGGCGGTGCTTGAGCGACCCGGTCGGGTGCACGGACTCGTCCTTGAGGTACAGGTCGATGCCCCACTCGGGCGGCAGCGGGAACAGGTGCAGGTGCGTGTCGGCGCTGCGGTTGGCGTCGGCTTCCAGCAGGGCGATCGCGGTGCTGGTCCAGTCGCTCATGCCCTCGAGACTACCGGCCGGTCAGCCGACCGTCCCGGCGGGCGAGGCGCCGCCGTCACCGTCGACATGCAAGAGCGAGGCCTGTCCCTGCTCCTGCCGCAGCTGGAACTCGAAGCGCGAGCGGTCGCCGCGGTGGTACGCGATGAAGTACTCGATGGGCGTGCCGTCGGAGCTGCGGCTGATGCTGCGCAGTCGCAGCAGGGCCGACCCGGCGCTGACCCCCAGGTGCTGCGCCTGCTCATGTGTGGCCACGGTCGCCTCCGCCGAGCGCACGCCGTGCGTCGCGACGATGTCATTGTCGGCGAGCAGCCGGTAGAGCGATCCCTCGGTCAGATCGGCGCCGAGAGTCACGGAGCCCACGGCCTCCGGCATCCACGTCGTCGAGAGCGACCAGGGTTCGCCGTCGACGTGGCGCAGACGTTCCAGTACGACGACCGGGGAGCCGACCGGCACCTCCAGCGCGAGCGCGACCTCCTCGTCGGCCGTGGCCTGCTCGTGCCGCAGCACGTCGCTGTGCACATGTCCGCCGCGGCGCTCGACGTCGTCGTACAGCCCGACCAGCGTGTGCACGAGGCTCTCGCTCGTGCGGGGGCGCGAGACGAACGTGCCCTTGCCCTTCACCCGCTCGACCAGACCCTCGTGCTCCAGCTGGGCGAGCGCCTGGCGCACGACGGTGCGCGAGATGCCGTACCGCTCGCACAGCCGGTGCTCGCCGGGCAGCGGGTCGCCGGGCTGCAGGCCGTCGCGGGCGATGCCGTCGATGATCAGCTGGCGCAGCTGGTCGTACATGGGTGCGGCGGAATGCCGATCGATCGCGTCGTCGACGATGGCCATCAGTACGCCACCCCCGCGTGCAGGATCACGTTCGCGTAGGGGGTGAACTCGCCGGAGCGCACGAACGCGCGGGCGCCCTGGCTGAGTTTCTTGAACTCCACATGCGGAATGAGGTCGATCTCGAACCCCGAGCCGGCGAACCTCTCCCGCAGCGCCTCCAGCACTTCCGGGCTCTTCTCGGCGACCTCGGCCGAGACGGTCGCTCCTTCGACCACCAGCTCGGCGAGCACGGTGTCGAGCACGTCGAGGAATGCCGGAGCGCCGGGGCGATAGGCCAGGTCGATGCGCTCGGCGCCCGGGGGAATGGGCAGGCCCGCGTCGGTGACGACGATCAGGTCGGTGTGCCCGGTCTCGCTGATCACGCGGGAGAGCGCGGGATTGATCGTGGTGGCCGTCTTACGCATGTGTCTCCTCGGTTCTCCGGATGCTCGGGTCGTGAGCTCGTTCGCTGGTTCAGCTCGCGACGGGGGCGGGCGTGCGCGCCGTCAGGAACGCGTCGACGTCGGCGCGGTGCGGAAGGCTCGGCGAGGCCCCCTGCTTCGTGACGGTCAGCGCGCCGGCCGCGGTGGCCAGGCGCACGGCATCCGCCAGGGTGCTGCCGTTCGCGAGAGCGGCGCCGAGGTAGCCGGCGTAGGCGTCGCCCGCCGCTGTCGTGTCGACCGCCTCCACGGGGAAGGGCGGGATCACGGAAGCGCCCTCGGCCGTCACGACGCACGAGCCCTGGCCCGCGAGGGTGATCACGGCGGCGCCGACCCCCTGGGCGAGGAACCAGCGTCCGGCGCGCTCGGCCGACGCGGCATCCGTCACCTCGATGCCGCTGATCAGCGTCGCCTCGGTCTCGTTGGGCGTGACGATGTCGATGCTCCGCCAGATCTCGGCGTCGAGCTCGGCGGCCGGAGCCGGGTCGAGGATCACGGTCATGCCGTGCTCGCGCCCGCGCGCGGTGATGTGGGCGGTGAGCGCGGACGGCGTCTCGAGCTGGGTGAGCAGCACCGAGGTCGAGGGGGCGAGGGCCGCCAGCGCCTCGTCGATCTGCGCGGCGCTCAGCGCGGCGTTCGCGAGCGGCACCATCACGATGTCGTTCTGCGCCGACGAGTCGACGCGGATATGCGCGACGCCGGTGGGGCCCGGAACCGTGCGCAGGTGTGCGAGGTCGACTCCCGCCGCCGTCAGTCCGTCCACGACGAGGTCGTGGAACAGGTCGTCTCCCACGCAGCCGACGAAGCTCGTGCGCGCACCGGAGCGTCCGGCCGCGACGGCCTGGTTCGCGCCCTTGCCGCCGAGCATGAGGGTGAACTCGTCGCCCAGGATCGTCTCGCCCCTGGCGGGCAGGCGCCCGGAGAAGGTGGTCACATCGGCGGTGACGCTGCCGACGATGACGACGCCGGTGCGGTCCTCGGGGTGTGCGGGGGTCATCTCGCTCCTGATCTTCCTCGACGGCAGGCGTAGCCGACGCTTTGACAGACCGCGGTGGCTGTCATTACATTAGCCGAATCCGCGCCTGTAACGACAGGTTGCCCGCGAGGAGACCCCGATGAACCCGATCGCGCCACGCCTGTACGTCGACAGCGCCGATGTCGACCGCGTCTCCCCGCTGCTCGCTGCGGGTGTGGTGCACGGCGTCACCACGAACCCGACCATCCTCGAACGGGGAGGCCGCACCGCCGCCGAGATCCCCGAGCTCTACGCCCGGTGGGAGTCGGAGGGAGCGCGTGAGATCTTCTTCCAGACCTGGGGCGGCGACACCGCTTCGTTCCTCCGCAACGCCGAGGGCATCCGTGCGCTGGGCGACCGGGTGGCCGTGAAGGTTCCGGCCACGGCCGCGGGCTTCGCCGCGGCATCCGCTCTGGTGCGCGACGGCGCCACGGTGCTCGTCACGGCCGTGTACTCGGTCGCGCAGGCGCTGGCGTGCGCCTCGATCGGTGCGCAATACATCGCCCCGTATCTCGGACGGATGCGGGACGCAGGACTCGACGGCGACGCGACGATCGCCCGGATGCAGGCGGTGTGCGCGGGGAGCGACTCGAACGTGCTCGCGGCATCCCTGCGCTCGCCGGATGACATCACCGGCCTGCGACTGGCGGGAGTGCCCTACTTCACCGCCGCGCCCGACGTGCTCGACCGGGTGCTCTTCCACGAGGTGAGCGACAGTTCAGCGGCGGAGTTCGACGCCGCGATGGTGCGCCTGGGCGCGTGAACCCGGTCTGCTGAACCCGGTCTGCTGAACCCGGGTCTGCTGAACCGCGGTGGGCGGGATCAGCTCGCCGCCGCCTGGCGCAACCAGCGCTCCACGCCCGCGATGTGAGCGGTGGCGAGGGAGATCGCGAGGGCGGAGTCGTGCTGGGCGATCGCGTCGGCGATGGCCCGGTGCTCCGACAGGGTGCGCTCGACCGCGCCACCCTCGGTGAGGCCGCGCCACACGCGAGCGCGCACGGTCTGACTGCTGAGGTGCTCGATCAGGCTCGCGAGGTATGCATTGCCGGACATCGCGACGATCTCGCGGTGGAAGCGGATGTCGTGGTCGACCAGAGACTCGATCGTGACCGCCGCATCGACGGAATCGACCTCGTCCTGCAATTCGGCGATCTGTTCGTCGGTGCCGAGGGTGGCCGCGAGCCCTGTCGCCTGCGACTCCAGCATCCGACGCACCGCGAAGATCTCGAGCATGGAGTCGTCGTCGTGCATGTCGACGACGAACGAGATCGCCTCCAGCAGCAGATGCGGTTCGAGGCTCGTCACGTAGGTGCCGTCGCCGCGGCGCACGTCGAGGACCCGGATGACCTCCAGTGCCTTGACCGCCTCGCGCATCGAGCTGCGGGAGAGGCCGAGTCGCTCGGACAGCTCCTTCTCGGGGGGAAGTCGATCACCGGGGGCCAGCTCGCCCGCGACGATCATCGCCTTGATCTTCTCGATCGCCTCGTCGGTGACTGCCATGGCGTCATCCTAGCGATTGATCGGATGTCTCCGGCAGGATGGAGCCATGCGCGTTCTCGATTCACATCTGCACCTCTGGGATCCGGAGGCTCTGACCTACACCTGGCTCGAGGGGCCGATGGCGTACCGGTTCGCCGAACTCGAGCTCGAGCACGCCCGTCTACCCGGGGCGCAGTCGGAGAAGTCGGTGTTCGTGCAGGCCGAGACCGTGGCAGAGGACTTCCTCGACGAAGTGCAGTGGGTCGCCGGCCGGGCCGCCGCACTCGGCATCGTCGGCATCGTCGCCGGCATCCGTCTCGACCGCGGCACCGACACGGTCGCACACCTGGAGGGGCTCATGGCCGAGCCTCTCGTCGTGGGTGTCCGGCACAACCTGCAGGGAGAGCCGGACGGACTGGCGGTATCGGCGGCGTTCGTGACCGGTGCGCGCGAGGTCGCCGCGCGCGACCTGACCTTCGACGCGTGCGTGCGCGCCGACCAGCTCCCGGACATCACCCGCTTCGCCGGTGCGATCCCGGAGCTGCGGATCGTGCTCGACCATCTCGGCAAGCCCAGGGTGGGCACGGCTGCTGCCCCGCTCGCTCCGACCCCGGAATGGGTGCGCGACCTGACCGAGCTGTCGCGCCACCCGAACGCGTTCTGCAAGCTCTCGGGGCTGCCCGGTGAGGCCGGCGGCGACTGGAGCGCGGCGCAGCTCATCCCGTTCCTCGATGTGGCGGCCGATGCGTTCGGGATCGAGCGGCTGATGTGGGGGAGCGATTGGCCGGTCTCGGTCATCGGACCGGCCGAGGTCGGCGACCCGCACGCTCCGGCCGACGGCTCGCCGACCTATCAGCCGACGGCTCGCACGCGCTGGGCCGACACCGTGATCGCCTGGGCGGATGCGCGAGGGCATGACCTCGATGCGCTCCTGTGGGGGAATGCCGAGCAGTTCTATCGCACCGCTCAGCCGCGCCATATCCCGTCGGACGAGGCTCCGCGCTCCGGCATCCGGGGCTGGCTCCGCGGCCACCGCGGCTGAGGGTCGTCTGCTCGTCGTTCCGGTCGCAGTTGCTGCCGCGCGGAGTCGGCCTCGGCGTTCCGGGCGCTGTTGCTGCCGCGCTCGCGCGATCGAAGCGGCGTCAACTGCGACCGGAACTGGTGCCGGGGTGCCCGACGAGAGCACGTCGGATTCGCAGGATCAGCTCCTCAGGGCGCGCGAAGAGGGCGCTGGTGACCTCGATCACCGTCCAGCCCGCGGCCCGAAGGGCGGCTATCCGCTCGACATCTGCGGCGTAGCGCTGGGCGTGCCGGAGCCCCTGATACTCGATCGCGACCTTCCGGGTCGGATACGCGAGATCCACGCAGGCGAGGAACCGGCCGTGGTCGTCATAGACATCGACGTTGAGCTCCGGTTCGGGCAGGCCTGCCCAGACGATGTGACACCGCACCGCGGACTCGCGTGCAGACCAGGAGTCCTCGCGGATGAGTTCGATCGCCTGTCGAAGGCGGGTAGCGCCGACACGGCGTCCGAGTTCGACTGCGGTGCGCAGTCCATCGACGGTCGAGTAGGAGGCCTTGCCTGCATGCGGTCGGCCGTGTCCGACTCGCCAGACACGACAGAAGTAGTCACCGAGGGCGACGAGGTCGAGCAGACTCCACGTTCCGAGACCGGCGAACGTCAGCTCCGGGCTGGCGACCGTCAGTCCGGATGGGCGGAGGATGCGGGCGACAGGCGCGCGAAGTCGATGAGCTCGTACTCCTTCCGCGCGGACGAGAGGACCCGAACCGTGGGTGGTGACGTGTACAGGGAGTGTGCGCCCGTCGGCGGGCCGTCCGTCAGCGAGCACCAGAGGGAGGGGACCGCCCCAGATCGCGACGGCGCTCTCGTGACTGAGGAACTGACCCGAGCGCAGCCGAGGGCCATACTCGTGCGCGCGAATGCGTCTCTCGACCTGTTGTCGCTCGTACGGATCGAGATCGTCGCGATCGGCGGAGGTGCTCACCTGTCGCCGAACTCCACGGAACGGGATCTCGAGGTCGCGTCTGCGCAGGCGGCCCTTGTTGATCCCGGCATCCAGAGCCTGTTGCACGGAGAACGACGCGCCGAGATGCGCAGGAAGGGGGCGAGACGAAGTCATCGCGCCACGATCGCAGGGTTGCTCGGACGCTGCTGCGGCTTTCCACAGGTGGCGCGGCGCCGTGCTTCCGGTCGCAGTTGCTGCCGTCCGGCGTCGGTCTCTGCGCTTCCGGTCGCAGTTGCTGCCGTCCTCGCGCGATGGACGCGGCGTCAACTGCGACCGGAACGTGCGTGAGTCGGGCTGACCGGCGTCAACTGCGACCGGAACGTGCGCGGCGGATGGCGGAAGGCGGAAGGCGGATGGCGGAAGGCGGAAGGAGGAGCTACTCCGCGCGCAGGCGCAGCTGAGCCATGCCGCCGTCGACCTCGATGAAGGTGCCGGTGGTCGAGCCCGCAGCGGGGCTGACCAGATAGGCGACCGCGGCGGCGACCTCGTCGGGGCTGACCAGGCGACCGTGCGGCTGGCGGGCTTCGAGGGCCGCACGCTCGGCGGCGGGGTCGGCTGCCGAGTCGAGCAGGCGTCCCACCCACGGGGTGTCAGCCGTGCCGGGGTTGACCGCGTTCACGCGGATGCCCTCGCGGAGGTGGTCGGCGGCCATCGCACGGGTGAGGGCTGCGACGGCTCCCTTCGACGCGCTGTACAGCGCCCGCTGCGGTAGTCCGGTGGTCGAGGCGATGGATGCCGTGTTGCACACCGCCGCCGACGGAGAATTCCGCAGCCAGGGCAGCGCCGCAGCGGTCACGCGGGCGATGCCGGTGACGTTGACCGAGAGCACGCGGGCCCATTCGTCGTCGTCGTTCGCGGCGATGTCGCCCTGCGCGCCGATGCCGGCGTTGTTGACGACGATGTCGATGCGCCCGAACCTCTCGGCCACGGCGGTCACCGCCGCGTCGACGCTCGCGCGGTCGGAGACGTCGGCCGTGAAGGCGGCGAACGCGGGGTCGGCCGCGGCGATGTCACGGTCGAGGACCGCGACGGTGGCCCCGTCGGCGTGCAGACGCTGGGCGATGGCCGCGCCGATTCCGGATGCTCCGCCGGTGACGATCGCCACCAGCCCGTTCAGTCCATCCGCGCTCACTTCCGGGCCTCCCATGCCACGAACTCCTGTCGCTGACGGCCGAGGCCGTCGATCTCGATCTCGACCACGTCGCCGGGCGCGAGGTAGGGGTACTTGCCCGAGAGGGCGACGCCCTGCGGAGTGCCGGTCAGGATCAGGTCGCCCGGCTCGAGGGTCACGTACTGCGACAGGTGGTGCACGATGTGCTCGACCGTGAAGATCATGTCGCTCGTGTTCGAGTCCTGGCGCGGCTCGCCGTTCACGAAACTGCGAAGGCCGAGCGCGTGGTGGTCGACTTCGTCGGGGGTGACCAGCCAGGGGCCGGTCGGGTTGAACCCGGGCGCGATCTTGCCCTTGGACCACTGCCCGCCCGACACCTCGATCTGGAACGCCCGCTCGGAGATGTCGTTCGCGGCGACGAACCCCGCCACGTGGGCGAGCGACTCCTCGGGGGAGTCGAGGTAGGCGGCGCGGGCACCGATCACGATGCCGAGCTCGACCTCCCAGTCGGTCTTCTCGCTGCCGCGCGGGATGGTCACCGCGTCGTCCGGCCCCACGACCGTGTTGGGCGTCTTGAGGAACAGGATCGGGATGGTGGGCGGCTCCGAACCCGACTCGGCCGCGTGCGCCGCGTAATTCATGCCGATGCAGATCACCGCACTCGGGCGGGCGATCGGGGCGCCGATGCGCATCGACGCGGCATCAGCGAGTTCGGGCAGCTCGCCGGCATCCCGGGCGGCCGTCACGCGGGAGGCGAAGTCGCCCGCGAGGAAGTCGCCGTTCACATCGGATGTCACGGAGCGGAGGTCGAGGTATCGGTCGCCCTCCACGAGGACGGGGATCTCATTCCCGGGGGTGCCGAGCCGCGCGAACTTCATGTTTCTCCTGATCGATCGGGAGGCCGCGGTGAGGCGGCCGGTCTCGTTGACAGTATAGACATCCGATGTTTACACTCCAAGGGATCCGCGCGGAAGAAATCAGCCGTGCATGGAGAGGAATCCCGTGAGCCGTATCGTCGCCCTCGACACCACCGACATCCGCTTCCCCACGTCCCTGAGCCTGGACGGGTCGGATGCGATGAACCCCGACCCCGACTACTCGGCCGCGTACGTCATCGTGCGCACCGACGCCGACGACGACAACGAGGGGCACGCGTTCGTCTTCACGATCGGTCGCGGCAACGACGTGCAGGTCGCAGCCATCGATGCGCTCGCGGGGCACCTCGTGGGGCGGGAGATCGAGCCCCTGCTCGATGACATGGGCGGCACGTTCCGCGACATCATCGGCGACTCGCAGCTGCGCTGGCTGGGACCCGAGAAGGGAGTCATGCACATGGCCATCGGCGCGGTCATCAACGCGCTGTGGGACCTCAAGGCCAAGCGCGCCGGGCTCCCGCTCTGGCAGCTGCTCGCGCGCATGACGCCGGAGGAGCTCGTCGACCTCGTCGACTTCCGCTACCTGACGAATGCCCTCACACGGGAGGATGCCCTCGCGATCCTGCGTGCCGCCGAGCCCGGCCGCGCCGAGCGCGAGCGGCAGCTGCTCGACACCGGATACCCGGGCTACACGACCAGCCCGGGGTGGCTCGGATACTCCGACGAGAAGCTCGAGCGCCTCGCCCGTGAGGCCATGGCCGACGGCTTCACGCAGATCAAGCTCAAGGTCGGCGCCGACCTCGATGACGACATCCGACGCTTCCGCAAGGCGCGGGAGGTGTGCGGGCCGGACTTCCCGATCGCGATCGACGCCAACCAGCGGTGGGAGGTGTCGGAGGCGATCGAGTGGGTGAACGCGCTCGCCGAGTTCCACCCCGCCTGGATCGAGGAGCCCACCAGCCCCGACGACGTGCTCGGTCACGCCGAGATCGCCCGCGGTGTGGCGCCGATCCGCGTCGCCACCGGCGAGCACGCGCAGAACCGAGTGATCTTCAAGCAGCTGCTGCAGGCCGAGGCGATCTCCGTCATGCAGATCGACGCCGTGCGCGTGGCCGGCGTCAACGAGAACATCGCGAACCTGCTCCTCGCCGCGAAGTTCGGCGTGCCGGTCTGCCCGCACGCAGGTGGGGTGGGTCTGTGCGAGGCGGTGCAGCACCTGTCGATGTTCGACTTCGTCGCGGTGACCGGCACCCGCGAGGGCCGCATGATCGAGTTCGTCGACCACCTGCACGAGCACTTCGTCGTGCCCACCGACATCCGGGGAGGTTCCTACATGGCGCCGACCGCGCCGGGAAGCGGCATGGAGATGAAGGCGGACAGCATCGCGACCTATACCTGGAAGGGTGCCCATGTCGGCGCCTGATCTGAACGGGGTGCCCGAGCGTCTGTCGGTGCCCCCGCTGGGCTACGGCGCCGCGAACGTGGGCAACCTGTTCCGCCCGCTGACCGACGACGAGGCGTGGGCCGTGCTGGATGCAGCGTGGGAGAGCGGCATCCGCTTCTACGACACGGCGCCGCACTACGGACTCGGGCTCTCGGAGCGTCGGCTCGGGGCGTTCCTGCAGACCAAGCCGCGGGAGGACTACGTCCTCTCGACCAAGGCCGGGCGCCTGCTGCGGCCGAACCCCGACCGCACCGGCGGCCTCGACACCGCGAACGACTTCCATGTGCCGGACGACCTGCAGCGCGTGTGGGACTTCTCGGACGCGGGCATCCGCGCCAGCATCGAGGAGTCCCGCGAACGCCTGGGCATCGAGCGCATCGACCTGCTCTACCTGCACGACCCCGAGCGGCACGACCTCGACCTCGCGCTCGCCGAAGCACTTCCGGCGATGGAACGGCTGCGCGCCGACGGTGAGGTGAGCGCTATCGGCATCGGTTCGATGGTGTCGGGCGCGCTCTCGGCCGCCGTGCGTTCGGCGGACCTCGACCTGATCATGGTGGCCGGCCGCTACACGCTGCTCGAGCAGCCGGCCGCGGTCGACGTGCTGCCCGCCTGCCGGGCGACCGGGGCCGGGATCGTCGCGGCATCCGTCTTCAACTCCGGGCTGCTCGCATCGAGCGAGCCGCGTCGTGACGGGCGCTACGAGTACGGGCAGCTTCCCGACGAGCTCTGGGACCGGCTCGTGCGCATCGCCGCCGTGTGCGCCGACCACGACGTGCCGCTGCCCGCGGCGGCGATCCAGTTCCCGCTGCAGTCCGACGTCGTGCGCTCGGTCGTGGTGGGTGGCAGTCGCCCCGCGCAGCTGCGGCAGAATGCGGAGTACGCCGCGCTCGAGATCCCGCCGGCGCTGTGGGAGAACCTGGCAGCGGAGGGGCTCATCCCCGCTGACCCGCCCGCCGCCTGAATCGCCCGCGGCTCGACGAAAAGGAGCACTCATGCTCGAAGGAATCCATCCCCTGCTGACCGGGGAGCTGCTGCTGCACCTCGACCGCATGGGGCACTCCGACGCCGTGGTCGTCGCCGATGCGCACTTCCCCGCATGGGGCCTGGGCGCACGGGTGATCGACCTCCCCGGCACGACGACGCCCGAGGTCGTCGCGGCCATCCGCACCGTGCTGCCCCTCGACGACGCGCCGGGCATCGATCTCATGACCTCAGCGGACGGCGAGGTGCTCGATGTGCAGCACGAACTCATGGCGGCGGCGGGCACAGCCGTGGACACGACGGCCTTCGTCGATCGGTTCGCGTACTACGAGGTCGCGAAGGCCGCTTACCTGCTGGTGCGCACGGGCGAGACCCGCAAGTACGGCAACGCGCTGCTGCGCAAGGGGGTCGTCGGGCACACCTCCGCGTGAGGCGTGAGGGAGGACGGCCCGCCTCAGCGACCTACGGTCGACTCCCGCACGATGAGCTCGGCGGGGAACGGCGTCGTCGCAGGTGGGGGAGCCGAGGGATCGGCGAGCTGCTGCAGGAGGGCGGCCCCGGCGGCGCGGCCGATCTCGTAGCCGGGCTGCCGCACGCTCGTGAGAGGCACAACGCCCTGGTGCGCCTGGGCGACATCGTCGAACCCCACGAGTGCGATCTCTTCCGGCACCCGGATGCCGTGGCGCAGGAGCTGGGTCAGCACGCCGAGCGCGACCATGTCGTTCGCGGCGAACACGGCGTCGGGCCGCTCGGCGGCGGGCATCGCGATGATCTGCGCCCCGGCCTGCAGACCGTCCTCGGTCGCCAGGTGCGGCACGTCGAGGGTCGACACGTTCGCGTCGGTCCCCGCCACCGCCTCGCGAAGCCCGGCGAGGCGGTCGTTCGACTGGCTCACCGCCGGGCTGCCGAGGAACAGGATGCGCCTCCGGCCGAGCTCCACGAGATGCTCTCCTGCGAGTCGCCCGCCCGCGCGATCGTCGAACAGCACCGACGCGACCTTCGACGAATCGGGGATCGGGCCGACCACGACGGAGCGGATGCCGCGATCGGCGAGCGCTTCCAGACGCGGCACCACGTCGCCGAGCGGGTAGATGACGATGCCTTGCACCCGGTGCGCCTCGAACATGTCGAGGTTGCGCCGCTCCTGCGCGTCGTCGCGGTTGCTGTTGCTGAAGAACAGCGACCAGCCGCCCTCGCGCGCCACGTCTTCGACCCCGCGGGAGAGGTCGTGGAAATACGGCAGCCAGGCGTCGAGCAGGATGAGCGCGAGAGCCTTGCTCGCACCCGCACGCAGCTGCCGAGCGGACTCGTTCGGCACGAAGCCGAGCTGCTTGATCGCCGCCCGCACCCGCTCCCGGCTCGCCGCTCCGAGCACGTGCGGGTGGTTGAGGTAGTTCGAGACGGTGGAGGAGGAGACCCCGGCGAGGGCGGCGACGTCCTTGACGCTCGCGGGCATGGGTCTCCTTCGTCTGGCCGCGTCGGTCGGGCTTCCCGCCCGGCCGGCGGCCTCAGGATATCGGAGGAGTTGCAACGTGCCAAGAAAGTTCTTGACAGGGTTCTCCCGCCCGACGTAGCGTGACTCGCACACCGGAGTTGGCACGTGCCAACTCTGGACGGCGACGGTGCCGCACACCCGCTGGGAGAGGCCTCATGAACATCGGCTGCCACGGGCTCGTCTGGACAGGGAACTTCGATGCCGAGGGCATCCGGCTGGCGGTGCGGAAGACGAAGGAGGCGGGCTTCGATCTCATCGAGTTCCCGCTGATGGACCCGTTCTCGTTCGACGTCTCCGTCGCGAAGGATGCGCTGGAGGAGCATGACCTCGCCGTCAGCGCATCACTCGGGCTCTCCGAGGCGACCGATGTCACAAGCGTCGACCCCGCGATCATCGCGGCCGGCGAAGCACTGCTCATCAAGGCCGTCGACGTGCTCGCGGATCTCGGCGGTCAGCACTTCTGCGGCGTGATCTACAGCGCCATGAAGAAGTACATGGAGCCGGTGACTGCCGAGGGGCTCGCGAGCAGCCGGGCCGCGATCGCGCGGGTCGCCGACCACGCCGCCGGGCGCGGCGTCTCGGTCTCGCTCGAGGTCGTGAATCGCTATGAGACGAACGTGCTGAACACGGCGCGTCAGGCCCTGGCTTACGTCGCCGAGGTCGATCGCCCGAACCTCGGAATCCATCTCGACACGTACCACATGAACATCGAGGAGTCGGATATGTTCGCGCCGGTGCTCGACGCCGCCCCCGCCCTGCGCTACGTGCACATCGGCGAGAGCCACCGGGGCTATCTCGGTACCGGGACCGTCGACTTCGACACTTTCTTCAAGGCGCTCGGTCGTATCGGGTACGACGGTCCGATCGTCTTCGAATCGTTCTCGTCGGCGGTCGTCGCCCCCGACCTCAGCCGCATGCTCGGCATCTGGCGGAACCTCTGGACTGACAATGCCGAACTCGGCGCCCATGCCAACGCGTACATCCGCGACAAGCTCGTGGCCGTCGATTCGATCCGGCTCCACTGAGCGGGACTCCCGGGCCGGAACAGCGAAGCGACAGACGGAAGATCAAGATGTCATTACAGGTCTTCCGCATCCGGCCGTCTTTAGATACATTCAGATACAACTTGCGCTGCCCGTAGCGTAGGAAGCAGAATTGATCCGATGTTTGCGACGGAATGATCCGTCGACGTCGAAGCATGACCTTCAAGGAAGCAGGTGAGCGCATGAGTGGACCCATCCTCCGGGTCGAGGGGATCAGCAAAGGATTCCCCGGCGTGCAGGCGCTGAAGGACGTGCACCTCGAGGTGCACGCCGGCGAGGTGCTGGTGCTCGTGGGCGAGAACGGCGCGGGAAAGTCGACCCTGATGAAGATCCTCTCGGGGATCTACACCAAGGACGAGGGCACGATCACGTTCGAGGGCCGGGAAGTCGAGCTCACGAGCCCCCTCCAGGCGCAGGAGCTCGGCATCACGATCATCCATCAGGAGCTCAACCTGATGCCTGATCTGACCGTGGCGCAGAACATCTACGTGGGCCGAGAGCCCACCACGGGGCCGTTCCTGTCGGAGCGCAAGCTGAACGCGCAGACGGCCGAGCTGCTGCAGCGCCTCGACATCCACCTGAACCCCCGGCAGCTCGTCGGCGAGCTCACGGTGGCCGAGCAGCAGATGGTCGAGATCGCCAAGGCGCTGTCCTTCAACGCCAAGGTCCTGATCATGGACGAGCCCACCTCGGCCCTCACCGACACCGAGGTCGAGACGCTCTTCGTGCTGATCGAGCAGCTCAAGGCGCGGGGCACCGGGATCGTCTACATCTCGCATCGCATGGACGAGCTGCGCCGTCTGGCCGACCGCGTGACCGTCCTGCGCGACGGCACATACATCGGATCACTCGACAGGGCCGAGATCACCATCCCGACGATCATCGAGATGATGGTCGGACGGGTGATCGACGAGGGAACCCGCCCCCAGGCCCGCGAGCACGCGAACGATCCGGTGGTCCTCGAGGTGCAGGGGCTGTCGACCAAGACCCTCCTCAAGGACGTCTCGTTCCAGCTCCACAAAGGCGAGATCCTCGGCTTCGCCGGGCTGATGGGCGCGGGGCGCACGGAGACCGCCAGGGCCGTGATCGGGGCCGACCACCGCGACAGCGGCACGATCTCCATCGACGGTCGCATGGTGCGGATCGCCCAGCCGGCGGATGCGGTGCATCACGGCGTCGGCTACCTCTCGGAGGACCGCAAACTGCTCGGTCTCATGCTCGAGCAGGACGTGACGTTCAACACCGTGCTCGCCTCGCTCGGCTCCTATGCCAACGGCATCGGATGGATGGGCGACAGCAAGGCCAAGAACCGCACCAAGGACTACGTGCAGCAGCTGCGCATCAAGACGCCGTCGGTGAACCAGGTCGTCAAGCTCCTCTCCGGAGGCAACCAGCAGAAGGTCGTCATCGCCCGGTGGCTGATGCGCGACTGCGACATCCTCATCTTCGACGAGCCGACCCGAGGGATCGACGTCGGCGCGAAGGAGGAGATCTACCGCCTCATGCAGCAGCTCGCCGACGCGGGCAAGTCCATCATCGTCATCTCGTCCGAGCTCCCCGAGATCCTCCGGGTCGCGAACCGCATCGCCGTGTTCGCGAACGGTCGCATCACCGGGACGCTCCGCAACGAGGAAGCCAGCCAGGAGAAGATCATGCAACTCGCAGCCCATGGGGAGGAAGACTGATGAGCACCCCGCAGCAGCCCGGATCGTCGACGACGACGATCATCCAGACCGCCGTGAACGAGAACACGGACAAGAGGGATGTCGGCGCATTCCTGAAGCGGCAGTTCCAGCAGTCGCTCGCGTTCGGCACACTCATCGTGCTGGTCATCTTCTTCTCGATCGCCAGCCCGAACTTCTTCACCTTCAGCAACATCGCCACCGTGCTGCTGTCGACCGCCGTCATCGGCATCCTCGCCCTCGGCACCACGTTCGTCATCATCACCGGCGGGATCGACCTGTCGATCGGGACGGGCATGGCGCTGTGCGCCGTGATGACCGGCGTCATCGTCACCAACCTCGGCCTCCCGGTCTGGCTCGGGGTGATCGGCGGTATCGCGACCGGCGTGTTGATGGGGCTGATCAACGGCGTCAACATCACGTTCCTGCGGCTGCCTCCGTTCATCGCGACGCTGGCCATGATGATGATCGCCGGCGGCCTCGCCCTCGTGATCTCGAACGTCGCGCCGATCTACTTCTCAACTTCGGCTCCCGACTTCAAGAAGATCGCCCTCGGCGTGATCATCCCCGGCATCCCGAACGCCGTGCTCATCACCGCCGCCCTCGCGATCGTCGCCTGGCTCGTGCTGTCGAAGACCCTCCTCGGCCGCTACACCTTCGCGATCGGCTCGAACGAGGAGGCCACCCGCCTCTCCGGTGTGAACACCCGCCGCTGGACGATCCTCATCTACATGTTCGCCGGAGCCTTCACCGGCATCGCGGGCATCGTCATCGCGGCCCGCCTCGACTCCGCCCAGCCGCAGATCGGCACCGGGTACGAGCTGCAGGCCATCGCGGCCGTGATCATCGGCGGCACATCGCTGCTCGGTGGGCGCGGTTCGATCCTCGGCACCGTGATCGGCGCGCTGATCATGAGCGTCCTCGTCAACGGCCTGCGGATCATGTCGATCCAACCCGAGTGGCAGAACATCGTCGTCGGCGTCGTCGTCCTGCTCGCCGTCTTCCTCGATTCGCTGCGCAACCGGCAGCGCACCTGAGACCAGGGCGGCGGCGAAACCCGTGCCCGCTGCCGTCCCACCCGGACCCGTCCGGAACCGCGGAGCGATCCGCACAGGCACCAGGAATGTCCCATCACGTCGGCCTGGCCGGCACCACACAGAACCATCCGACTCGTATTCAAACAATGGAGTTCTCATGAAATTCGGGAAGAAGACCGCATTCGCGGCCCTCGTGGCCGCATCCGCGCTGGTGTTCGCCGGCTGTGCCGGCGGCGGTGACGTGATCGAGGAGGGCTCCGGCGGCGACACCGGCAGCGGCGACGGCGAGATGTACATCGCCCTCGTCTCGAAGGGCTTCCAGCACCAGTTCTGGCAGGCCGTCAAGAAGGGCGCCGAGCAGAAGGCCGAGGAGCTCGGGGTGACGATCACCTTCGACGGCCCCGCCGCCGAGACCGAGATCGCACAGCAGCTCGAGATGCTGACCGCCGCGATCGACAAGAACCCGGATGCCATCGCCTACGCCGCACTCGACCCCGAGGCGTGCGTCGCTCCGCTCGAGCAGGCGAAGTCGAAGGACATCCCCGTCGTGTACTTCGACGCACCCTGCAACGGCGACGTGGGCCTGAGCCTCGCAGCCACCGACAGCAAGGTCGCCGGTGCGCTGGCCGCCGAGCACATGGCCGACCTGATCGGCGGCGAGGGCGAGGTCGCCATCGTGGGCCACTCGCAGATCAACTCGACCGGAGTCGAGCGTCGTGACGGCTTCGTCGAGAAGATCGAGGCGGACTACCCCGACATCGAGATCGTCGACATCCAGTACGGCGACGGCGACCACCTGAAGTCGGCCGACATCGCCAAGACGATCATCGCCGCCCACCCCGACCTCAAGGGCATCTACGGCACCAACGAGGGCTCCGCGATCGGCGTCGTGAACGCCGTCAACGAGTTGGGCCTGGAGAAGGGCAAGATCACCATCGTCGGCTTCGACTCCGGTGCCGCGCAGATCAACGCCATCAAGGACGGCACCATGGCCGGCGCGATCACGCAGGACCCGATCGGCATCGGCGAGCAGGTCGTCCAGGCCGCGTACGACGCGGCCAACGGCGACGACGTCGAGGAGTTCTACGACACCGGTTCGTACTGGTACGACAAGAGCAACATCGAGGACGAGAAGATCGCCGCGGTGCTCTACGAGTGACACCCCGCTGAACGAAAAAGCCCCTCACCGTCGGGTGGGGGGCTTCTTCGCGTCCGGGAGCGCCGTGAGGGGAGGCGTTCGGGGACGGATGTCGGGAGGACTCCCGGATGCAGGAAGGAGCCCCGGCGATTCGCCCGACATGTGTGCTTTCTCCCGACGGGTGCACGGGCCGGTGGTCGGAGTTCGACGATCGAGTCCGGGAATCGAGGTCAGGATCTGTCCGGGGCGGCTGTCAGAGTGATCTCGACGAAAGGACACCCACCATGAGCAGCACACCCGCCCTCCCTGCCGGATCGAACACCGTCAACCCCTTCCTCATGACCGATGACGCCGCCCGCATCATCGACTTCGTGATCGAGGTCTTCGAGGCGACCGACGTCCCCGAGGCCCGCACCGTCGACACCGACGGCCTGATCCTGCACTCCGAGCTGCGCATCGGCGATTCCGTCATCACCGTCGCCGACCGAAAGCCCGACTGGCCCTTCACCCCGGGATTCATCCAGGTGTACGTCGACGACGTCGAGGGAACGCTCGCACGAGCCGTCGGACTCGGCGCCCGTATCGTGACGAGGCCGACGGACTTCTTCGGAGACACGTTCTCGCGCTTCGCCGATCCTTCGGGAAACCTCTGGTGGGTCTACGCCCATGTTCCGCAGGAGCAGGTGTGGGATGCCGACGGAGCGGACGCCGCCTCGTGGAGTGGCTCTGGGGACGGTGAAGAGGCGGACGATCACGGTGCCGCCGAAGAGGACTGGTCGAGCTTCACCTCGCCCGAGCTCGAGTACATCCACGAAAGCCTCGTCGAGGCGATGGCATCTTTGCGGGATCCCCGGCTCGATCGCTGAATGGCGTGGTCGTCGGAGGCGGCAGAGGAGGAAGGTGAGCTGCGACGAACCTGATCAGGGCGCGAGGGCCAGCAGCTGGGCCGGTGTGGTCACGAGCATCCGGTGCACGGCCTCGTCGCCCACGGCCGCGCGGAGGCGGGGGAGGTAGCGGTCGCCGAGGTAGGCGAGTCCGGGCATGCCGCCGTAGGCGATGTACCGCGAGCGCCGGGCGACGTCGCCGCCGAGCACGACCCGATGACCGGCGCCGCGCTCGACCACCGCGACCGTCAGGGCGAGCAGCTCCGCATCGGAGCGGGTGCGCGGACGAGCGAAGCCGTCGTAGCCGAGGTGAGCCCCGCGTTCGGCCAGGGACGCGTGCAGGCCGGGGTCGGGGTCGCGATCGGCATGCGCGAGCACGACACGGTCGGCTGCCACGCCCTCGGACGCGAGCAGGTCGAGCACCTCGTGGGCCGCGGTGCCGAACTCCAGATGCACCATGACCGGAGCGCCCGTCACGCGGTGCGCCTCGGCGACGGCGAGCAGGGTGGTGCGCTCGAACGGGCTGATGCGCCAGTAGTCGGCGCCGCCCTTGAGTATCCCTGCGCGCACCGGGCCGCCATCGGGCGCTGCGGCCAGGGGCACCTCCGGTGCTTCGAAGATCTCCGCGTCGTCGGCGGGCATCCCGCGCGTGATGTCGGCGATGAACAGCGCGGCCAGCCGATCGGCGGTCCACGCCTGCATCGGATGGTCGGCGCCGTAATGGGCCTCACGGTGCCGTCCGGTCGTCGCGACGATGCGGAGCCCGGTCGAGGCGCTGATCCGGGCGAGCGCTCCCGGGGCGCGCGCGAGGCCGAACGGCGTGGCATCCACCATCGTCTCGAATCCGCTCGCCTGCAGCAGAGCCGCTTCCTCCCCTGAGGCCTTCTCGTCGTCGAGCTCATCGCCCGGCAGCAGCGGCGACACCTGGAACAGGTGCTCGTGGTAGTTCACCCGCCCGAGGAGCGCAGGGTCGATGTCGCCGAGCACGGTGCGGACGACGGCGGGCATCAGCGCACCGACTCCGCGGCCTCGGCGAGTCGCTCGACCACCTCGGGGGTCAGGTCGAGCTCGAACACGTCGGCCACCACCTGCGACCAGCCGTGGATGAAGTAGCGCCAGCCGTCGACAACGTGCAGCCCACGTGCGGATGCCTGCGCCTCGGCCTGGTGGAGGAACTCGAGCGAGCCGCGGTAGTTGAACTCCCACGCGTACCCGCCCTGTGGGAAGACCACCGCATCGCTCAGGGGTGAGCCGGGCCGGTCCTTGCCGAGCCCGGTCGCGTTGGCGATCACGGAACCGGCGGGGGCTGCGGACACCAGCGCATCGGCGTCTGCGGGAGATGCGGTCACGACGTACTCGATCAGCCCCTCGCGGGTGCCGTGCTGGCGGTGCACCTCGCGCAGGTGGTCGAGCTTGTCCTGCGTGCGGGCGGTGACCGTGATCTTCGCCGGGGCGTCGTCGCGTTCGGCCAGGGCCCAGCTCAGCGCGGTGCCCGAGCCGCCGGCCCCGAGGATCACGACCTCGGCTCCGGTACGGGTGAAGTGGTCGGCGGGAAGGAACTCGTTCAGCGCGAGGTCGACCGTGATCGGGTCTTTGGCACGGCCCGACAGGATCGGTCCGCGCTTCGAGATGCTGGAGATCTCGGAGCACGACACCGCGAACGGGTCGAGCTCGTCGAAGAGGTCGGCGGCCGCGGCGTACACGTTCATCTTGTGCGTGGTCACGAGGGCCCCGCGGTGATGCGGGTCGTCGCGGATCTGCTCCACCATGGCGCGGTACTGCGCGGAATCGGCATCCATCGGCAGGTCGTGGCCGACCAGGGTGCGGGTCGGCAGGTGCAGGATGTCGGCCCAGAGCGGGAAGACCTTCACGATCGACGACGACGCCGTGGTCACCCCGACGAAGCCCATGTAGTCGGCGGATGCCGTGGCGGGCGCGATGCTGACGGCGTCGGTGGTGGTCATCGGGTCTCCTCGGGGACGGGGACGGGGTGGGTGGGCTCGGCACCTGCGAGGATCGCGATGACATCGGCGAGCGAGAGGGAACCCATGTTGTCGACCGCCTGGGTGGTCTGGGCGCCGAGGTGCGGTGTCACGATCACGCGGTCGGCGAGTTCCGGGGCGAGCAACGGACTGTCGTGGGCAGCCGTATCGCCGTCGAGGGTGTCGGCGGCGTAACCGGCGAGAGTGCCGTCGTGCAGCGCCTGTGCCACGGCGGCCTCGTCGATCAGGTCGCCGCGGGCGGTGTTGACCAGTACGGTTCCCGGTCGCATGCCGGCGAGACGGTCGGCGTCGACGAGCCGTTGCCCACCCGGAGCGTGCAGCGTGATGACGTCGGCGGCGCGGAACAGGTCGTCGATCGAGACGGGTTCCGCACCTCGAGCCCGCACGACCTCGTCGGGAAGGAACGGATCGGCCGCCAGCACGCGCGACCCGAAGCCGCTCAACCGTGCAGCGACCCCCTGTCCGATCCGACCGAAGCCGACGATCCCGACGGTCGCGGCACCGAGCTCCCGCCCGCGACGCACGCTCCAATCGCCGAGGCGCACGCGGCGGTCTCCGTCCGGCACGAAGCGGAGCGCGGCGAGCATGAGGCCGACGGCGTGATCGGCGACCGCGTCGGCGTTGGCGCCGGGGGTGTTGGTCACCGGGATGCCGCGCTCTCTCGCAGCCGCGAGGTCGACCGACTCGGTGCCGACGCCGTAGCGGGCGAGCACCTTGAGCTTCGGAGCCGCGGCGAAGTGCGCATCCGTGACGGCTCCGGTGCCCGCGATCCAGGCATCGGCACCGTGCAGCAGCGACCGCAGCTCGTCGAGGTCGTGGTGCGCGGGTCCCCGGAGGATGCGGTGCCCGGCCTGAGCCGCGCGTTCGACGAGGTCGAGGTCGCCGTCCGAGAACGAGCGGCTGGTGACGAGGATGACGCTCATCAGCGCGGCCGTCCGGCGAACCACGGAGCGAGCGCCGTGTACGCGTCGACGAAGCGGGTGTGCCGGTCGGCATAGACGGCGTGACGGGCGGCATCCGGGGTGAACTCGGCCGTGACCTCGCTCAGAGCACGCGCGGCCGAGAAGTCGGTGAGACCGAGCCCGACCGCGGCGGTGACGGCGGCGCCGAGACTGTTCGCCTCTTCGACGATCGTCCGGCGGCGCACGGGCACGCCCCACACGTCCGCGAGCACCGAGAGGTACACATCGCTCTGCGCTCCGCCGCCGACCGCGTCGATGCGGTCGATCGTGGCACCGGCTTCGCGGAACGCCTGGATGCAGCTGAGCAGGTTGAACGCGGTGCCCTCGAGCACGGCCCGCACGAGGTGCGACCTGCCGTGGTGGCGGGCGAGGCCGACGAACGCGCCCCGGGCATCCGGATCCCACATCGGAGAGCGCTCGCCGAGGAGGTAGGGGAGGAAGTAGAGGTCGTCGGTGTCGACGGCGGCGGAGGCCTCGGCCGTCAGACGTGGGGTCTCGGGGTGTGCGGGGTCGGGGGAGAGCGCCTCGGCGATCCACTGCACCGAGGCTCCGCCCGCCTGCATGGTGGCAGTGGGCACGAACGATCCGGGCACGACGTTGTCGAACGTGAAGGTGCGCATCGCGGAGTCGTGCAGCGGGGCGTCGGCGGCGAACGAGATCCACGACGATGTGCCCAGGCACACGTAGGCGCCATCCTCCGGTGCGACGATGCCGGAGCCGACGGCGGCCATCGGACCGTCGCCTCCTCCCATCACCACGCGGACGCGCGCCGGCAGGCCGAGTGCCTCGGCGGCGGCATCCGTCAGCGTGCCGGCGATCTGTGTGGATTCCAGGATCTCGGGGAACAGTGCGGGGTCGAGGCGCGCGGCCTGCAGGACCTCCGCCGACCACGTGCCGGTCGCCTGGTCATAGGCGTTCGTGCCGGATGCGTCGGAGCGATCGGTCGCGAGGCGCCCGGTGAGGCGCAGCACGATGAAGTCCTTCGCGACGCACACGCGTCGCACGCGCGCCCAGGTGTCCGGCTCGTTGTCGCGCACCCACATGATCTTCTCGACGGAGTACGTGGGGTTGAGCCGGTGCCCCAGGATGCCGTAGGCGCGCTCGGCGCCGATCGCGGTCTCGAGCTCGCGCTGCTGCGCACCGGACCGGGTGTCGGCCCAGATGATCGCGGGGCGTGCCGGTTCGCCGTCGCCATCGAGCAGGACGGCGCCCATCATCTGACCGCTCACCACGAGTCCGGCGACGTCGGTCGGAGCCGTGCCGGTGCGGGCGATCAGATCGCGTGTGGCCGCGACGACGGCGTCCCACCAGTCGACGGGATTCTGCTCGGCGACGCCACCCGCGGCGAAGTGCGCGGGGTAGGGGACCGTGACCGAGGCGATCAGACGGCCGTCGTCGTGGTGCAGCGACGCCTTGTTCCCGGTGGTGCCCAGGTCGTGCGCGATGATCATGGCCGGAGCCTATTCCGCGTAGGGACGCAGGTCGACGCCGGAGGTCGCGCGGTAGGCGCGCGAACCCATACCGTGCTCCAGTACCCATCCGTAGTCGTGCCCGGCCCCTCCCGGGTAGACCGCGAGGAAGGCGTAGGGCTCGTCGCCGACGTTGACCGAGCGGTGCGCCCAACCGGGCGGGATGTAGCCGATTGTGCCGGGCAGCATGTCGAGCCACTCGGTGCGTTCGCCGTCGAACATGAGCAGTCCGCCCCGGCCCTTGAGCGCCAGGTAGATCTCGCCCTGATGGTCCGGATGCTGGTGGCCCTTCGTCATCCAGAGCTCGCCGGCGGTGTCGCCGGGCATGATCGTGGTGATCGACTGCGGCAGTTCGCGGTCGGCCTCGGGCACGGGGGAGCTGACGACCGTGTAGACCACCGGGTTCTCGCCGACGGATGCTGCGGCCCAGGCATCCGCGTCGAGGAAAAGTCCTTCGAGGTCGGACATCCGCCGGGTGAGGGTCGGTCCTTCGGGCGAGAGCGTCAGCTTCTCGGCGTCGAACGCGATCGCCATCGGAGAGATCGGCGGGGTGTGGAACTCGGGCATCGGTGCTCCTCGTAACGGATGCTGCGGCGCTGCGCAACCTGTAATGACAGGTTCACTGTACCTGTTATGACAGGTTGCGTCCAGAGGGGCTTGCGCTCGCGCGCGATCTACTGCGCGCATCTGCGCGCGGCGCGCCGCGGTGTCGGAGTTGGCCCTCCGGTCGCAGTTGGTGCCGCCTGCTGCTGCTCCGGTCGCAGTTGGTGCCGCCTGACCGGGAAGAATCCGGCACGAACTGCGACCGGAGCGCGGAGGAGGGTGGGAGGGGAGCGTGGGGGGCGACCGGAGCGCGGAGGAGCGTGGGCGGCCGGAGGGTGGGGGCGACCGGAGCGCCGGAGCGGCCGGAGCGTGGGAGCGGCCGTGGAGGTCGGCTGGAGCCGCGCCGGCTCAGGCTCCGGCGCGGCGCGCGCGATACGCGGCGACGGCGTTGCGGTTCGCGCAGGTGGTGGAGCAGTACCGTTTCGAGCGGTTGCGGGAGAGGTCGAGCGCGACCGCTTGACACGTGTCGTCGTCGCACACGGTGAGGCGCGATCCTTCGTCGGAGCGGATGACGTCGATCAGGGCCATCGCGGTCTCGATCAGCACGCGCTCGGCCAGCGGATGGTCATCGGCCACGGCGTGCAGATGCCAGTCGGCACCGTCGTGACGCAGCAGTCGAGGGGTGAGCCGGGACTCGGCGAGGGCGTCGTTGACGAGTGCGGCCATTTCGTCGCGCGGTGCGAGCAGCATGGCGCGCAGCCGCGGGCGAAGGCGGCGGAGGGAGGCGAGTTCTTCTGCGTCGTGGTCGAGCCGACCGGTGTACGGGAACTCGCGGAGGAACGCGATCTCGTCCTCGATGTCGACCAGTGTGTCCGGGTCTTCGGCCGAGTTGACGAGCCAGACGGCCGCGCGGAGGCCCTCCTCCGTGTCATCGGTGAAGATCATGTTGACATCTTACAGTCCCCGCGCGTAGCGTCATCGATCATGAGCAAGGTGAGCAATGACACTCCCGGAATGCCGCATGGCGCGCGCTGGGGGCTGCCGCTCGCCATCGCAGCGGCGCTGTCCTTCGGGATGTCGGGTGGGTGGGCACGCGGGCTCATCGACGCGGGGTGGACGCCCGGGGCCGCGGTCCTCGCGCGCATCGGGGTCGCCGCCCTCGTGCTGCTCGTTCCGACGCTCGTGTCTCTCCGAGGAAGATGGGGGCTGCTGCGTCGCAACGCCGGCATGGTCCTGGCGTACGGGCTGCTCGCGGTCGCCGCCACCCAGCTCTTCTACTTCCAGGCCGTGGCCGTGATGGATGTGGGGCTGGCGCTGCTCATCGAGTACACGGCGCCGGTCGCGGTGCTGCTGTGGCTGTGGATCCGGCGGGGCGAGCGCCCGAGCCGCAAGAGCGTCATCGGCGCGGCCATCGCCTTCGTCGGGCTGGTGCTCATGCTCGACATCCTCACCGGAGCCGACGTGAACGTGGCCGGGATCCTGTGGGCTCTGGGCGCGATGGTCGGGGCCGCCGCCTACTTCGTGCTGTCGGCCAAGGCTGATACGGGGCTGCCTCCGATCGCCCTCGCGGGAAGCGGGTTGCTGCTCGGGGCGCTCGGGCTCGCCGCCGCCGGGGCGATCGGCGTCCTGCCGATCACGTGGACGACCGATGACATCGCCTACCGGTTCGGCAGCGTGCCCTGGTTCGTGCCCGTGCTGGCGATGGGCGTCGTCGCGACAGCGCTCGCGTATCTGCTCGGCATCGCCTCGACGCGGATGCTGGGTTCGCGGCTCGCATCCTTCGTCGCGCTCGCCGAGGTCGTGGCCGCGCTCCTGTTCGGGTGGTTGCTGCTCGGACAGCTTCCCGACCTGCTGCAGGCGCTCGGCGGAGTGCTCGTGCTCGTGGGGGTCGTGGTGGTCAAGCTCGGTGAACCCGTCGCTCCGGAGTTGGTGGAGCCCGTGCCTTCCTCGCGCAATGTATACCGGGCGTCCGCTCCCAAAGACTGAAGCGCCAGACGGAGCCCCTTTATGTATACACTGAGGGCATGACTCTTGCCGTCGAGCGCCTCTCCGCGAGTGATCGCGCCTACACGGCCCTGCTCGACGACATCCAGTCCGGCGCTCTTCCGGCCGGGTTCGTGCTCGGCGAGGTCGAGCAGGCGGAGCGCCTCGGCGTCAGCCGCACCCCGATGCGCGAGGCCCTCCGCAGGCTCGCCGCCGACGGGCTCGTCGTGCAGCAGTCGCCTCGGGTCACCGTCGTCGCCGACCTGGATGCCGACGACATCCGCTCCCTCTTCGAGATCCGCCGCGCGCTCGAGGAGAGCTCGGCCCGTATCGCGGCCGCCCGCGGGGATGACCGCTTGTTCGCCGCGCTGGCCGAGGAGTTCGCGCACGTGGACCTCGCGGCAGCCGAGGGCCGCGATGCCTACTACGCCCTGATCGCCCGGTTCGACGCCGCCCTCGACGCGGCGGTCGCGAACGACTACATCGCCTCGGCCCTGCGCACCGTGCGCACGCACCTCGTGCGTGTGCGCCGGATGGCCCGCGACAAGCCCGCTCGGCTCGCAGCCTCCGCCGCCGAGCACCGCACGATCGCCGAGGCGCTCGCTGCCCGCGACGGCGACCTCGCCGCCCATGCCACCCACGTGCACCTGCACAACGCCCTCGCCGGCATCCTCGACTCCCTCGACTCCAGCAACCGTGAAGGATAAGAAATGACCGTCTCCCACCACGTCCGTGTATACGCGAGCTCCGAGAACCTCGCACGCGAAGACCAGCTCGCCTGGAAGATCGCCGAGGTCGCCGCCGACCAGGTCGAGGTCGAGCAGGACGTCGTCGACATGATCATCAACCGCATCATCGACAACGCCTCGGTGGCCGCGGCATCCCTGACCCGCGCGCCGATCAACGCCGCGCGCGCGCAGGCTTTCAGCCACCCCGTCTCGACCGGCGGCGTCGGCGCGAACCTGTTCGGCGCCGCTCTCGACCACCGCACCAGCCCCGAGTGGGCGGCCTGGGCGAACGGCGTGGCCGTGCGCGAACTCGACTATCACGACACGTTCCTGGCCGCCGAGTACTCGCACCCGGGCGACAACATCCCGCCGATCCTCGCGGTCGCCCAGCACACCGGCAAGGACGGGCGGGCGCTCGTGCGCGGCATCGCCACGGGCTACGAGATCCAGATGGACCTGGTGCGGGCGATCTGCCTGCACAAGCACAAGATCGACCACGTCGCCCACCTCGGTCCGTCGGCCGCGGCCGGGATCGGCACCCTGCTCGGCCTCGACGTCGAGACGATCTACCAGGCCGTCGGCCAGGGCCTGCACACCACCACCGCCACGCGCCAGAGCCGCAAGGGCGAGATCTCGACCTGGAAGGCGCACGCCCCGGCCTTCGCCGGAAAGATGGCCGTCGAAGCGGTCGACCGGGCCATGCGCGGACAGACCAGCCCCGCCCCGATCTACGAAGGCGAAGACGGCGTCATCGCCTGGATGCTCGACGGCAAGGACGCGTCCTACGACGTGCCGCTGCCCGCTGCGGGCGAGCCCAAGCGCGCGATCCTCGACTCGTACACGAAGGAGCACTCGGCCGAGTACCAGGCCCAGGCGCTCATCGACCTCGCTCGTAAGCTGGGGACCTCGAACCCGGCGCTGCGCGACCCCGCGAACATCGACTCGATCGTCATCCACACCAGCCACCACACGCACAACGTGATCGGCTCGGGGGCGAATGACCCGCAGAAGTACGACCCGACCGCCTCGCGCGAGACGCTCGACCACTCGGTGCCGTACATCTTCGCGGTGGCGCTGCAGGACGGCGGCTGGCACCACGTCGACTCCTACACGCCGGAGCGTGCGGGCCGCGCCGACACCGTCGCGCTGTGGCACAAGATCACCACGGCGGAGGATGCCGAGTGGACGCGCCGCTACCACTCCGAAGACCCCGACGAGAAGGCATTCGGCGGTCGCGTCGAGATCCGGCTCACCGACGGTTCGACCGTGGTCGACGAGATCGCCGTGGCCGACGCGCATCCGCTCGGAGCACGTCCCTTCGCGCGCGAGAACTACATCGCGAAGTTCCGTCTGCTCGCCGAGCCCGTGCTCGAGCCCGCCGAGATCGAGCGCTTCCTCGAGCTCGTGCAGCGCCTGCCCGAGCTGACGGCCGCCGAGGTCGGCGAGCTGTCGATCGTCGCGAAGCCCGGCCTGCTCGAGGCCGCCCCTGCCCCTGCGGGACTGTTCTGATGCCCTTCGACAAGCTCAGGGACCCAGGCCCCTGGGTTGCTGAGCCTGTCGAAGCACGATGACGAAGGAGATCTGATGCTGTACTCCACGATCACGCCCGCCGAGAAGCGGCGGCTGTTCCGGGAGCGGCTCGCGAGCGGCGAACTGCTGCGCTTTCCCGGAGCCTTCAACCCGCTGAGCGCCCGCTTGATCGAGCAGAAGGGCTTCGACGGCGTCTACATCTCCGGCGCCGTGCTCTCCGCCGACCTGGGCCTGCCCGACATCGGCCTCACGACGCTGACCGAGGTCGCCGGCCGCGCGAAGCAGATCGCCCGCATGACCGACCTCCCCGCGATCGTCGACGCCGACACCGGCTTCGGCGAGCCGATGAACGTCGCCCGCACGATCCAGGAGCTCGAAGATGCGGGCCTCGCCGGCACGCACATCGAGGACCAGATCAACCCGAAGCGCTGCGGCCACCTCGACGGCAAGGCCGTGGTCGACGAGAACACCGCGATCAAGCGGATCCGGGCCGCCGCCGACTCCCGCCGTGACGAGAACTTCCTCATCATGGCGCGCACCGACATCCGCGCGATCGAGGGTCTGGACGCGGCGATCGACCGTGCCAAGGCGCTGGTGGATGCCGGTGCCGACGCGATCTTCCCCGAGGCGATGCGCACGCTCGCCGAGTTCGAGGCGATGGCCGAGGCGCTGGACGTGCCGATCCTGGCGAACATGACCGAGTTCGGCAAGAGCGAGCTGTTCTCCACGGACCAGCTGCGTGACGCCGGCGTGAACCTGGTCATCTGGCCCGTGTCGCTGCTGCGCATCTCGATGGGGGCCGCGGGCCGTGCTCTCGATACGCTGAACGACGAGGGGCACCTGACCTCGAAGCTCGGCGAGATGCAGCACCGCGCCGATCTCTATGACCTGATCGACTACGAGTCGTACAACCACTTCGACTCCGGCGTCTTCAACTTCACAGTCGACAACACCGGTCGCTGAGCGCAGCGAAGCGGACATCCGACCCGGTCGCTGAGCGAGGAGCGAAGCGACGAGTCGAAGTACACGAAGGAGTGACCATGACCGAGCCGGACATCAAGAAGGGCCTCGCGGGGGTCGTCGTCGACACGACCGCGATCTCGAAGGTCAACCCCGAGACGAACAGCCTGCTGTACCGCGGCTACCCCGTGCAGGAGCTGGCGGACACGCAGCCGTTCGAGGCGGTCGCCTACCTCCTCTGGAACGGCGAGCTGCCGACGCCGGAAGAGCTCGCGGCGTTCCGTCTCGATGAGCGCACGCACCGCGCGCTCTCCGACAACGTCAAGGCCGCGATCGACCTGGTGCCGCTCGACGCCCACCCGATGGACGAGGTGCGCACCGCGGTCAGCCTGATCGGCGCCTCCGACCCCGGTGCGGGCGGATCGGTGCTCGACGCCGGTGGCAGCCCGGAGCAGAACCTCGAGCGCAGCATCCGCCTGTTCGCCGCTCTGCCGGCGATCGTCGCCTACGGTCAGCGTCGCCGCCGCGGGCAGGAGATCATCGCCCCGCGCGACGATCTCGACTACTCGGCGAACTTCCTCTGGATGACGTTCGGCGAAGAGGCGGACGACGTCGTGGTCGACGCATTCAACCGCTCGATGATCCTCTACGCCGAGCACTCCTTCAACGCCTCGACGTTCACGGCGCGCGTGATCACCTCGACCCTGAGCGACATCTACTCGGCAGTGGTCGGTGCGATCGGCGCCCTCAAGGGTCCGCTGCACGGTGGCGCCAACGAGGCTGTGCTGCACATCTTCGACGACATCGGCACGGCCGACAACGTCGTGCCCTGGCTCGATGCGGCTCTCGCCGAGAAGCGCAAGATCATGGGCTTCGGGCACCGCGTCTACAAGAAGGGCGACTCCCGGGTGCCGACCATGAAGGCGGCGCTCGACACCCTCGTGGAGCACTACGACCGGCCCGAGGTCGCCGCCCTCTACGACGCCCTCGAGTCCGAGTTCGTCGCGCGCAAGGGCATCTACCCGAACCTCGACTACCCGTCGGGTCCGGCGTACAACCTGATCGGATTCGACACACTGACCTTCACGCCGCTCTTCGTGGCCGCGCGGGTCACCGGGTGGACCGCGCATGTGATCGAGCAGGCCGGGTCGAACGCGCTGATCCGTCCGCTGTCGCACTACGACGGCCCGGACGAGCGGCACGTCGAGAGCTGAGCTGCAGTGACCGAAGGCCCCGATGTGTCGAGCACATCGGGGCCTTCTGCCGTGCTTAGCGCGGTGCGATCCCCGCGGTCAAGGCGGTGCGACGAATTCTCCCGCGGAGTAAGACAGATGCCGGGGCGATTTCGCCCGCGTACGAAGGAGGGCTCATGTCCGCATCCGACGCCACCGTCAAGGAGGTCAGGTCGCTTGTCCCGGCACGCATGGACCGGCTGCCGTGGTCGCGATTCCACTGGATGATCGTCGTCGGACTCGGGTTCTCCTGGATCCTCGACGGGCTCGAGGTGCAGATCGTCGCCGCGAACGGTTATGCCGCGACCCTGGGCATGGGCCCGGCCGAGGTCGGCCTCGCCGGCACGTGCTACCTGCTGGGTCAGGTGTTCGGTGCGCTCGTGTTCGGACGCCTCGCCGATCGCCTCGGCCGCAAGAACCTCTTCCTCGTCTCGCTCGCGGTGTATCTGGTCGGATCCGCGATCGCCGGTCTCTCCTTCGCTCCCTGGTTCTTCTACATCTGGCGGTTCGTGGCGGGCGCGGGCATCGGCGGTGAGTATGCGGCCATCAACTCGGCCATCGACGAGATCATCCCGGCGAAGTACCGCGGTCGCGTCGACATCGCGATCAACGGCACCTACTGGGGTGGAGCGGCCCTCGGCGCCGTGGCGAACATGTTCTTCCTCAACACCGACATCCTCCCCGCCGACCTCGGCTGGCGGCTCAGCTTCTTCGTCGGACCAGTGCTCGGCATCCTCATCATCTGGCTGCGCCGTCACATCCCGGAGAGCCCGCGCTGGCAGATGACGCACGGGCGCGAGGACGAGGCCGAGCGCAACGTCGACCAGATCGAGGAGCGCATCCGCAAGGAGGGCAAGACGATCGACCCGGTCGACGAGAGCAAGGCGATCACCGTCAAGGAGTACGGCAGCGTCCCGTTCCTCGTCATCGCGAAGGTGCTGTTCAAGAAGTACCCTCGGCGCACGCTGGTCGGCATCACGATGATGGTCACCCAGTCGTTCCTCTACAACGCGATCTTCTTCACCTACGCCCTCGTGCTGGAGAACTTCTACGACACTCCGCCGGCCTCGGCGTCGCAGTACTTCATCGTGTTCGCGGTCGGGAACCTCGCCGGCGCGCTCATCCTCGGGCACTTCTTCGACACCTGGGGCCGGCGGCGGATGCTGTTCTCGACCTATGTGCTCGCGGGCCTGATCCTCCTCGTCAGCGCGTTCCTGTTCAACGCCGGCGTGCTGAATGCGGCCACCCACACGGCGTTCTGGTGCGCGTCGTTCTTCTTCGCCTCGGCCGGTGCGTCGGCGGCGTACCTGACGGTGAGCGAGATCTTCCCGCTGGAGCTGCGCAGCCAGGTGATCTCGTACGTCTTCTCGATCGGGCAGCTCGTCGGCGCCATCGCTCCGGTGCTCTACGGGTCGCTGATCGGCGCGAGTGCCGAGTCGGGCGACCGCGGTCCGCTGTTCTGGGGGTACGTGCTCGGCGCGGCGATCATGATGTTCGGTGGCGTCGTCTGCGGCATCTTCGGGGTGAGCGCGGCGGGCAAGTCGCTCGAGGACATCGCGGATCCGCTGTCGCTCGTGGACTCGCCGGATGAGGGGGTCTCGCCGGGGAAGGGGACCTGAGTCAGCGGGCGAGCCAGCTCCGCAGCGAACGGGTGACGAACGGCAGCACCCAGTACGCCATGATCGGCGTGAGCACGAGGGTCGTGACGAGCACGCGGAGCCAGATCGGCAGCTCGTTCCATCCGGGCACCGGGCTCATCGCGTAGGTGAACGCGAGGTTGACCGGGAAGAACCCCAGCCAGATCGAGGTCGCCTGCTTCCAACGCGGGGGAGCGGGGGCGACGGTGACCGTCTCGGTCGTGCCGTCGGCTGCCGGGAGTGTGATCGTGCCGGTGGTCGGCTCATCGAACCAGCCCTCGATCCCGGTGCGCCGCTTGGAGCGCTCGCTGCGCACGAAGCCCTCGCCCATCGAGAGCCACCAGGCCCGCTCGGCCGACTGCTCCCACGCGGTGAGCGAGTCCTCGCTCGCGAACCGGTACAGCATGTGCCAGACCTGCGAGTCCTCGCCGGCGCGCACCCAGCCCGAGCCGAGGAAGCCCGGATACTTCGTCGCGAGGTTCACCCCGGTCTGCACCCAGGCTGTCGCCTCGACGATGCGCTCGGGGTCGACTTCGCGGCGGATGGACACGGTGAGGGGTTCGGACATGGTGCGGTCCTCGGGGGAACGGGCGGCCGGGGTCGGGACGCCGAAGCGGATGCGCCAGGGGTGGCGGCGCATCGTCGATTCTAATTCGGATGCGGGGCTTCGCAGGCCGCTTCCGGCCCGGACGGAGAGGACCCCCGCCGACCCGATTCGGCGGGGGTCTCGCGGCGTGGGCGCCGCGACGGGAGCGAGAGCGCTCACCGTGCGCGCGGTAGACGTGACACCCGATCCGGTCTGAGTCTCTGTCCGCGCACTTGCAGTTGTACCCGGGCGAGATGACGCGGTGGTGAACGGGGCGCGAACAACCGCGATTCATGGCACTCGGGTCGCGAAGCCCAAATACAAGGATGTCCTAGTAAATATCCGGTACTCCGAGTAAACTCCTCATTGTGCCAACGACGGCACGGAGGGATGTCACACAATGACTCGTACTATCCCGCACTTCGTGGGCGGATCGCTTCTCACCCCCGACGCCGGTCGCTTCGCCGACGTGTTCGATCCGAGCACCGGCGCCGTGCAGGCGCGTGTGCCGCTCGCCTCGACCGACGAGGTGCGCCGCGTGATCGCGAACGCCGAAGAGGCCCAGGTCGCGTGGGCCGCGACCAACCCCCAGAAGCGCGCTCGTGTGCTGCTGCGGTTCCTCGACCTGGTGCAGCGCGAGATGACGTCACTCGCCGAGCTCCTCGCGAGCGAGCACGGCAAGACGGTCGACGATGCGAAGGGCGACATCCAGCGCGGACTCGAGGTCATCGAGTTCTCGGCCGGAGCGCCCCACCTGCTGAAGGGCGAGTACTCGACGGGTGCGGGAACCGGCATCGACGTGTACTCGATGCGGCAGCCGCTCGGGGTCGTCGCCGCGATCACGCCGTTCAACTTCCCCGCGATGATCCCGCTCTGGAAGGCCGGCCCTGCGCTCGCCGCCGGAAACGCCGTCGTCCTCAAGCCCAGCGAGCGCGACCCCTCGGTGCCGGTCCGGCTGGCGGAACTGTTCCTCGAAGCGGGCCTCCCCGCCGGGGTCCTCAACGTCGTGCACGGCGACAAGGAGGCCGTCGACGCGCTGCTCACCGACGACCGCATCCGTGCCGTCGGATTCGTCGGCTCCACGCCCATCGCCGAGTACATCTACGCGACCGCGACGGCCCACGGCAAGCGCGCCCAGTGCTTCGGCGGCGCCAAGAACCACATGATCGTGATGCCGGATGCCGACCTCGACCAGGCCGTCGACGCGCTGATCGGCTCGGGCTACGGCTCGGCAGGCGAGCGCTGCATGGCCATCTCGGTCGCGGTCCCGGTGGGGCAGGAGACGGCGGATGCTCTCGCCGCCAAGCTCGCCGAACGCGTCGCGCAGTTGCGGGTCGGCCCCTCGCTCTCGGCCGACGTCGACTACGGACCCCTGGTCACGAGCGCGGCCGTCGAACGGGTCGAGGGCTACATCCAGCAGGGCATCGACGAGGGGGCGACGCTCCTCGCCGATGGCCGGGGCTTCACCGTGGAAGGTCACGAAGAGGGCTTCTACCTCGGACCGACCCTGTTCGACCACGTCACCACCGACATGGCGATCTACCGCGAGGAGATCTTCGGTCCGGTGCTGGTGATCGCCCGCGCCGCCGACTATGAGGAGGCGCTGCGGATGGCGTCCGAGCACGAGTACGGCAACGGTGTCGCGATCTTCACCCGCGACGGCGATGCCGCCCGCGACTTCGCCGCACGCGTCGAGGTGGGGATGGTCGGCGTGAACGTCCCGATCCCGGTGCCGATCGCGTATTACACGTTCGGCGGTTGGAAGCGCAGCGGCTTCGGCGACCTCAACCAGCACGGCACCGACGCGTTCCGCTTCTACACGAAGACCAAGACGGTGACGAGCCGTTGGCCCGCGGCGGGCATCCGCGACGGAGCCAGCTTCGTCATCCCCACCATGCACTGATCCCACGTCCGTCACGAGATCCCACAAGGACACATGATGACCATGACCACCGTCACCACCACCGCCGAGGAGCGCGAGGCCATCCTCGCCGCCGTCCGCGAGTTCGCCGAAGCCGAGCTCGCCCCCTTCGCCGCCGAGCGCGACGAGAAGCACCTCTTCCCGCGTGAATCGCTGAACCGCGGCGGTGAGCTCGGACTCGGCGGCATCTACGTGCGCGAGGACTTCGGCGGAACCGGCCTGAGCCGCACCGACACCGTGGCGATCTTCGAGGAGCTCGCCAAGGGCGACCCGGCGGTCGCCGCGTACATCTCGATCCACAACATGGTCGTGTGGATGATCGACACCTACGGCGACGAGACCCAGCGTGCGGCGTGGCTGCCGAAGCTCACCGCGATGGCGGAGTTCGGCGGCTACTGCCTCACCGAGCCGGGAGTCGGGTCGGATGCCGCGAACGTCGCGACCAGTGCCGTCCGCGAGGGTGACGACTACGTGCTCACCGGGATGAAGCAGTTCATCTCCGGTGCCGGCGAAGCCGCCGTGTACGTCGTCATGGCGCGCACGGGGGAGCCCGGCGCCCGCGGCATCAGCGCGTTCCTGGTTCCCGGCGACGCCGAGGGGCTGAGCTTCGGCCCGCTCGAGAAGAAGATGGGATGGCACGCGCAGCCGACCCGTCAGGTGATCTTCGACGGCCTCCGCGTTCCGGCATCCGCCATGCTCGGCGACGAGGGGCGCGGCTTCGCGATCGCGATGTCGGCGCTCAACGGCGGTCGCCTCAACATCGCCGCCTGCTCGCTCGGAGGAGCGGAGTGGGCGCTCGACAGGGCGGTGCGGTACGTGCATGAGCGGGTCGCGTTCGGGGAGCCGCTCGCCGAGAAGCAGTCGATCCTGTTCGCGATCGCCGACATGCGCACCGAACTGCACGCGGCCCGGCTCATGGTGCGCGACGGAGCGCAGGCGGTCGACGAGCACGCACCCGACGCGACCATGCGCTGCGCGATGGCCAAGCGGTTCGCCACCGATGCCGGCTTCGAGGTCGCCAACCGGGCGCTGCAGCTGCACGGCGGCTACGGGTACCTGCAGGACTACGGGATCGAGCGGGTGGTCCGCGACCTTCGGGTGCACCAGATCCTGGAAGGGACGAACGAGATCATGCGACTGATCGTCGGACGCGAGATGCTGCGACCCGCGGGCTCGACGTCGATGCGGAGTGCGTCATGACGCGTGTGGCGTTCCTCGGCCTCGGGCACATGGGGCTGCCGATGGCGAAGAACCTCGTCGCCGCCGGCCACGAGGTGCACGGCTTCGACCTCGTCCCCGCGGCCATCGAGGCGGCCCAGGCAGCCGGCATCCCGGTGGCGGCGAGTGGGGCGGATGCCGTGGCCCATGTGGATGTCGTCATCACGATGTTCCCCGCGGGGAAGCACGTGATCGAGGCGTATCGCACGGAGCTGCTCGCGGCGGCCCGGCCGAACACCCTCTTCATCGAGTCGTCGACCATCGCCGTCGACGAGGCTCGTGCCGCCCACGCGCTCGCGATCGCCGCGGGGCACCGCAACGTCGACGCCCCTGTCTCGGGCGGCGTCGTCGGCGCCGAGAACGGAACGCTCGCGTTCATGGTCGGCGGCTCGGATGACGACTTTGCGGCAGCGCTCCCGTTGCTCGAGGTCATGGGGAAGCGCATCGTGCACTGCGGTGGACCCGGACTCGGCCAGGCGGCGAAGGTCTGCAACAACATGGTGCTCGCTGTCTCGCAGATCGCCGTCGCCGAGGCTTTCGTGCTGGGGGAGCGGCTCGGCCTCGAGCACCAGGCGCTGTTCGACGTCGTCTCGCAGGCATCCGGTCAGTGCTGGTCGATCACGACCAACTGCCCTGTTCCGGGTCCCGTGCCCACGAGCCCGGCCAACCGCGACTACCAGCCCGGTTTCGCGGGGGCGCTGATGGCGAAGGACCTCGGCCTCGCGCTGCAGGCGATCGAGCAGACCTCGACGGATGCGCGTATGGGCCGACTCGCCCAGGAGCTGTATGCCGCTTTCGCCGCGGGCGACGGTGCGACGCGGGACTTCTCCGGCATCATCACCGACATCCGCGACGGCGTCGTCTGACGCGGCCGTGAGGGGTCACAACACGCCGCGCCCCCCGCGCGGAATGCGGCGTGTTGTGACCCCTCACGCGACGGGTGCGGGTGCGGGTGCGGGTGCGGGGCGGGGGTGCTCGAGAGGCGAAGGACGATACTGGACACGACAGCGACACGACACGGCACGGCACGACACGACACGACAGCGACACGAAGGCAGGCGAGATGACCGAGTACGAGACGATCCTGGTCGAGCAGCGCGGACGGGTCGGGTGGATCACCCTGAACCGTCCCGAGGCGCTGAACGCGTTGAACAGTCGGCTTGCGGAAGAGGTCACCGCCGCGGCGGTCGCGTTCGATGCGGACGAGGGCATCGGCGCGATCGTCGTCACCGGATCCGAGAAGGCGTTCGCCGCGGGTGCCGACATCAAGGAGATGGAGGGCATGTCCGCTGCGGAGATGCTCGAGACGGACCACTTCGGTGTCTGGCACGAGTTTGCCGCGGTGCGCACTCCGGTCATCGCGGCCGTCTCCGGGTTCGCGCTCGGTGGTGGGTGCGAGCTCGCGATGATGTGCGACATCATCCTGGCCGCCGACAACGCCAAGTTCGGCCAGCCGGAGATCAACCTCGGCGTCATCCCCGGCATGGGCGGCACGCAGCGCCTGATCCGCGCGGTCGGCTACTACAAGGCGGCCGAGCTGGTGCTCTCGGGGCGGTTCATGGGTGCGGAGGAGGCGGAGCGCGCAGGGCTCGTCTCCCGGGTCGTGCCGGCATCCGATCTTCCGGCCGAAGCCGAGAAACTCGCCGAGACCATCGCCTCGAAGTCCCTGCCGTCGGTGTACGCCGCGAAGGCCGCACTCGACGCCGCGATGGAGACGACTCTGGCCGACGGGCTCGCGCACGAGAAGCAGGCGTTCGCCGCGCTGTTCGACACCGCAGATCAAAAGGAGGGCATGTCGGCCTTCCGGGAGAAGCGGTCGCCCGACTTCCAGAACTGCTGACCGCCCGTGCACAACTCCTCAGAAAAGTCGTCGGGCCGGCCTCCGCGCTGCCTCGGCGCTCACGTCGGGAGGGTTTCTGCGGAGTCGTGCACGGCCTCAGTCGCGGAGGGCGTCGACGATCTTCGCGATGCGTCGCTCACGGGTCGCATCCTGCTTCGCCTCGGCGACGGAGCGGGCGTGCTCCTTGCGGACAGAGTAGGACAGGGCGTCGAAGGCGGCGCGCACAGCGGGGTCAGCATCCAACGCGGCGGCGAGCTCGGCCGGAACGTCGACCGTGCGCTCGGCGGAATCCACGCGGATCACGGCATCGATCTCCTGGCCGATCTCGAGCCCGAGGTCCGTGCGCGCGGCCTTGCTGAAGCCGATCATGTTCTCGCTGCCCATGCGGGCCACACGCAGTCGGGCCGTGCGGCCGCCGATCGTCACGGCGACGGGGAACGCCTTTCCCGCCCCGAAGGACGCGACCTCCTCATCGCTGAGCAGGATCGCCGCGGCGGGGCCACGGCCGGTGAGGACGGTGTGCAGGCGCAGTTCGCTCATGCCGAAAGAGTACGCCCGGCGCTCCCGAATTCCGCGAGCACGAACCGCGCCATGTCAGAGGGCGTCGGGCTGCGGGCGCGGATCCGCGAAGTCGCCGGCGTCCTTGCGGAGGCGGGCGACGATCGCGACGAGCTCGGCGGCATCGTCGTGGCTCATGCCGGGGTCGGCGAAGACCTCGGAATTCAGCGCCTGGGTGGCGCGCTCGACCAGCTCTCGACCGGCATCCGTGAGTGCGAGGAGCGCCGCGCGTCCGTCGTGCGGGTGCGGCTCCCGCGCGATGAGCCCATCGCGGACCAGGCGTTCCGCCGTGCTGGTCACCGTGGTCGGATGCACCTGGAGGCGGGCGACGACGCTCGACAGGGGGAGTCGCCCCGAGCGGCTGAAAGCCAGCAGGCGCAGCACCTCGAACCGGGCGAAGCTGAGGGCGAACGGCTTGAGAGCGGCATCGACCCGGGCGAGCAGCAGCTGCTGGGCCCGCATGACCGAGGTGACCAGGGCCATGCCGTCGGCGGCATCCGTCCATCCGTGCGCGAGCCACTGCCGCTTGGCTTCGGCAAGCGGATCGATGGGGAGCGGACGAGGTCGAGCCATTTCTCTACGGTACTGGCGCGAGGGCGAGGCGCGGCGACGGCGCGCGACGCACCCGTCGCGGGCTTCGTTGAGTCTCGGTCGCAGGTGAGCTGGAACTCAGTATCGCCGTCTAGAATTGCAGCAGTCGTGAGGAGCATTCGATGAAGATCTTCGTCCTGGTCAAAGAGGTGCCGGACACCTATGGCGATCGCAAGCTGAATCTCGAGACAGGGCTCGCCGATCGTGCGGCGGGTGATGTCGTCCTCGATGAGATCACGGAGCGGGCACTCGAAGTCGCGCTCAGCTACGCCGACAAGAACGACGGGACCGAGGTGGTGGCCATCTCTATGGCGCCGGAGGGCTCGACCGCCTCGGTGCGCCGGGCGCTCGCGATCGGTGCCGCATCGGCCGTGCACATCGCCGACGAGCAGCTGGCCGGCGCCGACCTCGGTCTCACCGCCGAAGTGCTCGCCGCTGCAATCCGCCGCGGCGCGCCCGACCTCGTGATCACCGGCAACCTCTCGACCGACGGCTCCGGTGGTGTCATCCCGGCGATGCTCGCGGAGCACCTCGGGTTCGCCCAGGCCACCGCGCTCAGCTCCGTCGAGATCACGGCCTCCGAGGTCTCCGGTACCCGCGCCGCCGACGCCGGTGGACAGCCGGTCTCGGCCCCGCTGCCCGCGGTGATCTCGATCACGGAGGCGCTCCCCGATGCGCGCTTCCCCAACTTCAAGGGCATCATGGCGGCGAAGAAGAAGCCTCTCGAGGTGCTCTCGCTCGCCGACCTCGACGTCTCGGCCGATCCGTCGGCGGCACCTCGGACGATCATGACCGCCGTGTCCGAGAAGCCCCCGCGGGCCGCCGGCGTGAGGATCACCGATGAAGGCGACGCAGCCGACAAGCTCGTCGAGTACCTCGTGCAGAACAGGCTGGTGTGAGATGACGTACCCCGAGAACCCGATCCTCGTCCTCGTCGACGTCGACCCGTCCGGCAACGCCGCGAGCAGCACGGCCGGACTCCTCGGCGCGGCCTCGCAGGTCGGCGCACCGATCGCGCTGATCGTCGGCGGAAGCCAGGCTGCGGTCGACCAGGCCGCAGCGGCCGGCGCGAGCGTCGTGCTGACCGCCGACGGCGACCCGTCGTCGCTCACGGTTCCGATCGTCGACGCCCTCGAGGCCGCAGCCGCACAGGTGCGCCCCGACGCCGTGCTCATCTCGAACTCGATCACCGGGCGCGACGTAGCCGGTCGCTTCGCCGTGCGCACGAAGAGCGCCCTGTCGGTGGATGCCGTCGGCCTCTCCCGTGACGATGAAGGCATCGTCGCCCATCACTCGGTCTACGGCGGGGCCTACCTCGTCGACTCCGCGCCCACGTTCGGCACGCCCGTGATCACGGTGCGACAGGGGGCCGTGGATGCCCGTGCCGAGGCGGTGGCCTCGCCCCAGGTCGAAGCGCTCGCCGTCACGGCATCGGGTGCGGTCGCGGCGACCGCCGGTCCGGTGGAGGCGGTCGAGGTCGCCTCTTCCCGCCCCGAGCTCCGCGGGGCCACGCGAGTCGTCTCCGGTGGACGCGGTCTCGCGTCGAAGGAGAAGTTCGTGCTCGTCGAAGAGCTCGCCGATGCGCTCGGTGCCGCCGTCGGAGCGTCACGGGCCGCCGTTGATGCCGGATACATCCCGCAGTCGCATCAGGTCGGTCAGACCGGCGTCTCGGTGTCGCCGCAGCTGTATGTCGCCCTCGGCATATCGGGAGCGATCCAGCACCGCGCGGGCATGCAGACCTCCAAGAACATCGTCGCGATCAACAAGGACCCGGAAGCACCGATCTTCGACGTCGCCGATTTCGGCATCGTCGGCGACGTGTTCGCGGTGGTCCCGAAGGTGATCGCCGCGCTCGAGGCGCGGAAGAAGTAGCCATGGCGACGCGGATGCTGCGACGCGGTCTGCCGCGTGTGCCGGGCGGGGAGCCGTGGCCGCCGGCCGATGCTGTGGTGTCGGAAGACACGGTGTCGGATGCGGTGGTGTCGGAAGACACGTTGTCGGATGCGGTGGTGTCGGATGCTGCGAAAGCGTCTGTGGCTCCGGTCGCGCCCGCCGTCACCGATCCGGTCGCCGCGACGGTGACCGCGGATGCTGTCGCCGAGGCGAAGGGAGTCGCGGCGCCTGTCGCCTTGGCTCCTGCGGCCGCGGTCGGCGCGGTGGCGAGCGGTGAGTCGCACATCCGTCGTGGGTTGCCGCGTGTGCCCGGTGGAGAGCCGTGGCCCCCGGCTGCTGGTGCTCCCGTGCCGGCGACGGCCACTGCGGCCCCGCAGGTGACGCCTGTCGTCCCCGCGTCGGCCGCGGCGACGACCCCAGCGGCGACGATCGCCGAGGGTGCTGCTGCCGCGACTGCTGCCGCCGGCGCCGACCCCGCTGCCGGTGCGGCCGGCCCGCACGGGGCTCCTGCCGCGGAAGCGCAAGCCGCGTCTGCCGGCGGTGTCCGTCGCGGCCTGCCGCGCGTCGTCGGCGGCGATCCGTGGCCGCCCGCAGACACCGTGCCGACCGCGGCAGCGACGAGTCCTGCCGCCTCCGTCGCGGTCGAGAGCGCGGCCGCAGCCACGCCCGTCCAGCCCGCTGTCGCCCAGTCCGCTGTCGGCGAGTCGCCCACAGCTTCGGCCGCCCCGGAGCCCGCCGCCGCGCCTGGCGCCGGCTCCGCCCCGGCCGCCGGCTCCGCCGTGGTCGTCCCGGTGCTCGCCGACCTCGACACCCCGCTGCCCTGGACGCGCACCGTCTGGAACGGTCGCGCCCCGCGACGCGTCACCGAGGCTCCGGCATCCGTCCCGGCACCCGGTCGCCCGCGTCCGACCTGGCCGCAGGCCATCGCCGTGCTGTTCGGCGCCGCGGCGCTCGGGGTGCTGGCGGGCGCCGCCATCGCCTTCGTGCGAGCGCTACTCAGCTTCCCGTTCATGCAGGACTTCCTCGCGGCGTTCCCCGGTGAGTACGAACCGGCCATCGCGGTGGAGCCAGGCTTCGCGCCGTGGGCCAACTGGGCGCACTTCTTCAACATGTTCCTGATCGTGCTGATCATCCGCTCGGGCCTGCAGGTGCGCACCGAGAAGCGGCCGACCGTGTTCTGGACGCCTCGGGGGAACGCGAAGGGCAAGATCAGCCTGAACCTCTGGTTCCACCAGGCGCTCGACATCCTGTGGCTGGTGAACGGCGTGGCCTTCGTCGTGCTGCTGTTCGTCACGGGGCACTGGGTGCGCATCGTGCCGACGAGCTGGGAGGTGTTCCCGAACGCGCTGTCGGCGGCGCTGCAGTACGTCTCGTTCGACTGGCCGCACGAGAACGGCTGGAACAACTACAACAGCCTGCAGCAGCTCGCCTACTTCGCGACGGTGTTCCTCGCCGCGCCGCTCGCCGCGGTGACCGGGTTCCGCATGTCGGGCCTGTGGCCGAAGAAGGCCGAGAAGCTCTCGAAGGCGTACCCGGTGGAGTGGGCGCGTGCGCTGCACTTCCCGGTCATGCTCTACTTCGTGGCGTTCATTATCGCCCATGTCGCGCTCGTGATGCTGACCGGGTTCCTGCGCAACCTGAACCACATGTTCGCGTCGCAGGACGCGGTCACCTGGACCGGGTTCTGGGTGTTCATCCTCTCGCTCGTGGTGATCGCCCTCGCCTGGGTGGCCGCCCGACCGCTCGTGCTGGCGCCGATCGCGAAGGTGTTCGGCAAGGTCTCGGGGCGCTGACATGGTGGATGAGACCGCACGGATCCAGGACTACTGGCGCGACGCGAGGATCGCGATGCCGGAGCTGCCGGAGAGGCTGCCCGAGGCCTGGGCGTTCGGTGCCACGCCGGAGCACGCCGACGAGCTTCTGGAGGTGGTGCTCGCCGGGACCAAGGTGGGCACTGCCTCGTCGCTGTGGGACTACGAGCAGAGCGGAGACCCGCTGCCGGTCGTCGGAGAGCTGAGCATCATCCTCGACGGAGCCGGCGCGCCGCGGGCGGTGATCGAGACCACCGCCATCGACATCGTGCCCTTCGACGAGGTCGACGAGGCGCACGCATTCGCCGAGGGCGAGGGTGATCGCACCCTCGCGCAGTGGCGTGAGGTGCACGAGCGGTACTGGCGTCGGCACTCCGAGAACCCGCGCGGTTACGCTCCGGACATGCCGGTGATCTGCGAGCGCTTCCGGCTGCTGCTCCCGGCCGCCCCCGCTACTGCTCCTCGGCCTGGAAGTTGATCTTGTCAGTCTGCGAGCCGCCGTCATGGATCAGTGTCAGGAGCAGCTGCGTCTCCCACGCGGCCGCCACGTAGTAGCCGCTCACGCCGGCCGCCACGGTTGCGGAGCTCTGGGGCGGGATGGTGATGGCGCCGGTGAGCGGACCGCTGAGCGAATCGAGCGTCGGTGTCACCTCGATCGACCAGGTCAGCGTCAGCGGCGTCGTCCCGGTGTTCTCGATCACCGCCCCCGGCCAGGTGAACGTCGCGCCGACGACGCTCGCCGGTGCCATGTCCACGGTGAACTCCGCCCGGCGCGATGCGGCGGCGAGCGGTGTGGCGACCGCCGCTGCGATCACCGGCACGGACCATGCCGCGGCGCGCACCAGCGTGCGTCGCGTGACTTCGGTCGATGTCCCCTGCTGTTCCAAGCGATTCCCCCAACGTCTATGACCTTTGGCCATAGTTCCCATGACTTAAGGCTAGTCGAAGACTTGTGCGTGCGATGATCGGCGCACGCATCGAGATGGCGGCGGCGCACCCCACGAAAGGAAGAACATGGCAGAGGCATACATCGTCGACGCGGTCCGCTCGCCCGTCGGCAGGCGCGGCGGCGCCCTCTCGGGTATCCATCCGGCCGACCTCGGCGCGCACAGTCTGACCGCACTCGTCGCGCGCACGGGCATCGATCCCGGCGCCGTCGACGACGTGATCCTCGGGGCGATCGACGCGATCGGGGGACAGGCGGGGAACGTGGCCCGCACCGCTCTGCTCGTGGCCGGATTCGCCGAGCACGTGCCAGGGGTGACGATCGATCGACAGTGCGGGTCGAGTCAGCAGGCTGTGCACTTCGCGGCGCAGGCGGTGATGAGCGGCACGAGCGACCTGGTCGTCGCCGGCGGGCTGCAGAACATGTCGCAGGTGCCGCTCACCGCGGCGGCGACCGTGGGGGAGGCGTACGGCTTCACGACTCCGTACGCGGAATCACCCGGCTGGCGCGCGCGCTACGGAGACCAGGAGATCTCGCAGTTCCGCGGCGCCGAGCTGATCGCCGAGAGGTGGGACATCACCCGCGAGGAGATGGAGCAGTTCGCGCTGGAGAGCCATCGCCGCGCGGCACGCGCGCAGGACGAGGGCCGCTTCACGAACGAGATCGCACCGCTGAACGGCCTCGACCACGACGAGGGCGTGCGCCGTGACACATCGCTCGAACGGATGGCGGGCCTTGCGGCCCTCGCCCCGAACGGTCGGATCACCGCGGCGGTCGCTTCGCAGATCAGCGACGCGTCCAGTGCCGTGCTCATCGCGAGCGAGCGCGCGGTGAAGGAACACGGACTCACTCCGCGCGCCCGCATCCATCACCTGTCCGTGCGCGGCGACGACCCGGTGCTCATGCTCACCGCGCCGATCCCCGCGACGCGGCATGCGCTGGAGCGCACGGGCCTGCGCCCGGAGGACATCGACCTCTTCGAGGTGAACGAGGCCTTCGCCTCGGTGGTGCTGGCCTGGATGCAGGAGACCGGGGTGCCGCACGAGAAGGTCAACGTCAACGGCGGCGGCATCGCTCTGGGGCATCCGATCGGCGCGACCGGCACGCGCATCCTGTCGACCCTGCTCAACGAGCTGGAACGCACGGGCGGGCGCTACGGCCTGCAGACCATGTGCGAGGGCGGCGGCGTCGCGAACGTCACCATCATCGAGCGTCTCTGACCGTTCCCCGAAACGAGAGCGGGCCGCCTCCCCGAAGGGAAGCGGCCCGACTCAGTCGAAGAGTGGATCAGGGGCGGACGAAGCGGACCTCGGTCAGCGTCTCGCCGAGGAACGGCTCGGTGTGCGTCGCGCCGTCGAGCCGGAAACCGTTGCGCGTGTAGAAGCGGTGCGCGCGGGGGTTGTCCTCGGCGACCCACAGGTACAGCGGCTCGTCGGTCTCGACGGCGGCATCGAACAGCTTCTGGCCGATGCCGGTGGAGTGGTACGCGTCGAGCAGGTAGATGAAGTACAGCTCGCGGAACGCCGGAGCATCCTTGTCGCGGGCGGGACCGGAGCCGACGAATCCGACGATCTCGCCGTCGACGAGCGCGGCGTTCATCTTGAACTCGGGGCCCTGCGAGGCCCAGTGCGTCCACAGCTCGGCCATGCGGCGGGGCGAGACCTTCTCGAGCGCAGCCTTGCTGATCAGGTGGTCGTAGGTCTCGTGCCAGCACTGCGCGTGCACGCGACCGAGGGCTTCCGCATCCACATCACGGACCGGACGGACGATGACTTCAGGCTGGGCTTCGGCGCTCATGATCGTGACTCTACGCGCGGCATCCGCGAAGCGGAAATCGGGTGGATGTTCGATGACACTCGACGGGCCGGCCTGGAGGGTTCGTACAACGATGTTCGCGGATCGTGCACGCCTGGCTACGATCGTTCCTCGTGAACGTGATCTGGCGGACCCTCCTGGTGATCCTCGGCGCCCGGCGCCGCGTGCGGCGGGGGAAGACCCTCGACCCGACGGCGGTGGGCAGCATCACCATCACCACTCTGCCGACCGACCTCGACATCCTGCGCCACATGAACAACGGCCGCTACCTGTCGCTGTTCGACCTCGGACGCTGGGACCAGCTCATCCGCACCGGGCTGTTCGACGCCATGAAGGATCGCGGCTGGTACGCGGTCGTCTCCAGCGAGACGATCACGTTCCGCAAGTCGCTGCAGCTGTGGCAGCGGTTCGAGGTGCAGTCGCGGTTCATCGGCCACGACGAGAAGGCGCTGTTCCTCGAGCACCGCGCCGTCGTCGACGGCGAGGTCTACGCGCGGGCGATCGTGCGGGCGCGGATGCTGCGCCGCACCGGCGGCACGGTCAGCAACGAAGAGCTGTTCGCCGCGGTGGGCAAGCCCGAGGGTGTGCCGGAGATCGATGCGTGGGTGCACGACTGGGCCGCGGCATCCGCGCTCCCGCCCGTGCGGGTGAAGGCGCCGAGCGTCTGGGGCTGACCTCGTCCTCAGCGCCGCGCACGAGCAGCGATATATTGACCGTGTGCTGGCGATCCTGAAGACCACCGGGCGCGTGCTGTGGAGACACTGGCCCGCGCTCATGGCGTGGTATCTCGCCGGCGTGCTGGTGCACTACGTGATCACCGAGATCGCCGGGTTCATCGGCGCCTACTCCGCCACCCTCGGGTTCCTCGTCCTGCCGATCGGGATCCTCGCGCGGTTGATCAGCCTGGTCGCGATGTTCCTGGTCCTGCGCGACGGGTTGCGCAACCTGCAGGACGTCGCGCCGCTGCCCGAGGCGGCCGCGGACCGCCGCGGCACCTTCCTCTCGGCGCTGCTCGCCGGCATCCTCCCCTTCTTCGCGGTCTACTGGGCGCAGGGGCTGCTCGGCGAAGACGTGCGGGCGTACTCGATGCGCGCTCTCGAGGTGCGGCAGGGCATCATCGCGTGGGCGGCCGTCAACGGCGACGATCCGGTGAGCTCGGTCGACACCGTGCTCAACCTGCCGATCAACGTGTGGACCATCTCGATCATCGTGCTCGCGTTCGCCGGCCGCTGGGCGTGGTCGAAGTGGTCGGCGACGCTCGCGAAGTGGCTGTCGCCGGTCGCGGTCTACTTCGAGGTCGTCTGGGTCTTCTTCTCGGTGATGGTGCTCGGCGACATCTTCGACACGATCAAGGCGTGGGTCGACAGCCGTGCGGCCATGGCCTTCCTCGAGACGGTCAGAGAGCAGATCCTGGATGCCGTCGCCCCGCTGCGCTGGCTCTGGGAAGGGATCGGCTGGCTGCTCTCCGAGGCGGGGCCGGTGCTCCTCGCTCCGCTGGCGTGGCTCACCATCGCGGGTGTGGTGTTCGGCCAGGCGATCGTGGCCGAGAAGCTGCGGGTGGAGAGCGAGCTGATCGCCCGGGTGCGTGCCCATGCGGCCGTCATCCCCAACCCGCTCGTGCGCCGGCTCAAGGACCTCGGCGAAGAGCTCGGTGCCCGCTTCCGCCCGATCGGACGCACGCTGCTGCTCATGTGGCGCGCGGGACCCCTGCTCGTCGGCTCCTACGCGCTGCTTTACGTGATCGTGAAAGCGCTCGAGTCCTATCTCGGCTTCGGCATCACTCGCCTGGTCGGCCCGCAGGACTACGTGTTCTGGTTGATCGCCGCGCCGCTCGTCTCGCTCGTGCCGCTGCTGCTCATGGAGCCGGTGCGCATCGCGGTGATCAGCGGTGCGTACGACGCCACCCTCGCGCGGCTGCGCAAGCGCCAGCAGGACCGCACGGACACGGCGGGCGTCTCGGCGGAGGAGGGCGAGATGCGCGCCGTCGCCGATGCCGCGGGCCTCCTGCCCTCGTCGGTGGATGCCGTCGCCGCCGCGATGGTCACCGCCCCCGCCAGGGACAGCGTCGAGGGTCAGGGCTCGAACTCGAACCTCACGAAGGAGCCGCCGGCGTCGTAGGGGTGCACGTCGACCCAGAACGGGCCCTCGACATCCTCGGGCACCACGAACGGCACGATCAGCTCGTACGCTCCGGCCTGATCGCTGACGCAGGTCTCCGGTTCATCCGCGCTCCATTCCAGCCCGATCTCCGCGCGGACGGGACTCCACTCGCGTCCCGTCGACTGCTCCACGAGGGTCGGCGTCTCGCACGCGACCCCTTCGGCACCCGCGTTCACGGGCACTCCGACCGCGATCAGGCGCGTGCCGTCGGGGACGTCGAGACCCGAGAGATCCTCGATCTCGCCGCCGCGCACCGGACCCCAGTCTGCTCCGGCGAGATCCGTCGTCTCGTCTTCGGCGACCACCACGGGCGTGACCGCGCGGGAGCCGAATCCGAAGTACTGGTACCACTCCTGCCACCCGACCGCGATGGCGGTCGCCGGCAGGAGGAGGACGAGCGCGACCAGCGCCAGCGCGTTGCGACGCCACCAGGACGGCGGCTTCGCCGGAGCATCCGTCGTCGCCGGGTCTTCGCGAGGCGCGGGCGGGACGGGTGGGAGCGGGATCGTCATCGGGCCCATCCGTTCTCATCGAGGAGCACCTCGGCTTCGACGGGCAGCGCGGCGAGGTCGATCGGCAGGTCGATCACGGCATCGCGCACCACCTCGCCGATCCCGGCCCCCGGCATGCCCAGACGGAGCGTCGCCCGATCGCCGGTCACGTCGTCGGGCAGCTCGAACGCGAGGCTCCCGGAGCGGGGGACGCCGGTGACCAGCCGCTCGGCGGCGAACGTCGTGCCGCGATCGGTCGCGCTGAACGTGCGGTCGCCGATCGTGAGCTCCGCGAGTCTGGACGAGCTCAGATCCTGAGTGACGCCGGTGGCGGCCTCGAGGTCGACGACGAGCCAGGTGCCGTCGGCCGACCAGCCTTTCGCATCCGTGACCCGGTCGGCGAGGCGCACGTCGGTCACGGTCGCGACGAGGTTGCGCGTGGAGGCCTCCTCGCCGATCTTCGCGACCGTGGGGAACGGGGCGTTCGGGGCGTCGTCCGGAAGCGTCGCCTTCGAGACGCCCCACGAGCAGACGAGCAGCGCGACGGTGGCGAGCCAGATGAGGACGTGCTTCTTCACGGGAGCGTCACCTCGTCGATGGTCGCCGGCAGGGTCGCTCCGACGCGGACGTCCTGCCAGTAGTCGCCGCGCATCACGCTCTGCCCGACGTAGTGGTCGGAGTCGGGGAGGGTGAGGGTGATCTCGTCGCCGTCGTGGAAGTCGTCGGGCCCGACGATCCAGGTGAGCAGCATGCGGGCGGGGACGTCGGGCTGCAACCGGGGTGCGCGCTTGCCGTCGTCGGCACGGAGGACGTCGCCCTTTGCGTCGAGCCCCTCGATGCGGATGCCGTCGAGGACCGGGGATTGCGGGCCGTTCGCCGTCGACGGTCGCGGCTTGTCGAACGTGTTGACAACGTCGACCGTGACGACCAGGATCCGCTCGCCTTTCTCCTCGTCCGGGAAGACCAGGGTTTGGCCGCTCTCAGCGCTCAGCTCGTCGCGCAGCTCCACACCGACGACGGTCATCTCCAGTTCCGAGCCCGTGAAGGTCTCGCCGACCTCGACGACCGGGGTGGGATCGACGGCCGCGGCCTCCAGCCCGCCGAACACCGCGGTGGTCGCCAGCAGCACGGCTCCGGCGCCGGTGATGAGCCACGAGGTCGGGATGAGGTCGATGCTGCGTCGAGCCCAACCGAGGATCTTCGCCCGCGCGCTCGCGTTCGCCGCGGTGACGGCCGGATCCTGCCCCTGGGCGGGGCTCTCCGGCGGCGTCGTGGTCACGGCAACAGCTTAGGACCGTGCGCGCGCCGGATCGCTCCTCCGCTTTCCACAAGAACGACACATCTTTCTGCGTCATGCAGGCGCAGGAGAGAGGTTTCCGGCGCGCGCCTCAGTACTCTGAGCGGGAAGTCAGGGGCAGAGACGCCCCGGTGATCCCGTCGACGCAGACGGGCGGAGGAGGATGCAGTGGCAGTCATCGGCATCGTGCGGGAGCCTGCGGGCGAAGCACGGGTTTCGGCCACCCCGGCGACGATCGCGTCGCTCGGGAAGCTGGGTCACACGGTCAGGGTCGAGCGGGGAGCGGGCGCGGCCGCCTCTTACCCCGACACGGAGTACGCCGCGGCGGGGGCGACACTCGTCGACCGTGCGGGGGCCTGGGGGAGCGAAGTCGTCCTCGCCATCACGGCACCCGGCCCCGACGAGATCGCGCTCCTGTCCGACGGCGCGACCCTCATTGCGCTGCTCTCGCCCGCGCTCCGCCCCGACCTGGTGGAGTCGCTCGCCCAGCGCGGCATCACGGCGCTCGCGCTCGACGCCGTGCCCCGCATCTCGCGCGCGCAGTCGATGGACGTGCTCAGCTCGATGGCGAACATCGCCGGGTACCGCGCCGTCGTCGAGGCCGCGCACGAGTTCGGTCGCTTCTTCACGGGGCAGGTGACCGCCGCGGGCAAGGTGCCGCCGGCGAAGGTGCTGGTCGCGGGTGCCGGCGTCGCCGGGCTCGCAGCCATCGGCGCCGCCTCGAGTCTGGGCGCGATCGTCCGGGCCACCGATCCGCGCCCCGAGGTCGCCGACCAGGTCACCTCGATCGGCGGCACGTATCTTCCCGTCGACGTCGAGGTCGCCGCCTCCACCGACGGCTACGCCAAGGCGACCAGCGCGGACTACGACCGCCGGGCCGCCGAGATCTACACCGAGCAGGCCGCCGACGTCGACATCATCATCACGACCGCGCTCATCCCCGGGCGCGCGGCGCCTCGACTGATCACGGCATCCGATGTCGCGCAGATGAAGCCGGGCAGCGTGATCGTCGACATGGCTGCGGGTCAGGGCGGCAACGTCGAGGGCTCGGTCGCGGGCGAGCGGATCGTCACCGACAACGGCGTGATCATCCTCGGCTACACCGACCTCGCGTCGCGTCTGGCGGCCCAGGCCTCGCAGCTCTACGGCACGAACCTCGCCAACCTCATCGCCCTGCTGACCCCCGCGAAGGATGGACAGCTGGTGATCGACTTCGACGACGTCGTGCAGCGCTCGGTCACCGTCGTGCGCGACGGGGAGGTCACCTGGCCCCCGCCCGCCGTGCAGGTCGCGGCCGCCCCCGCGGCGAAGGCGGCGGAGGCACCGGTCGAGGTCGCGCCGCCGAAGAAGATGTCCACCGCGCGCCGCGTCGCCCTCATCGTGGTCGGCATCGCCGCACTGTTCGCCGTGAACGCGTTCGCGCCGGCTCCACTGCCGCAGCACTTCACGGTGCTCGTGCTCTCGGTCGTGATCGGCTTCTACGTGATCGGCAAGGTGCACCACGCGCTGCACACCCCGCTCATGTCGGTGACGAATGCGATCTCGGGGGTGATCGTCGTCGGGGCGATGCTGCAGATCACCTCGCCGCTGCCGGTCGTGCAGGTGCTCGCCGCGATCGCGGTGCTGCTGGCCTCCATCAACATCTTCGGAGGGTTCGCGGTCACCCGCCGGATGCTCGCGATGTTCACACTCGGGACATCAGCGAAGGGCGGCCGGAAGTGACCGTCGACGCGCTCGCCGGGGCGGCCTACATCGTCGCCGCCTTGTTGTTCATCCTCAGCCTCGCCGGCCTCAGCCGCCACGAGTCCGCCCGTGCCGGCGTGGTCTACGGCATCGCCGGCATGACCATCGCGCTGGTCGCGACGGTCGCCCTCACCGTGGCGGATGCGTGGAGCACCGGCGCGTTCCTCGGACTCGGGCTGCTCGTCGCCGCGGTGCTCATCGGCGCGGCCGTCGGCCTGTGGCGGGCGCGGCGGGTGGAGATGACGGGGATGCCGGAGCTCATCGCGCTCCTGCACAGCTTCGTCGGACTCGCGGCCGTGCTCGTGGGCTGGAACGGCTACCTCGCGCATCCGGAGATCGCCCCTCAGCTCGTCGGCATCCACGACGCCGAGGTCTTCATCGGCGTCTTCATCGGCGGGGTCACGTTCACCGGCTCGATCGTCGCCTACCTCAAGCTCTCGGCGAAGATGTCGTCGAAGCCGCTCATGCTCCCGGGCAAGAACGGGCTCAACATCGGGGCGCTCGTCGCCTTCGTGGCGTTGACCGTCTGGTTCGTGAACGACCAGCAGCTGTGGCTCCTGATCGCGGTCACCGTGCTCGCGTTCGCCCTGGGCTGGCACCTGGTCGCGTCGATCGGCGGCGGTGACATGCCGGTCGTCGTCTCGATGCTCAACAGCTATTCGGGGTGGGCGGCGGCTGCGGCCGGATTCCTCCTGAACAACGACCTGCTCATCGTCACGGGCGCGCTGGTCGGATCCTCGGGTGCGTACCTCTCCTACGTCATGTGCAAGGCCATGAACCGCTCGTTCCTCTCGGTGATCGCCGGCGGCTTCGGGATCGCGGCACCGACTGCCGACGACGCCGAGTACGGCGAGCACCGCGAGATCACCGCCGAGGGCGCGGCCGAGATGCTCGCCGCGGCGAGCAGCGTCGTGATCACCCCCGGCTACGGCATGGCGGTCGCTCAGGCCCAGTACCCCGTCGCCGACCTGGTCCACCGGCTGCGCGAGCGCGGCGTCGACGTGCGGTTCGGCATCCATCCGGTGGCGGGCCGTCTCCCCGGGCATATGAACGTGCTGTTGGCCGAGGCCAAAGTGCCGTATGACATCGTCCTGAGCATGGACGAGATCAACGACGACCTCGCGTCGACCTCGGTCGTGCTCGTGATCGGCGCGAACGACACCGTGAACCCGGCCGCCGCGGAAGACCCGGGCAGCCCGATCGCGGGGATGCCGGTGCTCAAGGTGTGGGAGGCCGAGAACGTCATCGTGTTCAAGCGCTCCATGGCCGCTGGGTACGCGGGCGTGCAGAATCCGCTGTTCTTCCGCGACAACGCGCAGATGCTGTTCGGCGACGCGAAGCAGCGGGTGGAGGACATCATCGCCGCGCTGTAGTTGTCCCCCCGTGCTCACCCTGTTCCGGTCGCAGTTGCTGTCGCTCCGCACGCCAGAAAGCGACAGGAAATGCGACCGGAACGGAACGAGCACGGGCGGCGCGGCGCGGAATCCGGCGCATCCAGACCTAGGGTGAAAGTCATGGCTGACATCCCGGCGGATGCCGTGGCATCCGCACCCCTCGCAGACCGTGCTGTCGAGCTTGCTCGGCGGTGGGCGATCGAGGCCGCCGCGATCGAACCCGACCCCGCTGCCGCCCGTCTCGCCGGAGTGCTGCAGGATGCGAACGGGCTGCCGTTCACGCTCGGCTTCGTCGACGGCGTCATGCGCCCGGAGAGCCTGGCGGCCGCCGCCTCGCAGCTGCATCGGATCGCGCCGATCGTGCCGGAGTTCCTGCCCTGGTACCTGCGCTCGGTGGTGCGTCTCGGGGGAGGGGTCGCCCCGATACTGCCGTCGCCGGTCGTGCCGATCGCGCGGAAGATGCTCCGCGACATGGTCGGGCACCTCGTGGTCGACGCACGCCCCGCCAAACTCGAAGCCGCCATCGCACGCATCAAGGCCACGGGCTCGCGCCTGAACCTCAACCTGCTGGGTGAGGCCGTGCTGGGGGAGGCCGAGGCGAAGCGCCGCCTCGACGGCATCCACGACCTGATCCGACGACCGGATGTCGACTACGTCTCGGTCGAGGTGTCGGCCATCGTCAGCCACCTGTCGATGTGGGCGTTCGACGAGATCGTCGACGAGGTGGTGGAGCGGCTGCTCCCGCTGTATCTGACGGCCGCGGCGGACGGCACCTTCATCAACCTCGACATGGAGGAGTATCGCGACCTCGACCTGACGATCGCGGTGTTCACGCGCATCCTCGAAGACCCTCGGCTCGCCGGGCTCGAGGCCGGGATCGTGCTGCAGGCGTACCTGCCCGACGCCCTGCCCGCCCTGCAGGAGCTGACCGCCTGGTCGCAGGACCGGGTCGCGCACGGCGGCGCCCGCATCAAGGTGCGCCTTGTCAAGGGCGCCAACCTCGCGATGGAGCAGGTCGAGGCGCGGATGCACGGCTGGACGCCCGCGACCTATGACACCAAGCTCGACACCGACGCGAACTATCTGCGCTGCCTGGACTGGGCTCTGCGCCCCGAGCATGCCGCCGCCGTGAAGCTCGGCGTCGCCGGACACAACCTGTTCGGCATCGCCTACGCCTGGCTGCTCGCCGGGGAGCGCGGCGTGCGCGAGGCCGTCGAGTTCGAGATGCTCCTGGGCATGGCGCAGGGGCAGGTGCAGGCCGTCTCGCGCGAGGTCGGCCCCGTGCTGCTCTACGTGCCCGTGGTGGCGCCAGCCGAGTTCGACGTCGCGATCAGCTATCTGGTGCGGCGGCTCGAGGAGAACGCCTCTCCGGACAACTTCCTCTCCGCCGCGTTCCGGCTCGGCGATGACGAGGCCCTGTTCGTGCGGGAACAGGATCGGTTCCTCGACGCACTCGACCGCTCGGACGATCCCACGCTGCGGACCGGACCGCGCCGCACGCAGGATCGGAGCGCGCCGGTGCACGAAGCGCTGCGTCCTTCGCCCGTGGCCCCGCTGCCGGAGACCGACCTCACCCAGGCCGTGCTCGGCATCTCGCGCGGCTCCGACGACGGCGGCGGTCGCGAGGCCTTCCTCGAGACGGCGGTGTACTCCGCCCGCGAGCTGGAGCAGGATGCCGGTGGTGCTCCGGGCTTTTCGAACACGGTCGACAGCGACCCGGCGCTGCCGGTGAACCGCGACTGGGCGCGCGGGGTGCGGGAGCGCATCGCCTCGTCCGACCTCGGTGCCGTCACGGTCGCGGCCGCGCGCGTCGAGGATGCGGAATCCCTCGAGCGGATCGTGCAGGGGGTCCGCGGTGCGGCTCCGGCCTGGGGCGCCCGCCCCGCCGCCGAACGGGCCGAGGTGCTGTTGCGCGCGGCGGCCGCGCTGGAGGCCCGACGGGGCGACCTGATCGAGGTCGCCGCCTCCGAGACCGGCAAGATCTTCGCCGAGGCCGACATCGAGGTGAGCGAGGCCGTCGACTTCGCCCGGTACTACGCGGCCACCGCGCGCGAGCTCGACGCGATCGCGGGTGCGGTGTTCGTGCCGGCATCCGTCACGGTCGTCGCGCCGCCGTGGAACTTCCCGCTCGCGATCCCGGCCGGCGGAGTGCTCGCCGCGCTCGCCGCAGGTTCGGGCGTCGTCTTCAAGCCCGCCCCGCAGGCGCGCCGCTGCGCCGCGGTGATCGCGGAGACGTTGTGGGAGGCGGGCATCCCCCGCGATCTGCTCGCGCTGGTCGACATCGAAGAGGGCGAGCTCGGCCGCGAGCTCATCACCCACGACGCGGTCGACCGCGTGATCCTCACCGGCGCATGGGACACCGCCGCGCTGTTCCGCTCCTGGCGACCCGACCTGCCGCTGCTCGCCGAGACCAGCGGCAAGAACGCGATGATCATCACCCCGTCGGCCGACCTCGACCTGGCCGTCGCCGACCTGGTGAAGAGCGCCTTCGGGCACGCCGGTCAGAAGTGCTCGGCCGCGTCTCTCGCGATCCTCGTCGGTCCGGTCGGTCGGTCGCCACGGTTCAAGCGTCAGCTCGCGGATGCCGTGCGCTCGCTGCACATCGGCCCGCCCACGGATCCGCTCGCCGAGGTCGGCCCGGTGATCGAGCCGCCGCAGGGCAAGCTCGCCTGGGCGCTGAGTGAGCTCGAGGGCGAGGAGCAGTGGCTGATCGAGCCCGCCCTCGACGCCGGAGACGACGGCAGCGGGCGGCTGTGGCGGCCCGGCATCCGTGTCGGCGTGCAGCCGGGGTCGCGCTTCCACACCGAGGAGTTCTTCGGGCCGGTGCTCGGGGTGATGCACGCGCCGACCCTCGAGAAGGCCGTCGAGTTGCAGAACGCCGTCGCCTACGGGCTCACCGCCGGGCTGCACACGCAGGATCCGGACGACCTCGCCTTCTGGCTCGACCGCGTGCAGGCGGGCAACCTCTACGTGAACCGCGGCATCACCGGGGCGATCGTGCAGCGGCAGCCGTTCGGCGGCTGGAAGCGCTCGGCCGTCGGTCCCGGCGCCAAAGCGGGTGGCCCGAACTACCTGATCGGGCTCGGTTCCTGGCGCTCGCAGCCGGGCGGACCGGCATCCAGCACGCTGCATCTGCGCGGGCTCGACTCCCGCATCACCGCGCTCATCGAGTCGGCGCAGTCGTCGCTGGAGTACGAGGCGTTCGAATGGCTGCGGCGCTCGGCGCTCTCGGATGCCCTGGCCTGGGACCGCGAGTTCGGGCAGGTGCGCGACGTCTCGCACCTCGGAGTGGAGCGGAACCTCTTCCGGTACCGCCCGGTGCCGGTCGAGATCCGGGCCACGGAAGATGCGGCGCTGCAGGATCTGCTGCGCGTGGTGATCGCGGGCGTGCGCTCGGGAGCGGACTTCGTGCTCTCGACGCCGGTCGGCCTGCCCGGCGACGTGCGCCGCGCGCTCGGCGACCTCGACGCCGCGGTCTTCCTCGAGACCGACGAGGAGTGGATGCAGCGGATGCTCCGCGCGGAGGATGCCGTGGAGGGCGTCGTCGCGTTGCCCGTGAGCGACCGGGTGCGACTGGTCGGCGGTCGCGCCGCGGTCGCCGCGCTGCACACGGCCCTGGCGACGGCATCCGGGGGCGATCCCGACCTCGCGGTGTACGACGGCGAGGTCACGGCGGCCGCCCGAATCGAGCTGCTGCCGTTCGTGCACGAGCAGTCGATCTCGATCACCGCGCACCGCTACGGCAACCTCGACCCCTGGAGCAGCGACGTGATCTGATGCCGGTCTGCCGCCCGCTGCCGCTTGCTGATGCTCCGGTCGCAGTTCCTGCCGCTTGCTGATGCTCCGGTCGCACTTCCTGCCGCCCGATTCACGTGGGTGCGGCAGGAACTGCGACCGGAGCGCGTCGGCGTGTAAAGAATTCTTGACACGGCCGCCACGCGGGCGTAGCGTGAGTGTCAAGAATCTTTTACATCGGAGGCATCATGGTCTACGAAGAACGCAACGCCTGGGCGGGACTCATCGTCAGCCCGATCGCGCTGATCGTCTACGTCGTGCTGGTGCTCCAGCAGGCCGGGGGAGCGCCGCTCACCACCGTCGACTGGTTCCCGCTCATGCTGTGGACCATCGTCGGAGGCATCGTCGCGACGATCGTCATCAGCATCGTCTGGGGCATCCTCGCCGGGATGAAGGACCCGGACGGCGCCGGCCGCTCCGACATCCGCGACCGTGACATCAGCCGCATGGGCGGGCGGGTCGAGCAGGCCTTCGTCGTGATCGCCGGGCTCGGGGTCATCGCGCTGTGCGCGGTCGGCGCCGACGTCTTCTGGATCGCGAACACCATGTACCTGGGCTTCGCGATCTCCGCGCTCGTCGGCGGCATCGCCCGCGTGATCGCCTACCGGCGGGGGCTCGTCTGATGGTGAAGCCGACCCTCGTCTCCAACAGCATCCGTGCACATCGCGAGCAGGCGGGCCTCACCCAGGCCGAGCTCGCCCGCACCGTCGGTGTGACCCGGCAGACGCTCATCGCCATCGAGCAGCAGAAGTACTCGCCCACGCTGGAGCTGGCGTTCCAGATCGCGCGGGCGTTCGGGGTCGGGCTCGACGACCTCTTCACCTACCCCGCCCCCGCATCCGGAGGAGCATCATGACAGAGACGATGAACGCCTGGCGACGCGAGACCTACGGCCCGTCGTCCGGGGTGAGTCTCGAGCAGGTCCCGGTGCCGGTGCCGCATCGCGGAGAAGTGCTCCTGAAGGTGCGGGCCACCTCCCTGAACGCGGGCGATGTGCGGCTGCTGCTCGGCGATCCGCTCCTCGTGCGCCCGGTCTTCGGTCTCACCCGACCGAAGCACCCGGTGCGCGGCATGGAGGTCGCCGGCACCGTCGTCGCGGTCGGGCCCGACGTCGTGAGCGCCGAGATCGGCGAAGACGTCGTGGGCGAGCTGGTCGGAGGCGGAGGACTCGCCGAGTACGTGCGGGTGCCCGCCTCCCGGCTCGTGCCGACCCCGCCCGACATCACGGCCGAGGCCGCGGCTTCCCTCCCGATCGCCGGCGGCACCGCGTGGCAGGCCCTCGACCTCGCCGGCGTCGGCCTGCGTGGAGGAGAGGCCCCGCGGGTGCTGATCATCGGCGCATCCGGCGGCGTCGGCACGTTCGCGGTGCAGCTCGCTGCGCTCCGTGGGGCCGAGGTGTGGGCCGCGTGCAGCGCCCGCAACGCGCCGCTGGTGGAGCGCCTGGGTGCCGTGCGCACGTTCGACCACCGCGAGTCGCCGCTGAGCGAGATCCCGGACGGCCGCTTCGACGCGATCGTGGACATCGCCGGGGGGATGCCGCTGCGCGAGCTGCAGCGCCTCGTCGGGCACGGCGGTCGGATCGTGCTGGTCACCGGCGACGGCGGGCACGTGCTGGGACCCGTCCCACGGATGCTGCGGGCTGCGGTGCTGTCGATCGGCTCGCGGCGCATCCGTCCCCTCGCCGCGACGCCGCGACCCGAGGTGCTGGCCAAGCTCCTCGAGCTCGTCGCCGACGGCCGCATCGTGCCCGTGATCGAGCGCGAGTACCCGTTCGCGGAAGCATCCGCCGCCCTCGCCCACCTCGAGGCCGGGCACACCGTCGGGAAGGTCGTCGTCCGCAGCTCGGGAGTGTGACGGCCTCGGATGGGGCGCGGCTCTGGCGGCGCACAGGGGGCGGGTGACACAATGGACTCCGGCGTGCCCGAGTCGCATCTTCCCCGTCGCCGGCTCTGAACGAGCAGCGGGTCGAAGGACCGCCGGGCCCCAGGACAGCGTCCGCCGCGCCCGTCCATTCGAGGAGCATCCATGTCGACGCCTGAAGCCGCCGTCTCCACCGCACCCGCCCGCACCGCGCACCGCCGTCACTACCTGATGTGCAAGCCGGAGCACTTCACCGTGAACTACTCCATCAACCCGTGGATGGAGCCGTCGCGGCCCACCGACACCGCCAACGCCGTGGCGCAGTGGCAGAAGCTGCACGACCTCTACCTCGAGCTCGGCCACTCGGTCGAACTCATCGAGCCGCTCGCCGGCTACCCCGACATGGTCTACACGGCCAACGGCGGATTCCTCATCGACGGCCGCGCATACGTGCCCGAGTTCCGCTTCGTCGAGCGGCAGGGTGAGGCCCCGGCGTTCGCCGACTGGTTCCGCGCGGCGGGCTACGACACCGTGATGCCGAAGGAGGTCAACGAGGGCGAGGGCGACTTCCTGCTCGTCGGCGACGTGATCCTGGCCGGCACCGGCTTCCGCTCCACCGGCGACAGCCACAGCGAGGTCGGCGAGGTGTTCGGCCGCGAGGTCGTCTCGCTCAACCTCGTCGACCCGCGCTTCTACCACCTCGACACCGCCATCGCCGTGCTCGACCCGGTGCAGGGCACGGAGAACGGCGGCCCCGAGCGCGCGAACATCGCCTACCTCCCGGGCGCCTTCGACGACGCCAGCCGCGCCGAACTCGAGAAGCGCTTCCCCGACGCGATCCTCGTGTCGGACGAAGACGGCGCGGTGTTCGGCCTCAACTCGTCGAGCGACGGCTACAACGTGATCATCTCGCCGCGCGCCAAGGGCTTCGAGAAGCAGCTGCGCGAGCGCGGATACAACCCCATCACCGTCGACCTCTCCGAGCTGCTGCTCGGCGGCGGCGGCATCAAGTGCTGCACGCTCGAGCTGCGGGGTGCCAAGTGACCGCGGTCGACGCTTCGACGGGCTCAGCGACCCAGCCGGGAGAGGCCAGCGCCGAGCCGCACGTCGCGCACAACTACCACCCGCTGCCGGTCAACATCGCCCGCGGTGAGGGCGCCTGGGTGACGGATGTCGAGGGCAAGCGCTACCTCGACCTGCTCGCCGCATACTCGGCCGTGAACTTCGGGCACCGGCATCCGGCGCTCGTGGCCGCGCTCACCGAGCAGCTCGGCCGGGTCACGCTCGTCAGCCGCGCGTTCCAGAGCGACCGGCTCGAGCCGTTCGCCGCGGCGCTCGCGGAGCTGTCGGGCAAGGACCTCGTGTTGCCGATGAACACCGGCGCCGAGGCCGTCGAGACCGGCATCAAAGTCGCTCGCGCCTGGGGCTACCGGGTCAAGGGCATCGCTGCAGGCAAGGCGCGCATCATCGTCGCCGCCGGCAACTTCCACGGCCGCACGACCACGATCGTGAGTTTCAGCGACGACGAGCAGGCACGCGACGACTTCGGTCCGTACACGCCGGGATTCGACGTCGTGCCCTACGGCGACGCGGATGCCATCGCCGCGGCGATCACCGACGACACGGCCGCCGTGCTCGTGGAGCCGATCCAGGGCGAGGCCGGCGTCGTGATCCCGCCGGAGGGCTACCTGCGCCGCATCCGCGAGATCTGCGACGAGAAGAACGTGCTGTTCATCGCCGACGAGATCCAGGCGGGACTCGGACGCGTGGGCGAGACGTTCGCCTGCGACCGCGAGGGCGTCGTGCCGGACCTGTATCTGCTCGGCAAAGCCCTCGGCGGCGGCATCCTCCCCGTCTCGGCCGTGGTCGGAAACAGCGACGTGCTCGGTGTGATCCGTCCGGGCGAGCACGGCTCGACCTTCGGTGGCAACCCGCTGGCTGCGGCCGTGGGTCTGCGCGTCGTCGAGATGCTGCAGACGGGCGAGTTCCAGGAGCGCGCCCGGGCACTCGGCGCGCATCTCGAGCAGGCGCTGCAGCCGCTGATCGGCCACGGTGTGACAGGCGTCCGCATCGCCGGTCTCTGGGCGGGCGTCGACATCGACCCCGCCAAGGGGACGGGCCGCGAGATCGCCGAGAAGCTGCTCGATCGGGGCGTGCTCGTGAAGGACACGCACGGTCAGACCATCCGCATCGCGCCGCCGCTCGTGATCCGCGCGACCGAACTGGACTGGGCGGTGGAGCAGCTCAAGCTCGTGCTCGGCTGATCGAGGTCCCGGCTCGGATGTCGGGAGAACGGACGGATGTCGGGGCGGAACACGGCGTGTCGCCCTGCATCCGTGCATCCGTCCGACATGTGGCACGGATGCCGGATGCCGGATGCCGGATGCCGGACGCGGACGCGCCCGGGAAGCGGACAGCGCCACCGCCGGGGGAGGGCCGACGCTGGGGACGACGGCTGACGGTGACGCTGCCCTTCCGGAGTGCTCAGGCCGGTGGGGAATCCGGATCGAGCGTCTTCAACGTGTCTTCCTCGGCCGCGTTGTCGGCCTGGAGCTGGTCCTCGGTCTCCTCATCGCCGCCGAGGGCTGAGCGGTGACCCTGTCCGGCGTCGCCCTGGATGGCACCGCCGGTCGATTCGCCGCGCGAGCTGTCGCCCTGGATCGCGCCGCCGCTGCCGTCGCCCTGACCGGCATCCTCATCCGGCACGCCGACATGGCGAGCGCCCTCGGCAGGATCCTGCGGGTGGGGTGTCCGTTCCGTGTTGTCGTCCATGCACCGACGGTACGTACGCCGGATGCACTCCGTAGAGGGCGTTGACAAACGGCGGAAAGTTGTTCAGCCCTCGACGTCGTCCCGCTTCGCACTCCGGATCGGAGTCGTGACGGCGGCCTCGTCGCTGAACTCGATCGGGTCGGGTCGCTCGATGACGCTCAGCGGCCGGGTCTCGTCGAGCGTGAGCAGGAAGCGGCGGTTCTCGGCGCGGCGCAGGCGTCCCGAGGTCGCCACCCAGATGACCCCGATCGCGCAGGCGACGAATCCGGCCGTGCCGCCGAGCATGATGGCGGCACGTGGCCCGAACGAGTCGGCGACCCACCCGGCGATGGGGGCACCCACGGGCGTCGAGCCCATAATCACGGCCATGTACAGGGCGAGCACGCGCCCGCGCAGCGCCGGCTCCGTCGTGATCTGCACGTACCCGTTGGCGGTGGTGAGCAGCGTCACGATCATGAAGCCGGTGAACGTCAGGGTGACGGCGTAGGAGGCGTAGGTCGGCATGGCGGACGACACGAACGCGGCGATGCCGAATCCGCCCGCGGCGAGGATCACGACACGGACGCGTGCGCGGTCGCGACGGGCCGCGAGCAGGGCGCCGATCAGCGAGCCGATCGCGAGCACCGAGCTGAGCACGCCGTAGCCGTCGGCGCCCGCGCCGAACTCCAGGGCCATGGTCGAGGCGAAGATCGGGAAGTTCATGCCGAACGCGCCGATCAGGAACACCGTGACGAACACGACCCGCAGATCGCTGCGCCCCCACACATAGCGGAACCCGGCGGCGAGGCCACCACGGCTGCGGCTCTTCAGCCGCGGCGCGAGCAGGCCGCGCCGCAGCATCGACAGCGCGAGGATCATCGCGAGGAAGGTGGCGGCGTTCACGATGAACACCCAGCCCGAACCGATCGCCACGATCAGCAGGCCACCGACCGCCGGGCCGATCATGCGGGCGAGGTTGAAGGATGCCGAGTTGAGTGCGACCGCGTTCGAGGTGTCGCCGGTCGACACCATGTCGGAGACGAACGCCTGCCGGGCCGGGGCGTCGAACGCGTTCACGACGCCGAAACCGAGTGCGAAGGCGAACATCATCGGCAGGGTCATCACGTCGTTCAGCAGCAGCACACCCACCGCGATCGCGAGGGCCAGCAGCGCCGACTGGGTGGCGAACAGGATATGGCGTCGGTCGAAGCGGTCGGCCACCCATCCGGTGAGGCTCACCAGCACGAGCGGCGGACCGAACTGCAGCGCCATGGTGACGCCCATCGCGGTGGCGTCGTTGTCGGTGAGCTCGGTGAGCACGACCCAGTCCTGGGCGGTGGCCTGCATCCAGCCGCCGACGTTCGAGACCAGGGCCCCCGCGAACCAGATGCGGTAGTTGATGTTCGCGAAGGAACGGAACATGGCGCTCATCGCTCCACCACCCGCCGCATCAGTGCGCTGGCTTCTCGGAGCGTGGTGAGCTCGGCCTCGGTGTACTCGACCTCGCGCAGCATGTCGGCCAGCAGCTCGTCGCGGCGGCGGATCGTCTCCACGACGATCTCGATGCCGGCATCGGTGATGTCGACCTGCACGCGGCGGCGGTCGTCTTCATCCGGGGTGCGCACGACGAAGCCCTGCTCCTCGAGGCCGTTGATGGTGCTGGTCATCGACGGAGCGGTCACGCGCTCGCGGACGGCGAGGGTCGAGATCGTGCGGCGACCGTTCATGCGCAGGTCGGCGAGCACCGCCAGCTGCGCATCGCTCATCGAGTCGGCCGCGCGGGCGCAGCGGAGGCGGCGGGCCAGCCGGAACGTGGCCATGCGCAGGTCTGTGGCGGTGAGGTGGAGGGATTCATCGGACGCAGACATTACTTAGATAGTCTATCTAATTCTTCGGACGCCGTCTCGGCACCGGGCACAATGGAGGGGTGACCCGAACGCTCGCCCTGGAAATCGCCGTGCAGGACCCCGCCGGAGTGCGCATCGCCGCCGAGATCGGCGCCGACCGCGTCGAGCTCGCCACGGCCCTCGCGCTCGGCGGACTGACCCCGTCTCCCGCGACGCTCGAGCTGGCGGTCGAGGCGGCCGGAGCGGACGGTCCCGAGGTGCACGTGCTCATCCGGCCGCGCGCGGGCGGCTTCCACTACGCCGACGACGAGCTGGCGATCAGCGAGCGCGACGTGCGACGCGCGATCGCTGCGGGTGCCACCGGCGTGGTCATCGGCGCCCTCGACGCGGAGGGACGCCTCGACCTCGACGCCATGGCGCGGCTGCGCGATGCCGCAGGCGGATCTCCCGTCACCCTGCATCGCGCGATCGACGTGACGGCCGACCCCGTCGCCACGCTGCGCAGCGCCCGCGAGCTGGGCCTTGCTCGCGTGCTGACCTCGGGTGGGGCATCCGCCGCGATCGACGGCATCGACACCCTGCGTGCGCTGGTCGCCGCAGCCGAGGGAGAGATCCAGGTCATGGCCGGCAGTGGAGTCGATGTCGCCAGCGCCCCGGTGCTCGCCGCGGCCGGCGTCGACGCGATCCATTTCTCCGCCAAGCGCGCCGTGATCGAAGACGGCGGCGTGCGGATGGGCTCGGCCTCCGACGGCGTCGGCGGCTACGAGGTCACCGACCGCGACATCGCCTTCGCGATCCGGGATGCCGTCGCGCGGTAGGCGGTCCCGGCGCCCGGTCGCTAGGCTCGCAGCGTGACGGATACGCGCGAGTTCACCGACGCCCATGGCGTGGCCATCGTCTACGACGTGCATCCGGCCGCGGGGACTCCTCGCGGAGTCGTGCAGCTCCTGCACGGCGTCGGCGAGCACGCCGGACGATACGGCGCCCTGATCGGCGCCCTCACGGGGGCCGGTTTCCACGTCTACGCCGACGATCACCGAGGCCATGGCCGCACCGGCATCCGTCAGCACGGCGGACCCGAGAAATTGGGGAGGCTCGGCGTCGGCGGCCTTCGCGCGGCCGAGGATGCCGTCTGGCAGCTGACCGGGATCATCCGAGACGAGAACCCCGATCTGCCGCTGGTGCTGCTCGGCCACTCGTGGGGGTCGTTCCTGGCGCAGATGCTCGTGAACCACCACCCGGAGGCGTGGGATGCCGTGATCCTCTCCGGCTCCGCACTGCGCACGCCCGGCTTCCTCAACGCCGCACCCCTGAACGCGCGGTGGGCGAAGGACGAAGGCGCCACCGGGCTCGAATGGCTCAGCCGCGATCCTGCCGTGTGGGCCGCATTCGCCGACGATCCGCTCACGACCGACGTCCCGCTGCTCAAGCTCTTCGGCCCGATCGAGGCCGCACGGCTGTACGGGCGTCCGGCCAAGGACCTGGGCCGCGACATCCCGATGCTGCTCCTCGTCGGTCGCGATGACCCGGTGGGCGGACCCCGCAGCGTGCACAAGCTCGCCGACGAGTACCGCAGCCGGTCCGGCCTCACCGATGTGACCACGCTGGTGTATCCGGATGCGCGGCACGAGATCTTCGCCGAACTGCAGCAGGACGAGGTGCGCGCCGACGTGCTCGCCTGGCTCGACAAGCAGATCCCCGCGCGCTGAGCGGCCGCTCGCACCTCGAGACCCCGGGTTCGCGTCCACACCCCGGGGTGGCTGCGCGCGCACGGCGGGGTCTCGGTGGGAAGGCGGGGTCTCGTCGGTGCGGGGCCGGATGTGACGCGGAATGACGCGGCGTGAAGTCGTGTGACGGAGCCGTTCCTCGGGCTCGGTCCCGACCGTAGATTCGGGTCAATATTCCGCGCAGGAGCGAGGAGCGCGCCCGTGTGCGCTGCTCGCACGGGAGGGACCGCACCGATGAGCTTCGTGAAGGACTGGCAGGACTGGCACGCGTCGCGCGAGCGGTACGCGGGGTCGGAGTACGGTCCGTCGGCGCTCGAGTCGACGAACTGGCTCATCACGGAGGCGGCGGCGGTCGACGGCATCCCCGGGCTCTGGGCCCTCACCGGCGACGGCGGCATCCGCGGCAGCGAGCTCGGCCAGACGGGGTCGACTGTGGTCCTGCGCGGCTCGGAGAGCATCCGCCTCGGCCGCCGTGAGCTGCGCGTGTTCGATCGCCACGGTGCGCTGGCGCTGCGGGTGCTCAACCCGGCACGACCGCAGCGTGAGTGGTTCACCGCGATCGACGCCTATGCGCCCGACGAGCGCTGGCGACTCCCCGCGGTGTTCGAGGAGACTCCGGACGAGCAGATCCTGATCACGTCGGTCGACGGCGGGGCCCGCGAGACTCCCGTCGCCGGGCGGCTGCGGTTCGAACTGGCCGGTGCGCCGCAGACGCTGACCGTCACCAGGAACGGACAGGGGGCGTTGAGCGCAGTCTTCGCCGACGGCACCAACGGCCTGGAGACGTATCGCTTCCGGTTCCTGCCGGTCGACGAACCCGCCGCCGACGGCGCGGCCGTGATCGACTTCAACCGCGCCTACCTGCCGCCGTGCGCGTTCTCGGACCAGTACGTCTGCCCGCTGCCGCCCGCGGAGAACCGATACTCGACGCCGATCCGCGCCGGCGAGCGCGTGGTGGTGCTCGGCGGCTGATCCGCGGCCGGCGGTCGATCCGGCTCGGCGGCTGATGCGCTCGGGTGATCCGGGTAGTCGAGCCCGCCGCATCCGAGGCCGCGCGCCTTAAGCTGGTTCCGTGCACGGTGAATACAAGGTCCCAGGTGGAAAGCTCGTCGTCGTCGACCTCGAGATCGAAGACGACCGGATCGCCCGCTTCCGCCTCGCCGGCGACTTCTTCCTCGAGCCGGACTCAGCCCTCGACGACATCAACGCCGCGGTGAACGGGCTGCCCGCCGAGTCGGACTCGACGGCGATCGCCACGGCCGTCCGCAGCGCGCTGCCCGACGGGGCTCAGCTGCTCGGCTTCTCGCCCGAAGCCGTCGGCACCGCGGTGCGCCGCGCGCTCGTGACGGCCCCGGGATGGCGTGACTTCGACTGGGAGATCGTGCACGACCAGGCGGTCTCGCCGCGCATGAACCTCGCCCTCGACGAGGTGCTCACCGCCCGTGTCGGCGAGGGGCGACGGCGTCCCACCCTGCGCATCTGGGAGTGGAACGAGTCGGCCGTCGTGATCGGGTCGTTCCAGTCGTACCGCAACGAGGTCGATCCCGAGGGCGCCGCACGGCACGGTTTCGACGTGGTCCGCCGCATCTCCGGCGGCGGGGCGATGCTCATGGCCGCGGGGCAGATCATCACGTATTCGCTGTATGTGCCGGCATCGCTCGTCGCGGGCATGACGTTCGCCGACTCCTACGCCTTCCTCGACGACTGGGTGCTGCAGGCGCTGCGGTCTCTCGGCATCGATGCGGTGTACCAGCCGCTCAACGACATCGCGAGCCCGACCGGCAAGATCGGCGGTGCCGCGCAGAAGCGCCTCGCCAACGGGGGAGTGCTGCACCACGCGACGCTGTCGTACGACATCGACGGTCAGGTGATGACCGAGGTGCTGCGCATCGGCCGCGAGAAGCTCAGCGACAAGGGCACCACGTCGGCCGCAAAGCGCGTCGACCCGCTGCGCAGCCAGACCGGACTCGAGCGCGCCGAGATCATCGAGCGGTTCAAAGACACGTTCCGCTCGCTGACCGACGCCGAGACCGGCACGATCACCGCGGACGAGTATGCCGACGCGGAGGCACTCGTCGCGTCGAAGTTCGCCACTGAGGCGTGGCTGCATCGGGTGCCGTGACCGCGCCGGACGACGGATCCGAAACCCGGACGAATGCGCTTCCCGCGGCCGTGGCCGCGCCGGACGACGGACCCGAAACTCGGACGAATGCGCTTCCCGCGGCCGAATCCACGGATTCCGGCCGAGGGAAGCGCGTTTCTCCGACGCAGGCGCGGGGCGCGGTCACCATCATCGAGGGTGACAACCTCGCCGTCGCGGCGACCCTGCCCACGGGTTCCTTCACGCTCGTGTACCTCGACCCGCCGTTCAACACCGGCCGGACGCAGGGCCGGCAGGTGGTCACCGCGCGCCGGACGTTCACAACTCAGGAAGAATCCGAGCCCGTCACCGAAGAACCCCCGGAACTCCGCGAGCCGGATGCAGCGACCGGCTCGAATCTGAGGAGTTCTGAACGGGCCGTCGCCGAGACCGAAGCCGCGCCGACGGCCGCGACCGTGCCCACCGCCGAGGTGCGGCACGGGTTCCACGGCCACGCGTACGAGCGGGTGCGCGGAATGCTGCGCGCCTACGACGACCGCTTCGACGACTACGGCTCCTTCCTGATGCCGCGGCTCGAGGAGGCATGGCGGCTGCTCGCCGACGACGGCACTCTGTACCTGCACCTCGACTACCGGGAGGCGCACTACGCGAAGGTGATGCTCGACGCCGTGTTCGGGCGGGACTGCTTCCTCAACGAGCTGATCTGGGCGTATGACTACGGCGCCAAGTCGCGAAGCCGCTGGCCCACCAAGCACGACACGATCCTGGTGTACGTGAAGAATCCGCGGACGTACGTCTTCAACTCCGATGAGGTCGACCGCGAGCCGTACATGGCGCCGGGACTGGTGACCGCCGAGAAGGCCGCGCGCGGCAAGCTGCCGACCGACGTCTGGTGGCACACGATCGTGCCGACGACGGGGCGCGAGAAGACCGGCTATCCCACGCAGAAACCCGAGGGGATCCTGCGCCGCATCGTGACCGCATCCAGCCGCCCCGGCGACCGTGTGCTCGACCTCTTCGCCGGCAGCGGCACGACCGGCGCCGTGGCGTCGGAGCTCGGCCGTGACGCCGTGCTGGTCGATGACAACCCCGAGGCGATCGGGGTCATGAAGACGCGGATGCCGCACGCCGAGGTGATCACACCCGGCTGAGGCCTCTTTCGATGTGGCCCGCTCACTGCCCGCGACCAGGAGAATGCTGTCATGACCGACATCGACTTCGAGACCACCGCCGACTTCGTCGAGGTGACGACCGCCGCAGGGCGGGTGCGCGGACGCTGGCGTCCGACCACCGGCGGACGCGGCAATCCGCGGTCGGCGGCGTTCCTCGGCATCCCGTTCGCGGAGGCGCCGATCGGGGAGCTGCGCTTCCGGGCGCCCGTGCCGAAGGCGCCGTGGGAGGGTGTGCGCGATGCGCTCGAGTTCGCCGCCACCGCGCAGCGTGGCGATCCCGGCGTCACGCTCATCCCCGAGCCGAGCATCGAGGGCGAGTCGACGCTCAACGTCAACGTGTTCACACCGAGTCCGGCCCGTGCCGAACCGGGGACCGGACTCCCGGTGCTCGTCTGGATCCACGGCGGCGGATACTTCGCCGGCTCACCCGCGAGCCCCTGGTACGACGGCCGCAACTTCAACCGCGACGGCGTCGTGACCGTGTCGATCTCGTATCGACTGGGCTTCGACGGCTTCGGGTGGATCGAGGATGCTCCCTCGAACCGTGGTGTCCGCGACTGGCTGCTCGCACTGGAGTGGGTGCAGGAGAACATCGCCGAGTTCGGCGGAGATCCGTCGCGCGTGACGATCGCCGGGCAGTCCGCGGGCGGCGGTGCCGTGCTGACCCTGCTCGGCATGGAGAAGGCGCAGCACCTGTTCCAGGGCGTCTATGCGATCTCCGGCGCGCTCGCCGATGTCGCCACCACCCGCGCCGAAGCGTTCGGCCGCGCGCTCGCCGCAGCAGGCGGGGTCGAGCCGACCGTGGCCGGGTTCTCGTCGCTGTCCGAGGAGCGCATCCTCGAGTTGCAGAAGAAGGCGACCGAGCTCGGGCCGTCGGCGGTCGGCACCATGATCGAGGAAGGGCTGCCGCTCGGGCCGAGCATCGACGGCGATCTGCTGCCGCGTTCGACGCGCGAGGCGCTCGCCGCGGGTGTCGGCGCCGACAAGCCGCTGGTGCTCGGGGCGACCGACGACGAGTTCACCATGGTGTTCTCGGATGCGGCGAAGAAGCTCCGCTGGGTGCCTCGGTCGCTGCTGCTGGGAAAGCTCGGGCTGCCGAAGGCCGCGCGCCGCGAGTACCTCGCGGCCAACGCCGACGTCACGCGACTCGGCAATGCCCGCGTCGCCGGGCGACTGCTGACCGACCGGATGTTCCGCTCGGCGCTGCTGAAGGTCGTCGCCGACCGCGGCGCGGCGCCGACCTGGGTGTATCGGTTCTCCTGGCCGTCGGGGCACTTCGGCTTCGCCGAGCACTGCCTCGACGTGCCGTTCTTCTTCGACTGCCTGGACGGCCCGGCGATGGAGCCGCTCGCCGGACCGAACCCGCCGCAGGCGCTGGCCGACGAGGTGCACGGTGCGGCGGTCGCGTTCGTCACCGGCGGTGACCCCGGGTGGCCGCGTCACGAGGGCACTGCGGGCATCGTCCGCGTCTATGACGTGCCGACGCGCGACGTGCGCGACGCCTATGCCTCCGTGCGCCCGCTGCTGGGGGCATCCTCCTGACGCTTTCGAATCGCGCCTGCCGTCAGGCCACGTAGACCTTGCGAAGCGTCTCGGTGACGGTCCAGGTGGTGCGCATGCCCTCGGTGAGGCGCACGACCGAGCCCGGGCCGATCGAGAGGTCGGGCAGCTCCGGCGAGGCGAAGGAGATCGTCGCGCGGCCGGACAGCACCGCGAACACCTCGTCGGCCTCGGTGTCGGTCGCGGTGCCCGGCGTCATCTCCCACACACCGATCTCGACCCCGCCGAGGGTCGCCAGCTCGTGCACGGCGGTCGTCGGGGCGCCGGCGAGCACCTCCTCCGCGGGGAGCGGCTCGTGCGTGAGGACCAGCGCGCCGGCATCCACCCCCGCCCCGGCGGCGAGGCCGCTCATGAGTCGAAGCCCATGCCGACGGCGTCGAGGGCCTTGAGGAACAGGTTGCACTTGCCCTCGTTGTGGTCGGCCCGGTTCATGGCCGCGCGTACGAGGTTCACGCCGATCGAGGCGGCGGGTTCGGGCGGGAACGGGATGGGCTTCTCGCGCACCATCCGCAGCTCGGTGCGCTCTGTCGAATCCCCCGACAGCTTGTCGAGCATGACGTCGGCGGCGAAGCGCGCGGCGCCGACGCCCAGTCCGGTGAAGCCGGTGGCATAGGTGACGCGGCCCTTGCGGGCGGTGCCGAAGAACGCGCAGAAGCGGCTCGACGAGTCGATCGCCCCGGCCCAGCGGTGGGTGAAGCGCAGGCCCTGCAGCTGCGGGAAGGTCGTGAAGAAGTGCGAAGCGAGCTTGCGGTGGCTCTCGATGCGGTCCTCGTACTCCGGGCGCACCTTGCCGCCGTAGTGGTAGACCGCGTCGTAGCCCCCGAACAGGATGCGGTCGTCGGCGGTGAGCCGGTAGTAGTGGAACTGGTTCGCGCTGTCGGCCAGGCCCTGACGGTTCGACCAGCCGATCGACGCGAGCTGTTCCGTCGAGAGCGGCTCGGTCATCAGCACGTAGTCGTACACCGGCACGGTCATCAGGCGGTTGCGCTTCAGCAGCGAGGGGAACGCGTTGGTGCCGAGCGCCACGGCATCCGCCACGACCCGACCGTTCGGGGTGACCAGGGTGATCGGACCAGACCCGTCGCCCTCGATGGCGCGCACGATGCTGTGCTCGTAGATCTCGACGCCGAGGTCTGCGGCCACGCGGGCCAGCTCGACGCCCAGCTTGGCGGGATGCACCATCGCGGAGCCCTCGCGGTCCCAGGCTCCGGCGAGGAACGTCTCGGAGTGCACCTCCGCCTGCACGGCGTCGCGATCGAGGAAGCCGGGTTCGTCGCGGAGCCACTCGACCTGGTGCGGTTCGACTGCGACGGCCAGCTGGCCGGTGCGCTCGAACTCCGCATCCATCCCGTAGCGGGCGACGGTCTGCTCGATGCCGTCGAGGTTCTCGTGGCCCAGCTCCTCGAGCCGGTCGATCTCCTCGGGCCACCGGTTCACCCCGTTCTCGTGGCCGTGCGTGAGACTCGACTCGCAGAAGCCGCCGTTGCGACCGGATGCCGCCCACGCGATCCGCGATGCTTCCAGCAGGACGACGCGGCGCTCGGGGTCGCGCTCCTTGGCGCGCACCGCGGTCCACAGCCCGGCATATCCACCGCCGACGATGGCGAGGTCGGCGCGGACCGTGCCGTTCAGACGCGGATGCGTCGGCCGATCGACATCGTCGAGCCAGAACACCCGGAGAGCGGTGTCGCGCAGGGAGTCGTCGATGACCCCCTGCGGCGGCTGCCGGCGTTCGAAGACGGTGGTTCCCATGATCACTCCGATGCGTTCGGGGCGCGCCTCAGCGCGTGCCCCAGTTGTAGAGGTCTTTGTAGAGGCCGGCGTAGAGCAGGCTCTCGGTGTGCGCGATGCCCGGAATCGTTCGGATGCGGGTCGCGATGAGGTCGATCAGGTGCTCGTCGTCCTCGCACACGGCCTCGACGAGGATGTCGAAGGTGCCGAGCACGACGACGACGTACGCCAGTTCCGGGATCAGGGTGAGCTCCTCGGCGATCGCGCGGGGGTCGCCGGAGACGCGGATGCCGATCATCGACATGCGGTGGAAACCGAGCTGCATGGGATCGGTGACCGCGACGATCTGGATGATGCCGGCCTCGGTCATCCGCTGCACGCGCTGCCGGGCGGCGGCTTCGCTGAGGCCGACCTCGCGGGCGATCTCCGCGTAGGGGCGGCGGCCGTCCTCCTGGAGGAGCTCGACGATGCGCTTCGAGATGTCGTCCAGTGCGGGCTGGGCAGGCTTGGGGCTCATCTGTCGATATTGACAGTCTAAGTCTGATTCTGCAACTGATTCAGTCGATACACCCGGGTGAAATCTTCCGATTCCGCAGGGTGCGCGCTACCATGACGGCATGTCCCGCACCCTTCTGAAGAACTCGGCGCCGTTGCAGAACTTCATCGGCGGCCGCTCCGTGCCCGCGACCGGGACGGAACGGATGCCGCTCCTCGATCCTGTCACCGAAGCCGTCTACGGTGAACTGCCGATCTCCGACGGCGCCGATGTCGACGCCGCTTACGCCGCGGCATCCGCCGCCTTCCCGCTCTGGCGCGACACGACGCCGGCCGATCGGCAGCTGGCGCTGTTCCGGATCGCCGATGAGATGGAGTCGCGGGCCGAGGAGTTCGCCGATCTGGAGTCGCAGGACACTGGCAAGCCGCGCGCGAGCCTCGTCGCCGATGAGATCATGCAGTCAGTGGATCAGTTGCGCTTCTTCGCCGGCGCCGCCCGCAGCCTGGAGGGCCGCGCGGCGGGGGAGTACCTCGCCGGGTACACCTCCTTCGTGCGCCGCGAGCCGGTCGGCGTGATCGGCCAGGTGACCCCGTGGAACTACCCGCTGAACATGGCCGTCTGGAAGATCGCGCCCGCGCTCGCCGCCGGGAACACGGTCGTGCTCAAGCCCGCGGAGTCGACACCGCTGACCACGCTCCTGCTCGCCGAGATCGTCGCGCAACACACCCCGGCCGGCACGCTCAACGTCGTGCTCGGCGATCGTGACACGGGCGTCGCGCTGGTGGAGCATCCGACTCCGCAGATGGTCGCGATCACGGGATCGGTGCGCGCAGGCATGGCGGTGGCGCGCTCGGCGGCGAACGACGTCAAGCGCGTGCACCTGGAGCTCGGCGGCAAGGCGCCGGCGATCGTGTTCGAGGATGCATCGCTGGAGAAGGCGGTCGACGGGATCATCACCGGGGCCTTCTTCAACGGCGGGCAGGACTGCACCGCCGCCACTCGGGTGTTGGTGCACGCCTCGCGGCACGATGAGCTCGTCGCCGCGCTGGTGGCCAGGGCGAAGACGCACGCGCGCACGGGCGGGCCGCACGAGGAGGGTGTGCTGTACGGCCCGCTGAGCAGCGCGGCCCAGCTCGATCAGGTGCAGGGCTTCATCGACCGGCTGCCCGCGCACGCGACCATCGAGACCGGCGGACGGCGTCAGGGGGATCAGGGCTACTTCTGGGAGGCCACGATCGTCTCGGGCGTGCGGCAGGACGACGAGGTCGTGCAGGGTGAGATCTTCGGCCCGGTGCTCACGGTGCAGCCGTTCGATGACGACGACGAGGCGCTCGAGCTGGCGAACGACGTGCCCTATGCGCTCGCCGCCTCAGTGTGGACGACCGATCACACGAGGGCGATGCGCTTCTCGCGAGACCTCGACTTCGGCTGCGTGTGGATCAACACGCACATCCCGTTCGTGTCGGACATGCCCCACGGCGGGTTCAAGCACTCCGGATACGGCAAGGACCTCTCGCAGTACGGCTTCGACGACTACACCCGCATCAAGCACGTGATGAGCGCGCTCGACTGAGCTGCGGTGCGCGTCTGGTGGGCGCCGAAGCCCCGGGCTTCCGCCGAAGCCCCGGGCTTCCGTCGACGGCACAACGGGGTCTCGGTGCCAAGTCGGGGTCTCGCCGGGATGCCCGGTGGTGCGGGTCAGGTCACGTGCGTCTGGAGCCAGGGCATGGGATCGACGGCGACCGTGTTGATGTGGACCTCGAAGTGCAAGCAGGAGCCGAACACGTATCCGGTCGATCCGACGTCGCCGATGTACTGGCCCTCGTCGACGCAGTCGCCGACCTCGACCGCACGGGTTCCGTAGTTCATGTGCGAGTAGACGGTGCTGACCGCCTGCCCGTCGACGATGCTCTCGATCTGGATCGTCACGCCGTAGCCCTGGTAGCTCTCGGTGGAGCGGGACACGCAGCCCTTCATCGCGGCGTTGATCGGCGTTCCCACACCCGCAGCGAAGTCCTGGCCCAGGTGAGACCGGCCCGGCCGTGAGGCGCCGAAGCCGTCGGTGAACGAGTACGTGCCGTCTGCCATCGGCATGACGATGCGGTCGGCGATGGGGATCTCGACCGCGCTCCCGAGCGGCATGCCCGCAGCGAGGGCGGCGGCGACGGCCCGTGAGCGCGTCTCCTCGATCTCCTCGGGCGTCGTCGCCGAGAAGGTTCCCCGCGGAGCGATCTCGGCACGGATCTCGTCCGTCGATGTGGACGCCGACGCGGACGTGTAGGACTGCGCGGCATCGGCTGCGGCCGCTGTGGTGAGGCTGGTGGTGGCGACGGCCCCATCGCTTCCCGTGGCGAGTGCGGGCAGTGCCGCACCGGTGACCATCACGCCGATCGCGAACGTGGCCCCGAGCGCCTTGGCCTTCGCCCACGGACGCTTGGCTCGGCCGGTCCGGACCGACGGCGCTGCCTTCTGCGGCTTCGTGCGCCCAGGGCGCGCGCGAACACCCCGGGTGCCGCGCCGGCCGGCGCCCCGCGCCTGCGGACGAGCGGTCGGTGCAGCGGGAGCTGTGGCGGCCGGTGTGGCGGGCGATGCGGCCGGTGTAGCGGGCGAGGCGGACGGTGTGGGGTCGATCGCGTCGGGTGCGTCGATCGCGACGATCGAGTCGAGTGCGTCGATTGCGTCGCGTGTGTCGAGGGCGTCGATCGCTTCGATCGCGTCGGGTGCGTCGGGTGCGTCGGGTGCGTCGGGTGCGTCGGGTGCGTCGGGTGCGTCGATCGCGTCGATCGCGTCGCGTGTGTCGAGGAGGTCGGTGGAAGTCGGTGCGCCGGCGGCATCGCCTGCGTGGGGTGCACCGGCCGGCTCTCGTGCGTCGACCGCGCCGAGTGCATCTGCTGTGCGGGCGCGCTGTCCGTTGCCCGCGCGGGTTGCATCCATCGCGGGGGGACTCTGCGGCTCCGTGGACGCGGAGCGTCGCAAGTCGCGCCGCAAGCGCGGTCGGGCCGAGTCGGGGGCTTCTGAGAAGGCTTCCGAGGCGTCGTGAGCGCGCTCGGGTGGCAGGGAATTCGTGACGGGATCCTTCCGGAGGGCAGATGTGCTCGGCGGTCGATCCCCCCGGATGCCACCGTTACCGATCTGTAATTTAGTTGGCGAACCTGTGAGCGTCAAATCGAGAACGGATGGTCGACTCCGTTTCGACGACGAATGCTCGGCCGTCATCGACTGGGGGGATGTCGTGTGTCTTGTCGACGCGGATGCTCACACTCTGCCCTGGTGTGGGACGTCCGCGTGCGTCGCGGTGCGCCGTGCCGCGGGGAGTGTGGAGAAGTGCTGTGGCGGTGTTTCTGTGGAGGGCGTGACGGTGGTTCGCGTGTTTCGGAATATTGCTCTGAACGGGGGTTATTCGGGTGTGAATGTCGGTGGCCCTCGGTTGACTGGGGGTATGAACAACCCCGTGGAGGTGCTGGACCGGGTCGTCGCCGACCTGGATGTGGTGCTGCGCGCGGACGTGATCGCGGCGCTGAGTGACGACGCGAAGATGGAGCTGTTGCGGGTCGCGGGGGAGGTGCAGCGGCGGGTGGATGCGGTGGTCGTGGAGACGGTCGCGTCGGTGGATGGGCGTCCGGCGGGGTCGGGGGAGCCGGCGTTCTGTGGGCGGTTCGGGTGTCGCACGGTGAACGAGCTGCTGCAGCGGGTGCTACGCACCGACGGCCCGGGTGCGGCCCGGGTGGTGAAGGCTGCGAAAGCAACACGGCGGGAGGTGGAGTTGTCGTCCGGGGCGTGGTTGCCGGCGCGGTGGCCGGCGTTGCGGGAGGCGTTGGTGGACGGGACGATCGGGGTGGCGGGGCTGTTGGCGGCGATCGGGCCGATCGAGCAGGCCGGGGCCCGGATCGGGACCGCGGACCGGTTGCGGGCGGACGCGGAGTTGGCCGCATACGCGCGAGGAGTCTCTGTTGCTGACCCGGACACGGATGCGGACACGGATGCGGACACGGATGCGGACACGGACGCGGGGGTCGGGGATGTTGCGCCGGCGGCGACGCCGGAGGATCTGCGGTTGTTGGCGCAGGTGATCGTGCAGTACCTCGACCCGGACGGTGCGGAACCCGCGGACGACATCGCGATGCGGGCACGAGGTCTGACCCTCGGACGCGCGAAAGACGGAGTGATCCCGATCCGGGGACGGTTGCTGCCGGAGGTCGCGGGACAGTTGCAGCGCCTGTTCGACGCGTATCTGAACCCGAAAGTCGACGGGCCACCCGTCCCCGGAGTCGTGTTCGAGCCCTCGGACCGGAGCGATGCGGGTGCCGAGACGCCGGAGGGCACCGACGGAGACGCCGGGTCCCGGGATGGTGTCGCCGACGATGGCCCCGAAACGGATGACGGTGTCCTCCCGTCCGGTGACCCGGGGCGGATGATCGACCCGCGTTCCCGGTCGCAGAAGCAGCACGACACCCTCGCCGCGATCCTCGGCATCGCCGCCCGCCACGACGACACCCCACGCCTGGGCGGTGGGGCCCCCACCCTGGTCGTGTCCGTCACCGCCGACGACTACACCACCGGGCACGGGTGGGCGCACATCGACGGCATCGACACCCCCGTCTCCCCCCGTGTCGCCGCACACACCGCATGCGCGGGCGGCGTGCAACGGGTGCTGTTCGACCCGAACGGGCGCATCATCGGCATCAGCACCACCGACCGGATCTTCACCACCCACCAACGCCGCGCGATCACCCTCCGCGACCGCGAATGCCTCATCCCCGGCTGCCACGTCCCCGCAACCTGGTGCGAGATCCACCACGTCCACGAACACGCCAGAGGTGGACCCACCCACACCGACAACGGCGTCGCCCTCTGCTGGCACCACCACCGCACCCTCACCACCTCCGGATGGGAAATCCGCATGATGGACGGCACACCACACGTCCGCGGACCCGCCTGGTGGGACCCCACCCGACAATGGCGCACACCACGACCAGCAGCGCGACGACCCACAAAACCACGACCCCCGACACCACGACCCACAAAACCACAACCCCCGACCCCACGACCCCCGGTCACATCGGCGAGACACCCCTCGACACCGCTCAGAGCATGAATGGCGTCGAGCCGACTCGGCGTGAAGTGTCGACCTGTGCGACTCGATGTGGCATGCTTGCGGGCACTGCGCCCGGCCCAGTGCCCGGCGCGGTACGTGAATCGAGAAGCAGACGCCGGAGCACATGTCCAGACCACTCGCGGGACCGCAGGGCCTGCTACGCACGCTCAACGGTCGCGCAATCCTGGAGGCGCTCGCGCGCAGCGGTCCCCAGACCCGCGCGGAGCTGATGTCGACGACCGGCCTGTCCCGCACGGCCGTCACCCAGGTGCTGCGGATGCTGGATGCGGCCGGAGCCGTCGCCGCCGCGGGCGTCGATCGCGAGACGCGAGGGCCCGCCGCGGGCCGCGTCGCCCTGCATCCGCGGCTCGGGTTCGCCGCCGCCGTGCACATCGACCACCATGCCGCGCACGTGGTGCTCGTCGACGCCCGCGGAGTCGTGCACGCCGAGGAACACGACGTGTTGCCGATTCAGGGGGATCGCGTCGAGCACATCGACGCTCTCGTGGACCGATGCCGCCTCTCGGTCAAGGCAGCGAAGGCGGCGATCCACCTCGCCGTGGTCGGCATCCCCGGGATCGTCACCGCCGACGGCGGCATCCGCGACGATCTGGGTCCGGACGGCGGCGCCTTCCGTGCCGCGCTGACAGCGGCCCTCGGCTGCCCCGTACGCATCGAGAACGACGTCAACCTCGCCGCCCTCGCCGAGCTCACGGCAGGCGTCGGCGGCGACCTCGCCAGCTTCGCTCTGTTGCTCCTCGACGACGGCCTGGGGGCCGGCATCGTGATCGACGGCGCACTGCACCGCGGATTCTCGGGTGTCGCGGGTGAGGTCATGTATCTGCCGCAGACCCCCCTTCCGATCGGAGCTCCCATCGTGAGCGACGCCGTCGTCGGAGATCTCGCGCTCGGGGTCGGGCGGGACGCAGACGCCTCATTGGAGGATCACCTCGAGGCGGCCGGCCGCGGCGACCAGGCCGCGACCCGGGTCGTCGCCGAGATCGGCAAGCGCATCGTGCTCGTCGCCGGCAGCATCGGCCTCGTGCTCGACCCGGAGGCGTTCATCCTCAGCGGCACAGCAGCCCACCCCGTGCTGGTCGAGGCCATCCAGCGCGTCGCCGACGAATATGCGGCCCAACTGCCGCTGCGGTTCCTCGTCTCCTCGTTCGGCCCGGAGGCCCCGCTGGTCGGCGCCGTCGACGAAGCGGCATCCGCTCTCCGGAGCATGCTGTTCACCCGCATCCTGACCCCGGCTGCGAAGACCGGTCGCTGAGCCACACCCCCCGATCGCCCCACCGTCCCCACCCGACAGGACACCTGATGACCGCCCCCTCCGACCTCGCCGACCGCCTCGGCCTCGCACCCGGTGCGCGGGCGATCATCCTCAACGCCGACGACTTCGGCATGTGCCACGCGGCGAACACCGCGATCGTCGACCTGCTCACGACCGGGCGCATCGACTCGACGACCGTGATGGTCCCGTGTTCGTGGTCGCCGGAGGCCCTGGCCTTCGCGGCATCCCGCACCGACCTCGACGTCGGAGTGCACCTGGTGCTCACGAGTGAATGGAGCCGCTACCGCTGGCGCCCCCTGACCGGCACCGGGACGAGCCTCGTCGATGCCGACGGGTTCTTCCCCGTCGATGTCGCGTCCGTCGAGCGGTCCGCGACCGACGACGACGTCGCCGCCGAGCTCGCCGCCCAGCTGCACGCCGCGCTCGACGCCGGTGTCGACGTGACGCACCTCGACAACCACATGGGGTCGGTCTACGGCCTCGTCACCGGCCACGACTTCCTGCGCCCGGTGTTCGAGCTGGCCGCCCGCAACGGCCTCCCGTTCCGACTGCCGCGCACCATGGACGGGGTGGGAGAGGACGCCGCGCTGCAGGCGAAGCTCGACGACGCGGCCTCCGCTGCCGACGCGATGGGTGTCGTGATCATCGACCGGCTGTGGTCGCATCCGTTCGAACTCCTCCGGGAGGGCGAGCCGGACGAGGAGACCTACGAGCAGGTGCGCGACGGCTTCATCACACTGCTGCGCGCCGTTCCCGCCGGTGTCACCGAGATCTACCTGCATCCGATGATCGACGACGACGAGCTGCGCGCCGCGGTCGACTTCAGCGCGGCGAAGCGCGGATACGAGCTGCGTCTGCTCACAGACCCGGCCGTGCTGCAGGCCATCGAAGACGAGGCTCTCGTGCGCATCGGCTGGCGCGACCTGCGCGACCTGCAGCGGGCGGGCGTTCGATGACCGTCCTGGGCGAACGCCTGCGCGATCGACGGCTGGATGCCGCGCCGACCAGGGCGCAGACGATCGCGTTCGGAGCATCCGGGTTCCCGACCCAGCTCATGGCGCAGACCTTCTCGGCCTTCGTCGTCTACTTCTACGTCTCGCACCTCGCGGTGCCGGCCGGATGGGTGGCCGTGGCGATGATCGCCCACGGCATCCTGAACGCGGTGCTGAATCCGCTCGTCGGCACGATCTCCGACCGGATGCGCACACCCTGGGGTCGACGCATCCCGTGGATCGGGCTGGGCATCGTGCCGCTCGTTGTCGCCTTCGCGCTGGTGTGGATGCCGCCCGAGCTCCCGGCCGCGGGTCTCATCCTGTGGTTCCTCGTGGTCGTCGCCGTGTACGACATCGCGTTCGTCGTCGTGGTGCTGAACATCTCCGCGCTGTTCCCCGAGATCTTCCGCACTACAGAGGAGCGCGCCCGAGGCAACGTCCCGCGGCAGATCTTCGCGATCCTCGGCATGGTTCTGGGAACGGCCGGTGCGCCCGCCCTGTACGGCGCGATCGGGTGGCCCGGCATGGCCCTGGTGCTCGGCACGGTGTGCCTGGTGCTGCTCGTGTGGTCGTTCTTCGGCGGGATGATCGAGCGCCGTGTCCCGGAAGCGGCGTCGGAGGCCATGCGGTGGGGCGACCAGCTGAAGTACACGTTCCGCAACCGTGCCTTCGTCCCGTACGTGCTCGGGTCGCTGTTCGTGCAGACCTCGATCGCCGTGATCCTCGCCGCGATCCCCTTCTACGTGCGGTACTCGTTGGGCGCGGCTGAGGGGGAGGGCAGCCTGCTCCTCGGAGCCATCTTCGTCACCGCGATCCCCTCGATCGTGCTGTGGAGCGCGGTCGTCCGCCGCACCTCACCGCGCACGGCTGTGCTGTGGAGCGTGGCGGTGTTCGGCGTCGCCGTGCTCGGCTACCTGGCACCGTCGAACGTGCTCGGTGCGGCGCTGGTCGGCGTCGCGGTCGGTGTGGGCGTCGGCGGCCTGCTGCAGCTGCTCGAGGTCATGCTCGCGCAGATCATCGACGAGGATGCCGTGCGCACCGGGCACCGCCGCGAAGGCGCCTACTTCGGAGTCAACGGCTTCGTGGTGCGCGGCTCGGTCGTGCTGCAGGCGATCGTCGCCGCGGTGGTGCTCACGGCCTCCGGGTTCGATGCCACGCTCGGCGACGCACAGCCCGAGACCGTCGACGGCGGCATCCGGCTGATGCTCGCTGTGATCCCGCTCGGGTTCACCGCCCTCGCGTGGCTCTGTTTCTGGTTGTACCCGATCCGCGCCCGCGACGTCTGAGTGCTTCTCCTCCTACCCAGCACGAGGAGGCGCGCCATCCACGTGCGCCGAGCCGCGCCGATGCGAGCATCGGGGAGGGGTCCCCGCTTGCGGGGAGGGGCGCCCCGCTCTGCGAGCAGCGGCGCGACCCGGAGCCCGCCCCCAAGAAATCCAGCTCAGGCCTGAGCAGCCTGCCGCGCCTCCCACCCCGTGCGCACCATCTCATCGACCGTGTACCGCATGGTCCAGTCGAGGTCGCGCGCCGCGAGCTCGCCGGTCGCCACGATGCGGTCGGGGTCTCCGGGGCGGCGGGGGCCGATCTCGGGGGTGAAGTCGATGCCGGTCACGCGGGCGACGGCATCCATGATCTGCTTCACGCTGAGTCCGTCGCCGGAGCCGAGGTTGTAGGCGGCCTCGATGGGGCGGCCGTCGGCGAGGCGCTGTGCAGCGGCGACATGGGCGGCGGCGATGTCGCCGACGTGCACGTAGTCGCGCACGTTGGTGCCGTCGGTCGTGTCGTAGTCATCGCCGAAGATCTTCGGGGTCTTGTCCGCGAGCAGCGCCTCGAACACGATCGGGAAGAGGTTGTGCGGGCTGACGTCATAGACCGTCGGGTCGGCGGACCCCACCACGTTGAAGTACCGCAGCGAGGTGTGCCGCAGCGGACGCTCGGAGTCGGCTGTCGCGATCGCCTGGTCGCGCAGCAGCCACTCGCCGATGAGCTTCGACTCCCCGTACGGGCTCGCCGGCTTCTTGGCGGTGTCTTCGACGACGAGTGCGACGTCGGGGGTGCCGAACACGGCGGCCGACGACGAGAACACGATGTTCGAGACGCCGGCGGCCTCCATCGCCTCGAGGATGACCCGGGTGCCCTCGACGTTCTGCGCGTAGGTGTGCAGAGGGCGCTGCACCGAGACGCCGGCGTACTTGTACCCGGCGACGTGGATGACGCCCTGGGCGTCGTGGTCGCGCAGCGTCTTCTCGACGAGCGCGCGATCGAGGATGCTGCCCTGCACGAACGGCACGCCCTCGGGCACGAACGACGCGACGCCGCTGGAGAGGTCGTCGAGCACGACCGGCGTGAGCCCGGCTTCCGCGAGGGCCCGGACGACGTGGGCTCCGATGTAGCCGGCGCCGCCGGTGACGATCCAGGACATTGCGTTCCTCTCCTGCCGCGGCGTGGTCGCGGCTCGATCGATCATTCTCTCAGGCGTCGCGGAGCGGACCTGCGGACGGGGTGACCGTGAACAGGTGCGGGGCGTCGAATCCCGAGGCGGCGAACGCGGCGGTCACCGCATCCGACACGGCCTCGACGGCATCCTGCTCGATCAGCGCGATCGCGGCGCCGCCGAAACCACCGCCCGTCATGCGGGCGCCGAGAGCGCCGGCGGCCAGCGCGGTGTCGACGGCGGTGTCGAGCTCGAAGGTCGAGATCTCGAAGTCGTCGCGCATCGACACGTGCGACGCCACCAGGAGGTCGCCGATGGCCCTCGCGCCCTGCTCCCGCAGCACCTGGACGGTGTCGAGCACGCGCTGGTTCTCCGTGACGATGTGACGCACGCGGCGGAAGGTCACGTCGTCCATCAGCTCTTCGGCACGCGGCAGGTCGGCGATAGACACGTCGCGCAGGGCCGGGACGCCCATGAGCGAGGCACCGAGTTCGCACGACGCCCGACGTTCGCGGTAGCCGCCCGTGGAGTGGGCGTGCTTCACGCGGGTGTCGATCACGAGGATCGCGAGTCCGGCCTCGGCGACACCGAGCGGCACCGGCTGGGCCTCGAGCGAGCGGCAGTCGAGGAAGATCGCGGTGTCGGGCTGACCGAGCATCGACGCCATCTGGTCCATGATCCCGGTGGGAGCCCCGACGGCCTCGTTCTCGGCACGCCGTCCGACGCGGGCCAGAGCCGTGGCGTCGAGACCCGTTCCCCAGAGGTCGTTCAGTGCGGATGCCGTCGCTCCCTCGATCGCGGCGGAGGAGGAGAGCCCCGCGCCCACTGGGACGTCGGAGGCGATCGCGATGTCGAGGCCGCGGAAGTTCCCCGAGTCCTCTGCCGCTTGGCGCAGCGCCCAGGCGACCCCGAGCGGGTAGGCGGCCCACTCCGGAACGGCAGGGTGCGTGCCCGGCGCGGTGGGGAACAGCTCGTCGAGCTCGTCGAGCTCAACCTCCACCGGCTCCTGCGCGAAGGTCGACCCGACCAGGACGCGGCCGCGGTCGTCGTCGCGCAGTCCGACCGCGGCGACCGTGCGCTGCGGGATGGCGAACGGCAGCACGAAGCCGTCGTTGTAGTCGGTGTGCTCGCCGATGAGGTTGACGCGTCCCGGTGCCGACCAGAGGCCGTCGGGCTCACGTCCGGTGAGGTCGGCGAAGAGCGCGCGGGCGTCGTCGTGGGCGGCGGTCATGCGGATGCTCCTTCGGAGGTCTCGTCCTCGGAGACGCGCTCGATCGCCTCGCGCAGGCGTGCGGCGCCGACCTCGGGCGGGACCTCCGCGGCCCACGCCCCCATCGCAGCCTCGGAGCCGGCGAGGAACTTGAGCTTGTCGGCGGCCCGGCGCGGACTCGTCAGCTGCAGGTGCAGGCGCACGGTGTCGCGGCCGACGTGCACGGGGGCCTGGTGCCAGGCGGCGATGTACGGGGTCGGGGTCTCGTACAGGGCATCGACGCCGCGGAGCAGCCGCAGGTAGAGCGGCGCGAGCTCGTCGCGTTCGGCCTCGGTCGTCTCGGCGAAGTCGGGCACGTGGCGGTGCGGCATCAGGTGCACCTCGAGGGGCCAGCGGGCGGCGAACGGGACGAAGGCCGTCCAGTGCTCGCCGCGGAACACCACGCGCTCAGAGGCCTGCTCCGACTCGAGGATGTGCTGGAACAGGTCGGGCGCGGTGCGGTCGATCGATTCGAGCAACCGCGTGGTGCGCGGCGTCACGTAGGGGTAGGCGTAGATCTGGCCGTGCGGATGCGGCAGGGTCACGCCGATCGCCTCCCCGCGGTTCTCGAACGGGAAGATCTGCTGGATGCCGGGCAGCTTCGAGATCGCGGCCGTGCGGTCGGCCCAGGCCTCGATGACCGTGCGGGCACGCGTGACGGACTGCGTACCGAACGAGCCTTCGTGGTCGGGGCTGAAGCAGACCACCTCGCAGCGGCCGACCGAGGTGCGGGTGCGACCGAGGCCGAGGGCGGCGAGATCATCGAGGCCGCGCGGTGCGTTCGATGCCTGCGGCGCGGTGCCGACGGCCTCGGCGAGGGCGGGCCCGAACGCGGGGGAGCGGTTCTCGAACACCGCGACGTCGTAGCGCGAGGGCACCTCCGACGGGTTGCCGGGGGTCTGCGGTGCGAGCGGATCGGCGTCGGCGCTGGGCATCATGACGCGGTTCTGCCGGTTCGCGGCGACTGTGATCCAGTCGCCGGTGAGCACGTCGAGGCGCATGGTCGCGGTCTCGGGGCGCGGTTCGAGGGCGCGGGCATCGACCGCGCGCTCGGCTCCGAGCGAAGTGCCCGGATCGTCGTAGTAGATGAGATCGCGGCCGTCGGCGAGGGTGGTGGCGCGTTTGATGACACCGGCGCCGAGGGTCTCGGTGCGCAACTCAGGAAGATCGTGCGTGTTCACGTAAACATGGTAGCCATAGAGCCGTGGTAACGTCAACACTGCGGAGTTGTGCACGGGTGGCGAACGGAGAATGTGCGTGGGAGACGAACACGACCTGGCCGGTGAACCGCGCTCCGGGCGGCCTCGATCGTCCTCGGGTCGCGTGTCGATGGCCATGGTCGCCGCTCGAGCCGGAGTCTCTGGTCAGACCGTGTCCCGGGTCGTCAACGGCAGCCCCCGCGTCGACCCCGCCACCCGCTCCCGTGTCGAGAGCGCGATGGCCGAACTCGGGTATCGCCCGCACCGTGCGGCTCGCGCCCTGCGCACCGGTCGCTCGCAGACCATCGGCCTCGTGGTCACCACCCTCGCCACGGTCGGCAACTCGCGGATGCTGCAGGCCACGGCCGAAGCGGCGGCGGAACGCGGATACGCGCTGACGCTCGTGACCGCGACCGACGGCGTCGCTGAGGCGTTCGAGCGGCTCGCCGAGCAGGAGGTCGACGGCGCGATCGTCCTCAACGAGGCGTCGGCGCTCGTCCCCGCGGCGCAGCCCCCCGCCGGTCTGCGGTTGGTGGTCGTCGACGCCCCGACCGATGCGGGCTTCACCTCCGTGCACAGCGATCACGAAGGCGGCGCGGCCGTCGCCACGGCTCGGCTGCTCGGCCTCGGGCACGACACCGTGCACCACCTCGCCGGTCCCGCGGACTCCTTCGCAGCTGCCGAGCGCGAGCGGGGGTGGCGGGAGACGCTCGTCGCCGCCGTCATCCGTCCGCCCGCCGTGGTCCGCGGCGACTGGAGCGCCGACTCGGGATACTCGGCCGGGCACGCGCTCGCCAAGGCCACCGCGATCTTCTGCGCCAACGACCAGATGGCGCTCGGCGTGCTGCGCGCCCTCTCCGAATCCGGCCGGCGTGTGCCCGAAGATGTCGCGGTCATCGGCTTCGACGATGTGCCCGATGCGGCGAACTACCGCCCGCCGCTGACCACGATCCGGCAGGATTTCACCGCTCTCGCCCACCGCGCCGTGTCGGCGCTGGTGGAAGCGATCGAGGGCACCTCGCAGGACGAAGCATCTGCGGTCATCCCGACCGAGCTCGTCGAGCGCGACAGCACCGCCTGACCTCCGGCCGAAAGCGCTTCGGTTGCGCTCTCCTCTCATCTCATGGCATGATCTCGGAAAGCGCTTTCCAGTCAGAGTCGAAGGAAGCGCGGACAGCTTCCCGCGAGAGAAACGGAACAACATGACCCAGGCGAACACCCGTGAGATCGGCATCATCATGAACGGCGTCTCCGGACGCATGGGATACCGACAGCACCTGGTGCGCTCGATCCTCGCGATCCGGGAGGAGGGCGGCATCGAGCTGCCCGACGGCTCCCGCATCACGGTGAAGCCGATCCTCGTCGGTCGCAGCGAGACCAAGCTCGCCGAGCTCGCCGCGAAGCACGGCATCGAGGACTGGACGACCGACCTCGACGCCGCCCTCGCCGACCCGCAGTGGGAGATCTACGCCGACTTCCTGGTGACCAAGGCCCGCGCCACCGCGATCCGCAAGGCCATCGCCGCGGGCAAGGCGATCTACACCGAGAAGCCCACCGCCGAATCGCTCGAGGAGGCGATCGAACTCGCGCGCCTCGCGAAGGAGGCCGGCATCAAGACCGGCGTCGTGCACGACAAGCTCTACCTGCCCGGCCTGCAGAAGCTCAAGCGCCTGATCGACTCCGGGTTCTTCGGCCGCATCCTCTCGGTGCGCGGCGAGTTCGGCTACTGGGTGTTCGAGGGCGACTGGCAGCCCGCGCAGCGCCCGAGCTGGAACTACCGCACCGAAGACGGCGGCGGCATCATCACCGACATGTTCCCGCACTGGAACTACGTGCTCGAGAACCTGTTCGGCGAGGTCAAGAGCGTCTACGCGCAGGCGGCCGTGCACATCGCCGACCGCTGGGACGAGAAGGGCGAGCACTACACGGCCACGGCCGAAGACGCGGCCTACGGCATCTTCGAGATCTCCGGCGGCGTGATCGCCGAGATCAACTCCTCCTGGACCGTGCGCGTGAACCGCGACGAGCTCGTCGAGTTCCAGGTCGACGGCACGCACGGCTCCGCCGTCGTCGGGCTGTTCGGCGCGAAGATCCAGCCCCGCAACGCCACCCCGAAGCCGGTGTGGAACCCCGACCTGGAAGACACCCGCGACTACGACGCCGACTGGCAGAAGGTCCCAACCAACGACGTGTTCCTCAACGGCTTCCGTCAGCAGTGGGAGGAGTACCTGGTCTCGTACGTCGAGGGCACCGACTACCCGTTCGACCTGCTCGCCGGCGCCCGCGGAGTGCAGTTCGCCGAGGCCGGTCTGACCTCGAGCGCCGAGGGTCGCAAGATCGCCCTCGAGCCGCTGACGCTGGGCTGAGACGCGCATGAGCACCCTCCGACTCCTGCGGGCGACCGGTGAGACCGCCGACGTCGCCCTCAACGACTCCGGCGCGTACAGCCGTCCGACCACTCCGCTGCAGAGCCGCGTCGCCTATGCCGCCGCCCACGTGGTGCCGAAGGTGCACGCCGACAACACCCCGGGGCAGCCGGCCGACATCGACTGGGACGCCACGCTCGCGTTCCGCCGCAACGTCTATTCCTGGGGACTCGGCGTCGCCGACGCCATGGACACCGCGCAGCGGAACATGGGACTGGATGCCGCGGCCACCCGCGAGCTGATCGCCCGCAGCGCCGAGGTCGCCCGCGAGGAGGGCGGCTCGGTCGTGGTCGGCGTCAACACCGATCACATCGCCGAGTCGCACATCTCGCTCGAGCAGGTGATCGCGGCCTACCTCGAGCAGCTGCACTTCACCGAGGAGCAGGGCGCCGGTCCCGTGCTCATGGCCTCCCGCCACCTGGCCCGCGTCGCCACGGATGCCGACGACTACCGCCGCGTCTACCGCGAGGTGCTGTCGCGCGCGACCGTGCCCGTGGTGCTGCACTGGCTCGGCACCGCTTTCGACCCCGAGTTGGCCGGATACTTCGGGGCCGATGACTGGCAGACGGCATCCGCGGTGCTGCTCGATGTGATCGAGGAGAACCCGGGCAAGGTCGCCGGCGTCAAGATGAGCCTCCTCAACGCGGAGTCCGAGATCTCGGTGCGCGAGCGGCTCCCCGAGGGTGTGCGCATGTTCACCGGCGACGACTTCAACTACGTGAGCCTGATCGGCGGCGATACCGTCGGCGACGGCGCGGGGCACTCCGACGCTCTGCTCGGTGCGTTCGCCGCGATCACCCCGGTCGCCTCGGCCGCGATCCAGGCGTTGGATGCCGGTGACCCGGAGGCGTACCTGCGCATCCTCGGTCCCACCGAGGAACTCAGCCGACAGGTCTTCGCCGCGCCGACCTTCTATTACAAGACCGGCGTCGCCTTCCTCGCCTGGCTCAACGGGCATCAGCCCGCGTTCCAGATGGTGGGAGGCCTGCACTCCGCGCGCAGCCTCCCGCACCTGAGCCGGATCGTCGAGCTGGCCAACGCCTCACTCGCGCTGGAGCAACCCGACCTCGCCCGCGAACGGTGGCACGGGATGCTGCGCCTGACCGGGGTCGACGCATGAGCGCGGTGCCGGGTTCGACGCCCGCGGCCGCACACCTGCAGGGAGAAAGCACGCCTGTCGGTGGAATCGCCGGGGAATCCCCCGACATCCGTGCATCCGTCCGACAGGTGGACACTGCCGGGCCGGACCCGCGCCTGTCGATCAACCAGGCCACCATCAAGTACGCCGACCTCGCCACGGCCCTGCGGGTCACCGCCGACGCTGGCATCCAGGCCATCGGACTGTGGCGAGAACCGGTCAACGAGGTCGGCCTCGACGTCGCCGCTCGGATGCTCACCGACTCCGGGCTGCGCTTCACGACGCACTGCCGCGGCGGCTTCTTCACGCTGCCCGCCGGGGCGGAGCGGGATGCCGCGCTCGCCGACAACCGTCGGGCGATCGAGGAGACCGCGACCCTGGCCGCCGCCGGTGCCGAGGGTTCGACCGCGGTGCTCGTGCTCGTCGCGGGCGGCCTGCCGGAGGGCTCCCGCGACCTGATCGGGGCGCGCGAGCGCGTCCGAGATGCGATCGGTGTGCTCGCCCCCGAGGCCGCGGCCGCGGGGGTCACTCTCGCGATCGAGCCGCTGCATCCGATGTACGCCTCCGATCGTGCCGTCGTCTCGACGCTCGGTCAGGCGCTCGACATCGCCGCCGACTTCGAGCCCGCGGTGGTGGGCGCCGCGGTCGACACCTTCCACATCTGGTGGGACCCCCAGGTGCTCGAGCAGGTCGCGCGCGCGGGACGCGAAGGCCGCATCGCCACGTACCAGGTGTGCGACTGGAAGACGCCCCTCCCGGCCGACGTGCTGCTCTCCCGGCACTACACCGGTGACGGAGTGATCGACTTCGGCTCGCTCACCCGTGCCGTGATGGCGACCGGGTATGACCGCGACATCGAGGTCGAGATCTTCAACGCCGACATCTGGGCGGATTCCCCCGAGAACGTCGTGCGCCGCACGGCCGAGACCTTCGGCGCGGCGGTCTCCCCGCACCTCGGATGACGCGCGCCGGTCGCCGGTCGTGCCCCACATGTCGGACGGATGCACGGATGCAGGACGAAAACGGGGTTTTCGGCCCGACAACCGTGCATCGGTCCTGCATCCGTACCGGCGGGTGGGCCGCGAACAGCGACCACCTGGAGAGGCCCGTGTGACGAAGACCCGGGAAGTAGGCTCGGAGACATGACCAACCCCGCATCGCCCGCGGAGCGGCCGTCATCGGAGCGCGCGTCGCGCCATCCGCGCGGCCCGGCACCCACGCTGCACGATGTGGCGCGTGAGGCCGGTGTCTCCTTGGCCACGGCCTCGCGTGCGCTCAACGGCTCGGAGCGCAAGGTCGCCGAGTCGTTCCGCGAGCGCGTCGAAGCGGCCGCAGCGAAGCTCGGCTACACGGCCAACGTCTCCGCTCAGGCCACCGCCCGGGGAACGTCTCCTGTCATCGCTCTGCTCGTCGCGGATATCGCCGACCCCTACTTCGGTCTGATCGCATCGGGCGTCGCGCGCGGTGCCGACGAGCATGGGCTGGTCGTGACGATCGCGATCACCGAACGCGATCAGGCGCGGGAAGCGCGGATCGTGCATGCCCTGCGCGGCCAGCGTCCGCGCGGGCTGATCCTCGCGGCCTCCCGCACGCAGGAGCCGATGGAGGTCGACACCGCGCGCGAGCTCGCCGAGTTCGCCCGCCTCGGCGGAAGAGTGGTCGCCTTCGGGCCGGACGGCGACGCCGACCGACGCATCGAGATCGACAACCGCTCCGGTGCCGAGACACTCGCCCGGCGGATGGCGGAGTTGGGCTACCGCTCCGCGATCGTCCTCGGTGCCGCCGATGGCGTGCGCACCTCCGACGACCGTCTGGCGGGGTTCCGCGCGGGGTTCGAGGCATCCGGCGGTGTGGTGGAGAGCGTGCGGCGGGGGGACTTCCGGCGCGAATCGGGAACGGAGGGCATGGCGTCCGCCCTGGCCGACGGGGTGCCCACGGGGACTCTCGTCTTCGCGATCAGCGATGTCGTGGCGATCGGCGCGATGTCCGCCATCCGCGAGGCGGGTCGTGAAATCGGCGTCGACATTGCGGTCTGCGGCTTCGACGACGTGCCGGCCAGCAGCGATGTGTCCCCGGCGTTGACGACGGTCCGCGTGCCGCTGACCGAAATGGGTTATCAGGCCTTCCGGGCGACGGTCGATGCCGACTGGGAGCAGGCCCCTCTCCCCGTCGAGGTCGTGGTGCGGGCGAGCACCCCGGGCATCCCGCGATGACCAGGGTCGTGCTGGCGCCGGACAGTTTCAAAGGCACGATCACGGCAGCAGACGCGGCGACGGCGCTCGCCGAGGGCTGGGCTGCGGTCGACCCGGCCGCCGAGTTCGTGCATCGGCCGATGGCGGACGGCGGCGAGGGCACGGTCGCCGCATTCGAGGCCGCGGTCGACGGCGCGGCGCGGATGCCGGTGGTGGTGGACGGGCCCGCGGGAACGCGCGTGAATACCTCCTGGCTGCTGCTCCCGCCGACACCGGCAGCCCCCGCGGGTACAGCAGTGGTCGATCTCGGCTCGACGTCCGGAATCGAGCTCCTCGACGAGCTGCAGCCCTGGGATGCCGACACGACGGGTCTGGGGCAGGCCATGGCCGACGCCCTCGATCACGGGGTCTCGTGTCTCGTCGTCGGCATCGGATCGAGCGCGTCGACCGACGGCGGCACCGGGATGCTGACCGCGCTGGGCGCGCGGTTCCTCGACGCGTCCGGCGCACCCGTCGCCCGCGGTGCACGGGGACTCGCCGACATCGTCTCGGCCGACCTGACCGGGTTGCGCGCGGTGCCGGAGGTGCGGGTGCTGACCGACGTCACCAACCCGCTCACCGGCCCTCGGGGCGCCGCCGCGGTGTTCGGCCCGCAGAAGGGGCTGCGCGCAACAGAGGACATCGCGCGCGCCGACGACGGTCTGCGCCGCCTGGCCGACCTGCTGGGCATCGATCCGGCGGGGCAGGGATACGGCGCAGCCGGAGGCACCGGTGCCGCGCTCGTCGTCTGGGGCGGGGTGCTCGCCCCCGGTGCCGCCGAGGTGGCCGAGCTCATCGGCCTCGCCGCTGCGATCGCGAAGGCCGACGTCGTCATCACCGGCGAGGGCTCCTTCGACGGACAATCCGGCGACGGCAAGGTGCCCTCGTTCCTGGCCGGCCTCGCCGCCGCCGCGGGCACCCGCGCGCTACTCGCCGCCGGGCGCATCACCGCGGATGCGGACACCACGCCGTTCGCGGCATCCGTCTCTCTCATAGACCTCTCGGGCTCATCCGACGCGGCGATCGCGGATCCCGCGCGCTGGCTGCGAGAAGCCGGCGCCGTGCTCGCTCGCGCGGCGGCCTCCTGACCGCCCGGCTCGCGAATACTCCGGCGCCGCGTCGGCTGCCTCAGTCGCCCAGCGCGGCCGACACCACAGCGCGCGCCTCGGCCTGCACCTCGGCGAGGTGCTCCGGGCCGCGCAGGCTCTCGGCGTACAGCTTGTAGACGTCTTCCGTGCCCGACGGCCGGGCGGCGAACCAGGCGTGCTCGGTCTGCACCTTGAGGCCGCCGATCGCCGCACCGTTGCCGGGGGCGTGCGAGAGCTTGGCGGAGATCTCCTCACCGGCGAGGGTCGTCGCCGTCACGGCTTCCGGAGCGAGCTTCGCGAGCGTCGCCTTCTGCTCGGGGGTCGCCGGTGCGTCGACGCGCTGGTAGGCCGAGGCTCCGAAGGCGGCCTCCAGCTCGCGGTACCGCTCCGAGGGGGTCTTGCCGGTGACGGCGATGATCTCGGCGGCCAGCAGGCACAGCAGGATGCCGTCCTTGTCGGTCGACCAGACCGAGCCGTCGCGGCGGAGGAAGGACGCGCCGGCCGACTCCTCGCCGCCGAACGCGACCGAGCCGTCGAGCAGACCGGGCACGAACCACTTGAACCCGACGGGCACCTCCAACAGGCGCCGGCCGAGCGACTCGGCGACCCGGTCGATGATCATCGACGACACGAGGGTCTTGCCGATCGCGGCATCCCGCGGCCAGTCCTGCCGGTGCGAGAAGAGATAGTCGATCGCGACGGCGAGGTAGTGGTTCGGGTTCATCAGCCCGGCATCCGGAGTGACGATGCCGTGCCGGTCGGCATCCGCGTCGTTGCCGGTGAGGACGTCGTATGAGCCCTTCTTCGCGACCAGCGAGGCCATCGCCGACGGCGACGACGGATCCATCCGGATCTTCTCGTCCCAGTCCAGGGTCATGAAGCGCCAGGTCGGGTCGACCTCGGGGTTCACGACGGTGAGGTCGAGATCGTGCATCTCGGCGATCAGCGACCAGTACTCGACGGATGCGCCGCCGAGGGGGTCGGCGCCGATGCTGACCCCGGCGTTGCGGATCGCATCGATGTCGATGATGGAGGGCAGGTCGCGCACGTAGGCGTCGCGGAAGTCGTAGCCGTTGAGTCCATCCCAGTCGACGTCGGCGAAGCGCACGAGCTTGACGCCGTCGAGACCCGCGGCGATCAGTGCATTCGCCCGGTCGGCGATCCAGCCGGTGGCATCCGTGTCGGCGGGTCCGCCGTGCGGCGGGTTGTACTTGAAGCCGCCGTCACGCGGAGGGTTGTGCGACGGCGTCACGACGATGCCGTCGGCGCGACCCGGGTCATCCGCCGCACGTCCGCGGTTGTAGGTGAGGATCGCGTGGCTGAGCGCCGGCGTCGGAACCCACGAGTCGCGGGAGTCGACGCGCACGTCCACGCCGTTGGCGAGGAGCACCTCGATCGCGCTGCGCTCAGCGGGCAGCGAGAGCGCATGCGTGTCGCGACCGAGGAACAGCGGGCCGGTGATGCCCTGAGCTGCGCGGTAGTCCACGATCGCCTGCGTCGTGGCGAGGATGTGGTTCTCGTTGAAGCTGTTCGACAGCGACGACCCTCGGTGGCCGCTGGTGCCGAACACGACCCGCTCGGCGGCGACATCGGGATTCGGCGCGCGGTCGTAGTATGCGGCGATCAGCTCGTCGACATCGATCAGGTCACTTTCCTCCGCGGGGAGGCCGGCACGGCTGGTCATCTCTTCAGTCTGCCCCCTGTTCGGCAGGTTCGCATCCGCGACGTCATCCGCATATCGGACTGTCGGCTGAGGGATAAGGTGAAACCCGTGACTGAACGCCGTACGTACAGCTATCTGGGCCCTGCCGGAACCTTCACGGAGGCGGCGCTGGAACAGGTGGCCGAGGCTCGCGGTCAGCAGTGGCGCTCCGTGCACAACGTGGGCGAGGCCCTGGCCGATGTGCTCGAGGGCCGCAGCGACGCCGCCATGATCGCGATCGAGAACTCGATCGAAGGTGGTGTCTCCACCACGCAGGACGCCCTCGCGACGCTTCCCGGGCTCCGCATCATCGGCGAATACCTGGTGCGGGTGAATTTCGTGCTCGTCGCGCCGCGGGGAACCACGCTCGACCAGGTCGAGGTGATCGCGGCGCATCCGGTCGCCTACGCCCAGTGCCACGGCTGGCTCGGCGCGCACCTGCCCTCGCACTCGCACGTGCCCGCTTCGAGCAACGTCGCCTCCGCGATCGGCGTGCTCGAGGGCACGCTGCCCGCTCAGGCCGCCATCGCGGCGCCCGGCATCGTGAACCACTACGACGTCGACGTGCTCGCGGATGGCATCGGCGACAACGCCCAGGCAGTGACCCGCTTCGTGCTGGTCACCCGCACGACCCGTTCGCCCGAGCCGACCGGAGCGGACAAGACCTCGCTCATCGTCGAACTCCCGCACGACCACCCCGGCTCGCTCCTCGAGATGCTCGAGCAGTTCTCGACCCGCGGCGTCAACCTGTCGCTCATCGAGTCCCGGCCGATCGGCGACGAGCTCGGCCGCTACCGGTTCGTGATCGACGCCGACGGCCACATCGAGCACGAGCGCATGGCCGATGCGCTGCTCGGCATCCGTCGGTTCAGCCCTCGGGTGGTGTTCCTCGGTTCGTATCCGCGCGCCGACCGGCAGATCGTGCACTATCCCGAGCGCTACTCCGACGACGTCTTCATCGAGGCGCGCGACTGGCTGCGCGGCATCCTCTCCGGCGAACCCGACGTCTGACGTCACCCGCCCGACCGCCCAGCGCGGTCAGGCGGATGGCGCGGCTCAATGCTCCTGGAAGCGCGGCCAATCGCTGCCCGGAGCCATGTGGGAGTGCAGGGCGCCCTTGGCCGAAGCGAGGTTCGGGTAGGTCCCGGTCACCTCGTCGGAGCCGACCATCGTCACCGTGTAACCGGTGTCATCGTGGCGGATGCTGCCGACGACGCCGTTGCGGCCGTAGGCGACCCAGAGGGCGAGAGTCTTGGTGGTGCTCATCATCGAACTCCTTCTGCTGCTGCCGACAGTGCGATCGCCGAAGGGGCTGCGCCCCTGTCGACGGCACTGCTGGTGACGCTACGCCTGTGCCGGCGGGAAAGCCAGGGCTTGACAGGCGTGCGAGGTCAGCGGAGGAGTGCGGCGGCGATGAGCTCCAGCGTCTGCGCGCGGCCGGTCGGTGCGTCGTTCGGCTCGGCGTCGTAGGCGCCGGCGACCGGAGACAGCATGACCTCGTCGACGTCGTACCGTTCGGCGAAGGCGTTGATCTCCGCCGACACACTCTCACCCGTTCCGACGATCCACCGCGAGCGCGCCGCCTGCACGACCTCGTCGGTCGCGGCGTTCGTCTCGGCGGCGGCCGCCTGCTCGACGGTCTCGAGAGCGGCGAGCGGCTGGTTCAGGCGCAGTCGCGCCATCATGCGCAGCTGAGGCAGGGCGCGGGCCTCCGCCTCCTCCTGCGTGGGCGCGGCGACGGCGTTGACCGTGAGGAAGGTGCGCGGCTCCGGGTGCTCCTCGCTCGGCCGGTAGCCGGTTCGGTACAGGTCGAGCGCGCGCTCGAGGCCCTGCCCCGAGAAGTGGTTCGCGAAGACGTAGGGCAGACCGTGCGACGCAGCCAGCTGTGCGGAGTAGTCGCTCGAACCGAGCAGCCACACCTCGGGGGTGCCGGTCGCGGCCGGCGTCGCGCGCACGGTGTACTCGCCGCCCGAGGTGAACCGCAGCGCGGCGCCCTCGGCCGAGAGCAGCGCCGCGATGTCCTGCACGTGGCGGGGGAACTGCTCGACGTCGCTCGTGGTGCCCGAGCCGCGCAGCAGCTGGGTGATGACGGGATCGCTGCCGGGGGCGCGGCCGAGGCCCAGGTCGATGCGTCCGGGTGCGATGGCCTCGAGCGCGGCGAACTGCTCGGCGACGATGAGCGGCGCGTGGTTCGGCAGCATCACGCCGCCGGAGCCGAGGCGCATGCGGGAGGTCCGGGTGGCTGCGGCGGCGATCAGCACCGGGGGAGTGGTGGATGCCACCGACGGCATGTTGTGATGCTCGGCGAACCAGTAGCGGCGGTAGCCGAGCCGGTCGGCGGTCTCGGCGAGGGACAGGGAGGCGGCGATGGCCTCGGCACTGGTCTGGCCGGTGCGAACCGGGACGAGGTCGAGGACGGAGAGGGCTGTATCGGACATCCTCCCCTGCAACGCGCGGCGTGCCGCCTCCATTCCCCCTTGTCCCACCTGCCGAGACCCCGCTTTCGCGCCGAGACCCCGGGGTGTGGCTGCACGCGGCCCGGGGTTTCGGCGGCAGCCCGGGGTCTGGGCCGGCAAGTCGGCGGCGATACGCTTCCCTCATGGAAGCGGGTATCTTCTACGTCCTCGTCGGCTCGGTCGCGGTGGCGGCGTTCGCGCGCTCACGAGGGTGGCCGGCACCGCTGCTCGTGACGGTCGTCGCGCTCGCCGTATCGTTCCTCCCGTTCGTGCCCGACATCGACATCGACGGGCACCTGCTCCTCAGCCTGGTGCTGCCGCCGCTGCTGTACTCGGCCGCACTGGACGTGTCCTTCGTCGGATTCAAGCGCAGCCTGCCGCAGATCCGCCGGCTCGGGATCTGGCTCGTGCTCATCACCGCCCTCGCCGTCGGCTTCGTGGCCTGGTGGATCTTCCCCGCGCTCACGCTTCCCGGCGCGCTGCTGCTCGGCGCGATCGTCGCCCCGCCCGACGCGGTGTCCGCCGCGGCGATCGGCCGCCGCCTCGGTCTGCCGCGCCGCATCATGACGGTCCTCTCGGGCGAGAGCCTCATCAACGACGCCACCTCGCTCACGCTGTACCGGGTGTTCGCGGCGATCCTGGCCGGGGCGACCGTCTCGGTCTGGGAGGGCATCGGGCAGTTCCTGCTCGCGGTCGCGATCGGCGTCGGTATCGGCCTCGTGTTCGGGATCGTCCTGCATCAACTGCGGATGCGCATCAGCGATGCGGTCGTAATCGGCACGTTCGGGCTCCTCGCTCCCTTCGGCGCCTACGCGATCGCCGAGCATCTGCTGGGCTCCGGGGTCCTCGCCGTCGTCGCGATGGGTCTCTACGTCGGCTACAACTCCCCGCGCACCGACTACACGACGCGCCAGCAGGAGAAGCCGCTCTGGCTCTCGGCCGACCTGCTGCTGGAGAGCTTCGTGTTCGCCTACATCGGACTGCAGTTCCCGCGGGTGCTGCGCGATCTCGGCAGCGAGTCGGTCGGGCACATCCTGCTGCTCTCGGGTGCCGTCCTGCTCGTGGTCCTGATCGTGCGACCTCTCTACATCTATCCGACGAGTGCCTGGGCGAACTTCCAGGACCGCCGAAGGCTCGCCCGCGTCGACCGCGGCATCCAGTCGGGAGAGTTCGACGAGCGCCGCAAGCAGTCGAGGCGCTGGCGGCAGTACAGCACGGACGAGCTGCGCAGTCAGATCGTGCGCGAACGGATGGCCGGGCTGCAGCTCACCTGGAAAGACAGTGCCGTCATCTCCTGGGCAGGGATGCGCGGGGTCGTCACCCTCGCGATCGCGGTGGCCGCTGCCGACCTCGCGACGCTCGACACGGAGGCCTCGCATGCCATCGTGGTGGTCGCCTTCATCGTCACCGTCGGCACTCTCCTTCTGCAGGGGCTCACGCTGCCGCTGCTCATCCGCGGTCTCGGCATCGCCAGCGACGCCGATGAGAAGGAGGACGAAGAGGCGCTCGCCGAGGTCAGGGCGAAGAGCCGCGAGGCCGGCAAGGAGTTCCTCGCCGAGAAGCGCCGCGAGTGGGAGGCGAAGTACGGCGAGGTCGACCTGAGCGTCTTCGATGCGTTCACCAAGCGCATGACCCGCGTCGAGAAGGACACCGACGAGGCCCAGAAGGTGGAGGATGCCGCGAGCCGGCCGTCCTACGACGACCTCGTGGCCCTGACGAAGGGATGGCTGCAGGTGCGCCGCGAGATCCTCCTCGCTGAGCGAGACGCGGGCAATCTCGACGAAGAGGTGATGCGCGAACTCATCGCGGCGATGGATGCCGAGGAGCTCGCACTCGACACCCGCGGTGTCACGCGCCAGCCCGGCCGGGCCTGACCCCGAGACGCGAGAGCGCCTCACCCCGCGAAGGGGTGAGGCGCTCTGTGCGAGTGGAGAAGTCAGCGCGCGCCGACCGGCTCCTTGTCGGGGATGGCATCCGCCTCGGGAGCATCGTCGTCGTCGCCGGAGTCGTCGGCGAACGGCAGGCCCTCGCGGGGAGCGTTGTAGAGCTCCTCGTTCAGGATGCCCTCGCGCTTGGCGACGATGGTCGGGATCAGCGCCTGACCTGCGACATTGACCGCGGTGCGGCCCATGTCGAGGATCGGGTCGATCGCGAGCAGCAGTCCGACGCCCTCGAGCGGCAGGCCCAGGGTCGACAGCGTCAGCGTCAGCATGACGACCGCGCCGGTCGTGCCGGCGGTGGCTGCGGAGCCCACGACCGAGACGATCACGATCAGCAGGTACTGCACGAAGTTCAGCTCGATGCCGAAGAACTGGGCGACGAAGATCGCGGCGATGGCCGGGTAGATCGCGGCGCAGCCGTCCATCTTGGTGGTCGCGCCGAGCGGCACGGCGAACGAGGCGTAGGAGCGGGGCACGCCGAGGTTGCGCTCGGTGACGCGCTCCGTGAGGGGCAGCGTGCCGATCGAGGAGCGGCTGACGAAGGCCAGCTGCACGGCGGGCCAGACGCCCGAGAAGTACTGCTTGATCGACAGGCCGTTGGTGCGCACCAGGATCGGGTACACGACGAACAGCACGAGCGCGAGGCCGATGTAGACCGCGGCGGCGAACCAGCCGAGGGAGGCGAGCTTCTCCCAGCCGTACTTGATCACGGCCGAGCCGATGAGGCCGAAGGTGCCGAGCGGGGCGATGCGGATGATCCACCACAGCACGCGCTGGATGACCTTCAGCAGCGACTCGGTGAACACCAGGAAGGGCTCGGCCTTCTTGCCGGCCTTGAGCGCCGCGATGCCGATGACGGCAGCGACCACGATGACCTGCAGGATGTTGAAGCCGACGCTCGACGAGAACGTGCCGTCGGCTTCGCCGGGCGACGTGCTGACCGTGAGGCCGAGGAAGTTCTGCGGGATCAGGCCCAGCAGGAAGTTCCACCAGGTGCCGACGGTGTATGGCTCGCCGGTCTCGAGGCCCTCGCCGGCGCGGCTGCCGGGCTGGATCACGAGGCCGAGGACGATGCCGATGATCACGGCGATGAAGGCGGTGAACGCGAACCAGAGGATGGTCTGCCCGGCCAGGCGCGCGGCGTTCTGCACCCGGCGCAGGTTCGAGATGCTCGCGACGATCGCGGTGAAGATCAACGGGACGACGGCGGCGCGCAGCAGCGTCACGTACGAGCTGCCGATCGTGTCGAGGGTGGCCGACAGGCCGTTCGGGTTCTCTGCCGTGGCCCCGAGCTGGCGGCCGATCAGACCGGCGGCGATGCCGAGGACGAGGGCAGCGAGGATCTGGAAGCCGAACGAGGTCAGCAGCTTCCGGACCGGCCCGCGGGTGTCAGGCGCCTTCTGGGCGCGTGCGGTGGTGCTCATGGGTGGGGACTCCAGAATCACGGCGCGCCGAGTGCGCGCCCTGAGGCTCAACGCTATGTCTGCCTGGGAATTCCCTGGGCGGATGTGACGCCGGATGACGCTCGAGCCTGAATCCGCTCGGTGTAGCCGGCAGGCCTGCTTCCGGTCGCACTTCCTGCCGCCTGAACGCGCCACGAGCGGCAGGAACTGCGACCGGAACCGGGGTTCCCCGTCAGCGCGGCGCGAGCACCAGCAGGTCGCCGGGGGAGCAGTCGAGCGCCTCGCAGATCGCACGCAGCGTCGAGTAGCGGATGGCGCGGGCGCGGTCGTTCTTCAGCACCGACAGGTTCACGATGCTCACGCCCACCGTGGCGCTCAGCTCGGTCAGCGTCATCCCGCGGTCGGCGAGCAGCTCGTCGAGCCGGCAGTGGATGCCGGTGAGCTCGTCGTCGCTCTCGGCCGGCGTCACACCAGGCCCTCCGTATCCTTCTGCAGGCGCTCGGTCTCCTGCTGCAGGCGAGCCCGGTCCTGTTCGAGGCGCATGCCCTGGCGGAAGACGGCGGCGAGCGCGACGAGCGCGAGCGCGGCTCCGAAGGGGAAAGGGGTGACGGTCAGCTGATAGGCAGAGGGGTACCACTCGCTGTCGGGCGGGAACACCTCGCGCAGCCCGGCGGTCGCGGCGATCCCGCCCAGCAGGTCGGCCGCGATGCCGAACACGAGCACCGCGATGGCACCGCCCACGAGAGCCCGCGTGACGGTGCGCGAGAACACGCGCCCGCGCAGCGTGTGGAAGCAGATGACCGCGAGGATCACGGCGGGCATGGTCGTCAGAGCCACCGTGCTCAGCTGGGCCGCCGCGGCGAGCAGCCGGAGCCCGAGGGACGCGTTGCCGACGGTGAACTCCGAGAGCGGTTCGCTGCCACACATGAGCATCGTCGTCGCGCTGTCGCCGAATTCGGAGCAGGGCAGGTTCGCAGGCCAATCCAGGTAGACGTACGTCTGCCCGTCGAGTTCGGCCCAGTCGACCGTGAACGCCTTGATGATGTAGGTCACCGCGCTCAAGATCCCGAGCAGGATCCACCATCCGGAGAGGGTGAGGGCGGCATCGAGCGCGACCGTCCGGCTCCCGCGGCGGCGGCTGTTCCACACGACGACCGCGACGATCAGGGCGATCACGCCGAGACCGATGCCGATGTAGAGCAGGGACTGCCCGAGCTCATCCGATCCGAAGGTGAGCATCAGACGAGTCCTTCCGTTTCGCGCTGCAGTCTGCGCCCGATCTCGAACAGGCCGGCGACGAGGGCGAGGGCGAACGCCCAGCCCACCGGCGCCAGGTCGAACTCCAGGAGGAGCGTCCACAGCACATCCTCGACTTGCGGGTCGGTGTTCGCGAGGTCCTGCACGATCATGGCCCGGCCGATGCCTCCCGCTAACTGTCCGAACAGCGAGCCGGCGATCATCAGAGATGCAGCGACGCCGAACATCCAGCCCAGCGATGCACGGAAGGGGCGCGAGCGGATGAACGAGACTCCGAGCCACCAGACGCCGGCGCACAACGCCACCGTCGCGAGGGCCGGGAGTGCCACCTCGAGGAGCAGCATCCAGCGGGCGCCGGTGGGCATGGCCGGCACGGTGACGAGTGCGGTGTCGACCGTCGCCGCGCTCACACCGGCGACATCATCCAGCGCGGTCAGGTCGACGTCGTGCACGGGCATCGACACCGTCGGCGTCGCGCCGAAGATCTCGGAGGCGGCGGAGGTGACGGCGACGATCGCGCCGATCCCGACGCTGACCGCGCCGGTGGCGATGAGTCCGAGGGCGATCCCGTCGGCGAGTGAGGGGCGTCCTTCTCTGGTGAGCATCGCTGCCTCCTGGGGTTCGGTTGTTATCGACTGTCGTTAACATAACGACTGTCGATAACTCGGTCAACCCCCGGTATGCCCACGGCGAACACGGGCATACCGGCCCTGCGTGGTGGTTACTCTCGATGTACAAGCGCTTCACGCGTCTTCGCCCCGTGCGAATAAGGAGTCACAGCATGTTCGAGAGATTCACGGACCGAGCCCGTCGAGTGGTCGTCCTCGCCCAAGAAGAGGCGAAGATGCTCAACCACAACTACATCGGGACCGAGCACATCCTGCTCGGCCTCATCCACGAGGGTGAAGGCGTCGCCGCCAAGGCCCTCGAGAGCCTCGGCATCTCCCTCGACGCCGTGCGCGAGCAGGTGCAGGACATCATCGGCCAGGGCCAGCAGCAGCCGACCGGGCACATCCCGTTCACGCCGCGCGCCAAGAAGGTGCTCGAGCTCAGCCTCCGCGAGGCTCTGCAGCTCGGTCACAACTACATCGGCACCGAGCACATCCTGCTCGGCCTCATCCGTGAGGGCGAGGGCGTCGCCGCTCAGGTGCTCGTCAAGCTCGGCGCCGACCTCAACAAGGTCCGTCAGCAGGTCATCCAGCTGCTCTCCGGAGCCCCTGGCCGCGAGCCGGCATCCGTCGGCGCGCAGACCAACGACTCGCCGGCCGGAGCCCAGGGTGGTTCCGCGGTGCTCGACCAGTTCGGTCGCAACCTCACCCAGGCCGCGCGCGACAACAAGCTCGACCCGGTGATCGGGCGCGAGAAGGAGGCGGAGCGGGTCATGCAGATCCTCTCCCGCCGTTCCAAGAACAACCCCGTCCTGATCGGCGAGCCCGGCGTCGGCAAGACCGCCGTCGTCGAGGGCCTGGCCCAGGCGATCGTCAAGGGCGATGTGCCCGAGACGCTGAAGGACAAGCAGCTCTACTCGCTCGACCTCGGATCGCTCATCGCCGGTTCCCGCTACCGCGGTGACTTCGAGGAGCGCCTGAAGAAGGTCACCAAGGAGATCCGCACGCGCGGCGACATCATCGTCTTCATCGACGAGATCCACACCCTCGTGGGTGCGGGTGCCGCCGAGGGCGCGATCGACGCGGCGAGCATCCTGAAGCCGCTGCTCGCCCGTGGTGAGCTGCAGACGATCGGTGCGACCACGCTCGACGAGTACCGCAAGCACTTCGAGAAGGATGCCGCGCTCGAGCGCCGCTTCCAGCCGGTGCAGGTCAACGAGCCGACGCTGCCGCACGCGATCAACATCCTCAAGGGACTGCGCGACCGCTACGAGGCGCACCACAAGGTGCAGATCACCGACGGCGCCATCGTGGCCGCGGCGAACCTCGCCGACCGCTACGTCTCCGACCGGTTCCTCCCGGACAAGGCCATCGACCTGATCGACGAGGCCGGCGCACGCCTGCGTCTGTCGATCCTGTCCAGCCCGCCCGAGCTGCGCGAGTTCGACGAGAAGATCGCCGCCGTGCGCGAGCAGAAGGAGATCGCCTCCGAGGAGCAGGACTTCGAGAAGGCCGCCTCCCTCCGCGACGAGGAGAAGAGCCTTCTCGCCGAGCGTCTGCGTCTCGAGAAGCAGTGGCGTGCGGGCGATGTCGCGACCTCTGCGGTCGTCGATGAGGGCCTGATCGCCGAGGTGCTCGCGCAGGCCACCGGCATTCCCGTCTTCAAGCTCACGGAAGAGGAGTCCAGCCGACTCGTCTTCATGGAGAAGGCTCTGCACCAGCGCGTCATCGGTCAGGAAGAGGCGATCGCCGCCCTCTCCAAGACGATCCGTCGCCAGCGTGCCGGTCTCAAGGACCCGAAGCGCCCCTCGGGCTCGTTCATCTTCGCCGGACCCACGGGTGTCGGAAAGACCGAGCTCGCCAAGGCCCTCGCCGAGTTCCTGTTCGACGACGAGGCAGCCCTCATCTCCCTCGACATGAGCGAGTTCGGTGAGAAGCACACCGTCTCGCGTCTGTTCGGTGCCCCTCCCGGATTCGTCGGATTCGAAGAGGGCGGCCAGCTCACCGAGAAGGTGCGCCGCAAGCCGTTCAGCGTGGTGCTGTTCGACGAGATCGAGAAGGCCCACCCCGACATCTTCAACTCGCTGCTGCAGATCCTCGAAGAGGGTCGGCTCACCGACGGCCAGGGTCGGATCGTGGACTTCAAGAACACGGTCATCATCATGACCACCAACCTCGGTGCACGCGACATCGCGGGTGGTCCCGTCGGCTTCCAGATCGAGGGCAACGACTCGACCAGCTACGACCGGATGAAGGGCAAGGTGAACGAAGAGCTCAAGCGGCACTTCAAGCCCGAGTTCCTCAACCGCGTCGACGACATCATCGTGTTCCCGCAGCTGTCGAAGAGCGAGCTGGTGCAGATCGTCGATCTGTTCACCAAGCGCCTCGGCGAGCGTCTGCTGGACCGCGACATGACGATCGAGCTGTCCCAGGCCGCCAAGGAGCGTCTCATCGAGATCGGCTTCGACCCGGCGCTCGGCGCCCGACCGCTGCGTCGCGCGATGCAGCATGAGGTCGAGGACCGTCTGTCGGAGAAGATCCTGCACGGCGAGCTCAACTCCGGTGACCACGTGAAGGTCGATGCGAAGGACGGGGAGTTCCTGTTCGAGCACGGCCCTCGCGACGGCGGCCCCGTCGCGGTCGGCGTCAACACCGGCGGCGGCGCGATCGCCGGCACCCCCGACCTGGCGGTCGCCAGCGGGGAGTGACCTCCGGCTGAATCACGAAAGGGGCGGATGCTGCGGCATCCGCCCCTTTCCTGTGTCCGGCGCAGGACGGCACAACTTCGGAGATCGCGCACGCCGCGCCGTCCTCCGGCGCGGGGTCCCGGCGTGTCGTCGCGGATCTCCGAAGTTGTGTCGCGCGGGGAGGATCTCCGAAACTGGGCGCATCTGGGAACGGCTCGGAGTCGCGGGTTCTAGGGTGGATGCGTGAGCGAGTACATCGTCCGGCCGGCGCGCAGCGCCGACATCGTCGGCATCCGCAACCTGCTGCAGCCTCTCGTCGAGCAGCGCATCCTGCTCGGCAAAGATCTGGCGGTGCTCTACGGCGCCGTGCAGGAGTTCGTCGTCGCCGAGGCCGATGGCGTGCTGATCGGATGCGGCGCGCTGCATGTGTTCTGGGAGGACCTCGGCGAGGTGCGCACCCTGCTCGTGCAGGACGACTGGCTCCACCACGGTGTCGGGCGGGCCATCGTCGACCGGCTCGAGGAGAACGCACGCACGCTCGGGCTGTCGCGCCTGTTCTGCCTCACGTTCGAGGTCGAGTTCTTCAGCCGCCGCGGCTTCACACCGATCGGCGAACAGGTCGTCGACCCCGACGTGTACTCCCAGCTGCTGCGCAGCGGCGACGCGGGTGTCGAGGAGTTCCTCGATCTCGCTCACGTCAAGCCGAACACGCTCGGCAACACGCGCATGCTCAAGGTGCTCTGAGGGCACCGGCCAGACCCCCGCCCGGCCTCCCAGGCTGCACGGGCAGGATCGCTTAACCTGGAACCATGCCCCGTCGTTCCGCTGCCGTCTATCGTCGTCGGCGACTGGTCGTGGTGATCGGGCTCATCCTGTTCGTCGCTGCCATCGGCGTCGGGATCTGGCTCCTGATCGCGAAGCCCTGGGCCGCCGCGGATGCCTCTCCGAAGCCGACCTCCTCGTCGTCGGAGACGCCCACGACGACTCCGACCGATTCCGAGTCGCCGTCGCCGAGTCCTTCCGCGGAGCAGACGCCGGCGATCGTGGCGTGCGAGGCGAAAGACGTCGAGGTCACAGCCGTCACCGACGCGGAGACCTACCCGGCGGGTGTTCTGCCGAAGCTCTCCATCTCGCTCACCAACAAGGGCACGAAGGACTGCACGCTCGACGTCGGCTCGACGACGCAGGTCTTCACGATCTCCAGCGGCGCCGACGTCTGGTGGCGGTCCACGGACTGCCAGGAGAACCCGAGCAGCATGATCGCCACGCTCACCGCCGGCACGACGGTCACCAGCAAGGACCCGGTGACCTGGGATCGCACACGTTCGAGCGTCGAGACCTGTGACCAGGAGAACCGTCAGCGTGCTCCCGGTGGAGGAGCCTCGTACCACGTCGAGGTGTCGATCGGCGGGTTCACGAGCCTCACGACCACCCAGATCCTGCTCTACTGACCCGCGGAATCCGTCGTTCGCAGTTCGAAGCGATCGGCCCGCAACGCCTTCGAAATGCGTCGCACCGAGCGGTTTCCCGTGCGGAAAGACACGACCTGGTGAACGTTGGCCGTCTGAGGCAGACAGGTGCGGATCTTTGGGATACCATTGAGGTGACTCTCCGCATCATGCGGCACCATGCCATCCCCAGTGGCGTCGAACTACAGCGTCCCCAGCGCTTCGACACCGCCGCTCCGAGAGTCCGAGGGCCCTCTCGAGTACCCCAGTCCCCAATGGAGGACTCGAGAGGGCCCCTTACGTCTCCGCTGTCGTTTCCGCGCGCTGCACTCCGCCGTCTGCCTAAGCTGGATGCATGGCAGCGAAGAAGGCGAAACCCGGGAAGAAGAAGCCCGCCCCCGAAGACTTCCGGTCGGAGGCTTTGGCGCTGGCCCTCGAGAAGCAGGACGTCGCCGCGGTCGCTCTCGCCCTCCGCAACGGCACCACGGTCGTGCCGCTGATCAAGCCGGGAGCCCGCGACAATCCGCTCGACAGCGGCGAGGTGTGGACCTACCGCGACGCGGACACCGGCGACCTCGCGCTGCTGCTGTTCAGCGACGCGAAGAACAAGCCGGCCAACCTCCCGCCCGGCGTGGGCATCTACTCGGCCGACTGGCTGCGACGATTCCTGGCGGCGCACCCGATCACGACCGTGTTCCTCGACATCGCGGGCCCGCACCCGATGCAGGCGGACCCGGCCGAGCTGCTCAAGGCGCTCGACGCCTGAGAGCGAGCCCTTCGAGAGGCACAGCGGCGATCAGAACGGCGGGATGTCGCGATCGGCACGGCGTGAGGTGTTGCGTGCCCGCACATCGCCGAGTGCGGCGCGGAGGGTCTTCGACCGGTCGTCGACGACCTGCTCGTAGCCGAGCCGGGCGGCTTCGGATCGACGCTGCGCCGCCTGGGTGACCGGACGGATCTCGCCCGCGAGGCTGAGCTCGCCCACGGCGGCGACGGTCCGCGGCACCGAGAACTGCTGGATGGATCCGGCCACGGCGATGGCGATCGCGAGATCGGCGGCCGGTTCGGTGAAGCGCACGCCGCCCACCGTCGACACGTAGACGTCGAGGGTACTCGTCTTGATGTTCGCGCGCCGCTCGAGAATGGCCAGCACCATGGCCACCCGCGAGGAGTCGACCCCGTGCACGATGCGGCGGGGGTTGGGGGCGTTGCTCGGAACGGTGAGTGCCTGCACCTCGACCGGCAGCGTGCGACGCCCGTCGAGCGAGATCGCCACGCAGGTCCCCGGCTCGGTGGCCCCCTGCGAGAGGAAGAGGCCCGAGGGGTCGGGCACCTCGGCGATCCCGTCGCCCGTCATCTCGAAGCAGCCGACCTCGTCGGTCGGGCCGAAGCGGTTCTTGAGCGCGCGGATGAAGCGCAGCGACGTCTGCCGGTCGCCCTCGAAGTGGCACACCACGTCGACCAGGTGCTCGAGCACACGGGGGCCGGCGACCTGGCCGTCTTTGGTCACGTGGCCCACGATGATGATCGGCAGATCGCGGTCCTTCGCGATGCGGATCAGGGTCGCCGCGACTTCGCGTACCTGACTCGGCTGCCCGGCGGCGCCGTCGATCAGCGACGACGAGACCGTCTGCACCGAGTCGACGATGACGAGCTGTGGCTTCACCTCGTCGATGTGGCCGAGGATCGTCGCCAGGTCGGTCTCGCTCGCCAGGTACAGCTCGTCGTGCAGGGCGCCGGTGCGTTCGGCGCGCAGCCGCACCTGACCCGGAGACTCCTCGGCGCTCGCGTAGAGGACGCGGCGCCCGCCGCGAGCCGCCTGCGCTGCGACCTCGAGCAGCAGGGTCGATTTGCCGACGCCCGGCTCACCGCTGAGCAGGATCGCGGCTCCGGGCACGATGCCGCCGCCGAGCACGCGGTCGAACTCCCCGACCCCGCTCGAGCGCCGCGGAGCATCCTGCGTCGTGATCTGCGTGATGGGTCGGGCCGCACGATCCGCCGTCGGCGCGATGGGCCCCACGCGTCGGAGGATGCCGGTCTGTGCGGCCTGCTCCTGCACGGTGCCCCACTGCTGGCATTCGCCGCAGCGGCCCACCCACTTCGCGGTGGTCCACCCGCATTCCGTGCACACATAGGCGGGGGGAGCGGGTTTACGGGTGGCCATGCCCCCAGGCTATCGCCGGGATCGGACATCCCTATCGACCAGGTGTTTATTCACGGCCGGGTAGAGGTGAAACCAGCCGGTATCACGGGATACTGGGATCATGGCCAACGGCGGGTCCGTTTGCGGGCCGATATCGAGCTACTCCCGGGTGCAGATCCTGCATCTGCTCTTCGAAGCGGGAAGCACGACGGGGCGCGCGGAACTCACGATCGCGGAACTGTGCGCAGCCACGGATCTGCATCCCAACACCGTCCGTGAGCACCTGCAGCGCCTGATCGAAGGCGGCCACGTGATCCCGACGGTCGAGCACCGCACGACGCGAGGGCGGCCGCGCACCCTCTACCGGGCAGCCACAGGCGCGCCGGGGGCGTCGAGCCCGGTGGCGCGCGACAAGGCCAAGGCGGCCGCACGCCGCGGAGACCTGATGCGCAGCATGATCCCCGACGCGGGGTCCGACCTCGGCCGCGAGGCCACCTATCAGCTCGACGCGTTGGTCGAGCACCTGGAGGAGAGCGGCGTCGAACCCGTGGTCGACGACGGCAGCCTCACCGTCGACCTCAGCCCGTGCCCGCACGCGGCCAGTCGTTCCGAGGACCGCCCGATGCTGTGCCGCGTGCACCTCGAACTCATGCAGAGCGTGCTGAACGAGGCCGGCGGACCACTCGAAGCCGAGTGCGTCCACGACGCCGTCCTCGCTTCGGACTGCACCGTCCAGCTGCGCGACGCCACGGCGCGGCCGGCCGAGGGAACGACGCTGCGGCGTCACGGCGCGGGGCAACGGCCTCACAGAACAGGAGTAGCGCATGGAATGGCTTGATCCGCTCGCTCTCGCCCGATGGCAATTCGGGCTGACGACCGTCTATCACTACCTGTTCGTGCCGCTGACGATCGGCATGGCCCTGGTGGCCGCGATCTTCCAGACCGCCTGGGTGCGCACCGGCAAGGTGCAGTACCTGCACCTGACCCGCTTCTTCGGCAAGATCTTCCTGATCAACTTCGCCATGGGTGTCGTTACGGGCATCGTGCAGGAGTTCCAGTTCGGGATGAACTGGTCGGACTACTCCCGCTTCGTCGGCGACGTGTTCGGCGCCCCGCTCGCGTTCGAGGGTCTGCTGGCCTTCTTCTTCGAGGCGACCTTCATCGGACTGTGGATCTTCGGTTGGGACAAGCTCCCGCAGAAGCTGCACCTCGCCACGATCTGGTGCGTCTCGATCGGCAGCATCCTCTCGGCGTACTTCATCATCGCGGCCAACGCGTTCATGCAGAACCCGGTCGGCTACACGTTCAACGAGGCGACCAACCGCGCAGAGCTGACCGACTTCTGGGCACTGCTGACCAACCCCGTCGCGCTCGCCGCGTTCCCGCACACGATCTTCGGCGCGTTCATGTTCGCCGCCGGCGTCGTGATCTCGGTCTCGGCCTGGCACCTCTCTCGCGGCCAGCACTTCGACACCATGCGCATCTCCCTCAAGTTCGGCCTGTGGGCGATGATCGTCTCCACCGCCGGGGTCGTGCTCACGGGTGACCAGCTGGGACTCGCGATGTATGCCGCGCAGCCGATGAAGATGGCGGCAGCGGAGGCGACCTTCAACACGGTCTGCGGGCCGGACGCTTCGTTCAGCCTCTTCACCCTGGGCACACCCGACGGCACCTCCGAACTGTTCTCCATCCGCGTCCCGTACCTGCTGTCGCTGCTGTCGACGCACACCCTCGACGCGTGTGTGCACGGCATCAACGACCTGAACGCCGAGTACGCCCAGACATACGCCGCCACGGGGCTGACGGAATTCGCCCCGGTCCTGTGGATCACGTACTGGGCGTTCCGCTGGATGATCGGCCTGGGCATCGCCGCCGCGCTCGTCGCCGTCGCCGGTCTGTGGCTCACCCGCAAGGGCGCCAAGAAGCACCCGGCGCCGTGGATGTGGAAGCTCGCGATCTGGTCGTTCCCGCTCGCGCTGGCCGCCAACATCATGGGCTGGGTCTTCACCGAGATGGGCAGACAGCCCTGGATCGTGTTCGGGTTGATGACCACCCAGGACGGTGTCTCGCCCGGCGTCAGCGGCCTCGAGGTGCTGATCTCGCTGATCTCGTTCACGGCGATCTACGCGGCGCTCGCCGTCGTCGAGATCCGCCTCATCATCCGGGCCGCGCAGAAGGGACCGGACACCGACGAGCAACCGCACGAGGAGACGGCCCAGCTGCCGTCGGTCGTCTACTGAGAGGGAGGAGCATCATGGATCTCGCAACACTCTGGTTCTTCATCGTCGCCTTCTTCTTCGTGGGCTACTTCGTGCTCGACGGGTTCGACTTCGGCGTCGGCATGTCGCTGCCGTTCCTCGGCAAGGACGACGTCTCGCGCCGACAGGTCATCAACACGATCGGTCCGGTCTGGGATCTCAACGAGACCTGGGTCATCGTCGCCGGCGCCGTGCTGTTCGCGTCGTTCCCCGAGTGGTACGCCACGCTGTTCAGCGGCTTCTACCTGCCGCTGCTGCTGATCCTGCTCGCGCTGATCCTGCGCGGCGTCTCGTTCGAGTATCGGCATCAGCGTGAGAGCAAGAAGTGGAAGGCCGGCTTCGACCGGATGATCGTGATCGGCTCGGTCGTCCCGGCGCTGCTGTGGGGTGTCGCCTTCGGCAACATCGTGCAGGGTGTGGCGATCGACGAGAACCACATCTACGTCGGCGGCTTCTTCGCGCTGCTCAACCCGTATGCGCTGCTGGTCGGCGTCACCACGCTGCTGCTGTTCTTCCTGCACGGCGTGCTGTTCGTCGCACTCAAGACCGACGGGCAGGTGCACGAGGATGCGCGGCGCCTCGCGAAGAGGGCTGCCATCCCGACGATCCTCGTCGCGGCGGCCACCGTGATCTGGACCGTCGCGATCGCGATGGGGCGCGAGGCTCCGCTGCTCTGGCTCGTCATCGGTGCGGGCGCGCTCGCCGCGGTCAGCCTCATCGCGGCCGTCGGGTTCTCGCTGGTCCGGCGTGACGGCTGGGCGTTCTTCTCCGGGATGCTCACGGTGCTGTTCGCCGTGGTCATGCTGTTCTGCGCGCTCTTCCCGTTCGTGATGCCGTCGACGATCGACCCGGCCTACAGCCTCACGATCGCCAACGCCTCCAGCACTCCGTATACGCTGCAGATCATGAGCTGGACCGCCCTGATCGCGATGCCGCTCGTGCTCGCCTACCAGGCGTGGACCTATTGGGTGTTCCGCAAGCGTGTCACCCGGAAATCCATCGAGGGGGCTCCGGCGCACGCGTGAAACCCGTCGACCCGAGACTGCTGCGATACGCGGGTGCCGCGAGGGGGTTCCTCGCGGCATCCGCGTTGATCGGCGTCGTCCAGACCGCGGTCGTGATCGTCTTCGCCTGGCTGCTGACGGATGCCGTCACCGGGGCGATCGCGGGGCGCGACGTCACGGCATCGCTGCTGTGGCTGCTGGCCACGGCGCTGCTGCGCGGACTGCTGATCGCCGCATCGGATGCCGCGGGCACGCGCGCGGCCGCGAAGACCGGGATGCAGCTGCGCTCGGCCCTGATCTCCGCGGTCGGCCGGTTGGGACCAGGCTGGCTCGCGCAGCGGAACCAGACCGCGCTCGCGGTGACCGCCGGGCACGGACTGGAAGCCCTCGACGCCTACTTCGCGCGCTACATCCCGCAACTCGTGCTGACCGTGATCGCGACGCCGGTGCTCGTCGCGGTGATGTGGTGGCAGGACTGGCCGAGCGGGCTCACCGCGATCATCACCCTGCCGCTCATCCCGCTGTTCCTCATCCTGATCGGGATGGCGACCCGGACCGTGCAGACGCGGCAGTGGCAGACGCTGCAGCGTCTCGCCGCGCGCTTCGCCGACACGGTGCAGGGGCTGTCGACGCTGCGGCTGTTCGGGCGTGACCGCCGTGCGGCCGACCGCATCGAGGTCACGGCCGACGAATACCGCCGCGAGACCATGAAGGTGCTGCGGTTCTCCTTCCTGTCCGGCTTCGCGATGGAGCTGCTGGCCTCGCTCGCGGTCGCGCTGATCGCGGTGTCGGTCGGGTTCCGGCTGCTGTCGGGCGACCTGACGCTCGAAGTCGGGCTGTTCGTGCTGCTGCTCGCGCCCGAGGCGTTCCTGCCGATCCGACAGGTGGGTGTGCAGTTCCACGCGGCCGCCGAGGGGGTTGCGGCGACGGAGGACGTGTTCGAGGTGCTCGACGCGGCGCGGGCTCGGGTACAGATGCAGGACGTTTCCACGGATGCAGGAGGAATCGCCGGCAATGCGCCCGGCATCCGTGAATCGATCCTGCAGGTGGGACCGGCGGATGCGGCGGGTGCGGCGGATGCAGGCGCCCTCGTGGTCGACGGGCTGCGCGTGCGGGAGCTGCCGCCCGTGTCGTTCGCGGCCGAGCCGGGAACGATCACCCTGATCGAGGGACCGAGCGGGGCGGGGAAGTCGTCGCTGGTCGCGGCGCTTCGTGGCGCGGCCGACTTCGACGGCGCGGCCGCTTTCGACGGGCACGACATCCGCGGGCTCTCCCCGGCGGCGTGGCTCGCCTGGGCCGGACAGACTCCGGGGCTGATGCGGGGGACCGTGGCGGAGAACATTGCCCTCGGCGATCCGGCCCCGGATGCCGACCGCATCCGCGAGACCCTCGACGCCGCGTGCGCCGAGGGCATCGACCCCGCCCTCGAGCTCGGCGTACAGGGCAGCGGCCTGTCGGGAGGTCAGGCGCAGCGGGTCGCGGTCGCCCGGGCTCTGTATCGCCAGGCCTCCGACCCGCGCCGGGTGCTCGCGCTCGATGAGCCCTCGAGTGCTCTCGACCCCGACACCGAGGCCCGGCTCTGGCGGTCGCTGCGCGCGCGAGCGGATGCCGGCGCGATGATCCTCCTGGTCTCGCACCGTCGCACGGCGCGGGACATCGCCGACCACGTGGTGACGCTGGGGGTGAACGCATGACCGCGCGCCGCCCTGAACCAGACACCCTGCACTCGCGCAGCGACCGCATCCGCGACGTCCTGAAGCTCGCGCAGCCGCCGATCGGACGCTTCCTCCCCGGTCTGCTCTGGGGTGTGCTGTCGGCCGCCGCCGCGGTGAGCCTGCTGGCGGTGAGTGGTTGGCTGATCGTGAGCGCCTCCATCGTGGACTCGCTCGTGCCGCTGTCGATCGCGGTCGTCGGCGTGCGGTTCTTCGCGGTGTCCCGTGCGGTCACCCGGTACCTCGAGCGCCTCAGCGGACATGATGCGGCGCTGCGACAGCTCGCCTCGACACGTGCCGACATGGTGCGGCGACTGACCCCGCTCTCGCCGGCCGGTCTCGGCACGACGGATCGCGGACAGATGCTCACCGCGCTCGTGGACGACGTCGAGAACCTGCAGAACCTGCCGTTGCGCGTGGTGCAGCCGCTCGGGGTCGCCGCGCTCGTGGCGGTCGGGGCCGTCGGTTTCATCGCGTTCGTCTCTCCACCGGCGGCCCTCACGCTGGCGGTCTGCCTGTTGATCGCGGCGGCCGCGGCGATCGGACTCGGCTGGGTGTTCGGCTCGCGTGCCGAAGCCCTCGTGTCCGTGCGACGGGCCGAGCTCTCGGCCGCGCTCGTCGACTACTTCGGCAGCCTCGACGTGCTCCTGGCCTACGGTGCGGAGGAGCAGGCACGCGAGCGGATCGCGGCGGCCGACGCGGGCCTGCGACGCGTCGTCGACCGTGCTTCGCTCGCTCAGGCCATCGCGGCGGGCGTCGTGTCCGCGGTCGCCGGGGCAGCATCCGTCTGGGCTCTCGCCGCCGCTGCACCCGGGCTCGCCGACGGCTCGATCGACGGACCGTGGCTGGCCGTGGCGGTTCTCGTGCCGATGGTGGTGTTCGAGATCTTCGGCGCGGTTCCGGTGGCTGCGGCATCCTGGCGGAGCGTCCGTTCGAGCGCGGAACGCATCGTCGACGCGCTGCCGGAGCGGATGCCGGACGAGCTCCGGCCCGACGGGGGCGACGACATCGAGCTCGACGGCACGCCGACGATCCGGATGCGCGGGGTCCGTGCGAACTGGCCCGGTGGTGCTCCCGCGCTGACGGGTGTCGACCTCGATCTGGAGCCGGGGGAGAGGGTGCTGGTCGCGGGGCCGAGCGGGGCGGGCAAGAGCTCGCTCGCGGCTGCCCTCGTCGGCTTCCTCCGCGTGGAGGGCGACTACCTGGTCGACGGGCGGGATGCGGCGGGGCTGTCGGGGCCGGCGCTGCGACGCGTGATCGGCCTGTGCGAGCAGAGCCCCCAACTGTTCGACGAGGACATCCGCCAGAACCTGCTCTTCGCCCGCGATACGGCGACCGACGACGAACTGTACGCCGTGCTCGACCGTGTCGGCCTCGGGGAGTGGGCCCGGGAGCGCGGTGGCCTCGATGCGAGGGTCGGTGACCGTGGCGCGCTCGTGTCGGGTGGTCAGGCGCAGCGCATCGCCCTCGCCCGCGCGCTGCTGCGCGGCTTCCCCGTGCTGGTCCTCGACGAGCCGACGGCGGGCGTGGATCCCGACGCATCGGACGCCCTGCTGCGCGACCTGCTCGAGGCGGCGGGGGAGCAGTCGGTGCTGCTCATCTCGCACGTGGCGCCGCCGGCAGGAACGGTCGACCGCGTGGTGCGGCTCGACGGCGGTCGCACGCGCTGAGGCGCGTTCGCGCAGGCGCTCGGCGCCGGACTCAGCCGCCGATGGCGTTCATGCCGCGCGCCGGCTGGAGGAAGGCCGGGTCGTTGATCGCGTGACCGGGGAGCTTGGCCCAGACGCAGCGCCGCAGCACGTCGTCGACCGCCGCGTCGGAGCCCGCGCCGCCCGTGGCTCGAAGCACAGGAAGGAGGTCGAACTCATCGGTGGAGAACAGGCAGTTCCGCAGCTGCCCGTCGGCCGTGAGTCGCAGACGATCGCATGCGCCGCAGAAGGGAGCCGTGACAGAGGCGATCACGCCGACCGTCGCCACCCCGCCATCGAGACGCCAACGCTCGGCAGGTGCCCCGCCGCGGCCGGGGCTCTCGGTCAGCGTCCAGCGCTCGGCGAGCGTGTCGAGGATCTCCTCACGGGTGACCATCCGATCCCGATCCCAGGTGTGACCGGCGTCCAGCGGCATCTGCTCGATGAAGCGCAGTTCGGCTCCGTGCGCGATCGCGAAATCGACGAGGTCGCACAGCTCGTCTTCGTTGACCCCGCGCATCGCGACCGTGTTCAGCTTGAGCGGGCGCAATCCGGATGACGAGGCCGCCGCGATCCCACGCAGCACGTCGTCGAGGCGGTCACGTCGCGTCAAGGCGGCGAACCTGTCGGGGCGCAGTGTGTCGATCGAGATGTTCAGGCGGCTCAGGCCCGCGGAGATCAGGTCGTCGATCACCTCGTCGAGGCGGATTCCGTTCGTCGTCATCGCGACCTGCACGGGGCCGTCGTCGGTGTCGATCTCCCGCAGTCGGCGCACGACGTCGACGATGTCGCGACGCAGCAACGGTTCGCCGCCCGTGAGGCGGAAGGTGGTGATGCCTGCCGCCGCGGCGATGCGGGCGATCCGGACGATCTCGTCGACCGACAGGATCGACTCGCGAGCGAGCCACTCGTTGCCCTGCTCCGGCATGCAATAGGTGCAGCGCAACGAGCAGCGGTCGGTGAGCGAGATGCGGAGATCCCGGTGGCTGCGGCCATGCGTGTCCAGGAGTGCACGGGTGGAGGCCGTGGAGGTCTCGGCCGGCGCCAGTGGCATCCGGCGTCCGATCTGCACGGGAACGGTGGTCACGATCGTCCCAGATTACGCTTTCCGCCCACGTCTCGGAGCATTCCCGCCACCACCAGGGCGAAGGCGCCGACGAACACGAGAAGCCAGAGGCCCAGTGAGTAGGAGTTGGTGTCGGCGTTGTACGTGGCTCCCATGACCAGGGGCGGGAAGTATCCGCCGAGGCCTCCCGCTGCCGCGACGATGCCGCTGACGGATCCGACCTTCTCCGGTGGCGTCGATGGACCGATCCAGGCGAAGACCGCACCCATGCCGAGCCCCATCGCAGCGGCCATCAGGATGAAGGTGACCCCGGTGACGATACCTTCGGGCGGCTGCTGGCCCACGATGTACGCGAGGGACACGATCCCTCCGAGCGAGATCAGTGCGATCACCTTGGGGCCGAAGCGATCGGCCAGCACGCCGCCGATGGGACGCGCGATGACCGCCGCCGCGGCGAAGAGAGCGGTTCGCGTCCCCGCTCCGACGACATCGACGTCGTCGGGATAGATCGTGGTGAGGTACTTGGGCAGGAAGGTCGAGAACGCGACGAATCCACCGAACACGATGCCGTAGAGGAACGCCATCTCCCACGTCACCGCGAGCTTCAGCGCGCCGACGACCTTGGGCACGAACCGCTCGGTGTTGGGACGCCAGACGGGCGAGTCGCGGAGGAAGAACCACGACAGCACGGCCAGTACGGCCAGTGCCCCCGCGATCACCAGGTGCGTCGGGAGGTACCCGATCGACTCCACCAGGCGGGGTGTGAAGAACGCCGAGACGGCCGTTCCGATCATCCCCATACCGAACACGCCGTTCGCGAACCCGCGTCGAGCCGGCGGGAACCACGCGCTCGAGAAGGGGATGCCGACCGCGAAGATCGTTCCGGCGACACCGAGATAGAACCCGGCGATCAGAAGCAGAGGGAAGCTGCGGATCTCTCCTGCCACCGCGACGAGGAGCACGGCCGGAACCGAGATCAGTAGCACGGCGGTGAACATCTTCCGTCCGCCGAAGCGGTCGGTCATCGCGCCGACGACGATGCGTCCGAGCGCGCCCACCAGCACGGGCGTGGCGAGCATCAGGGAGATCTGCCCCTCATCGAGGCCCATCTCGGTGGCGTACGCCTTCTGCAGCGGTGCGATCGCCATCCAGGCCCAGAAGCCGACCGTGGAGGCGAGGGTCGCGAGGATCACCTGCGCGAAGCCGCCTTTGAGCTCGGACCGGGCGGGGGAAGCTGCGGCAGAACTCATGGGTGGTTCCTCCTCTGAGCGACGAGAGTAGCCCCGCGAGCACCCCGCCCACCACCCTGTTCTCCCGTGCTAATTGCTTCGCGGATTAACACGGCGCACCCTTGTGCGGGTGCATGTCCGGGTGTTGGATGCTGAGTCAAAGGCCGCCTGAAGGAGACACGATGACCCCTGGCATCCGAACCGAGAGTCCGCACTCCACCGACGGTGCTCTCGCCGACGGGCTGGTGAGCCTCGGCAGGTTCATGCGGCCGGGCGAGGTCTCCTCCGATCTCCGCTCGCTGTTTCTGGAGGGCGGCCGCTCGGGCGACGCGTTCTACCGCGATCGCTGGTCGCACGACAAGGTGGTGCGGTCCACGCACGGCGTGAACTGCACGGGCTCCTGCTCCTGGAAGGTGTACGTCAAGGACGGCATCATCACGTGGGAGGCGCAGCAGACCGACTACCCCTCCATCGGCCCCGACTCTCCGGAGTACGAACCGCGCGGATGCCCCCGCGGCGCTGCCTTCAGCTGGTACACGTACTCGCCGACCCGGGTGCGCTATCCCTACATCCGAGAAACCCTCGCCCAGCTCTACCGTGAAGCGCGAGCCGTGCACGCCGACCCCGTCGACGCCTGGGCCTCGATCGTCGAGGATCCGGAGAAGTCCACCGCCTACAAACGTGTCCGCGGCAAGGGCGGTCTGATCCGTGCGACCTGGGACGAGGTGCTCGAGATCGCGGCCGCGGCCCACGTGCACACGGTGAAGGAGTACGGCCCTGACCGGGTGGCGGGCTTCTCGCCGATCCCGGCCATGTCGATGGTCTCCCATGGCGCGGGCTCCCGCTTCCTCAACCTGCTCGGCGGAACGATGCTGTCGTTCTACGACTGGTACGCCGACCTGCCCGTCGCGAGCCCCCAGATGTTCGGTGATCAGACCGACGTGCCCGAGTCCGCCGACTGGTGGAACGCGGGCTACCTCATCATGTGGGGGTCGAACGTCCCCGTCACGCGCACGCCGGACGCGCACTTCATGGCCGAGGCACGCTACCGCGGCCAGAAGGTCGTCACGGTCTCGCCGGACTACACCGACAACACCAAGTTCGCCGACGAATGGGTCGCGCCCCACCCGGGTACGGATGCCGCGCTCGCGCTCGCGATGGGCCATGTCATCCTCAGTGAGCATTTCGTCGAGAAGAGGACACCGCGGTTCGAGGACTACATGCGGCGCTACACCGATGCGCCCTTCCTCGTGGCTCTGGAAGAGAGGGACGGCGGGCTGGTGCCGGGCAAGTTCGTCACCGCCTCGGATCTCGACGGGGATGCGGCAGCGCAGGCGCGCGCGGACTTCAAACCCGTGCTGCTCGACGCCGTCGGGAACCCCGTGGTTCCGAACGGCTCCCTCGGCCACCGGTTCACGGCAGAGGACGAGGGGCGTTGGAATCTCGACCTCGGCGACGTCGTCCCGCCGCTCTCGATCAGCGACCTGCCGGGTGATCATGGCGCCGTCGAGGTGCGGCTGCCGCGCTTCGACCTCGATCCGGAGCCGGGTCAGGAGCATGCCGGGGGGTCGGGCGTCGTCGTGCGCGGCGTTCCGGTGCGCACGGTCGCCGGGCGGAAGGTCACGACCGTTTTCGACCTCATGCTCGCGCAGTACGGCGTCGGTCGCGAAGGGCTGCCGGGTGCGTGGCCGACGGGCTACGACGACGCGAGCAGTCCGGGGACGCCCGCGTGGCAGGAGGAGCACACGGCGGTGCCGGCCCCGCAGGCGCTTCGCATCGCACGCGAGTTCGCCGACAACGCCGAGCGGTCGGGCGGTCGGTCGATGATCCTCATGGGCGCCGGCACGAATCACTGGTTCCACTCCGACACGATCTACCGCACCTTCTTGGCGCTGACGACCATGACCGGATGCCAGGGGGTGAACGGCGGCGGCTGGGCGCACTACGTCGGGCAGGAGAAGGTGCGTCCGATCACGGGATACCAGCAGTACGCGGCCGCCGCAGACTGGGGCCGCCCTCCGCGTCACACCATCGGCACCGCATTCTGGTTCCTGGCGACCGATCAGTGGCGTTACGACGGACTCCCGGCCGACCAGCTCTCGTCTCCGTTGGGTCTCGGCCGCTTCGCCGACCGCACCACGGCCGACTGTCTCGTCGAGTCCGTGCAGCGCGGATGGATGCCCAGCTACCCGACGTTCGACCGCAACCCGCTGGATCTGTGCGACGAGGCCGATGCTCTCGGAAAGGAGCCGGCGCAGCACGTCGTCGACAGCCTCGACGACGGTTCCCTGAAGTTCGCCGTGGAGGATCCGGACGCGCCGGAGAACTTCCCTCGCGTCGTCCTGGTGTGGCGCGCGAACATCCTCGGCTCCTCGGGCAAGGGCAACGAGTACTTCCTCAAGCATCTGCTCGGCACCGACGCGGCGATCCGCGCCGACGAAACCGCGCCCGGCTCTCGTCCGACGACCATGACCTGGCGGGACGAGGCTCCGGAGGGCAAGCTCGATCTCCTGATGACGGCAGATTTCCGCATGACGAGCACCACGCTCTTCAGCGACATCGTGCTGCCGGCGGCGACCTGGTACGAGAAGCACGACCTCTCGTCGACCGACATGCACCCGTTCATCCATGCGTTCAACCCGGCGATCGCGCCGCCTTGGCAGACCAAGACCGACTTCGACACGTTCGGGATGCTGGCGGAGAAGTTCAGCGAGATGGCCCGCACCCACCTGGGTGTGCGGCGGGACCTCGTGGCGGCGCCTCTGCAGCACGACACCCCCGACGCGATGGCGACACCTCACGGCAAGGTGGAAGACCTGCCACGCGTGCCGGGCGTGACGATGCCGAAGCTCGTCGTCGTCGAGCGCGACTACCCGAATCTGTTCGCTCGGTGGAAGGCGCTCGGACCGCTCACGCAGAAGCTGGGTATGACCACCAAGGGCATCACGTATCGGGCCGAGCCCGAGATCGAGAAGCTCAAGAGGAGCAACGGCGTCGTCGAGGCTGGTCCCTATGCCGGATCGGTGCGCCTGGACAGCGACCGTCGTGCGTGCGAGATGATCCTCGCGTTCTCGGGCACGAGCAACGGCCGCCTCGCGGTGCAGGGCTTCCAGGCGCTCGGAAAGCACACCGGCCAGGAGATGGCGTTCCTCGCCGAGGAGCACGAAGGGACGCACCTGACCTTCTCCGACGTCTCGGTGCAGCCCCGCAGCGTGATCACGTCTCCGGAATGGTCCGGATCGGAGCACGGAGGGCGCCGCTACACGGCTTTCGCGATAAACGTCGAGCACCTCAAGCCCTGGCACACCCTGACTGGTCGCCAGCACTTCTACCTCGACCACGACTGGATGGACGAGCTCGGCGAGACGCTGCCCATCTATCGCCCGCCGCTCGACATGCACCGGCTGTTCGGCGACGTCGTCCCCGGAACCAACGGCGCCGCAGAGGTGCATGTGCGCTATCTGACGCCGCACTCCAAGTGGTCGATCCACTCGGAGTATCAGGACAACCTCTTCATGCTGTCGCTGTCGCGTGGCGGCCCCACCATCTGGATGAGTCCGCAGGATGCCGACAAGATCGGCGTCCGCGACAACGACTGGATCGAGTCCTACAACCGCAACGGCGTGGTGGTCGCGCGGGCGAACGTGTCGCACCGCATGCCCGAGGGCACCGTGTACATGTACCACGCGAAGGATCGAACGGTGGATGTGCCCATCTCGGAGATCAGCGGCCAGCGCGGTGGCATCCACAACTCCCTCACCCGCATCCTGCTCAAGCCCAGCCATCTGATCGGCGGCTACGCGCAGCTGTCGTGGGCGTTCAACTATCTCGGCCCGACCGGGAACCAGCGCGACGAGGTCACCACGATCCGCCGCCGCGACCAGGAGGTGCGGTACCGATGAAGGTCATGGCGCAGATGTCGATGGTGATGAACCTCGACAAGTGCATCGGGTGTCACACCTGCTCGGTCACGTGCAAGCAGGCATGGACGAACCGCACCGGCATGGAGTACGTCTGGTTCAACAACGTCGAGACACGACCGGGCGTCGGGTACCCGCGCGGCTATCAGGATCAGGAGAAGTGGGGCGGTGGCTGGGTGCGCGACAAGCGCGGTCGGCTGCGCCTGCGCAGCGGTGGACGGTTGGCGAAGCTCATGCGTATCTTCTCCAACCCGAAGCTGCCGGGCATCGACGACTACTACGAGCCCTGGACGTACGACTACGACATGCTCGTCAACGCTCCGAGCGGTGAGCACACTCCGGTGGCCCGACCGAAGAGTCTGATCACCGGCAAGGACATGAAGATCTCGTGGTCGGCCAACTGGGACGACGATCTGGGCGGTTCCATCGAGACGATGCAGGAGGACCCGATCCTGCAGAAGATGAGCGAGCAGGTCGAGGCGGAATTCCAGAAGGCCTTCATGTTCTACCTGCCCCGCATCTGCGAGCACTGCCTCAATCCCTCGTGCGTGGCCTCGTGTCCGTCGGGTGCGATGTACAAGCGGGAAGAGGACGGCATCGTCCTCGTGGATCAGGATGCATGTCGCGGGTGGCGCATGTGCGTGTCGGGCTGCCCGTACAAGAAGGTCTACTTCAATCACAAGACCGGCAAGGCTGAGAAGTGCACGATGTGCTACCCGCGGATCGAGGTCGGGCTGCCCACCGTGTGCTCGGAGACCTGCGTCGGCCGACTGCGGTACCTCGGGCTGGTGCTCTACGACGTCGATCGGGTCGCCGAAGCTGCGGCGGTGGAGGACGAGCACGAGCTCCTCGAGGCGCAGCGTTCGGTGATCCTCGACCCGAACGACCCGGCAGTGATCGAGGCCGCACGTCGTGACGGGATCCCCGAGGACTGGATCGAGGCCGCCCAGCGAAGCCCGATCCATCGGTTGATCCAGAAGTACAAGGTCGCGCTTCCCCTGCACCCCGAGTATCGGACGATGCCGATGGTCTGGTACATCCCGCCGCTGTCGCCGGTCGTCGACGTGATCACCGGGTCGGGCAACGACGGCGAAGATGCGCGCACGCTGTTCGCCGCGATCGACAAGCTCCGGATCCCGATCGGATACCTCGCCGAGATGTTCACCGCGGGCGATCCGAAACCCGTGGACGCATCGCTGCGCAAGCTCGCGGCGATGCGGTCCTACATGCGCGGGGTCAGCATCGATGACGAGCGCGACGAGCGCATCGCGGCGGCCGTCGGCATGACCGGTACCGAGATCGAGGAGATGTACCGGCTGCTCGCGATCGCGAAGTACGAGGAGCGATACGTGATCCCGGCAGCGCACGCGGAGAGAGCGCACGAGCTGGAGGAGATGGCCTGTTCGCTCGATTATGAAGACGGGCCGGGCATGGGCGGTGCCGGCCCCTTCGGAGCGAACAGCGGCTATCCGACGCCGGTCGCCGTGGAGAACTTCCACGTGTTGGCCGACCGGCAGACCGCCGACAGGCCGTCGACCCCGAATCGCCTGAACCTGCTGAACTGGGACGGCAACGGCCGACCGGGCGGCATGTTCCCACCGGAGGCGAAGTCGTGAGCAGCGTGCTCCCCATCCGGGACCGGACGGAACGGGTCACGCCGTTGCGCCCGCTTCCCGACACGCTGGCTCCTGCGGCGCTCACCGCGGGGCAGCGTCGGACGGTGCACATGCTCGCGTCGCTGCTGCTGGAGTATCCGGACGCCGCGTGGTTCGATCGGATCCCGGTCCTGCGCGCGCACATCGCAGCGCTGCCCCGCGCCGTGGCCGACCCGATGACGCGGTTCCTCGACGGGGCGGAGCGTGATGGTGCATCGGGGCTGCAGCGCGAATACGTGACGACGTTCGACCTGAAGCGGAAGTGCTCGTTGTACCTGAGCTACTACGCGACCGGTGACACTCGGCGTCGCGGCACCGCACTCGTCACGTTCCTCGAGGCGTACCGTGCCGCGGGCTGGGAATTCGACGCGGCCGACCTGCCCGACTTCCTGCCGGCGGTGCTGGAGTTCTCGGCGCTGTCGGGGTCTCCCATCGCCGACGCTCTCCTGGCCGCGCACCGAGAAGGCGTCGAAGTGCTGCGGGCGGCGCTGGAGAGCATGGGCAGTCGCTGGGCCGATCCCGTGCGCGCCGTGACGCTGTCGTTGCCGAAGGTCGACCAGGCGACGAGAGAGCGAGTGCTCGCACTGGTGAATGAAGGGCCGCCCGCGGAGACGGTCGGGCTGAGCCTCCCGATGCCCGCATTCCGAGCGAGGGAATCGATATGAGTCTGCAGATCATCCTGTGGGTCGCGCTGCCGTACGTGTGCGCGGCGATCTTCGTCGTCGGTCACATCTGGCGGTATCGCTACGACAAGTTCGGCTGGACGACCCGCTCCTCGCAGACGTACGAGAACAGGCTGCTGCGCTGGGGATCGCCGATGTTCCACCTCGGCATCCTCATGGTGATCGCCGGGCATGTGGTCGGGCTCCTCATCCCGCGGGAGTGGCTGTACGCGATCGGCATCAACGAGGAGATGTATCACATCGGGGCGACCGTGCTCGGGACGGCGGCGGCGCTACTGACCTTGGCGGGGCTCGCCATCCTCATCTACCGACGCCGCACGGTCGCGGCCGTGTTCCTGGCGACCACCGTCATGGACAAGGTGATGTACGTGTTCCTGGGGGCGACGCTCCTGTTCGGCACCGCGGCCACCGTGGTGCACCAGGTGTTCGGCGGTGGTTTCCATTACCGCGAGACGGTCTCCCCGTGGTTGCGCCAGCTGATCATCCTCCAGCCGCGACCCGACCTGATGCTCGATGTGCCGCTGCTGTTCCAGCTGCATGTGCTCACGGCCACACTTCTGTTCGCGCTGTGGCCGTTCACCCGCCTCGTGCACGTGTTCTCGGCGCCGGTCGGGTACCTGTTCCGCCCGTACATCGTCTACCGCTCCCGCGACGACCAGAACGGATCCAGGGCGCCGAAGCGAGGGTGGGATCCCATCTCCACTCCGGACCCGGAGCGTCTGCGGCGTCCCTGATACGCCGCCTCCGCGCGCAGGCATCCGTGGGGGATGTCCTCGTCAGCGCGCCGAGTCGGCGAAGCGTTCAGCGCGCCGAGTCGGCGACGGCAGCGGCGAAGGGGGTCGCCGGGGAGGCCAGGACCTCGGCGACGGCGGCATCCTGCACGATGCGTCCGGCCTGCACGATCACCAGCCGCTCCGCGAGAGCCTGAGCATCGAGGATGCCGTGCGAGACGAGGATCGTCGTGGTGGTTCCGCGCTGTTCGCGCACGACCTCGCGCAGCTGGGCCGCGGCCTCGACATCGAGCGAGGTGAACGGCTCGTCGAGCAGCAGCAGCCGAGGGGATGCGGCGAGGGCCCGCGCGAGGGCGATGCGCTGGCGTTGTCCGCCGGAGAGCTCGTCGGGCCGCCGCGGACCGTATCCCGCGAGACCGATGCGGTCCAGCCACTCGGTCGCCCGTCGGGTGGACTCTTCGCGGGTGCCGCCGCCGGCCCGGGCAGCGAAGGCGATGTTCTCGGCCGCAGTCATGTGCGGGAACAGCAGGGCGTCCTGCCCGAGCAGACCGATCGAACGGCGCGACGGCGGCGTGTGCTGCCGCTCTCCGGACAGGCGGTCCCCGTCGAGGTCGACGTGTCCGGCATCGAGCCGCACGAGCCCGGCGATCGCTTCCAGCAGAGAGGTCTTGCCGGCACCGCTCGGGCCCATGATCGCGACGAGCTCGCCTGCGGCGACGCGGAGCTCGGCGTCGAGCCCGGCGTGCTGCACGACGACGTGAGCGTCGAGAACACCCGCATCGCGGGCATCGCCGACCGAGCCGCCGACGCGGGCGCCCGTCATCGGAGGGCCCCCGGACGCCACGCCCGCACGAGCAGCAGCACGACGACGGCGGTCCCCAGCAGCAGGATCGACAGGGCCACAGCCGTCTCGCGGCCGGCGCCCGCTCCGTTGAAAGCGGTGTAGATCGCGAGCGGCATGGTCTGCGTCACCCCGGGAGCATTGCCGGCGAACAGGGCCGTGGCCCCGAACTCGCCGATGGCGCGGGCGAAGCACAGGATCACCCCGACCACGATGCCGGGAGCGGCGAGCGGCAGCGTCACCCGCCACAGCACCGTGCTCGGCGATGCTCCCAGCGTGGCGGCCGTGCGCTCGTACCGGCTTCCCGTGCTGCGGATGGTCCCCTCGACCGCGAGCACGAGGAACGGCAGAGCCACGAACGCCTGCGCCAGCACCACGGCCACGGGGGTGAACGGGATGCCCGTGCCGAACCACGCGGCGATCAGACCCCCGAGCGGACTGGAGCGGCCGAGGAGGAACAGCAGCGCGACGCCGCCGACCATCGGCGGCAGCACCAGCGGCACCGCGACGAGTGCCCGCAACAGGGCCGAGGTCCGCGGCCCCGCGCGGGCGATGAGGAGCGCGAGCGGAAGGCCGAGCACGATGCACAGCGCGGTCGCTGCGAGCCCGGTGGTGAGCGAGAGGCGGAGGGCGTCCAGCGCCACCGTCGAGGTGATGTCGGCCCAGAACGTCGACCACGACGCACGCGTGAGCAGGGAGATCAGCGGCAGCGCGAGCAGAAGGATGCCGAGCACGGCAGGCGCGACGAGGAGGAAGGGAGGTGCCGCTCCCGTGTCGACCTGCCGCATCCTCGTCATGCTCGTTCTCGTCATGCTCCGCCTCGCCACGCGATCGTGGTCATGGCGCACCGAACCCGTGGTCGGCGAGGATCTGCCGGCCGATCGGACCCCGCACGAACTCGACGAAGGCCCGGCCGGCGTCCGTCGCTCCGTCGAGAGCAACGATCGGGTAGCGGTTCACGACCTGGTCGCTGCCGTCCGGGGCGAAGCTCTCGACGTCTTCTCCCACCACGTCGGTCGCATAGACCAGACCCGCATCCGCCTCACCGGCGACGATCTTCTGCAGCACGGCGGAGACGTTCTGCTCGAGACTGGCCGCCGTGACCGAGACGCCGGCGCCGTCGAGCAGCAGCTGCGACGCCGCCCCGCAAGGCACTTCGGGCGCGCACAGCACGGTGGTCGCCTCCGCGAAGTCGGCCAGCGAGGTGATCCCGGCGGGGTTTCCGGCGGGCGTCGCGACCACGAGGGTGTTCGTCGCGAACGGCGCCGGGTCTTCGGCGATGCCGGTGTCGACGAGCGTCTGCATCGTGCGCTCGTCGGCGGTGGCGAGCACGTCGGCGTGCGCACCCTCGGTGAGCTGCGTGACGAGCACGCTCGACCCGTCGTACACGATCGGCGCGACATCGACCGCCGGGTGCTCCTCGCCGAATGCCGCCGCGATCTCGTCGAAGACCGGGCTGAGCGAGGCTGCGGCGAAGACGGTGACCTCGCCGGTGAGCTCTCCATCGGCGGCAGAAGGCGAGGGATCCGCGGAGGAGGCGGCAGAGCATCCGCCCAGCAGCAGGGCGACGACCAACGCGGCCGACCCGGCGAGGAGCCTGCCGGTCACCGCGGTGTCTCCACGATCACGGTGGTCGCCTTGATCACCGCGACGGCCAGCGAGCCCGGCTGCAGATCGAGCTCGCGCACGGCCTCGGCGGAGAGCAGCGACACGAATCGATGAGGACCCGCCTGGATGTCGACCTGCGCCATGACGCCGTCGATCTGCACGCGGGTGACGAGTCCCGTGAAGCGGTTGCGGGCGCTGGAGAGCACGTCGCCGGGAGTGGGCGGAGCCACGGCGAGGGCGACCGCGTGCTGCGCGAGGGCCTCGCCGGGGATGCGGGCGGGGCTGTCGGCGGTGACCGGCAAGGCGTCCTGGTCGATCCAGCGACGCACCGTGTCGTCGCTCACGCCGAGCAGGCGAGCGGCTTCGGCGATGCGGTAGCTGGTCACAGCCCGAGCCTAGAGGGGAGGGTTCCGCAGATCCACGGTGTTCGTCGTGAATATTCCGCATCCGCGGATTTCTGTGCGGGGTCGTGCTCAGCGAAGGGATATTTCTCCGGTGCTCGAACGGCCCCACGACATGCCGCCCGGGGTAGCCTGAGCGCATGCCGCTGCCTCCGCTCGTCGAGCCCGTCGCAGCCCTCAGTGCGGCCGAGTCGGAGCGGACCGCACGGCACCTCGTGCTCGCCGACCTCGGGGCACTAGGCCAGCGACGTCTGCGCGCGGCCCATGTGGCGGTCGTCGGCGCAGGCGGACTCGGATCTCCTGTCGTGCTCGCGCTCGCCGCAGCGGGTGTCGGCACCCTCACGGTCATCGACGACGACGTGGTCGAGCTCTCGAACCTGCAGCGGCAGGTGCTGCACCGCCTGGCCGACGTCGACGCGCCCAAGGTCGACAGCGCGGTGCGCGTCGCGGCCGATCTCTCGCCCGAGACGACCGTGCGTCCCGTGCGCGAACGCCTGACCGCGGCCAACGCCGAGGCGCTGCTCGCCGACGCCGACCTCGTCATCGACGGCTCCGACACATTCGAGACACGCACGCTGGTGGCTGCGGCGTGCGAGCGTGTCGGGGTGCCGTTGGTGTGGGGTGTCGTGCAGGAGTTCGCCGCGCAGGTCACGGTGTTCTGGTCGGCTCCGCCCGCGGGGGTGGCACCGGTGGTGCTCAGTGACCTCTATCCGCCCGAGGGCATCGGCGAGCTGCCGAACTGCGCCACGGTGGGAGTGCTCGGGGCGCTCTGCCTCCAGGTGGGGTCGGTGCTCGCGATGGAGGCCATCAAGCTCATCGCCGGCATCGGTGAACCGCTGTTCGGCCGTGTGCTGCTGATCGACGCGCTGCGGGGACGCATGAGCGAGGTCCCGCTGCGGGGACGGGGGGAGGCGAGCGGAGTGGCGACCACGACTCCCGTCCGCGCCGAGGTGTCCTTCGTCGCCGCGGATGCACTCGACGACGAGATCGCCGCCGGCGCGCTCGTGCTCGACGTGCGAGAGGCGGACGAGATCGCCGCCGGGGCGATCCCCGGCTCCCGGCACGCACCTCTCGCAGTCGTCCTCGGTCACCCCGAGGAATTCGCCGCCGAGGGTCGGGTCGTGGTCGTCTGCCAACGCGGACTGCGCGCGGTGCGTGCCGCGACGGCGCTGCGGAGCGCCGGGGCGGATGCCGTCGTGCTGACCGGCGGCATGGATGCCTGGAGCGCACGATGAGCGGCATGCGCACGGTCGAGGAGCAGCTCGCCGTCGTGCTCGGCGCGGTGCGGTCCCGCCCGGCGGTCACTCGACCTCTGGACGAGGCGATCGGCTTCACGCTGTCGGAGCCGGCCCGCGCGCAGAACCCCGTCCCCGTGTTCGAGAACTCCGCGATGGACGGCTTCGCAGTGCGCTTCGCCGACGTCGCCACCGCGTCCGATGGGGATCCTGCCGTGTTGCGCGTCGTGGCGGACGTGCCGGCGGGCAGCGGGGAGGATCCGCCGCTCGCCCCCGGAACCGCTGCCCGCATCATGACCGGTGCTCCGGTGCCGTCCGCTGCCGACACGGTCGTGCCTTTCGAAGACACCGCCGGCGGCCTCGCCGATTCCCTGGGCGAGATCCGAGTCGTTCGCGCACCGCGGGCGGAGGGTGCGCACGTGCGTCGGGCGGGGGAGGATGCCGCGGTCGGCGCTGTCGTCCTCGAGACGGGAACCCTGCTCGGCGCGCGACAGCGGGCCGCGCTGGCATCCGTCGGCATCGCTCGGGTCGCCGTCGCGCCGCGCCCGCGGGTGGCCATCGTCTCGACCGGCGCCGAGCTCGTGTCTCCGGGGGAGCCGTTGCTCCGAGGGCAGATTCCGGAGTCGAACAGCCTGCTGCTCGCCGGGCTCGTGGCAGAGGCCGGGGCCGAGGTCGTGTTCCGCGAGGTCGTCGGCGACGATGGTGCAGGTCCCGCCGAGGCTGTGGCCCGTGCGACCGCACTCGGGCTCGATGCCGTGATCTTCTCCGGGGGCGTGAGCGCCGGCGCGTACGAGCCGGTGCGGCAGGCGTTGAGCGAGGCGATGGAGTTCGTGCAGGTCGCCATGCAGCCGGGCAAGCCTCAGGGGTTCGGAGTGACCGACGCCGGGATGCTGCTGTTCGGACTGCCCGGCAATCCGGTGAGCGTGGCGGTCTCGTTCGAGGTGCTGGTGCGCCCTGCGCTGCTGGGCATGCAGGGTCGTCGTGAGATCCATCGTCCCCGGCGACCCCTCGCCGCCGGCACCGGGTGGCGCACCCCTCCCGGTCGTCGCCAGTATCTGCCGGCGGTGATCGACGCCGACGGCCGGGTGCATCCCGCGACCCGCGGCGGATCCGGCTCTCACCTCGCGGTCGGCCTCGGGGCCGCCACCGCCTACGCCATCGTCCCCGCCGAGATCGAACAGGTCTCGGTCGGCGACCTCATCGACGTGATGGAGCTGTCATGACCTTCACCCACCTGGATCCGGCCGGCCACGCGCGCATGGTCGACGTGACCGAGAAGCAGCCGACCGTGCGCGCCGCAACCGCCGCGGGCTTCGTGCGCTGCACGCCGGAGACGGTGGCCCTGCTCCGAGACGGCGCCGTGCCCAAGGGTGACGTGCTCGCCGTGGCCCGCATCGCCGGCATCCAGGCGGCCAAGCGCACACCGGAGCTGCTGCCGCTCGCACACGTCATCGGCGTGCACGGCGCGGTCGTCGACCTCGACATCGAAGACGAGGGGATCCGGATCAGCGCGACCGTGCGCACGGCCGACCGCACCGGGGTCGAGATGGAGGCGCTCACGGCCGTCTCGGTCGCCGCGCTCGCGGTCGTCGACATGATCAAGGGTGTGGACCGCGCGGTGACGATCGAGAACGTCCGCATCGTCGCCAAGGAGGGCGGGCGCAGCGGTTCGTGGCGGAGGCCGGGGGAGTGACCACCTCGTCGCACGCCGGGGTCGGCGCCGTGCTGCTCGTCGGTGGCGAGGGGCGTCGGATGGGCGGCATCGTGAAACCGCTTCTCACGCTGGAGGGGCGATCGCTGTTGGGGCGCACAGTGGATGTGCTCGGCGATGCGGGGGTGACGCCGATCGTGGCGGTCGGACCGCTGCTCGACGACGCGGTCGACGTGGTGTGGACGAGGGAGGAGCCGCCGCTCGGTGGTCCGGTGGCGGGGATCGCCGCAGGAATCGCGCAGATGTCGGCCGAGTGGGTGCTGATCCTCGCCGGCGATCTCGCGCGTCCGGATGCGGTCGTGCACGGATTGCTCTCCCACCGCGTCGATGACGCCGCAGCCCCGGCATCCGTCGACGGAGTCGTGTTCTCCGCGGACGGGCATCCGCAGTGGCTGGCCGGTCTGTATCGCACGGCATCCGTCCGTCACGCGCTCGACCGCATCGAGACCGACCGGGATTCCTCCGTCCGCGCACTCCTCGGCGGCCTCGCCATCGAGTGGGTCGCCGACCAGGAGGGGATCACCGCCGACATCGACTCGCCCGCCGACCTGGCTCGTGCACGACAGGAACTCGAGGAGACACCATGACCGAGAACAGCCGCACCCTTCCCCCGGAGGCGCTCGATGCGTGGGCCGGCGAGCTGCGCGAACGCTTCGACCTGAGCGCGGAGGATGTGCCCATCGCGTTGATCCTCGACCTCGCCCGAGACGTCGCGAACGGGGTCGCGCGCCCCGCCGCGCCGTTCAGTGCCTTCGTCGCCGGCCTCGTCGCCGGTCGTGCGGGCGGCTCACCCGAAGACGTGCGTGCGACGGTTGCCGTGATCGTCGAGCTCGCGAACGGTCATGCCGCCGAGGGACAGAGCTGATGGCGACGGTGCGGTACTTCGCGGCTGCCGAGGATGCGGCCGGCCGTGCGACGGAGCTCTCGGATGCCGCGACCCTCGGTGCGCTCCGGGTCGAACTCGTAGACGCGCATCCGGCACTGGGGGCGATCCTCGACCGCTGCGCCCTGCTCGTCGACGGTGCCAGGGTGGACGATGACTTCGCGCTGGCGGGGGCCGGGACCGTCGACGTGCTGCCTCCGTTCGCCGGCGGCTGAGGCTCAGCCGCCGATGCCCTTCCAGGCCGTGGTGCCGTCGGCCTCGACCTGACGCTTCCAGACCGGGAGCTCGCGCTTGATGGACTCGATCATCTCGCGGCACACCACGAAGGCTTCGTCGCGATGCGCGGCGGCGACCGCGACGATCACGGCGGCCGAGCCCACGGGAAGGCGGCCGATGCGGTGGCTCACAGCGATGATCGCCTCACCGCTCACGCCCGTGGCGACGGCACGTTCGGCGAGGTCGCGGAGGATCCGCTCGGCGTCCGGGTGCGACGAGTACTCGAGGGCGACGACCTCGCCGGCGGCATCCGGGTCGTGGTCGCGCACGCGTCCGAGGAAGGTCGTGACGGCGCCCGCACGGTCGTCGTCCACGGCGGCGAGGTGCGCATCGAGAGACAGCGCGATGTCGCTGATGGCGGCCAGAGCGACGGTCATCGGTGGTCCTCTCCGTCGAGCTGAGCGATCACGTGCGCCGCGACCGACAGGATGACCGGCATGCCGTCGGCGACGCCGCCGGGAGAGCCGGGGAGGTTCACGATCAGCGCGCCCTGCGCGGTGCCGGCGAGGCCCCGGCTGAGCAGCGCGGCGGGGAACTTCGCCGCCCCCTGCCGACGCAGCTCTTCGGGGATTCCGGGAAGCTGTCGCTCGAGCACGCGCGCGGTGCCCTCTGGGGTCTCGTCGCGTGCCGCGATGCCGGTGCCGCCGGTGGTGACGATGAGCCGCAGGCCACGAGTGAGGAGATCGCGCAGCGCCCGCTCGACGGCATCCGCTCCGTCGGGGATGATGACGGGATCGGCGCAGTCGAATCCGGCGGCGCGGAGGGCGGTGACGGCGAGCGGCCCGGCCGTGTCGGCGCGGGTGCCGGCTGCGCCGCGGTCGGACACCGTGAGCACGGCGGCGGAGGTCATAAGCCGAGGGTAGCGCCGGGCGTTGCGGGCATGATCGTTCAGACGCTCATGTCGACGGGCGGTTCCATCACGATGCCCTGTGCTTCGAAGGCGCGGCGGCGCTCCTCGATGCGGCGGTGCAGCTCGACCTGTGCGTCGTCGACGAACTGCGGGTCGAGGTCGATCGTCGACGGGTGCGGGTCGCCGTGGTTCGCGGCGATGTACGCGTCGAGTTCGGGGCCGCTCGTCCACGAGGTGATCAGGGCGTAGCGGGGGGCGGTGCCGCGGTGCCAGACCGCGTGCCAGAAGCGCTGGGTGTCGACGATGATGCGGGAGCCCGCACGCAGCGGCAGGCGGATCTCGGTGGCCGGGTCGAAGCGGTCGGATCGCAGGATCAGCATCGACTCGGTGTCGTCGGAGAGGTTGAAGAATCCGCGGACCACCCAGCCGGTGCCCTCTTGGTTGAGGCGGTTGTTGTCGTCCTGGTGCAGGTTGTAGATCGCGTCGGCGTACTCGTTGGGCTGCAGCTCGATCACGCGGCAGCGGCCGATGCCGGCGCCCGGCTCCTGTGCGCGGCGCTGCAGGGTGGGGGCGATCGCGACCTGCGACTCGACCCAGACGCCGTCTTTGTCGGTGCGCGGCGGGGTGTGGTTCCAGAAGCCGTTGCAGTCGACGTCGCCCGCGTAGCTGGTGAGCGGGGCGAAGCGCGTGATGCCCGAGGAGCGCCAGCCGACGTACTGGAGGCCGAGCCACTCGGCCGGATCGGCGGGCGAGGTGTGGTCGTCGAGGACGACATAGCCCGTCTCGGCCAGCGCATCGGACGTGATGAAGCCCATGATGAGTACCCTTCCCGTCATCGCTGCCCCCACAGGCGGCGGGTTCTTAGGCAATCCTAACCCGGTTCAGGTGCTGTCGCAGGGCCTCGCGCCGTGCAAATGCGGCTGGGGGCGCCGATATTCTGAGGACATGACTCAGCCGCAGGGAGCCCTCCTCGTGGGCAGCGTGAACTATAACGACGCCGAGACCACGATGCGCACGGCGGCGGGCCTGCTCGGCGACCGGCTCCGCCGCATCCCGGACGGCGAGGTCGGCAAGCGGTTCCACTGGATCATGTTCCAGCCCGACGTGATCGGTCGGGCCGACGGCATCGAGCGGATCGGCGACGAGCCCATCCCGTTCCCTGCCGGCATCGACGCGCGTGGCCTGCGCATCGCCGCGGGAGTGGATGCCGCGAGCATCGAGCTGCCGCCGCTCGGCTACGCCGCCGCCGCGGTCGAGTCGTACGCGGTGTTCACGCGCCTCCGCGCCGAAGGGGCTGTGCCCGCCGGCATCCGATTCCAGGTGTCGCTGCCGACGCCGCTCGCCGTGATCTCCTCGTTCTCCCACGGCGACGACCGGGCCGCGATAGAGCCCGTGTACACCGCCGCGATCCTCCGCGAGCTCGACGAGATCCTCGCCGCGATCCCGCGCGACGACCTCGCCGTGCAGTGGGACGTCGCCAGCGAGATGGGCATCATCGAGCGCGCGGCTGGCTACGGCGCAGTCATGGAGGCGTGGTGGCCGGGCGACCCGTTCGACGGGCTCGTCTCGCGGCTGTCGGCCCTGGTCGATGCCGTGCCCGCAGACGTCGAGGTGGGCGTGCACCTCTGCTACGGCGACGCGGGGGAGAAGCACTTCTTCGAGCCGACGGATGCCGCGAACCTCGTCCGCTACGCGAACGCCGTCGCGGCGGCATCCGCTCGCCCGCTCACCTGGCTGCACCTGCCGGTGCCGATCGCTCACGACGACGCGGCCTACTTTGCCCCGCTCGCCGACCTCGCCCCCGTGAACGAGCTGTACCTGGGGCTCGTGCACCGAGAGGACAGTGCCGAGGGGGCCGAGCGCCGCATCGTCGCAGCCATCCCATACGCCGCCGCGTTCGGCGTCGCGACCGAGTGCGGCATCGGCCGGGCACCCGCCGGCTCGACCGAGGGCATCCTGCGCACTCATGCCGAAGTCGCCGCCGCCTGGTGAGCCGCTTCCGTCGATTCGCGTGCGGGCCCCGCGTCGCGTAAGCTATTCCGCGGTGACGTGTCCGAGCGGCCGAAGGTGCAACTCTCGAAAAGTTGTGTAGGGTAACCCCCTACCGTGGGTTCAAATCCCACCGTCACCGCCACCACGAAGGCCCTGCCTCCCTTGGAAACACTGGGATGCGGGGCCTTCGTCATGTTCTGGATCGAGCGAGCGGTAACGCAGCAGTAACCATGGGGCCCAGCGGAAAAGCAGCAAGGAGTTCGCGGAAGGCACGCGCGTTCTTGCGCGGTTGGATACCGATAGCCAACGAAGGGCCTCGAAGCGCGCGAACCTCAGAACAGCCCTGGCCTGAGCCGTGATTGAGCCCGGGCCTTAGCCCAAGCAAGGAGTGGAACGGCGACGCCCATCGATGGCAGCGGCCGGAGAGAAAGACGTGCCACGTTCGTTATGACTCGTCATGATCGTGGTCCCAATGAGGGAAGCGAGTTCCAGATCGCCTCCCCTGAGGGGTCAGGAGCGCGGGTTCTTCCGACTCCTCGGGCCCCGGGAGTGTTGTCCCCCCGTCGCTCTCGGGGTTCAGGGCCTGTAGCGTAGTTGGTAGCGCGCCTCGTTCGCATCGAGGAGGTCAGGGGTTCGATTCCCCTCAGGTCCACAGTTGACGCAGTCGCAGTCCGAGCCGCCGGATCCGCCCGTCGTCCATCTGGCCGATTGTGGGCTTCTCCGAGGCGTGGGGCCGCGAGAGCTCTGCTGCAGTGGTTAGGGGTGAGTAGCTGTGCGAAGAAATGTGGGGGGACTGGTGCTCAGCTTCTGGACGGTGGTGTAGGTGAGGGTGGGGACGTAGCACAGGACTCGTGCGAGTTCGGTGGTGCTGGCTCCTCCGGCGACCAGTTGTTGCAAGTGGACTCCGATAAACCTGTGGAGGCGTCGTTGCAGCTCGTGCGTGAACAGGGCTGGCTCAAGGCGGAGAAGCGTCACCTGGTCGCGTGTGGCGTTGAACACGGCGCCGAAGGATACCAGGATCGTCGCGGCTCCGGATATGGCGAGCGCGGCACTGGTTACGGGTTCCGGGAGTGCCATCCAGCTTCCGAGTAGGAGGACGGCGCCGACGGCGAGGGCGACGAGGCCGCAACCCCGCGGCCGCGCGTAGGTTCTTTGCGATCGCTGTTCGCGCGTGACGTTCGAGAATGTGGAGGTCTTCTCGGCGTGGTTCGTGGGTGGGGTGTGTAGGCGGCGCGAACCATTGAGGCGAGGCTGCGGAATGTGCAAGGACTTCGATGGCGTGGCGGGGAAAGTCCTGGTGGGTGGACAGCGCGTCATGCGGCAGCGCATAGGCGTTCTCGAGGATGCGGAGGATTCTCTTGTCGACGACACGTGCTTCGGGGCCGCCCTTGTTCTCGATCGTCCACCGCGCTCCAACTCTCGTCTACTGTGATGCGGGGTGCGGCATAACGAGCGCTCCACCGTGGCCACCAGCCCGTCGTGCTCCTGTAAATCCTGTCTGCGTGATCATGAACCATCCGGCTCCGGCGGAATGACTTCGCCAGCTACGCAGACACCAATTGCTCCGCATTCTTACGTGCGGGATCGCACCGCTGAGTTCATGTTCATGTGCATGAGACGCGCCTTCCACGGGCGACGGGCGACGGGCGACGGGCGACGCAGGGGCGCGTGCTGGGGAGTCTCCCTTGCGGGGACCTGGCATCGTGGCTGTTATATGCGCCATCTCCTGGCGCCGGTGGGTCAGCCACGCGCGGGGCCACCCTGTGGTGCTGTCCCCGCGAGAAGGCAATCACGCTGACGTTGCGACAGTGCGCGAACCCCTCCGCGTTTAGCCGACCCGCCACCCCAACCTGCAGTCCGCGGAGTCAGTCACCAACCACGGTACGTCCGGTGTCGACCGTCAGGGCGGCACATGAGGGGAGTTCATCGAGGCTGGCTGCGCATGTGCGCTGAACGCCATTCAGATTCGTACTCAATGGCTCTGAGTGAGCACCAGCGCGAGATCGGAAGAAGTGCAGCACCGCATAGGATCGCCACCCATGTGATCGGATGAGCCCATACGCCAAGTGCGATTCCCCACGGTCCGGCGATCCAGGCGAGGATCGTCCACCAGAGCAAAGGTGTCAGCACGAGGAGCAGTCCGAGAAGCAGTGTTAGTCTAGCCGCGCGACGGTACGACGCTGAGGACCGAGCTCGTCGGGCTGGTGACGAATGTTCGGCGGGGTGTCGGACCGAGAAACCCCCGTCACCACAAGAAGCTGGCGATTCCGTGGGCGCCTGACTTTGCATGAATCTCCTATTGCATTAGAACCCATTTGCAACAACGACCCCACATGACCGTGGGCTGACCGCTACTAACTGAGACGCTCAACGGTGCGCTTGCTCACGCGGTTGGCCTCGATATCGAACTGCCTGCTGAGGTCAGTAGCGGTCGTTCACCGGCCGGCAATGGAATCTGCCGTCGAGCACCGTCCCGCACTTTTGAACGTGAGTTGCGCATTCCTACGAGTGGACTCCACAGCGGTTCCTCACAGCCGCTCGCACCTAGGCGGCCCAGCGGTCTTGGCTCCGCTGGCCCGCCGCGTCAACGTGGACCTGAGGGGAATCGAACCCCTGACCTCCTCGATGCGAACGAGGCGCGCTACCAACTGCGCTACAGGCCCCGAACCCCGAAACGGACGCTGACTGAGACCGATCCAGGGAGGCCCCCGGGAAGCGGGGTGGGGGACCACGCTTCCCGGGGTCATACGGCCGGGAGAACTCGGGGCTCCCGGCGCCCTTGGGTGAAGCGCTGGAGTTCGCTTCGCTATTCGAGACCTTGGCCGAGCCGAGTCATAACGAAGATGGTCGCGCTTCCTCCTCAGCTGGCCTCGGTCAATCGTTCGGTGACGGCGGGGGCTTTCGCCTCAAACCGCAAGCATCCGCTTGGAGTCGCGGCTCCCGCCGGGTCGCGAGGCGTAGCGTTACATGATTCCGACGAGCAATCTCTCGTCGGGCAAGAACTCACCCCCAAGGAAACCGCCGAGTGGCTCGTCCTATCCGGCCTTCATACCCGCGGCAGAGAATTCCCGGCGGGTCGTCGAGCAACAACTCTATGGAGGCCGCTGCTGCGATGGAGCAGTCATCCCGTCTGGCGGATCGGGGGAAGGGCTGTCCGACCTCGCAGTATTTGTCGCCCCGGGGCGCTTCCCAGATGACATTCTCGTCACGCACGGTTGCAACACGCAGGTCTGTGACACCGCCTCGCTTCGTGCACCGGGCAGCGGAGTGTTGACTCTCCCGGCTGTTTGGCCCCCAAGACGGATATCGCCGCCGTTGGGGCTACCGTAAAGGCCAGCACTCAGCCGATAGTGGATGTGCGATCGGGCCTTGCAGCGCAGTTGGTAGCGTGCGCCGTTCGCATCGAGGTGCACGAGTTGGGCGTGCATCCCCCGACCTGCATTGCCACTACTTGATCCTGGGACGCCCCTAAGCTGAAACGCTGCGCGTAGCGCGTCAGGCGGTGGCGAGGACGGAGCCTGCTCGAGGAGCGTGATGGTCGGGTCGCCGCAGAGGGACGTTCGAAGAGCCATCTCGCCGCCCAGGCCCGCGAGGTCTTCGGCCGCGTTGTGGAACTTCGGGAGGTGCCGCAACTCGGGGACCTCGTCGACGGTGTCCCCGATCTGAGACCCGAGAGTGTCTCGGGGATATCGCCCGTCGGAGGCTATGGGCTGACGCGAGGACCGAGCGGACCGACCTCCTCCGTGCAGATCAGTAGCGAGTGGACTGCGGTTGAATGCTTGGCGCGATCGGAGCCCTTCGCGTCATGAGATCGAATGCGTCTCGCACAGCTCCGGGCGTCGTCACGACGTCCTCGTAGTAGTGCGTGAAACCGCGGTCGTCTCTCACGACGATCGATACGCGCACCGTTTCGTCGAGGTTGCGCGGCGGAAGCGAGATCTGCTGACTCACCGAATAGTCCTTCCTGGGGCATCCCTCGTCGTCACGGAAGCCCAGGGAAGAGACCGGGAATCCCGCGATTCATTACGCGGATCCCCGGTCGGGATGCTTCGGCGCTTCCTGACCGAGTCGGCATCATCTGCGGGATATCTCGCTGGCCCCATGGGCCGGGCTCCGAGCCCGCAGGCGGCCGGGGCATGGGCCCTCAACCGGCGAGCGCAGAGATCACTTCTGCTGCGACATCGGCGACGAGAGCGTTCTCGTAGGGGGTGTTGGCGGCGGGCTTCGTCGTGAAGATCACGATGATGAGAGAGCTTCCGGACGGTGGGTACGCGATTGCGACGTCGTTTCGCACCCCGCCGGCACCACCGGATTTTTCTGCGATATCCCAGCCAGCGGGTGCTCCTGCTCGGATGAGCTCATCACCAGTGCCGTTGTCCGACATCCATGCGATGAATATGGCGAGGTCATCGCCTCTCAGGCAGTCGCCGCCGACGATTGCTCCCATAGTGCTGGCGAAAGCAGCGGATGTCGTAGTGTTAGCAGTGTTGCCGGGCGTGATGAAGTTCAATCCGGGCTCTTCGTCGCGGAGGTCTGTGACGTCGTCAACTATCGACGCAAGTTCCGTCATGATGGCCTCGGGGCCGCCGAGATGGCGCATGACCAGGTTGGTGGCAACGTTGTCGCTGGTGCGGACCGACGCCTCGGCAAGTTCGCCGATCGTCAGCCCCGTCGCCAGGTGTTCGGTGGTGACCGGCGCGTATCCCGCTTTGTCGAGGTCGTCCTGCGTCCAGAACACGAGTTCCTCCCGTTCCTGAGGGGTGGTCGACCTGAGGAACGCGGCTGCGACGAATGCCTTGATAGTGGTCAATTCTCGCGACGAAGCATCGGCTGGCCCTTTGCCGCGATCCGGCTACGGGCGGAACTCTGGGTCCAACGGGTGCGTATGATCGCAGCGGGAGTCGACCGGTAGACGCTGATCTCTACTCGGACCTGCGCGATAGGGGCGACCAGATGCTGGGCATACAGGTTACGCGCCGCGTTCTCGACTTCGGCGAGGGTACTCACACGCGTCTGCTGGCCGATGTCAACGGCATGAACCAGCCACCAGCCCTTCTCGACGTATGCAGTCGCCTCGAATTGATGTGTCACCGGCGCTCCGTCCGCTCAGCCCGGCGAAGTTGCCGCTTGAAGGCAAGACACGCGAGCGTCGATTTCGTCACGGCCGGCGCGGAAAAGGCACCCAACCTCGAGCCGACTCCAGACTTGGACCCGCCACGGTCACGGGGCGAAGATGAAGCCCACTTCGCAGAATTCTTCGCCATTGGACAACACCCACACAGGGCGTCTGCTGCGTACTTCGGGATGGAGAGGGCCGAACAGGGGGATCGTGGGCCAGTGCGTCCTGGAGTTCACGGCGACGGCCTGGAGCAACCGGACGATCTCGACGACGAGATCAGCGTGGTCTTCTTCGCGGAGGAGATGCTCGCGGGAGTCCACCTCGACCTTGATGACGCGGTTCCCGGCGTACCGTCCGGCGTCCGTCACATCGACGGGAACCGTGAGGATCCCGACGGCGTCGAAGTCTCGGCGTGCAGCGGTGACGGCCGCGCGGGCCTTCGCGAGCTTCTCGGCCGAGCCTCGACGCCTGATGGCTAGACCCGCGGCGCGCGTCTTTCGGACTTCTCGCACGTTGCCCTTTCTGCAGTCGAAACCGTCGACGTGGCGACCACGATCATGGGGATCGGGAAACTCCCTAGGCACAGACCGCGCCACACCGTTTTCGTCACGTCAACCGACCAAAGCCATCCGCAGCAGCGACTGCGCGTAGCGACATCGGGACATCGCTGTCACCGGGTTCGTCGCCGGTTGCGGCGGACCCTCTTCACCGGTGTGTCGACGGTGGCCGGAGGTCGCAGTTGCGCGGGCACGAGGGGCTGGTTTTTGTCGAGCGCACTCTGCCCCCTCGACACGATCTCCTCGAACTGTTCATCAAGCGTCATGAACGTCTCCAAAATTCTTCACCTCCCGCGAAGGAGGACGTCTTCGTTCACGATCGCGAACGAAGACGTCCGATACTCCAGGAAGCCACGAGGTATCCGCCCCACGAGATCAGCCCGACGCCGATGATGGGGATAACCGCGCCGATGATTCCCTCCCGGGCGTTGGAGAGGATGCCGAGGTACGGGATCGCGTACCAGACCTCGCCGCGAACCTGTTCGCTGCTGATGGGAGTCGGGTCCGGCACTGCATTGTTGTCGCCCATCGTGACGAAAGAGCGGCTCCCACTCGAGCTCTGTACGACGCCCGTCACCCGATGCGTGATCACTGCCGCCTTTCCAGATTCGATCTGGTACGTGATGACGCTGCCCACTTGGAGATCGGTCGGGTCCACTGAGCGGACCACGATGAGAGTCCCCGGCGGGTAGGTCGGTTGCATCGATTCCGTCAAAATCGAGTAGCTCTGTGCTCCGGTGATCGCAGGAAGCGCAGTAGCGAGGAAGGCAATCATCAGGGTAAGCAACAACAGAGCCCAAGAGACCCCGATCCCGACGAGTGTGGTGATCGATACGGGTGCGGGGGGCTGTTCGCTGTCTTGCACGGGGAATGTCACTTCAGTCATCGTCGCCTCCGGGGTTGTGCCGTCGGCGTGCCCACAGCGTTGCGCCGATACCGACGCCGACGAGGGCCGCAGCCGCAGAGATCCATGCGAGCGGAACAGTTCCGCCCGTTCCGGGCAGAGGTGGCGCTGGGGGAGGAGCCGTTGCTGCCGTTGCGCAGGTGTACCGGCCGGGGAACTCCGGTTCGTTCGTCGCGACGATGTGGAGGCTGAACGCGGTCGATTCGGACTGGCCCTCCACTCCTGGCAGGTCGCCCAACGCCAGTGCCGCATCAAACGTCGTCGACTCTCCGATCTCCAGTGGATACCCGGCGACGACCTCGACGCACTCACGCGTGCTGAATGGCACGGTGGTGCTTTGGCCGCCGGGCGAGGACAGATCCAAGCTGAGCGCATCGCGGAGAACGGAGTCCGTCGTCACGACGTCCGTGAGGACGATGCGCAGATAGACGGGCTTCGTGGCACGGTTACGCACTGAGAAGTGATCTACCGCCTGCGACAGTGGCACGAGTGTGGTGCCGGCGAAGAGGCCGTCGATCGAGACGGTGTACACCGTTCCGTCGTCGGAGACCTCGATGGCGTCGCTGTCGTCGGCGACCGCGACGGCGGGTACTCCGGAACCGAGGACGACGAGCAGCGCGGCGAGGGCGGCGTGGAGGCGGCGTGTCATAGCCCGGCCGTGTTCCACGTGCTCGACTCGCCGACCAGGTTGTTGCAGGGCTGCGTCGTGAAGGCGGAACCGCTGCCGCCGGTACCGAACAGGCAATACCCGGTGGCAGCGTTGATGAGCTGGCGGGTGCCGTTGGACAGTACCTGCGGTATCCACCGTTGACGCAGATTGCTTGCGTCTCCGACTTGCGACTGGACGAGCGTTCCGGCCGTATTGGCTTCGAGAAAACCGTACGTGCTGTCAGTGGAGTCCGCTCTGATTTGAACAGAATCGGTACCAGGCACCGGTAGCTGCGCGAATCGCTCGTTGCGTGGCGTGACCGATGCGCTGGAGCAAGAGAATGCGATAAGGCTTGCGCCGGGTGCCGACAGATTCCCTCCGCCGCTGATGTTGTAGCACAGCCCGGCCGTGGCGAGGTGCACCGTCGGGGCATAGAGAGTCCCCGGCGTCAGGGGGCTGTACGGGAAGATGCGGAACGTCGACACGGTGGAGGTCGGCGTCGTCGCCGAAGCTGCAATGAAGTTGCCACGTTGCACCCGCCCCACATAGGTGGGGATGAATGACTGAGTCGAGGCGGAACCGAGCCGCGCGGCGACGACAGATCGGTTCTGTTCCGCGGCGGTCGAAGGGCTGGCAGGCAATGGTGTCGAGTTGGTGGGGTACCCGCGGACGCAGAAGTAGGCGCTCGCGTTCGGGAGTACGGCCGCGGAAGCGGAAGTGAGCCCCGTGGTCCACGTCGCGCTCACGGCGTTAGCTCCTGGTACGGATGATGTCGTGCAAGCGGCCGCGTTCAGTACCGGCCACACCGAGACCGACATGACGGATGCGAGCGGATGTGCGGCGGCAGCGTTGACGACGAGCGTCGCATCCGAGGTTCCCGTGTATGTTGACCCAGCCGACGGGGCGTTTCGAACCTCCACAAGATGGGTTGTCTGGTAATCGTCGTTGGAGACCCTCGAATCGATCGTGCTGAGTGTGGAGGTCGTAGTGATCGTTCCCGCCGTGGCCGTACCCGCCCCAGCGAGCGCCGCGGTCCAGGCGGCGTGCGCTGCGGGCGCGGAGGTGCCAGCGGCGATCAAGAGGAGGGCGCAGATCGCGGCCAGGGTCGCGCGTCGGCGCGTCGGGAGCTCGAAACGGTGGGTACTCACAGAGTCCTCGCGGTCAAGTCGATGGAGTAGGAGCCGATCAGTGTCCCCTGCATCGCCGCGGGGGTGCTTTCACTGAGCGTGATGCCCAAGCAGAACGTCACGTTCGTGCTGGGAAGGAATGGCAGCGGGCCGATCTCGACAGGCGTCGAAGACAACGAGGTGCCGACGGGGGGAGTCGAAGCGCACGCACCTTCGGTGATGCTCAGCCCCAGATACGGGCTGGTCGTCGCGTTGACGTGAGCGAGTAGTTGGAAATCGACGTTCCCGGTGTTTCGCACGGTGAACGTCGCCCCGCGGGTTTCGCCGGGGATCATCCCGTTGAGATCCCCCAGCGACACGGAGGTGGCGCTCGTGGGGACGGTGGTCCCGGCAGCGATCGCGGCGTTGATCGAGCCGGTGGTGATCGTGCCGGCGTCCACCGAATCCACGTCGTTCCACAGCGCGAGGCTCCCGGGTACTGCCGCCACTGCCGCCACGACGAGCGTGGCGACAGCGAGCGACCATGTCCCTGCCACGCTTGCGGACGCCGATCGCGTACGCAAGCGTGGTTGAAGGCTGGACCCTTCCATCAGTCTCACCGTGGGCCTGGTTACGGAGCCACCTGCTGCAGCACGAACGCAATGCTGCCGAGATCGACCGCCTGGTTCTGGGCGACGGTGTCGGTGACGGAGTCGGCCGGGAAGTCGACCTCAACGGTCACTGGAATCGTCAACGTGACCTCGGTGTCGGGTGTGTCCGAAACCACCGAGTACGTGTTCGGCGCGATCAACGTTGCCGTGCCACCCCCTGTGACGGCTCCCGTTGCCAGGGCGATGTCCAAGGCTGCGAGCAGCTCCGGATCCCCGGTGATCGAGTCCGGATCCAACGTCAACTCGGTATCTAGGTCATCACCCGCAAGAGTGACCGTCAGCTCCGCGGTGTAAGTGGCGGTGTTCCCGGGTACCCACAATGTGATATCGGTATCCCAAGATCCGCCGACGGCCGCGATCGTCATGGCACCGGAGTCGACCGGACCAGCGGCGACAGTTGCGGAGTCGTTCCACAGCGCCAGGGAACCTGCGCCCCCGGCCACAAGAACGAGCCCCACGCCTGCGACGACGAGACCCTTGCCCAACTTGTTCATCTTTACTTCCTCTCGAATTCTGCGTTGAATCGAACATCAAGCAGACATGCATCGCTACTCCTGCAACCTCTGCAGCGGAGCGACTCAGTCGTGCCGGGAGCCAAGCCAGGACTCTTGTGAGGTAAGACACCAGGGGGCCGGATTCCTAACGCTGAGCGTCGGATCTGACCGCGCAGACCGTGTCCAACGACATGACGGCTGCAATTGCCCCTGCCGCGGCTCGATCATCAGCCGCCCTCGCGTTATGAGAGGGGCGGGGTGTGGTCTATGAGAGTGGCGTGGTGGCCCACGGCGTTCTCCCCGGTACGCCTTCCCCTCCACTGCGTCGCTGCGGTTAGGCAGCGCGTCGACCCCCACTGACGCCCTGGCCTCCCGCAGGTGTGGGTGTACCGACCTCGAGTCGGTACACCCACACCAATTCCCGGCCGCAAGTTTCTGGTCTCACGGACCAGCTTCAGCCGTGAAAGGCGTGGGAGAAACACGCGGCCCCGAGCGTGCCCACGGATGGGGCCTACTCGGGGCCGGCAACCAGCTATTGGGTCCGGTCAACGGGGGACGAAGATGTAAGTGATCTCGCCTGCCCTGAGCGATGCCGACACGAAATAGTCCTCGCTCGTCGCTCCGAGCGAGTCCTCACTCGTCTGCCGAACATCGAAGCCGGCCGCCTTGAGTTCGTCGGCCGCTGCTGCGAGAAGATCGCTTGCGCTGGACCTCACGACAACTCGCACGCCGTTCGAGTCTGCTGTTTCCCCTTCGCTGGCGATCTCGCCATCGATGACGGGAAACTCTGATGACGTCGAGGAGTCGGGCTTATCGCCTTCTGAAGACGGTGCGGGTGTGCAGCCCGCGAGAAGCAGGAGCGCGAACCCGCCGACCGCGGCGTTCAGGGCGACTCGTCGCAGCTTCGAGAGCCGGGCAGGGTGGGTGTGAGCAGTGACGGGTGAGCTATGGAAGTCCATATAGATGGAGACTCCGCAATGAGAGGTTGATCACGCGCAACTCGGGGAGCGGGGGCCGTGGAGCCCCGCGCGCATGTCCTCAAGACAGTGATACCCGCCACCCCGTCGGAGGACCGACGGGGTGGCGGGTATCATTGGGGACGAATTAGTCCTGGGTGACGCGTCGCTTTCGCATCGCGGGCAGGAGCATCCCGGCTCCGAGGAGCAGGCCTCCGACAGCCCAGCCGATTCCTGCCTCGCCGCCGGTGTTCGCGAGGCCGTCTGGAGTCTCCGGAGCGGGGGTCGCGGTGGGGACGGCGATGAGGTCGACGGTTTCGGTGTTGGTGGCGTTGACGCCGTTCACGGTGAACGTGATCGTCGCCGTCCCCGCGTCCGTGCCCGTGAGCACGGCGCTGTAGGTGCCGTCGCCGTTGTCGGTGACTGCACCCACGGCACCGAGGTCGGTGCCGATGGTGACGGTGTCGCCGCCGACGGTGATCGGGTCGCCGTTGTAGTCACGCACGGTGACCGTCACCGTTGAACCGGTCGTGCCATCAGCCGGAATCGAACCCTCGGACACGGCGATCGTCGACGTTGTCGCGGTGGGCACCGCGATGAGGTTCACGGTTGCGGTGTTCGTGGCGTTCGCGCCGTTGACGGTGAAGGTGATCGTCGCCGTCCCCGCGTTCATGCCCGTGAGTGCGGCGCTGTAGGTGCCGTCGCCGTTGTCGGTGACCGAGCTGAGGTCACCGAGGTCGGTGTTCATGGTGATGGTGTCGCCGCCGACGGTGATGGGGGCGCCGTTGAGGTCACGGACGGTGACGGTCACCGTCGAACCCGTCGTGCCGTCAGCCGGGATGGACGACGGCGAGACCTCGATCGTCGACGTTGCTGCGGTGGGGACCGCAATGAGGTTCACGGTTGCGGTGTTGGTCGCGTTCGCGCCGTTGACTGTGAAGGTGATCGTCGCCGTCCCCGCGTTCATGCCTGTGAGTGCGGCGCTGTAGGTGCCGTCGCCGTTGTCGGTGACCGAGGTGAGGTCACCGAGGTCGGTGCCGATGGTGACGGTGTCGCCGCCAACACCGATCGGGTCGCCGTTGAAGTCGCGGACGGTGACGGTCACCGTCGAACCCGTCGTGCCACCTGCCGGGATGGACGACGGCGAGACCTCGATCGTCGACGTTGCTGCGGTGGAGGCCGCGACGAGGTCGACGGTTGCGGTGTTGATCGCGTTCGCGCCGTTGACGGTGAACGTGATCGTCGCGGTTCCTGCAGCGGTGCCCGTGAGTGCTGCACTATACGTGCCGTCACCATTGTCGGTGACCGCACCGAGCTCACCGAGGTCAGTGCTCATCGTGACGGTGTCGCCACCCACGGTGATCGGGTCGCCGTCAACGTCACGCGCCGTGACGGTCACCATCGAACTCGTCGTGCCGTCAGCCGGGATGGACGACGGTGAGACCTCGATCGTCGACGTTGCTGCCGTGGGGACCGCGATGACGTTCACCGGAACGGCGGGGCCACAGTTGGCGGACGAACCGGTCACGCACGGTGAGGCGTCGATGTTGATCGATGTTGCCGATGTCACCTGAGTGGTCGTGGGACCGACCTGTGTGGCGCGGGCGTTAATGTATAGGGTCTTCGAGCCCCCGGTAGGCAGATCGCCAACGGCCCAGTTTCCCGTTGAAGCGTCGTATCCGGCCTGGTCAGCGTCCAGGAAACTCATTCCGGTCGGCAGCGCGAACGACACCGCGACGTTCGTCGCGTCTGCGGGACCACCGTTGGTGACCGTGACGAAATATTGCGCGTCTTCGCGAAGCGGAGTTTCCGGGTCGGCCGCACCGGCGTCGACAACGAGGTCTGAGAACGGAGGATTCGTTGCATCCGTGTACGCGACGAGGTAGGAGGCGGAGTAACTCTCACCCGGCGCGAGATCCTTCTTCCACGCCAAGACTGCGCCGTTGTCCGTTCGCGTCGACATGCACGCGTTTGGGTAGCAGGTGTCCGCCATGGATGAGCCCGTGATGAACGGCAGCTGTCGCGCAGCCCAGTAGAGCGCGATGGTGTGGCCGCCGACAGCAGTCGCGCCGGGGGTCGCGGCGATGAGCGAGATCACTTCACCGTCTACCTGATCTGTGTGACACTCGGCTGTGCCAGGGGCAACGTTGCTGTACCCGAGATCGTCGCCGGCGAGGTAGCAGTCCCCGTACCCGGTGAGCTCCACCGGACGCGTGGTGCTCGCGTTGTTCGTCGTCGACATCTCAGTCCGAACGTAGTTGGCACCGATCACGTAGCTCAGCCGAGTGGAGAGCGTGAGGGAGTCAGACTCGTTGACGGTCTGAAGCCAGAACGGATCCGCGGGCGTGCCGGAACCTCCGTACGTCTGGGCCCCACCCACTACGCCGGAGAGAGCCTCTTCAGGATTCGTGGCCTTCACCGTGGAGGCGGCCCCGAATGCGTCTTCCGTTCCCCAGAAGGTTTGTCCGAACTCGGCCGAGTAGACCTGGAAGGTGCCCCGATCTGTGAGGGTGACTCGTTCGATCGGGCTTCCGGGCGTCACGATGACGCCGGGGCTGATCGCCTCGCCTGCGGCCTGTGCAGGTGAGGTGCCCAGCACACCTGCACAGATGGCGCCCACGGTGACAATTCCGGCGGAGTAGCTGCGGAACGCTTTGCGACCTCGCCGCGTGCGTTCAGGATGTTGATTCTGCATTCTTTCGGTTTCCTTACTGTGTGGTCGATAGCGAGCTTCTACTTCGCTCGCTGCTCTCGTAACGGGGGCACGGGCGAGGAGCGACCTGTCCTGGCTACGCGCCATCGGGCGGGCGCCGTAAACCCGCCGTGAACAAGCGGCGCCCGGAGTCTGGGGACTGCGCTCCTAGAACGGTGTTGTTTCGCCGACCTCCCCGAAGGAGTAATGAACGAGAGATCCATCCACGGAGACGAAAACGTAGAGTTCGTCATCGAACGCGGAAACGGATGCTGAACTAGTCCCGTATACAGTGAACTCCGCGTCCTCCATCTCAGCCGCCACATCGTCGAGCGGGGCTGGTGACGTCGTTCTGACCGTGAGGGAAAACTCTGGCTCGCTGAGATCGGTGTGGTCGAGGACTTCGCCCGCGACGATCGGCAGTTCCGCCAGTCGCGGATCCGTTGCTTTCTGGCCATCAACCGGAGGCCCAGCGCAGCTGGTCAGAGCGATCGTGATCGCCGCTACCATCGATAATGCGAACGGCTTGCGATGGTGAACTGGCTCGAAGGCTCGCCTGGCCAGTGTTCCGGTTCGAACGCGCGAGTGCGAATTGACAGAATCCATGTCAGACCAGACCCGGATATCGAGAATCCGTCACGGAGTGACGCCCGGTCCTTGATGACCCTGGGTATACGGCTCTGGGTGCTGGGCGCGTGCCGCAGATCTGCTCTGCCATGAGCAAGCTCGCCGGGTCTCCGTACGCCGGCATCCGCTGGGAGCTGCAACGTTATCGCGGGCGCTGTTCTGCATCTGTATCTCGGAAGGCTCATCCATCGAGCCGGCAGACGTAGCTGGATCCAGCGCAGCGACCGAAAGAAGTTCAGCTTGGCGACCCAAACTACCCCCGAGGCGAGCAGCACCTCTGCGCGCCCTCCCGTGCTCGACTCCGAGCACCGTCCGACGCGACCTCGGCGGACGATTCTGAGCCGCGTCGTGATGATTCTGGTGGGCTTGTTCACCGCATGGCACATCGCCGCCAGTTTCCTGTGGATCGGACCGGTCACCCCGCTTCGCGACCTCGTACCCGGCAATGTGCTGTCGCAGTACATGCTGCCGATGTTCGGTCAGAGCTGGAGCGTCTTCGCGCCGGCTCCGATCAACGGCAATTATGAGTTCCAGGTTCGTGCGGTTCTCGCCGATGAGTCGGGCACGGAGATCACCACGGAGTGGGTGTCCGCGAGTGATGCCGAACTCACGATGCAGCGCCACAATCTCTTCCCTCCGCGCGCCTCGAACCTCGCGCTGCAGCAGGCTTCGAAGCTGAAGCGGGCGTGGGATGCGCTGACACCCGAGCAGCAGGAGGTGACAGAGCTCAACTACTTCAAGAACGACGACTGGCTCGGTCGCATGCAGATCGCACTCAATGAAGTGAACGAAAACAAGAACACGGCGGCTGTGGTCGCCTACATCGTTCAAGAGCGCTACTCCGACGCGTACGCCGTGCAAGTGGCGCGTGCCGTCTGGGGCGACTCCGTCGTTCGCGTTCAGTTCCAGGCGAGTAGGCAGAACATCATTCCGTTCGAGCAGCGTCATGACCCCGATGCCGAGCTCCCTGCTCTGCAGTTCGCTCCGACCGGCTGGCGCGGGATCATCGTGATGCCAGGTCAGTCCGAATCGCAGTTCGCGGAAGTGTTCCGTCCCGCATACGAGAAGGTGAGCGGCAAGTGACGACGACGACCGAAACAGAGACGATCCTCCCCGAGCAGGACGCTCCCGACGAGGTACAGGCTCCAGGCGTCGAACCGAACCGATCGGTGACGCGCGCGCCTGCTCGGCGGGTCCTCCGGACCGCTTTTGACTTGTTCAGGGCGGTCTTGAGCAGCGCGCGGGAGGGGGTGGGGAACCTCTGGCAGGCCGGCGAATCATGGATTCTCGACGGCAAGCGAGCCAGTTACGGAATCGCGGTCACTCGGATGCTCCTCGGCGGAGCGGTCCTCGGCGTCCTGCTGACGAACTTCTCCACCCGCTTCTACACCTTCGGGGCGGGGATGGCCTGGACGGGGCAGCTCGAGTACCCGGGCAGCGAGTTCATGAACATCTGGCCGTTCGGCCTCTTTCTCCAGGCGGCTTCGACGCCGGTCATTTCGACATTGCTCTACCTGGCGGCGATCGCATTCGCGGTTCTGTTCATCATCGGCTATCGCACACGGCTCGCATCGATCGGTCTGTTCGTCATGTGGATCGCCATCATCGAGTCCAACACGTACGTCAACGATCAGAGCGACAACCTGATCCGGATCGCGCTGATCGTCATGTTCTTCGCCGCGCCGTCGACGCGCTGGTCGTTGGACGCACTCAGACGGCGACGGCGCGCAGGACGGGTTCCTGGTGGCTGGGGCCGGACCTGGCTCGTGCGCTGGTGGCGTTTCGAGCCGGTTCTGCCAGAGTGGTTCACCAACAGCCTCCACAACTTCGCGATCATCGCCCTGGCGTGCCAGGTGTCGTTCATCTACGTGTCCGGTGGGCTGTACAAGGCCGGCGGCGGACCATGGTCAGGTGGCACGGCGATCTACGATCCGCTCCACGTGGCCCAGTTCGCGCCCTGGCCGGAGCTGAGTGAGCTCGTCACGGCATGGGGCCCGGGGGTCGCTTTCGCCACGGTGCTCACACTCCTGGTACAGACCACGTTCCCGCTACTTCTCCTGCGCCGCGGAACACGTATCTTCGCGCTCGTCGTGATGCTGTGCTTCCACCTCGGTATCGCACTCCTCATGGGGCTGCCCTGGTTCTCCCTGGCGATGATCGCGATCGACGCCATCTTCATCCGTGACGTCACATGGCGGCACCTCAGCCAGACCCTCGGTACGGCGTGGCGCAGGCAGGGCGACGCTTCGGCGAGGGTCGCGGAGACGGCGTGAGCGAAACGCCCGACGTCGTCGTGGTCGGGAGCGGGCCGAATGGTCTCGCGGCGGCAGTGACGATGGCCCGCGCCGGGCTCCGTGTTCAGGTCTTCGAGCAATCTTCGGCCGTGGGCGGGGGTGCACGGACAGCGGAGCTCACGTTGCCGGGGTTCCTGCACGACGTGTGTTCAGCGGTGCATCCGATGGCACTCGCTTCGCCCTTCTTCGAGGCATTCGAGCTCGCCCAACGGGTGGAGTTCGTCACCCCGTCGTTGTCGTACGCCCACCTGGCCCCCTCGTTCACAGGTGTCGCGTATCGAGAGCTTGAGCGGACGGCGGACGCACTGGGAAGAGATGGGCGGGCCTGGACATCTTTGATGGAGCCTCTGGTGCGGCGGTTCCGCGACCTTGCTGATCTGTCATCCGCGCAGCTCCTCCGTGTTCCGCCGTCGCTTTCGGCGGCAGCCCTGCTGGGTCGTTCCGTCGCCGAGCAGGGATCGTCTCTTGGTCGGTTCCGATTTCGGGATGAGGTCGCACCGGCGCTTCTCGCAGGCGTTGGTGCGCACGCCATCCAGCCCTTTCCTTCTCTCGGAGCAGCAGCAGTCGGACTCGTCCTGGGCGCTCACGCACATGCGGGCGGGTGGCCCATAGCGATCGGTGGAAGCCGGGCGATCGTCGACTCGCTCGAGCAGGACCTGGTGCGCCACGGAGGAGAGCTGGTGTTCAACCACCGCGTCGGGTCGCTTCGGGAATTGCCCCCCGCTCGCTGCACCTTGCTCGATGTCAGTGCGCGGTCGTTCGTCTCGCTGGCGGATGGGACCTTGCCGGCCGGCTATTCGCGTCGCCTGGAGCGCTTCCGCTACGGTCCGGGGGTGGCGAAGGTCGACTTCGCGCTTTCCGCTCCAGTGCCGTGGTCGGATGTTCAGCTCGCCGATGCGGGGACGATCCATATCGGGGGTTCGGCCGCTCACGTCAGGTTCGCGGAGCGAGAGATCGCACGAGGACGACACGTCGAGGAGCCCTTTGTCCTCGTATCCCAGCCGACACGCTTCGATGCCACCCGCGCACCGGAGGGGAAGCACGTTCTCTGGGCCTACGCGCATGTCCCGGCGGGCTCCACGGTCGATCAGCTGGAAACGATCGTCCGGTTGGTCGAGCGCCATGCCCCGGGCTTCCGCGATGTGATTCTCGCTACGCACAGCTCATCCGCCGCTGACCTCGGTGAATACAATCCCAACTACGTCGGTGGCGACATCGCGGCAGGAGCATCCGATCTTCGGCAGCTTGTAGCCCGCCCGACGCTGTCGACCTCTCCCTGGTCTACGCCCGTTGACGGGGTCTACTTGTGTTCCTCGTCCACGGCGCCAGGCCCTGGGGTTCACGGGCTCTGTGGATGGAACGCAGCAAAAGCTGCCTTGCGCACGACTTTCGGCCTGCCTGAGCCGAGTCTGGGCATCGTGTAGTTACGCGTTGCCTTCTTCACGATGCCAGGCCGCACGGAGTCCTTGGCGAGCACGATAGGTGAGCATTGCCGCGGCGCTCGGTGAGATGCCCATGATCTCGCCGATCTCGGTGGGCCTCAGTCCCTCGATCTCGCTGTGCCACAGCGCAAGCTGCCATCGACGAGGCAGGGAACGAAATGCGCTGACCACGGCGGTCCGATCACCGAAATCCAAGTAGATCGTCAGGTCGGGCAGGTCTTCAACCAGTTCGAGGCTGACGGACGTGCTGCGAGACTCTCGTCGGGCCCAGTTGGCGATGACGTTCTTCACCGTCACGATCAGGTACGCGCGGAACGCGATCGCCGGCCCACCACCGCGTCGTATAGCGGTGAGGACGCGCACGAATGCCTCCGCGGCGACGTCTTCCGGATCGAAAGTGCGGGTACTTTGAAACGCCACAGCGACGGCTACCGAACGGTAGCGACGCCAAAGAGCGGCAAACGCCTCGTCGTCACCAGCCCGAACTCTCGCCAACAGGTTCGCGTCGGTGCTGCTGTGCTCCTTCTGCGCTGTCGGCTGGTCGCGGTCGTCCGTCTCGGGCGGGGAGGGCGACCCGTTTCTTGGCGTACTGCAGCTGGGCTTGTCTGAGGGTTTGGAATGCATACATCGAGCGTCGAAAATCGCCGTTCGATGCGGATGCGCACAATTACCCTATTGAGTGCCTGTCTTGGCTCGATCGCGTTGTCGAGTACCACGCGGCGACTTGAGTGCGGGATGTCATATTCAGTTTGGTAAGCACGCGCTGGACGTGGCCGTGAACTGTTCGGACGGAGAGCACCAATCGCTGAGCGATCGATTGGTTCGAGAGACCCTCCGCAATGAGTGATGCCACCTCCCACTCCCGAGCCGTCAGCTGCGGCGCATCGAGGGACGTGCTCCGTCCCTCGGGACGGCGCTTCTCGCCTAGCGCTACGCGGATCCCATCATCGATGGAGAATGAGCTACCTCGATCGAACGCAGCTCTGTACTGGCTGGCGCCGAGTCGAGCCCTTGCGCGCCCCTCGAAATCACGCGCATCTTGATGGAACAGGGGGACGGCAGATGGCAGCGTTCCTGAACGCCGCCAGAGTGGTTGCGCCGCACCGAGGAGGAGTGCGCACCCCTGTGCATCGCCTTCATGCAGCGCGACACCTGCAAGCGTCTGGATCGCCTGCGCCATTCCCATTGCGTTCCCGAGCTCCCGCTGCAGCACGAGAGCGTGTCGGGTGAGGGCGCGTGCGGCCGAGCTGTCGCTTCTGCGCATGGCTATCGCTCCTGCGTTGAGCAGGAGCGAGGAGCATTCGTACCGCTCTCCGGTCATCTCCGCTTGCCTAAGGATCTCCGTACGAAGTTTGAGCGATTCGTCGCTTCTGCCGAGGCGATCGAGTGCGAGGGCGAGACGCACGGTGAAACCGGAATCCACGGCGGCCGAAGGGTCGTCGCGCTGCAGGGCGATGGCGCGGCGGTACAACGCAATCGATTCCTCCGAATCAGGCATCAAGGTCGCGATCGCGCCGTCGATATAGGAGCGGAGCACGTCATCCTGCAGCTGATCAGCGATCAGCCTGCTCCGGATGAAGTCCTCGTGAGCCGTCGCGTGCTCCCCATAGAGCCCGGCGAGAACACCATGAAGGGTCAGCGCGAATGAGCGGGAGGTCGTTGGCTGCGACGTGCGGACCAGCGCGCGATTCAACCAGGCGCGGAGTTCGTCGAGGCGTCCGTGCGCTTGCCACACGATTCGCCATCCGAGCGTGAGGAGAGGGAGCGCAGACTCTTCCTCTCCCGGTGTGCTGAGCGCAAATTCGAGTGCTGCACGGATGTTGGGAAGTTCGTGAAGGAAATAGCTCAGCCACGAAGCCTGATCTGGCCCGATCCACGCGGCTGACGCGTCGCGAAGGCGTTGCACGTACCAGTCGCGGTGCGCACGGCGGGCCTCGAGCAATTGGCGGGGCGGGAGTCGCTCAAGCCCGAAGTGTCGAAGCGTCTCGAACATTCGATACCAAACTCGTCGACCGAACTCGACGCGCGAGACGATTGACTTCTCCGCAAGCGACTCCAGCAACCGAAGCGTTTCTGCCTCGTCAAGACCGAGCGGAGTCATCGTGTGGGTGGTGGCCTCGAGGTCGATGAGACCGCCGAATACAGCCATGCGGGACCATGCCTGCTGTTCTCGTGGCGTGCAGAGGTCAAAGCTCCATTCGATTGCTGATCGGAGGGTCCGGGTCCGTCGTGAGCTCCCTCTCGGGCCGGTGGAAACGGCGTCGAGAGGCTCTCTGATCCGCTCCGCGAGCTGGCTCACTGAGAGCACGCGCGTGCGTGAAGCCGCCAGTTCGACGGCGAGTGGGATGCCATCGACTCCACGGCAGATCGCTTCTACATGCGCGAGATCGGTAGCATCGACGGAATCGCGAGGGACCCAGTCTGCGATTCGATCGAGGAAGAGTTCGGCCGCCGGGGACAGCTCTGTCGATGCTCGTTCAGGCTCAGCTATCGGAAGGGGGGCCAGCAAACAAACACGCTCTCCGGCGATTCGCAGCGTCTCCCTGCTCGTGCAGAGAATCTTCACGGTGGGGGAGCGTGCGATGAGAAACGTCACGAGCGACGCAACCCCGTCCGCAACGTGCTCGCAGTTGTCCAGCACGATCAAGACGGTTCGGGCGGCGAGGTACTTCATGAGCGCGATCTCTGCTCCGACCTGCCATACGCGAACACCCATCGCGCCCGTAACTGCATCGGCGACCTGGTTGCTCTCGGAGGTGGTGGTGAGATCGATGAAGTAGATGCCGTCCTTGAAGCTGCGACGTAGTCCTGCTGCTGCGCGTATCGCCAACCGACTCTTGCCGACGCCGCCCGCGCCGACGATGGTCACGAGTGAACTCTCCTCGAGCAGGCGTCGAGCGCGTGCCAGTTCACTCCGTCGCCCGACGAAGCTCGTGTGTTCCGGGGGAATCTCGCTCATCAGCGGAGCGAGGCTACTGTGTGACGTCGCTTCCTCCCGACCGTGTGGATGCGTGCTGCCCCGACCAAGGCGCCGCCGGCGTCAAGTTACGTACCGGCGGCGACGTAGTCGAGAATACTCTCCTGGCGGAAGGACACGGAGTCTTCCCAAAGGGCACCGGGACGGGCCTATGGTCGCGGCTCGGCCCGAGAGCACAGGCGGACGAAGCCCGCTGGCCGCCGCCGGGGAGGCCTGGTGCTGCCAGACGGACGGCGACCTACCATGCCCAGCCCTCGATGCTTTCAAGGAGTTGTGTACGTTCTGAGGTCAGGGTTATGTGCCCGATACCAGCGTGCGCGTTCCGTTGGGTGAGAATCCAGCTGCTGAGCTTCTGCTCATCCGGGGTCGGGAAGGTCGAATTCGGGAATCGAGCGTGCTCGTCGACGAACCGCGCGAGCTCGGCATACCTCCGCTCCCAACGCGCATCTCCGTTACCTGTCCTCCGCGTCGGGTCTGCCTGGGGCCGCGTCATCTGTATCTCTCGCTCCTTCGATTCTGGAACCGCCGCGCAGTCGAGAAACTGGGAGGCGTAACTGCACTGAGGCGGTGGGCCAGCGGGTCAAGGCTGCTGGCCCACCGTGGTGCGAGTGGCGGCGGGAGCCCGAAGGGGGGACCCGCACGTGAAGGCTACTCACACATAGCGGATGCAGTTCGTCGCGGGCGATAACGCCACCTATGTGCGTCCGCGAAGACCGACCTCGGTCGGCCGATCCCAGTCGCAGACTCGGGCACGTCCCGGGGTGATGTCCGTGCGCGTGGGCTCCGGCTGACACTTCCGAGCTCGAATCGTCGGATGTGCTCGAGAGCGTTCAGCGATGTCTCGCACCTAGCGTGCCGGATATCGGGCTGGCCTCAGCGGCAAGAGGAGAGGCGGTCAATGCTCTGAATCAGCGTTATGGCGGGACCGCTCCGGGCTCGAAACACCCGAAGGGCGTATCGCGTCTTCATTCGACTCTTACAGGAGCATCCACTATGAATCGAGATCCAGGTCCGGCAATCAACACAGCGGCCCCACCAGGAGGCAGGCGGCGCCTGCTCCGTATCGCTGGCGGATCCGCGGCGCTGGTCGTCGCGATTGGCGTTGTCGTCACGGCACCGGCTGCACACGCCGCAGAGACCCCCGACGGATACCAGCAGCTCAGCGGGTGGGTGCCGAATGCCGCCACCTCGTCCGTCGTTCTTGACATGCCTGGAACCTTCGCGGACCTCGGCGCGCAGGCGGTGTTTATGTCGACGGACGGTTTGTCGACACCGGGTGGGGATGCGGTAACTGCCAGGCTCGCTCCCACAGCGGCGGCTTACCCCGCCGGTTGCTTCACCGATGCAGTAACCGGCGACGTGATGCCCTGCGGCTCTACGACGGCGCGCCTCGTCTTCTCCCAGCCACTCATCAACCCGGTGATCGCGACCAACGGTGGCAGCGGAGGCTTGACCGGGGTAGCGGGCAATCCAATCTGTTTCGTGACGCTGCAGGGGGTCACCTTCACCCAGGTGAATGGGCAGACTCCGCAGACGGGCCAGATCGAGCCGACTGCTCTTCACGCAAACGCACTTTGGGATCCATCGACGCTGTCCCTCACTGGCTCCGCCCCAAGCATCATTGACCCAGACGGCGAGTGCCTCGCCGAAAACGTCGACTATTCAGCGCTTTCAGGCACGTCGTACTTCCAGATCAACGGCGTGGTCTCAAGCATCGACATCGCGACTCCGCTGGTTAACACCATGCTTCGGAACACTGGCGAACCCCATACCGGCAACGTGGCGCCGAGCATCAGCGGTGTTCCGATCTCCGTCCGCTCAGCATTCGCGGATCTCTCGATTGAGAAGTCGGGTCCGGCAGTCGTCGAGCCCGGCGGGACACTGGACTGGACACTCACGCTCACGGTCCCTGACACCGGGGCGAACTCGAACGGCCTCATCATTCGCGATGCGGTGCCCGCCGAGGTCATCAACCCTCAGCTTGTCTCCCCGTTCCCGTTCTGTGAACTGGTTGGGCATGACCTTGAGTGTGTGCTCTCGCCAGCGGTTGGGGGCACACCGACCGAGTGGTTGACTGTCCCTACAGCTTCCCCACTGGTTTCGCAGCTCACAGGCGGCGACGTGAATACCCCGGTCCCGCCGGCGGCGGGGAATTACATCGTCCTGCCGATTGAGCTGACGGGAACCGCGCCGTCTGCTCCCGGCACCACGATTCAGAACGTCGCCACGGTGGCTGGCGTCGATATTGACCCGGACCCGACGAACAACGTCAGCGAGTGGGACACCGCCGTTGAAAACACTGAGTCGAACGCGGCGGCGTCGGCGGCGGCGGATGCGAACGGGAACCCGGCAGCGGTTGCTGCGGGGAACGCGGACGCGTCCACCCAGGCCAGCGCGGCAGCGGATGTGAC